>NZ_CP033924.1:1404553-2809106 GCF_003815875.1 Chryseobacterium lactis
ACAGAATATTGCCCTGATCAGTGCAAATTCCTGGGAACAAACTCATTCGTAAAACTCAATTTCGGAAGCTGGGGATTTTGTGAAAATATGGGGACAGGAGAAACAAAAACAAGAGATAACAACCTGAAAGTATATCCGAATCCTACCGCCCAATTTTTATACATCGGAAAAGAATCCGATAAAGCATACAAAGAGATTTCTATTATCGATATGACCGGAAAACTGGTTCTGCAAAAAAGAGATCATCAATACAAACAAGCTATTGATGTTTCTCATCTGGTTCCGGGGAATTATATCATTATTTCAAAAAGCTCTGACGGGAAAAATGAGTACAAAAATAAATTTATAAAAAAATAAGATTAAATAATCTTTCGTTAGTTTTTAATAATGGTTGGGTCGGCGCAAATTTATTTGCGCCGGTCTTTTTTATATCGATTTCAAAAGATAGATTTATTAATATCATTTTAGATACCTCTCTTTTTATAGAATACTATCAATATAAATCAACTCTTTGTAAAATAGGATATTAGTTACATTTACAGCAAAAACACACCCATGCTGATTAAAATTTATGGTAGTGCCATTCATGGAGTTTCTGCACAGACGATAACAATTGAGGTTAATATAGATACCGGCGGAGTAGGGTATCATTTGGTTGGTCTTCCCGATAATGCCATTAAAGAGAGCAGCTACAGAATTTCTGCGGCATTGAAAAATGTGGGCTATAAAATTCCGGGGAAAAAAATTACGATTAATATGGCGCCTGCGGATCTCAGAAAAGAAGGTTCTGCCTATGATCTCAGCATTGCGATTGGTATTCTGGCCGCTTCAGATCAGATACTGGCTGAGGAGATTCAAAACTATATCATTATGGGAGAATTGTCCTTAGATGGGAGTCTTCAGCCTATCAAAGGAGTGCTTCCCATTGCCATACAAGCCCGTGAAGAAGGTTTTAAAGGAATTATTCTTCCCATTCAAAATGCCCGTGAGGCAGCTATTGTAAATGATCTGGATGTATATGGTGTGGAAAATATCAAAGAAGTTATCGATTTTTTCAACGAAGGAAAGCCTATTGAAAAAGTGATATTGGATACGAAGAAAGAATTCAGTGAAAGAATCAATAATTTTCCATTTGATTTTTCTGAAGTGAAGGGCCAGGAAACAGCTAAAAGAGCCATGGAAGTTGCAGCGGCTGGAGGACATAATATTATTCTCATAGGACCTCCCGGCAGCGGAAAAACAATGCTTGCCAAAAGAGTTCCCAGTATTTTGCCCCCGCTAACTTTGAAAGAAGCGTTGGAAACCACTAAAATACATTCTGTTGCCGGAAAAATAGGAACAGAAGCTTCCTTAATGACCGTTCGTCCTTTCAGATCTCCTCATCACACGATTTCCGATGTAGCACTTGTCGGTGGTGGAAGTTACCCTCAACCGGGAGAAATCTCTCTTGCTCATAACGGAGTTTTGTTTCTGGATGAAATGCCGGAATTCAAAAGAACCGTTCTTGAAGTGATGCGGCAACCATTGGAAGACCGTGAAGTAACCATTTCAAGAGCCAGATTTACGGTTAATTATCCGGCGAGTTTTATGCTGGTAGCTTCTATGAATCCCAGTCCAAGCGGATTTTTCCCCGACGACCCCAGCAATACCTCATCTGTTTACGAAATGCAGCGATATATGAACAAACTATCAGGTCCTTTGCTGGATCGGATTGACATCCATATTGAAGTTCAGAAGGTAGAATTTGAGCAGCTCTCCGAAAAAAGAAAGGGAGAACAAAGTAAAGACATCAGAGAGCGTGTTCTGAAGGCCAGAGATATTCAGAATGAACGATATAAAAATTTAAATATCAGCAGTAACGCCCAAATTGGTCCCAGAGAAATTGAAGCCTTTTGTGAGTTGGATGAAATTTCTTTCGGACTTATTAAACTGGCAATGGAAAAGCTTAACCTTTCTGCCAGAGCTTACGACCGTATCCTCAAAGTGGCCAGAACAATAGCTGATCTTGAAGAATCTGAAAAAATTCTTTCGCATCACATTTCCGAAGCCATTCAATACAGAAGTCTGGATCGGGAATTTTGGAATGCTTAGTTTCAAAATAAAATGATAAAATAGGCCAGAAGTCGTTTCAATACGACTTTTTTCGTGTCTTATTGCAAGGGAAAATATTTGAAGATTAATAAGATACGGTATTTTCCTTACACCTTGGTTTCAAAAGTTTAATTCTCCATAAAGGGAATAAGGTTGTAATTATGTAACACTTTATTTAATTTATTATGTTAAGTTTGATTGATGAATTATTAATCATATTTCATTATATAAATTAAATTTATAATTGTTTTTCTATTTATGTTTAAAAATTATTAAAAATGTTATTTTTTTTAAATACACTGAATAATTTTTAATCTCGGCATCTGTAGAAAGTCCTTTCTGAAAACCAGATTCTTAAAAAATGAGCAATATAAAAAGTGTTTATCACCTTAGCTGTTACTTCAATTTGTCCAAAAAATTGACACACCACATAATTTTTTAAACCAAATCAAATTTTAATATGTCAAACACAACACCAACATTAGATTCACAATCATTAGGAGCGGCTGTACTGCTGTCTTCGGAAGAAAGAGAAAAGCTTTTACATGGTTTTAATAAAACCGGCTGGGATTACCATCACGAAGAAACGTTGGTATCTCTTTTCAAAAAAAATGTATCCCTTTATCCTGAAAATACCGCTGTTGTATTTAAGGAGCAAGGAATAACGTACAGAGAATTGGATAAAAAAAGCAACCAACTGGCCAACGCTTTACTCGAAAGAGGAATAAAGAAAGGAAAGTATGTTCCCATCTGGCTGGATCGCTCGTTAGAATGGGCA
The DNA here is from genome assembly GCF_003815875.1 of Chryseobacterium lactis. Classification (NCBI taxonomy): domain Bacteria; kingdom Pseudomonadati; phylum Bacteroidota; class Flavobacteriia; order Flavobacteriales; family Weeksellaceae; genus Chryseobacterium; species Chryseobacterium lactis. Next base: position 1,407,423 of record NZ_CP033924.1, read on the forward strand.
GTAGCTGTTCTGGGTATCCTTAAAACAGGAGCGGCTTATGTTCCTATAGATCCAGCCTATCCTGTAAAAAGAGTAGAGTATATTCTTACAGATACTGCTGCAGAGGCTATTGTTACCAACCATTTGCTGGGAGAACTTTTATCGCCAAATGAAAAAGCTAAAATTGTTGATCTTGAAACCATGAAAAATCTGGATCATTTTTCTTCGCAACTGCCGGATATCAAAATACCTCAGGAAGCCATTGCTTATACCATTTATACTTCAGGATCAACAGGAAAGCCAAAAGGTGTAATGGTTAGTCATCAGGCTATTCAGCATCTGGTAACCTGGCATAATCATCATTTTCACGTAGATCACACGTCACGGCTTACCGTGGTGGCAGGCATCGCATTTGATATATCCGTCTGGGAAACATGGTCGGCACTTACTTCAGGAGCCACCCTTTTCATTGCAGAAGATGAAGAAAGGACACAAGCTTCGGCATTAGTGGATTATTATCGTAAAAACCGGATTACCCATGGTTTTGCTCCTACAGTTCTAGCGCCGGCAGTGGTAGAGTATTCCAGAAATTATAATGATCTGAAATTAAAATATCTTTTTACAGGAGGCGAAAAACTTAAGCCGGTACTTACTACGGAATTGAGCTATGAGCTGATTGATTATTACGGCCCAACCGAATGTACGGTATTTGCGACGTTCAAAAAAGTGAAGGATGTGAACGGGAAATATGTCTCTTCAATTGGAAAGCCAATCGCTAATGCTACAGCCTATATTTTAGGAGAGCAAATGGAATTACTTCCTGTGGGTGCTGTGGGAGAATTATATATTGGAGGCAGTGTTTTAGCCAAAGGATACCTCAATAATGAAGAACTTACGGAAGCTAAATTTATAGTTAATCCATTCAAAGAGACGGAAAAATTGTATCGTACCGGAGATCTTGCGCGATGGCTGCCTGATGGAGATATAGAATTTTTATCAAGAGCCGATAATCAGGTGAAAATCCGTGGCTTCAGGGTTGAATTGGGTGAAATAGAGCGTACACTTATTCATCAAGAAGGAATACAGGAAGCAATAGTTATTACAAAAGATACTACGGGAAGTAATAAATATCTGATTGCATTTGTCGTTTTAGAACCGGGAAAAGAGCAAGATGTCACATCGCTCAGGAATTTACTGAAGGAGGAATTGCCCGGTTATATGATCCCCGCTCAGATAATTTTTATTGATAAAATCCCATTAACTCCAAACGGGAAGACAGATAGCCAATCTTTAAAGGATCTGGCTGATAAAGAGGCAAAAGAACTGGTTTCATTTGAACCTCCAACCAATGAGACAGAAAGAATTATAGCAGATATATGGTCTTCAGAACTGGAACGTCCTGTTATTAATATTACCGATAATTTCTTCGATATTGGCGGAAATTCCCTTTTGGTGGCAGTAGTAGCGGTGGCATTACAGAGAAAACTGGATATGAAAGTTTATCTGAGAGATATTTATCAGTATCCCGTATTACAGCAGCTTTCCGAGGTTTTAATTGCTCGTTCCAAAGAAACCAGAGAGGCTATTCCTGTAGAAGATATGGAACCGTATGTTGCTTTACAAAAGGATGTATACCTTGCTCCGGGAACTGTATTTGCCGGAGGTTTTGATCCTAAACAATTGGAAAATCCAAACGTGATATTTTTAACGGGAGCGACAGGATTTGTCGGAATTCATCTGTTGCAGGAACTTTTGGATACCACAAGTGCTGAGATCTACTGTCTGATAAGAGCTCAGGATGATTTTCATGCGATGGAAAAGATTGACCGCTGCTTTCAACAATATCATATCCCGGCAAAAGCAGAACAGAGGTTAAGAATTATACCTGTTATCGGAGATTTGACATTGCCTTCATTAGGACTTTCAGAAAAAACATTCAAAATGCTGGCAGAAAAAGTAGATTTGATTTACCATTCCGGGAGTTCTGTCAACTTTATTGAGCCGTATTCTTATATGAAAGCTCCGAATGTGGAAGGTTTAAGAGAAATCATAAAACTGGCAGGCGCTGAAAGAACCAAATGTCTTGCTCTGTTATCTACCATTTCAGTATACAGCTGGGGACATATTTTTACCGGCAAAAAAGTGATGCTGGAATCTGATGATATTGAGCAAAACCTGATGTCAGTAAGTAAAGACATAGGCTACGTAAGAAGTAAATGGGTAATGGAAGCAGTGGCAGATCTTGCTGCAAAAGAAGGATTACCATTGATAACCTATCGCTTAGGATATGCAATGTGTCACAGCAAAACCGGGGCAAATGCACCGTATCAATGGTGGTCCGGATTGGTAAAAAATTGTGTTGAGTTTAAATCCTATCCGGCATTGACCGAGCTTAGAGAAGGACTTATTACGGTAGATTATATGACACAGTCTATGGCTCATATTACCAAAAATAAAGATGCCATAGGAAAGAAATTTAACCTGATTGCAAGTCCGGAAACCAATCTTACCCTTGAAGATTTCTTTAGTTTAATGAAAAAATATTATCCTTTCACATTGGAAAGTCTGCCTTATAAAGAATGGAGAAAACATTGGGAAGATGATAGCAAAAACCGTTTGTATCCCTTGACGAGCCTCTTTAAGGATAATATGCACGAAGGATTGTCTACCGTAGAATTGTATCAGAATACCTATGTCTGGGATTGTTCTAATGTCATTCAATTCCTGGAGGGGTCAGGAATTAAAGAACCTGTATTTGATAAAACGGTTCTTGATGCTTATTTACAATATCTGGGTCTTCCGGTTTCATAAGCGTATTTAGTCATTTTTAAATAATAGTCCAGGCAGTAAAACTGCCTGGACTTGTTTTTATCTGAAGTTAAAAAGCAATACTAGTTTACCGTTACTTTTATCACATTCTGCACTGCGGGAACAGGATATAGTGTTCCGACTTTAGAAATAATCATATTTTCACTCTGCGGAGTTCCTCCAAACAAAGCCTGGTGGTTTCCGGCTCCCGGATATTGATCAACACCAGTTCCTGAATCAAACAAGGTCGTTTTTGAAGTTAGGTCTCCTTTTGTGTTGGCGTCGATACCTGGCTCATTGGCATAAAACCAATCGTTGGAAAAGCCAAACATGGTCGCGTAAGCAATTTTATCACCCGGATCTGCGCTAAAGCTAGTCATGACTTTAGTTCCCGGAGCAACAGGCGCACTTCCTGCAATATAAACGCCTTTAACATTCGGTAAAGATTTTAAACTGTTTTGAAGCTTGGTTACATTTCCAAATTGAGAAATTTCTTTTAACCCCATTCCATTGTCTACTTTTCCTAATTCATAGATCGGATTTTTATCCCCACGATAAATGACCACTAGAGCAGGAGAAAGTCCGGTCATAATCCCTGTGTTGGCATTTAGCTTTGTCATCATTTTGCCAATATCTCCCATTTGGGCAATATCGGTAATTTCAGGATTTGATAAGGCATTAGGGGTAAAGAATGGAGCACTGTTTAATAACTGAGAGCCATTATAATTTGATACAGCCCATACACCTGGAGAAAAAGGAGTTTGGTTGGCTGTTCCACCGGATGTATTCGTAATGGTTAGGGTAAATTCCGAACTCACATCATTGTAGGCGAGATTCAGCTTCATCAATTGTGAAGCATTTACATTGGGAACCTGCATGATTGTTTTGCTTTCCGGCTGGCCGGTCACATTGTCCTTAGTTCCATTATCCCATAACAATACGCTTGAAGAAACATCACCTGTTATAGCGTTTCCACTCCCGTCAAATAGTTTAATCCCCGGTTGTTGTGATGCAAAAAACCAATCCTTAGAGGCTCCGTACATCGTTGCAAACATCAAAGCCTGTGCTTTTCCTGCACTGAATTTAAAAGAAACAGATTGCCCGGGCATAATGACCGGAGGTGTTCCCGTTCCCTGAAAGCTCCCGCTTTCTACAAAATCTTTAGGAGTAACAACATTTTCAAAGGTAATGGTTCTTTGAAAGGACGTATCCGGCATGTTGTTATCGGAATTGTCACATGATGCAAGGGTAAGTACAGCTAAAATACCTGCTGTAGATGCCATGATTTTTAAAAAGATTTTTTTCATAAAAGTAATTTTTATAGTTATAAATGATATTCATAACTATAGTCGGGTGCTTTTTTAAATCCTGACAAAAAAATTATTAAAAAAAATTATTAAAAAAATCATACGTCAAGTTTTGTCGCTGAGCACTACGATATTTGCTTCAAGACAAAAAAGGGATATGGCCATATCAACCGTTGTCTGAAAATAATCCAATAATCAAAAAATATTAAAAATGAAATTTACAAAAGAGTTTTTCTCAGCCACCTCGACAGATCCTGCTGATGATTTAGTTCAATTGATAGATAGTGATTCAAAGGAAAATGTAAACTATGAAAAAGTGACTAGCTGGTACCATGGTGCTCATCCGGTTCCAATGACTGATGCCTTGTGTGACGAAATTATTTACCGTAAAAGATGGAATGCGGCTGAAAATAAGAATGATTATTATGCTTTAACAAGCTTTTTGGCAGGAAAGCCGATTAATATTGAGCTTTTTGGTGCAGTGGGAGATGCTACAACAGATGATACAGAAGCTTTTCAAAATGCGGCTAAATTTGTCAACGGACTTTATGACTTTGTATCAGCAGATGCAACCAATTCCCAGGAGAATTGGTCTCTTGAAAAAGTAGGGGTTACTTTAGTAGGAAACAGTCCTGTTGGATACAGAATAGAAAATACCATTCAATTTAAAAACCCGGTTAACTTTTTAGTGGAAAAGATTTTCTATAGAGGAGATCGTGATAGACCGGCATTGATCTTCCAGAATAGTCATAAAAATGTTATTGATACTCATGTCACAGCATATCCGAAAGCTGATTTCTCTCTTTCTGATGATTTTGTTGGGATTCTTATTCAGGGAGCTGTTTATTCTACCATTAAGGTTGGTGCTTCCTTTTTCACTAAAGGTGTTATTTGTGAAGCAAATAAATCTGCCGGCATATTTGAAGGTTTTGCATGGAACGATATCCAGTTGAAGTCATTCCAGAGTAATCTTGATTCTTTTGTTATCAGAAATGTGAACGAAGGATGGGCAAATGCTAATAGAGTGACGGGAGGAGAGTTTGGTTCTTTTTCGGGACTATTGGATGAAAGTAAACCCATTAAAAGAAGAAGATCTTTTATAAAGTTCGAGAAAGACGCTATTTCTTCGGGCTGCAATTCCTGGCTATTTTTAAACCAATCATTTGAAGGGAAATTAGTAGATATTAATCATAATGTACTTGAAGAAACGCTTTGTTTTGATTTTTCTGGAGCAAACTGTATAGGAATCTCTATTGTAGAACCCAGAATAGAAAATGTAAATGATGAGAGGGTTGGTGTTTTCCGCCGAGGCTCGGGGTTTACATTCAAATCCGGTCAATATATTTCAGTAACAGATTTTACGGATGAAAACGGAATCAAATATATTGGTGAAAATCCTCTTGTTCTACTCGACAAGGATTTGAGCGAAGATTATAAAAAGGATGGAAAAATTGAGTCTTCGAATCCATATGTAGTCCCACAGGCTTATGTGAAGAACTTAGAATCATTTAATGAAAATAGTGGATTATTTCCTAATGCATATTATGCCAATAAATTTTGTCAGGTCTTTAAAATCAACAATCCTGATACTTCTTTATGGGTAAGATGGCACAGATTTGCAGAATTTGTTCTTTTTGATAAAGACAGAAAGATAATCACTGATCTTGTAAAACTGAAGGACCAAATACAATTAATCAATGATATTCCAAGTGATTTTTGGGCAGATATTACTCCTAACATGGGGGTTATCAGATTAGGAGCAGAAACATATGGTGATTATGTTAATAGTTTTCCGTTCATCCCAGATGCAAAATATGTAGGTATTCTTCAGAGAACTTTTGAGAATGCAAGACTGAAAGTAATGATCAATAAGTTGGATATAGGACGTATTGAAAAAGTAAAATTCCTGGGTGTTCCTGAAGATACCTATGCTATGGTAGATGACCCTTCGAGTTCAAATCTGGCTGGCTTCAACTTTAATACAGGTGAGAAGTTTTATAACTTTAGCACTCATAAGACGTCAGTTATTAAAGAGTCTGGAGTAGGAAGCCCTTTGTTGGGGTATACAGTTGATGCAACCAACGGTTTAAGCACATTTACGGTAAAAACCGGAGATACTGCAAAATTATCCCTTGGAACAATATTTTACATCAATTCAGTCGGAGGAACGGTCCGTTTTAAAATTGTAGAAAAAAAAGGAAATGTAATTACAACCAATATTCCTTCTCCTGCTACAGTAAATGATGAAGCTGTTACTTTCCCATTATGTACTTATGATACGTATTAAATTTAAATGATACTTATTAAAAACTATTAACCGGTATTGAAGAGTTCAGGAATTCCTGAGCTCTTTTTATATTCCTTTTTTCCCTTCAAGAATCATCTGAATCATCTTCAGTTTCCTGTTTTCCCTTGTTTCAGCTTTTTTAGCTTCTTCAATCCAACGGATGTATTCTTTTTTGTGGGTAAAGCTCATTTTGTCAAATAATACTTTCACTTCCGGATTTTCATTAAAGACTAAAGCGATATCCTCTGCAATTTCAACAATCCGTTCTTCCTTATCTTCAATAAGAGAAACAAACACCTCATCACCAAAGGTTTTCCCCAATTGCTTTCTCACTTCCTGTGTCAAGCCTAAAACGTGACAATCAGATTTCATTTTGGCAAGACTTCCGCGATATTCCACTCTGTTATCAAATGTCGCTTTAATTTTTACCTGACCTTTTTTACTGAATAGTTTTTCTGTAGAAAAGGGAAATTCTACATAAGCCGCATTCATCTCTCCGTTTTGTTTGATGATGGCTGTGAATTCGATGGGTTGAATATTCATAAACGAATGATTTTAAGTATTCAAAAATAAAAAAACCGTGAAAGTAAATTTCACGGTTTTAAAAATATATCGGGATAGATTATTTTTTCTTTATTTTCTTAGGGGTTGCTGTAGTCCCTGAGTTTTTAGATTTTGTATCAGCAGGAGTGTTTTCACCTCTTACTAACTTTAACTCGTCAATTAATCTTCTAGCACCAGCATACTTATCAATTGTCCAAAGTACAAAACGAACGTCAACGTTGATCGTTTTCTGCCACTCTGTTTCAAATACGATATCACCGCTTAATGCTTCGCTGTTTCCATCGAATGCAATACCGATAAGGTTTCCGTCTCCATCAATTACAGGAGAACCGGAGTTACCACCGGTAATGTCATTGTTTGAAAGGAAGTTTACAGGCATATATCCTGCAGCATCAGCATACTGTCCGAAATCTTTAAGGTTATAAAGATCAATTACTCTTTGAGGAAGGTCAAACTCTTCATCACCTTTCTTGTATTTTCCAACAAGACCGGTCATGTCTGTATAATAGTTATCTGTAATACCGAAGTAATTTCTGTCGCTTCTGACAGGTAATTTATCTACAGTACCGTACGTTAATCTCATTGTTGAGTTTGCATCCGGATAGAATTTCTTTTCAGGCATCGCTTTCATTAAACCTGCTAAGAAAAGACGGTTGTTTTTAGCAAAGTTGTCATCAACTTTTACAAACCTTTCCATGCTCATTTTTTGATCGGCAACAATACCGTTAGCTGCTTTCCAAAGTGGATCAGCATCTAATTTTAATGCGTCAGGGCTTAATAAGAAGTTCGTTGCAGAAGTCTTATTAGCAAAGATTGAAGAATAAGCTAAATTAGAAACGGTCTTAGCATCCAATGCTAGAATAGTAGCAGAAGCAACATCTTTGTTTTTAACTCTTGCCTGATAAAGGCTTGTCATTCCTGCAAGCATTTCTCCTTCCAAAGATGGGTTGAAGTTTTCATAAGCCGCTTTGATTGCCGCTTCAGTTTTAGGCTTCATTGCTAATCTTCCCTGCATATCCTGAGCAGCATATGCTTTAAGAGCAGATCCTACCTGTAAAGCAAGGGTAATATATTTTGCATTTCTTGAGAATTGAGAAGCATAGTTTCTTTCAACATTTCTGTCAGAAACTTGCTTATAGTAAACACCAATATCTTCTAAAACGCCATCATATGCACTATTTCCTGGCATTGCAGTCCAAGTCTTGAACGTCTCTTCAATTTTTTTCTTATCAGTAATCGTTCCGTTTTTAATAACAGCATCAATTGTTCCCTGTCTGTTTTTCCAATAGTTCGCTACAGAAGCATATTGAGAAGCATAGTTAAGCTGGGTTGCTTTATCTTTATCCATATACTTCTTCATAACATCCATTGCTGTTTTAGAAGCTTCTACCCAGGCCGGGTAATCTTTGTCAACCATTTGCTGAATTCCGTAAGAAGTCAGATAACGGTTTGTTCTTCCAGGATATCCCAAAATCATTGAAAAATCACCAGGCTTAATTCCTTTAAGAGAAACCGGAAGGAAATGCTTTGGTTTCAAAGGAGTATTGCTTGGAGAATATTCAGCAGGGTTTCCTGCAGCATCAGCATACACTCTGAAAACCGTAAAGTCGGCAGTATGTCTTGGCCACTCCCAGTTGTCTGTATCCCCGCCAAATTTACCTAATGAAGAAGGTGGAGCACCTACTAATCTGATATCTTTATAATCCTGGTATACGAAATAATAAAATTCATTTCCGTTGAAGAAGTCTCTTACAACCACCGTGTATTTTCCGTTTTCAGAGTTTTCTGTCTGGATTGCTTTTGTTTCAGCATCAATAACAGCTTTTCTCTCTGCTCCGGTCATGTTGTTGTTCAACTTAGAGTTGATTCTCTGTGTCGCATCATCCATTCTTACCAAAAATCTCACATAAAGATCTTTCGCGTTGAATTCGTCTTTCTGCTTCATTGCCCAGAAACCATTCTTTAAATAGTCTTTTTCCGGAGTAGAAGCTGCAGCAACAGCACCATAACCGCAGTGGTGGTTAGTGAAGATTAGTCCTTTGTCAGAAACAATCTCACCTGTACAGAAACCACCAAAGCTTACAATAGCGTCTTTTAAGCTTGAGTTGTTTACTGAATAAATTTCTTCAGGCGTAAGATGTAGACCCTCCTTTTGCATATCAACACCGTTAAGTCTTTTGATGAGCATTAGCAGCCACATCCCCTCATCCGCCCTCATCTGAGCAAAGCCCAATAAGAAAGTGAATAGTAGAAATAGTCTTTTCATTTTATAAAATAATTTTTGTGTTGCTAATTTACTAATTTTTACGAGATTCTGTCCCGAATTGGTACGAAAATGGGATGATTAAGCGCATGAAAAAAATACTATTATCACTTTTTACAGTTTTATTTTTAGGACTTGTTTTAAATTGTTCCTCAATACCTGATAAAAATCCCTATCTCCAAAGGCAATGGATGATGGTTTCTTTTGATCATTTTTCTAAAGATCAGCTGATTGCTCATAAAGCTGAAGTCAACCTGACAGGCAAGATGGAAAATGGTAAAATCCAGGGAAGTGCTTACATGGGCTGTAATCAAATGTCATTCATTTCAGAATTTAAGAAAGGAGGGAATGTGAAAATTTCCAAGGGAGTAAGCACGATGAAAGCTTGCCAGGATATGGCTCTGGAATCTGCTTTCCAGAGTAAATTTGATAGCATGACGAAATATTCCATAGAAGGACATTTTCTCACATTATCCGATGATAAAGGAAATTCGATGAAATTTGTCGCTGCTGATTGGGATTAAATAGTGATACCAGCAGTATAAAAATAAAAAGTCCGCGCTTGGCGGACTTTCTTTTGTTTGAAAAATCAGTTCTGGTTATCAGCTTTTAAGAGTTATTAGTTTTTTGGTCGGTTACTAGTTCTTTGTGGTTATTAGTTCATTTACGATTATTAGTTTTTGGGAGTAGTTTTCTTTATTTTTTCCGGAGTTGCGGTATTCGGTAACCCGGTCATTACAGTCTTTGTGTTCCTAGAATTTATCGTGTTGTGAGATGCCTGTCTGTTAGGAATTGTTTTTTCAGATTTTCAAGACTCGCTGTATTTGGGAAGCAGTTTGCCTGATTTGTCTGTAGAAGCTTTGGCTCTGCTTCCTCACGCATTCGTTCGGCAGCAGGGTCTGCAGATTAAACCCGAAATATCATGGCGGAAAAGATAAACAGGATGGGTTAATCAATAAATATTTTTTCATGAGTAACTGTTTTTAGTTTTTAAGGGAAAATTTGGGAAGACTAAATTACCACCAATCAGAATCTGTTATCAGAAAAATAGACCAACGGCAGAAATAATCGACCAACGGCGTTTTGTGAAAAATTATTGAAGTTGACTGTGAGTTTAAGGGCTAAAAAACGAAAGGTTGTTTTTATATGTTCTGCCGATGGGAAGTTTGATGTGGTTGATCAGTTCTATTTCATGGCAGTTTTTTCCACGGATGAGATGTCGGGGAACGGCATAGCTTCGGTGTATTCTTACAAAAGAATCGAAAAAATTTTTATGGAGAAGATTGCCAAGAGAATCTAAAATATAATGATTCTTTTCAAGGGTGATAATCCGGGTGTAATCTTTTAACGCTTCCAGGTATAGAATATCTTTCTTCCTGATCTGAAAAATATTTCCGCCTTCTTTTATTTTCATGCAGTTTTCGCCCAACATGGCGTCGTAACATTCACATTTCTCTCTGGCTTCAAAAAAGTCAAAAAGCTTTTGCATGGAATAATGAAACCGTTCGATCGTTAATGGTTTTGTAATAAAATCAAGTGTGTTCATTTCGAATACACGGGCGGCTATTTCAGGGTGGGAGCTTACAAAAATACATGCCGGAATTTTATGAGCCATTAGTCTTCGGAATTCAACACCGCTTATCCCTTTCAGATTGGTTTCTGTGAGTAAAAGATCGATAGAAAGATCAAGATATGGAATTGCTTTTTCTACCGAATCGAAAGAAGCTACAATTTCTATGTTTTTGTATTGTTTGATATAATGCTGAAGAACCAGCCTGTCCAGTTCGTCATCATCAATAATCATACATCTTATATGGGTCATCATGATTTTCTGGATGTTAATTTTTAATTTAAATGTTTAAAAATCAGAAAATTATTACATAAAGTTATTGATTTTTTATAAAATAATACATACATAAACTTAAATTTATATTAAAAAATGGTATTAAATAAAATTTGATTTTGTTTTTTTTCTGAAAAATATTAACTTGTAAAAATCATAACATAGACAGAACTTAATGCTAGAAAAGAAAGACCATAACTATGAGAAAGCAGTCTTGGTGGGCGTTATTACCCAAAATCAGGATGAAGAAAAACTGACGGAGTATTTAGATGAACTTGAGTTTTTAGCTTTCACAGCCGGTGCAACCGTGCAAAAACGTTTCACTCAAAAATTAACTCAACCTGATCCTAAAACCTTTATCGGAAGTGGTAAGGCTATTGAGATCAAAGAATATGTAAAAGAAAACGAGATCGGAACTGTGATTTTCGATGATGAGCTCTCTCCTTCGCAGCTTAAAAACCTGGAAAGAGAAATGGAGGTGAAGATCTTGGATCGTACCAATCTTATCCTTGATATTTTTGCCCAAAGAGCGCAAACTTCTTATGCGAGAACTCAGGTAGAACTGGCACAATATCAGTATCTTTTACCACGATTGACGAGAATGTGGACTCACCTTGAGCGTCAGAAAGGGGGAATTGGAATGAGAGGTCCCGGTGAAACGGAAATTGAAACTGACCGTCGTATTATTCGTGACAGAATCACTTTGTTGAAAGAAAAGCTGAAAACTATTGACAAACAAATGGCTACTCAGCGTAATAACCGTGGAAAAGTCGTTCGTGCAGCTTTGGTAGGATATACCAACGTAGGGAAATCTACCTTGATGAATTCTATTTCCAAATCAGAAGTTTTTGCCGAAAATAAACTGTTTGCAACCCTGGATACAACAGTAAGAAAAGTAGTAATCGGAAATTTACCGTTTCTGCTTACCGATACAGTAGGGTTTATCAGAAAATTACCGACTCAATTGGTAGAATCTTTTAAATCTACCCTTGATGAGGTTCGTGAAGCTGATCTTTTGATCCACGTTGTCGATATTTCTCATGAAAGTTTCGAAGATCATATCGAATCTGTAAATCATATTTTGATGGAAATCAATGCTCATCAGAAGCCAATGATTATGGTCTTTAATAAGATTGATGAATTCAGCTACGAGAAAAAAGATGAGGATGATCTTACTCCGTCAACCCGTAAAAATGTCTCTTTGGAAGAGTGGAAGAAAACCTGGATGGCAAAATCAAAATATCCAACGGTTTTCATCTCTGCTTTAACGAAAGAGAACTTCCCGGAAATGAAAAAAATGATCTATGATGAAGTAATGAAGATTCATATTTCAAGATTTCCGTACAATGATTTCCTTTTCGAGTATTTCGATAACGACGAGGAAGAAAGCAATAATTAATGAAATATCACTTTTTCCTTTTATTCATTCTTTTTTCGGTTTTTGGTTTCGGTCAGAAATCAAAAATCGATTTGAAAGCCATTGAAAAAAATCTTAAAAACCCGGATTCTCCGTACAATTACGATAAGCTTATTTTTAAATATAAAGGGTATCCAAAGTCTTTAGATAGTATTGAAGCGCAACACCTGTACTACGGCAGAAATTTTAGAAATGATAAAATTGCCACTTCTGATGAGCGTTTCAAAAGTCTGGCTGAAGCTTTTAAACAAAGCAATTTTGAAGAATGTATCAAGCTGGGAAAAGCATTGTATGATAAAGATCCTACAAATCTTGATGTCCTGCTGATCCTTCTCCGGTCTTATGATTCTTTAAAAGACGGGACTAATTTCATGCACCATCTGAATCAGCTTCGTACATTGACGGATGGGATAAAGAGTTCAGGAGACGGAAAAACTGAAAAGACAGCTTACCTTGTCAACTCTATCGGAGACGAATATATCCTTCTGAATATCCTGAATATAGGAAAGGAGTATACGCGGAGCTCGAAGCCATCCAGAAACGGCATGTTTGATATATGGGAAAAAGACGGTCGGCAGATCTATATCAAAATACTTTATTTAGAACTTACCAATTAATCTTAAAAAACACTAGTGGAATTATATTATTCATTTTCAGCATTAATCGTATTAGCATCCATATTTGCCTATCTAAATTACAGGTTTTTAAAACTTCCGAGTACTATCGGGATCATGGTGATTGCCATTGTGGTTTCCATTTTTCTGGTATTGTTTGGTGAAACTATTCTTCCAAGAACTTTTGGACATCTCAATAACCTGATGAACAGTATTGACTTTACAGAAGTTTTGATGGGAGCAATGCTTAATTTCCTTCTTTTTGCAGGAGGAATTCATATTAACATTAATGATCTCAAAGAACAGTTCAGGCCGGTGGTCATATTTTCTACGGTTGGTGTTGTTATTTCCACTTTTGTAGTAGGCTTCGTGATGTTTTATCTCCTGCCGTATGTAGGAATTCAGCTTCCTTTTATCTATTGCCTTGTTTTTGGAGCATTAATTTCTCCAACTGACCCGGTAGCGGTTTTAAGTGTTCTGAAGCAGGCTAATGTTTCCAAATCTCTTGAAACGAAAGTGGCAGGAGAATCTCTCTTCAATGACGGTATGGCTGTTGTGGTTTTTACTGTTGTTTTACAGTTGGCAGTGGGAAAAGAAGTGGATCTTGGTGTTGAAAATATCGGACTACTTTTACTTCATGAAGCGGGAGGAGGTCTTTTATTAGGAGTTTTATTAGGTTGGGTTACTTCAAGATTAATGCGTGAAGTAGATGATTATATTATTTCCGTATTGGTAACGCTTGCTGTGGTAATGGGAGGATATCTTATTGCAAGACAGATGCATATTTCAGGGCCATTAACCATGGTGGCGGCAGGATTATTTATGGGGAATTTTAACAGAAGTTTCAAAATGAAATCTGTTACTCAGGATTATCTTATTAAATTCTGGGAGCTTATTGATGAAATTCTAAATGCTGTATTATTCCTTTTTATCGGATTTGAACTTTTGATGATCAAGGATCTGAAGCACTTTATGATTCCTGGTCTTCTGGCAATTGTTGTTGTTCTTTTTGCCCGATTTATTTCGATCTGGGGGCCTACCAAGTTTACCTCTTTAAGAAGGAGTTTTAGCCCGCAAACTGTAAAGGTGCTGGTTTGGGGAGGAATCCGTGGAGGAGTGTCCATTGCCTTGGCTATGTCTATTCCTAAAAGTGAGTACAGTGAAATCATATTGAGTATTACTTATTGTGTAGTGGTGTTCTCTATTATTGTTCAGGGACTCACCATTGCTAAAGTGGCAAATCCTAAGGAAATTGCCAATGAAGAAGCGGAGGAGAGTGCGGTTTCGGAAGAAAAAATTTAACCCTGCAAATTAAATGAGTAGCATTGTTAAAGAGATCCAAGAGGCGCTGGCTGTATTATCTATTCCTGAAAAAGCTGAATTTTTTCCAAGATTTTTCAAAACAGGGAAGGGAGAATATGGCGAGGGAGATTTGTTCCTGGGCGTTACCGTTCCGGACCAGAGATCTGTAGCTAAAGAATATTACTCAAAAATAAATTTAAATGATCTAAGCGAGCTCCTTTCTTCAAAATATCATGAACATAGGCTCACGGCACTTTTTATATTGATTTCAAAATTTGAAAAAGCAAAGGATCAGATTGTTAAAGAGGAAGTTGTCAAATTTTATCTTAACCATTTGCCTCATGTCAATAACTGGGATCTCGTAGATTCAAGCTGCTATAAGATTTTGGGCAGATATGCCTTTGAAAACCAGAAAGAAAATCTGCTGAGAGAGTTGTCAGAATCTGAAGATATGTGGCATAAGAGGATTGCTGTTGTGGGAACAATGCATTACATTAAAAAAGGATCTTTTGATTTGACTAAAGAATTTGTGACAAGAAATCTGAAACACTCTCATGATTTGATGCACAAGGCAAACGGATGGCTTTTGCGGGAAATGGGAAACAAAAATGAAACTGAATTGACAGACTATTTGAATAAATATTACCAGGAAATGCCCAGAACCTGTCTGCGCTATTCCATTGAAAAGTTGGATGAAAATATACGTCAGGATTATTTAAAAGGCAGAATATGATGGATTGTCTGTTTTGGAAAACGGTTGTTCATTATTTTTTACACCTGGTCTTTCCGGTATTTATTGCTTTAATTTTTTATCCTAAAAATTGGAAAAAAGTATATCTTATTCTTTTGGCAACGATGCTTGTAGATCTGGATCATCTTTTTGCCAACCCTGTTTTTGATCCGTCAAGAAATAGTATAGGATTTCATATTCTACATTCATATTATGCCATTGCGGTGTATTTTTTGATGCTCTTTTTTAAAGGAAATATCAGAATTATTGCCATCGGACTTTTATTTCATATGTTGACGGATTTTCAGGACTTTAGTTTCTGGTGTCATTAAAATATCATTAATATTTTCTTTTGATATTTCAAATTTCATAGATTTTTTGTATTTTGTAGTCACTTTATGAGATTAAAAGAACTTTTACATTACACGTATATCTTTCCTGTCCTTGCGGTAGTTTACTACTTTTCCGGATTGATGGGAAATGGTGTTATTTATGATATTATCGCAGGAATTTTATTAATCGGTAGTGTTTTATCGGCAGTGCACCATGCGGAAATGGTCGCTCATAAAGTAGGAGAGCCATTCGGAACAATCATTCTGGCGCTTTGTATTACCATTATTGAAGTCGCATTGATCATCTCACTGATGGTCGCCGGCGGAGATCAGGCAATCACGTTGGCCAGAGACACGGTTTTTGCTGCCGTAATGCTTATTCTTAATGGTATTTTGGGAATCTGTATATTGGTAGGCGGCGTGAAATATCATGAACAGTTCTTCGCAAGAACTTCTGCGACTACTTATCTGGTAAGTACAGTTTCAATTCTGGTTCTTACCCTTGTTCTTCCTAATTTTACTTCAAGTGTCAACGGACCTTTTTATAATCAGGCTCAACTTATTTTTGTTTCTATTGCCTGTCTTGTGATCTACGGGGTTTTCCTGATGGTACAGACGGTGAGACATAGAAGCTATTTTATTGTTCCCGATGAACATCCTGAAGAACATTATATCCCTACAACAGCTAAGACTCTGATCAGTTTTGGATTTTTAGTAGTTTGCCTGGTAATTGTTGTTTTAATGGCGAAAGGACTTTCTGATACGATTGAAGGAATGGTGCAGAGTGTAGGTGCTCCTAAATCTTTGGTGGGTGTAATTATTGCAGCTGTAGTACTCCTTCCGGAAGGTGTGGCAGCTATCAGGGCGGCAAGAGCTAATCAGATACAGTCTAGTTTAAACTTAGCACTAGGTTCTGCGCTGGCAAGTATAGGGCTAACGATTCCGGCAGTTTCTGTGGTGTGTATTATGTACGATATCCCGTTGGTATTAGGATTGGATAAAAAAGATATTATTCTGCTTTCTTTATCTGTGTTTATAGTAATGCTTTCGTTAAGTCGTGGTAAAACCAATATCCTTTATGGAACAGTGCTTCTGGTGAATCTGGCAGCCTATATTTTTACCGTAATAGTACCTTAAAGGTGATTTCCCGTCCCACGAATCCCATTACAATCTTCTCGCAAGTTCCATTTTGAAAGCCATCAGTTTGGCGATGTTTTCGGATTTGTAGATGGCCATGTCTGCATTTTCTCCTGCAAAGTTCTCTTCAATAGTGATTCTCCAGAGTTCAAGCCATTTGTCAAAATGCTTTTGTTCCATAGCTTGTATTTCATTGATCGGAAAATGGACTCCCATAGGATTTCCTTTGTAGGTCATTTGGCCAAAAAGAATAGTTTCCCAAAAAGAATACATTTTCGGAAGGTGCTTATCCCAGTCTACCTTGGCGACATCATTGAAAAAAAATCCAATGGTTTCATCTTTAACGACTTTTGTATAAAATGAATTAACAAGGTGTTCGATATCTTCTCTTGATTCCAGCTTTTTCATATTTCAAATGTACAGTAAAATCAAATTACAAGTCCAGTGATTTGATTGATAAATTTCATGAAAACAATATTTTATATTTGCATTGAAAACAAAAGTAAATTTGTTGTTCACTTTCAAACTCTTTAGAAACAAATAAGATAAAATGGCAAGAGGATTTGGGAAAAAAATCCGTCAGAAAAATACGGAGAACAGTGGTTTTGGCAGCAATGCTTCGGGAAGATTTATCAATAAAGACGGCCTTCCTAACGTTAAGAGAACCGGAGTTAATGTTTTTAATAGACTAAGCTGGTATCATACCATGCTGAACTTGTCGACATTCCGATTTCTGTCGTATCTGGTGATTTGCTATATTTTGGTAAATCTTGTTTTTGCACTGATTTATTACCTGATCGGGGTGCAGCATCTTACCGGGATTGATAAGAGCGATCCCTTCAATGAATTTATTGATGTGTTTTTCTTCAGTTCACAAACATTTACAACCGTAGGATACGGAAGAATTGCTCCTGTTGGATTTATGGCGAGTCTTGTGGCTACTTTTGAAGCTTTTCTGGGATTGCTTACCTTTGCCATTGCAACGGGTCTTTTTTATGGGCGATTTTCCAGACCGAGAGCATATTTAAGATTTTCTGATATTGCAGTGATTGCTCCTTTTAAAGATGTTACTGCTTTAATGTTCAGATTAGCTCCTTACAAGAATAATGCTCTTACCGATGCTGATGTCATTCTTTCTGCTGCTATTGAAGTCATTGAAGATGGAGTTCCTAAAAGTAATTTTTACAGATTGGAAACTCAGCTCGGCAAAATTAATACCCTGGCTCTCAACTGGACTGTTGTTCACAAAATAGATGAAAATTCACCATTTTATGGATTTTCTGAAGATGATTTTCGAACAACGGATATTGAGCTGATCGTTCAGATACGTGCATTTGATGAAGTTTTCTCCAATACGGTAGTGCAGAGATCGTCTTACGTTACGGGAGAGATTATTTACGGAGCCAGATTTGTCCCGATGTATTATCCAAATAAAGAAAACTTGAGTACCATTCTGGATTTGGATAAAATAAATGAATATGAAAAGCAAGAACTTCCGGTTTTAACTGGAAATAAGGAATAAATGAATTTAGATTTTTATAAAAAGCAAGCTGTACAAAAGCAGAAAGAACATAAAAAATTTCTGGACGGATTAAAGAAAAAACCGCCCAAGAACCTTGATTATATTGTGCAGGAAACCCATGAAGAAGTTTTTGATGAAATAGATTGTTTGCAATGTGCCAATTGCTGCAAAACAACCGGCCCATTATACACAGAAAAAGATATTGAACGTATAGCGAAACATCTCCGTATGAAATCTGCCGATTTTGAGGCTAAATTTTTAAGAGTAGATGAAGATAATGATAAGGTATTGCAGAATCTTCCCTGTTTTTTCCTGAATACAGACAATACCTGTTCAATCTACGAGGTAAGGCCGAAAGCCTGCCGCGAATATCCACACACTGATCGGAAAAAGATCTATCAGATTAATAACCTGATGCTTAAAAATACGGTTATCTGTCCTGCAGCATTTGAGTTCGTAGAAAAGATGATGAAGAATGTCGGTAAATAAAGATTGAGGCGCGAAATAATATTGGAAAGTTCTTACAGGAAATAATTAGCAGGTGAGAGTTTTTAAATTAAACGCTTAACCATGTCAAGGTTTTAAACCTTGACATGATTGAAATTTCTTCAAGAAAGAAAGTTTGGAGTTCTTTTCAACCGGGATAAATTGCAACCTGGAGCTTTAATCTTCAAGCCAATAACATTGGGAATCTTTTTTGCAAAATCCTCTTAAATAGTTATAAAGTCCGTTAAATAAGTTTGTTACGCATAATTTTTTTAAATGGTGTCTCGTTTAAGTTAAACAATCATTTAAATATTATATTATGAAAAAGTTATTTTTAACGGCAGCGATCACATTCGTCGGAGTAATCGCAGTATCGGCCCAGACACAACCTCAAAAACCGGCCGAGAATACAACTAATACCCAAACAACTACTCAGACACAACCAATGAAGACGCAGACGACTACAGAGTCTACTACTTCTACGACAAGTGATCCTAAGCAGACCACCACAACGGATGTTGCTGCTCCCGCAACTGAGGCAGCACCTGCAACTACCATGGAGGCTACGAAACCTGCAGAAGCAACAAAACAAGAAAAGAAATCTAAGAAGAAAAAGTGATAATACTTTAGCAAACACTAGTCGGAGTCCTGGAATTTTATATTTCAGGACTTTTTTTGATCGATCTGTGCTATCCTGAATTGCACAATCTTGCTAATTAAATCTACTGGAACATCTACATCGATAGGAAATTGTACTGCACCCTTTGAATATTTATATTGCCTTTCTTTAAAATCTTTTTCAAAATTTTTAATGCCTTCAGCGCCGGGATAGAATCCGATGTGCTTTTTATACCCCGCAAAGTAAACTAAAGGTTTTCCTTTATATTTGAAAGCAGGCATCTGATACCCTATATATTCCTCCAGATCAGAAGCCTGAGAGTGTATCATTTTTCTGAGGTCCAGGAGTTTCTCCTGAACCTCTAGAGGAAACAAGAGAATATAGTCATTAATAGTTGTAAAGGTGTTTTTCATACCTGTAAAAATAAAAAAAGCACTGCATATAGCAGTGCTTTCTCCTTTCACTTTTTACTTTTTTCCCATTATCCCGGGAACAGGCTATATCAAAAAAGGTCGGGAGTTTTTCCCAACCTTTATTTTTTTATGTTACACAACTCCTTGAGCCAACATTGCTTCTGCTACTTTTACGAAGCCGGCAATATTTGCACCCTTTACGTAGTTTACATAACCGTCTTCATCTTTTCCGTAGTCTCTACAAGCTTTATGAATACCGATCATGATCTCCTTTAATCTTGCATCAACTTCTTCAGAAGTCCAGTTCAGACGGATAGAGTTTTGTGTCATCTCTAATCCTGATGTTGCAACACCTCCAGCATTGGAAGCTTTACCAGGAGAGAATAATACTTTATTATCTAAGAAATAGTTGATGGCGTCTAGTGTAGAAGGCATGTTTGCAGCTTCAGTTACACATACACATCCGTTTTCAACTAATACTCTTGCATCTTCTAAGTCTAGTTCGTTTTGAGTTGCAGAAGGGAATGCTACATCACACTTCACTTCCCAAGGACGTTTTCCAGCGTGGAATTCAGCAGACGGATATTTTTTAGCATAATCTTCAGCTCTGTTGTTTCCTGAAGATCTTAGTTCTAATAAATAATCAATTTTATCTCCGCTGATACCATCTTTGTCATAAATATATCCGTCAGGACCAGAGATTGTTACTACTTTAGCACCAAGTTCAGTTGCTTTTTTGATAACCCCCCAAGCTACGTTTCCGAAACCTGATACTGATACTGTTTTCCCTTGGAAATTTTGTCCGATAGTCTTAAGCATCTGCTCTGCGAAGTATACCACACCGTATCCTGTAGCTTCAGGACGAATTAATGAACCTCCGTAAGCAAGACCTTTTCCTGTAAGAACTCCGGTAAACTCGTTTCTGATTTTCTTGTACTGTCCGAATAAATATCCGATTTCTCTTGCTCCTACACCGATGTCTCCTGCAGGTACATCTGTTTCAGGTCCGATGTGCTTACATAATTCTGTCATGAAAGCCTGGCAGAAACGCATTACTTCCATATCAGATTTACCTTGCGGATCGAAATCTGAACCTCCTTTACCTCCACCCATCGGAAGAGTTGTTAAAGAGTTTTTGAATACTTGTTCGAAAGCCAGAAACTTAAGAACTGATAAATTTACAGTAGGGTGGAAACGAATTCCTCCTTTGTATGGTCCAATAGCAGAGTTCATTTGGATTCTGAAACCTCTGTTAACCTGAATTTCTCCTTTGTCGTCAACCCATGGAACTCTGAAGATAATGATTCTTTCAGCTTCAGCCATTCTTTCAAGCAGCTTCATTCCTGTATATTCTTTCTTGGTAGCAATGAATGGAATTACAGTTACGGCAACTTCTTTTACAGCCTGTAAGAATTCCGGTTCATTAGGATTTTTTGCTTCAATTTTTGCAATAAACTCTTGGATTTTCTGGTCAATATTATATTGTTCCATATATTAAGGTTGAATATTATTGTCAACAAATTTAATTTTTTTTTCAAGATTCACAACACTCTATTTTAAGATTGTTAAAAATTAAATAATAATGTTTCGGAATATTATTAAATTGATAATTTATGATTAAATATTATTAAAAATGAAATGTTATGTATGAAACAATGCAATATTAAGAAATCGTTAATTCTTAAATCACTACAAATTGCCTCCCGGAAAATGATTTTACTTTCCCCAAAAGTTCCAATTCCAAAATTATTGGTAAAATTTTATGAGAAGGAAGTGCTGTTTCCTGAACCAAATCATCCAAAGTTATCTGTGGATTTTCTTTGATGAATTGATGTATTGTTTTCTGATTATCAGTTAATTGTATTGTTGATTCGCTGTAAGGGAAAAGCTCTTCAATTTTTTCGCCGGGATTATTAAATCCGAGCATACTGATAAGATCTTTTATCGTAGAAATCGATGCCGCTTTGTTCTGGAAAATCAATTGATTACAACCCTGGCTGTATGGATCTGTTATTTTTCCGGGAAGAGCAAATACATCCCTGTTGTATTCGTTGGCAAAAGATGCCGTGCTTACAGATCCACCTCCAAAACCAGTTTCTACGACGATGGTAGAAGGCGAAATTCCTGCAACAATTCTGTTTCTTTGGATGAAATTTTCACGGTCCGGTTTTCTTGATGAATTAAACTCGGTGAGTAAAGCTCCTCCTTCCTGAAGGATTTTCTCTGAAAGTTTCCTGTTTTTTGCAGGATACAGAAATTGGAAACCATGCGCCAAAACGGCAATGGTTGGTTTGTGATTGCGGATTGACTGTTCATGAACTTCTTTATCAATGCCCAGTGCAAGGCCGCTTACTGATGCATATTTTGATGTTTGTGTGGCCTCAAAAAAATCTTCGATAAACTGTTTCCCGTATGACGTCATATTTCGGGTTCCTACCATACTTACTTTTTTCAGAGAATCTTCTATGTTTCCCTTTTGATAGAGTATAGCAGGTGCATCTATACATTCATTGAGAAGAGTCGGAATTTCATTGAGGTGTCGCAGTCTGATGAGTATATTATTCTTTTCACAGAATTGAATCTCTTTTTCTGCGAATTTCAAATGGGTTTCATTTCCGATATCGGAGACTGTCTTTTGACCCAGCCCATCAATTTTTTTATACTCTTTCTTTGCTCTTTTCCATGCTTCATGGGCACTCCCAAAGGTTCGGACAAGTTTATGAAAATTAATGTCGCCAATCTGAGAGCATTCGCGGAGAGCGATTGCATAAAAATATTCTTCGGAAATCATGTGTGTTTTTTTTCAAATGTAGTAAAATAAGTTGTATTTACTTATTTCTCAACTCATCCAAATGATTCCAGATATCATCCCTTTTCTTGTAGGGCAATTCCAGGAAATCTTCCGGGTGATTTTCTTTATATTCCTGCCACAATTTATCATCTTTTTCATTGTAATAATTAGGAAATTCCCAGATGAATTTTTTCTTCTTTTCTCCAACATTTTTAAAGGCAAAAGCAATAATACTCCCTACTACAGCTCCGGAAAGGTGAGCCTGCCAGGAAATTTTACTGGGTTCCTCCATATTGTAAAAGAGTTCTTCCGGCAGCATGCCCCAAATCAAACTTCCATAATACAATACAACAAGCATGGAAATGGTAAGAAGTTTTGTATTCCATTTAAAAACCCCGCTGAAGAATAAGAAAAATGCCAGCACATATACCACACCACTTGCCCCAATGGTACAAGTGTACATATATTCGCCTGTCAGAATATCAATAGGAGGAAGGAGCCATACCAAAAGTCCGGTAGCCAGCCAGCCGATCACAAATACTTTATTAGCCACTTGAGGATAGAACTGATACAGCAGAAACATGAGTGCCGCAATAGGAATCGAGTTTCCTATTATATGATCGATATTTCCATGTAAAAGAGGAGAGGTGATAATTCCAAGCAACCCTTCCGGCAGCAACGGAATAATGGCCCCAAAGCAACTTGCAAAAAAGCCCTGAGTTTGCAAAAAGTACCCGAACCACATTGCAGATAGCATCAGCAATGGGTATATAACCGCTTTTTTGGAAATTATATTTTTAAACATGAAGGTTCTACGTCAAATCAAAAGCCAATGATAAATTTCGGAAAATTTGTCGATGAATTATCCCTAGACTCCTGATTTTAAGACAAAAGGTATCAATTTTAACTTTTGAACCTCTTATTTTGGCATTGATTTTATAGTGATAATCTGGTATAATAAGAATTAAAATTTTATTAAATCCATTTTTTAGTGGATTGTTTTTTTTTGAAAAAAATTATAATAACTATTTTTGCATTGAAAATTATTTAGAGTAATGAAGAAGTTTTTATTGATTCTTTCCTTTTTTGTAGGGATTTATGCAAGTGCACAAGAAGAACTGAAAAAGGATTCTGTAGTGGTAGATACCATAAAATACTGGTCGGTTTTGGGAAAAAATACGGTAATGATTAATCAGGCTGCCTTTTCAAACTGGGTAGGTGGTGGAGCCAACAACGTGGGATGGCTTGCCGGAGTCAATTACAATATGACCTACGAAAAAGACAAAGATCTTTGGGAGAATATTATCATTCTTGGTTATGGACAGAACGATACAAAGGGATTAGGAATTCGGAAAACACAGGACGTTATTAATGTTTCCACCAATTACGGGAGAAAGTTTTCCAAAAGCTGGTATTTTTCCTTAGGAGCAGGATTGCAGTCTCAATTTGCTGCCGGATATGAAGATGGAAATAATCCTGAGGCAAAGAAGATTTCAAACTTTATGGCTCCGGGTTATGTGAATGTCGGGATGGGTATTACCTATAGACCGGATGATAACTTAACGGTTACTTTACGTCCTACCAACGCCAGATGGACTTTTGTGCTGGATAAGGATCTGCAGTTTGCAGGCAGCTATGGTTTAAAAAGTGATGGAGACACTTCCTTATTACAATTCGGTTTTCTGGGTACGGCAATATACAAGCTGAAAATTATGGACGATATTTATCTTACCAATACGGCTTCGGTTTTCTCTAATTATCTTGATCGTCCTGACAGGCTGGTGCTGGCATACGGAGCGCTTTTAAATTTAAAAGTTAATAAATATATCTCATCCAATATCACTTTAGATCTACTGTATGATCATAATCAAATAGAAAAAACCCAGCTGAAACAAACACTGGGAATCGGGTTTGCCTATACATTGGATAATGGAGTGAAACGCTCTGAACGTAAAGACAGCCAGTGGTGGATTAAGAAATAGGCTAAAAATATAATTTAACAAAAAAGTACTTCATTTCGGAGTGCTTTTTTTGTTCTTAAATGGTTGCTGTTTTAAGTTCTTTTAAGTTTGAATGTATTCATGAGGATGGTTAAATACTTTAATTTCATTAGATTACAAGGTTAATTTTTGAAGTGTTAAATTCATTTTAGAGTGAATTTTATCCGGGGCGTGAATTATTATTTATACATTTGCAGGAAATCGTTAATTATGAAAAAACTTTTATTGATCGCTTCCATTTCCTTGGGGGCTGTTGCAACGGCTCAGGAAACGAAAGCTGATGCTCCTGCAGCAGATACTGTAAAAGCCTGGTCTATCCAGGGACAAAACACTTTAATGCTTAATCAGGCTGCCTTTTCGAATTGGGTAGGTGGTGGAGCCAACAACGTTGGATGGCTTGCCGGTGTGAACTACAATCTAACGTACGAAAAAGGAAAAGACCTCTGGGAAAACATCATTATTCTTGGCTACGGGCAAAATAATACTCAGGGAACCGGTGTAAGAAAAACTCAGGATGTAATCAACCTTTCTACCAACTACGGGAGAGAATTTGCGAAGCACTGGTATATATCAGCTGGTTTAGGTTTGCAATCTCAGTTTGCTCCCGGGTACGAAGATGGCAATAATCCTGATGCCAAGAAAATTTCCAATTTTATGGCTCCCGGATACCTGAACGTTGGAGCCGGCGTTACTTACCGTCCTAACGATAATCTTACGGTGACGTTACGCCCTGCGAATGCAAGATGGACCTTTGTGTTGGATAAAGATTTACAGAAAGCAGGAACATATGGTCTTAAAAATGATGGTGATTCTTCGTTATTCCAGTTCGGTTTTCTGGGAACGGCAATGTATAAGATTAAAATTATGGAGAACATTAACCTGACCAATACAGCTTCCGTATTTTCAAATTATCTGGATCATCCTGATAGATTGGTTCTTGCGTATGGTGCCATCTTAAATATGAAGATCAATAAGTATATTTCATCCAATATAACACTGGATTTACTTTATGACCACAATCAGATCTGGAAAACACAGTTAAAGCAGACACTTGGGGTAGGTTTTGCCTATAATATTGACAATGGAAAGAAACGTTCGGATAATAAGGACAACCAAGGTTGGCTGAAGAAATAATCCGATGGCATATATAATAAAAAGCACTTCTTAAACGGAAGTGCTTTTTTATTATCAAATATATAAGTCTTAAAATTCTATATCAACTTCTAATTTCTCAGCCAATAGCTTTGAAATTTTTTCTTTTAGTGGCTCAATGTCAATATTCTGCATAGCATCATTGGCAAAAGCATATAAAAGTAATGCCTGAGCTTCTTTTTTAGAAATACCTCTTGCTCTTAGGTAGAACAGGGCATCTTCGTTCAGCTGGCCTACAGTACATCCGTGAGAACACTTTACATCATCTGCAAAAATTTCCAACTGGGGTTTTGTATCAATGCTTGCTCCTTCACTTAGTAAAACGTTGTTGTTCTGCTGGTAAGCGTTGGTTTTCTGAGCGATTTTATCTACGAATACTTTTCCGTTGAACACACCGTGTGCATTTCCATCAAAAATACCTTTATAGTTCTGATAACTTTCACAATTCGGGAAGTTATGGTGAACTGCCGTATGGTGGTCTACCAACTGATCTTTTCCGATAATTGTAATCCCGTTCATGAATGAATTGATATTGGATCCATTCTGAATGAAATCAAGGTTATTTCTTACCAATTTACCTCCGAAAGAGAATGTATTTACAGTCGTTAAACTGTCTTTCTCCTGTCTTGCGAAAGTATGATCAACAAGGTAAGAGGTATTGTTATCATTTTGAAGTTTGTGCCAGTCTGCTTTTGCATTCGGGTAAGTGAAAATTTCAGTCACTGAATTGGTGAATACATATGTACTGTCAAAATTATGATGACTTTCAATAACCTCAACTTTTGCCCCTTCTTCTACAATCAGAAGGTTTCTTGTATTGTAGAAAGCATTTTCTTCCTGATTCTGAGAGATGTAAAAAACGTGAATAGGTTTTTCAATCACCACATTTTTAGGAACCTTCAAAAAGAAACCATATTTGCAGTACGCAAGGTTTAAATTGGTGAAAGCTAAATCCTTAGCAGCAATCGTATTAAAATATTTCTCAAAAACTTCTCTATGCTTTTCGTCATTCAATGCGTAGTTGAACGAAAGGAATTCTACATTTTCAATAGAAACCTTAGAAAGCTCTTTGTGAAGTTTACCGTTTACAAAAACAATCCAATCAAAATTTTCTTCTCCTAAATGCAATTCATCAAACTGCTCCTTAGTGATATTGTGGTTCTCTTTTGGAAAGAAATTGTAGTTTTTTTCCGTGATCTCCTTAAGATTGGTATATTTATATTCTTCGTCTTTCTTTGTTGGAAAACCAATGTTCTCAAACTTTTGAAGAGCAGCCTTTCTGCTATCATCCAGAAATCTGTGACGAAGGCTCTCCAAAAACTCATGATGGTTTTCTATAATTTGTTCTTTTAATGCCATTACTGGTATATCTGTGGTTTGCACCATTTTTTCTTTTTATTTGAACTAAAATATTGTCATTCCGAGGAACAGGGAATTCAATTTTTAATCCCTGAAATAATTGATTCTTCTTAATTCAGAAGCCAGTCGTACCCTTTTTCTTCAAGTTCTAATGCTAAAGACTTATCACCTGTTTTGATGATTTTTCCATTAGCTAAAACGTGAACGAAATCCGGTTGAATATAGTTAAGCAATCTCTGATAGTGTGTAATCAAAAGAACTGCATTTCCTTCATTTTTAAATTGGTTTACCCCATCTGCAACAATTCTTAAAGCATCGATATCCAATCCTGAATCTGTTTCATCAAGAATAGCTAATTTTGGATTAAGCATCATCATCTGGAAAATTTCGTTTCTTTTCTTTTCACCTCCCGAAAATCCTTCATTTAATGATCTTGAAAGGAAATCTTTTTTAATTCCTAGTTTTTCAGATTTTTCACGAATTAATGCTAGCATTTCTTTTGCCGGCATTTCTGCTAATCCGTTTGCCTTTCTGGTTTCATTTAAAGCAGCTTTGATAAAGTTGGTTACTGAAACTCCCGGAATTTCTACTGGGTACTGGAAAGAAAGGAAGATTCCTTTGTGAGCTCTGTCTTCAGGAGCGTCTTCGCTAATGTCTTCTCCCTGGAAAAGAATTTCTCCGTCTGTTACTTCGTAATCCTCTTTTCCGGCAATTACAGAAGAAAGAGTAGATTTACCAGCTCCGTTCGGCCCCATGATAGCGTGAACTTCACCCGGCTTTATTTCAAGATTAATCCCTTTTAATATTTCTGCGCCATCTTCAATTTTGGCGTGAAGGTTTTTAATTTCTAACATTTTATTCAGGTTTATCGCAAAGTCAGACTAACATTTGTCTTTTGTAATCCTAACCATAATTACAAAAGCACTGACATTGCAGATGAAATACTATTTTATTTATTTAAACATTAAAGAATTGTAAATACTTACGTTCTTAATGTTGATGATTTTATCCGACACTTCCTTCAAGGGAAATTTCCAATAACTTCTGTGCTTCAATGGCAAATTCCATAGGAAGTTTATTTAGAACCTCCTTACTGAAACCGTTTACGATCAAAGCAATTGCTCTTTCCGTATCGATACCTCTTTGGTTACAATAGAAAATCTGATCTTCCCCGATTTTTGACGTCGTTGCTTCATGCTCCAATTGTGCTGTAGGATCTTTGATTTCAATGTAAGGGAAGGTATGTGCTCCACATTCATTACCCATCAACAAAGAGTCACATTGAGAGAAGTTTCTCGCTCCTTTAGCAGAAGGCATTACTTTTACCTGTCCTCTGTATGAGTTTTGAGATTTTCCTGCAGAAATACCTTTTGAAATAATCGTTGACTTGGTGTTTTTTCCAATGTGGATCATTTTTGTTCCGGTATCTGCATATTGGTGGTTATTGGTTACCGCGATAGAGTAGAACTCCCCGATAGATCCGTCACCTTTCAGGATACAAGATGGATACTTCCATGTTACTGCTGAACCTGTTTCAACCTGAGTCCATGAGATTTTTGCATTTCTCTCACAAAGACCTCTCTTTGTTACAAAGTTGAAAACACCTCCTTTTCCTTCTTCATTACCAGGGTACCAGTTCTGAACCGTTGAATATTTGATTTCTGCATTGTCTAATGCAATCAGTTCTACCACCGCTGCGTGAAGCTGATTTTCGTCTCTTGACGGAGCTGTACATCCTTCAAGATAAGAAACGTAACTTCCTTCGTCCGCAATAACAAGTGTTCTTTCAAACTGACCTGTTCCTGCCTGGTTGATACGGAAATAAGTAGAAAGCTCCATCGGACATTTTACACCCTTAGGAATATAACAGAAACTTCCGTCAGAAAATACTGCGGAATTCAAAGCTGCATAAAAGTTATCTCCTCTCGGAACAACTTTTCCAAGATATTTTCTTACTAAATCAGGATGGTTTTTAATCGCTTCAGAAATGGAACAGAAAATAATTCCTTTTTCTGCCAGCGTATCCTGGAAAGTGGTTTTTACAGAAACTGAGTCAATTACAATATCTACGGCTACTCCTGAAAGTCTTTTTTGCTCTTCGATATTAATCCCTAGCTTTTCGAAAGTTTTCAGCAATTCCGGGTCTACCTGATCAAGACTTTCCAGTTCAGGTTTTGCCTTTGGAGCAGCATAGTAACGGATGGCCTGGAAATCGGGTTTTTCATATTTGATGTTGGCCCAATTAGGCTCCACCATTTTTAACCAGATTTTAAAAGACTCCAAACGCCATTCTGTCATCCATTCCGGCTCTTCTTTTTTAGCAGAGATGGCACGGACGATATCTTCATTTAAACCAATTGGGAAGTCTTCATAATCAATCTTCGTTTCCCAACCGAATTCATATTTTTTATTTTCTAGATCGACTCTTAAATCGTCTTCAGTATATTTACTCATTATTTTTTTTTAGATTTCAGATTTAGATCTCAGCGTTCAGAAATATATCTGAGGCTTGAAAACTAGTATCTTATGTCTTTTCTCTAAAGACTAAATGATTCCCCACATCCACATGTTCTGGATGCATTCGGGTTGTTGAAAACGAACCCTTTTCCGTTCAATCCTCCTGAATATTCAAGAGTTGTTCCTGCTAAATAAAGAATGGATTTTTTATCTATAATAATTTTAATGTTATTATCTTCAAAAATCTGATCTGTGTCTGTTTTTTGGTTGTCAAACTTTAAAACATACTCTAAACCAGAGCATCCTCCACTTTTCACCCCCACTCTTATATAATCTTCAGCAGGGTTAAAACCATCTTCAGTCATCAACTGAATGGCTTTCTCCTTTGCATAGTCTGATACTTTTATCATTGTATTTATTTAGAATGATTTAATGATGCAAAAATACGAACTAATTTCCGCAATCTCAAATCGAAGATATCTATTTTAATGATTCTGATATTAATAGGGGTTTATTTTTACAATTGGGGTATGTTAAAGTTGTATAAAACTCTTCTTCAAGTAGTTTGAGAGTTTAACCTTGAAACCTCTTTTTGATCTATAAAAGAAATCAGCAATGAGACAAAAATTACTTGGCTTTTTTGTGTTATTCTTAATAACCATGTCATATGGGCAGACTACTAGGTACATTTATGAAACGGCCGTAAACCCCGATTCAATTAATCTGGTGGGTATGAAAACAGAGAGAACTTTCCTGGATGTGAAGGGAGACCGGTCTTTATTTATCAGCGAAAATAAATTAATAAAGGATTCTCTTTTTGTTTCTTTTAAATCAGAAATAAAAGAAAACAGTAAGAAAGAAGAAAAAGATTTTTCGAAATTGGAAGGAAAGAGACATCCTGAGCCTACTTTTTTTGACTATTTTATCACGAAAAATATTCCGGAGCACAAAGTATATTACTACGACAGAATTGCCGGTAAACAAATTTATTATCAGGAAGACAGACCCTTGAAATGGGAAATATCCAATGGTACTGAGAAGCAAAACGGTTATGCTGCCCAAAAAGCAGTTGTTAATTTTGGTGGAAGAGTCTGGATTGCATGGTTTACAAAAGATATTGCTGTTTCTGACGGACCTTACAAGTTTTCTGGATTGCCGGGTTTGATTGTTAAGCTGGAAGATGAAAATGGTGATTATAAATTTGATCTTGTTAAGAAAATTACGGTAAAGAATGCTTTTGAAGAAGCTATAAGCCCCGATGCGAAGCAAAGTACAAGAGTCAACTTCCATGGAGATAAGGCTGCACTTGAATTGGAATTCGGCAAAAACAGAAGAACAATGGCCGGAGATAGCGGCGGTGGGAATATGAACTTTAGTGGCGGAGGAAGACATGGAGGAGGAATGAACGGTGGCGGAATGAGAGGCGGCGGTCATTCAGGAGGTGGAATGCACAGAGGAATGGAAGGAAATAATGTTCCTGCACAAGGAGCTTCCGGAGGAGCTTTTCCAATGCAAAGCAGTACGAGTGAAAATCCAATTGAATTAAAATAAAAAAATATAAATGAAAAAATTAAGTATTATAGCTTTGGCGCTTTTCATACAATCTATCTCGGCACAAGTCAACCGATTTGTGTATCAGGTAACGATGAAGCCAGATGCAGAAAATAAAGCAGATATTAAGTCGGAGAATGCATATCTGGATATCTCCGCAGATAAATCAATGTTTTATTCTGAAAACAGGATCAAGAGAGATTCCATTATGCAGAAGGCATTTCAGGGTGGCGGTGGAAGAGGAAGTATCAACAGAGATCAGATGGAAGGGCTGAGAACCAATATCAGTTATTCTGTTGAAAAAGATAAAGCGAATCAGAAAACATATTTTAAAGATCGAATAGGGCGGGATCTTTATTCTTATGAAGAAGACAGGCCATTGAGCTGGAAGATTTCTTCGGAGACAAGAAAAATAGGCGAGTATAGGGTTCAAAAAGCAGAGACGGATTTTGGAGGCAGAAAATGGACGGCATGGTTTACAACGGATCTTCCTTATCAGGATGGGCCTTACAAATTTGGAGGACTTCCCGGTTTGATTGTAAAAGTAGAGGATGATAAAGGAGACTATTCTTTTGATCTGATGAAAAATTATAAGGTTGCTGATTTTCCATCACTTAATCAATTTGGAAATACGTTAAAAGTAAAGAGGACTGACTTTGCTAAACAGCAGCAGAAATTCAAAACAGATCCTATGTCATTTATGACCCAAAGTGGAGGACAGGGTGGATTTTCTACGACCAGAATAGGAGGTGGAGGAAGAGGCCCGGGTGGCGGAGGAAATCAAAATCCGGCTGATATGAGAAAGAGAATGGAGGAAAGAGTAAAAGAAGATGCCAAGAAAAATTCTAATCCAATCGAATTGCAATAAACGAAAAAGAGCGGCCTCATTTGAGATCGCTCTTTTGCTATTTAGATAATGTAAGTTTATTACTTTAAAAGCTGGTTGAAAGTATCACCTTGTCTGATATCTCCGGTGTTGTAGCCCTTCATAAACCATTCTTTACGTTGAGCAGAAGATCCATGGGTAAAACTTTCTTGATTGACATATCCTTGTGATCTTTTCTGGATATTATCATCTCCTACAGCTTGTGCTGCGTCTATTGCAGACTGAATATCTCCAGGTTCAAGAATTTTTTTGGAATCGTCTGTTCTTTTAGCCCAAACTCCGGCATAAAAATCGGCTTGTAATTCTGTGGCTACAGAGACTCTGTTCATTTGTTCTTCAGAATACTTTCCGCTTCTTCTCAACGCATCTACTTTTTGAGTGGTACCTAAGAGAGTTTGTATATGATGCCCCATTTCATGGGCAAGAACGTAGGCTACGGTAAACTCTGTGACTTTAGCACCAAACCTTTGCTGAAGCTCATTAAAGAAACTCATATCCATATAGATCTTTTGATCGGCAGGGCAATAAAACGGTCCCATTGCAGATTGAGCTGTACCGCAGGCTGAATTTGTCGTAGTCTGAAAAAGTACAATTTCCGGATCGGTGTATTTCATCCCATTTTCTGTAAAAATCTGATCCCAGGTCTGGGTATTCCAGGCTGCCATCATTTTGACCATTTCGCCAATATTTTTTTCCTCTGCTGTAAGTTCTCTTTTTTCACCGGAATTTCCGCTAGATTGTATGCTCCCGGAATTTAAAATACCGGAAGGATCACCTCCTAAAAAGAATACAATTGCAGCGATAATTAAAGTTCCAAGGCCTCCACCTACAATCATACCGCCTCCGCCACCTCCGGAACCACGGCGGTCATCAACGTTTCCGCCTCTGTCGTCTGTCCATCTCATATCAATGTTTTTTTGTTACGTAAATTTATAAAATTAAAGTTTACAACCATTTATAAAATTATAGAATGATTTTCTTATTAGCCATACTGATTCACCTCGCCATCATCTAATAGTATTTCTTTAGGCAGATAAAGCTGAAAAACAAAATAAGAGGATGTATGAAATCCTCTTATTTAAAAATGTATATTTTATATTTTGAAACATAAATAATGACTATTTATTCAGCTGTTTTGTTTTCAGCCAGTACGACGTAGACTGATAAGCAGAAATGGCATCATCTACCAGTTTCTGATCTGTGTTTTTTAACAGCTTTTCGTCGTAATAAAGTTTAAACTCCGGAGCGAGATCACTCTTTTCCAATTCCAAAGAATACTGTTTTGCTTTTTTCACAGGTGAAATAATCGTTAAGCGATTATCTTTTACAAATCCTAAATCCTGGTAGGTTGCAATATACGCCTTAGGTTGGAATTCTTTTTTGAAGACATCCTGGCCCAAAAACTTGGACTGATAACTGAAATTAAGCAATCCTAATAGAGTAGGCATTACATCGATCTGTGACATAAGACCATCAAACTTCTGAGGCTGAATAAATCCATCAGAGAAGATCATCGCAGGAATTCTGTATTTGTCCATTGGAAGTTCTGTTTTTCCTGCACTGGAAGCACAGTGGTCGGCAATGATCACAAAGACCGTATTTTTATACCAGTCCTGTTTTTTAGCCATATCGAAAAACAGTTTTAAAGAATAATCGGTATATTTTACACCACCTTCACGGGATTTTGAGGTTCCGGGAATATCGATTCTTCCATCAGGATAAGTAAAAGGTCTGTGATTAGAAACCGTCATCCAATGATTAAAGAATGGTTTTCCTGATTTGGATTCAGCATTCATTACCTGAATTGCTTTTCTCGCCATATCTTCATCAGCAACACCCCAAACATTGGCAAAAGTAATTTCTTCCGGTTTAAAGTTATTCCTGTCTACAATACCGTATCCGTTTCCTCCGAAGAAGTCCTGCATATTATCAAAATAACTATATCCACCATATAAAAACTTCACATCATAGCCTTTGGATTTAAAGACACTTCCTGTTGTAAATTTATTTTTATTGTCATTTCTTTTAATAATACTTTCTCCGGCTGTAGGAGGAATACAAAGTGTCAGGGCTTCCAATCCACGCACTGTTCTGTTTCCTGTTGCATAGAGATTGGTGAAAAGTAGTGACTTGTCTGCCAGACTGTCTAAGAATGGAGTGATTTTTTGTGTATTTCCATAATGTTCCATGAAGTCTGCTGAGAGACTTTCAATAGAAATTAACACTACATTTTTCTTTTGTTCAGGCTGCTCCGGAGCGATATTTCTGGAAAGCGTTTGCTGCGGGTATTGACTCAGGAGATTCTTTTCAGCCTGTTGTTGATTAATCTGAGAGTAAAACTGGAAATAATCGAGTTCATTATGAGTGAAGGCCCAGTAGAACTTAGGAAGTCCGTTGGCTTCAATTTCATCAGCAAATACATTGTCAGATTTGATCTGCATTAATGATGGAATTGCTAATGCACTCAATGCACAAAGTACGATAAATGAGCCCAGTAAAACCATTTTTTGTTTAAAGTTGGGAAGCTCGAGAAGCTCGTCTTTTGTTTTTTTATAAATAAACCATGTAATGGTCAACGTAACAATCATAATACCGGAAAATAAGGGAATAACCGGGTAGCTTTCCATAATATTTCCGATAACTTCATTGGTATAGATCAGATAATCTACTGCAATAAAATTATATCTTACTCCAAATTCATTATAAAAGAAGTATTCACTTACTCCGTTGAAAATAATGACCAGAACATATAATAAAAGCGTAGTGAAATAGAGTACATTACGGATTTTGATTCGCTGCGTAGGGAGGAAAAGCATTAATCCGAAGAAAAGAGTCTTTATCCCTACAAAAGTAAGAGCAATTTCCGTCACAGATCCTCCGTATTGTTTGAAAATATTATTTGGAATAAGCCATATATAAAGGAAAAATAGGGCCAGGGCTCCAAAAATAATGTATCCGTAAGGTTTTTTGTATTTCGAATTGGAAAGAAAGAGAAAGTAGAGAGCCAGTATTGCACTGGCCAGAATAAAGACAAAAATATCATTTAAAAGGCCTACAAACAGAACTTTTACGACTTCGAAAAATCCAAAACTAGCAGTAGTAATCGGATGGAAAAAGAATACGGCTCTTATTATCAGTGAAATAATAAGATAAAAAATTCCAAGATAGAGGAATGGCTTTATTTTTTTTAAAAACATGTAGTAACTATCTATATTAGTTTTCACAAAGATAGTTTTTGTAGGCAACTTTTAATATAAAAAAGTGAAAACATAGCGTTTATTAGTAAGATTTTATAAGTTTTAAGACAAAAAAATACGTTCGTTTGCCAAAGTCTCATTTATTCTAATTGGGAAGTCCACAAAAAAAGGACTATTAAAAAATAGTCCATTCTATATTGTTGGATAGAGTATGGTTAAGAATGTCCGAAACCAATATTCCCTTTTTTATCAGATAGTTTCTTTTTGAAATCAATCATTCTTAGAGCGGTTACGGCTGCTTCTACTCCTTTATTTCCTAAGTCGCCACCACTTCTTGCGATAGATTGCTCTTTGTTGTCATCTGTCAATACGCAGAAGATCGTAGGAGTATCAGTCATGATGTTACAGTCTTTAATACCTTGTGCTACTGCAGAACAAACGTAATCAAAGTGAGGCGTTTCGCCACGGATCACACATCCGATAGAGATTACCGCATCAAATTTTCTTTCTTTGCAAAGCTGCATGCTTGCGTAGCTTAATTCAAACGCTCCCGGAACCGGAAAAA
The DNA here is from genome assembly GCF_003815875.1 of Chryseobacterium lactis. Classification (NCBI taxonomy): domain Bacteria; kingdom Pseudomonadati; phylum Bacteroidota; class Flavobacteriia; order Flavobacteriales; family Weeksellaceae; genus Chryseobacterium; species Chryseobacterium lactis. The sequence continues at coordinate 1,443,004 of NZ_CP033924.1, forward strand.
GTTTGATGTTTTCAGGCTTTACTCCTTCTTTTTCAAGAATTTCCAAAGCTGCATCACGAAGATTATAGGTTACAAAATCATTCCACTCGGCAAAAACAATGCCGATAGAAAAATCTTCGGCATTGGATATATGAAGTGGCTTGTAATCGGAAAGATTAACTGTTGCCATTTTTTAATAATATTTAGTCATTTCTATATAAGAATCAGACATTCCGTTGTCGTAGTCTTGATATTTCTCGTCAATTGCAGAGAAATATTTTTTAGCCTCTGCGTTTTTCTTTAATCCTAAAGCTACAACACCTGCTTTTCTTGTGAAGAAGTAAGTTGTATAAGGATCATCAGAAGCAGTAGCAGCTTTGTCAAGTAAACTTAAAGCTTCATCGTTCTTATTTAATCCTGATTTAGCATCTGCCATAGCACCATACTTCATGGCTACCAAGGTTTTGTTGTCAGAAGAAAATTTATCCAAAAGATCATATGCTTCCTGGAATTTTCCTTCTTTGAATTTCAGTAACCCGGCATTATAAGCGGAAAGCTGTCCAACACTTGTTCCTGAATACTCATTATATGTACCTGCAAAACCAGGGTTTGCTGCTGATTTTCCTCCTAAAGCTTCTTTATCTTTACCTTCTGCAAGGTTTTTTTGAGCAGCAAGGAAACTTTTTACAGCTTCAGTATTTTTAGGGGCAACTACAAATTGCTTGTATCCGAAGAATCCTAAAACGCCTAACACTAAAACTCCAAATACAATACCCAGAGGTTTTGAATATTTTTCAAGAAATCTCTCAGTGTTTAAAGCCTCTCTGTCAAGGTCTTTAAAGAACTCAACCGTTTCTTTACCTTCTTGCTCATTCTGAGCATTCTTTCCCAATTTTGCCATAAGTTTTTAAAAATTGAAATGCAAATTTAATTGTTTCTGAATGATTTACAAAATACTTTATCAGTATTATTGTTTAAATGTTATCAATTCTTGTGTATTGATTGTAAAAACGGTTCGACTCCGGTCGGCGTGACATTGATAAACCTATAATTTTTTATAGTAACTGTCATGCTGAGCGGAGTCGAAGCATATTGTTTATTTTGAATTTTAATATCCTAAAATATGGTAGACTTCTGCACCGAATTTTTTCAGTTTTTCGTCACCATTTAGTCCTTTCAAACCGATCAGAAAGCTGAACTGGGAAACAATAGCACCTTGTTTTTCTACTAACTTGGCTGCTGCCTCAGTAGTTCCGCCTGTAGCTAAAAGATCATCATGAATCAAAATTCTTTGTCCTTTTTTAATCTGCCCCTCACGAGTTTCAATGATGGCACTTCCGTATTCCAGATCATAGCTTTCAGAAATAACCGGGGGAGGGAGTTTTCCTGCTTTTCTTATCAGGATGAAAGGAACTTCCAAAGCAACTGCAATTGCAATTCCAAAAAGATAACCGCGGCTTTCTATTCCACACACTGCATCTACTTTGCCTTTGCTGAACGCTGCCAGATCAGCAATTACATCTTCATAAAGTTTCGGGTCTAAAAAGATGGGCGAAATATCCTTAAACTGTATTCCAGGAATTGGAAAATCCGGGATATTTTCGATAGTATCTTCTAGTTTTTTGATCAGTTCTGCTGAAGCCATTTATGGGTTTATTTTATAGCTGGAAATTTTCCAGTCTCCGTTTACGTTTTTAAGTCCGAAAGTTACTTTCAATGAAGTTGTTTTTCCTGTTTTATCAGTCACATCATACGTTGCGTTTACACTTGCACCATTAGGGTTTGATGCGCTCGTTGTAATGTTTTTCACACTTACATTTTTTACGGCCCCGAAACCGGAGTTTGGATTTGAGAAAGACTCATAGCTTCCCCAACTTGGATTATTTGATGTTTCGTACGCTGCCTTTAAGTTTTGAGAGCTTACACTATTCAAAAATTTGCTTACCGTATTTTTAGGATCGGCGGTTGGTTGCTTTGGTGCTGCCGGTGTTGTTGCAGGAGTCGTAGTCGCTCCCGGTTCTGTAGTTGTAGCAGGTGTTGTCGGATTATTAGGATCCACTACAGCACTTGGTTGTTGCGGTACTGCGGTTGTGTCAGCTTTAGGAACTGTAGGAACCTTCAATGCAGCAGCATTGACATCAAGTCCGATTTTTGACATTTTGAAAGTCTTTGCTGTAGTTTTTACAGAAACCGTAATATCAATTTTGTTATCTATTACTTTTGCAGCAGGAATAGATGAAAACTTCAGATTGAACCCTTTGAAGTTGTTATCCTGCATCAGGTTTTTTGCGGTAGAAAGTCTTACTCCATTACTGAAAACTTCCAGGGTAGCTTCAAGACCTGCTCCTGTAAATGATACAGGATTTCCAGCGGCATCCACAAGTCGTGGTACAATCTGGATGGCTGTAGGAGCGCCGTTTCCGTCGTCCCCTGTCGGTCTTGTAACAATGCTTAATGCACCTGCTTTTACATCATTGGGATCGCTTTCTTTGGCTTTATCATCTCCGAAGATATTCATTTCTCCAAGTGAAGGCGGGTCAGTACTTGCCCATTCTATTCCGTTTTTCTGTGCAACTTCGTCAGCAAGGCTAAGGATTTCAGGTACCTTTTTCCCGTTGATCAGTTTTCCAAGAGCTTTTAGCTCATTCACATCACCATCAGCTTCCACGCCAAATGTTTTAAGGATGTAAAGAGCCTCATTAAACTTAATCTGTTTAATGGTTGATAAACTGGCAGTCATATCATTGATACTTGACTGCAATGTTTTAGTATTCGTAGCATCTACATGATCTTTCTTGCACGCTGTGAAAAGCAACAAGCTGAGAATAAGTAGAAAAGAAAACTTTTTCATTTTTATTTGGTTTGCTGCAAATTTAATAAAACCTTTATTAATACTGGGTTTTTATTTTTTGTTTTGTTGTTCTTTTAAATTACGCTTGAAGAAATTATCACAAATTGACGGTATCCTTTGGACATAAAAAGCGAGTTCAAATGTTATTTTGTAAAGAATGTTTTCTTTATTGAGTTTTACTTTGAATTGGTATTTTACTACAATGTTATAATGATTGACAAGAAATTTGGTTATGCGCTATTGAAAGTGATAATTAAATGTTGATGTTTGATTGAAATTTTTAATGATTAATAATTTTGAATGTCATATTACCTTTTTTTAACTCTTAGATTTAAATATTCTAAAAAATATAGCTTATTTTTATTTGTGAACATTTATATCCAAGGTCATGACATCATTACTTCAAAAAACAATTTTATTTAGCCTTATTCCTGTATTTATGATGATCATAGGTGGAATTATTGCTATTTATAAAAAACCTGGTGGTAATGCCAGAAGTCTTATTCTTCATTTTGCTGCCGGTGTGGTGTTTTCCGTTGTGGCAGTGGAAATTCTTCCCGATGTCATTAAACAGCATAAGCCTGTGCAGGTGGTTATAGGTTTTGCTCTGGGTTTAATAACAATGCTGTTCATCAAACGATTTGCAGAGACGAATAAAAAGGAAGAAGAAGGTATTACCGGAAGTAAGTTACCCATCAGCCTACTCACAGGTATTGGAGTTGATATTTTTATCGATGGAATATTATTGGGGATTGGGTTTTCGGCGGGGGGAAGTGCAGGAATGCTGCTTGCCTTTGCCTTGGCTATAGAGCTTCTGAGTTTGGGTATGGCAACGGCGACTGAGTTGGGAAATAATAATCTGAGTAAGAAGAAGTCCATTATAATAATCATTGTATTAGCGATACTCTTTTTTATAAGTGCCATGTTGGGAGTCGTACTTTTACGCAACTCATCTGAAAGCACTATGGAGATCATTCTCTCTTTCGCTTTATCAGCACTGTTGTTCCTTGTGGTTGAAGAGCTTCTGACCGAGGCCCATGAAGAAAAAGAAACGGTATGGCATACTTCATCGTTCTTTATTGGGTTTCTCATATTTCTGATATTGGGGATGCTGGTATAAAGACTTATCATCGTTTTCAGCGATAAAGAGTCATCCGATAGAAAGACGGGCCAAACAATGTTATTCAAAAAGATAAACTTAGAGGGATATAAGATCTATTTACTTCAAGTAGATAGGATAGCGATTTAAATTAATTGATTGTATGAGAGTTTTACAGTTCAGTTAAATCCATAAAAAAAGACTGATTGGTTTACAATCAGTCTTTTTTTTATCTTGTTATAAGTCCTTAGAAAGGATACTCATAAATTTCAGATTCGTGTAAGAATGGGTTTCCTGTAGGAATCAACTTCAGTTTTGATAAAGCTGAAAGTACAGTAAACATAAACAATCCTGCTACAAATAAAACAGCTCCTGCTATTAATAGGAATACTTCAGGAGTGTTCCAGTAAGGTCCTACCGTTCCAGGCATTACCATATTGAAATAATCTAAAAGGTGACCTAAAATAACTACAACAGCCATTGTTGTTACTACTTTATAGTTTCTCTTGATGCTGCTACTTACTAATACCAATAAAGGTAATAAGAAGTTGATGATTAGCATTGGTAAGAACGTAGTACCATAGTGCTGGAATCTTCCGAAGAAGTAGTTAACCTCTTCCGGTACGTTGGCATACCAGTAAAGCATAAACTGAGCGAACCATGTATATGTCCAAAGCATACTTGTAGCGAAAAGGAATACTCCTAAATCGTGTAAGTGGTTGTCATTGAACTGTGGTAAGAAACCATTTTTCTTAAGATAAACACTTAATAAAATGATAACAGCAATACCACTTGAAAGGCAGCTAACCATTGAATACCAGATATACATTGTAGAATACCAGTGAGGGTCAATAGACATCAACCAGTCCCAAGCCCAAGCTGCAGAAGCAAATCCGAAGAATGCGATATATCCTACTGCCCATCTGTAAAGCATTTGATACTCTACTTTTGATTTTGTATCATCTACTTTCTTAGACTGAGCTTTCAGTTTCCATGCAAAGAATGAAGCACCTATTACATAAATAAGAGTTCTTATTGCATAGAAAGGAATATTTAAGAATCTTTTCTTTTCAAATAAAATTACATCGAAATGTGCAGAGTTTGGATCTGTTAAATCCGGATCCATCCAGTGGAACAAGTGACCTTGGTGGAAAATATTCAATAACATGATTATTACCAGGATAGCACCTCCAAAAGGAATATAAGAAGCAATAGCCTCCATCACTCTTGTAATGATAATTGGCCATCCCGCATGCGCTGCATGTTGAATACAGTAGAAAAATAATACTGCACAGCTTACTCCGAAGAAGAATACAGCTACGAAATGTATGGATGCTAAAGGCGAATTGTGGATCTGCATTGCTGCATGCTCTAAATGAGCATTGTGATCCTGAGGTCCTACCATTTCACTTGAGTGTGTAGGAGCAGTATGACCAGAAGCATGAACAGCCTCCATCATTTGTTCTATTTTCTCAGTAGAAATTCCTTTGTTCAAAAAGAAACCAATACCGAAAAGAACTAAACCTACAACAAGAAGTATTATAGAAGTTGATTTTAATTTTGGTGAAAAACTATACATTTCTTTTCTTATTTTTTAGTTTCAGTAGTCGTTTCAGTTGCTGGTGCCGCCGCTGTAGCTGCTGCCGGTGCTGCTGCTCCTTTTTTGAAAGCACTCATCACATACATTGCTACTCTCCATCTATCACCAGGGTTTAGCTGTCCAGCATAAGACCCCATCGCGTTTCTACCGTTTGTTAATACATAATGAACAGACCCTACAGTAATTTCTCTGTCAGCATAATTTGGTACCCCAGAAAATGCTCCACTTTGTACAATAGGTCCTTGTCCATCACCACCTGTTCCGTGACATGCGGCACAAGTGTGGTCAAACAATACTTTTCCTCTTTCAAGATCCTTAGCTGCGTTAGCCGGATTTAAAGGAGAAGCTGTCATTTTTTTAGAAGCGTCATACCCTGCATTGTACTCGTCAACATTCTTTGGTAATAAGCTTTCTTCAAAAACTCCATCTTTATTTTGAGCTACTGATCCTTCTACTGGAGAAAGACCCGTTGCACCATTATTTTTAACAAAAGCAGGAATCTCATTTTCATGATCTGAATACGCATCCTGAGCTTTCATCAATGGATCATAAGCTACCGGAAAATACATATCCGGGAAATATACCAAAGGTGTATTTTCTTTTGGTCCGCAAGAGTTAAGTAAAACTGTTGTTAAACCTAAAACTGCTGTAATTTTTAATACATTCTTTTTCATTTTAAGCGTCTTTAACAGTTATTTCTTCAACTCCAGTTTCAATTAGCAACTGTTTTACAGATTCTACATCTTCAGTTACGAATTCCATCATGAATTTATCATCAGTTGTTCTTGGGTCCGGATTCTGAGCTGGAGCTCCTGGATACATTTTGTTTCTAACCAAGAAAGTTAAAGACATCATGTGAGCTGCACAGAATACCATCAATTCAAACATTGGAACTACGAATGCCGGCATATTGTGTGCCCAGTCAAATGCTGGTTTACCACCAATATTCTGTGGCCAGTCATGGTTCATTACATACCAGGTTACCGTAGCACCGATAGTAACACCATAAAGAGCGTAAAGAAAGGCAGCATCAGAAATTCTTGTCTTCTTTAACCCTAAAGCTTTGTCTAGCCCGTGAACCGGAAACGGAGTATAAACTTCGTTTATTTTGATTCCTTTATCGTTGAATGCTTTAACGCCGTTCATTAAATCGTCGTCGTCAGCATAAAGTCCGTATACAATTTTAGTGGTGCTCATCTCCTTCTTTTGCTTTATAAGTTTCACCTGAGATTTTCAAAATCGATTTTAATTCAGCCTGTGCAATTACAGGGAATGTTCTTGCATATAATAAGAATAATACAGAGAAGAATCCGATTGTTCCTAAGTATACACCCACATCAATGATCGTTGGCTTAAACATTGTCCAAGATCCTGGTAAGTAGTCTCTGGAAAGGTTGATAACGATGATATCGAAACGCTCAAACCACATACCGATGTTGATGATCAATGCAACGATGAAAGTCCAGATAATGTTCGTTCTTAGTCTTTTGAACCAGAAAGAAGCCGGAATAATCAAGTTACAAGTAATCAATGCCCAGAAAGCCCACCAGTAAGGTCCTACTGCAGCACCTGGAGATAGATATGTAAAATCTTCAAATCTAGATCCTGAGTACCATCCGATGAAATATTCAGTAGCATAAGCTACAGTTACCATACCACCGGTTAAGATGATTACGATGTTCATAATTTCGATATGATACATTGTAATATACTCTTCTAAGTGACATACTTTTCTTGCTACCAACAATAACGTTTGTACCATTGCGAATCCTGAGAAGATTGCACCAGCAACGAAGTAAGGAGGATAGATCGTAGAGTGCCATCCTTTAATTACTGAAGTTGCGAAGTCAAAAGATACGGTTGTGTGTACCGAGAATACAAGTGGAGTTGCCAAACCTGCTAGAACCAAAGAAAGTTCTTCGAATCTTTGCCAGTGCTTTGCTTTACCACCCCAACCGAAGGCAAGGAATGTATAAATCTTTTTAGTCCAAGGAGTTTTCGCTCTATCTCTGATCATTGCAAAGTCAGGGATTAATCCCATAAACCAGAATACAGTTGATACAGAGAAATACGTAGAGATTGCAAATACGTCCCAAAGTAGAGGAGAGTTGAAGTTCCCCCAAAGAGAACCGAATTGGTTTGGTAATGGGAATACCCAGTATCCAACCCAAACTCTACCCATGTGGATTACAGGGAAGATTGCTGCCTGTACAACCGCAAAGATCGTCATCGCCTCTGCAGATCTGTTTACAGACATTCTCCATCTCTGTCTAAATAATAATAATACTGCTGAGATTAGGGTCCCGGCGTGACCGATACCTACCCACCATACGAAGTTGGTAATATCCCAACCCCAGTTAATAGTTCTGTTAAGCCCCCATGCTCCAATACCTGTCCCGATAGTATAAGCGATACATCCGAATCCATAGATGAATAGAACTAAGGCTGCATATAATGAAATCCACCATAATTTACCTGCTCTTTCTTCGATAGGTCGTGCAATATCTTCTGTGATATCGTGATAAGTTTTGTGACCAATAATTAGAGGTTCCCTTATCGGAGCTTCGTAATGTCCTGACATTTTTTACCTATTTATTATTTAAACTTTATTTTTCTACTCTGTTTCTTACTTTAGTGTGATAGAACACGTTTGGCTTTGTTCCGATCTCCTCTAGTAAATAATATCTTCTGTTAGATGCATATTGCTCTCTAATTGAAGAATCTTTATCATTCATGTCTCCAAATGTCATTGCCCCAGTAGAACAAGCTTTAGAACAAGCAGTCTGGAATTCACCATCCTTCACTTTTCTTCCTTCTTTCTTAGCCTCAAGAATAGTATTCTGAGTCATTTGGATACACATTGAACATTTCTCCATTACCCCTCTAGTTCTTACAACTACGTCAGGGTTAAGTACCATTCTTCCTAAATCGTTGTTCATGTTGTAATCGAACTTGTCATTTAGGTTATAAGTAAACCAGTTAAAACGTCTTACTTTGTACGGACAGTTGTTTGCACAATATCTTGTACCGATACATCTGTTGTAAGCCATATGGTTTTGACCTTGCTTACCGTGTGAAGTAGCCGCTACCGGACATACAGTTTCACATGGAGCGTGGTTACAGTGCTGACACATTACCGGTTGGAAGATTACATCAGGATTATCTGCAGGGTGGTTTAATGCCCCTCCTTCTTTGTTGAATGCAGTACCGTATAATTCTGGTACAGCCATTCCTTCTTTTAATCCTTCGTATACTTCTACCTTTTGTCTTGAAGAATAGTAACGGTCAATTCTTAACCAATACATATCTCTGGACATTCTTACCTCTTCTTTACCTACAACAGGAACGTTGTTCTCTGCCTGGCAAGCAATAATACATGCTCCACAACCAGTACAAGAGTTCAAGTCGATAGATAAGTTGAAGTGAGGTCCGTCTGTATCATCAAATGCGTCCCAAAGGTCGATTTTTCTTGCTGGAAGAGCTCCACTGATTGTGTGGTATTCCAAAGGCTTGTTCCATCCTTTGTGCTCATCATCAAAAGCTACATTAATGAATTCAGCTAAAGGAACTTCCTTCGCGATTTCATAACGACCCATTAATGTATTCTGAAGCTGGATACCTGCGAATTCGTGATCTTCTCCTGTTTTCTCGATTTTAACACCAGAAAGAACAAGGTTAGAACCATCGAATAAAGGATAAGCATTTACTCCTGTATCAGCAGTTGCTCCTGAGTTTTTCTTACCATAACCAAGCGCAAGACCTACTGATCCTTCTGCCTGACCTGGTTGAACGAATACAGGAACATCTTTTATTGTTACTCCGTTTACAGTAAGGTTTACGATAGAACCATCCAACTGCATTCTTGCATTAAGATCGTTATCTATTGCAAACTTCTCTGCATCTTTAGGAGAAATTGTCAAGTAGTTATCCCAAGACATTCTGGTGATTGGATCAGGTAACTCTTGTAACCAAGGGTTGTTTGCCTGAGTACCATCTCCCATAGAAGTCGTAGTGTATAATACTAATTCTAATTCGGAAGCTTTGAAGTTTCCTAGTTCAGCAACAGCCTGAGCCGCGTTTCCGCCAGCGTAAGATAATGTTGTTGAGTTCGTAGAAGCATTAATACCATTATATAATGCTTTGTTGAAAGAAGTACCACCTAAAAGAGAAGCAGAGCTTGCCTTTAAATAATCGTAGTAGTTGTTTGAAGCATTATTTTTTCCATTCTTCCATACCAATAGAGATTCTTCGATCTGTCTTGATTTGTAGATTTTCTGAATCGTAGGCTGCATTAATGAATATACACCTGTCTGTGGTTCGATATCTCCCCAAGACTCTAGCCAGTTAGCAACTGGAATTACAGCTTTCGCTGCTTTGTACATTTCATTTTTCTTATCAGCAACAGCAACTACGTAAGGAACTTTTGATAAAGACTTTTTGAAATCTTCTCCTTTTGGATGAGCGTAAATAGGATCTACATTGTTGGTAACTAATACCCCAACTTGTCCTCCGTTTACCCATCCTAAGAATTCCTGGTATCTTGCACCATTGAATTCTTTTAAAAGGTTGGCCTTACCTGTGAAAGCTACTGAACCTAATTTTTGGTTGATTAAGTGTGCTAAAACCTGTGCTCCTTTAGAACCGTCAGCGAAAACAACAGCTTTGCTGCCTTTTGCTTTCAATTCGTTTGCAATCTCTGTAGCAGTCTTATCAGAAGTACCACCACCAACAATTGCATTGTAAACTTCAACTAAAGTTTTGTTTACTGCACTTGGCTTTAATCTGTATCTTGAGTCAGCGTTAGCACCAGTTAATGACATGTTAGATTCCACTTGAATGTGTCTCAACATGCTTGCTCCCGGTTTTCTAGCCGCTGCATAAGAAGACTCTAAACTTGAAGCGTTATAATCTCCTAAGAAATCAGCCTGGAAAGATACTACCAATTCAGAACCTTTAAGGTCATAAACAGGTAATGTTCTTTGTCCGAATACTTCCTGAGCTGCATCTAATCCGGCAGCATAAGGATAAGCATCGAAAGTTACCAATTCTGCTGTAGGATATTTAGCTTTGAATTCAGCGAATAACTTTTTGAAAGTTGGTGAAGCAAAAGAGTGTGATAAAACCACAATCTTTTTGCCTGACGCTTTAGCTTCTTCCAAACCTTTAATAACAAAACTGTCTACTTTATCGAAAGTTTCATCTTTACCGTCTAGTTTAGGCTGCTTTACTTTATCATTATCATAAAGAGAAAGTACACTTGCCTGAGCTCTTGCATTAGTTTTACCTAAATCACCACCAGCCGGGTTTGGTTCTATTTTGATAGGTCTTCCTTCACGGGTTTTTACTAAAACACTAGCAAAGTCGAAACCATCAAAGTAAGTTGAAGCGTAATAATTAGGGACTCCCGGAATAATATCATGCGGTTTTACCACATAAGGAATCGTTTTGATTACCGGAGCTTCGCAGGCAGCTAATGTAACTGCTGCTGTAGAGAATCCTAATAATTTCAGGAAATCTCTTCTTGAAGTACTTGATCCGTTTTTCTCAGCATCTCCAAGGAAATCTTCTACCGGAATTTCTTCCTGAAACTCTTTCTGAGCCAGCTTATTATTTAAAGCTGGATCTTTAAGTTCATGAATACTTCTGAATTGTATTTTGTTTGAAGCCATTTATACTTCTAATTTTTTAGTTATTAATAATGACATTTACCACACTCAAGACCTCCAATTGCATCTACAGTGATCTTACCTCCATCTTGTGGATACTGTTTTTTCAACTTGTCATGTAGATTCTTGAAGTACTCTTTATTATAACCGTTGTTCATATCAACCTCAGTCGTTCTGTGGCACTCAATACACCATCCCATAGTAAAGTCGTTAGCCATTTGAACAACATTCATTGTATCAATTTTTCCGTGACAAGCTTTACATACAACATCAATTTTGTTGTTTGGATTCTTTTTGTTGAAAGAATTGATGATCGCTTGTTCTCCAGCAATTACGTGTTGAGAGTGATTGAAGTAAACGAAATCCGGCATGTTGTGGATTCTTGTCCATTCAACCGGTTGTGTTTTTCCTGTATACTGTTGTTTTGCAGGATCCCAACCTGTTGCTGCGTAGATCTTCTGGATTTCTCCGTCATAGAATGCCTTGTCTTTTCCTGGCTCCATGTAGTGATCTGCGTTGTATTCAGAGATAGTTCTGTGACAGTTCATACAAACGTTCATAGAAGGGATCTCAGATACCTTTCCGTATTTAGCACTAGAGTGACATAACTGACAGTCAATTTTTTGTTCTCCAGCGTGGATTTTGTGAGAGAAGTAGATCGGTTGCTCAGGTTTGTACCCTTTGTAAACCCCAATCCACATTAACCAGTTCCATACTCCGTAAGCTGCCAAAATAGCAAGGATAGCTAGTAAGCCTTTTCCTACATAGTGGAACTTCTCGTACATTTCCTTGAACGAACGAACTCTTGTTTCGTTAAGACCTGCTAATTCCTCAGACTGGCCTAGTTTTACAAGCTGTCTTAGTTTAAGTAAGATCCAAACTAATAAACCTGCGATCGCTAAAAGGGAAATGATTACAATGTTTGTAGTCGTTTTGTCTGCTGGTGCTGCCGCCGTTGCGTCAGTTGCAGTGGTTGCTTCCGGTTTTTTCTCTTCCGGAGCCGGAGGATTAGTAGTGAAAGCTAAAATGTCATCAATATCCTTCTCTGTAAGATTAGGAAACTGTAACATTTCAGTTTTATTATACTTTTCGAAAATTTCATTGGCGTATTTATCCCCAGAAGCTCTTAGAGCTTTGTTGTCTTTGATCCACTTGTGAAGCCAATCTTTGTCTACACCACCTTCTGTCTTTACTCGTTCTACAACCCCTTTCAACGGTGGTCCTATTACTTGTTTATCCAGCGCGTGACATGCAGTACAATTCGCTTTGAAAAGTTTCTCTCCGTTTTTAGGATCGCCGTCTTGCCCGTAAAATGAAGCACTGGTTGATAGCAATAAGCCTATTGCGATCAACGTTTTTTTATAATGCTTTCTCCAACTAATCATTTAAATTATCTTATGTTAGTAAATTATTGAACATTCAATCAATTCCGCAAAAATAATATTTTTAACAGGAATTTAACGGTATATCCAAAAGGGAAAATATCATTTACGTTTAATTTGTATTGATTCTAAATAACTGGTTTGGTATAGTTTTTTAATTTGTATAAATTTGCGCAAACAAGTTTAAATGAGAAATTTGATCAAAATATTTTCGATATTATCATTATTTGGTTTTTATAGTATTGAAGCACAGCAGGTTGTTAAAAAAGATACCCTTTCGGGAACGGAGCTTGTCATGACGATGGATTCCAAAATCAATGCGGCTCTTGAAGGAATCGAAGGCAAATGTTCTAAAGTGGTAACAAATAATCCTTCCCGGGATTATGGAAATATTGATGGTGGTATTTCTACGGGAGGAATTGCGAAGCCTCCAAAAATATATGTTCCGAGCAGGGAACTTACCAATGCTGAAATTTGTAAAAAAAATCCTAGAATTTTAGGATATAAAATCCAGATTACAACAGTAAAAAGTAATGAGGAAGCTAATGAGGTGAAATCATATTTCAGAAAAAGATTTCCAAATTTGAAAGTAGAAACGGATGCTTCTTTAAGACCTAATTACAAGATTTTAGCAGGAAGTTATTTTACGAAGCAAAGTGCTGCTTCTGACCTTTCTAAGATCAGAGAGTACTTCAAATCTGCAGTAGCAGTACAGTACAGAATTTTCTGTGCTGAAGCGAAATAAGATCAATTTATTCAAATAATAGAACAAGAAAGCTGAGATTTTTCTCAGCTTTTTTATTGGTAATAGGTTTCCATAAACCAGAAGAATTCTGACATTCTAAACCAATTATTGGCGAGCAGATAGACGAATAATATACTGACTGTTACGGTTAAAAATGACAAAATTTTAGCGGATCCGGCGTACGCATAGAAAAGCCATCCTAACATCAGTGGATATACAAAAACAAAGTGCCCGCCGTAGATATATGATGTATGAAGTCCGAATCTCATCATGCAATGGATCACAATATCAATGAAGAAAGATATCATAATCACCTGTACCCATTTATTTTTGAAATTTTTAAGATAACTCCAACTTATCAGGATTAATATAATGCCTATAAATAGATAAGAAAATACTGATGAATACAGATCCATATACAGTCCTTTGAAGGCAAATCCCTGCATGTTGTGTTTATCTGAGAGAATAAAGCTTGGAAATAAGATGTTTCCTCCAAAAAAGAAGGAAAGAATCATGTCCCAGGTGGGCATCGTTTCTACGTTGGAAAACTTTTCATACTGCTGATTGGTTTTTGAAAAGATCGTTTCGTATTTAAAGTCGATTCTGTTTAAATAAAGCAAGATGTAACAGATTGCAGCAATACTTACTCTCAAAGCTGCACTTCCCAGCTTTTTCCAGTTCTTAAAAAGGTTTTTCTCAAAAAGAACCGGAATAAAAACCTTTACAAAATTTGTTATCGTAAGTCCTCCGATACTAATCGCAGCCAGTGACAGTGCTAGAGCCGGCGTTTTTTCTTCTTTTTTAAGCTTGATAGCTGCGTAATAATTGTATAAAGAAAGTAAAAACAGGGTATATGTAAAGTTCTCCGGAGTAAAAGATAATAGGATGTTGGTCGAAAATACTCCAAAGAACAGGATAATGAGTAAACTTAAGTTGAAAGGAAGCCTGATAATATTCCTTACATATTTATAAACCTGAATAATATTTAAGCTGATAATGATATTACTGAGCCATGCCAATGTCAATCTGAAAGTAGAATCCATTTTTCCGCCAGAAATGAATAATGAAAACTCCCTTACCCAATTAAAAAAATAGTAGGAGAGTGGATGTCTCTCAAAACTTCCGCCGGTCATAAGTATAGATTTGTTGTCAAAGCTGAAGTAGGCATCCCATGGAATTCTGTTGTCAAATATTATCCTGTAGTGAATAGCAATATAAGATCCCAATATTCCGTAACAGGTAACGAAAAACAGGAAAATAGCCAGTTCGGTATAAGACGATGGGAAAACCAGTCTTAAAAAATGAATGAATTTTGTTTTGATAAAAGACACGCGTCGTATTTTTTGCAAAAGTAAAACAAAAAACCACCAATTTTGGTGGTTTAATGAAGATTGTATAACGGTGTTATTATTGTTTGATAACTTTTTCTGTAGTAGAAGTGCCGTCAGAGAACTCTACCTTCATCAGATAAGTCCCTTTCGGAAGTGATGAAATATCTGCTTTCCCGGAATTATTACCGGTAAGTGCTTTTCCTGAAAGGTCAATCACTGTGGTTGATTTTATTTTTTTATCTGTTTTAATATTGATTTCTCCTGTTGTAGGATTCGGATAGAAAGATGCACTGGTTTTTGTTTTTGAAACTTCAGTTGTTGCAAGTGTGCCGTTGGCAATAACTTGTACATCATCTATTGAAACAGCATCAGCATCGGTAGCGGTGTACTGGAATCTGATTTTTACATTCGTTTGCCCGATATAAGAATTTAAGCTTTTTTGAACTGAAACTGTATTATACAGATCAGTGTCTACGTTGCCATCACCGTCATCAATGAATCCGGGTTCTGTGTCTTCGTCCCAAAGAGTTGTCCAGTTTGTCCCGCCGTCTGTGGAGATCTGGGCAATAAGGTTTCCTTTATTTAAGCTGATCATATATGCCCAGCCTAATTTTACTTTGAAATTGAAGACAGGGCTTGATGCACCAGCCAGACTGAATGTAGGGCTTACTAAATTGGCAACATTAGCTGATGAATGCCAGTCTAAAGTCGCTGAATTATTTCCGCTTATTTTAAACCTTGTTCTTAGTTCTACGTTACTCGCTCCTGTCCCGGCAAAAACAACACTTGTGAAATCCCAAGCTCTTAGTGGGTTGGTGTTGGATTTTGTCCATCCTGTAGGTGGAAATGTAGCTCCCTCAAAATCTTCTGAAAGTAATGTTTGGGCATTACCATACAAGCAAGATAAAATTGCTAAAGAAAGTATAGTTCTTTTCATATTGAATATTTTCTTAAATGTAGTGAAAATATTTAATATTATGATTAAAAAAATAATATAACGTTCAAATTATTAGCACTTTATCAAGAACTGCAAGAAAGTGTAGAACATCCGGTAGTGTCGTTATAGTCAGATGGTCTTTTGCGGGAGAACTCTGGAAACAGCTCTTCATAAGGGGTCTCTAAAGCCTTAGTCAACTTTTCAAGCATCTCTGTTTTTCCGCTATTGATTTCCTCAATACACTCATAAAGCAGATAGTTTCTAAGGATAAATTTTGGGTTTGTTTTCTTCATAAGGGCTAAAGAATCTTCTTTGGAAATTGAGTTTAATGCCAGACGAGATCTGTATTTTCTTATAAAATCTTCAAGCTTTCTCAGTTTTTCTTCATCCCATGCTAGGTAAGACACATTTTTGAAATGTTCTTCCAGGTTTGTCTCTGAGGTTAGTTTTTCCAATTGATTAAAAAACAAGGTGTAATCAAATTGTACTTCCTGCATTAAGCCCTGCCAGTTGGTGAAAAACTCTTCATCTTCCTCTTTTAGTTCGTCAAAACCGAATTTCTTGCAAAGCATTGTATCATGAGCTTCCCAAAAATAAGTTCCAAAATGATTTAAAGTATCCTCCAGGAATTTTTCATCCTCAATCAATGGGTGAAGTGCATTGGCAAGCTGCCAGAGGTTCCACTGGGAAATCTGACCTTGTTTTCCGAAAGCATATCTTCTTCCCGGAAGATCTGTGGTATTGGGCGTAAAATTCAAATCATACTCATCCATCATTGAATAGGGGCCGTAGTCAATGGTTAGCCCTAAAATTGACATGTTATCGGTGTTCATGACCCCATGTACAAATCCAACTCTGAACCACTCGACCATTAAATTTGCGGTACGTGTACAAATGTTCCCGAAGAAATCTTTATATCTCTGAATGCCGGATGATGTAATTTCCGGATAATAATTTTCAATAGTGAAATCGGCGAGCTCCTGTAATGTTTTATATTCTCTTTGAGCCGACATCAGCTCAAAATGACCGAAACGCAAAAAGCTTTCGGCGGTTCTTATAACGACTGCTCCTTTTTCCAGTTGCGGATTTCCATCATACATCATATCGCGAACCACCTCTTCTCCGCTAAAAGTCAGGCTTAATGCTCTTGTAGTAGGAACTTTCAGATGGTACATGGCTTCGCTCATCAGGTATTCCCGGACAGAAGATCTCAAAACAGCTCTTCCATCTGCATGTCTGGAATACGGCGTAGCACCGGCTCCTTTCCATTGGATTTCCGTTTTCCTGCCTGAATCATTGGTGATTTCTCCTGCCAGAATTGCTCTTCCATCTCCAAGTTGTCCGGCCCAATTGCCAAACTGATGGCCTGCATAAGCCGTTGCATAGGTTTGAATATTTTCCGGAAGATTGCTTCCAACCAGAAAGTCCAGATCTTTTTCATCAAATTTCCCCAGTCCTATTTCCTCCGAAAGTTTTTCGTTAAAGGCAATCAATTGAGGTTGATCAAAGCCTGCCGGCTGAGTTGTTGCCAATAAAACTTTTGGAGTATTCCTTTGCATAGGGTTATTGGAGAAATCCCCGGGAAATTTCTTGATAAAGGGCTGTCTGATACGATCGATATTCATCCTTCAAAGGTATTAATTATAAAAGAAAAGACCTTCCAAATTATTGAAAGGTCTTATGTATTTCTAAAAGAGAATTTATTTATTGAAATCTACCTCATCGTTGGAATGAAGGTTTTCATTGATGTTTTCCTCTTTCTTTTCTGTAGGTTTTTTAGGAGTAGGATCTGCCGGCCTTGGATTTTTGATCTCGTCAATCGTTTGAAGGCTTCCGTCATCTCCATATCCGCCACTTAACCCCTTAAGGTTTGAGCATCCGTCTTTCCAGTCTGAAGGTTTGATAAATTTATCATCAGGTGTAACTCCTAATGTTTTATCTGCCCATACTTTCTTCATGAAAATAGCCCAGATCGGTAATGCCATTCTTGCACCCTGACCTTCACCTGTACCAAAGAAGTGAGTTGCTCTGTCTTCCCATCCAACCCAGGCTCCTGTCGCCAGTTTTGGAGTAATTCCCATAAACCAACCGTCGGAGTTGTTCTGTGTGGTACCCGTTTTAGCTGCAATTTCCACTGCTTTTGATATTCCTCTTCTTCCCAGTTCTCCTGAAGCGGTACCATATTGTGCAACACCTTTCATCAATTCAATCATGGTGTAGGCATATAATGGGTTCATTACTTCTTTTGGTTCTACATTTACTTCTTTAATAACCCTTCCGTTGGCATCTTCAATTCTCCAGATCATTTCCGGTTTATTGTAGTTTCCATAGTTGGCAAAAGTACTGTAGGCACCTAACATTTCATAGATGGTAATATCTGATGAACCTAAGGCGATTGTATTGTTTCTTGGAATATCTTCCGTTACTCCCAGATCTCTTGCAGTCTGAATAACGGCATCTACGCCTGTCATTTCAATAAGTCTTGCGGCAACCGGGTTTTGGGAGTGTGCCAATGCATCTTTTAAAGTAAGCATTCCACCTCTTCCCGGAACGTGCCATCCGTTATGATCATAAGTTCCGTTGGAAACTGCCGAACAAGGAGTCATTCCCAATTTCATAATAGCAGTAGCATATACGAAAGGCTTAAAGGTAGATCCTACCTGTCTTTTCCCTTGCTTGATATGATCATATTGGAAGTGTTGCCAGTCGATACCACCAACCCACGCTTTGATCTCACCGGTTCCAGGAACCATTGACATTAAGCCTGCCTGTGCAATCTGCTTGTGATATCTGATAGAATCCCATGGTGACATTTCAACTTCTTCCTCTCCGCTCCATGTAAATCGTGAAGTTTTGATCGGTTTTTTGAATTCCATCATAATGGAATCTTCAGGCATACCATCTGCTTTAAGCAGCTTGTATCGGCCGGTTCTCTTCATCGCCTGAAGCATAACAGCACTAATTTGCTTGTCTGTAAGATAGTAGAAAGGTCTGTTCTTTCTGCCTCTTTGTTCTGCATCAAATCTTTTCTGAAGATCAGTTAAGTGTTCCTTGATCGCTTCTTCTGCGTACTTCTGCATTTTAGAATCAAGAGTCACATATATTTTTAAACCATCCTTATACAGGTTAAGTTTCTTACCGGTTTCTTTTTCATGAGTTTCAAGATATTTATCAATCTCTTTTCTCAAATAAAACTTATAATACGCGGAATATCCGTCAGTAATACTTTTAATAGGGTGGAAATCTACCTCTACAGGAGTGCTGATTGCCTTTTGATAGTTGGCATCACTGATATATCCTGTTTTCTGCATCTGATCCAGTACAACGTTTCTTCTTTCTTTTGCCTTTTCAGGATATCTGTAAGGGTTGTTTTTTCTTGGATTCTCAAGCATGGCAACAAAAGTCGCTGCTTCCGGTAAAGTAAGTTCCGAGGTCTTTTTATTAAAGTAAACTCTGGAAGCCATTTCAATACCATTGGCATTGAAAAGGAAGTCGAATTTATTGAAATAAAGAGTGATAATCTCTTCTTTGGTATATCTTTTTTCAAGACTTACAGCCACTACCCATTCTTTCAGCTTCTGAAATCCTCGCTCAAATTTGTTTTGAGAAGCATTTCCTGTGAAAAGTAGTTTCGCAAGCTGTTGTGTAATGGTGGAACCACCACCACGTCCACCACCATATGCTACCGCTCTGGCAACTGAATATAAGTCGATTCCTGAATGTTCTTTGAAACGCTCATCTTCTTTTGCCTGAAGGGCATAAATAAGGTAAGGAGGAAGATCCTTATACACGATAGGCTGTGTTTTTTCTTTTTCAAATTTGCCTAAGGTGACCCCATCTGAAGAAATAATCTCTGAAGCGACAAAGATGTCCGGATTTTCAAGTTCTTTTACATCTGGCATTTCCCCAAGGAAACCCTGAGAAACAGCAAAGAAAAGCCCTGAAATTCCTAAAACTACCGCAATGAGTCCAATCCAAATAAATGAAACCCATTTTTTCCAGGAGGTATTCTTCTTTTTTTTGGGAGGCAGAGGAAATGTTTTCCCTCTGTTTCCTGCATTTTTCTTGTTTTCTTCCATTTATGGTTACGGTTTAGCCGTTTCTATTTTTACCCCAACGTCCTCAATTCCCGGAAGGTTATCATTTCTCATCGCCTGCGTCAGGCCGATTTCATATTTTCCTTTTCCCGGAAACTTATATTTTAATCTATACTGAAACAATGTTTCCTTCGTATCACCAAAGCCTGTACCAAGCCATTCTCCGTTTGGTTTTGCCAAAACATAGTTTAAGGTATCTGTTTCCTTTTTCTTGTTCTGAAGATTGGTGAAATTGACAATAAACCTTATATTGCTGTAAGGATAATTGTTGTTGTTTCTAATGACAAATATAATATTTTTAGGATTCTGCGGATCTGAAATTTCAAGATTAAATTTTTGCTCACTTTTCTTATTCCATTTATTATCAACGGAATTCATGATAACTTCTTCTCCTGAAGAAGAGTTGCAACTAAAGAAAAGGATAAGGGAAAATAATCCTAAAATTTTACGCATTGTTATCTTTTTTTGGAGGATATTTCTTTTTAAATTTTTTCTTGTTCGGATTGTTCTGTGGCTTTTTCTCAGCATCAGCGTTGCCTTCTACTTTTTCAACAGGTGCTTTTTGTTGTGGCTGTTGTTTTTGTGGTCTTGGCTGGTTTCCTGAATTTGCAGTAGGGTTTTCGGGTCTCTCAGATCGTTCAGGTCTTTCTTGCCTTTCCGGTCTGTTTTTCTTTTGCCCTTGGTTTTGTCCCTGGTTGTTATTGGGCTTATTCTGAGTTGGCCTGTTTCTGTTTCCTCTGTTTTTCTTTTCAAAACGATCCACATTATTTTCCTGAATAAGGTCAATACTTTGTAGTGGAGTGTCAGGTTGCTTCAGATCTTCCAAAGGAAGGATTTTTTCACCTCTTTTGTTTTTTGAGATTAGCTTTTTAACCAGATCAATGTCGAAATCATACCACGCAACAGAGCTGTCTACATAGGCAAACCACATTTTCTTTTTGAAAACATCTATTTTAATACAAAAGGCTCTTCCTTTTTCTGTTTCAAGAGTTGTTGAAGAAGATGGGAAATTGCTTAATGCATCCAGGTAACTGTCCAGTTCATAATTAAGACAACATTTTAATTTACCACACTGTCCTGCCAGTTTTTGGGGATTGATGCTTAATTGCTGGTATCTTGCTACGTTGGTGTTTACCGATCTGAAGTCGGTAAGCCATGTAGAACAGCAAAGCTCTCTACCGCAAGAACCGATACCTCCTACTTTCGCAGCTTCCTGTCTGAAACCGATCTGTTTCATATCGATTTTAGTTCTGAAAGCTCCGGCATAATCTTTAATCAACTGTCTGAAATCGATACGATTATCAGCAGTATAATAAAATGTAATCTTTGAAGCGTCACCTTGGTATTCCACATCGGTGACTTTCATTTCAAGACCTAATCTCTGAGCGATTTTTCTCGCTTCAAGCTTTACGCTGTCTTCTTTTTTTCTTACGTCCTGCCACACCTCAAGGTCTTTTTGGTTGGCTTGTCTGTATATTTTTAGGGCAGATTCTTCAGAAAATTTTTTCTTTTTCATCTGAATTTTTACCAATTCTCCCGTAAGGCTTACTACGCCTACATCGTGTCCCGGACTTGATTCTACTGTAATTACGCTACCAATATGTAAAGGAATATTGTTTACATTTTTAAAAAACGATTTCCTGTCATTTTTAAATCTAACTTCCACAAAATCACACCTGTTTGGTGCCGGATTGTTGATGTTAGAAAGCCAGTCAAAAACACTTAATTTATAACTATTCCCGCAGGTATTTACATTTTCACAGCCATTTGCGGTTTTTTTAGGGCCGCAAGAATGTGCAGAATCGCCGGATGTTTTACATCCACAACTCATATTACTATTATTTATAATCTTGCAAATTTATGTATTTTTATCTTTATGCAATTCTAAAATAGTTAAATAACCCGAATTCCTACTAAAACACTGATCAATTTTAATGATAAAAGTCACGTAGATCATGAAAAAAAGATGTTAATCAGTCTGTTGCGTTGAGTTGTCTTTTTCAAAATCACCTGTATTGTGTTTTATAATTTTTATTAAACCAATATTTAAAAATTTAACACTCGAGTTCGCTGTATTGTGAAATATTATATGGACTTTTGGAGTAAGAAATTATCTATAGTTAAACCGTTGTTTAATATTAAACAATAAAATAGATCTCGTTTTGATGAGTATTTAAATGTTTAATAACCTTTGTTTTATATTTTATTTTTCATAAAGTGTTATTTTAAACATAATTTTCTTTTAAGATATTGTTTAAAATATTGGGAAATATTAACAGGTGTATTCAAAATAATTTTATATTTGGGTTATATAATAACAGTCTATGAAAAAAATATTAGTATCAACTGCTTTATTGGCAGGCGTTTTATCTTACGCAGGGGGCTTCAGAGTTTCATTGCAGGGGGTAAAACAATTGGCAATGGCGCATACTAGTGCTCATGCCGAAGATGCGAGTGTGGCATTCTTTAACCCGGCGGGTATGTCATTTATCCCTTCCAAGCTGAGTGTAGTAGCGGGAGGGTTTGGTGCAAGTAATAAAGTTACTTTTCAGAACTTGAATACTTTACAAAGTACAGCAACAGATAACCCGTTAGGGACTCCGTTCTATGCAGCGATTACTTATAAACCAATAGAAAAGTTATCTGTAGGTCTTAGTGTTACAACTCCTTTTGGAAGTACAATCCAGTGGCCGGAGAATTGGGAAGGGAAAGAAATGGTACAAAAACTGGAACTGAAAAGTTTCTATTTCCAGCCGATGGTTTCTGTGAAACTTGCAGATTGGGTGTCTTTCGGTGCTAGCTATATCTATGCAAGAGGGATTGTGGATTGGGATAAAGCAGTAACACAATTCGGAGGACAGGTTAATATTAAAGATAAAAAAGCAAGCGGTCACGGATATGGATTCGGTTTCTATTTCAGACCAGATCCGAAATTAGATGTAAGTATTGCTTACCGTTCACCAGTGGATATGAAGGCTAAAAACGGGGTGGCTACTTTCCAGTTCCCGTCACAGTCTATTTATTCACAGCTGAAATTAAATGGGGCAGGACAGGATGGGTTCTCTGCAACACTTCCGTTGGTTGAAGAATATACTATTGGTTTAACCTATAAAGTTACTCCGAAATGGCTGGTTTCTGCTGACTTTAACTATCATGGATGGGAAAGATACAGCAAGCTTGTATTGGATTTCGAGAATGCTCCTATTGGAAACAGTCCGTCAGATCCGACAGTTCTTATAAGTCCTAAGAACTTCAAAAACTCCAAAACCTTTAGATTGGGTACTCAATATGCGTTTACCAACATGATTTATGGACGTTTAGGAGCTTATTACGATGAATCTCCTTATTCTAATGAAAACTTTATCCCTGAAACACCATCATTTGATACGTATGTAATTACAGGTGGGGTAGGATTTAAGTTGAAACAATTTGGAATTGATATCGCAGGAGGATATGCATTGCCTCAATCCAGAAACGTGAATAATTCTGCTCTTGGGTTCTACGGACAGGCAAAAGCACAGGCATTCTACTTCGGTCTAGGTTTATCTTATAATCCATTTTAATTCAGAAAGACTATGAAAAAAATTATAATATCGACAATTGCTGTTTCTGCACTTCTTTTTACGGTAACAAGCTGTAATACAGATTTCGATACGGATGTAAAAGATATTCCGGTAACCAAAGGTGACGCGGATTTCACAAAATATATTTCATTAGGAAACTCATTGACTTCAGGATATAGAGACGGAGCTCTTTACAGCAGCGGACAAAATGAATCTTATCCAAGCATGATTGCGGGACAGATGAGACTTGCCGGTGGTGGAGCCTTTACTCAGCCTTTAATGCCTAATGATGTTGGAGGTTTTAATAATCTTCCCGGTTTTCCCGGAAAATTAAATCTTCAGGTAGTTAATGGATCACTGACTCCAGTACCAAGTGGTGCGGCAGCGGCATTGGATATCTTACCAAATGGAGGTTCTTACCAGAATATGGGAGTGCCGGGAGCAAAATCATTCCATCTTGTTGCAGATGGATATGGTAGCCAGGCTGGACTGTTAACAGGAACTGCAAATCCTTATTTTGTAAGGTTTGCCTCTTCACCTGGAACCAGTGTATTGAAAGATGCGATGGCTCAAAAAGCAACATTTTTCTCACTTTGGATAGGAAATAATGATGTATTGTCATACGCGACTAACGGAGGTACAAACTCTCAAACAGTAGGAACGGTGACAACTTATTCTACAGCTACTGTTCAAACAGGGAATACAAATCCGACTACGTATAAATCAAACGATATTTCAGATCCTGCGGTGGTAGCAGGTTCTATTAAAGGTGTTTTGGATGGACTTAAAAGTGTAGGAACGGCAAAAGGAGTTATTGCAAACATTCCTTATGTAACCTCTGTTCCTTTCTTTACAACAGTTCCATATAACCCTTTGACCCCTCAAGCTTTAGGAGCTAATTTAGCAACTCTTAATGCAAGTTTGTATGGTCCTTTAAAGCAAGCATTAACAGCTTTTGGAGCTGGGGATAGAATTAATTTACTTTCCGCAACAGCATCTAATCCTGTTTTAATTAAAGATGTTGCTCTTCAGGATCTGTCAGCTCAGCTTACAGCTGCCTTGACTCCATCTTTGGGTGCGCAAATGGCAGCAGCATTTGGACAAATCTTCGGACAGGCCAGACAGGCAACATCTGAAGACTATATTCTTCTTACAACAAGTTCTGTAATTAATTCTGTAGCTCCAGGTGCACCTGCTCCGGTAAATATTTACGGTATTTCTTACCCATTACAAAACCAGCATGTACTAACAAAAACAGAAGCTGGTTATGTAAAAACGGCAACAGATGCATACAATGCTTCCATAAAATCACTTGCTGATTCATATGGATTAGCATTTGTGGATGCCAATAAAAAAATGTTAGAACTGAACGGGCAGTCAGGAATCTCATTTGATGGGGTGAAATATACTGCTAAATTTGTTACAGGTGGTTCTTTCTCTCTGGATGGAGTTCACCTTACAGGACGTGGATACGGTATTGTAGCCAATGAATTTATTAAGTCTATTAATATGAAATACAGATCTACACTACCACAGGTAGATCCGAACAAATATTCAGGGGTTAAGTTCCCATAATAATTGATAAAATAAAAACTTAGAAACCACAGGAGTAATTCTTGTGGTTTTTTTTTAAATTTGCAAAATCTTTTAAAAAGTAAAAATGGCCGATCAGTTAAGTTATCTATTTTGTACAAGAACCAGCAGGGACTTGGCGGAAAAAATTGCCCAGCATTATGGGAAAGAATTAGGAAAAATCAACTTTCAGGAGTTTAGCGACGGGGAATTTGAGCCTGTTTTAGACGAATCTGTAAGAGGAGGAAGAGTTTTCTTAATCGGATCTACGTTCCCTCCTGCAGACAATCTTTTAGAACTTCTTTTAATGATTGATGCAGCGAAAAGAGCTTCTGCAAAAAGCATTACAGTGGTAATTCCTTATTTTGGACTTGCAAGACAAGACAGAAAAGACAAGCCAAGAGCTCCTATCGGAGCGAAGCTAGTTGCCAACCTTCTTACAGCAGCAGGAGCAACAAGGATAATGACGATGGATCTTCATGCAGATCAGATTCAGGGATTCTTCGAAATTCCGGTAGATCATTTGTATGCTTCTTCTATTTTCGTTGATTACATAAGATCTTTAAAGCTTGAAGATCTTACGATTGCTTCTCCGGATATGGGAGGTGCAAAAAGAGCGAAGAACTACGCCGGTCACTTAGGGGCAGAAGTAGTAATTGCTTACAAGGAAAGAAAAAAGGCAAACGTTGTTGAAGAAATGTTCCTTATCGGAGATGTGACAGGTAAAAATGTAATCCTTATCGATGACATGATCGATACTGCAGGTACGCTTTGCAAAGCTGCTGACATCTTAATTGAAAAAGGGGCAAAAACAGTAAGAGCGATGGCTACTCATGGTGTGCTTTCAGGAAAGGCTTATGACAATATTGAGAATTCAAAAATTCTGGAAGTTATTGTAACTGACTCAATTCCTGTTAAAAATAATTTGTCATCTAAAATAAAAGTGCTATCTTGCGCCCCGTTATTTGCTGACGTTATGACCATGGTTCATGAGCACAAATCAATCAGTAGCAAATTTGTTATTTAATTGATTTTAAGAAGTTTGCAAATTTAAATTAGAACAATTTTTTAAATTTTTTATAAATGAAATCTATTACAATTCAAGGTACAAAAAGAGAAAGCGTGGGCAAAAAGTCTACAAAAGCTTTACGTGATGCTGAATTAGTTCCTTGTGTTGTTTATGGAGGTGAAGCACCTTTAAACTTCTCTGCTGAAGAGAAAGCTTTCAAAGGGTTAGTGTACACTCCTGAAGCACACACGGTATCTATTGAAGTTGACGGACAAACAATTCCAGCTGTTCTTCAGGATATTCAGTTTCACCCAATCACAGACAAAATTCTTCACATTGACTTTTATCAATTAGCTGACGATAAGCCAGTTGTTATGGAAGTTCCTGTAAGAATTATCGGACGTTCAAAAGGTGTTGTAGCTGGTGGTGTTTTACGTCAGTCTTTCAGAAAATTGAAAGTAAAAGCTATCCCTGCTAACTTGCCAGACGAAGTAGTTGTTGATGTTACTCCATTAAAAATTGGTAACAAACTTTATGTAGGAGGAATCAAGACTGAAGGATATTCTTTCATGCACCCGGACAATGCAGTAGTAGTTGCTGTTAAAATGTCTAGAAATGCAATTAAAGGTGCAGCAGCACAAGATGATGAAGATGAAGAGGAAGCTGCAGAAGTGGCTACTCAATCTCCTGATGTACCAACAACAGAAGAGAAATCTGCAGAATAAGAATTGCTTATTTAAACAATATAAGACCTGTCAATTAATTGGCAGGTTTTTTTTGTTATGTTCTGCTTTATCAGCTTTCCTTGTTCTATGTCATTGAATATTTCTATCAACTGACAACTATCACCCCTCAACCCAGTAGGTCCTTTCGGAAAAAAAGCCGTAAATTTGAAGAGTTCTAAATAAGGACGTTTTAATTTAAAAAATAAATAAATGTTTGACATTCAGGAAATAAGAAGCCAGTTTTCTATATTGGACAGAGAAGTGAATGGTAAACCCCTGGTTTATCTGGATAATGCAGCTACATCTCAAAAGCCAAATTCGGTTTTGGAAGTCTGTCACGCATATTATACCGAACTTAATGCGAATGTTCACAGAGGAATTCATACTTTGAGTCAGTTGGCGACAGAGGAAATGGAGCTTTCAAGAAGAAAGATTCAGAAATTTATCAATGCTGAACATGACTTTGAAGTAATCTTTACAAAAGGAACAACGGAAGGGCTTAACCTTATTGCTTATATCTTAACGCAAAAGTTGCAAAAGGATGATGAAATTATTATTTCATACCTCGAGCATCATTCTAATATTGTTCCATGGCAATTGCTTTGTGAAAGAACGGGAGCTAAACTCCGCGTGATTCCTATCGATGAAAACGGAATTCTACAGCTGGATTATCTTGATCAGTTTTTAAGCGAAAAAACAAAAGTTGTTTCAGTTAATCAGGTTTCCAATGCATTGGGAATTGTAAATCCTATTGAAGAGATTATAGCCAGAACAAGAAAAAATTCTGACGCTTATATCGTTATTGATGGCGCTCAGTCCGCACCTCATTTCAATATTGATGTACAGAAAATGGATTGTGATTTCTTTGTTTTCTCCGGCCATAAGATGTATGCACCAATGGGAACAGGTATTTTATATGGAAAACGTGAAGTATTAGAAGCCTTACCACCATTTCATGGCGGAGGAGAAATGATTGCGACATGTTCTTTTGATAGAACGACTTACGCAGGACTTCCGTTTAAATACGAAGCGGGAACACCTAACGTAGGCGGAAACATTGCCTTAGGAGCAGCTGTTGATTTTATGAACAGGGTAGGCCATCAGAATATTCAACATCATGAAAATGCTTTGTTGGAATATGCTCAAAGACAACTTTTAGAGATAGAAGGCCTTAAAGTTTATGGTGAAAAAGCTCATAGAACAGGTGTTGTTTCTTTCAACCTCGAAGGAGTAGGGATTTCTTCTGACGTAGGAATGATTCTTGATAAAATGGGAATAGCTGTAAGAACCGGACATCATTGTACACAACCTATTATGGAGTTCTTTAATATTGCCGGAACAGTAAGAGCCAGCTTTGCGGTTTATAACACTTTTGAAGAAATCGATCTTTTGGTGGAAGGAGTTAAGAAAGCACAAAGAATGTTGAGTTAATAAAATATATAACTCTTTATATAAATTAAAAGCAGCTAAATTTAGCTGCTTTTTTAGTCTTCAATACGCATCATCTTCCGTTAACAATTACCTGATGATATCCGATTGCACATTCCAGGCAAATTTCTCCTCCTGCATTTTACTGGACAACCAGCCTTGTCAAGGTTTTAAACCTTGACAAGGCTCCGAAAAGCTCCGTATTAAAAAAAAGAAATTACCCCAACCCAACAAATTAAAACGTCCCTGCCAATTTCTGGTAGGGACGTTTTAATATTACTAATTGTAGTTTTTTACAGGTTTGGTTTCCAATCAACAACTGCTCTGATAAATGCTTCAGCATTTTCAACAGGAACATTAGGTAAAATACCATGTCCCAGATTGGCAATGTATCTGTCTTTTCCAAAACGGTTAATCATCTCAGTGACCATTTTTTTGATCGTTTCCGGAGTTGAATGAAGTCGTGCAGGATCAAAGTTTCCTTGCAATGTCATCGTATGATTCGTCAATGTTCTGGCAAATTCAGGCTTAATCGTCCAGTCAACACCTAGAGCCGAAGCTTTAGACATCGTCATATCTTCCAATGCAAACCAACACCCTTTTCCGAATACGACAACATGAGTAAGTGGGCTCAAAGCTTCAACAATCTGATTGATATACTGCCATGAGAACTCCTGATAATCAGTTGGGGAAAGCATTCCGCCCCAGGAATCAAATATCTGTACTGCAGAAACGCCTTTTTCTACTTTTCTTTTTAAATAAGCAATGGTAGTATCTGTAATCTTCTGAAGCAATAAATGAGCAGCTTCAGGTTGTTGGAAGCAGAATGACTTTGCAATATCGAAAGCCTTACTTCCTTTTCCTTCCACACAGTAGCAAAGAATTGTCCATGGTGAACCCGCAAAACCGATCAACGGAATTTCATTGTCTAGTTTCTGTAGGGTAAGTTCAATAGCATCAAAAACGTATCCTAAAGTATCATTCACATCGGGAGTTTCAATATTCTGAACCTGCTCCATTGTTCTGATCGGAGTATCCAACCAAGGACCTACGGATTCTTTCATCTTGAAATCAATTCCCATTGCCTGAGGAACTACAAGAATATCAGAAAACAAAATCGCAGCATCCAGAGGAAATCTACGGATCGGCTGTAAAGTGATTTCAGCGGCAAGTTCCGGAGTCTGACATCTTGTAAAGAAATCATATTGGTCTCTTAAAGCAATGAATTCCGGCAGATATCTTCCAGCCTGCCTCATCATCCAGACAGGAGGTCTTTCAACGGTTTCTCCGCGAAGTGCTTTTAAATATAGGTCGTTTTTTATCATAATCTATTTAAACTAATAGTATCGGCACAATTCCGATTATATCTATTCTAAAATCTGTTCTCCATTTCTCTCCTGATCAGCTCAAAGATAGAAGTCAATGTATTTTCTTCAGAAGTGAAAATTTGTTTCTGAGTAAAATTTCTCAATTCACCGGAGGTTGTTTCACCAATAGAAAACAACTTCATATCCTCCAGAGAATTTCGCTTTGCAAAACTACGAACTCCGCTCGGACTAAAAAATACTGCAGCATGATATTTTTCAGCTATTAAAGGATTGATTTCCTCCGTATTATATAAGGTGACTTTTTGATATTTGATATTCTGTAAAGGCA
Source organism: Chryseobacterium lactis (assembly GCF_003815875.1). NCBI lineage: Bacteria > Pseudomonadati > Bacteroidota > Flavobacteriia > Flavobacteriales > Weeksellaceae > Chryseobacterium > Chryseobacterium lactis. The sequence goes on from NZ_CP033924.1 coordinate 1,472,644, forward strand.
AATCCTTATCAAGGACATTGATTGCCAGATTGCCGCAGAAATGAAGAAATTGCTCATGCTGGCAGTGTCCGATAATAAACCGGGACAACATTTCAGCGTTTTTTAATACCTTAAACGTACCGAAACCATGTTTCCTTAAGGCTCGTTTTGTTTTCTCACCTACACAATAGATCTTATTGTAATTCTTTGCCGTAAAATCTTCGTTGGGTTTAAAACGGTTTTTAAAAAATGAAGCCACTCCATTAACGCTTGTAAAAATCAATGAAAAATTTTTAAGCTCAAATGGATTAATGGTAATAGGTATGGTCTTAATTACCTCAACACAATCAACCACAATATCCTCTCCTAATTCTTTGGATATAATCGATGGGTCTATATTTTTGGTAAATAAGATTTTCATGTCTGCTCGGTATGAAAGTGAAAAATAAAGTAGAGAACTTTACAATCTAAATCTTTTAAATTTGGCTTTTGATTTCCGTCATCAATTCTTTCCCCCCGTTTTCAAGGACAATTTTCGCAAATTTTTCCCCGAAATTTTCTGTCGTGTTGTACTCAAAGTTTTCATCAACAGCAATGCAGTTTTTACCGTCCAATGAGCAAAGTGCTGCTTTGAAACGGATTTGATTTTCTATGATTTCTGCAAATGCTCCGATAGGTGCCGTACAGCCTCCTTCCAAAGTACTTAGGAAATTTCTTTCAATCTCCACACAGATTTGAGTTTTCTGATGGTTGATCTGATGTAGAATTTCATTAATCTCAGGTTTATCAGAATGTCCCGCAACAGCAATTACTCCTTGTGATGGAGCGCAAATCATTAATGGAAGCATTTCGTAGTCGATTTCCATTTTCATTCTTTTGATCCCTGCCAAAGATAAGATGGTTGCATCAAAATTTCCATCTTCCAGCTTTTGAAGACGGGTTTGGATGTTTCCACGAATATCCGAAAATTCAGCACCAGGATAATTTCTTAGCCAAAATGCTCTTCTTCTTAAGCTGCTGGTAGCTAATTTCAGTTCATGGAACTCTTTGTTTCTTGCAGATTCTTTTCTGATCAGAATGTCTTGCGGATAATCTCTCTCCAGATATGCAATGATCTCAATATTCTGAGGTAACTGAGTAGGAACATCCTTTAATGAGTGCACAGCGATATCGATCTCGTCATTTAATAATGCAATATCAAGATCCCTTGTGAAAACTCCGGTGATTCCCAAAGAGTATAAAGGTTGGTTGAGATTTTTATCACCTGAAGAAACGATAGGAACAATCTCTGTTAAATAATTGTTGTTCTGAAGGTGCCTCGCAACCTCTCTAGCCTGCCAAAGTGCAAGTGCGGAATTTCTTGTTCCGATTCTAATGCTTTTCATTGAATTCGTTGTTTGGTTGTTCAACTAATATTTCGTGCATTAATTTACTAATTTCTTCGGCTTTTAAAGGGTTGTCGATGATATATTTTGCAAAACGGTTGGTGATCTTCTGGATCATTTTGTCAGAAAGCTCCATGTCCGTGATGTTTATATATTTGTTCTTTTTGTAAAAATTATGCATTTCGTTGCGTTCCATGTTCTTTAAAACTGCTTTGAAATGATGAATATTTGGTGCCAGCTTTCTCTTTTTTTCCCATTCAATGAAGTCTTTCATAAGCTCCTTAATGATCTTTTCAGCTTTTGGGATCTCTTTTTCCCTTTGTTGAATGGTTTCCTGAATTTGTTTTGAAAGCTCATCCACATCAATTAAGGTAACATTTTCATTTTCGGTAACATTTTTTTCAACGTTATGCGGAATTGAAAGGTCAATAACCAATGTTTCTTTTCCATTAGGGAAATGTGACTGGTTGACAATAGGATGCTTGGCTCCCGTTGCCACAATAAGAATATCTGTATTTTTTAATTCCTGGTCAAAATCAGAATAATCAACGTGAGGAATATTATATTTCTGAGAAATTTTTTCAGCTTTCTCCTGGGTTCTGTTAGCGATTTTAATTTTCGGCTGGTAAACATGCTTTACCAGATTTTCAACAGTGTTTTGCCCGATTTCACCAACCCCTAAAAGAAGGATGTTTTTTTCAGTAATTTTCTTTTGGCTATTGAGAATATAATGAACGGCAGCATATGAAACAGAAGCAGCACCATTGGAAATCCCTGTTTCATTTTTTATTCTTTTCGAAATCTGAATAGCCGCGTTAATGGCTCTTTCCAGGTAAGGATTAGAATTTTGTCTTTCCTTTTTGAAACGGTTATATGCTTTTTTTATCTGCCCGATGATTTCAAAATCCCCGATAATCTGACTTTCCAGACCTGCTGCCACTCTGAAAAGATGAATTAAAGCTTCTTCTTTGGTAAGTATATTGGCAAACTGAAGAAAGTCTGTCAGGTGTACTCCGATGGTTTTGCAATATTCTTCTGCAATCAAAAGATAATTGGGAGTCGTGGTATAAATTTCTGTCCTGTTACAGGTGGAAACTACAAAGGCATCCCCCAAATCTTCTTGGTGGACCCGGGAAACAAAATTTTTGATGTTTTCGTCAAAAAATGCAAATTTTCCTCTCGTTTCGACATCAGCTTTTTCGTAGCTGATGGAAAGCACAGCAAAATTCGAGGTTTGATGGATGTTGGAGTACTGTAACATAAGCAGTCGCAAATTTACGCTTTTTTTAATTAACCATCCTCTGATAGTGTATATGATAATTATCGTAAAAAACTATAGAAGTTGTCGGGAAAGAGGTTGTCTATGAATCCTAAAATAACTTAAAAATAAAATGTTATGTCGGTGAAGACGGGTTTGTGTACACTTTACTGCCAATTATTACTTTCTGCACATTTTTTTTAGAGTCAAAAAACAGGGTAATTTTCATGGTATTTTTATCCTTTTCGTTCCCCATTAATTTTGGTTGAACTCAAACTCTCTAATTGTCTAAACTAAAAGTTAATAAAGAATTATAAATTTTAATAAAATTTTAACCAAATTATCTTGGTGGGAAATTTCTTTAGTAGTGTTAAATTTATATCTTTGTAAACTTAAAATCAGAAGAAAAATATGAGTTTATTTGATATGTTTACGCAAGAAATTGCGATAGACCTGGGAACGGCTAATACCCTTATCATCCATAATAATAAAATTGTTATAGATCAACCGTCAATTGTTGCAATTGAACGTTCTACGGGTAAACCCATTGCTGTAGGGGAGCAGGCTAAGCATATGCAAGGTAAAACTCACGAGGATATCAAAACTATCCGTCCTTTGAAGGATGGTGTTATTGCAGATTTCCACGCTTCTGAACACATGATCAAGGAATTTATTAAAAAGATTCCCGGGATCAAAGGTAAATTCATTCAACCTGCATTACGAATTGTAATCTGTATTCCTTCTGGTATCACTGAAGTTGAAAAAAGAGCGGTAAGAGATTCTGCTCAGAAAGTAAACGCAAAAGAAGTAAGGCTAATCTACGAACCAATGGCAGCTGCAATAGGAGTTGGTATTGATGTACAGAAGCCTGAAGGAAATATGATCATCGATATAGGCGGAGGTACTACAGAAATTGCTGTGGTAGCTTTAGGAGGTATTGTATGTGATAAATCTGTAAAAATTGCAGGAGATGTATTTACAAATGATATTGCTTATTACTTAAGAACTCACCATAATCTTTATATTGGGGAAAGAACCGCTGAAAGAATTAAAATTGAAGTAGGTTCTGCAGTGGAAGATCTTGATGTAGACATCGAGGATATCCCGGTACAAGGTAGAGACCTGATCACAGGTAAGCCTAAAGAAATTATGGTTGGATACAAAGAGATTGCACGTGCATTAGACAAATCTATTATCAGAATTGAAGATGCCGTGATGGAAACTCTTTCTCTTACGCCACCGGAATTGGCAGCTGATATTTACAAAACAGGTATTTATCTTGCTGGTGGTGGAGCACTATTAAGAGGTCTTGCAGACAGAATTCACAAAAAGACCGGTCTTCCTGTATTTGTTGCAGAAGATCCGTTGAGAGCTGTTGTTCGCGGAACCGGTATTGCCCTTAAGAATATGGATAAATTCAATTTCTTAATTAAATAATTTTAACTTTTTACGACTATATATCTGAATGGGATTTTTGCTGAGATTATTTTCGAAGAACACTCTTTTCGTCTTCTTTATATTCCTGCAAATTATTGCTTTGGTTCTGATATTCTCCAGAAACGCCATGCAGAGATCCTGGGTTGCAGGTCAAACTGCTGCTTTGAATTCATGGGTTTCCGGATATATTGATGAAGGAGTTTCTTATCTGAAGCTTAAACAAACCAATGAAGATCTTGTTGCTCAGAATAAAGCTCTTATGACAGAACTTTACGGAAAAGAAGGCGCTAAAAACCCTGTTTTCAAAAAAGTTCATGATACCATAGGAGGCGGTCAGATCTATACTTTTGTTGATGGCGAAATTGTTTTTAACAGTATCAACAGACGAAACAACTATTTTACAATCAACCGTGGCCGTAGAGATGGTGTATTTCCACAAATGGGAGTTATGGCACCAAGAGGTATTGCGGGGATTGTAATCAATTCTACAGACAGCTATGCATTAGTTCAATCCGTGTTGAGTGTCAACAAAATCAGAATTAATGCGGCACTGAAAAATTCAGGATATTTTGGAACATTAACCTGGAATGGAGATAATTCGCGTGTCATGCACCTTGCTGATATTCCGAAGTATGTTGCTTTAAAAATCGGGGACAGTGTAGTCACAGACGGAAAGTCTGCGATCTTCCCTAAAGGGGTTATGATTGGGACTATCGCTGGATATTCCGTGGATAATAAAACAGGTTTCTGGGATATCTCAGTGGAGCTGAGCGAAAAAATGGGAGCGTTGAATAAAGTATTTGTAGTGAAGAATCTTAAAAAAGCAGAAGTGCAAAAGATTCAGGATACATTGCAGACTGTAATAAAAAAGGAAAATGATTAGCAGGACTTTATTTACCGATATATTGATCATGATATTTCTTGTTGCATTACAAATATTTGTATTGAACAGGATTACGCTTTTCGGGAAGTATACTCCGGTATTATATCCCGTGTTTGTCATGTTTTATCCTTTTTTCAGAAATAAATTCCAGTTTCTGGCTTTAAGTTTTTTAATAGGACTATCAATTGATGGATTTCTCTATTCATGGGGAATCAATGCATTTGCAACTACCTTGATCGCCTATTTCAGAACATTGATATTCAGGACGTCTACAGATACGTCTACAGACTTTTTCTCTTTTCAGTCCCTTCAATGGGCGCAGTTTTTGCTGTTTTTATTTTCAAGTATTTTCCTGCATCAGCTTTTAGTGCAATATATAGAGTTCTTTAAGTTGAGTAGATTTTTTGAAATATTATTTAATGTGTTGGTGACTAGTGTAATTTCATTTATATTTATTGTTATTTACGCATTAATATTTAAAATCAAACAAAAAGTTTGAACACACGTTATTTAAAAATCTTTTCCGTGCTTGTTGTCATCGCCCTTATTTTTGTGGCGAGGTTAGCTTATTTGCAATTATTTACAGATCGTTATGCCCTTAATGCGGCGAATACTTCCATTAAAATTGAATATGTAATTCCACAACGTGGTGTTATTTTTGACCGGAATGGAAAGATTATGGTAGGAAACCAGCCTGCTTACGAGATTTCTTTTACCCAGGCTTTAATGAGGCCGGATTTTGATACGCTTGGATTCTGTGGCTTGATGAAAATCAACAAAGCAGATTTTATTAAGAGGATCGAGGTTATTAAAAAAGAAAAATATTATTCAAAACTGACTCCGATGACTTTCCTGAAAGATCTGAGCAGGGAAGATATTGCAAGAGTACAGGAGATTATTTTTAAGTATCCCGCATTTAACATTGTACAGAGACCTCAGCGTCAGTATGAAGTATCTACTTCCGGAAACCTTTTAGGGTATACCAGTGAAGTAAATGAAAAAGAAATTAAAAAAGATTCCATCTACTATTTGCCGGGAGATTTTATCGGCAAGACTGGAGTTGAAAAATCTTATGAAAAAGAGCTTCGAGGAATAAAGGGAATGAAATATATCCAAAAGGATATCAAGCTCCGAAATATCGGCTCTTATAAAAACGGATCTTTAGATAAGGATGTGGTTACAGGGAAGGATATTACATTAACCATTGATTATGATCTTCAGAGAACGGCTGAGGAAATGCTTGTCAATAAACATGGTGCAATTGTAGCTATAGATCCTAATAATGGCGAAGTGCTGGTTGCAGCAACGGGCCCGGATATTGATCCTAATCTTTTCACCGGACCCTATAAATCCAAAAATTTATATGCATTGTCAAAAGATACGCTTTACGAAAATAAACCTACTTTTGATCGTTCTTTACAGGCAGGGTATCCTCCGGGATCAACGTTCAAGTTGTTGACTGCTTTAGCTGCCATGCAAATGGGAGTAATGGATGAAAAGACTGTTTTTCCTTGTGGAGGCGGATTTTTCTATAAGGGTAAAAGAATTAAAGGTCATGGTGGTGCTGAGCCGTTAATTCCTTCTATTCAGGTTTCCAGCAACTGTTTCTTTACCTATGCATTTATTGCTATCATTAAAAAATATCCTGGTAATCCCTCAAAAGGTGTTGATGAGTGGAAAAAGATCATGAGCAGCTTCGGAGTTGGAGAATTTTTAAATAATGATTTCGCAGTAGGAGCAAGAGGGAGAATTCCTTCCGGAGACTTTTATGAGAAAAGGTTTAAAGCGATCATGAAAGCAAGTGGTTCCAAGAGAACGGATTTTCAAAATTGGGATGAAATGTCAACCGGAGCTATCTATAACGGGATGGGACAGGGAGATGTTTTGGTAACCCCTATTCAGCTTGCAAATTATGTGGCGGCTATCGCTAATAAAGGCTGGTATTATACCCCTCATATCGTAAAAGGAATTGATGGAAAGCCAAATCCTGATCCAAGATTTAAGGTTAAACATCAGACTTTAGTTGATCCGAAACATTTTGAACCCGTTTTAAAAGGGATGGAAGCTGTGGTTTTGAGAGGAACGGCAAGAGGGTTGAAATCTAATGACTTTACACAATTAGCAAAAACAGGTACAGCACAGGTTCCGCAAGGAAAGGATAATTCGATCTTTGTATTGATTGCCCCTGCTGATAAGCCGAAAATTGTTGTGGTTGCCGTAATGGAGCACGCAGGATTTGGTGCTACATGGGCAGGTCCGGCTTGTACGGTAATTGCTGAAAAATATATTACAGGTGACTTGAAAAGAGAAAATCTTTATAAAAAAATGATCACCTCCAGTTTCATGCCGGAATATAAAAGGCAATGGATCGCAGATTTGAAACGTAAAGGACTTTATAAAGATCCTAAGCCGGATTCAATTAAGCAAAAAAGAATAAAAGATAGTCTGGAGCTTGTTAAGCAGCAAAAAGCCAAACTCCAAAAGAAGATAGAAGAGGAAACTAAAAAGAATAACACTCCTAAAAAAACTGTTAAGCAATGAAATGGACTGAAGGAATAGATAAGCTGGGCCTTGGACTGTATTTCATGCTTTGCATTTTTGCGATTGCAAATATCTACAGTGTTGACCAGAAGTTGGGAGAGAAACAATTCATGTTCTTCTGTATCTCTGTGGTAGTTGGATTGGTGATCTTTTTAGGAAGAAGTAAGTTCTTCGAGAATATGGCAGGAATCATTTATATAGGTGGTGTTCTGCTTTTGATAGGGCTTTTCCCATTTGGAAAGGAAATTCTGGGGCAGAAGAACTGGTATAAGTTTGGAAGCTTTACAATGCAGCCTGTAGAATTTGCAAAAATAGGTACAGCGCTGATGCTTGCCAACTATGTCTCGGGGCCTGATTTTAATCTGAAAAATAGAAAATCGCTTTTAACGGCTCTTGCCATCATTGGCATTCCTGCAGTGGTAGTTCTTGCAATTCCCGATGTAGGTTCAATGCTTGTATTTATCGCCTTTTTTATTGCCTTATATAGAGAAGGTTTAAGCGGTTTCTTATTTGGTGTGGGTTTCATTTTTGCAGCAGTCTTTCTTGTGGCATTAGCGGTGCCTCCGATTTATGTTGCAGGAGCAGTGGTGTTGATTGCCGGTGTTCTGATCGCTATGAATTATCATAGAATGTCGTGGGATGTTATTTCCATCTCATCAATTGCCGGATCTATTCTTTTATTATGTGGGTTGGCATTCGGATCTCCTTTTATCTTAGAAAAACTTCCGAAACACCAGAGAGAAAGAATTGAGGTTCTTTATAAAGGAGAAAAAGCATTTAGAGATACTTCCGGGTACAATTTATTATATTCTAAAACAGCCATTGGTTCCGGTGGTATTTTTGGTAAAGGATACCGTGAAGGTTCAGTTACTCAAGGGAAATTCGTACCGGAGCAGCAGACTGACTATATTTTCTGTGCGGTTGGTGAAGAGTGGGGTTTTGTTGGAAGTGCGCTTCTGGTTTTAGCCTATATGGTTTTTATTGGAAGGATTTACTATCTGGCAGAGAAGCAAAAATCCACCTTTAATCGCGTATTTGGTTATTGCTTTGCTTCGATCCTGCTGATGCACTTTTCCATCAATTTAGGAATGGTTATGGGGCTTTTCCCGACGGTAGGGATTCCTCTTCCTTATTTCAGTTATGGAGGAAGTTCTTTGCTGGCCTTTTCTATGATGACTTTTATTTTCTTTAAACTTAATTATTCGGATAAGAATAGTCTGGTATAAGAGTCTCAAAGATAATATCACAAAAACGTTTTACCTTTTTTAGTCTGCAAATCCTGCAGAAGATATCCTGTTTACCTAAATCATCATTCCATGAAAGAAGCTTATATTTTAGATCAGAATTTTGAAAACACCGATTTTGTACAATTCCCTTTAGAGGTGGGAGAGTACGAAAACTGCACATTTCGAAACTGTAATTTTGAATATTATAGTCTCTCAGGATTCAGCTTTGTGGATTGTGAGTTTATCGGTTGTAACCTCAGCATGGCAAAACTTGTTAAAACGGCTTTTCGAAATGTGGTTTTCAAAGAATGTAAAATGCTGGGTCTACAATTTAATGACGGTAATCCGTTTGGAATGTCTTTCAGATTTGAGGACTGCTCTCTGAATAATTCTGTCTTTTACCAAACTACAATCAAGAAAACAGTTTTTAAAAACTCTAAACTTATTGAAGTCGATTTTACAGATTGTGATTTATCAGGTTCAGTCTTGAGTGGTTGTGATTTGTCGGGAGCTGTCTTTGATAATACAGGCCTTGAAAAGGTGGATTTCAGAACCTCGGTTAACTATTCCATAGATCCGGCTTTAAATAGGCTTAAAAAGGCCAGGTTTTCCCTTTCCGAAGTCTATGGCCTCTTGTATAAATTGGATATTGATATAGAGAAAGATTCGTAAAGGAAAAAAGACATTAGATTTGTCTAATAAGAAATATAAAATTCAATAGGAGTGGACTTTGGTTCGCTCTTTTTATATAAAGGTATTCTCCTTTGGCTTTAGCTGAAACCTACTGTAGCTGAATCGGGAAAAGGATGCCAAATAAAAAAGCCATCAAAACTGATGGCTTCATTATTTAAATCAATTATTTATAAAATTAAAAATTTGCTGGTGTAGCTGGAGTAACTGCTGCTAAGTTATTGTAATTGTCTCCTTCTTCATTGATTACTCTTTTTGCGAATCTGTACTTAGGTCCCCAATAAGAATCATTTAATGAAGAGATCATTACTCCTTTTGATGTTGCTGCGTGAATAAATTTTACCTCACCTTCTTCAGTAACACTTTCTACAATACCTACGTGAGAAATTCTTCTTCCATGAGAAAAGAAAATCAAATCTCCTTTCTGTAGGTTTCCCTTTTCAATTCTTTCACCTTCCTGAGCCTGAGAAGCAGCTACTCTTGGTAAGCTAAGTCCCGCAGCAGCTCCGAATACAGAAAGAACGAAAGCTGAACAATCTATACCGTTTCTTGTAGTCCCTCCGTATCTGTAAGGAGTTCCCAGGTATGTTTCAGCTTCTGTAAGGATACCGTCAATCGTTTTATTATGTTTGATTGCTTTTGCAATCTCAGAATTCTTAATCGCTTTCTTAGCATTTGCTATAGATGCTGCTTTTTCAGCAAGGAAAGAGTCGATAAGTTTTTGCTTATCCATCTCCATTTTTTTGTTATCTATAGAGGCTAGTTTGGCATCTGTTTTGTATTCTTTTGTGTAAGTTGCTGGTTTTGAAACTACATAATTAGTAGCACACGATTGCAAAGATACTGTAGTAACTAAAGCAACTAAATAAAACAAAACTCTTTTCTTCATATATATTTGATTATCCGTGTTAAAAGGAATATTTATTTTCAAAAGCATTACAAAAGTAGAGATTCCGAATAAAAGACCCCTGATATGATTATTGTCAGGATCTTATTTTAACACTATTTAACATATTATTTACGTATGTTAAAGAAAAATAAACCGCAACCGCCTATTTTTGGCAAGTGTGCGGTTTTTTTTATTAAGATTCTTTAACAAAATATATCGATTTTCTTCTATAAATCAGGTTTTGTAATTTAAAACTCTAATTTTCAAGGTTGTTAAAAAGACAAAAAATATATCTGAAAAATCCTGTATTAATGGGCTTTTCAGGCGTGTTTTAACAAGTGTCTCAAATAATATGTCTCTTTTCCGGATAAAACAGGATGTGATAAAATCTTCCGATTGATAGAATTTAAAAATCTTAACAATAGGAATTCAGTATGTTTAGGTTTTAAAAATAAAAAATTCCCCGAACAACCAGGGAATTTAAACTAATATGGAACTATACAGCTGTTATTTTGTAAACAACATTTCTCTGTATTTGGTCATCGGCCAAAGCTCATCGTCTACCATCATTTCCAATGCATCAGAAGCATCTCTGATAGGATCAAATAATGGTTTTACTTTGTTGCAGTATTCTTCTGCCTGCTTTTGGCTGTTTGATATGTTTTTGGCTGATTCTCTTGCTTTGATAAGATCTTCAACGCCTAATTTAATTTTAGAAACATTCTCAGAAATATTGGTAATCAAACTCATCTGTTCTTTTGCCAACGGTTTGAATTCTTTATCTCCAAAGATTTCTTTAAGGCCTTTTACGTTTTCAATTAATCTGTTTTGATAATTTAAAGCAGAAGGGATAATGTGGTTTCTTGCGATGTCACTTAAAACTCTTGCTTCAATATCAATAACCGTAGAATATTTTTCAAGTTTGATCTCGTTTCTTGCTTCAACTTCTCTGTGGTTAAAGATTCCCATCTCTTCGTATAGATCAAGGAACTTTTTATCCATTTCCTGTTTAAGAGCTTCCGGAGTTGTTTTAAGATTGTTTAATCCTCTTTTTTTAGCTTCTTTAGCCCAGTCATCAGAATATCCGTCACCTTCAAACATAATGCTCTTGGATTGCTTGATGTACTCTCTAAGTATGTTGAAGATAGCTTCGTCTTTCTTCAATCCACCTTCAATAAGGGTGTCTACTTCTTTTTTGAAGTCATTCAACTGCTTGGCAGCAATCGTGTTCATTACCGTCATAGACTCTGCACAGTTTGCAGAAGAACCAACCGCTCTGATTTCAAATTTATTTCCTGTAAACGCAAATGGAGAAGTTCTGTTTCTATCAGTATTGTCTAATAAAATTTCAGGAATTTTTCCAACTACATTTAGTTTTAATTCTGTTTTTTCTTCTGGAGAAAGTTTTCCGTTGGTTACCTTTTCAAGCTCTTCTAAAACACTAAACAACTGACTTCCGATAAATACAGAAATGATTGCCGGTGGTGCTTCGTTAGCTCCAAGTCTGTGGTCGTTGCTTGCAGAAGCAATACTTGCTCTTAAAAGGTCTGCGTATTCGTGAACAGCTTTAATGGTATTAACAAAGAATGTTAAGAACTGTAAGTTTTTCTTTGGATTTTTTCCAGGGCTTAATAAGTTTTCCCCTGTATCAGTAGCTAAAGACCAGTTGTTGTGCTTTCCACTTCCGTTTACTCCTGCAAATGGTTTTTCATGGAATAAAATATGGAAATGGTGTTTGTGCGCAACTCTTGCCATGATATCCATCAATAAAGAGTTGTGATCCACTGCCACGTTTACTTCTTCAAACATCGGTGCCAGCTCGAATTGATTTGGAGCTACTTCATTATGTCTTGTAGTTGCAGGAATTCCCAATTTCATACATTCAATTTCCAACTCTTTCATGAAGTTCATGACTCTTGTAGGAATAGAACCAAAATAGTGGTCATCCAGCTGTTGTCCTTTTGCCGGAGAGTGTCCCAATAACGTTTTACCCGTTAATACTAGATCCGGACGTGATTGAAACAATGCTGAATCAACCAGGAAGTATTCTTGCTCCCAACCTAAAGTAGGAGTTACCTTTGTTACGTTCTTATCAAAATACTGCATTACACTTGTTGCAGCTTCGTCTACCGCGTTCAAAGCTCTTAAAAGAGGTGCTTTGTAATCTAACGTTTCTCCTGTGTAAGAAATGAAGATCGAAGGAATACATAATGTAGTTCCCATAATGAAAGCCGGGGATGTAGGATCCCAAGCCGTATATCCTCTTGCTTCAAAAGTATTTCGGATTCCTCCGTTCGGGAAAGAAGATGCATCAGGCTCCTGCTGGATCAGCATGTTTCCACTGAATCTTTCAATTGCTCTACCTCCTTCAATTGGTGTAAAGAAAGAATCGTGCTTTTCTGCAGTCGTTCCTGTTAAAGGCTGGAACCAGTGAGTGTAGTGAGTTACTCCTTTGCTCATTGCCCAGTCTTTCATAGCTACAGCTACCTGGTCTGCAATGTGTCTTTGGATTTTAGTTCCTTTTTTAATGGCATCCATGATAGAACCGAATGCTTCCTTTGTTAAATATTCTCTCATCGTTTCCTCTGAGAAAACATTTGTACAGAATAGTTCTGATAATTTTGCAGGGACTTCAACAGAGTTGTCTCTTCTAAAATCCTTAAATGGTAGGGTTTCTAATGCTTTGAATCTTAAGGTTGACATAATTGGGTTAATTTTGATAGGGCAAATTTACAAAAAAAATGAATCGAAATCATTTTGACCCCATTTTTTTTAGGGGTGTTTTGAAAATTTATATTATTTAAACAATTGTTTGGTGTTTTTTTAACAGGGTGTTTTGTGATTTATATTTAATTATTGAATGTTCGATGCCTGTTTTGTAGGGGTAAGAGCTCGTAAATACATTTTAGATTATACATCATACCATCCTATGCGATTAAGCCACTTATTAAAAGATAGTTAAAATAAAATGGGCAAAGATTTCGTATATTTGTGTGAAATTTATTTTATGACAAATTCTAGAGCAAGAGAAACCACAGAGGCTATTGAAAGACTATATATCTCTATGAGACATTTATTTTATAGAGGATTTTTCAAGCCAGGGGGTGTTTCAGGAGAAAGTATCAGAAGTTTGTTAAAAACCATCAATCCGGAAATTTATGGCACCATGAATATTCCAAACAAATTGGAGCTTGACGGCTTGATGTATGTTTTAGACAGACTTCCGGAAGGGATTGAGGAGTGTGCTTTTATTCATCTTACATCAGATGAGGGTTTTGATAAAGGAAGTTTCGAACCTATTGTTCCTAAGAAAAGAAGAAGAAACTGTTATAGAATAGACGAACACCAGATGAATATTGAGGTTCTTTTGGGCCGTTCCGAGATTTATGACATTCTTACCCACTTAACATTCCTATTTATAGAGGCTGATAAAATCCGTAACCTGGCTTTCATTCAGGATGAAAACTGGAAGCCGACGCGCGCCTTTAAAATTATTGAAGAGGTCGTGAAAGGAGAGAAGAAATTCAGCAGAAAAGAAAAAGAGGTGGCTCTTATCCATCTTTCGTCTTTAATAGGAAGATCTTTTGATGAAACGTTGAGAGCTTACAATACTTTTGGAGATGATCACAATCCTGACCGTTTATTTAAAATCATCTACAACTTAGGAAAAGTAAGTCTTGAAGATGCAAAAGGAGCAAGAGAGAGAGAAATTCATTTCAGTGCTATATTAAAGGAAAGAGTAGGACATCATTATTTTGGAGAAAAATGGGCGAATAAAGTAAAAGAAGTTTTATTTGATAATAATCTTCATATGCGTCCTTTACATGTTATTTCTGCCAATATGCATTCCGTGAAAAATATGCTGTATGCCAATAATGCTCTTAAAAAGAAACAACAGAACGAGGTCGACTATAAATTGTATGAAGAAATTTCTAACAAAAAAGAACTTCGTGACAAGGTATTAAAGTATGCCATGGATGAAGGAATGATCCATATTGCTGACAAAAGCGGAAGTAATATTGATGTTCAGATCATCGATCTTAGCAAAACAGATTTGAAAAATACACCGTTTGCAGACTGCAAATTCTCCGGAGATGATGTGGTGCTGGTATTTGATTATGCTTTTGGTGAACAAGCCTTTGAGGTGATGGACGAGTTATTAAGACCGTTCGAGCATAAGGGAGAAATATATATGATGAAAGTGAAATCTGTTTCCATTATGGGTAAAGCAGGAATCCTTACAGGAGAAAAAGGAGATATTATGATCCCTACTTCTCATATCTTTGAAGGAACTGCAGATAACTATCCGTTTGAAAATGCATTGAAGCTAGACGATTTCGTAGATGATGAACTAAAAGCTTTTGAAGGACCAATGATTACAGTTCTGGGAACTTCATTACAGAACAGAGATATTTTGTCTTATTTTATGAATACTTCATGGAAGGCCATCGGTCTTGAAATGGAAGGAGCTCATTATCAGAAAGCAATTCAGGTTGCTTCTAAAATCAGACACCATATTTCACCGGACTTGTTTGTTATGTATGCTTATTATGCTTCAGATAATCCTTTGGAAACCGGAAGTACATTGTCTTCAGGAGGTCTGGGTCTTACAGGAGTAAAACCTACTTATCTGATTACATTAAGAATCCTTGAAAAGATCCTGAGAAGCAGCAAGAAAGAAGCTTCTGCTAAAAAATAATTGTACTGTAATAGTATACGATCAGCCTCAGGTGTTTTGCACTTGAGGTTTTTTTTGAGCCTTGTCAAGGTTTATAACCTTGACAAGGCTTTTAGTAGAAAGAAACCCTTAAATAACTCCACATTTTAGGGTGTTGTTTAAATTACCTACCTTTAGAAAAAAATAAAATTTTAAATGAGAAAATCGGCTGCAATCATTTTTGCGTTTATCATTTCACAATTTCAGGCTCAGCAAGGAGCTTATTATCAGCAGGCTGCAAAGTACAAGATGGATATTGATGTCAATGCTGAAAAATTTACCTACCAGGGAAAGCAAACTTTAGAATACACGAATAACTCACCCGATGAGTTGAATGTAGTGTATTTCCATTTATATTGGAATGCTTTTAAACCCAATTCCATGATGGACCAGAGAGTGGCTTCTCAGGGCAAAAATGGTGACGGAAGGTTGCAAAAAGATGGAATCTCAAGATTAGCTTCTATTCCGAAAGATCAGGAAGGAGCTCAAAATATTCACTGGATTAAGCAGAATGGCAAAGACCTGAAATTTGAAGTTCAGGAAACCATTATGAAAGTATATCTGGCTGAACCTATCAAGCCCAATTCAACGACGACTTTTACTATGGACTGGGATGCTGTTATTCCTGAACAGATCAGAAGAAGTGGAAGAAACAACAGGGAAGGAGTGGATATGACGATGACTCAGTGGTACCCGAAAATCGCAGAATATGATTATGATGGCTGGGCAACCTTTGATTATCTGGGAAGAGAATTTCACGCACCGTTTTCAGATTTTGATGTTACTATTAAAATCAACAAAGATTATGTAGTAGGAGCTGGGGGAATTCTTGAAAATCCAACCGAAGTAAAAGGATATGACACTGCAGCGAAGATCAAAGCAGAAAAAGATAAAAAAGTAACCTGGAAATGGACGGCAAAGAACATTCTGGATTTTGCATGGAGTGCAGACAGAGATTATTCTGTTGAAAGCTTTAATGTTCCGGAAGGACCAAAAGTATACCTTGTCTATCAGAAAAACGACAAGACAAAAGCTTGGGGTGAAGCACAATCTTATATCACGAAATATTTCCAGATTATGAACTCTCATTTCGGTAAATATGTTTACCCGACGTATGCATTTATTCAAGGTGGAGATGGTGGAATGGAATACGGAATGTGTACCATGATTCTTGGAGAAGCTAAGGATATTAAAGGATTAATGGGCTTAATGGCTCATGAAGGATCTCATTCATGGTATCAGCAGATGCTGGCAACAAACGAATCCGTTCGTCCGTGGATGGATGAAGGTTTTACAAGCTATGCTGAAGGATTTACCATGTATCAGTTATTCCCAGAAGATCTTCCAAACCCATTTGCTAAAACACTGGAAGGTTACAGAAACTTTGTTAAAAAAGGAATTGAAGAACCTGCCGTTTGGTTAGGAGATCATCATGATAACGGAACTGCATATACGTATGCTTCCTATGTGAAAGGAGAGTTGTATCTGGTACAACTTGGATATATTATGGGTGAGCAGAATCTTGCTGAAACATTAAAGCAATATTATGATCAGTGGAGTATGAAACATCCTTCAGACAGAGATTTCCTTCATATTGCTCAGAAAGTTTCCGGAATGGATTTGAAGTGGTTCCACAATTACTGGATCAATACTACCAAAACCATTGACTACGGAATTAAAGACGTGAAATATGATGCAAAATCCACTACGATTACTTTGGTCAATAACGGACAGGTTCCTATGCCGATTGATTTCAGTGTAATGACCACAGATAAAAAAGTAGTGACTTACCAGATCCCTCTGAATATGACTCATACATGGAAGCAAAAGGATATGTATGGTGATTTTAAAACAATGCTATACTGGCCGTGGACACAGAAAGAATATACCATAACGGTTCCTTATACAAAATCTCAATTGTCAGTTCTGGGAATTGATTTCAGCCAGAGAATCGCAGATGTAAATATGGCTGATAACTTTGTAGAAGTAAAATAAAAAGAGATCAACATAGAGATAAAAGGAGTATTTGAAAGTACTCCTTTTATTTTTTTATAAATTTGGGAGGAAAATTTTTCAACCATAGCCTGTTAAAATATAAATGAATTCAATTGTAATAAACGTAGGGAACAGTAATATCAGATTTGGTCTTTTTAATGGAGATAATTGTGATATTTCGTGGGTAATCAATACCAAGCCTTACAGAACCGCAGATGAACTGTATGTACAGATGCTGATGTTGTATCAGACTTATAAGATAGAACCTAAGGAAATTGACAAAGTCATCATAGGATCAGTGGTTCCCCAGCTTACCAAAGTGATGAGTTCGGGGATCAAAAAGATTCATGGTGTTACTCCTGTCATTGTTGATAGGTCAACTCCGTCAGCTGTACAGGCAAAATCCAAACAGATGGGAACAGATATCTACGCCAATCTTGTAGCTGCCCATAACCTGTATCCTAACCGGAAAAAAATTGTTATTGATTTTGGGACTGCACTTACCGCAAGCTGTGTTGCCGAAACAGGCGAAACATTAGGGGTTATTATTGCTCCGGGAATTGTTACTTCTCTAAATTCTTTGATTAATCAAACCGCCCAGCTCCCGGATATTGAACTTAAAAAACCGAAAACAGTACTTGGACTGGATACAGTAACCTGTATGCAAAGTGGTATGGTATATGGCTTTTTAGGAATGGTAGAAGGGTTTGTGAACCGCATTAATGATGAGGTCAATGATGATTGCTTTGTAGTCGCTACCGGTGGAGTTTCTCATGTGTATAAACCTTTGACGGATAAGATTCATGTGATGGACAGACTTCATACCCTGAAAGGACTTTATTTCCTTGGAAAGGATTTATAAATTTTAGGCTAAAGTTTATTTTGAGCCGTACTTAATCTTGCATAATCATGAAACAATTTCCAATATTAGAAACAGAAAGACTTATTTTATCTCAGCTGGAAGAAAAAGATATTCCTTTAATTGTGGAGTATCTTCAACATAGGATCTATTCCGATCTTACATCTAATATTCCTTATCCTTATACGGAGAATGATGCAAAATCATGGGTGACGATGTCTAAGGAGGCCTTCGAAGAAAACTCCGGATATACTTTTGGGATCCGAAATAAGGAAGGGCAAATTATCGGAGCTATCGGACTCCACGACAGAGAAGACGATAAGGCAGAATTGGGATACTGGATAGGAATTCCTTTCTGGAATAAAGGGTATGTCACCGAAGCAGCCAGAGCTATTGTTGAGTTTGGTTTTAAAAAATTACATTTTAATAAAATTTTTGCAACTCATCTTCCACACAACCCTGCATCCGGGAAAATCATGGAAAAGATTGGAATGGAAAAAGAAGCTGTTTTAAAACAGGAAGTGAAAAAAGACGGAGAATACTTTGATCTTGTGATGTATTCTATTTTTAATAGCTGATTTTAATTGTTTAACGAAATAAAACTAAACATCCGGAAACAATCAATATTTCCGGATGTTTTTTTATTTAATTCTGATTATCTTTTGCTTTTAAAAAAATCTTTCACGATAGAAGAACATTCAGCTTCCATAATTCCGGTGATCACTTCCGTTTTTGGATGTAGGGAAAGATGTTTGTTGATGAAGCCCCTTTGTTCATCACGGGCACCGATTACCACTTTTGAAATCTGGGACCATGAAAGGGCACCGGAGCACATTACACAAGGTTCCATGGTAACATAAAGTGTACAATCCTTCAAATACTTTCCTCCAAGAAAATTGGCGGCAGAAGTGATCGCCTGCATTTCTGCATGAGCAGTGACGTCATTTAAGGTTTCAGTGAGATTGTGAGCTCTTGCAATAATCCGGTTATTTGAAACGACAACACATCCAATGGGAACCTCATCTTTTTCCAGGGCAGCTTCTGCTTCCTGCAGAGCCATTTTCATATAATATTCGTCAGTAAACATTTATTCCGTCATTGTTAAAGTTAAAGGAAGTTTGAATTGGAATCTTGCGGCATCTCCTTTAGCTAAGGCAGGAACAAATTTTTCAGAAATAGAATACAAAGCAATTTCAGCCTGTCTGTTAAAAGTGAAGTTATCTCCCTGAGCATGTACATTGCTTACGCTTCCATCTTTTTCCACAACAAAAGCAACACTGGTCTTTACCATTTTTGCTTCAGAATTAACGCCGCCAACATACAAAAGATCAGCAACCTCCTGTCTTAAAGTATTGATGCCTCCTGGGTAATTGGGAGCGCTCTCTACAAAATAGGGGGATTCAAATGTACTTTTTGATGCATTTAATTTTATAGACTGAAGATCCTCCAGGTTCCTTACTTTCAATAGCGCTCCGATGAGTGCACTGTTTTCAATACTGTCCATTTTTTTCATGAAAAAAAGGAAGTCTCCTTTTATGGAAGCTTTTTTGAAGGTATTGGATTCCGCATCAAATTTTTTCTTGAATTCTTTATTCAACATGCTTCTGTGCTGGTTGTAATATGTTTTTACAAGCCTGAATTCTTCTTTCTGCTGTGATAAACAGAATGAAGAAATGATACAGCAGAGACAAATAAATAAAGCTTTCAATAGGGTATATTTATGTAAATATACTCAAAAAATGTGAGATCCGGCCATTCTCAATCAACTCTCAAGATAACGGTTCAATGACTCCTGAAGGTGGGTGCGGATGTCATCAACTAAACCTTTCGGTTCTAATACGGTTACTTCTTTTCCGTAGGAGAGAATTTCCTGCATAAAGTCGTAAGTAGGGTGTAAAAAGAATTCAAAATAGATCTCTTCCGGCGTTTCTTTAGTCTCTTTCTGTGATTGATGAAGCGGAAAACTTCTGATATATTCGCCCTGATGGCGGCTGCATTTCAAGACAATATTTTGCGGTTTTTGTTCGGTAAGATTCATCACTCCGAAAGCATTTTTAAAATGCTCTCTGAAGTTGTAATTATATTTTTCTCTGAACTTATTATTACTTACATCCAGATAATTGATTCTGTCCAGTCCAAATGATTTCAAAGCTTTATCCTTTGTATCAATTGCGATAAGGTACCATCTGTCTTTGGATTCTTTCAGGGCCAAAGGATGCACTTTTCGGGAAGTCATCAGTTTGTTCTTGTAATTGTAATGTTCAAAAGAAACGACTCTTTTATTACGAATGGCAAAGAAAAGATCATAAAAATGCTCTACACCGGTCGGTTTGCGGCTTTCAAAAAAAATAAAATCTGAAAAATCAGGGTGAAGATTGAGGGCATTACTTACCTGGAAAGATTCTAATAATTTCTGATTGTATTCATCCACTTCCATAATCGGACGACTTTCAATATAATATCGGTTATCGCCCTTTTTTTTATTGTGAATAGAAAGATTAAAGAGATTGGAAATCTCACGGATATCCCTTTGCAACGTGCGGATAGAGTAACTCTTGATCTCTGCATCCTGAAATTCAAAAGAGTTTAAAAGATAATCTTCCAGCTGCGAATAGGTGGCCGGAGAGCTTTCCAGTCTTTTTATAATTAAGGCATATCGTGTCAGATAAAAATCTTTTTTCATGATTTAATTTTATAAGACAAATATATGGGCTTAATGCGACAAAACGTGTCGTGTTTTATTTTTTAAAGATTAATCTTACTCTTGTTTATAAAATAAAAACCACTTCAAAGAAATGGTTTTCAAAACAGGTTCCGCTGTCCAACATTTTGTGAATGGTGATTCAAAGGGATATGAAGATGGTGAATTGGTTATTAGCTGATTGTGAATATTTTGGACAGCTCCGGAACCCGGTGTTTTTAAAGGTAATTACAAAGTCTCTTCTTCAAGAATATCTTCTTTACAATCTTCTCTGAAAAAGTTTTCAACGTCGTTGAGATAATTATCATAATCCATCTCTACGTGTTCAATATCTCCCCATTCTATGGTGTAGGGGATTTCATCAATGATGACATTTGTTTTATGATTGGTTGCTTCCATACTTTTTGTGGTAAGAGAAAAGGTGTTTTTTGAATATATTTTTTGTTGGTCGATATTTGTAAAAGATGAATTCAAAGGCTATTTAAGTTTTGGTTATTAGTTTTTTTGATGATGTTTCTTTTTCAAAAGTAGTATTGGAAAGCGACAAAACTTGACGCATAAAAAATAATTTAGAATGAATTTTATATTTTTTTTCAGGAAAAATCTTTGATGTCAATCTCATCGGCGATGAGCATTATAATATCCATTTCAGATAACATTGATTTGAGTTTTATTCCTCCGGGATTTAAATTAGGATCAGAAAGAATAAACCACCAGATCTGTTGAATAAAATCCTCAAACTTTACTTCCGGATGATAAACCAATGTATTTGTTTGTGCTGCTAAAGCCAGTAATTGTTTAGTGATATCTCTGCATTCATTCATTTTTCCTTCATGTGGTAAGAGCACATTTAATACACAATTCTGAGCATCGTAAAGAAGGCCGGCCGTGATTTTAAGCTGATTTTTTTTAGCATTAAAACCTCTTTCATCACTTATTCTTCCTGCCAGAATTTTACTTCTGAATCCTGCAATTTCTGAAACTTCACTGATGGTATTTGTAGACAGTATATCTTCTACAGCTTTTAACCATACTATTGTTTTTTCAACAAAAAGAGGATCCTTTTTCTCTAAAGACGATACGATTGCAGGAAGGCCCTGAAGCTGTTCTTTTAACTGGGAAACCAGGATAAATTGTGACTTTTTCATGTTCTATTCCGGGATTAAAGTTTCTACGATATTTCCATTGATATCCTCGTATCTTGACCATTCCATTCCTGCTTCACTGACACTCATTTTAGCAAATACCAAACATTTTACATCAAGCTCCATCAATTTGCCGGCCTCGATAATAATCTCATAATCTTCTGTTTTTTCAATAATCTTTCTCGTTTCCAGAGTTATTCTGTCGGAAAGACTCTGAAATAATACATCGGGATTGGTCGTCTTCCAGCTTAGGTTAGAAAGAGATTTACAGAATTCTACAATATTTTTAGAAAGAGGAACCAAATATTCAATCTGATCATTAGTCAATGTCGGTGTATTCTGTTCTTTAATCTTTTTGAGAATATCAGTATGAATAGCTTCCTGGTTGATGAGAAAGGCTTTCAGGCTCTGATCTTCTTTTATATTGGAAGGATCATAATCTGTTTTGGCAACTTTTGTAATTTCATCATAAGTAAAGTCCCTGAAAATCATTTTCGGTGAATTTCCCGCTGTAGCAAAAGGAATCGTAAGATCCACAGTACCAACTTTCATTCTGGGAATTGAAAAATGTTTCAACAGATCATCCTGGGCATATTCTTTAGCCATTTGTACAGTTTGCAGATCGGTCATTTTTCTGGCTGAAGCAATCTCAGAGACGATGCCTCCCAAATATTCTCTTAATTTTGGCATAATAGTTTTTTTTTAGTGAATAAAAATTGTTTAAAATGGATGGCTGCCGGAGCAACCATCCAAAAAAGATGTTAAGGAGTTACAGGCGCCGAATTAGCTACAATAGCATCTTCCAGCATATCCATAATTCTCGCCAGACCGGCAGGCAATTCATCATTTACAGCTTTTACATGTACTCCCAAAGTATATGTTTTTTCTGTCGTAGATGTGCTTGAATTGGTTTTCTTGTAAGAAGCTGAAGCATTGAACTTTACTTTCCAGAACTTGGCACTTAAAGAAGCACTTCCCTGGAACTCAGTGGAAATATTCTGAGTTTCTACGGAATTCAGTTTTGCATTAAAGTCAATGGTCATTTCATCAATTCTTAAAGCCGGAATCGTCAACATAGAAAGCAATGGAACACTCAACGTAACTTGTGACTGTACCGGAGTTTCATTGCCCTGAACAGGGTTAGGTACTGTTTTTTTGTACACAAAATCCACATATCTGAGCTTTGTAGCTGGCCCTGTTCCTTCAAAACCAACTTCTTTAATGAAATTGACCTGTGACATAGAAGCTTCATGTTGAGCTTTTATCGCTGCCTGCATTGGGCCTCCGATGTAAACACTGAAATCTAAACTGTTTAATTCTTGGACTAAATTTGCCATAATTGTAAAATTTTAAGGTTATTAATTGGTTAATAATATATAGTAGTTGCTAGCAAACTAATATTCATATGAGGGAATAAGTATCCTGTTCAGTATCTGGTCAACTGAAGATTAATAATGAACCGGTAATAAATATTGGGGGAAGAATAAGCTTATTTAGCTATAGTTTTCCTGGTTATTTTGTTAATTCAAAGATAGTTGGGTGAAGCGTCAAAACTCGTCGTGTTAAATATATTTTTGAATTTTATTCTGTTTTTTTAATAATCAAGGTATTGTCGGACAACTACAGAATTTGACGTGTATAAAGCTTTTGGATTTTTAAATTATAAGCTAAATAGCTTATTTTGAGTCATTATAAGTTCAGGGGCTTATATTTTGTTTTTAATGAGTTTTTGAACAATTTGGTTCAGTACTTCTCTGTTGTCATCAATATAGCTCAGTCCGGCTTGTATCAGGTTTTCAATATTAGAGCGTCTTACATTATCCATTGCCGGTGATGCATTTTTCAACGACGGATTCAGGCGGTAATAATTTTTCTGATTTCTTAAACCTAATGTTTGAAACATCTGACCAAGTTGATAATCTACTGTTTCAGCATTTGCTGACATTAAAATATCGATAATCGGATTTACCCAACCTATTTTTCCTGCTTTTTCTAATTTTTTAAATGAATAAGATCTGGCTTCAATTCCTGTTCCGATAGAAATAATGATCATATCATTGACTCCGGGATGATTGGCCTTCTGGTGATTTTTCAAAACTTCGGCAAAAGGAATTTTTCTGGCTTCTGCGTATGCACAAAGAGCAGGATTATTGGCAAACATTCCGCCATCAATGAGGCTAAAAATCTGCCCGTACATTGATTTGATCTGCACAGGACAAAAATAAGTAGGGGCTGCTGAAGTGGCTCTGCAGATATCTCTTACATAGAAATTATCTGTGCTGAGGTTGGCTTCCCATGAGTTGAAAAGCTTTGCTCTTCTGTTTTCGATGTCATAACTTGTTATTAAACATGGTTTTATTAATTCTTTCAATTCTAAATTTCCAAAAAAGTCGTTCAGGTTTTTCTGAAGAGCATCCTGAGAAATTCTTTCATTCAACAGTCCAAACGGATTGACCAGTTTTTCCCAAAAAGAAACCTGGAAGATGTCGCCGCCCTTTTCAGCATATAATTCTAATCCTTTCTGGATTGAATATTTTGCTTTTCGGGTTTCATCGGGGCATAGAATAATTGAAGCAATCAGACCGCCGGTACTGCTGCCCGCTACCAGATCAAAATAATCTCCAAGTTTGGCACTTGGTTTATCATAATACTGGAGCTGTTCTTCTATGTAGCGTAGAATAATGCAGGTGATAATTCCTCTTATTCCACCCCCGTCCAAAGAAAGAATGGTTGTCTTTTTCATGTGATATTTTAATTGTTTTTTTAAAAGGACACATGCAATCTTAAATCTGTAAAAACCGAAATTTTCATAAGTTAAAAAAGAGCGGTTTTGTTTTTAGATTTCATTGCTTTTTTAGTTGTTTTCTTGTAAAGCAAAGATAGGACGGGGAAGCGACAGAACTTGTCGTATTTTATTTAATTTCAAATAAAAGAGAATTAAAAAATAACATAATTTTCCTTATCTCTAGGCAGTTTCGAGAGTATTCTCCAGCTGGTTTTTATAAGCCCTTTTCGGGACGGAATTACCTTTTTTTCAAAGTGAGGAAGGTCTTTAAACGTCTTCCAGTTGCCGCCCCAGTCCCAACCATGCCTGGCGAAAATTTTCACACATTCATACCAGTCGGCGACCTTGTCATTATCCCAATCTTTTGCCGTGTCCCAGCTTGCTGTTTTTCCATCGATCATCAGGCAAATATCCACAGCAAGGCCATAATTATGGATGCTTTGCCCGGCCTTTGCATTGGTTACTTTTTTCCCTGAAGTAATTCTTCCGATAGCATATAGCTTTTCCTGTTCTTCAAAAGATCGTAACCCTTGTGTGATTCTTATTTTGGCTCTGCCGGTAAGGGCTTCATCACATTCTTGGATAATTTGCTTTACTTCATCCCTTACCAGCGGATGAAGTTTCTGAATTCTTTCTGTTGTTACTTTGTCCATGATTTTATACTATTATAAATCAAAAATATAGAATGATAACGACTAAACTTGACGTGTTTTAATAATTTTTTTAACAATAAAAAGTTTTAATAGAAAGTATGTTGTTTCATTTTTAATTTTTTATTAATTAAGTTCAGATAAGGTCATAAAAACGATACGAGAAATAGGAATTGCCTGTATATTTGTAGAATAAATTACTCTTAATGGTTCAAAAATAATCAGAACAGAGTAGTGGATGAAAATTAAAAAACACAACATAATGCATACGATTTTACCCTTTTTCCTGGCTATGATAGCTGCTATTGTCCTGTTAAATATGTGGGCAACCAAGCTGAAAATTGCTTATCCGATTTTATTGGTTGTTTTTGGATTATTGGTCAGTTTTGTACCCGGTTTACCTGCCGTAAAAATAAATCCTGATCTGATCTTTTTTATCTTTTTACCCCCATTATTATTTGAGGCCTCGTGGTCTATTTCTTTTAAAGAAATGAAAAAATGGTGGCGGATTATCGGCAGCTTTGCATTTCTTGTTGTATTTTTTACTGCTTTGTCGGTAGCAGTTGTTTCTAATTATTTTATTCCGGGATTTACCATTGCTTTAGGGTTTTTGCTTGGAGGAATTGTTTCTCCGCCCGATGCCGTAAGTAGTGGTGCTATTATGAAATTTGTGAAAATTCCGAAAACAACTTCTGCAATTCTTGAAGGCGAAAGCTTACTCAACGATGCTTCTTCTTTAATTATTTTCCGTTTTGCTCTTATTGCTGTGGGAACAGGGCAATTTGTATGGCAGGAAGCTTCACTGAATTTTTTGTGGATGATTATAGGTGGTGCAGGACTTGGATTATTACTGGCCTGGATTTTTGTACAGGTGCACAAACGTCTGCCGACAGATGCCTCATCAGATATTGCATTAACTTTGATTGAGCCCTACCTGATGTACTGGCTGGCAGAACAGTTTCATAGTTCTGGAGTACTGGCGGTAGTTTGCGGAGGCTTGTATATGTCAAGTAAACGAATGATATTTTTAAGCAGTACGAGCCGGATTCGAGGGTATAGTGTTTGGGAAAGCTTTGTATTTATCCTGAATGGAATCGTTTTTTTAATTATCGGACTTGAACTTCCGGAAATCGTTGGCGGATTGCGCTCAGAAGGTATTCCTTTGCCCACCGCCATCAATTATGGAGTTTTGGTGACAGGTATTCTGATTGCTGCCAGAATTATAAGCTCGTACGCTGCAATGCTCGCCACTATTATTTTCCGACCGGGGGTGGCTCCCCGGGCTTCTTCGAACAGGAGACGTCTGATGATGCCTATTATACTGGGCTGGACCGGAATGCGAGGTGTAGTATCGCTGGCTGCTGCTCTTGCCATTCCTATCAGTCTTCATGGTGCTCCTTTTCCGAACAGAAATCTAATTTTGTTCATCACTTTTGTTGTGATATTGCTTACTCTTCTTGTGCAAGGCCTTACATTGCCTTATCTTATCAGATTTGGGCATGTGTTTGACGATTTTATTGATGATGAAAAAGAAGAATTAGTCCGTCAGGAAATAAAAACAAAACTGAAGCAGCATGTCTATCATTTTCTTAAAGATAAACATGAAAATGAGCTTCAAAGTCATGCCGGTATAGAGCGAATGCTGAAACACTGGGAAGAGAAAAATAAAGCAAGCGATACGGAATGGATGAATGAAAAAACCAAGCTTATTTTCCTTGAAATGCTAGAAAGTCAGAGACAGTTTCTTTCAGAGCTGAACAAAGATATATCGATCAATGAAGAAATTATCCGCCATCAGTTGTATCAGCTTGATCTGGAAGAGGAGAGATTAAGGATGATTTAGAATGCTTCTTTTTGCGGATAGCTATTTCTTCTCATATTTCCAGTTCCTGCCTTTTCCCTCAGAAATCCATTCCAAAGCCTGATCTATTCGTTTATTTCGGGTGGCTTCTGTTTTGGCCTCCATAATCCAGGTGATGTATTCTTTTCTGAATGATGGTGATGCTTTTTCGAAAATATTTAATGCTTTTTTATGGGTATTTAAAGCAATTTGAAAATAATCAGGGATTTCAATTTCTGTTTTCGAGGGAGCTGCTTTTTTCATGGTAACACCCATCTCTGTGAGCTCCATTGCCTCCCGTATTGCTTTTTTAAGCTGAGGTTTTGAAGGAAGGTCTTCAACTCTGGTGATTTTTCCGAGACTGAACATTGAGTTTTTTTCAATATCCTGAGTGATTTCCTGCATTGTTTTCATCTCTTTTTCCAACCAGAACCCGAAGGTGCAATGTTGTTTAAAAGAAGCCATAGCACAAAGATTTTTCCCTTTGTATATAAAATGAGGAAATCCCCATTTCAAAGTTTCTTCAGCTTCAGAACAGTGTTCATGAACCGTTTCACGAATGTAATGTAAAACGGGTTTTGCAAAATCCTGAGATTTTTCAATATAAGCATCTATTTTTGAACTGTATTTTTCCATTATTCTTCTTGAAATAAATCTACAATTTCATTCACCAGGAATCTTACCATGTCCGGTCTTCCTCTGTCATTTTTAGGACTGTTGGCATAACTTCCTGTCCTTACAATCACCATGTTATACTCTGGAACCATAATGATATATTGCCCTTGCAGCCCCAGGAAATAATAATGTTTGACCGGATTGTCATGATTGATCCAAAGTCCCATTCCATAAACCTCTTCAGACTTTTCTGTCGGAGTTCTCATTTGTTCAATAAAATCAAGGTTGAGAACCTGTTGATTTTCAACTTTACCATCATCCAGAAATAATTGTCCCAGTTTGGCAAAGTCTCTGGCGTTGGAATGAATACAACAATAGGTTTTTTCCATTCCGTAATCGTCGGTACTCCATTTGGCGTTCTGTTCCATCCCTAAAGGAATCCAGAATTTTTCTGATAAATAGCTTGCTAGTGGTTGATTGAGTGCCTTTTTTAAAGCAAATCCCAGAAGTTGGGTAGAGCCGCTTTGGTATTCAAATCGGGTTCCCGGTTTTTCTTTAAATTTTCTTGAAAATACCGCTTTCACAAGACTTTTTCCATAATATGCTTTGGCATTGGGAAGAAAAGGATTATTATAATTCTCATCCCAGTCGAGCCCGGCTTCCATCTGAGCCAGATTTTGTAGACTTACTTCACTTCCGAATCCTTTCTCTTTAAATTCAGCATAAAAATCTGACAGCTTTTCATCAATATTCTCAATAATTCCTTCTTCCAAAGCTTTTCCCAGAAGCATCACCGTTACCGCTTTTGCCATAGAAAAAGAATTGGTTTGTGACAGTTGATTATAGCCTGCCCAATATTGTTCGTGAAGAATTTTACCATTCCTGATGACCACAAACGCAGCCGTTTTGGAATGTTTTAATTGATCAACTAAATGCTTAGGTAATTCCTTTTTATTATACTCAGAATCCTCTTCCCATAATCTTGGTTCTTCCGTAACAATAGGATTGCTGGGAAACAGATCTCCATCATCAATATAGGCACTTGATTTTCCTTTCAGATAAGTTTTGGAAATACCATTAAACAGATAATCGTATCCCAGAAGATAAGCTGCTGCTGCACCGGCGACAGCGCCACCTATCATATATTTTACTATTTTCATACTCTCGTGAATCGGTCTTTAACAAATTTAAAATAATTTTTGAGAGAAATTCAAAATATAGAATGAAATAAAGCAGATTGTATAAAAACAAAAAAGCCTTGACTGAATCAAGGCTTTTCAATTATATTTTAGAAAGTAAATTTCTGAAGTTGGTTTTCTCATCAATGATTCTTCTCAACTCTGAAACAGTAACTCTTTCCTGCTGCATCGTATCCCTGTCTCTCATGGTTACCGTATGATCTGTCAATGAATCATGATCTACTGTGATACAGTAAGGAGTACCGATGGCATCCTGTCTTCTGTAACGTTTTCCGATCGCATCTTTTTCTTCGTAGAATAAGTTGAAATCATATTTTAGATCATTGAAGATTTTCTCTGCATATTCTGCTAAACCGTCTTTCTTCATCAGTGGAAGAATAGCTGCCTTAATTGGGGCTAAAGCTGGAGGTAAAGATAAAACAGTTCTTTCTGAACCATCTTCCAATACTTCGTCTTTTAAGCAGTGTGAGAAGATAGAAAGGAATAATCTGTCTAAACCTACTGATGTTTCCACAACATAAGGAACATAATTCTCATTTCTTTCAGGATCGAAGAACTGAAGTTTTCTTCCTGAGTGCTTTTCATGAGCTTTCAGGTCGAAATCCGTTCTGGAGTGAATACCTTCCAGTTCCTTGAAACCGAATGGGAAATTAAACTCAATATCAGCCGCAGCATTGGCATAGTGAGCTAGTTTCTCATGGTCATGGAATCTGTAATTTTCATTACCTAATCCTAAAGCTAAGTGCCAGTTCAGACGTTTTTGTTTCCATTGCTCGTAGAATTCAAGTTCTGTACCCGGAGCTACAAAAAATTGCATTTCCATTTGTTCGAATTCACGCATTCTGAAGATAAACTGTCTTGCAACAATCTCATTTCTGAATGCCTTTCCAATCTGGGCAATACCGAAAGGAAGTCTGTGACGTGACGTTTTTTGTACATTTAAAAAGTTAACGAAGATACCCTGAGCAGTTTCCGGTCTCAAGTAAAGATCCATCGCAGAATCTGCAGAAGCTCCAAGTTTGGTTCCGAACATTAGGTTGAATTGTCTTACCTCGGTCCAGTTTTTAGAACCTGTATCAGGATCAGCAATTTCAAGCTCTTCAATCAAAGCCTTTACATCGGCAAGATCTTCATTTTCCAGAGATTTTGCCAATCTTGAAAGAATAGCCTCTCTTTTTGCTCTGTATTCCAGAATTTTTGGATTCGTAGCTTCAAATTGAGCCTTATCGAAAGATTCACCAAATCTTTTGGCTGCTTTTTCAATTTCTTTGTTCTCTTTATCTTCAATTTTTAGACAGTAATCTTCTACCAAAACGTCTGCTCTGAAACGTTTCTTAGAATCTTTATTATCAATCAATGGATCGTTGAAAGCGTCTACGTGGCCTGATGCCTTCCAGGTTGTTGGATGCATAAGGATCGCCGAGTCAATACCCACAATATTTTCGTTAAGCTGTACCATAGCTTTCCACCAGTATTGTTTGATATTATTTTTTAGTTCGGCTCCGTTCTGTCCATAATCATAAACAGCGGATAAACCATCATAGATCTCACTTGATGGGAAAATAAAACCATATTCTTTAGCGTGAGAAATCACTTTCTTGAAAACATCTTCTTGCTTTGCCATAATTTTTACGTCTGATGTGCAAAAATAATGTTTTTTATTGGTAAAATATTAATACCTGTAAGATCCTACATTCGATATAGTCATTAAAAAGCATCCTCCGGCACCGATGATAAATAAAATACCGGCAATAATTAACAATACTATTTTTGCGATTTTATACTTTTTAAAGGGTACGAAAATAATAGTAGCGATCGCTATAATGACAGAGATCACAGTCAATTTTACAAAGAAACCAAAATAGTCTGTCATAATTTTTTTAATTAAAGGTGTACCCGATACTAATATAAAAAATTTAATTGAAGTATAATGATTAAATATAATGAGCCAGGAACCTGCTTTCGTTACTCGCTTTTTCTGGAGTTTGGGGGCGGCGGCTTTGCCGCCGCCCAAACTCCAGAAAAGAGCTCAAACATGCCACTCAATCAGGGCTATTAAACTCTGCATATCTACAAACCTAACAGGCTTCAAAAACCTGTTAGGTTTAGAATAAGCTATAACCATTCGATTTTAAGATTTTATAGTTTAAACAAGAATCAGCAGAAAATTTCTACTTTTGCCCCATGTTAGAAATTCTTTATCGTGACGAGCATCTTATTGCCATCAATAAACCAAGCGGATTATTGGTTCATAAATCTTATTATGCAGGAGAAGCAGATACCTATGCGATTCAGGAGTTAAGAGATCAGATCGGGCAATATGTCTATCCTGCCCATCGTTTAGACCGAAAAACGTCAGGGGTTTTATTGTTTACTTTGGATAAAGATACGTTAAGGCTCATGAACGATCAATTTGCGACACGACAGGTTGAAAAAAAATATTTAGCAATCCTTCGGGGCTGGACAAAAGAAGAAGAAACGATCGATTATGACTTAATAAATGAAGATGAGATCCAGCAAAATGCCATTACTTACTATCATCGGTTACAAATCTCGGAAATAGATTTGGCATTTGGAAAACATCAGACTTCCCGTTATTGTCTGGTAGAAGCTATTCCGGAAACAGGTAGAATGCACCAGCTGAGGAAGCATTTTAAACATATTTTGCATCCTATTCTGGGGTGTCGTCCTTATGGTTGTAATAAGCAGAATAAATTGTGGCTGGAGACTTTCAATATGACTAAATTGATGCTTCACGCTCATCAATTGATTATTAATCATCCCATCACCAACGAAAGGATGACGTTGAATGCCACAGTTAATGACGAATTTAAAAGAGTAGGAGATATTTTGAATTTTGATTTAAGCTCGTATTATCCTTGTCAAGGTTCTAAACCTTGACAAGGATAATTTTTCGATAAAATATCACAGGTCAATTATTGATTAATTTTAAAATGAGTATTTTTGTAAAACTTTTTTTCAATGTACAAATCGCTCATTCGACCAATTCTTTTTAAATTCGATCCCGAAGATGTTCATCACTTTACATTTTCGATGCTTAAGAACTTTGGATTTCTCACTAAATTATTTTTCCCAAAACCTATTGAAGACAAGCGTCTGGAAAGAGAAGTTTTCGGATTGAAATTTAAAAATCCTGTAGGATTGGCAGCCGGATTTGATAAAAATGCTGTGTTGTTCAACGAATTGGGAGACTTAGGTTTTGGATTTGTAGAAATCGGAACGGTAACCCCAAGAGCTCAGGCTGGAAATGCTAAGAAAAGATTATTCCGATTGATAGAAGACGGTGGGATTATCAACAGAATGGGATTCAATAACGATGGCCTTGAAGCAGCTATTGAAAAACTAAAATCCAACAAGGGAAAAATAATCATCGGAGGAAATATTGGAAAAAACACCGATACTAGCCCCGAAAACTATACCGAGGATTATCTGGATTGTTTTGAAGGTCTTCATCCTCATGTAGATTATTTTGTGCTAAATGTAAGTTGCCCGAATGTAGGAAGCCACGCCAAACTTGAAGATGTAGGCTATTTACGCGAACTGATTACGGAAGTGAAAAAAATCAATCAGTCAAAATCTGTACAGAAGCCGATATTACTGAAAATTGCTCCGGATCTTAATAACAATCAATTGGATGAAATTGTTGAGCTGATTGCTGAAACAAAAATAGATGGAATAATTGTTTCCAATACTTCAGTCAACAGGGAAGGCTTGAAAACTTCTTCCGAAGTGCTGGAACAAATAGGGAATGGAGGTCTAAGCGGAAAGCCTATTCGTGAAAGAAGTACAAAAATGATCAAATACCTTTCTGATAAAAGCAATAAATCTTTCCCGATCATTGGAGTAGGAGGAATTCACTCTGCAAAGGATGCGATGGAAAAATTGGATGCGGGTGCAAGTCTGGTTCAGTTGTACACCGGATTTATTTATGAAGGTCCGGAACTGATCAATGAAATCAACAAGGAAATTTTGAAAAGAGCAAGCAGATTGCCGAGATAAAAAAAAGCAAAAGAGAGTTTTAACAGCTCTCTTTTTTTATTTCCCTTACTTTGATTTGGTAATAGACGAATTCTTTGTATCTACAGTCAATGTATAAGCCGGAGAAGAATATGACTTTGGAATTTTAAACTGAAGGATTTTTGGGTCTTTGGTCTTAATTTTCTCAGTTTCAGATATTCCTTCCCGGCAACTCTCAGTAAGAAATTGATCGTAATGTTTATAATTCCAGTCTTTGGTAAAATATAAAACGCGGTATCCTTTTTCTCCGTCGCTGGCACCACACATTCCACAAAAATTAAAATTGGAAACTTCTTCAAAATAAAGCAGAACTCTGTGCCCGGAATGGTCAGAGGCCGTTGACACAAGACTATTTCCTCCCGCACGGTTGATGAAATCAAACGTATTGATCTTTTTATGGTTGGGAAGAATCAGATAATTGTTGTAGCGGTAAATCATATCATTTGCGGTGAAAAGCTTGGCAGCAGCAGTCTTTTTATTCATATAAAATGTGCCTGAAATAGCATTTTCCTTAGGATTCGGTTGCTCAAAAATCAAGGATTCCTGAGGGGATAATTTCTGTGCAATTTCATTGGTGTTTTCTATTTTCTGCCGGGAGGTGATTTCTTCTTTTAGAACTTTAGATTTCTGTTTGTGTTTCGCTCCAAAGTTGTATAATGAAAGATTACCATAAAAATCGTAGATCCCGGTTAGATATATTTTCTTCTGATACTTATCGTAATAATACCATCCGTCTACATAATGCTGGTACTGGTCACAATCTACAATTCCAGCATAATTAAGCTGAATGGTAATGGGAACTCCGGCAATTTCTCCTTTGAAGGTCTGAGAAGAATCGGTCACTGATTTGAGTTCAACTTTCTGACTTGAATAAAAGACAAAAAATCCCAGGAGGAGTAGGCTACATATTTTTTTCATGGTTAATTACTAGTTTTTAGATGAAGAAGTGGGAAACAGTATAGATGAGTAATCCTACCAAACCTCCCACCAATGTTCCATTTACACGGATAAACTGAAGGTCTTTTCCTACTTCCAGCTCCATTTTTTCGCTTAATTCTTTACCCTGCCAGTTTCCAACGGTAGTACTGATGAGGCTTCCAAACTGGTGGGTGTTTCTAAGGATATATTTGTAGGCCGTTACCCGAACCCAGTGATCAATTTTGTTTTGAAGATTTTCGTCTGTTTTTAAATTTTGTGAAAACTCGTTCAAATTCTTAGAAAGATATCCCTTCAAAGCAGAATGTTCCTCCTGAAGTTCTTTCATCAACGTTTTTTTAATTGAAACCCAGATGTCATTAGAATATTCATCCAGTTTATCGTTTTTCAGGAGCCCGTTTTTAATGGTTTTAAATTCATCATCCCATTTGGGGTCTTCTTTAAGGTCAACAGAAAATTCGTGGATCTTTTGAGTGATCAGGGCTCTTACTTCATGCTGAGGGTTTTCTTCAATTTCTTTAAAAAAATCAGCAAGCCCATCCGCAATTTTATCGGCAATTTTATTATCTACAAATGATGGAATGAAAGTATAGCTTCCTTTTTTTACACGGTCTTTGATCATTTCATCATTTTCAAGGATATAGTCTTTGATCTGTTTGGAAAGATTGGTAATGATTCGCTGATGATCGTTTTTCTCAAGAATATAATGAATGCCATTTCCTACTATTTGGTTGAGTTTAATATTGTCAGTCATTTCTGTGACCTTATTGCTGATGAATTGGCTTACGGTAGAATCGTCCAGTTTATTGAGAATATCCAGCACAATATCTGAAAGGTTTCTGATCAGAATATCCTGATTTTTTTCCTTACTCAGCCATTCTCCAACAAAATTGGATACTTTGATTTTCTGAATGTACGGACGGATGTTTTGTGGCGAAAGAAAGTTACTGACTACAAAACTTCCCAGATTATCACCTAGCTTTTGTTTGCTGTTTTCAATCAGATTGGTGTGGGGAATGGGAAGTCCCAAAGGGTGACGGAATAAAGCTGTTACCGCAAACCAATCGGCCAGAGCTCCTACCATTGCAGCCTCTGCAAAAGCACGAACGTAGCCAATCCAATGAGAATTATTAGACTTCTGTAAAATGGTGGTAATAATGAAAATAACGGCCATTAAGACAAACAATCCTGTGGCAATCGCTTTGTATTTTCTGAGCTGTTTTCTTTTTGCTTCGTCATTCATATTCTCAAATTTACTAAATTTGGCTGTCAAACCGTTTACTATTTAAATTATAAAAGTGACAAAAGATGTATTTTAAACACTTTAGTTCACCTTAGAAAACTTAATTGCACTTCTTATGTATAAAGGTTGTAACTTAACATAACTTGGGTGTTTTAATTTTTTATCACTTTTAATATTTAATTAAAATTGCGATGAAATTTTTAATTTCAATCATCATATTAATCTTTCTGCCATCATGTACGCAGAAATATCAACCCGTTAAAACTTCTTCTATGGAAAATACAGATGCAAAAAACAATCCATACTACTCAAGAACCGACACTACCCAACTAAACGTTTCCAACGAAGAATGGAAACAAATCCTGGCTCCGGATCTCTATGCAATAGCAAGAGAAGCTGCAACAGAAAGAGCTTTCACCGGAAAATACAATGAGTTTGATGAGGTGGGAGATTACTATTGTGCCGTATGTGGAAACCATTTGTTCCGCTCTACATCGAAATTTTCAAGCAGTTGTGGCTGGCCAAGCTTCTTTGAAGCAGATAAAGAAGGGACTTATTACAAAAGAGATGTATCCTACGGAATGGAAAGGGTAGAGGTGCTTTGTAAAAGATGTGATTCCCATTTGGGACACGTTTTTGATGATGGTCCAAAGCCCACCGGATTGCGCTATTGTATGAATTCCATTAGTCTGGAATTTGTTCCGGATTCGCAAAAATAACAGCCTTTAATTCACAGAATCAGGACGTTAAAGTTTCTTAAATAGCGTTAAACTTTTTAGAGTTATAACGTCTTGATCTCTATGTTTTTATAATTTTGCCCCACTAATTTTGAATTAACATATTATTGAATGAAAGGATTATACGGCATAATAGGCCTGGTGTACATGGTTACGACATCATTCTACATTTCTCCAAGAGTGGCGGCAAAGAATGAAAATGTCAATACAACAAAAACAGAAAGAGTTATTGAAATGAAATCTGAGAAGCATGCAAGTAATGCTGTATCTTCATCAGAAGCACTGTACCAATCAATTGCATTTGACCCTGAACATGAATTAAATTATGAGGTTTTCTCAAAAGCATTAACAGGATTTGAAAATTTAAAGAAAGCAGGATTGCTTACTCAGGATTCGCACTTACTAACGATTTGCGATTTTTCTATGTCTTCCAATACAAAAAGACTTTGGATTATAGATATTGATGATAAGAAAGTATTATTCAACTCACTGGTTGCCCACGGAAAAAATACAGGTGAAGAATTTGCGACGAATTTTTCTAACAGGGAAAGTTCGTTGCAGAGCAGCCTGGGATTTTATATCACGGATGCAACGTATCAGGGAGATAACGGATATTCATTAAGACTATTGGGAATGGATAAAGGATTTAATGATGCAGCCTACAGAAGAGCGATCGTATTGCACGGAGCCAATTATGTAAGCGACGATTTTGCCACCATGCACAAAAGAATCGGAAGAAGCTGGGGATGTCCTGCAGTACCAAAAGAACTGACACAGCCCATTATCAATACGATAAAAGGCAGAAACTGTCTCTTCATTTATTATCCTGATCAGAACTATCTTTCCTCATCGGAATGGTTAAAAGCATAAGATAAAGCAGTCAGATTTGACTGCTTTTTTATTTTTGAATATATTTAGTATCTGAAATATCATCAAAAACTTAACAACAATTATCCCCGGAGGTATGAATACAGAATATAAGAATGATCAAAACAC
Organism: Chryseobacterium lactis; assembly: GCF_003815875.1. NCBI lineage: Bacteria > Pseudomonadati > Bacteroidota > Flavobacteriia > Flavobacteriales > Weeksellaceae > Chryseobacterium > Chryseobacterium lactis. The sequence goes on from NZ_CP033924.1 coordinate 1,509,388, forward strand.
AGATGCAGCAAAAAAGGTGTCAACAGGATTTGTTCCGGCCGTAAGGTTAATGAGTAATCTTGATGGATCCTGCACCTTTGAACGGGGGAAGATCCCAACGTTAAGTCATATCGATGTTAATGTATTCTGGATCAGCAGTCAAACGGAAGAATGGGAGAAGAATATACATGTTGCTCCACGAAAACAATATGTGATCACCATAAAAGGCACTGTCAGATTCAAAGTTACCGATGGCTCAACCTTTGTGATAGAACCTGGGACTATTCTGTTGGCAGAAGATACTGAGGGAGAAGGTCACAGCTGGGATATGACAGATGATGAAGAATGGGTAAGATTGTATATTCCGATGGCAGAGAATGCTTATAATCTTTTCATTCCTGATGACGGGATGTTTTAGGGTACTTATTTCCTGCTAAATCTCTCGCAGACTACACAGATGATTGTGTTATTAGATACAGAATAAAATCTGCATTATCTGCTCAATCAGCGAAAATAAAAAAAATCAGCATGACAATCTAATCTTATAATGGTTTCCTTCTTGAAGACTTTAATAATCTCTCGCAGATTACACAGATTACACAGATAATTGTGTTATTCGGTCCGGAATAAAATCTGCATTATCTGCTCAATCAGCGAGAAAAAAAATGACATGACAATCTAATCTTATAGTGGATTCTTTCTTGAAGACTTTAATAATCTCTCGCAGATTATACAGATTACGCAGATGATTATGTTATTCGGTTCGGAATAAGATCTGCATTATCTGCTCAATCAGCGTGATAAAAAAATCTCTGCATGAAAATCATACAGAGATTTATAATTATTTTTATTTTCAGATTAGCTGAACTTTTTGAAAACGACAGTAGCGTTATGCCCTCCGAAACCAAAAGCATTACTCAATGCAAAATTGATGTCTTTCTCTTTTGCTTCCCCAAAGACAATATTAATGTCCTGTGGAATATTCTCATCAATACTATGAAGATTGATCGTTGGTGGAATAATTCCATTTTGAATAGCTTTAATAGAAAGAATGGCTTCTACAGCTCCTGCTGCTCCTAACAAATGCCCTGTCATAGACTTTGTAGCACTGATGTCAAGGTTTTTATTTCCTTTAAAAGCTTTGTTAATAGCCTTCAGCTCAACAAGATCTCCCAATGGCGTAGAAGTCGCATGCGGATTGATATAATCGATATCTTCCATGTCTGCACCCGCTTCTTTAACGGCCAATTGCATTGCTTTAATCGCTCCCACTCCCTCTGGATGAGGTGCTGTCATGTGGTAGGCATCAGCTGTCATCGCTGCTCCTGCTAGCTCTGCATAGATTTTGGCACCTCTCGCTTTAGCATGTTCATATTCTTCAAGGATCAAAGCTCCGGCCCCTTCGCCCATTACAAAACCATCTCTGTCAGCATCGTATGGACGACTGGCTGTAGTGAAGTCATCATTTCTCGTAGACATGGCTTTCATAATAGAGAACCCTCCGATAGAAGCAGGTGTAATCGCGGCTTCTGAACCTCCACTGATAATCACTTTTGCTTTTCCAAGACGAATATAATTGAAAGCATCCATTAAAGCCGTATTTCCTGTAGCACAAGCAGAAACTGTAGTATAATTGATACCCTGAAGTCCATATTTCATGGAGATCATACCCGATGCCATATTGGCAATAAATTTCGGTACAAAGAACGGATTGAAACGGGGAGTACCATCACCATGGGCAAAATCCATTACCTCTTTTTCAAACGTCCACATTCCACCCTGTCCTGTTCCCCAGATCACTCCGGTATCGAAAGGATCCATGTTTTCCAGTTGCAGACCGGAATCTTTTATCGCTTCCGCTGAAGCATACATGGCATATTGTGAAAACAGGTCACTTCTTTTTATTTCGTTGTGGGTCAGATGAACCTTTGGGTCAAAGCCTTTTACTTCACAGGCAAAATGAACTTTAAATTTTTCTGAATCAAAATGGGTAATTAATCCTGCTCCGCTGACTCCGTTTATGCTGTTTTGCCAAAAATCTTCGACATTATTTCCCATAGGTGTTAACGCACCTAATCCTGTAATGACAACTCTTTTCATACTTAGTTATTAATGTTAAATAGATTAATTTTCATGGGCTAAACAAGAAGTACCCATGTTCTATTTTTGCTTTTCGACTGCAATATTATCATTTTTCTTTCGTTGCAAACAAATAATTAACAGTATTATTTGTAGCATAGCAAAAGATTTTGGCCGCAGGAAAGACTTTTATGGTTGTAATATTATTTTTCTAAAATCATGGTAACTCCCTGTCCACGAGCAGCACAGATAGAAATAAAGCCTTTTCCACTTCCTTTTTCATGAAGTAATTTTGCTAAAGTCGCGATAATTCTTCCTCCCGTTGCTGCAAATGGATGGGCTGCGGCAAGACTTCCTCCTTTCACATTCAGTTTAGTCCGGTCAATCTTTCCCAATGCTTTTTCCAATCCGAATTTTTTAGCCAGATCATCATTTTCCCAGATTTTCATCGTTGCCAGAGTTTGTGCGGCAAAGGCTTCATGAATTTCATAATAATCAAAATCTTCAAGACTCATTCCTGCTTTTCTAAGCATTCTGTCTGCGGCAAAAATAGGAGCTAACAGTAAATTCTGTTTATTTTCAACATATTCTATTCCTGCAATTTCTGAGAAGGTAATATAGGCAAATATTGGAAGATTATTCGCTTTTGCCCATTCTTCACTGGCCAATAAAACAGCGGACGCTCCATCAGTAAAAGGAGTAGAGTTTCCTGCCGTTAATGTACCATTTTGTCTGTCGAATGCGGGTTTCAGCTGAGAAAGTTTTTCTAAACTGGTATCACGGCGCAGATTATTGTCCTTATCTAAGCCAAAAGCGGGACTCATCATATCATCAAAAAAACCTTCGTCATACGCTTTAGCCATATTTTGATGACTTTTGAATGCCAACTCATCCTGTTCTTCCCTGGAAATATGATAATATTTTGCTGTAATTTCAGTATGTTCACCCATCACCAAACCTGTTTTAGGCTCTTGCCCTTTATAAGGAATAGGCATCCAGTCTTTAAGTTTCGGACTTAGTAATTGTTTTAATTTTCCGAATGCGGATTTTTCCTTATTGGCTTTTAAAAGTGCCTTTCTTAACCTTGGTGAAGATTCAAAAGGAATATTGCTCATTGCTTCTACACCACAGGCGATCCCGCTTTCTATCTGGCCTAAAGCAATTTTATTTCCTATATAAATAGCGGCCTCAATACCTGTATCGCATGCTTGCTGAAGATCACAGGCCGGAGTAGCAGGATCCAGTGAAGTATTCATGACAGATTCTCTGATGAGGTTACTTTCCGAAATATGTTTAATGACGGCGCCACCCGCAACCTCACCAAGAAGTTTGCCTTTAAGCTGGTAACGGTCTATCAGTCCATTAAGGGCTGCAAGCAGAAGATCCTGGTTTCCTTGTTCGGTATAAGCCGTGTTCATTCTGGCAAATGGGATTCTGTTGTATCCTACAATAGCCACTTTTTTTGTTTCCATATCGTGAAATTTATGATGGAAGAATAATTAGTTCATGATCAATCATATCAGAAATCTTGTCCAGAGCCTGATTCAGGTAGCTTTGATTTCCTGTTGTTTTCGAAAGAAGAATTCCGCCTTCGATAAGCATGACAAACAGGGAAGCATATTTTTCTGCATCTGCTTTTTCATTTATTTCCCTTTTCTTTTTGCCCTCCAGAATGACAGATGAAATTTTTGTCATCCATACATCGAATGAATTCTTGACCTGGTTTTTTAAAGCCGGAAAAGAATCATCTGCTTCTGTAGCGGCATTCATCAATGGACAGCCTCCGTTTGAAAAAACAACAGGCCAGTTTTTCCTGTAAAAATTTACGAAAGCATGAAGTTTTTCTCCTGAAGTAGGAAATTCGTCTCCAAAAGATCGACTCATGGTTGTACTTAACAGTCCTGCATTGTATTTGTATACCTCAATAGCGACTTCATCTTTGTTTTCGAAATTTCCGTAGATACTTCCTTTTGTAAGGCCCGTAGCCTGAGTAATGTCTGAAAGGGAAGTGGAAATATACCCCTTTGTATTAAAAAGAGTAGCCGTTTTCTCTATGATGAGTTGTTTTGTTTTTTCTGCCTTAGACATGTAATTGATTAATTCTCTGCAAATATATGCAAAAAATATACCGATTGGTATATTTGTGTGAAAAATTAAATCTGAGCGTTTTATGACCCAGATTTAATAGTAAGTTTTTATTGTTCTAAAGTCGCATTCAATGTAATCTCAAAATTAAACGCCGCACTTACAGGGCATCCTTCCTCAGCAATTTTAGCAAATTTCTGAAATTCTTCTTCAGAGATTCCCGGAACTTTAGCCGTTAAAGTCAGTTCTGATTTTGTGATTTTTCCGATATTGGGATCAAGGGTAATAACAGAAGTGGTTTTTAATTCTTCAGGATTGTAACCCGCCTGAGAGAGCTCTGCATCCAGTTTCATAGTGAAGCATCCTGCATGAGCTGCTGCCAGTAATTCTTCAGGATTGGTTCCCACACCATCTGCAAAACGGCTGTTAAAAGAATATTGAGTTTGGTTTAAAGTGGTACTCTGCGTTGTTAAATGTCCTTTACCTTCTTTAATAGTACCGTTCCAAACGGCTGTTGCGTTACGTCTCATAATATTTGTTTTGGTTTATATTGAGTTTAAAGTATGTCCGGAAAGAGATGTCGGTTTTATATTCCGGATTTTAAAGATACAAAAAAGCTTAATTTTAGGGATGTTAAATTATAGAAACCTGTGCCAGGTAAATGGGGTAGTGGTCTCTTTTGAAAAAAAATAAAAACATATCTTCAGATTGATATTATTTTATCAAATTTACAAAGATTTGTATTGTAACTTTTATTTTTAAATTTAAAAAAAACTGTTGTATGAGTGAACTTGAAAATATTTTAAGGGAGATAACTCCACTTTCTCCTGAAGACAGTTTTCTCGTATTCGACAGGATCAAAGCCTCATTTGATTTCCCTTATCACTATCATCCCGAAATTGAAATTAACTTTATCTACAAAGGAAAGGGCTACCGCAGAATGGTAGGAGATCATACCGGAGAAATCGGGAATATAGAATTGGTCATTGTTGGTCCCAATCTTCCGCACTGTTGGGCAAATTATCGTTGTAAAAACAGGAAGACCCATGAGATTACGGTACAGTTTAATCAGGATTTTTTCAGCCAGTCTCTGATGCAAAAGAATATTCTGAAACCGATTAACAACCTGATGAAAGAATCAATCCGGGGAATATTATTCTCAACGGAAACGGCAGAAAAACTAAAGGATTCTTTTCTGAACCTTTCCAAAATGAGCAGTTTTGAATCGTTCATCGAAATTATGAAGATTCTTAACGAGTTAGCGATAGCAGAAGACAAAACCCTTTTATCATCTTATAGTATCGAGCTGGAGACCTTTGGTGATCATGATAAAATGAAGATCGTTCATGATTTTGTCCATAAAAACTTTGAAAACAAAATAACACTCGATGAGGTTGCGTCATTGGTGAATATGAGTAATGTGACCTTCAACAGATTTATTAAAAAAAGAATCGGAAAAACGTTTGTCAATTATTTGAATGAAGTTAGAATCAGTTATGCAGCGAGGTGGTTGATGGAAAAGAATCTGACTGTTTTTGAAATTGCCTTTGAAGCAGGCTTTAATAATATTGCTAATTTTAATAAAGTCTTTAAATCAATAAAAAAGACAACACCTACGGAATTCAGGGAACAATTTAAAGGAGTGAAGAAGATTGAATAGGAAATTAGGTTAATAAAATAATATCATATCAAGATCCGGTTTAAATATCGGATCTTTTTTTGTAGAAAAGCGAAATAATTCCTCTTTAATAGTGTGCTTTTTGATGGTTGTATTTATTTGTAAATCACTATTTTGTGATCATATTTTTAAAATGTATGAAAGAATAATATCGTTTTATGACAAAATAGTATTATATCGGACTGGCAACAAAATTTAGATTTGTTAATGTGAATTAAATCTTAACAAAACTTTAAATAATTTAATACATAAACGGCTAAATTTTGCCAAAAGAATAATAAATTCTCTGTATTGAATCCTAAAGTGATGTAATTGATTCTCAATTAAATCTAACTAATCTAAACCTTATGAGAAAAGCAGTTATACCGGTTCTATTAGTTCTTTCCTTTTATTCTAATGCTCAGGAAAGAAAGGCGGCCGACACCACGAAGACAACCGATATTCAGGAGGTCGTTGTCACTTCTTTGGGGATAAAAAGACAGGCCAGATCCCTCACTTACTCCAGCCAGCAGATTGGCGGAGATGAACTTACCGAGGTAAAAACTCCCAATCTTTTAAATTCTATCAACGGGAAAGTTTCCAATGTGCAAATTAACAGAACGAGTGGAGGAATCGGAGGTGCTGTAAGGGTGGTAATGAGGGGAGATAAATCTACAAGGAATAGCCAGCCTCTACTTGTCATTGATGGTATTCCTGTAATCAATTCCATAGGGACATCAAAAATTGGATCGGATGGTACCATTTCCAGTGGAGGGGGCGCCGACTCATATAATGGATCAGCAGATGCTGGAGATATCTTCAGTAGTATCAATCCGGAAGATATTCAAAGCATGACCTTTTTAAAGGGAGCGTCAGCAGCTGCGTTGTATGGATCTCAGGGTAGTAATGGAGCTATTTTGATTACAACTAAAAAAGGAGCAGCCGGAAAGGCGAATCTTTCGTTTACTTCAAGTTTAACTTTTGATAAGGCTTATGCACTTCCTAAACTTCAGCATGAATTTTTACAAAGTCATGATGCTGCTACCAATACTTACGGAGATGATAGTTGGGGAGTAGCAGGAAGCTCTAAAGATTATCTTAAAGATTTTTTAAGAACCGGCACTACATGGACAAATAGCCTTACATTTTCTGCGGGAAATGAGAAGTCTACAAGTTTCTTCTCTGTCGCCAATACGACCAATAAAGGGATCGTTCCTGTTTCAAACTTTGATCAATATAATGTTAACTTTAGAAACTCAAGTAAGTTTTTTGATGATAAGTTGACATTAGATGCCAATATAATGGCTTCCATGCAGGAGTCAAAAAACAGATTAACTCCGGGTGTATATTTCAACCCTATTTATCAGGTAGCTGTTTTGCCGAGGGGAGTTAACTTTGACCAGTATAAAGATTATATGTATCTGGATTCTGAACGTCAGATTCCCGCCCAGAATTGGTATAACCTTACAGGAATCAGACAAAATCCTTACTGGATCTTAAACAGAAACGCTTCTGTAAGCAAGAATAAAAATGTATATTCTTCAGTAGCATTATCTTATCAGATTAATAATTGGCTTACAGCGAAAGTTCGTGGAAATTATACATATTCCACATCCAATACAGAAAGAGATTTGTATGCCTTTACAGTTCCTTCAATAGCAGGATCGTTTGGTAATGGAAAAATGTATTACAACAATCTGGAAACCAATGCTTATTATGGTGATGCTTTGCTTATAGGTAGCCCTAATATTTCAGACAATATCAGCTTTGATTTTACAGTTGGTGCCAGTATAAGTGATAAAAAAGATGTTGTTACAGAGATACAAAGTGAAAGACTTTCTGTACCTAACTTATTTTCATTGTCCAACATTTACTGGTCTCGAGGATCTGGAACATATACGATCTTTACTCCGCACAGACAAGATCAATCGGTATTTGCAAGTACTACAATCGGATATAAGAAAATGCTTTATTTAGACCTTACCTTCAGAAATGACTGGTCTTCTACTTTATTCGGAAGCAATTATAGTGGTATTGATTATGAGTCTGTGGGTGCTAATGCAATATTAAGTGACATTTTTCAATTACCACAAGCTTTTTCATTCTGGAAAGTAAGAGCTTCCTATGCTACAGTTGGTAATGCTCTGGAGCCAACTTATGCCAATCCTGTTCCTATCCTTAATAATGGTGTTATTACAGGCTATTCAGCATATTTAACAAAATTATTCCCACCAAAACCGGAGTTTAATAAGACATTTGAAGTAGGAACAGAAATCAGACTATTTAAAAATCGACTCAATTTTGACTTCACATTTTATAACTCTCTTGTACAAAACCAATATTTACGACAAGTTGAAGCCGCTCCGGGGCTGAGCGATTTATCAGGAACCAAGATTGATATCAATGCAGGGGAAATTCAAAACAGAGGTTTCGAAATGTCCTTAAGCTATGATGCAATTAAAGGAGGAGATCTTAATTGGACAACCACAATCAATGCTTCTGCAAATAGAAATAAAATCATGAAACTATTCCCTTCAGAATTTTATAGCGGAGACAATAGCTTTTTCGACCTGGTTGGAGGCGGAAATTATAATAAACTGAAAGCAGGAGGTTCGTTCGGGGATATTTATGGTACTGCTTTTTTACGGAATGATGCAGGACAGATTATTGTAGATGCTAAAGGGGCTCCTATGGTGGATCCAAACAGTAGGAAATTTTTAGGAAATCCGAATCCGAAATTCATATTAGGATTTAGTAACTCATTTTCCTATAAAAACTTTAAGTTAGACTTTTTGATCGATGGTAAATTTGGAGGGAAAGTACTGAGTCTGGCAGAAGCTACGTACGATTATAATGGGGTAAGCCAAAGGTCGGCCGATGCCAGAAGAGATGGAGGTGTGGCTATAGAAAATGCCGTGTACCAAAATGGGACTCCATATACAGGGAAAACAGATGCAAAAACTTATTATACAACGATCGGAGGGCAAGTGGCTCCTAATATTGCTGAAGCTTATATGTATGAAGCAACAACCGTTCGCCTAAGACAAGCATCTGCATCATATACTTTTAGAGTGAATTCTAAATACATGAGAGAAGCTACGGTGAGTGTCATCGGAACCAATCTTTTCTTCTTCTATAAAAAAGCTCCTTTTGATCCGGAACAGGTTTCAGGCGTGAATCCGGGAGGTGTAGGAGTTGATGTTTTTGGAATGCCAATAACAAGGTCATTAGGTTTTTCTGTTAAATTAAATTTTTAAAAAGTCATGATCAATATTAAAAAAATTTCGATATCACTTATTTTTTGTTTGGGGCTAGTAGCTTGTACTGATGATTTCTCAAACATTAACTCTGAGTTTTCAGGAGTAGGAGATGAACAGATAAGGGCAGATTTTGTAGGATTGGTAAATCCGCTTAAACTTGCCCAGCAGAATTTTATTTATTCTACCGATTTTATGTATCAATTGCAGGTTGGATTAAATGCTGATTTATATAGCGGCTTTTTTGCAACTGCCAATGGAGGATTCGGGCAGAATAACAGTAATTACTTCATGCGTGACTGGAATGATTGGATCATGAAAAACCAGTTGGAAGAGGCTATGCAGCGGGCAGTAGATTTCCATAATATTAAACTAAAGCTGTATCCAAATATAGATTTTAGTGGAAGTGAAAGTGTTTTAAGCATATTAAAGGTAATGTCTTCTGCAAGGGTATCTGATGCGCACGGTCCGGTAATATACAGTCACTTCGGAAAACCCAATCCGGATTTTTCCATCGATTATGACTCTCAACAGGATGCCTATAAATTTTTTATTAAGGACTTATCTGATGCCATTCAAAATTTGCAAAAAAATCTGGGGGTCGAAGATAAAACAGTGCTTACTAAATCTGACATTACATTTGGAGGAAACCCATTAAAATGGGCTAAACTGGCAAACTCAATAAAGCTAAGATTAGCAATGAGAATGGCTTATGCTGATCCTGTATCTTCTAAAAAATATGCCGAAGAAGCTCTATCTTCTCCTGTTGGGCTTATTGAAGATAATTCGGATAACGCATTAATAAGCTATGGAAACCAATCTCCTGTATATGTTGTGTGTATCGCATGGGGAGATGCTAATGCAGGAGCTCCGTTAACTTCTTTTCTAAATGGATATAATGATCCAAGGTTAAAATCATATATAGTTCCTGCAACAGATCAAACGATAAACGGACAATATATTGGGGTAAGACAAGGTATTGATTTAGGATCCAACAAAGATAAATATGGAGGTTTTGCTCATAATACAGCCGAAGCAGCTACAGGTAATTATTTATCAAATACAGATGGTAAAGCAAAAGTTTTTACGGCAGCAGAAACTTGGTTTTTACGAGCAGAGGCGGCATTAAGAGGGTATTCAGGAGCAGGAGATGCTAAAACGAATTATGAAAAAGGAGTGCAGGTATCTTTTATAGAGTGGGGTAAAAGTGCAGGCTACTCAGCTTATATAGATGACAGCTCATCATTGCCTAAGGAATATATTGATCCTAAAAACAGTGGAAATAATATATTGGCGGGAAATCCTATTCTAAGTACAGCTACTATAAAGTGGGATAATACTAGTTCTTTTGAAATAAAGTTGGAGCGTATCATTACTCAGAAATGGCTGGCTCTTTATCCTGACGGTGTAGAAGCATGGGCAGAACAAAGAAGAACCGGCTACCCTAAATTGTTCCCAAATGTAATTAATAATAGCGGTGGGACAATTAGCACTCAGGATTTTATCAGAAGGATTCCGATTCCGGCTAAATACAGAAATAATAATGCTCCGGGATATGACAAAGCGGCTGCAACATTAGGTGGTCCAGATACAGGAGGAACCAAACTTTGGTGGGATAAAAAATTATAACTAATCAGAATCACTCAGAATACAGAGGCCACTTAAAGATCAGAGTTTCGACAGGGGAGAAATCTCCGATATTATAGTTTCGTTAAAGTCAGAAATGAAACTTTAAGATGGCCTCTTCTTCAGAATTTATTTTTAATATGGGAAAAAACAACTCAGGAAACCGTCTGGTAAACCCTATCCTTTGGATCTCGACATTGTATTTTGCAATGGGAATGCCCTTTGTAACCATCAATGCCGTTTCCGGAATTATGTACAAGGATATGGGGATTTCAGATTCTCAGATTACATTCTGGACGGCGCTTATTATGTTCTCATGGACTTTGAAGCCGCTTTGGAGCCCTTTCCTGGAGATTTATAAAACCAAGAAATTTTTTGTTGTTTTTACTCAGTTTGCGATAGGAATTTTATTTGCACTGGTTGCCTTAAGCCTTCCCTTACCCGGATTTTTCAAGTACAGTATTGCTCTTTTTGCCATTATTGCTTTTTGCGGAGCGACTCATGATATTGTTGCTGATGGTACTTATATCAGTTTTCTTACTAATAAAGAGCAGGCAAAATATATCGGATGGCAGGGAGCTTTTTATAACTTGGCAAAGATTATCAGCAGTGGAGCATTAGTTTATTTCGCAGGAGTTCTGGAAAAAACCAAAGGAGTTACTCATGCATGGATGATCATCATGGGAATTTATGCGGTGGTATTTTTTGCGTTAGCAATGTATCACTCATGGATTTTACCTAAAGAAAACAAAGAAGAACAGAAGGTGGAGAAAACAACCGGAAATATCCGTCAGGAATTGCTGGAAGTGATTACCTCATTTTTTACAAAACCTAAGATCTTGTGGTGTGTGTTGTTTATCATCCTGTACCGTTTTGCCGAAGGTTTTGCCATCAAGATTGCGCCGTTGTTTTTTAAAGCTCCGAGATCTTCGGGAGGATTAGGATTATCAACTTCTGATATCGGACTTGTTTACGGAACATACGGATCAGCTGCATTTATCCTGGGATCTGTATTGGCAGGATATTTTATTTCTGCTCGCGGTCTGAAAAGGTCTTTGATATGGTTATGTTGTGCTTTCAATATTCCATTTGTGGTCTATGCTTTATTAGCTCATTACCAGCCGGCAGATCTTATGCCTGTAGCAGCGGCAGTTGTAGTAGAATATTTCGGTTATGGCTTTGGTTTCGTAGGTCTGATGCTGTACATGATGCAACAGATTGCACCAGGAAAACATAAAACAGCCCACTATGCATTTGCAACCGGTATTATGAACCTTGGAGTAATGATTCCCGGAATGTTCAGCGGGATGATCAGTGACTGGGTAGGATATAAAGTTTTCTTTATCTGGGTTTTAATTGCAACCATCCCTGCATTCCTTGTGACCTTGTTTGTTCCATTCCCTTATTCAGAAAATAAAGAAGAACGTAGTTAAACGACATGTAACCTAACAGGTTTCTATAACCTGTTAGGTTTAAAATAACACAATCAATTAGTAAACAATCAAAATAAAAAGTAAAAATACTTTATGACAGCTCAATCAGTAATGATCCCATGGCAGGATCGCCCGGAAGGTAGCAATGATATCATGTGGAGGTTTTCCGAAAACCCGATCATTAACAGATATGCGATACCCACTTCCAACAGTATATTCAATAGTGCAGTGATCCCTTTTGAAGATGGATTTGCAGGAGTGTTCCGTTGTGACAACAAAGCGGTACAGATGAATATTTTTGCAGGTTTCAGTAAAGATGGAATCAATTGGGATATCAATCATGGTCCTATTGAAATGAAGGCTGGAAACACAGAAATGATCGAATCTGATTATAAATATGATCCACGTGTGACCTTTATTGAAGACCGTTACTGGATTACCTGGTGTAACGGATACAACGGTCCTACGATTGGAATTGGATATACTTTTGACTTTAAAGAGTTTTTCCAGTGCGAAAATGCCTTTTTACCTTTCAACAGAAACGGAGTGCTTTTCCCTGAAAAAATCAATGGTAAATATGCGATGCTAAGCCGCCCGAGTGACAACGGACATACGCCTTTCGGAGATATCTATATCAGCTATAGCCCTGATATGAAATACTGGGGGGAACATCGTTGTGTCATGAAAGTAACTCCATTTGAAGACAGTGCATGGCAGTGTACAAAGATTGGTGGCGGGCCGGTTCCTATTAGAACAGAAGAAGGATGGCTGTTGTTTTACCACGGAGTAATCAATACCTGCAGAGGATTCAGATATTCAATGGGAGCAGCTTTGCTTGATCTTGAAGATCCTACGAAAGTATTATACAGAACCAAGCCTTATCTATTGGCTCCGGCAGAAGTATATGAACTTACGGGAGATGTTCCGAATGTCGTTTTCCCTTGTGCAGCATTAACTGAGGGAGATAAAGTAACAGTGTATTATGGTGCTGCCGATACTGTAGTGGCTATTGCATTCGGATATATTTCAGAAATTATTGATTTCATGAAAAAGAATTCAATCTAAAGAATATGAACTTTTTAAATACGAATATCATCTTAATTCCCTTTATTATTGGGATTTTTGTAATGGTTTTCCTATTTTTAAACCAACTTTTAAATTAAAAACATCCTGATACCTTTGATCATGAAGAAAGAATTGCTTATCTGTTTTTTTACGGCCCTGGTTTCGATCACCAATGCCCAGCAAAATAAGAATGATGTGTTGTCCTGGGTTGATCCTTTTATCGGAACAGGAGGACATGGACATACATTTCCGGGGGCAACCACACCTTTCGGAATGATTCAGCTCAGTCCGGATCAGAATACCAAAAGTGGCGACTGGGACTGGTGTTCCGGGTATCATTACAGCAGCAAGACGATTATGGGTTTCAGTCATAATCACCTGAGCGGCACCGGTTGGGCAGATCTCGGCGATATTCTGGTAATGCCTACTGTAGGTCAGGTGAAAATGACTCCGGGTACAGAAGCAAATCCTGAAACTGGATATCGCTCAACTTTCAGCCATGATAAAGAAACAGCTTCTCCGGGATATTATTCCGTAATGCTTGATAGCTATGGGATTAAAGCGGAACTGACCGCTTCGCCAAGAGTGGGTTTTCATAAATATACATTTCCGAAAAGTGACGAATCCAATATCATCATCGACCCTACGAATAAAATCTTCGGAAATATTTACCACACGTTGGTAAGCGTAGAAGGGAATAATAAGATTAAAGGATATTGCTACAGCAATGGCTGGGGTGGTAAACGTTTCGCTTATTTCGTAATGGAGTTTTCAAAACCGTTCAAGTCTTACGGAGTTTATGCTGAAGGAAAGATAAAAAACAATGAAAAGATTGCGCTTGCTAAAGATGCCAAAGCTTTTGTACGATTTGCTACTGAAGATAACGAGAGCATTGAAGTAAAAGTTTCTTTATCTCCGGTAAGTACAGAGAATGCACAAGAGAACTTTGATACCGAAGCTAAGAATGTAGACTTTGCACAGGCTAAAGAAACAGCACAAAAAACATGGCGAGACCTTATCGGAAGATTTCAGGTGTCGGGAGGTACAGACAGTCAGAGAAAAATTTTCTATACAGGAGTTTACCACACTTTTATTGCCCCCAATTTATATATGGATGCCAACGGAGATTATGTAGCTGCTCAGGAAAATATGAATACCAAATGGTTTACCAATTATAGTACCTACTCTTATTGGGATGGATTCAGAGCAACACACCCATTGTTGACGATCATGGATCAGAAGCATACCAAAGAATTTGCCAACTCGTTGATCAGCAGATATACAGATCGTAAAGATCATATGCCGATCTGGGAACTTTGTGGTTACGATAACTTCTGTATGTTAGGATATCACAGTGTATCGGTAATCTGGGACGCTATTTCAAAAGGAGTACCCGGTATTGATGCTGAAAAAGCATTTGCTGCGATGAAAGATGCTTCTTTAACGGACAAAATGAGCAGTAGCGATGGAGGCGGAGGTCTTAATGATTATATCAAATTAGGCTATAGTCCTTCTGAAAATGGTGCTTCTGTTTCCGCAACATTAGAATATGCTTATGATGACTGGTGCATTTTGCAACTTGCAGAAAAATTAGGAAAAAAAGACGAAGCAGAAGTCTATAGAAAACGTTCTATGAACTTCCTGAATACGTTCAATAAAGAAAATAATCACTTCTGGCCAAGACAAAAAGATGGAAAGTTCCTCGCTGATTTTGCTTTAAACGATTGGAAAAAATTACAACCCCATTGGGTTTCCGGAAATATCTGGGCGTACGACTTCTTTGCTCCTCATCAGATTGATGAAATGATGAATCTCTACGGTGGAAAAAAAGGTTTTGAAGAAAAGCTTGATAAAACATTTACAGAGAACCTTAATATGCAGGGAGAGCAACATGTTGACATTTCAGGGTTCATTGGTTCATTGGGATTTGGAGATGAGCCGGGACATCATGTTCCGTATCTGTACAACTACGCAGGAAGTCCTTACAAAACTCAGAAAATGGTAAAATATATCCGTGACAATATGTACGCCGCAAAACCTGACGGAATTGTAAATAATGAAGATTGCGGACAAATGTCAGCATGGTATATTTTCTCTTCATTAGGATTCTATCCTGTGACACCGGGGAAACCTGTATATGCCATTGGTGCTCCTCAATTTCCTAAAGCATCCCTGAAGCTGGAAAACGGAAAAACATTTACCGTGATTGCGGATAAAATTTCCGATAAGAATATCTATGTTCAGAAAATGTTCCTGAACGGAAAAGAATACAAAAGTTGGGAACTGAACCACAGCGACATTATGAATGGCGGAGAACTGAGATTTGTAATGGGAAGTAAGCCTGTAAAATAAAAGAATAAAAATAAAAACGAAATAATAGTATCAATGGAAAGGAGAAATTTTATTAAAACAAGTGCATTGGCAGGAGCCGGATTGCTGTTTACTCAAAATGTTTTTGCTAAAAATATGATTATGGATGATTTTCCTGTTGTCCGTGTTCCGAAAGACAAGAGACATTTTACCAGTGAATCCGTAGAAAATGCAATTGCCACCTTCAAAAAGAAAGTTAAAAATAAAGAACTGTCATGGCTGTTTGAAAACTGCTTTCCCAATACTTTAGATACTACTGTTTTTTACACTGAAGCCAATGGAAACCCTGATACCTATGTGATTACAGGTGATATTGATGCCATGTGGCTTCGTGATAGTTCTGCACAGGTATTTCCTTACCTGCAGTTCTCAAAAAAAGATGAAAAACTTCACAAACTGATTTCCGGAGTTATTCACAAGCAGACCACTTTCATTCTTAAGGATCCGTATGCCAACGCTTTTTACAATGATGACCAAAAGATCAGCAAGTGGAAAGAGTACGACCACACCGATATGAAACCGGGGATCCATGAAAGAAAATGGGAAATCGATTCATTGTGTTATCCTATCCGCTTAGCATATCATTTCTGGAAAGAAACAGGAGATACAAAACCTTTTGATGCCAACTGGCTGCAAGGGATCAAGCTTACTTTGCAGACTTTTACAGAACAGCAGAGAAAAAAAGATTTAGGGCCTTACAAATTTGAACGTACTACATCATGGGCTACAGACGGAGTTCCTATGGGTGGTTACGGCTATCCGACCAAACCTGTTGGATTGATCAGTTCTATGTTCCGTCCAAGTGATGATGCTACGATTTATGGATTTTTAATTCCGTCTAATTTATTTGCAGTCGTAAGCTTACGTCAGGCGGCGGAAATGGTTTCTCAGATTAAAAATGAAAAAGCTTTAGCCCAGCAATTGAACAGCCTCGCTGATGAGGTAGATGCTGCGATTAAGAAATACGGAGTTTACGACCATCCTGAATTCGGAAAAATATATGCTTTTGAAGTCAATGGCTTCGGAAGTTATAACCTGATGGATGATGCGAATTGCCCGAGTTTATTAGGATTGCCTTATCTGGGTGCCGTGAAATCTAACGATCCTGTTTATGCGAATACAAGAAAATTTGTATGGTCAGAAAATAACCCTTTCTTTTTCAAAGGCAAGCTGGCGGAAGGAATCGGAGGCCCGCACATCGGACTGGACATGATCTGGCCGATGAGTATTATTATGAAAGCACTCACTTCAAATGATAAAAGTGAGATCAGATGGTGTATCAACACCTTACAGAAAACTCATGGAGGAACAGGATTTATGCATGAATCCTTCCACAAAGACAATGACAAGAAATTTACCAGAGAATGGTTTGCTTGGTCAAATACATTATTTGGTGAACTCTTATGGAAAACCTTTAACGAGAACCCGGATTTACTGGCTTAGGTTGGGTGTTTTGCAGTAGGAAACAGCGTCCCTTTATTCCCGTTTTTTAGTTGAATTGTGTTACAAGGCTTTTTGTTCAGAGAGGCCTTGTAGGACTCTCATTGCATACCTAATCCGTTTTTTCCTTTATAAATGAGGAGAAACGACTAGATATAACAAATCAAATAACTTAAAAAAAACAGTATGAAAAAAGCCTTTATTGCATTGATCCTATTGATCATTCACGAACAATCTGAGCTTTATGCGCAGCAGCTTAGTCCTATGGGAATCTGCTACGTGGAAGTAAACAACAACAACCTACTGAACGCAGGAGCGTACAAATTACAAACCTCAAACAACTACCTGTTTAATGTCGTCAATATCTTTGCAGCGAACATTAACTACGACACAAGCCGTGGCAGAGCTTATCTGTATAGCAATAACAATGTCACCAAAGTATTGACTAATGCAGATACCTACATCAAACCTCTTCAGCAAAAGGGAATGAAAGTAGTATTAACGATCTTAGGAAACCACCAGGGAGCCGGAATCTGTAATTTCCCAACCCGTGAGGCTGCCAAAGATTTTGCATTACAATTAGCCAATACCGTCAATACCTACGGATTGGATGGAATTGATTTCGATGATGAATACTCGGAATATGGAAATAATGGAACCGGACAGCCGAATGACAGCTCTTTTGTAATGCTCGTTCAAGAGTTGAGAGCCCTTTTGCCTAATAAAATTATCTCATTTTATTATTATGGACCAGCTGCTTCAAGGCTTTCATGGAACGGAAGCAGAGTAGGAGACAATGTCAACTACAGCTGGAATGCCAACTACGGAACATTCTCTGCTCCTAACGTTCCCCCGTTAACGAAAGCTCAGATTTCTCCTGCAGCTGTTTGGTTAGGAAATACTTCCAACTCAACTACCACCAGTCTTGCCAGTCAGACCAAAACCGGAGGATACGGATTATATCTTTGGTATGATTTGAAAGGAACTAATCAGGTGTCACAACTTTCTGCAGGTACCCAAACTTTATATGGAGAACAAACCGTTTTAAGCGGTACTTTACAATCATGGACAGCAGGAACCAACTGTGATGCTCCTATCGGTTTGTCCACAAGCAACCTTACGGGAACAAGTGCAAAATTAAATTGGACTGCCGTTGGAACAAATACATATGATATCGATTATAAAGCAGCTTCATCTACGACCTGGACGAGTGTAGCTACTGCTATGACCGGAACCTCTGCAACTATTTCAGGATTAACAGCCAATACAGAATATGACTGGAGAATCAGAACCAACTGCAGTGTGAAAAGTACCTATATGTTTGCTCCGAGGTTTAATAGCGGAGGCGGAACAACCACACCTACCGGTTCATATGCCATCAGTCTTGACGGTACCAGTAAATCAGGTTCAGCCGGGAACATCAATGTAAGTGGTTCAGCATTATCTTTTGAAGGATGGATAAAACCTTCTTCTTTTAAATCAGGATTCCCATATATTTCAGCAATCATGGGAACAGAAGCTGGTGATGCTAATTCTGCATTCTTCCGTTTAGGAGATGCCAGTCTTGCCAATAACAAACTTCAGTTTGTCCTCAGTATTAATAATGTGCAACAAAAACTGGCTTCCAATACCGCATTAAATGCCAATACATGGTATCATGTTGCAGCAACTTATGACGGAACAACCATGAAATTGTACATCAATGGAGCTCTTGACGCCAGCAAAGCTCAAACGGGAAGTGTGAGTTCGAACGGAGCGTTCAACGTTGGATATTTATACGAAGCTTCAAGAAATTTCAATGGAAAAATAGATGAGGTTCGTGTTTGGAAACGTGCATTAAGCCAAACGGAAATAAGCCAGAATATGTGTAATGTAAGTTTACCTGCCACTTCTCTTGCAGCGTATTGGAAATTTAATGAAGGTAGCGGTTCATCCGTACAAGACAATTCAGGAAATGGATTGACACTGACATTATCAGGAGCTGATGCTTCTATCTGGTCAACAGATATACCATGTACCACTTCAACAGCAAGAGCTTCAAAAAATACAGTAAGCCAAAAGGTAATCGGTTCTGAGCAGACAGGGTTGAAAAAACAATTGAAACTGTACCCGAATCCTTTAAGCAGATCTTCTCAGCTTACTATTTCTAGTCCTGAAGAATACAACAGAGGGCAGCTGAAAGTGTATAATTATAATGGAAGTTTAATGGATACACAAACATTAAAAAGCGGAGATCATGAATACAATCTGCAAAAGCTCCCTGCAGGAAATTATATCCTTCAGTTTGAATCTCAAAACGGAAGTTTGAAACAGACTGAAAAATTAATCATCAAATAAACAAACTCCATCATTGGGCTTCGGCCCAATGATTTTATCAAAACTAAAAATAGTATACTATGAAAAAAACATCTATTCTTGCTGCCCTGGCATTGCTGGGGATTCAGACAGCTTCCGTGCTTAAGGCGCAGCAGCTTAATAATCCCGTAGGTATATGTTATGTGGAGGTTAATAACAACAATATGCTTAATGCAGGGTCTTATACCTTGCAAAACAGCAATAAGCAGCTTTTTGACGTTGCCATTATCTTTGCGGCGAATATCAATTATGATGTTTCCAAAAGCAGAGCTTATATCTCAAGCAACAACAATGTGACTAAAGTATTGAACGATGTGAATACGTATGTAAAACCTTTACAACAGAAGGGGATCAAGGTATTACTGGATATTTTGGGAAATCATCAGGGAGCAGGGATTTCTAACTTTCCAAACAGAGAGGCAGCTAAAGACTTTGCTTTACAGATTGCAAATACCGTTTACACATATGGTTTAGATGGGGTAGACCTTGACGATGAATATGCAGGATATGGAAATAACGGAACAGGGCAACCGAACAGCAGCTCTTTTGTCATGCTTTTACAGGAATTAAAGGCAGCTATGCCTGATAAACTGATCACATTCTATTATCTGGGGCCTGCAACAAGCAGACAAAGTTTCGGAGGAGATGCTGCAGGGAACTATATCGACTATAGCTGGAATCCTTATTACGGAACGTACAGTGCTCCTAATGTACCGCCTCTCACTAAATCTAAACTTTCTCCAGCAGCAACGTGGATCCAGAATACAAATCCTCAGTCTACATCTACGGCTACACTTACTACGCTGGCCACCAATACTAAAAACGATGGCTACGGAGTATTCATGTGGTATGATTTGGGAGGAACGGATGTTGCCAGTTATCTGAGTACAGGATCCAATATTCTTTACAATGAAAATACACAGCTTACGGGCTCATTGTATTCATGGAGTCAGGGGGTAGCTTGCGATCCGCCCCTAGGACTTGAAGTAACTAATGTAACAGGTACTTCTGCTAAATTAAACTGGACTACTAATGGTTCTCAGACATATAATATTGATTATAAACCTGCTAACTCTACAACGTGGGTAAGCGCAGGAACCAATTATTCAGGAACTAATATTGTGATCAATAACCTGAGTTTAAACACAGATTACGACTGGAGAATTCAATCAAGCTGTTCTTCAACATTGACAAGTACTTATCTATTTGCTCCGAGATTCAATTCCGGAAACGGGTGTGCAACTCCGGCAGGTCTGGTATCCGGAAGCAATCTTGGAACGACGACACAGTTATCATGGGATGCAACAGGGGCATCTTCCTATAATTTGCAATACAAGACAACCGCAGCTACAAACTGGACGGATGTTCCAAATATTTCAACAAATACATATACCCTTCAGAATCTGTCACCCAATACCAGCTACCAATGGAAAGTACAATCGGTATGTACCGGAGGAACTGTAAGTACCTATTCCGGGGAGAGTACATTTAATAGTGGCTTTGCACCTGTTACCAGTCCGGGAGCAAGATCACTTTCATTTAATGGAAACACGAATTACCTTAATGCAGGACAATTTAACCTTAGCGGAAATGCATTGACATTTGAAGGTTGGGTAAAGGTCAATGCATTCAAAACAGGCTTCCCTTATATTTCGTCTGTAATGGGAATTGAAGTGGGAGATAATAATTCGGCAATACTTAGATTTGGAGATGGAAATCTTGCGAACAATAAATTACAGTTCATATTGAGCTTTGGATCGTCACAGATAAAATTGAACAGTAACGCAGGACTTAATACCAACACATGGTACCATATAGCTGCTACTTATGACGGGGCTTCAATGAAGTTGTATATCAATGGTACCCTTGATGCAAGTGCTACAGCAACAGGTAACTTTACCGCAAACGGTATACTTTACCTGGCCAGAAACTATGATAATTCCCGTACGCTTAATGGAAATCTGGATGAATTCAGAGTTTGGAAAAGAGCATTGACAGCACAAGAGATTTTAGATAATAAATGTAATGTAGCCGCCAATTCAACTGCATTGGAAGCAAACTGGAAAATGGATGAAGGAAGTGGTAACGGAGCTTTAGATGCTACTGCCAACACTCATTTTGCTACGCTCACCAATATGACCAATGCCAACTGGAGTACGGATGTGGCTTGTAATTCCTCATTATCTGTAGATGATCTAAAAGGCCTTGCTATCGGAAAGGAAAGCAGCGTTTATCCTAATCCTGTTAAAAAAGGAAGTGATATTCACTTTAAAATTGAGAATAATTCAGCAAGTGAAATATCTTTGTATGATATTTCCGGGAAATTATTGAAAAAACAACGAATTAATAAAAATAATAACATAGTAAATACGCAGGATTTATCTGTTGGTACCTATATTTATAAAATAATTTCAGTAGACAATCATATCTTGTCTTCAGGAAAGATTATGGTGAAGTAACCTTTGTGGTTTGCCATAATACATACCTTAGAATTAATTTTGAGATTTGAAATGGCAGGCAGGTTTTGCTTTCTTGTCTGTCCGTTTTCAACTCCTGAAACAATGAGTAAATAAATTAGAAAATAATGCAAAATATACTAGGAATAGATATTGGAGGCTCCCATATTACATTGGCTCAGGTAGATCCTGAAAAACGTGAAATCATTTCATCAACCTATGTAAGGGAACATGTAGATTCTTTTGAAAAAAAGGAAACCATTTTTTCTGCATGGGTTTCTGCAATAGAAAAAGCTTCTCATGATTTGAAAAGAGAGGATCTTCTGATAGGAGTAGCGATGCCCGGACCTTTTGATTATGAAAACGGAATTGCCCTGATGCTGCATGGGAAATTTCTTGACATCTATAACGTAAATATTAAAGAAGAGCTGGCAAAGCGTTTATCCATTTCAGTGGATCAGATTCATTTTGTAAATGATGCCGCCGCTTTTATGGAAGGTGAAGTTTTTGGAGGTTGTGTGCAGGAGTATACAAAAATTTTTGGAGTGACCCTGGGAACCGGATTTGGAACTACCTTTTATAACGGAGAAATAGCAACCGATGAAGACCTTTGGGATGCTCCTTTCAGAGATTCTATTTTTGAAGACTATATGGCGACCCGTTGGTTTGTCAACCGTTATGAAGAGTTAACCGGTGAGAAGATTTCAGGAACAAAAGAACTGCTTGAAAAGCCTCAGGAGATTCAAAATACAATGTTTGATGAATATGCAGATTCCTTTTCGGAATTTATTGTGCAGCATGTCAGCATGTATCAACCGGAAGTTTTAGTTATAGGAGGAAATATTGCCAAAGCATATCCTCATTTTGAAAAAAGATTTAATGAAAATTTAAAAAAGAATAATATTAACTTGCCGGTGAAAATCTCTGCTATTTTTGAAGATGCAGCCATTTTAGGAGCTGCAAGTTATGCGATGAAAAAAGCCTGAATAACTAATAAAATGATATAATGAAGTCTTTCTGTTCAACACTTTTTCTCCTCTTAAATGCATTGGCATTCAGCCAAAACTCATCCCTGGTGGATTATGTGAATCCATTGATGGGGACCCAGTCTAAACCTTCTTTATCCAACGGAAATACCTATCCCGCAGTTGGCCTTCCATGGGGAATGAATATCTGGACTCCTCAAACGGGTAAAATGGGTGATGGATGGGCATATACCTATGATGCAGATAAAATTAAAGGGTTTAAACAAACCCATCAGCCCTCTCCATGGATGAATGATTATGGTGCTTTTGCCATGATGCCGGGAGTAGGTAAACTAAAATTTAAAGAAGATGAACGGGCAAGCTGGTTCAGTCATAAAGCTGAGGTAGCAACGCCCTATTTTTATAGTGTGTATCTGGCAGATATCAATGTAACCACTGAGTTTACACCAACGGAAAGAGCTTCTTTCTTTAAATTTGATTTTCCTAAAACAGACAGTGCCTATGTTGTCATTGATGCCTTAAACAAAGGCTCATACATTAAGATTTTACCTAAAGAAAGAAAAATTCTGGGCTATACAACCCGATATTCAACAGGGAAATATGAAAATTTTAAAAACTATTTTGTTGTTCAGTTTGATAAAGATTTTGAGCTGACAAGAGCCTGGAAAAATGATAAACTGGTCAATGATCAGTTAGAAATTACAAGCGATCATGCAGGGGCAGTAGTTGGATTTAAATTAAAAAACAAAGAGGTAGTCTACGCAAAAGTAGCGTCTTCATTTATTAGCTTTGAACAGGCAGAGCTGAATTTGAAAAGAGAAATCGGCAACAGAAATTTTGAACAGGTAAAAACAGATGCAAAGAATATCTGGAATAAAACCCTTGGAAAATTAGAAGTGAAAGGAGGGACTGATCAGCAGATGAGAACTTTCTATTCTTCGTTATACAGAACCTTGTTCTTTCCACAGAAATTGTATGAATTTGATGCTCAAAATAAAATAAAACACTGGAGCCCGTATAACGGTAAAATCGCTGACGGCAAAATGTTTGCCGGAACCGGATTCTGGGATACTTTCCGTGCTTTATATCCTTTCTTGAACCTGGTTTATCCAAGTATTAACGTAGAAATGCAGGAAGGACTGGCCAATGCTTACAAGGAAGGAGGTTTCTTACCGGAATGGAGCAGCCCGGGATATTCTGATATTATGATTGGAAATAATTCTGCTTCAGTAGTGGCAGATGCCTATATCAAAGGACTTCGTGGATATGATGTGGAAACTTTATGGCAAGCTGTAAAACATGGTGCCAATAATGAAGGGCCTATTGAAGCGGTAGGTCGTGCAGGAGTACAATATTACAATACATTAGGCTATGTTCCTTATGATGTAAAAATCAATGAAAATGCAGCCAGAACATTGGAATATGCTTATGATGATTTTTCCATTTACCAATTGGGAAAAGCCTTAGGAAAACCTGCTTCAGAAATTGATATTTACAAAAAAAGAGCGTATAATTACAAAAATGTGTTCGATAAAGAAACCGGTTTAATGCGTGGTAAGAATAAAGACGGTAATTTCCAGAAGCCTTTCAACCCTTTTAAATGGGGTGATGCTTTTACAGAAGGAAACAGCTGGCATTATACCTGGTCTGTTTTTCAGGATATTGACGGGCTGTCAGAATTGATGGGCGGTAAAAAGAAGTTTGAAGCCAAACTTGATGAGGTATTTTCACTTCCACCGGTATTTGATGACAGTTATTACGGCGGGGTGATTCATGAGATCAGAGAAATGCAGATCATGAATATGGGGCAATATGCCCACGGAAACCAGCCGATACAGCATATGATTTATCTCTATAACTATGCCGGAGCTCCGTATAAAACACAATATTGGACAAGACAGGTTATGAATAAGCTCTATATGGCTACGCCAGACGGATACTGTGGAGATGAAGATAACGGGCAGACTTCTGCATGGTATGTTTTCTCAGCCTTAGGATTCTATCCGGTGACGCCTGCTACAGATCAATATGTACTGGGAGCACCATTATTCAAGGAAGCAACTATTCATCTTGAAAACGGAAAGAAAATTGAAATAAAAGCACCGGAAAACAATGCAGATAATCTGTATGTAAAGTCATTGAATGTTAATCAACAGCCTTATTCCAAAAACTGGTTAAGTCATCAGGAGCTGATGAAAGGAGCAGTTCTGGATTTTAAAATGGATAGCAAGCCAAACAAAGAAAGAGGTTCACAGGAAAAAGACTTTCCGTATTCAATGTCAAAAGAACAATCAAAATAAAATAATTTAACACTTAGAAATACAACTGTATGAGTACAGAAAAGAAAGAAATATTCGAAAGAGTAGAAGAGATGCTGGGAGCGCAAGGGTTTACTATTGCAGCAAAAGATGATACAAGACCATGGGGAGGATTTTTTGTAATTGATGAAAATCAGGCACAGGATTTTGCCAACCAGTATTTTGAGGGTATTGATGTTGAAAACTTAAGAATAGGAGGGAAATTAAGCCCTAAAATTCTTATTGTGGCTCCGCAGGCGAGATTAAGCTGGCAGTATCACCACAGAAGAGCCGAGATCTGGCAGGTTGTGGAAGGTACCGTAGGAATCAAAAGAAGCAGTACCGACGACGAAGGTGAAGTAGCAGAATACAATCCAAAAGATCAGGTAAAGCTTCAGCAGGGAGAAAGACACCGTTTAATCGGGTTAGATGGCTGGGGAATTGTTGCTGAAATCTGGCAACATACCGATGCTTCCAATCCTTCAGACGAAGACGACATCGTTCGTGTACAGGATGATTTCGGAAGATAATTACCTATAAAAACATTTATTTCTTCCCTTCAGAATTGTTGAGGGGAAGAATATAATGTCACTTGCCTCTTTTCGGATTCAGTATTTCTTAAGCGACTTCTCTACACGTTTGCACCTCCGATGAATCCTGAACTTATGATTTCCGGTCATCATTTTTATATGACGGAATGAATTTCTTTTTAAATAATTAAATAGCTGAAGATCATGATAAAAAATATTTTCACCCTCTGCATATCTGTTGTATGCGGAATCATTATACATGCTCAATCATTCGAATCTCCCAATGGTAAACTGCAACTGAACTTTGCCATCAAAGAAGAAGGAAGCCCGTATTATGCGCTTCAATATAAAGGGAAAACCATTGTGAAGGATAGTAAACTGGGATTTATTTTAAAACCTTCCACCTCTTATTTTTCAGGATTTAAAGTAGAAAATATCAGCTATACTTCTGAAAACAATACCTGGAAAACCGTTTGGGGCCCGAACAAAGAAGTCAATGATCATTATAAAGAAATGCTGGTTCATCTGGTGCAAAATAAAACAGGCTGGAAACTGGATATCCGATTCAGACTTTTTGATGACGGATTAGGTTTCAGATATGAATTTCCCGTTCAACCTGAGTTGAGACATTTTACGATCAATAATGAACTTACCTCTTTTAATCTGGGAAAAGATTATAAAGCATTCTGGATTCCCGCAGATTATGATACCAATGAATTTCCGGTAACCACTTCAGCATTATCCCGAATTTCAGGGTTAATTGATGAGGTAAGAAAAGAACCGTTGGCAGCCAAAGCTCCAAGTACAAGTTTAGCCGTACAAACCCCATTGATGCTGAAGTCTCAGGACGGAATTTACATCAACATCCATGAAGCTGCTCTGGTTAATTTTCCGGCAATGACCCTGAATCTTGATGATAAAAACTTTATTCTATCCTCTAACCTTACTCCCGATAAAAACGGTGACAGAGGGTTTATTCAAACCGGTTCAGTAAGCCCGTGGCGTACAATGATCATCAGTGACGACGCAAGAGAAATACTATCTTCCAATCTTATTGTTAATCTGAATGAACCCAACAAAATTGAGGATCCTTCATGGATAAAACCGACTAAATATATCGGAGTATGGTGGGAATATTTTACAGGAGGCGGGTCTACCTGGGCCTTTTCTGATAATCAGGATATCCGAATCGGAGAAACAGATTATAAAACTCTAAAACCGAATGGCAGACATGGTGCCAATACAAAACATGTCAAAGAATATATTGACTTTGCCGCAGCGAATGGATTTGATGCCGTTCTGGTGGAAGGCTGGAACGAAGGCTGGGAAGATAACCAGGCGTACAGAAAAGAACATATTTACAGCTTTACCAAAGCATACCCGGACTTTGATGTAAAAGAACTTCAAGCCTATGCAAAAAGGAAAAATGTAAAAATCATTATGCATCACGAAAGTACTTCTTCAGTAGTCGATTATGAAAGACAATTAAAAGATGCCTTTAGATTTATGAAGGATAACGGATATAATGCGGTAAAAACAGGATATGTTGGCCCTATAATTCCCCGAAGTGAATATCATGACGGCCAATGGATGGTCAACCATTACAGATATGTTGCTGAAACTGCTGCTCAGTATCAGATTATGGTCAATTCACATGAAGCCGTACGACCTACAGGATTACACCGGACATATCCCAACTGGATTGCCCAGGAGTCTGCCAGAGGAACAGAATTTGAATCTTTTAACGGAAACAAACCGGATCATACCACCATTCTTCCTTTTACCCGTTTGATTGGTGGACCAATGGATTATACTCCCGGGATCTTTGAAGGTGATCTTTCCGTTTATGGAAATAATAAAGCGAAATTAAGTACAACATTGACCAAACAACTTGCTCTTTATATTACGATGTACAGCCCGCTTCAAATGGCTGCGGATCTTATTGAAAACTACAAAAAATACCCTGACGCCTTTCAGTTTATTAAAGATGTTGCCGTAGACTGGGATTCCTCGTATATCCTTGAGGCAGAACCGGGCGATTATGTTACCATCGCAAGAAAAGCTAAAAATAAAAATGAATGGTTTGTCGGAAGTATCACCGATGAAAACCCAAGAGAAGCCACCGTAGATTTATCATTCCTTCCGAAAGGTCAAAAATTTGAAGCCATTATTTATAAAGATGGAAAAAATGCCAGCTGGAATCATAATCCCAAAAGCTATGAAATTTCCAAACAAAAGGTAAAGTCAAGTGAGAAACTTAAAATAGAAGTAGCACCGGGCGGAGGATTTGCCATTAGCATAAAACCTGTTTAATTTAGCAAAGAGAAAAGGTCATTTTTTATAATTATAAAGAAAAAACATCAATAGGAGCGGACTTTAGTCCGCTTTCTTATTATATCCCATAATCTGGTTTCAGCCAAAACGTATTTGTTTTCAATGTTTTTTGCCACGAATCCGCGAATAAAAAATATTGATGCATTGGTAGCTGGGGCATCAATAGGAGCGGACTTTAGTCCGCTTTCTTAATGATACCCTAGTCAATCTGGCTTTAGCCTAAACTTATTTATTCCCGATCCGTCCACTCTTTTTCTATCTCTTCCAACGTCTTTCCTTTCGTCTCAGGGATCGTCTTCCAGATAAAAATAAAGGTGAATACTGCAATAATCGTATAAATCCAGAATGTACAGGCACTTCCTACAGATCCGATCAGAACAGGGAAAGTCTGTGAGACCAGAAATACAGCCAGCCACAAAAAGAAAGTGGCCACAGACATGGCTGTAGCACGGGCTTTTGTAGGGAAAATTTCAGCGATAACAACGAAAGTAAGCGGTCCCAATGACATCGCAAAACAGGCAATATAGCCGAGTATCGCGATAAGCAATAGATATCCTTGTTGTTGTGTGTAAAAAACAAGACCTGTAATGAACAAACAAATAGTCATTCCTGAAATACCAAGTAATAATAGCTTTTTTCGTCCCCAATGATCCACATATTGTATGGCAACCAATGTGAAAATAACATTGATAATGCCTAACAGAATAGTTTGCATAAAAGCAGAGTCTGATCCAACACCGATAGATTTAAAAATTTCAGGAGCATAGTACATAATGGCGTTAATTCCGGTAATCTGAGAAAGAATAGCCAGCAAAATACCGATTCCCATTGCCCGCTTGAGTTGCGGAGCCTTTATATCAGAAAAAGAAAATGGGGTTTCATCTTTTAGTGATTCATTGATAGATTCTAATTCCTGCTGAGCGAGTTCAGCACCATTAATTTGAGTAAGAATATCCAGTGCTTCTGAATTTCGTTGATGGGATGCCAGCCAGCGAGGACTCTCGGGAATCGTTAGCAATAAAAGGATAAAGATAATAGATGGAATAACCCCTGAGCCAAACATCCATCGCCACCCGGTAGAAATATTCCAGGTTTCATTATGAATTCCGGCGATATAGGCATTCACGAAATAAATAACCAGAATTCCCGTGACAATCCCCAATTGAAAAATGGAGATTAAACGTCCTCTTATTGCCGCCGGAGCCATTTCCGAGATATACATAGGGGAAAGCATGGAAGCAATCCCGATTCCCATACCTCCGATAATTCTGAATACGACGAAAAACAAAAGGTTGGGAGCTACAGCTGTCCCTATGGAAGAAATCACAAACAATAAGGCAGAAAGCATCAATACCTTTTTCCTTCCGACATGATCACTAAGTTTCCCGGAATACATTGCTCCCACAATACATCCGAGAAGTGCACATGAAGCCACCCAGCCCATCATCACATCAGAAAGATGATAGTAGATTTTCATAAAACCGATGGCTCCGGAAATCACGGCCGTATCATAACCGAATAATAAACCACCCACAGAAGCGACAAGAGTTGATTTATAAATAAGAGTTGAGTGTGAAGTTGATGACATAGCTTTTATTTTAAAACTTTATGGGAAATCATCTCTGTACGGATGCTGGCCTTAATGGTTACGCATTCTTTTCCGGCACTTTCTCCGTGAGGAGTGATGGTGTAGGCTCCGACTTGAGCAGGAACAATAAATGTTTCTGCATAATGGATGATATAAGGTTCAAAACGATGATCAGGGCTTTCTACAATTACTTCACGACCTTCTATCAGGTTTAGCACATTGACTAGACCTTCCGTATGATGAACTACTTTTTTGGTAAACCAATGCCTTCTGGTTTCAATAAACGACATAGAATCTAATCCGGTACGTTCTTCACGCCAGCCATCGCCTTCCTGTACAACTTCTGTAAGATTCAGAATGTTTTTCTGAGTCCAGGAAGTCTTACGATCCCATTGAATGACATTTTTTCCATGTTCCAGAGATATCGGTCTCGGTTTTCCATCCAGTCCCATTCTTCCCCAATCCCAAAGCTTAAAGGTAAAGATATAAGGAGTGGCACTAATTTCCAATACCACGGAATTAGCTCCTGAACAATGTACAGTTCCTGCCGGTATGGAAACATGATCATGCTTTTTCATGGGCCATTTTTGTACATATTGATCCGCATCAAAAGGGATAGAGTGATTTTGTGCCGCAGTAAGATCTTTCATCATACATTCAGGATCGATATTTTCTTTCAACCCAAGGTAGACAAAAGCATCCTCTTTTACATCCAACATATAATAGCTTTCATCCTGAGTATAGGTCATCCCGAATTTTTCTTTGATATATTCTTTCAACGGGTGTACCTGCAAACTTAGATTACCTCCTTCCATCGTATCCAGAAAGTCAAAGCGGATAGGAAATTCATCTCCAAATCCTTCATACACCTGTTTTCCAAGCAAAGCTTCCGGTTGGAAAAATACAAGATTCAGGGAAGGAATTTCAAACACCTGGTCTCCGAAACCTAATAATAAACTGTTTTCTTCCGGTACACAGTCAAATCCCCATGCATAATTAGGCTGGCTTCTGTCCAGGTCACAGACTTCTTTCAGCCATTGTCCGCCCCATGGACCCGGATCGAAAAACGGGACCACCCTGAAAGGTTGTTGTACCGTTTGTTGGAGAGCCTCAAACAAAGCAGTTGTCTTTATCATTTTAGGCTGATGAGGAACGGTTGTATCCAGTACAAAATGAGACTGGTTTAAAATTCTTTTTTTGTAGCGATCACAAACTCGCCAATCAACAAAATAAGCATGTTTATATTGATAAGAAAAAGAATCGGTATAGTTGGTTCTTCCGAGATTGCAGGCTGTGTTTTGTCGGAAACGCTTCTGTATTTCCCATCGGGGCATGTCTGCATACAGGATCATATCAGGTTTTTCGCTTACTAAAGCTGCTCCGGGTCCTATAATTATTGTACATCCTTTTATTTCATCCAGCTTTTTACGAAGATCTGTTATTTTTGAGGAGTCAAAATAATCTTCCAGTTCCAGCGGATTTATATAACCAAATACGGGATCATCAGTAACATAGTTCTGTACCATGGCCGAAATTTCGTTCTCCGGTTTCATTGCTTCTGGAGTATTAATAATTAATTCAGGTTGTAAAAATTGCTTTACAGCAGCAATAATTTCATTTATGAATACTCCGGGATAGCATTCAATAGCAACGGTTTCGGGAGTGTTTACAGTGAGTTCTTTTAAAATATCTTCCCAACCCGCGATACAGGTATGATCTTTTATGGGGATAATAGGAAATTTATTGAAATTTGATTTCATTTTTTTTGATTAATGGTTGATAAGATGAGTGATCCCAAGCAATGCTGCAGTACGGGGGAAATTTCCTTCCTCAATTTGTACTTTTCCCCAGGGAGTCCATGCATGAGTTTCGATATGTTGCCTGATATAGGGAAGAATATAAAAGTTGCTGGCCATAATGCCTCCCGTGAGTATCAGAACTTCAGGATCATAAGCATGGATGAGGTTGATGGCACAGGCAGACCAGGCTTGCAGACTCTGGTCACGAATAGCTATTGCAGTAATATCTCCTTCTTCAGCCAGCCTGAAGATGAGCTCATAATCAATGACAAGCTCTGGAGCGAGTCTGCTTTCTTTAAAGTCCTTGTTCATCTCTGCGATAGTCTGGAGATTCCAGGTAGAGGCTTCGGTTTCTACGCATCCTTTATTGCCGCAGTTGCAAAGATTTCCTTTGTAATTAATTACAGAGTGGCCTCCTAATATACCGGCGGTAAAATGTTTTCCTTTCAATAACTGGCTTTCCATAACTACAGCGCTTCCAATACCCGTTCCTAAAGTCATGAGGACAATATTATCGTAAGTTTTTGCTTTTCCATATTTCCATTCTCCTATTAGTGCAGAACGGGCATCATTTTCAATAGAAAAGGGGAGGTTAAAAGCTTGCAAGCACCATTCTTCCAGATTAATTTCCGGAGCGTCGCTGAATTTTTTATCAATTGAAAGAATTTTTTTCTGAATACTGTCTACAATTCCCGGAGAAGCAATACCTAATCCTGCAATGTCAGAATTTGTTAAGTTATGGCGACTCAACAGATTTTCTATTGTTCTTTGTATGAAAGGCAGCTTTGCAGCAAGTCCCTTTCCCGAGTCAGCATCAATGGAAATATAAGATAAAATCGTTTCTTCCTGTACAAGACCGATCTTAATCTTTGTTCCGCCCATGTCTATGGCAATTACTGGTTTCGACATTGTCTGATTTGATTTAAATATTGACAAATACTTATTGTTGCTACTCAAACCTTATAGGTTTCGATCAAAAACACTCACTTTTAATGAATTGAAGCGTTTTCTGTTAGGGAATTACTTTAATTTCAAGTACACCCATTCCATCTAAACTAAATTTATCGGTAACAGGTAGTTGCTTTCCTGTTTTAAGGTTGATAAGCTTTACAGGTTTAAGTTTTTCCCACTGAAATGAGGTCATTTGTTCCTTTTCATCCGGGTTATATAATCTGATTATATAGCTTTGATCTTCCTGTGGAGTAATACTTGTGACCACAATTTTGTCATTGCTTATGTAAAAAAGACTTCCTGTATTGAAAGATTTATCTTTAACAGGAATCGCCACCAGAGGTTGTGTAAAAGCGGTTGCCGATTTTTCATTTTCTACAGAATTAAAACCATCGTGCGGTCGCAGCACATAGTGGTAATGAACCGGACCTTCCTGATCTGCTTTATAATTAGTGTGCCAGTAGTTGTTCATCGCATAACTGAACCAATTTGTTGTTCCTGGCGTACCATTATCTTTCCATTTTTTGTGGCTGTTGTCGATGATCATTCTTTCGTCAATCATTTCAGCAGCTTCAATCAGAGGGGTTTCCAACATCATCCACTGAATTCCTTTTTGATCTGAAGAAGCATCGACCCAACGGCGGCTGTACCAATAGTCCATGTTGGAACCTGGAAGCTGATCGGTAAGGTATTTCATATTGCCATAGCCTGCATCTATCATAATATTTTTGAATTCGCGGTTAAAAGGAAAACCAAAATGGACAGCTTCTTTGGTACGAACCGGTTTTTTATCTACAATATTTTCCAGTGCTACTTCGTCACTGTCGGCGTTGATGGTAATAATTCTTTCAAGTCTTTTAGCTCCTGGAGCTTCAGATATTAATGATATTTTTGCCAGTACAGGCCCGTTTTCCATTATTTTCATCTGTACATCAGCATTAGAGACTGCTTCTTGTGGATCAGATCCCGGAACATACCAGTAAGAATTTAATCCCTGATCTTTAAAATTTCCTGCATAATTGATAGTACTACTATTTGTGAGATGAGTAATACTTCCTGCTTTTTTATCCCAGGTAACTGTAATTTTTCCGTTCGAAATACTGCTGTCTGTGATAATAAACGGAGACGGAGAAGATACTTTGTTTTTAATAAAAGTATATGTTGCAGATCCCAGAGCCGGAACATTTTTGGCTAAAAATGTCATTGTTCCGTTCTTTAGTTTTTGCAGAGGCAGTTTCTGACCTGTAGCATCTTGTACTGCATTAGCCTCAGTGTTTCCTGGAACAATCACTACGCCATCTCTCACCCACGATGAGGTATTGAATACAGCTATTGTGTTGGACGTAGAATTTGCCAGAGGCTGAAGCAGTTCTTTTTCCAGCTTTTCGGCTAGAGAGCTACCATCCAATGAAAATTGTTTTTTTACTTTCCATTGATCTGCCACGAATGGGAGATCAGGTGCTGTAATACTATTGAAAGCTCCCCATGTATGCTCATGAAATAGAATAACATTTCTCCATGCTTCATAAAAGTGTTGGTTGTTATACTGACGGGGATTTATCATAGAATAAAGAGTCGTCAGTTGTTGCAGTTTTAAACTGCTGTTTCTGTTGATTCCCTCTTCCCTGGCGGTAGACATGGCTCCATCTTCCCAATACGGACTGATATCTCCTTTTACAACAGGGATTTTATCGCCGTATTTCTTTTCAAATACTTCGAACATTTTTTCATTGGTACTCAGTACAATTTTTGGAGAAGTGTATTTTTTATTCCATTCATCTACAAATTGGGATATGGTGGGATCTATAGGTCCATTGTCGGCAACAATATTGTAACGCCATTGTACCATATCATAAGGATAATTGGTGTTGTTAAGGTCTTCAAGGTATTCCGCAATTTTTTTCTGACCGTTATCAAATACATCTCCGGGATGTACACCATGCCATGAGGAATAGCCTCTTCCGGCGGTCCAGAATAATATTTTTTCTTTTCCCGAAGGAGATTGCCACCACACCGGTTTATCCCCCCAGTTTTTCACAAAATTTCCGACACGGTCTCCCAGATAAGGATTTGTTTTTCCAAGATAATTTGGGCCGCTTGAGAAGTATTTTACTCCTGATGAAGTAAGGGCAGGTACTAATGACCAGGCAAATCCCGGGACATCAGACATCATGGCACTGTTGATTTTTAGACCAAATTCTTTTTCCAGTTTTTGAGCATATTCCGTGTAGTGGAATAATTCTTCCGGCTGGCTAAGCCCTGTTAAAATATTACCATACATGGCAGAAAGACCAATACCACCTTCTTTTACCGCTTTTACAAAGGCCTTTTTATCTTCTGCGGTGGCATTTTTCATAAAGTTTTCTACATCCCAAAGCGCTTCCACATTATATTTGAAACGGGCTTCTTCAGGAAAATTCTTGGTCTTCTCGATCATGGAAAGAGCTTCATAGATATTCTTTGTATGAATTTTTTCGACTTCAGCCTGCAAATGTGAATATCCGACATCCGTATGAGAATGATGAATGAAATATAAAGTACGGGGTACTATTGCCTGGGCTTGAATCGTTTTTCTCAGAAGTTCTTTCTTTCCTGAAGTAACTACCAATTCCAGCTTGCCTCCTTCAGATGAAAGAGAAACAGGAATATCAAATGTTTTAATCCCATCCGGCATGGTAAAAGAGAAAGTATCTTTGTTGGCTATTTTTGCTGTTATTTTTTGCTCCGGTCCGAAGTGCAATGTGGTAAGTGTTAAAAGACGTTTACCGTCTTTTAAAAGAAAGGGAGTAGATTGAGCGTCTATCTTTTCCTGGAAAGTGAATTTATAGGTCATCATCCAGTCTCTGCTGTTCTGAGCCTGGCCGACTATTTTTAAACGGAGAGGTTTCCCCGGTGTTACCCTATTGACAGGCACTCTCAGATAGGCAATCCCGTAAGAGTCCTTTAACCCGTCTGTTTTGGTTTGATGGAATACAAAAGCCGTGCTGTCTGCTGCTTTGGAAATCCAATCCGGGTGTTGGTTGGCAGGGTAAGTAGTCAGGGTTAATGCTTTTTGGTCATTGATATATAAGTCAAAATTTCTGGGTCCTCCACTTGTTC
The DNA here is from genome assembly GCF_003815875.1 of Chryseobacterium lactis. Lineage (NCBI taxonomy): Bacteria > Pseudomonadati > Bacteroidota > Flavobacteriia > Flavobacteriales > Weeksellaceae > Chryseobacterium > Chryseobacterium lactis. The sequence continues at coordinate 1,544,774 of NZ_CP033924.1, forward strand.
CAGATGAATGGGAAACTAACCAGTTGAAATAGATGTACTGACCTGTAATTTTCTGTGGAGTGGGAGCTGTTTCCCACTCAATGGTTTTCTTACCATCGGTGGTTCTGGTTAATAATGCCCTGTTGGCATGATCCGGGAAAGCTGAAAAATAATCGATGTTTTCACCGCTTATTTCACGTTCATATCCGTTAATGGGATGTATGTTTCCAAAGTATGGAACTTTTTTCTGACCATATACAAAATTGCCTGTCATCAGGAAGGACACCAGCAAAAGAAAATACCTGTTATACATGAGCTTAGTTTTTATAATTATATGTTAGAATGTTTGAACATAATAAATGCTAAAAAAAGGAAATCAGATTTCCTGGGATTTATTAATATCTATTGTATAGGTGAATTTATCCGAACGATAATATCCCACATTATATTCTACCGGTTTTCCGTTAATATCATATACAAAACGTTCACGCTTCAATACAGGGAAGGAAGCGGATACTTTTAATTTTTTTCCAATGACAGCTCCAGCCTGACAGGCGCTTATATTTTCCCTGGAGCGGTGTACAATAACTCCATGATTTTCCTGCAACATGCTGTATAATGGCACATTAAAATCATCATTTTTATCAATTCCGATTCTCGGATGGAAGAAACTCTCAAAGTAAACAATAGGATCGCCGGAGCTTTCCCCTTTTAACTTAGAGAGCTTAAATATTTTTTTATCTGCTGGACAGTTAAAGAAATTACAGATTTCTTCATTAGGTTGTTCAGTACTGGTTTTTAAGGCTTGATTGACTACATGAATTCCTTTTTCCTGCATTTCTCTTGTAAAGCTGTACCAATGGTCTAGTCCGGTAACCAGACTTTTCTTTTCTGCAACCCGCGTTCCGATTCCTTTTTTACGAGTGATCAATCCTTCATGCTCCAGTTTATTGGTTGCCTGGCGAATGGTGTTTCGGGAAACTCCCCAAAGATTGGCAAGATCAACTTCTTTAGGCAATAAAGCCCCTTTTTTGTAAGCTTCCATTTTGATGAGCTTACGGAAAAGTTCTTCTACCTGTACATGCAGAGGGAGTTTGCTGTTGTGATCAATGATAAAATCTTGGGTTGGTATGTTCATACATATGTTAAAGTGCGAAGGTAATAAATTTTTGAATTGAATTGATTTTTTTTGATAAAATTTGTACAATTAATGATTCTTGAATAACAAATAACTTAAAACATTGGATATTTCCAGGTAAATTGCCTTAGAATTTATTTTCCAAAATAAAATATTATCTTGGTAACTAATCACCTCAGAGTGGGTTTTTGATAGAATAATATTATTAGGAAAAAATATTTTAATGTAAATTTTAAATAGATATTTTGTTTTATCGTGTTTTTTTATTTGATGGTAATTCCTGTTATATCTACGTTTAATGTCTGTTTTTGATTAATTACTTAATTTTTTTGTAATAAATTGCTGTTGAAGATATAATATTTATTAAATTTGACTTTAATAAATGGTAATGTAAAATTTCTGTCTTTTATAAATTATTTAACAGAAGAAAATTATTACCATATTTTTATAACCTGAATATAAGAAGTACCGCTTATCTTTAAGTTGTCAAAAATATACTACCTATGAAAGCAAGATTATTATTATCAGGAATCTTACTACTATCTATCGTGACGGCTTGTTCAGATAGAAGTGAGGAAGTGGAAGTTGCTGCGCCGGTTAATCAAAAAAAAGTTGATATCGGAGCAAGAAGGTCAGAAACCGCCAAAGCCGTAAGTGATTCTCTGAAAAAAACGAACAGTTTAGATGAAACCAACAATAAGCCAGGAGACACAGAAAACTCCTCAGAAGCTGCAGAAACAATCGATCCAACAAAATCGGATCGGCCTAAATAAACTTACTATTGAAATAATAGCTTCGGCTTTTGTTTTAATCTCTGCTATATTACCATTTTTGAATAATATAGTAGGATATTTTGTTGACGTAAGTGTTCAGTTAGAGAATAATGCCGGTGAAAGAAGACTGGATCTTGATTCAACTATTTATTTTCTATCCATATCATCATGTGTGATATTTCTGGCATTAGGCGGGTTATTCAGAGCTCATCGATATACTTATTATGTAGCTTTAGTGGCGGGTTACTTTCATTTGGTAACCTATATAAAATTTATTTTCTTTAACGAAAATAAAATATCGGCAATAGCTGATATCGCTATTATATTGCTTCTGGCACTCATTATTTTTCTGGTTTTTAAACTGGATAACTATTATAGGAAATTGAATTTATTAGATCAATTTAATAATAGCACACTGGACAGGTTCTCTACGATTCTCTTTAAACGTAATGAAATTGAAGATAATGAATAATCATAGAGAAAGATTAAAAATCCTTGTTGCCCTATCTGATAAGTTATGGGAAGATTATTCTGAAACCATTATTTCTGAAGAAGAATATCTGAAAAAGATTTATTTGGTAAAGAAGGAGATCAATAAAGGATTTATAGGTACCATGGAGGATTTGGATCTTTTTACTAAAGATCTTGGATACCTCATTTTAATAAGCCCTACTAAAACGCTTTTAGGGGGTTCTGAAAAAATAATTATTAATAGGAATTAATATTATTTTACGACAGCTTTCGTCAGAGATAAAATTTCTTCTAAATATTTATTTTGCTGTAGAATTGCTTCATCATATTTTTTTTCAATTCTTGAAATCTGGCTTTGAATAAACAGGATCCCTTTATCCTGAGTATTATATTGTGCAAACAAGTTAGCAAGCAAATCTCCCAATTTCTCAGTGGATTCTTCGTTATGAAGATTAAGTTCTTGCTGGCCTTTCTTAGAATCTGAATTCAAACTCAGTAAACCATTACCGGTAATCAGCCAGATTAAATTCTCATTTTCTTTTAATTCCGGATAAACATTTAAAATCTTCGCAAGTTTATCTACTCCTAAGTCACTTTTTAGCCCGGCTCCTTTAAAATTAGAGGATGACATGCCTGTTTCTTTATAAAAAGTTTCCTTCTTAATGCCCCTTTTTTCAAGAAAAAAGAAAATTCTTTCTTTTATGGTTTGAATTTTGTCCATAATTTCTTAAATTGGTCTAAATTTAGACTATATTTGTCAAAGATAAAAAACATATTTAATATAACAATGTTAAATAATGCCTGTGATTAAAATTAATAATTAAACCAGAAAAATAAAAACCATATGATTACTAATAAGCATTACAAAATTAAGAACTCTGCAAATGATCTTTATGATATTTATACATTTCCAGATAAGTTATATGAATATAAAGAAGGCTATAAGATTACAGAAGGTATCAATAATATAGCTGAGTACGAAAATTGTTTCTGGTTGCTGGACCTTATTGTAAATCAACAGGAACATCCCGAATTGGACTGTGAAGTTCAAAATTGGGAGTTACAAAAAATAGAAGATGGCCTTTTTGACCTTAGTTGTTCACATGAAAACGAACATGTTATTCATGAAGTTAAAGGCTTGCAGAAAGGATTTTATTTTGATGACTTCAGAATTATGAAGAAAGGAAATATATTTTGTCTGCCCATTGAGAAAGAACTTTACTAATGGAGCTTAGGCTTTATTAGTTGTTAATATGAATGTCGTAATTAGAAACAGCATCAAATTTATTTTTGATGCTGTTTCGTTTTTTAATAGATGTTCTTCATTAGAATGTTACATCCAGACCTACATAGAAATTGGCTTTCATAATCGGTGCGTATACCATTCCGCCGTCAAAATAATTTCCGAAAGGATTTCTAAAATCTACAATCGCATTTTTCTGATAGTATGAAGTAAGATTTTCTCCACCTACATAAGCTCTGATCTTTTTATTGAAGTTTCTTGAAATCTGTGCATTCAATACCGCATAGGAATCAGAATAAGCAGGCAATTGGAATTCTGCAGGATTAGTTGCCGTATCCGGAAGTCTTTGTTTTCCAACCCAGTTTAGGGTAGTATCAAAACTCCAGAAACCACCATTGTTATTTTTATTAGTGGCATAGGCCAAATTCACAAAACCTCTGTGTTTCGCCATGAAAGGAACTTCTCTTCTGCCTCCTAGATAATCTGCCTGTACATCATAATATTTGTAGGCAAGTCTTACATCAAAATTCTTGAAGGGGGTAAAGTCCCACTGAGTCTGGAATGAGTTGGCAAATGATTTTCCTTCCAAATTATAAAAAGTAAGCTGCTGAGGAGAACGGTCAAGATCTACCAAAACCTGATCCTGGAAATCAGTTCTGAAGAAATCTGCAATGATCGTTGACTTTCTTCCGAAAAGCTTGAACTCCTGTTGTAAGCTTGCTCCATAGTTCCAGGCGATTTCAGGTTTTAAACCGTAGATATTTCCTCCGTTAGGTAAAATAGTAATCGTTCTGTTGGATGCAAAGTACTGCTGACTCTCTGCAAAAACATTGGCCGTCCTGAATCCTCTTCCGGCGGAAAGCCTTAAGATGGTTTGCGGTGTAAAATCATATTTAAAATTAACCCTTGGTGTAAATTGAGTCCCTGCAAGGTTATGAAAATCAACTCTTGTTCCTGCAACTAAAGTATATTTTAACCCTGTTAAAGTATATTCAGCAAAAATCCCTGGAACAATCTCGTTTCTTCTGAGGTCATCCATCAAATATGTTTCCTTGTAGCCATCGTATAAAAAGCTTGCCCCTGCTTTATACTTATGATTGGTATTTCCGATGATGCTTTCAAAAATTAAGTTGGAATAATACGTATGTTGTTGTCCGGCATAATTTCTCAATCCAAAAAAGCTGTCCTGTTGGTGATACACATACTGGTTCATCCAACCAATACTTTGATATGGCTTTCCTTTAAAAACATATCCTGTTTTGTTCCAAACCTGAAATCTTGAAATATCGATTCCCACACCATAAGCCGGTTGTTTATCCTGAGCCAGCTTTTTATCAAAAGCAACCTGTCCGGCAGTTCTTTCATCTCGGATAAAGTTAATTCCAAAATGAGATCCAAACCCTGATTTTTCCAAATCATTATAATTAAGAAGGTAAGCTGCATTAATCTGTGTTCCCTTCGGCCTGTCAAGAAAACCGTCATGATTCATATCCGTATTTCCGAAAGTTCCGTTCCCGTGAAGTAAAAATGTTTGTGACCACTTATCATTGATCGGAGAAACACTGGTAATATTAGCTTCAGCTCTTCCGTTGAAATCAGAAAAAAGATTCAAAGACGTTTCGGGAGTTTTTGCATTCTTCAAAAGCTCAGTATTAATCTGACCTGTAATGCTTTCATAGCCATTTGTTACTGTACTTCCTCCTTTGGTCAGCTGAATGCTTTCGATCCATCTTCCGGGGATGAAATTCAGTCCATAAGCAGACGCCAGGCCTCTGATTTCAGGCAATTGTTCTTTTGTCAGGCTGGTGTATTTCTGATCCAGTCCGAGCATTTTCAACTGTTTTGTACCGGTAACGGCATTGCTGAAAGAAACGTCTACTGTTGCATTCGTCTCGAAGCTTTCCGATAAATTACAACATGCCGCTTTTAACAACTCTTTTTTATCAATATTAAAAACAAGTCCGGCTTCTTTCTTACTTAAAGATGTCGCCGCCTTGGAGCCGGTTACTACAACTCCTTCAATGTTTTTTTCGTGTTTATCATGAGATTCATCAGCAGATTTTACCTGATGTTCTTTGTGATCATCATGCTTGTTTCCCTCTTCATAGTGAACATTCGGGTTAGCTTCTCCAAGTGGAATATCTCTGTCATATAAGCAACATCCCGGAAGGTTTTTATAAGTAGCTTCTGACGTTTTGTACTTTTCGTTGTCATGACCTGCATCAGCTATTGCTTTTAAAATTTTATCTGAAGAGGTTTTTGAAGAATCAAAATCAAGAATAACGGTTTGTTTTTCGGCACTCCAATCCGCAGTATTTGCTCCTGCTTCCTTGGCTGCTTTTTCGATTCTGGCTTTACATGAAGCACAGTTTCCTTTTACGAAAAATTCATTTTCTTTTTTTGTCTGATGCTCATGAGTTTCTGCAGGGGAAGACGCTGTTTGTAAATCTCTTTCGTAATGACAACATCCTGGAAGGCTTTCATAAGTCTCATTGGATGCTTTGAATTTTTCATTGTCGTGACCAGCTTCAGCAACCTTTTTTAGAATATCATCTGTTGAAACGTTGTCAGTTTCAAAGGTTAAAGTTTGTAGATCAATAGAGTATTCCGCTTTTTTGGCTCCGGCTTTTTTTGCTGCACTTTCAATTCTTGTTTTGCACATTTCGCAGTTCCCTTTTACTTTGAACTGGTTTTTTGAAAGATTTTGAGCAGATAAAATTTGGGTAAATAAGAATAGAGTACCAAGTATCAACCTGGAAATATATAATTTCATTTTGTTTAAAAGTTTAGATTAATTAAAAATCGGTTCACTAAATGACTTAGTGAACAGGCTGTATTTAATTAACCTAATTTAGGGGGCTGCCAGATTTCCTTTAAACGGTCTGAAAGATAAGGAGCTGAGTAATGGAACTGCGGATTTTTATTCGCTTTGTAATAAGACAGTTCCAGACGCATGTTTTTTGAAAACGGAGTCTCAATAAAAGTAAAACATGCTACACATGTTGAGCAGCAGTCATCATTGCAGGAAGATTTTGTGGAATCTCCCTTATGTTCTTTTGAAGAATGATTTTTGCAACAGTCATTTTTTTTAGACTCTTCTTTACAGCATGTTTGCTGCATCGATTGTGCATAGAAGCTATCTTTAGGAACTAAGAAAATTCCTAAACAAAAAACTATCGCCAATATGTGAAACAGCTTCATGCCTGCAAAAATACAAAATTTATGGCAAAGGATCACCAACTTTTAGCGAACAACTATGCCACGGTTCACCATGAGCCGGATTTAATTTTGGTTTTTCTCCCATTGCAAGATTCTGTTCTGCAGGAGCGGATGGAGGAGTTGCTTGCGCGGTATTCTGAACAGGTTGTGAAGCAGGCGCAGGCTTACTGTTTAACGGTTGTCCGACAGGAATATCACATCGATGTCCCGGCTGTCCGTGTGGAGGATTCATTTCCGGAGCTGTTTTAACCTGTTTTCCATTATTATCAAGGACTATTTTGCCTGGTGATACGGCATTTGGATCAATCTGGATAACATTATTATTGCCTACCGTAATATTTTGTGAGGCTGGAGCTTTGGACTGGGTATTTAATGGTTGTCCCACAGGAATATCACATCGGTGACCCAGTTGTCCGTGAGGAGGATTCATTCCTGGAGCCGTGGCTATAGGATCGGGAGTAGAATTAGACTGAATTCCGGCCTGATCCATCAAAGCTGTTTTTGAAGTAGTATTTGTTACCACACTAGGCTGTTGAACACTGGCTTCTTCCTTTAAATAAGTCGCTTTTTCATCTTTTTTACATGAGGTCGCCAATATGGAAATGGCAGCTAAACCTAAAAATGTATTCTTCATATTCATGGGTATGAAACAAAATTAGCAAAACATTTTCAATTGTTTTGCTAATTTTATATTTATAATAATCCTATTTCGTGGATTTTTTAAACAGATCCTGTTAAATTGCTGTAAGCATAAAAATTTTCCCTGTTTATATTAAGTTTTCAATTCCTTCGAAAGTAAATGCGGATAGGTGATCCGCACAAAATAAAATTAAGGCTCTGACTTTTTGCGTTATAATATCCTGAGCCATTTGTTTTTTCTTCCAATGTTCGGCTTTCCTTTCATAAAGAAAGAATTTTCCAAGCTTATATTTAAATTGTAGATAGCCGCGAAATTCTATGCCATCAAAGAGTCTGAAAGGAATATCAGGTTTTTCGTCCAATGTTTGGTTAATTGCATTGGTAAATACCCGTGGCCCGGTAGTGGAGTGGATGTCATTGGGATAACGATGGGTTGCTATATTATCCATCATCATTTCCAGTGTATTTTTAAGAAAAGGATGATTTTTATTAAAAATAAGTGCCCATTGCAGATAGAGGTCAATATGTCTTTCCACACTGATAACTGCTTCATCATCCTCTTTTATTAGATGTTTGAAAGGCTGCGTTACTGCACTGTCAATATCCAGATAGATGCCGCCTTTTTTATATAAAACAGCATACCGGAAAAAATCAGCTTTTGCGGCACCAATAGTAAGTCTGGTGTACATTTCTATATACCTTGGCGGAAATTCTTCTGTTATGAATTTCCGGATGTCATCGTCATCGTAAAAATGATATTCATATTCGGGATTTTTTCTTTTCATATTCCAAATATGCCAGCGGGTTATCCATGGAAGCTTTTTTGATTTGAATGTCTGAAAGATCTGCTTCGGTATTGCCATATTAAAAAAGTTTTAAAGGTTTACTACTTCTGTTAATAGGGAACATCTGGCCTTATCATTTCAAGGCCTCGCGGATATATAGAGGGAGGGAAATTTACAAATACTGTACTCTTTTATAACAGTCTGATTACACGTTTAGTATTTGGGATTGTGTTAATCTTATTGTAAAAATGTTATAAAATCTAAAAATGAAAAAACCTCCAGAAGGAGGTTTATTATATCAATGATTCTATTTTCGATTAATTTTTTACCAGAAGACGGAACCCTTCACCATGAACGTTGATGATTTCCAATCCTTCGTCGTCTTTCAGTAATTTACGTAGTTTGGCGATATAAACGTCCATACTTCTTGCTGTAAAGTAATTTTCTTTCTTCCAGATTTTTCTTAAAGCCAGATCTCTTGGCATGAAATCATTTCTATGGATACAAAGAAGTTTTAAAAGTTCGTTCTCTTTCGGAGAAAGTTTATATTCTTTATCGCCTACTTTCAATTGTCTCAGCATAGAGTCGAAGAAAATATTGCTGATCTTGAACTGTTCCTGTTCTTCATTTTCCAGCGTAGAGCTTCTTTGAAGTATCGCTTTGATTTTGTATAAAAGAAGTTCAGTGTCAAAAGGTTTTGTGATGTAGTCATCAGCTCCCAGTTGGTATCCTTTTAAGATATCTTCTCTCATATTTCTGGCAGTAAGGAAAATGATTGGGGTATTCTTATCAATCTTTTTTACATCCTCAGCTAATGAAAATCCATCTTTCTTAGGCATCATTACATCGAAGATACAGATATCGAATTCGTTTTCTGTAAATTCTTTCAATCCCTGTTCGCCGTCTGTTGCAAGGGTAACTTCAAAATTATTGATAGTCAAATAATCTTTAAGTACCGCTCCAAAACTCTGATCGTCCTCTACTAATAATATTCTGTTGCTCATAATTTTAATAATTAAAAATTAATAATTAAGAATGAACTTCTTCACTCTATCTTCCTATATATTGTTATTTGGTTCTTATTTTATAATTGATAAGGAATCTCGATTTCCTTCTGATTCATCGTTTATATTTCAGCTCATTGGCAGCTTTATCGTAAATGTACTTCCTGTTCCTTTGTTGGAGTCTACGATAATCTGGCCTTTGTGCAGTTCTACAATTTTTTTCACATACGAAAGACCTAAGCCCTGGCCTTTTACATTGTGAATATTTCCAGTCTCTTCCCTGAAGAATTTCTCGAAAATTTTTGTTTTATTCTGGGTTTCCATCCCCATTCCTTTGTCCGAAATTTCAATTACATACCAATGTCCGTCATTTCTTGTTTCTACATGAATTTCAGGAGCTTCGGGTGAGTATTTGTTGGCGTTGTCCAATAGGTTTACCAACATGTTGGAGATATGAAACTCGTCTATTTTAAAATTATACTGAGTGGCATTAAATTGCTGGGTAAGTGAACCGTTTCTCTGCTGAACAATCAGATTGAATGATTCTGTGGTTCTTTTGATTAATTCTCTTACGTTGGTTTCCCTTAAAAATAATTCTACCTCATTCCTTTCAAGCTTAGACATATTAAGCACATTTTCTACCTGCTTCTTCATTCTTAAATTCTCCTGTTTGATGAGCTCCGAATAATATTTTACTTTGTCCGGATTGGTAGCAATTTTATCATTGGCTAAAGAATCAGTAGCTACTGAAATGGTGGCCAACGGGGTTTTGAATTCATGAGACATATTATTGATGAAGTCTGTTTTTACTTCCGCCAACTTTTTCTGCTTCATCATATAATTAATGGAAATAATATAGATACCAAGGATGGTAAGTAAAGAAAGGAAAGTCCCTAAAAGCATCGGCCAGTTATTCATTGCCAAAGAATATTCTTTCTTTGGAAATACCAATGCAAGACTATAGAGGGTATTTTTCTTATCTGTAAAAAGAGGATAGTTGTACGTATTGCTGTCTTTTTTCTCTTTATAGGCTTTATTTACAATGCTCGTCAGTTTATTATTTCGGTCAATAACTCCATATCCAAATTTTGCAGTGATTCCTCTGATCTTCAGTTCTTTGGTAATCACAGAGTCAAGAGCTTTGGGATCCACCCTTTTTGTAATTGGAAGATTGTTGCCATATACTTTTACAAACTCTTTCATAGAGTAGTCACCGGTTTCAATATCCTGATTGATATCTGTGGTAAGAAGTTCCCGGTTGGTGCTGTCTCTCTTTATTTTATACGCAGCTTCATCAGTATATAACGTGGTAAGCTTTACAGAATCTCCTTTTGGAGAAATCGGTAATTGCGTTTTTGAAATAATATTTTTAGAGTAAATAATCTGCCTCTGCGACCCTGAATCTTCTACCTGCTGAATAGTTGTCTGAGAAGGTTCTTTGCTGTTGGCAATGATATTTTTCCTGAAGTTTTTATAATCCTGATTTAAATATTTATCGGCTTCAATTTCTTCAATACTTTTTGAAGTACTCTCCAACACAGAATACACTTTATTTGAAAAATCCTGTTCCAGTGCACCATAGTAGCCTTTCAACCAATAAAATTGGAGCGTGACAAAGACAATCAGTGAGATCGTCATAAACACCGAAATTATTGGGATGAATTTGTTATTCATTATTTAATTATATATGTTTTCGAAAAATGAATGTTAAAATTAATTGTTTTAAGACTAGCGAAACAAAAAACGAGCCAAAAAATTGTATTTTTTTTCTTAAAAGAGTGTTTTTTAACATTTATTTATGAATTAATGATTACTTGGCCTATGTAAAGTGGCATCAATAAAATAAAACAGTAACTTTATTAAAAATAATTACTTATGGAATCTAATATCGTTTTCAACAAAGATTTTGACGCAAACAGCGCTTATGTCATGAAAGTATATAAGGCTGATGTATCAGAAGTATGGAATCATTTTACCCAATCCGAATTATTGGATCAGTGGTGGGGACCTAGACCATGGAGATGTGAAACTATAAAGCAGAATTTTGAAGAAGGAGGTAGCTGGCTGTATACCATGGTAGGCCCAAATGGAGAGAAAGCCGGTTATTCCCGTTCCAATTATGGGCAAATTATGGAACATAGAAGCATAGATTGGACGAGTGCTTTTTGTGATGAAGAAGGAAATATAGCTGAAGGTGCCCCGCAATCACAATGGCTGATTGGCTTTACAGGAGTAGAAGAGGGAATAAAAGTGACTATCAATATTCATTACCAATCCCAGGAAACCATGAAGACTATGATGGATATGGGATTTGAAGGAGGATTTACAATGGGTTTAACTCAATTAGAGGAAATTTTAAAATAAAATATAGGGACAATTTAAAATATAAAAAGCTTGGAAATTCTTCCAAGCTTTATTTTTATAGTAATTCTTCTTCCTGAAAATACTGAATAATAGCCTTTTTCATAAGCAACGACTGCTCATTTGGCTTTAATTCCGGGAGCTCTTCCAGTTTGTCAAACTGTGGCCATCCGTCTTCGTAGTGGGTGAATTTAAAATATCCAAATGGCTCAAGTAATCTGCATACTGCAATATGAATCAGATTCACTTTATCGTCCTTTGTATATTTCTGTTGACCACTTCCCAATTCCTGAAGTCCTATCAAAAACAACAGCGTTTCAATAGGAGGATTTTTTTCTGTCTGGAAGTTATCTTCGAAAAACTGTTCTATCTTTTTCCAATAATCGGCTTCGTTCATATAATTGATCAATGATGATTAATAATTGATGTTGCTACTATTTTAATTCTTCACCTAATTTCTTTTTGTAAGTAGAAGTTACTTTTAAAATTTCGTTGGCTTCATTAATAAGTTGTTCTACATTCTCTTTTTTTAGTAAGTGGAGTTCGTCTATTAACTCCAACCAGAATAAGGTTTCATCAGCTTCCTCAACAACAATGCACATTTTAGAATATTTTTCTTTTGTAGAGCGTGCTCTGCACATTGCTCTGTAGTTACTTGCTGTTGATGAAACGGATCGGAAAATCTGCTTTCTGATATTTGATATTTTATCTGAATATGGGATCTCGGACAACTCATTAATAATTGTAATTGTTAATGCCTTAGTTCTTTGTGCAAAGATCTGGTTGTAGTTGTTCATAAACTCCATATCAATAATCTTTTATCATTTATCATTGATCTTCAACAGAAATGCATACTCCAATGCATCTTCCTTCAGCGATTCAAATCTTCCGCTGGCGCCTCCATGTCCTGAGCTCATGTCTGTTTTGAAGACCAGAATATTATCGTTTGTCTTTAATTCTCTAAGTTTGGCAGTCCACTTCGCAGGTTCCCAATACTGTACCTGAGAGTCATGGAATCCCGTTGTAATAAGCATATGCGGATAATCCTTGGCTTCCACATTGTCATAAGGAGAATATTCCTTCATATATTGATAATATTCCTTATCATTAGGATTTCCCCATTCGTCGTACTCTCCGGTTGTTAGAGGAATCGTATCATCCAACATCGTAGTAACAACGTCTACAAAAGGGACCTGCGCTACAATCCCGTTGAATAACTGAGGTTCGTAATTCACGACAGCTCCTACCAAAAGTCCACCGGCACTTCCGCCCATGGCATACATATGCTTGGATGATGTATAATTTTCTTTTACTAAATATTTTCCGGCATCAATAAAGTCAAAGAAAGTATTTTTCTTAAACAGCATTTTCCCGTCTTCATACCATTCCCTTCCAAGGTATTCTCCACCACGGATGTGAGCGATGGCATAAATGAAACCTCTGTCTAAAATTGATAATCTTACATTCGAAAAACTTGCATCTACCGTATGTCCATAACTTCCGTATCCATACAAAAGAAGTGGCGTGTCAGCAGATTTCTTTGTGTCTTTATGATAGACAAGAGAAATAGGCACTTTTGTTTTTCCATCTCTGGAATCGGCCCAGATCCTTTCAGAAATATAATTTTCAGGGAAGAACTTACCGCCCAATACTTCCTGTTGTTTCAGAAGCTCAGTGGTATTGTCCTTCATATTATACTCGTATGTAGAGCTTGGTTGTGTTAAGGAAGTATACCCATAACGTAAAACCTCTGTGTCAAACTCGAGGTTAATTCCGATATAAGCAGTGTAGGTTGGATCAGAGAATGGTAAATAATGAGACTTTTGTGTTTTCTCATCAATAATTTTGATTTGTAATAAACCTCTTTCTCTTTCCTCAAGAACCAGATAATCTCTAAAAATCTCAAAACCTTCCAATAATACTTCAGCACGATGTGGGATAACATCCACCCAGTTTTCCATGCCGCAGTTGTCGATCTTTGTTTTTACGATTTTAAAATTGAAAGCATCATCAGCATTGGTAATGATATAAAACTCATCTTCGTAATGTTCTACCGAATATTCCAAATCGTCTATTCTTGGCTGAATCACTGTCCATTCTGCGAAAACATTGTCAGAAGGGATAAAGCGATGCTCATCGGAAATCGTGCTGGAACTTGCGATGAAAATATATTGAAGAGATTTTGTTTTAAAAACGTTAACGTCAAAAGTTTCATCCTCTTCATGGAAAATAAGAACGTCTTCCGAAGAATCTGTTCCCAGTTCATGTCTGTACACCTGAAATGCACGAAGGCTTTTATCCTTTCTGATATAAAAAACATGCTTGTTGTCATTGGCCCATACCGCTTTTCCCGTAGTATTGGGAATGACATCCGCAAGAATCTCTCCGGTTTTTAGATTTTTGAAGTTTAAAGTATAGATTCTTCTTCCCACATTATCTGCCGAAAAAGAAGCCAGCTCATTACCTGGACTTACGGCAACACTTCCAACCTCAAAGAAATCTTCACCTTCCGCCAGAATATTAACGTCCAGTACAATTTCTTCAGGATTGTCAAGACTAGTATGTTTTCTACAGAAAATAGGGTATTCTTTGCCTTCTTCATAACGAACAATGTACCAGTATCCATTGAAGAAATAAGGAAGAGATTCGTCATCTTTTTTGTAACGGGCTTTCATCTCTTCGAAAAGTTGCTCCTGAAGTTCTTCCGTGTCTTTCATGATGAATTCTTCGTAAGCATTTTCCTCTTCAAGATATTTAATGACTTCGGGATTTTCCCTTTCATTAAGCCAGAAGTAGTTGTCTGTCCTTCTGTCGCTATGAGTTTCTAGTATTTTTTCTATTTTTTTTGCCTGTGGAGCTCTCATCCGAATATTTTAAATGGGGTTACGTCCTGACATTTTTAAGTGATAAATGCAGACGTTTTGTTTTAATGTTAATTCTTGTTCAAATATAAGAAAGGCTACCAGATTTTTGATAGCCTTTTCATTAATATTGGATAATAAGATTATTTTTTTATGGTTTTAATCGTTTTGACGCTTCCGTCCTTCAATCTTAAAGTAATGAAATAAAGTCCTTCTTTCAAATCTTTCAGATACAATAAAGAGGTAGGCTTTTCAATTGTTTTTACTAATTTACCCGAACTCTCTGTAATAGAAATTGATTTTACATCGGATATATCAGAGATGGTAAGCTCATCACTAAAGGGATTAGGTGATACGGCGATTTTCTTTTTGTTATCGGTTATTTCATGAGTTGATAACAAGGTATCGTCATAGGTTGAAATCTGAAACTCACCATTACCTGTATCAGGTGAATATTTCCAAACATTTACATACAGAGTAGTTCCCGGAGTTTGTCCTGTTAAAGAAAGCAGTGAGAAATACCCCTCTCCATCATCTTCATTACAGTCTATTTCTGTTAAAGCCCCACATGTTCCGCTATACACACTAAGCACGCTGTCATCAAAATCAGAACCTGAAGCTTGACGGGTTTCTATTTTAAGGTTTCCACTTTGCGGTACTATGACCGTGAACCATACATTCTCCACAGCGTCTGAATTACACGCAGGTAAAGAACCTTCTGTTGTTGCTCCGTTATTGCTTGCGGTGATTACTCCCGATGCGAAATCTGAACCAGCAGTTAGAGAGATTGCTCCGGTACAATTGTCATTGGCTGGTGGGATAGGGTCATAAGCTGAAATCTGAAACTCTCCGCTGTCTACAGTGTCACTATATTTCCAAACATTAATGTACAAAGTAGTCCCTGGAGTTTGTCCGGTTAAAGAAATTAGTGAGAAGTAGCCTTGACCACCATCATCATCACAGTCGATTTCAGTTAAAGAGCCACAAGCCCCTGTATAAACATTAAGTACGCTGTCGTCAAAATCAGAACCTGAAGCTTCGCGTGTTTCTATCTTCAGGTTTCCACTTTGTGGTACTACGACTTTAAACCACACATTTTCTACTGCGTCTGAATTACATGAAGGTGCAGAGCCGTCAGTGGTCGCTCCGGTATTGTTCGATGTGATGGCTCCCGATGAGAAGTCTGTGCCAACAGGTAAGGAAGTTGCTCCTGTACAATCGTCATTTTGTGCATTTACAAATACAATTGTGAATAAAAATAAAGAAAGTAGTAATTTTTTCATATTGAAAGTTTTACTAAATATAATAAAAATCTCAGTAAGGTGAAAAAAATGATTTCCTAATTAATTGATTTCTACTATTGGAAGAATATTTTAATTTTGTTTTTTGATATAAAAAAACCATCCTTTCCTAAGAAAAGATGGTTGATTGTATTTTTATACTAAAGACTATTTGTGAAGAGCTTTAATATATTTTTCAAGGGCCATTGTCATGGAAGGAGTTTCCTTCGTAGGCGCCATTAAATCTACTTTTAATCCTGCTTCTTCAGCAGCAGCCAAGGTCGTGTTTCCAAAAACTCCGATCTTTGTTTCTTCCTGTTTAAACTCCGGGAAATTTTGCTGCAGAGACTTGATTCCTTGTGGGCTGAAGAAAATCAACATATCATAATCCTTGATGTTGATATCTGTAAGATCACTGCATACAGTACGGTACATGATTGCTCTTGTCCATTCTACATTGGCTGAATCTAAAGTTTTTACAATATCCGGGCTTAAAACATCTGAAGATGGCAACAGATACTTTTCAGCAGGGAATTTTTTGAAAAGAGGAAGCAGGTCAGAGAAGTTTTTCTCCCCAAAGCTGATTTTTCTCTTTCTATACACAATGTGCTTTTGAAGATAGTTGGCAATTGCTTCCGACTGGCAGATGTATCTCATCGTATCCGGAACCGCAAAACGCAGCTCTTCCGCAAGTCTGAAGTAATGGTCAATCGCATTTTTACTGGTAAAAATTATACCGGTATATTGCGTTAAATCTATTTTTTGTGTTCTAAGTTCTTTATTGTCAACTCCTTCAACGTGGATAAATGGACGGAAATCAATCTTTATTTTTTCCTTCTTGGCTATATCCAAATATGGAGAAGACTCACTAGGCGCTGGTTGAGAAACCAATATGGACTTTATTCTCATCATTGACATTTATTAAAAAAATAACAACTTCCAAAGCAGTAATATTGGTGCAATTTGGAGGGTGCAAATATACAAAAATTTATAATACCATTTCTCCGGAAGAATCTTGTTCTTGTGAAATAAATAGAAAAATACCTTAAAAACGAATACAAAAGAAAAGAAGAAAATGTAATACAAAAACATTTTATTTCTGTCAATAGGGAAGTAATAGTGGGTTACACATAAAATTATTAACAAAAATGAAAGGATGAAGTAAAATTTTGTGGAGGTAAAATAAAATATAGACCATTTTTTACCATCCCCTATACTTTGATAAAATAAAAACCCCAATGTTGATTTAATGATATAAAAAAACAAAACTGCCAGTAAAGTATATCCGAATTTGTTCAATTGATACCCCAAAAGCTGAAGATCGGCAATGTATTTCGGTACAATAGGGATGTACTGCGAAATCAAAATGGATAACGTGAGAGTCATCACACATGAGGTGATAATCCAACTGGGCAGGTTATTACTTGCATCAAAATATTTCTGAAGCAAAAAATCTTTAAGGCTCGCATCTCTTTCTATAATGTTCATCATAAACACATATAAAAATATACAGCCTACCAGAATAAAGATTACCCAATCATTGTTCTCGGGTATTCTTATATGGTTAACAAAGTTTTGTGACGACGGCAAAATTTATTTTTTTTTATTTTTTATTTAACGATAAATAACACAGACTTGGCATAGATTTTAAGTAGTACCTGATCTGTAAATTTGTTGTTACCATATATTTTCCCATCGATGTTTGCATGATTCAGATTTGTTAAATAAAAGTTTCTGGCTCATTCGCTTCATCTGTGAGGAATATTTTTGCAAAATTATAGATTATTTTGTATAAAATAAAAAGGTTAAATAAACTATCTTTGCAAACTGAAATGAAAAAACTCGTCATCATCCCGACATACAACGAAAAGGAAAATATTGAAAATATTATTTCCGCAGTTTTTGCATTGGAAGATGACTTTCATATTTTGGTTGTGGATGACTCGTCTCCGGACGGGACTGCAGAGATCGTGAAGGAGTTGCAGAGAAAATATCCACATTATCTTCACTTGTCAATAAGACATGTGAAAGATGGTTTGGGAAAGGCTTATATCCATGGATTTAAATGGGCTATCGAAAATAAATATGATTATATTTTTGAGATGGATGCCGATTTTTCACACAATCCGAATGACTTGCCTAAACTTTTTGAAGCTTGTTTGAAAGCGGATATGGCCATAGGATCTCGCTACTCAAAAGGGGTAAATGTTGTGAACTGGCCAATGGGAAGAGTTCTGCTTTCTTATTTTGCATCAAAATATGTGAGATTTGTATTAGGACTTCCGATTCATGATACTACAGCAGGTTTTGTTTGCTTTTCGAGAAAGGTATTAGACGAAATCGGCCTGGATAATGTAAGGTTAAAGGGATATGGATTTCAGATAGAAATGAAATTCAGAGCTTATAAAAAAGGTTTTAAAATTGTAGAAGTTCCTATTATATTTACAAACAGAATTCTCGGAGAAAGCAAAATGAATGGTGGCATCATTCATGAAGCTGTTTTCGGTGTTTTAAATTTAAAATGGAAATCAATTATCAACAGGCTATAAATAAGGAACACCGTTAATTGTTCTTTAAGAAGAATAATATCGTGCGAATTTTTATCAGAGCATTAGAAATGTAAAATTAAACAGATGAAAAAGCTGATCTTTATTTTCGTTTTATTGGGACTGTTTTCATGCAGCGATTTTATCGATAAGCCTAAAAATCTGATCGATGAAAATGTTATGGCTGAAGTTATAGCGGATCTGATGCTGAATGAGCAAGCAACTTTTATGTATCAGAACAAAAATATGGAAGCAGGGACAAGATTTATCCTGAAATCTCACCATGTGAAACCTGATGATTTTGTAGAAAGCTTTAAATACTACATCATCAAAGAAAAAATGGAAGGAATCACCAACGATGCACAGGCGATTTTGTTGAAAAAAGACTCTAAAGCAGCCAAATATGTAAAGGACAAAGCCAATCAGAATGGAAATCCTGCCCCTTTGGTGAGGTAATATTGAAGATGCAGGTTCTACCTGGAAAAAGACGAATCGCTAAAAGCGGTAAATTATAAAGTACGACGAATGAAATTTTTTAATATAGAAAAAACCTCTGAAGGAAAAGCAAGAGCAGGGGAGATCACCACAGATCACGGGAAAATTCAAACTCCCATTTTTATGCCTGTGGGAACTGTAGCAAGTGTGAAAACAGTTCATCAGAGAGAATTAAAAGAAGACATCAAGGCCCAGATTATTTTGGGTAATACGTATCACCTTTACCTTCGTCCGGGAATGGAAACCATGCAGGATGCAGGTGGACTCCATAAATTCATGAACTGGGATCTTCCTATTCTTACCGATTCAGGAGGTTTTCAGGTATTTTCGTTGGCAAGCAACAGAAAGATGACCGAAGAAGGAGCGAGATTCAAATCTCATATTGACGGAAGTTATCATATGTTTTCTCCCGAAAGATCCATGGAAATTCAAAGACAGATCGGAGCCGATATTTTCATGGCTTTCGATGAATGTACTCCTTATCCTTGCGAATACAATCAGGCAAAATCATCAATGGAACTGACGCATCGCTGGCTAAAGAGATGTATCGACTGGACCAATGATAATCCTGAAATATATGGTCATAAACAAAGACTTTTCCCAATTGTTCAGGGATCAACCTATTCGGATTTAAGAAAAATATCCGCCGAAGTAATTTCTGAAGCCGGAGCTGAAGGAAATGCCATCGGAGGCTTATCTGTAGGTGAACCTGAAGAAGAAATGTACAGAATCACTGACGAAGTGACAGACATCCTTCCAAAAGAAAAACCAAGATACCTTATGGGAGTTGGAACTCCATGGAATATTTTAGAATCTATCGGTCTGGGAATTGATATGATGGATTGCGTAATGCCTACAAGAAATGCAAGAAATGCAATGCTCTTCACATGGCAGGGCGTGATGAATCTTAAAAATGAAAAGTGGAAGCGTGATTTTTCACCTTTAGACGAGTTTGGAACCAGCTTTGTAGATAAGGAATATTCAAAAGCATACCTTCGCCATCTGTTTGTATCAAAAGAATATCTGGCCAAGCAAATCGCTTCAATTCATAATCTTGCCTTCTATCTTGATTTGGTGAAAGTAGCAAGAGAACACATCATCGCGGGAGATTTTTATCAGTGGAAAGATTCGGTAGTTCCGGTTTTAAGACAAAGACTATAAAAGCATATGTTTAAAATTATAGACAAATATATCATCAAAAAATATCTTGGAACTTTTAGTTTCATGCTGGTGCTATTGTCTATTGTAGTACTTGTGATTGACGTTCAACAAAAGATCCCGAGAATTGAAAATGCTAAGGCAATTGATCCAAAACTTGACCTTACATACTTTCTGATTCATTTTTACCCTTTCTGGATCATTAATCTTGTGGTAACGTTTCTTTCAATTCTGGTATTTATTACAGTGATTTACTTCACGTCCAGAATGGCCAATAATACTGAAATTGTAGCGATTATCAGTAGTGGTGCAAGCTTTCACAGGTTTTCCAAACCTTATTTGTATACTTCCATTTTACTTGCTGTAATGGCGCTTCTTGTCTATCATATGGTTCTTCCATGGGCTAATATAAAGAAGAATGAGCTGGAAGCTTACACCTATAATGCGGCCAATAAAGAAAAGATTCTGGGAACTGCACCTGCATCTTCGCAGCTCAGTAAAACGGAATATATTTTTGTTGATTCCTGGAATAAAAGAGAAAAAAGAGGTTCCAGCTTTGTCTATCAAAAATTTGATAAAGACCGGAAGATGATTTATGAGTTGAAGGCAAGCGATGTATATTGGGATAATACCAAAAAGCAGTTTGTCTTAAACAATTATTACGAAAAAACCATCAATAAAGACAATACGGAAAAGCTGGGCCATGGAACTGAGTTAACAAGAAACTACAGCCATTCTCCGGAAGAGCTTTTCCCGAACGAACTTCTAGGACAGAACAAAACAACCCCGGAGCTTCTGAAATTTATTGAGAGGGAAAAAGCGAGAGGAAACAGTAACCTGAATTCTTACCTGAATGAACTTCACCAAAGAACCTCAATGCCAGTTTCTATTATCATTCTTACATTCCTGGCTCTGTCGCTCTCTTCTCAAAAGAAAAGGGGAGGACTGGGAGTTAATCTGGCGATAGGAATTTCACTGGCATTCCTCTTTGTGTTCTCATTTGAAGCGTTAAAAGTGGTTTCAGAGAATAAAAGCTTACCACCTGCATTGGCAATGTGGCTTCCCAATTTGGTATTTCTTCCACTTACCCTTTATCTTTACATTAAAAGAGCCAATCAGTAAAGGAGTTTTACTTCTTTGTGATAAAAAGAACGGATACCGTCATTTTCCAGTTCGATCCAGAGTTCTCCCTTTTCGTCTGCATTTCGTATGATGCCATTTTGTCGCTCTTTTTCAATTTCAAAGACCGATATCTCATCTTTGCGGAATAAATTCTGGTTAAAGTCTTCGAGGATTTCTTTTTCTGAAGGGATATTCTTCAGTCTTTCAGACAAATATTCATGAAGTTGTAATGCAAGGTCTTCACGGTCAAATTCTTTGCCTGTCTGGGTCAGGAGTGAACCTGCATTGGATATTTCATCAAATTTATCCTGAAGAATATTAATTCCGCTTCCGATGATGAAATAATTATTTTGATTAATTTTTTTCTTTTCGATCAAAATCCCGACGATTTTTTTACCTTTAAGGATAATATCATTCGGCCATTTAATTTTTACATCATAATCAGCCAAATTGGCAAGGAAATCCCTGATAATAATTGCGGTATAATAATTGAATATAAAGTCGGAGCACAAGATGTTTTGAGTATTCACTGCCAGCGTATAAGCAAGGTTTTTTTCGGCAGTCTGAGTCCACACATTTCCATACTGACCGCGACCTTTTGTCTGATTAAAAGTATGTAGTCCTAAAAAATCTGAATTTTCGTAAAGTAAAAACTTTGATATTTCGTCATTAGTAGAAGAACATTCTTTCAGGTAGAATAGTTGGCTCATTTAAGAAAACTTTAAGACATTAAGGGGGTAAAAGTAAGGTTAAAGTAAAGAAAAAACAATAAATTTGCAGATTATAGTATTTTTTTAATGAATAAAACAGCAGAAAAACAAGCACTAATAGATAAAATCGTTGAAGCACTTCAAGATGTAAAGGCCGAAGATATCATGATCTTCGATCTTTCAAACATTGAAAACTCTGTAGCGGAAACGTTCGTAATATGTAGCGGAAACTCAAATACACAAGTAGCTGCATTAGCAGGAAGTGTAGAGAAAAAAGTAAGAAACGATCTGAAAGACAGACCTTGGCACGTAGAAGGTGCAGAGAACGCCATGTGGGTATTGGTAGATTATGTTACAGTGGTGGTTCATATTTTTCAAAAAGAAGTACGTGAGTACTATGACATAGAAGAGCTTTGGGGTGACGCAGTCATTACCAAAATTGAAAATGAATTTTAAAATTTTAAAAAGTCTAAATGAATAACAAAGGATTCAACTGGTTCTTTCCAATTGCAGTCGTAGCTCTTTTGCTTTATTTTGGTTCCACTTTTCTTGGTGGAGATACGGCAAAAACTATTGATGAAGATGGTTTCTTTAGAGAAATGCAGGCAGGAAAAGTCCAGAATATTATTATATACAAAGACATAGAGAAAGCTGATGTTTTCCTTACCAAAGAAGCAAAATCAGCAATGGTTTCCAAAACCGGAAAGGAAAATAATCCTTTTTCAGCTTTAGATATGGCCCCAAAAGCAGATTATTCTGTAAAATATGGGGATCTTCAACTTTTCCTTCAGAAATTTGAACAGATCAAATCGACCGATCCGGCTATTAAAACTGCTAAAGATTACGGAACCGGAAAAAGTCCTTTTGCAGATATTCTTATATCTGCATTAATCTGGATTGCTATTCTGGGATTGTTCTACTTCCTTCTTTTCAGAAAGATGGGCGGTGGCGGAGGTCCTGGAGGACAAATATTCTCAATCGGGAAATCAAAAGCGAAGCTTTTTGACGAAAAAGAAAGAATTCAGGTAACATTTAAAGATGTTGCAGGATTGGAAGGTGCTAAAGAAGAAGTGCAGGAAGTTGTTGACTTCTTGAAAAATTCTGAGAAATATACCAAACTGGGAGGTAAAATCCCTAAAGGTGTTCTTTTAGTAGGCCCTCCGGGAACAGGTAAAACATTATTGGCAAAAGCTGTAGCAGGTGAAGCTAAAGTTCCATTCTTCTCCCTTTCTGGTTCTGACTTCGTAGAAATGTTCGTTGGAGTAGGAGCATCAAGAGTGAGAGATCTTTTTGCACAGGCAAAAGCAAAATCTCCTGCGATTATCTTTATCGATGAGATTGATGCAATCGGTCGTGCAAGAGGGAAAAACAACTTCTCAGGCGGAAACGACGAAAGAGAAAATACCCTGAATCAGCTTCTTACTGAGATGGATGGTTTCGGAACTGACGTTAATGTCATTGTGATGGCTGCAACCAACAGAGCAGATATCCTTGATAAAGCCCTGATGAGAGCCGGACGTTTTGACCGTTCTATCTATGTAGATCTTCCGGAATTGCACGAAAGAAAAGAGATTTTTGACGTTCATTTGAAGAAAATCAAGCTTGATGATAATGTTGACAGAGATTTCTTAGCAAAACAAACTCCGGGATTCAGTGGAGCAGATATTGCAAACGTTTGTAATGAAGCGGCATTGATTGCAGCGAGATATAACCACACTTCTGTCACAAAACAGGACTTCCTTGATGCTGTAGACAGAATCATCGGTGGTCTTGAAAAGAAAAATATGGCCATTAAGCCATCTGAGAAAAAGAGAGTGGCTTACCACGAGGCGGGACACGCTACAATTTCATGGCTGGTAGAACATGCTTCTCCACTTTTAAAAGTAACGATCGTTCCGAGAGGACGTTCATTAGGGGCTGCATGGTATCTTCCTGAAGAAAGACAGTTGACCACTACTGAACAGATGCTGGATGAAATGTGTGCTACTTTGGGAGGTAGAGCTGCAGAGCAGGTGATTTTCAATAATATCTCAACAGGAGCCCTTTCTGATTTGGAAACGGTAACGAAGAGAGCTCAGGCAATGGTTACCATCTACGGATTAAGCCCGAATATCGGAAACATTTCTTACTATGACAGTTCAGGCCAGTCTGAATATTCTTTCGGAAAACCTTATTCTGAAGAAACGGCTACAAAAATTGATGTAGAGATTAAATCAATCATTGAAAATCAATACGAGAGAGCAGTTAGAATTTTGGAAGAAAATAAAGGAAAGCTTGATGCTTTGGCAAATAAGCTTTTAGAAAAAGAAGTGATCTTCCGTGAAGACTTAGAAGAAATTTTCGGTAAGAGAGCATGGGATCCTGAATTGACAGAGAAACCCGTTACCAATACAATTCCTGAAAAAGAACAAGTGGAAGTATTGAACACTCCTCAAATTAAAGAAAAAGAAGAGGAAAGCGAAATACAGGCACCAGAAAGCCCGACGCAGCTTTAAAACTCTTTAAAAATAGATCAAATAAAACCTGACAACTTTAAAATTGTCAGGTTTTTTCATATTTAAGGGACATTATTAGATTCTATTGTAATTTATTTTCTATTTTTGTATAAAGTTGACTAAAAATAGATTAAGTTGAATTTATTCAAGAGGATTGTAAGCAAACTAACCAACCAGCCTGAGGAAGAGGACAAACAGAGTCTGGAGAAGCTAGGAGATTCGCTCAAAAATGCGGATCTCGACTATAAGTTTGCGCAATTATTTACGCATTCGGGGGGATTTTTTAATTATTGTGCAGATGAAGCGGAGGCTCTACAAACTTTAAATCAAATTATCAAGATAGAAGGTATAGGAAACCTTTTCTGCTGGGACAAAGAACTTCAGAACTTTTTAAATGTTGTGAAGTCTTCTTATACTTCAGAATTGCAACCGTCTAATGATGCAGCATTCATCACTTGTGAATACCTGATCGCCTATGACGGAAGGATTATGCTTTCTCATAACAATATTCTTCATTACCACTCTTCAAGGCTGCCGGATAAGATTATTATCATTGCCAATGTTTCACAGATCGTAAACAACCTGAATGATGCAATGGGGAAAATAAAAAGGAACGGAAATATCAAGAACCTTACTTCCATCAGCGGAAGCCAGTCTAAAATGGACAGTTCTTCCAATTCCAATACAAAACTGTTTTTATTATTGCTTGAAGATTAAGCACCCACTTCTAAATTTTAAATTTTGGACAAAAATCTAATTCAAAGAACCGTTTCAGGCTTAGTATATGTAGCTGTTATCATTCTTTGTACAACGCCGCTAGGGGCACAACTAATTAACAATATATTTCCCGGCCTTATTCAACAGCAATATCTGTATCATGGATTAATGAGTCTTTTGCTGGTAGTTGGTATCTGGGAATGTATCAAAGTCATGAAGTTTGGAAAAGGGTATGAAAAATGGGTAGTCTTTCCACTGGCTATTTTTATTTTCTATATTTTTTCCAAAAGATATTTTCATCACGATTTCTTTTTTGATTTCAGATTGAGTGAGATCCTCGCGCTGGTCTTAATAGGGATTGCTGTGGTGACTTTATTTAAATTTCCTAACGAATTGTACTATGATAGCGGAAAACTTATTTTTTCGGTCATTTACGTGGCTCTTCCGTTTAGTTTTGCATTAGGCTTACCTAAGTTCTCCAGTTATAATGACAGCTTCTCTCTGGAAGTTTTATTTCTGTTTATTCTGATCTGGAGCAGTGATACTTTTGCCTATCTGGTAGGAAAATTCTTTGGAAAGCATAAAATGGCGCCTAAAATTTCCCCTAAGAAAACATGGGAAGGATATGCAGGTGGAGTGGTGCTGACCTTAGTTTTATCATATTTCATTGAACATTATCAGCCCGAGCTCAGAGGAAACTGGATGGTTGTCGGATTTTTAGTCGCTGCCTTTGCTCCGTTAGGTGATTTGGTAGAGAGTCAGCTGAAAAGAAATTTCGGTGTAAAGGACAGTGGAAACATCATTCCGGGGCATGGAGGAGTTTTAGATCGATTAGATAGTTTCATAATCTGTGTTCCTGTCGTATATTTGTACTTTATTTTAGAAAAATTTATATAGTCTCATGAAATTGCATAGAGAATCAAAAGGAACAATTACCGTAGCTACCATTCTGTTTTTGATAGTGGGAGCTCTAGCTATTTATTTCCTTAAAATGTGGTCGTTGGTGATCATTGTACCTTTGTTGGTTATTTACTGTTTGGTATTCTGGTTTTTCAGAGTTCCTGACCGTACTATTCTTGATCACAAAGAAAATGTCATCGCACCGGTGGACGGAAAAGTAGTTATGATCAAGGAAGTAGAAGAGAATGAGTTCCTTCAGGGGAAAGCAATTCAGGTGTCTATTTTCATGTCTCCACTGAATGTACATATTTGTAGATATCCGGTGACCGGAAAAGTGATCTACAAAAAATACCACCCGGGAAAATATCTGGTAGCATGGCATGAAAAGTCTTCTACAGAAAATGAAAGAACTACCGTAGCTGTGGAAACGCAGACGAATCACAAAGTAGTTTTCAGACAGATTGCGGGATATGTGGCGAGAAGGATCGTTTTCTATTGTAATGAAGGAGATCAGGCAAAAGCCGGACATGAATTCGGATTTATTAAATTTGGTTCAAGAATGGATGTATTCCTGCCTTTGGACACTGAGATCGTTTGTAAGATCGGAGATATTACAAAAGGTGGTTTGGATGTGGTTGCCAAATTGAAGAAGTAAGAAATTTATTTTCACCATAAAATATTGGAGAGGGCTATACAGTCCTCTCTTTTTGTTTGCATGATGTTCAGCTGTTAATTTTTACACTGAGTTTTATTACGCATGAGTATAATTAAGTAGTGTTTCGTGAAATGCTTTTTGTGAATATAAATAATTTTGCAGTGGTAAAACACAACGTAATTTGTTGTTTTTGATTTTAAAATTTAATTTATTTTTTCATAAATATTAAATTTTTTATTAAGACTGATATTTATATTTGATATTTTTAATAGCCAATTGTAATAGTTCAGTTGCCATTAAAAAAACACATAAGTCACATTTTCTTTATCGTAAAAATCCAGACAAACTAATTTGTTTTGTCATTTTGTTATGCTTACAAGATGTTATTATGAAGAATTTTAAAACGTATAAATGCCCAGGTGGGTTTGTATAAAGAATATTAAAAACAACACGATGATTTATAAGTTTTTCTTTAAAATGATCAATGCTGAAGCAGAGAAAATAGACGACGATTTCGAAAGTAATTATGTAAATCTTATTAACAGGTATTTACTATTGCTGTTTTTCATTTTTCTGTTTTACTCTATTGTAATAATTACTCTTTTCGGGGATCTTTTCATCTCAACATTTTTGACCGTCATCACTTTTTTTTTCCTGTTTTTAATGGCTATCAAGGGAAAAACCAGAAGATTCACGAATGTTTTAAAAACAGTGATTATTAGCATTTTTGTTTTATTGACCTTTATCGTTAGCTTTTTTAATATTTATACCTATAAAAATGCAGGAGTAGAATATTTTTATTTTTGTCTTTTGTTTGCGGTTCCTTTTTTTCTAAACTATAAAAAGGATTCTTTTTCGATACTTTTTATTGCTTTCATTATTAGCATCAACTTTATCGTTTGTGTGTATTTTGATTTTGATTTTCTTCCTAAAAGCAGGTTTCTGGAAAAAGATGATTTTAAAATTATCAGACTGTGGAATATCTTATTTTCCATTGCCTCTTTTTTGATGGATATTGTGTTTATTACTCAAAAAGACGAATTAATAAAAGGGCTGATTGTTGAACAAAAAATGAAGGATTCTACGATTAAAGATCTTGTAAAAACAAACACTGAACTGATGAAACATCAAATGTTGATCAATCATCTTACAGAAGAAAACATCCGGGAAATTTTAAGTTTGGCGGAAACGAATTCACCGATATTTTTTGAAAAATTTCAGATATTTTTTCCACATTTTATTCCTGAAATATTGAAGATTAATCCAAATCTTATTCATTCCGAACTTTATTTTTGTGCATTAATGAAGCTTGATTTTGACACCAAAAAAATAGCACAATGTACCAATAATAGTATCCGTGCGGTAGAAAGTAAAAAATACAGAATACGGAAAAAGTTGAATGTGTCTTCCGAAATCAATATCAATAGTTTTCTGATCAAAGTATGAAAAAGTGAGTGATGATTATTCTTACGCGTGCGTAGTATTGAGAAGGAAAGAATGGTATTCGTCAGCGTAATTGTCAATATTTTTAAATAAAAAATAGAATAACAGTGAATATGAAGGAAATCCATATTGGAAATTTGATCAAATCGAAAGTAGATGAGCACCAGATCCCATTAGAAAGAATCGTTAAGTTTCTGGGTCGTCGGGAAGAGGAAGTAGAAAAGATGTATCATGAAAAAGCAATTGATACTGATATTCTGTTGAAATGGTCTAAGCTTTTAAAATTCGATTTTTTCAGATTTTATACCGGACATTTGATACTTTACGCTCCGACTTCAAGAATTGACAAGGTAATAAAGGAAAAGGAGACGACTATGATTTTTAGAAAAAACATTTACACACAGGAAGTTAAAGATTTTATACTGGAAAAAATAAAAATAAAAGAGATGTCTATTAATGATGTGATTTTTAGATATAAGATTCCCAGAACGACCTTATATAAATGGCTTAAAAAAACATAATATGAATCCCGACTACAAACAAATTTATACCGATTTGCTTCGGGAAAAATGCCCTGAAAAATTACTAGATCCGGTAATTTTGAAGAAATTGGAAAAGCTGCGGTCAGCAATTGATATTTTTAAGTTTAATCAGCTGATTTTCGATAATCCCGATCAGCTGGTAGAGCTTAATAATCAGAGGCTTCGTTCGTATGATGAAAAATCTATTAAGGAAATTTTGGTTTATCAGAAGAAACATAAGCTTACAAACAGTCATGTTAGTAATCATTTTAAAATAAGCAGAAATACGATTGCCAGATGGAAAGCTATTTTTAAGGATTGATATGAACTTTATATACTGTTTTTGTATGTAATGGAAAGGTATTATTTTTTTAAATAAGCAGAGATTGATCCCATTTTTAAAAATCGGATCATTTTTTTTGTTTTGTTATTTCGTATTTCACTTTTGTCATACTTTTTTGTAGTTGTAAATATTTGGAAGTTTTTGAGTTTTACTACGCGTGAGTGATATTGCGTAGATGATATTGATGTTGTGATTGATTCTGCATGATAATTTTGTTTCAATAAATCGATTGAATTAAAAACCGTAATGATTAAACAACTATAACTCTTAAATGATGAAGAAAAAATTTACAACGATCAAAATTAAGACTTTGCTTTTTGCCCTGTTTTTATTTTTTGGGAAATTCTACTCACAGACTAACAACGGTGCTGTAGGGATCAATACTTCCTCGCCCAATTTGAACTCCGTGTTGGATGTGGTTTCTGGAAGTAATAATAAAGGAATTCTTATTCCCCGGATCACTGAATTACAACGAAATGCAATTGTAATTAATAAGCCTGCAGATGATGGACTTACGATTTACAATACAACTGAAGATTGCTTCAACTACTGGAGCCTTGCAGATAATGAATGGAAAAGTGTCTGTGGCCAATTAGGTAAGGCCGTTTTTACTGTAGATTGTTCTGTTTCTAAGGCGATGGGAAGCTATGTAAAAGGAAAAGAACTTACGAACTCAAATTATCTTACGATATCTGTTAACGTCACAAAAGTTGGGAATTATACCATCTCAGGAACAACCTCAAACGGATACAACTTCTATGGAACCGGGGTTTTCCTCAATACAGGAGTTCAGAAAGTACAGGTTTTAGGACAGGGTACTCCACAAGCAATTCAAACGGACAATGTAACACTCGAAGCCAATGGAACCGAGGTAACCTGTACCCCAGCCATTTCTATTTCTGTTCTAAGCCCTGCAGGAACTTATACAATGAGCTGTGGAAGTGCAACGGTAAACGGGGTTTATAAAGTAGGGACAGCTCTTTCTGCTTCGAATACAATTACATTGCCTGTCAATGTTTCAGCAATAGGTAGTTATACGATTACAACGAATACGGTTGACGGAATTTCCTTTAGCGGTTCAGGAACATTTACTGCAACGGGAAATCAGAATATTACTTTAAGTGGAACCGGAACTCCGGCATCTACTTCTGTAAAAACAATAACCATGACTTCAGATAGTCAGGGCGGAGTATCTACCACATGTTCAGTGAATGTGATTGTGGTTATCCCCAAAAAGACCGTATTGCACCTGGGACTTGAAACAGCATATGGTTACAGTGCCTATACCGGACCATCAAGAAGTCTGATGGATTCGCCCTCTAATTTTGGAACCACTGCATCGAGTATTGTGAAATACGAGGGCTTCAATCACATCTCACTAGGGAATTCGCCGTCTTCAGCAGCGGTTCAAACAGCTCTTAACAATAAACCTGATATTGTAATTATTGGGTATAATTATACTCCGGATGCTACCGAAGCGGGATATATTGCAAATTATCTGAATAAAAAGGGAGTTGTCATTGCCCTTACCGATAATACGGTTGCTGCTCAGAATTTATTCCTGGGGATTTTTTCCGATCCTACTATTTCAACTTCATATGGAGCCGGAGCGGGATCTGTATATGCACTAGCGAATACGGATGATCCTATTTTGAACGGTCCTTTTGGAGATGTAAGAGGGAAAAACTGGGGTGAAGATGCTTCGACAACGGTAAATGTTTCGGGATTAACAAGTGGCTTTATTCCTTACAGCTATGCTCAGCCGATTAACAATACTACTACAAGAACAGGAATCTCGGGATTGAGAAACAATAGTTTAAATTTTGTATGGTTTGGCGACGGAGGTTTTTTAAGTAATGAAAATGCGAACGGAAGCCAATTTAACAGTAATACAATTGAGCCTTTTGTAGCGCCAGGTTCGGGAGGGTATTTTCCGGTTCAGAAGTCAGCCTATGGATATGCAGGAAATGGATTCTCAGCAGGCAGTATGCAGGTGCAAAACTCGATATTGTTTGCTAATATGATAGCTTGGGCTATTCAAAAATCTGAATTCAACGGGATAAATACACAATGATGATGTTTTTAAAGGAGGCTCCGGGACGATTTATCGTCCCGGAGTTTTTATTTTATATACTTTTTAATTTCTTCCAGCAGGCTGAGAATAAAATCCAAAGGCAAATCTTTTTCCACATCAATTAAAAGAATCTTAAACTTCTTTCTCCCGTCTTGGGTCAATTCTGGATAATCCAGTTTGTCACCGTGGTAGAAGCTAATGTAGTGTTTTTTATACTTTTTGCTGTAGTAGAAATAACACAGCATTTTCTTTTTATATTTGATAAAGGGCAGCCCGAAACTGAACGTTTCTGTAATATGTTCTGTATCCGAGGCTAAGATCTTTTCCCGTAAAAAAAGAAGAGTACTTCTTTCAGGCTCTTCGATTCTGTAGAAATACTCTTGTATGGGATTCATTTTTGTGATTTAAAATAATTAGTCAAAATTCTGGAGCTCAACAAGTTTGTTATACATTCCTTTTTTAGCAATAAGATCATGGTGGGTACCTTGTTCTACAATGTCACCTTTTTCCATCACTACAATCCAGTCTGCTTTCTGAATCGTTGAAAGGCGGTGTGCAATCACTAAAGAAGTTCTGTTTTCCATCATTTTTTCCAGTGCATCCTGTACAAATCTTTCAGATTCTGTATCCAAAGCAGATGTCGCTTCGTCCAAAATCATGATCGGTGGATTTTTCAAGACGGCTCTTGCTATAGAAACCCTTTGTTTTTGCCCTCCGGAAAGCTTATTCCCATCATCCCCGATATTGGTATCATACCCTTCAGAAAGATTGGTAATAAAATCATCGGCATTGGCAATTTTAGCCGCGGCAATGACTTCTTCTCTCGTAGCATCAGGTTTACCCATTAAAATATTATTGTACACCGAATCATTGAATAATACAGACTCCTGAGTTACCATTCCCAAAAGCTTACGATATTCCTGTAGTTTCAGATGCTTAATATCTGTTCCGTCAATCAGAATTTCTCCTTCCGAAACATCATAGAATCTGGCCAAAAGATTGGCAATGGTTGTTTTACCACTTCCACTTTGTCCTACTAATGCAACGGTTTTTCCTTTCTGAATGGTCAGATTGAAATTTTTAAGAATAAGATTGGATTTGTCATAATAGAATCCAATATTTTTAAATTCAATATTATTTTGCAGGGTAGAGATAGAAACCGGCTCTGCAACTTCTTCAATTTTTACATCTGCATCCAGAATTTCAAGCACTCTTTTTAAAGAAGCTTCTCCTTTCTGTACATTAGAAATGGAAGTTGATAAACTTTTTGCAGGAGGCAGGATCTGGAAAAATAATCCAAGGAAAACAAGGAAATCAGCAGGAGAGATGCTCTGTTCAACAAGAATTTGTTTTCCTCCGTACCATGCAATGATTAAGAATGTGATGGAACCTAAAAATTCACTCATCGGAGACGCTAATTCTTTCTTTCTTCCCAGGCTGATAGAGCTTGAAATCCATTTGTTCATAGACTTCATAAAACGGTTGTCCATGATCTTCTCAGCATTAAAAATCTTAATGACTTTGGAAGATTTCAGGGTCTCATCTACAATAGAAAAAATGGTTCCCATTTCATTTTGTGCCTCATGGGAATCTTTCTTAAGGCTTTTTCCGACTAAAGCGATCATTGTTCCCATTACAGGCAATACCAATAATGAGAAAAGGGTCATTTCAGGACTTAGGATGAATAAACTCACTAAGGTACTGATCAACATAAACGGAGCGTTGATAAGCTCAACCAAGCTTCCTAATATGTTCCCTTCAACTTCACCTACGTCATTAGACATACGGGACATTAAATCTCCTTTTCTGCTTTCTGTAAAAAATGATACCGGTAAAGAAAGTACTTTTCTGTACATTGCTCCACGGAGGTCTTTTGTAACCCCTACACGATAATTGATCAACAGGAATGAACCTAAATATCTGAAAATATTTCTCAACAGGAACATAAATGCCGTAATGATACAAAGCCATGCAAGAACATTCAAAGCACCATATTCAGTCACTAAACTTTGAATATAGTAGTTGGAGTAATCTTTCACATAAGAGAAGAAATCGAGAAACTCTCCTGAATAAACAGGTGCTGTTTCATATTTCTCAGGTTTAATAGTCCCAAAAAGCATCCCTAATACAGGTAAAATAGTACCTAAGGAAGCAATCTGAAATACGGAATACAGGATATTGAAAAATAAACTTCCGTAGATGTATTTTTGATGCGGTCTCGCGAACTTTAAGATTTTTTTATATTCGTTCATTCAATGAAAAAATTGGATAGCAAAATTACGTAAAATTAAAAGATAAGACGTTCTTAATCCTATTTTACTTTAATTAATATGTTTCGAAGAATATGCTTTTGTTACAACTGAGTATGATCCTGTTATGATTTTTTAAAAATATAGAATATAATACTGTTTTATTAAAATGTTACTAAAAAAAATAAACCGCACTAAGGGCGGTTTTATAGTAATGAAATTAATTAAATTTTACCTGATCGTTGTATTTTGGGCTAAAATTCTGAGGATTTAATTTTTCCAAAGTCTTTCCAAAATTATTGATGATCTGAGTCATATTATCAAAATCTACAATATTGACATCATCATTTTCATGGTGATAATGGGTGGCTTTACTCATATCAACGGTAGAGAAAGAATGGGCAATAATTTTCTTTTTAACGAAACTTACATTGTCAGAACGGTAAAATAATTGTTCCCTTGCGTAAGGATCGGCGTTAATTTTTAATCCATTGACTGCATTTTTATTAAATAATTCATCCAGATCTGAAAATCCGTCTCCTGTCATATACAACGCATTTTTACCCCATTGTGATTCCGTAGCGACCATTTCAAAATTGAAAAGAGCTGTCATGTTGTTGTAAATTTTATCCAGATTTTTATCTTCTGAAATGGCTCTTGAACCCAACATTCCTTTCTCCTCCCCATTAAAAGCCATAAAGACCATTGAGAAGTCAGGTTTTTTATTTTTAAAATAATCGGCAATTCCTACCAGAGTCGTAATGCCGCTGGCATCGTCATCAGCTCCGTTATAAATATTATCTCCGGATTTATTACTGGTTCCGATATGATCAAAATGTCCTGAGAAACCAAGATATTTATCTGTTTTTCCTTTTTTTACACCACATACATTATACGCTTTTTTGCCTTTGTATTCGAATGGAATCAAATAAGAATTTCCTGTGCAATACTCAAGGTTATTTTCTTTGAAAAGAGTGGCGATATAGTTGGCTGCATTTTCATTTTCCGGAGTCCAGATTTCTCTGCCTCTCATTTCATCGGAAGCCAAAGTAGAAAGTATGGTTTTTACTCTTTCTTTTGAAACATCCTGTGCAAAAGTAAAAACTGAAAACAGGGATAAAGTAAGATAAGTTAGCTTTTTCATTGTCTTTAAAATTAAAAGTTACGTAATCTGTCGCATCATTCGCCGAAAAGTTGCAGGAAGGTACATA
Source organism: Chryseobacterium lactis (assembly GCF_003815875.1). NCBI lineage: Bacteria > Pseudomonadati > Bacteroidota > Flavobacteriia > Flavobacteriales > Weeksellaceae > Chryseobacterium > Chryseobacterium lactis. The sequence continues at coordinate 1,579,166 of NZ_CP033924.1, forward strand.
ATTTATATGGATCGGATAAAATAGGAAGCCATTAAATGAAAAGCCTTGGCTTTCTGTGTATAATACCATTTTAATCAACTCTTTATTAAGAAGTCGAATTATATATAATGGTATACAATAAAAAACAGCTCCTGAAAAGGAACTGTTCTCACTCAAAAAATCGTTGTAAGGCTATCGAAGTCTGTCTACAGATTTTACGAGCCTCTCATCTCTGCGAATGAAAATGTTTGCAATAAGCAGACAGATCACCGCGATCAATGGGAAAATCGGCTCAATACCCTTCTCAGGAAATTGAATTCCTCCGGGTAAGTTTAGTAACCAGTACGCCAATACACCAATCAACAAAGCGTTTATAATAATGCTGATTGTATTCAGCAGAATTTGTCTTTTTCTGTTTTTGAAACTAAAAACACTGAATGCTCCTACTAATACAAGGACAATACATGCAATATTAAGCACCGGAAGGGTACCAAAAACAACAACATCCTGTCCTGTAATGAAAAGAAAAACAGCAGCTAAAACTGCTAATAGTGTCCAAATAGTCTGTATTCTCTGTAGCATTGAATATTAAATTCTTGGCAAAAATAACATAAATTTTGCACAATTCAAAAATAAGTGTAGATTTGCATTATACAATGTACTTGAAAACCAAAGTCACCGGACTTACTTTTCTTACTCACAATTAATTACATTTTTACATTAAGTATGTTTAACATAGAAACGTTAAGGTCAAAATCCGTAACGGAACTGACTAAAATCTTAAAAGATTTGGGCGTTAAAGTTGCAAGAAACAGCAATGAAAATGACAAGATCTTTGCTATTCTTGACTTTCAGGCTTCCAACCCCAAAGTCTCAAAAGATTATTTCAACGCCACAGAGACAACCAGCATAAATACTGAAGAGGCTCAAGCAGAAAAACCTGCTGTGAAAGCCCCGGCAAAAAGAGCTGCTGTCCCTAAAAAAACACCAGCCAAGCCCAAAGCAGTAGCAAAAGCACCGGTAGAATCTAAAGTAGAGGAAAAAGTAGAAGAACAAATACCGGCTTCTGAGGAAATAAAACCGGAAGAGCCCAAAACTGAAGCTGTACCGGCCACTGAAGAAGCATCTACAGCCGCTGCAAATGCTAAGAAAAAAAGAAAAAGAGTTCCTACCAATACTGGCAATACAGAAGTATCACAGGAAAAAATAGAAGCTCCAAAAAACACAGAATCCCAAGAGCCTGTTCTGGTAGAAGAAAAGCCGAACAATCCCCCTCAACAACAGGCCAACAGACCTCAAAAAGGCCACAACCATCCACAGAACGGTGGAAACCAGCATAAAAATCAAAATCAACATCAGCATCAGAACCAAAACCAGAATCAGAATCAAAACAGACATTCTGAAAGGGTAGAGGAACACCAGGATCATAGAAAAGAATTTAATTTCGATGGAATGGTAAGTATTGAAGGGGTGTTAGAAATATTACCTGATAACTACGGGTTCCTACGTTCTTCAGATTTTAGTTATATCTCTTCGCCTGATGATGTTTATGTATCTACAGCGCAGATCAGAAATTATGGTCTGAAAACCGGAGATACAGTGAAAGGAATTGTAAGATTACCAAAAGAAGGTGAAAAATATTTTTCATTACTAAAGCCTACAGAGGTTAACGGTCGTGATCTTGCATTCATCAAAGATCGTGTTGCTTTTGAATATCTTACTCCACTTTTTCCTGAAGAGAAATTTAATCTTGCGGGAAACAACTCTACGATTTCCACAAGAATTGTAGATCTGTTTGCACCTATCGGAAAAGGGCAGAGAGCTATGATTGTAGCCCAGCCTAAGACGGGTAAAACGATGTTGCTTAAAGATATTGCCAATTCTATTGCAGCCAATCACCCTGAAGTTTATATGATGGTTCTTCTGATTGATGAACGTCCGGAAGAGGTTACTGATATGGAAAGAAGCGTGAATGCAGAAGTGATTGCTTCTACATTTGACGAAGCTGCTGAAAAGCATGTGAAAGTTGCCAACCTTGTTCTTGCGAAAGCTCAGAGAATGGTTGAATGCGGACATGATGTGGTTATTTTGCTGGATTCTATCACAAGATTAGCCAGAGCATATAACACCGTTACACCTGCTTCAGGAAAAGTTCTTTCCGGAGGGGTTGACGCTAACGCTCTTCACAAACCGAAAAGATTCTTTGGAGCAGCTAGAAAAATTGAAGGAGGAGGTTCGTTAACGATTATTGCAACAGCTCTTATCGATACCGGATCCAAAATGGATGAAGTAATTTTTGAAGAATTTAAAGGTACCGGTAACATGGAACTTCAATTAGACAGAAAAATTGCTAACAGAAGAATTTATCCTGCTATCGACTTAATCTCTTCAAGTACTCGTAGAGATGATCTACTTCTTGATGAAGTTACTTCTCAGAGAATGTGGATCTTTAGAAAATATCTTTCTGAAATGAATCCTGTAGAAGCGATGGAATTTGTAAATAAAAACATCAAAGGAACTCTTAATAATGAAGAATTCCTGATGTCTATGAATAGATAATAAATTAAATTTTCATAAGCCGGGCTTCTATACTTTGAAATAAGGATGCAACAAATCCTCAAATTTATAGAAGCCCGGTTTTTTATTGACAAGATGTTCCGCAGCGAATAATGCTCCGTTACCAAAAGCATCTCTTGAGATCGATTCATGAATAAGACGGACGGTCTGAAACGGAAAACCAAAGATCACCTCATGCTTTCCAACAATTCCTCCTGCCCTTATGGTGTTTATTTTTTCATCTTTCACATCCAATATGTCTGCAATCCGGATAGCGGTTCCTGAAACTCCTTTTTTATCTTTAAAATGTTCTTCCACAATTTCAATATCTACAGAAGGAGCAATCTTTTTTAAAAATTGAGCAGCATATAACAGATAATTAATTCCCAACGTAATATTGGGAGACCAAAATACAGTTGCTTTCTGAGCCAGTTTGTGAAGGAAACTAACCTCTTTATCAGAATAATGAGAAATCGCTGAAATGATTTTTATTTTCTTTTGAGCAGCAGACTCACCATAAGTGTAGATGCCTTCCTGAGATGAGAAGTCGATAATAGCGTCCACCGGATGTTCTTCCAGTAATTCTTCCACACTTAATTTTTTCTCTGAATAAAAATGACCGGGATCTTCACTTTCAATCCCAAAGAAATCCGAAGCGTCCCTGCTGTTTAATCGGTTTGTTTTTCTGTAAATCCATTCCAGAGAATGATCTTTGTTTTGAAGAATAACTGATGCTACAGCTTTTCCTGCTTTTCCAAATCCAAAAAGTCCAATTTTCATATATAAAATATTTAAGTTAAACATTCAGTGAGAAGAAGAATATTGTTATAGAACAGTCTTCATATTGGTAAGTTACGCAATTGAAAATAAACTATGTTTTGAATATAATTTAAAAGTTATGGACGATACCTGTAAGGTGTTTGAATTTTAAATAAAAATTATTTTAAAATTTAATTCATTCTAAATCAATATATCAATGTTAAAGATTTATTAAAGTAATACCCAATCTTTGATTATCGCTTAAATATTGGCTAATTTTGGGTTATAACATTAAAAATAAAAATTATGTCATTTGAATTACCAAAACTAGGATATGCATATGATGCATTAGAGCCTACTATTGATGCAAAAACTATGGAAATCCATTATACAAAGCATCACCAGGCGTATATTGACAATTTAAATAAAGCAATTGAAGGTACTGATTTAGCAGGAAAAACTATCGAGGAAATCTGCCAGACAGGAACTGACAAACCAGCGGTAAGAAACAATGGTGGAGGTCACTTCAACCATTCTTTATTCTGGGAAATCTTAACTCCAGGAGGAAGCAAAGAGCCGGTAGGAAATGTAAAAGCTGCTATCGAAAACTATGGTGGTCTTGACAAGTTCAAAACTGATTTCTCTGATGCTGCTAAGACAAGGTTCGGTTCAGGATGGGCTTGGTTGGTGAAAAATGCTGACGGTTCAGTATCTGTTTCTTCTACTCCAAACCAGGACAACCCGTTAATGCCTGTTGCAGACGTTAAAGGAACTCCTGTTTTAGGATTAGATGTTTGGGAGCATGCTTATTACCTAAACTACCAAAACAGAAGACCTGACTATGTTTCTGCATTCTTCGATGTAGTAAACTGGGATAAAGTAGAGGAGTTATTCAACAAATAATTTTCAGCTATTATAAAAATAAAAGGTTCAGAAATTTTCTGAACCTTTTTTAGTATATCCTATTTCAGGAATTTATCTTTTGATTACTTTTTGTGTCATGGTTTCATTATCTGAAATGACTTTTACAATATAAGTAGCAGATGGTAATGACTGTATATTAACATCTATTTCTTTTTCATTTTTAAATAATTTTTCAAAAACAATTGTACCGTTTATATCAGCAATCTGTAGTGAGCCGGAGCCTATTTTATCAATAGATACAGTAAACAGTCCTGTATTTGGATTAGGTGAGATCTGTAAGGATCTTTGTTGCTGTGTTTTTATTCCTCCTCCTATCGTTTTTGTATTATTAGGATCTGCATTAAGATCTATATGATAATCTGTGTCTTTAGACTTCAATGTTTGTTCTGATTTACATCCTTCAATATAAGCAAAAAAGTCTGAGCCCTCTTCGGAATTGAATCCAGGATTTAATAATACGAATTTTCCGGCATGATATACTGCTTTGGCTCCGTGGCTAATAACATTCACTGCAGTAATTGTATTCTGTGCAGACTGAAGATCGATATTGGGTGCTGCGACATTTGTATTAATATACAAATCATCCGGACAACAAAACTGAATATCATATGGGAAACCAACAACGCCATTATTGGCCTGAATAGTAGTGCTTGCACCTCCGTTGGTATAGGTAAGATTTGCCTGTAGTTTGTACTCTCCTGAAAGTGGATTGGTAAGATTTGACAGATCTATACTAAAAGAGAAAAAATTTCCGCTGCTATATGAAGGAATCGAAGAAGTAGGATAGCTTACTCCAGTGGATGTGTTGACAAGTGCCATATTGAAATTTGTAATTGTTGACCCTGCTGGTATGGTGTAAGTTCCATTAACATTAAATGGATAATTCATCGATTCACAAGGGATAGGCTCATGATAGAACGTGATTTTTCCTTTACCAATAGAGCAGATATTTTGTGTAAGGTCAGCTATTTCAGTTGTACTCAGAATAAAATTATTTTTGTTGAGATATAATCTCGGAACCTGATTGTTGTCTGGATCAGCCGGATAGCCTTCTATAGGTCCTGGGTAGGATCCTCCAAAACTCGCAATACTGGCTGCTGCTTCTTTATAAACAGAATAATCTTCAACATGTACGACTACGAATTTTGCATTTCTGTTATTCTTGAAATTAGTGAAATTGAGGAATGCATTATTCTCATGTAAGCCGTTGGGAGGGTTAAGATTGACTAGATAAGAACCTGTAAGTGCATTTCCTGCAGCTCTTTCTCCATCTGTGAATAAAAAGATGATGAGTGGTCTTGAGGAGTTTGTTGTTAATGTTTTTTGTGGACTTACAATACTTGAGCTAGGAAGATGATCTATAGCTTCGCCTATCATTCCTACAGCCTGATGGAAATGGTCGCCGTCATTTAACCTTCTTGTAAATGTTTGGGCTGTTGTTAAATTATTAGTAAAATCTGATTCTATATATATTTTGGGAGATAAGGGTAAAGACTGAAAAGTAGTTCCATAGTGGATTACTGAAACTTTATTGTTGGGATTGCAGTTTAAAATTGATTGGATCAGCTTTTTGGACGAAACAGTCATATCATTAAACTCAAAATTTTCTACCGATGCACTGTTGTCCAGACAGATAATTATATCACTTCCGTTACTTCCGGATTGAGAATATATGGAGTTCCAGGAAAACAGTACCGAGCATATGGCAAGTCTAAAAATTTTTTTCATAATTAATTTAATTTAAATGGTTATTATAGGTTGCCTTATGTTGATTATTAAGTGTTTCAATTCTCCTTTAACCAGCCTATTTTGTTCAATCGAATAAAGGGTAAGTGCAAATCCATTAGCCAATTGATTCCCTTTCAAGATTGCTAATTTTTTTACTGTATAAGAATCGTCCATATATCTGAGACCAGATGGAATATAACCACTGTTTCCCCTGATGACGGAGATGTTTTCATTAGTATTGATGTCTAGCGATCCGGCAAGTGAAGCCGTATTAATACCAATGTTTGAGTTGCTTGAATCAGAAGGAGATCCAGGTGGGACATACAGTTGTGCACTTAATGGCCCCACAGACAACACCGAAAGTGCTGAGAAAATTTTCTTCATGGTTTTAATTTAGTTCTTTAGTTTTTTTCACCGAAATTTGATTTCGGTGAAATACAAATATAATTAAAACCTTAATGAACTGTTTAAAATTGTTTTTTAATTTTATGTTTTAGTGAAAAATATTCTTATTTAGGATATTTGTTAAGGAAATATTACAAGATCTTAATATAAAAAAACAAAAGGCACCGTAAAGCGCCTTCTGTTGTTCATTTTATAGATTATCTCACCGCATCACTGCCCGTTAATCCATACATTTTTAATCCGTATTTCCATTTTACATAGGCAAAAACCTGATACAGCTTGTACTCAAATTTTATCCCGTAATTTTCCCGGGGATCATAATCAATTCCTGATTCGATAATGTTTCTATATTTTCCTGAGTTGTAATATCCGTTCCATTCGTTGACCAGGAACGTGTTCTTTGTTTTCAGATAAGATTCTGAATACTGACTGATCGGTCTGGCAACAGCATTTAAAAAATAATCAAATTGTGTATCAATTACCGTGAGATCCCATTCTCCATCCTCATTTTTTGAGGGCTTCATTTCTGACTGTTCTTTATCATTTTTAGTCTTATCCTGAGAATAACAGCTATAAGGAATAAAGAATATAAAAAGGAGTACTATAAAATTTTTCATGATTCAATACTTTATAATAAAAAAGCACTCCAATAAGAGTGCCTATCTATTTATTTTTTTACATATTCTTTCTGAATTACAGAAACCGCTGGGAAGTGGTCACTGTATCCGCCTGTGAATCGGTCTCCATCCCATGAACGTAATGGGTATCCTTTCCATTGTCCTTCTTTATTGACAAGGTAAGGTGGAGCATAAATTTCTGCCTTATATATAGTATAGGTTGGCGTAAGTTTCTCCGGAGAATAAAGATTTTTAGAAACAATAATCTGGTCAAACAAGTTCGGAGCGTCTCTGTAAGCCAAAGAAGCTACCCCTGCCTTATATAATTTATACATCAGGTTATAATAAGGAGTCTTGTCTGATAATTCGCTTGGATCACCCACTGCTGCAAGGTGCTTTTTCAAACTTGGGCTTACCGGATCATCATTATAATCACCCATGGAGAATAATTTGATTCCAGGGTTTTCTGCGCTTATTTTATCCATTTCGCCTTTCAGTACAGTAGCGGCAGTATTTCTTTTTGCTAAAGAAATAGCTTCTCCACCTCTTCTGGAAGGCCAGTGGTTCATAAAGATAGCCACTTTCTCTCCATCCAGTAATCCGATAGCAATAACGATATCTCTGGTATATTCTCTTTTTCCGTTTTCATCATAGATTTTGATTTCTTTTTTATATGAATCTAAAACAGAAAATCTTGCTTTTTGATAAATAATGGCTACATCAATCCCTCTTGAATCATAAGAATTGAAATGTACAATGCCATAGTTGCTCTTTGCTAAAGCCGGCTGCTTGATAAGATCTTCAATCACCTGTCTGTTCTCAACCTCGATTAATCCACAAATAACAGGGTTGTCATTGGTATATTGTCTTCCCAGTTCTGAAATAACCTTAGCTTCGTTTGCTAATTTTTGGTTATAATATTTGCTTCCCCATCTTTTTGGGCTGTTAGCCGTGAAGTCATCAGATAAAAACTGTTTTCTGATCACCTTTTTCCCAATCAAAAGATCGTCACTCCATTCTCCTTTATAATCTTCAGTTGTTTCAAGATACTTTAAAGAGTCCAATGGTACACTTCTGTGGAATTTAGGATTAGAACGGGGTAATGTTCCGTCAATATAATCTGCAGAGGGAATGGTATCCCAAAGGTTTTCTACATTGAGAAATGCGACAGCTGCTCTTCTTACCTGTTTCTGTTGTGAAAAGGCAGTTCCAAAGCAAAATAGAGCGGCAATGATTAAATATTTTTTCATATTCTTAGTATATTCAAAAAATTGAGGGGGTAAAATTACTAATTTTATATAAGAATAAAGAGTAAATAATCCGAGTTTGGTTTAAGAAAAGGTTAAGAATTAGCCTTTACATTGAATTGATCCTGAAAGAAAGCCGCTGAAAACCATTGTCCGCTTATCAATCCACCCTTTTGTTCATGTTATTTTTCCAGAATAATAACCTTCTTTTCCTGTTTCCGTTTTTTCATGAATTTTGTTATTTTCATTTTTTACAATTAATGAAAATTAATATATATTATTATGATAAGTGTTGAAGGTTAAGAAAAATTAATAGAATAAATAACTAAAAATGTTTGAGTTAATGAAAATAGTTCTAAATTTGTTGCCCCTTAAATAAAGAAGGAGTTAAAAATAAGTTTATTATGATTAAAAAACTATCCCTAATCTCTTTGTTTACATTAATGCCTGCCTCTTTTTACTTTGCGCAAACTACTGTGTATGCGTATGTTAAAGATCAGGATGGTAAGCCTTTAGAGAAAGCAGAAGTAGATCTAGCACAATCCACCGGTGACACAACCGTGGATAAAATTGGGTACTTCCAGTTTGTGGATTTAAAACCTGGACACTATCTTATTACCGTGACAAAACCGAACTTTGAGTCTAAAATCTTAGAGTTTGATGTGACAGCAGATGAGAAGAGAAAAGATTTAGGTGTCATTACACTTAATTACACTTTAGGATCAGACGCAGGAGTTATCGTTATTGACGACGCCGCGAGTGATTCTGAGGATGGTGGCTCATCTATGCAGCCTACTGTAGGACTTTTAAGCTCAGGAAGAGATGCTTTTCAGAATGTTTCTGCTTTTGAACTAGGTGCTTACTGGTTCAGACCTAGAGGAGTAGACAACAGATTTGAGGATGTGCTTTTTAATGGGGTATCAATGTCTAAAAATGATGATGGAAGGATAGACTTCAACAACTGGGGTGGTTTGAATGACGTGACAAGATATCCTTATGAGAATGTAGACAATATTACGCCTTCAGAATATACTTTTGGTAACTTAGGGGGAGTTGTATATTATAATACAAGAGCTTCCAGCTATAGAAAACAAACTTCATTAGCCTATTCATTTACGAACAGAAGTTATTTGCACAGAGCAATGGCTACTTATTCGTCTGGTCTTACCAAAAATGGCTGGGCATTTACTTTCTCAGGAAGCAGAAGATGGGGAGACAGAGCAATCATTGATGGAGTTTATCAGGACGCTTATGCTTACTTTGCTTCAATTGAGAAGAAATTCAGTGATAAACACTCCATCAACTTAACGGCTTTCGGATCTCCAACATACAGAGCTTCCAATGCGCCGAATACTCAGGAGGTTTATGATATCATGGGTAAAAACTACAACTCCTACTGGGGTTGGCAGGATGGAGAGAAAAGAAACTCCAGAATCAGAAACGTTTTTGAACCGATGTTTATCTTAACCGATTATCTGAAAATCGGTAAAAACTCAAACTGGACGAATACCGTTTCTTACCAGTTTGGTAGCGATGCAAGAAGCAGATTAGACTGGTTCCACGCCTCAGACCCGAACCCTACTTACTATAGAAAATTACCAAGCTTCGGTCTTCTTAATGAAGATGAATTCAGACAACAGTCACAAATCGACTGGAATTATCTGTATAATGCGAACCGTCTTAACCTTACCAATGGAAATGGTGATATGAGAGGTGCTGTTTATACAGTTGTAGAAGATGTAAATAAAGATAAAACATTAAACGTTTCCTCTCACTTTGATACCAGATTGAAGGACAACTGGAAGTTAAACATCAACTTCAATTATCAGAATTTAAAATCTGATAACTTCAGAAGAGTTAAAGATTTATTAGGAGCTAACTTCGCTTATAACCTTAATGCATTTAATGGAGATGCGAAATATGACGCTGATAATAGTGATGCAAGAGTAAGAGAAGGAGACAGAACTCAGTATTCTTACGAATTGACAAGAAACCACTATGCGTTGAACATTTCATCTGAGATAGATTTCAATAAATGGAATGTTGTAGCTTCCATCTTCTCTTCTTATTCAGAAGCTTACAGAGAAGGGAATTTCAGAAGTGGTCTTGCCAGATTCAGAGATAATTCAAAAGGAAAAAGTGCAGTATACGATGCGTTAGATGCAGGGATCAAAGGTAAAATTACCTATAAAATCAATGGTAAAAACTTCATTGTGTACAACGGAGCATTCTTTAGCTTAGCACCTACGTTGAATGAGATTTATATCAACCCAAGAATGGTTGACTATTTAACACCTGGAGTTACGAATCAGATGATCAACTCTAATGATTTAAGTTATATCTTAAGAGGACAGATTTTAAAACTAAGATTATCTGCTTATTATACGACGATTCAAAATGCTACTGAAATTTCAAGATATTATGCTGACGTAAATGATGGTACTTTAGGTAACTCATTCAGTACACTTGTTAATGAAGCAATGAGCGGCGTTAACAAGAGATATATGGGTCTTGAATTAGGTTTTGATGTTAAAGTTACACCTACTTTAAGTGCTGTAGGGGTAGCAAGTGTAGGTGAATACAAGTACACAAATAATCCTGAAGTTTCTACGTTTGATGACCTTAACGGATTCAGAGGAACTGATGTTTGGGGTAAAGCAAATGTTAAAGATTATAAAGTAGCCGGAACTCCACAAAAAGCATTCTCTTTCGGATTGAAATATAACTCTCCAAAATACTGGTGGGTAGGAGCATCCGCTAACTACTTAATGGATCAGTATCTTGACTTCTCCGCGTTGAACAAGACGCCTTACATGTACACGGATCCACAGACTAACGATCCTTTCCCTGGAGCAACTCCTGAATTGATAGAGCTTATTACTAAACAAAAGAAATTTGACAATCAATTTATGTTAAATGCTAACGCAGGTAAATCTTTCCAATTCGGAAAATACAGAATGGGTGTAAGTGTGTCCGTAAATAATATTCTGAACAACAGAAATTATGTAACCGGAGGATTTGAACAAGGACGAAATGTAAACTTTAGTGATGCTCTTGCTGATGCTCAGAGAGCAACTCCTTATTTCGGACCAAAACTTTGGTATGACAGAGGAATCACTTTCTTCACTAATGTTTATTTAAGATTCTAAAACGATAACAATGAAAAAATATAATTCAATTTTAAAATATATTTTTGTCATGGCATCTTCTCTGTTCGTAGTAACAGGATGTGTACATGATGACAAGTACGACCAGCCTAATCTTGACGGGTATGATTGTGCTGATAAAAAAGGAATAGTAGTACCATTTGCAGACGTAAAAGCAAAGTATCAGAATGCAAGATATGTATTCCCTAAAGATACAACGCCGGACAACGAAGCTGACGATTTATATATGGTAGGATATGTTTCTTCTACGGACGAAACAGGAAATATTTATAAAACGATCTATGTTCAGGATGCATTGGAAAATCCTACACAAGGATTTACAGTGAGTGTAGATGCAGTAAGTACTTATACAAAATATCCTCAGGGATCAAAAGTATATATTAAACTGAACGGTCTTGCTATCGGAACGTACGGTGGATTGGTACAACTTGGTGTAGAAACAGGAGCTGAAACTTCAGCAACTTCTGTATCAAGAATTCCTGAAAAGCTTGTTGCAAAACAAATCTTCAGATCATGTGCTCCAAAAGGAAAAATTGTTCCTAAGGTGATGAAATTAGCAGATATGATTGCTGCCAATGATCAGTATTTCGGATGTCTTATTCAGGTAAATGATGTAGAATTCGACTCAAGAGCGTTATGTACGACTTATGCTCCAAGTGGAGTAACAGTGGATAAAACAATCGGAGAAGGATGGGTGAGCGGAAAATATGCAAAAACTGCTGTTGTAAGAAATAGTGGCTTTGCTTCTTTTGCGAGTCAGCTTCTTCCTTCCGGGAAAGGTAAATTTGTAGGAATCTACAGTAAATTTCAGTCCGGATCTACTACTACGTATCAATTGTATGTAAATAAGTCTGAAGATCTTGATATGAAGACTTTCCCTCGTTTAGATGGGCTTACAGCTGGTCCATGTGATTTCAATCCAAGTACTCTTACAGCTAAAACTGTTGCTGATGTGAAGCAATTGGCTGCGGGAACTACAAACTGGGTGCAGATTACAGGAGATAATTACCTTAAAGCTCAGGTAGTTGCTAACGACGAAACAGGAAACCTTTATAAATATGTTTATGTAGAAGATGCTACAGGAGGGATCAGAATAAATATGAATAAAACCAATCTGTATCTTGACAGCAGATTCAGATTAGGTAAAGATGTAAACATTAAGCTTAAGAATCTTTACGTAAGAAGTGTTAACGGTGAAGTTCAGATAGGAGCTTTATTCAATAACAATACACAGTTTGGGCAGATTGAAGAAGTAGATATGTATAAATATTTCTTCGATAGCAATACTGCATCAAGAGCTGTGGTACCTACAGAAAAAACAATTTCTCAGTTGTCAATGGCTGATGTCGGAAGATGGATCAAAATCAAAGATGTTGAGTTTGTGAAGGGAGATTTAGGAAGAACATTAACTGACGGTAATAATGTTACCAGCAGAACCCTTGAAGATTGCTCTGGAAATACGGTTGTTCTAAGAACCAGCGGACAGGCAAGTTTCGGAACTACTAAGCCGGGATCTTATGAAGTAAAAGGTGGAAAGGGTGATGTATATGCTATTTTAAGTGTATTTAATGGAACTTATCAACTATGGATTACTAAATTAGCTAATATCGACTTTGATGCACCGAGATGTGACGGAAGTGTGTATACTCCAATTCCTGTTGTGTATAGCGATGACTTCGCGGCAGGCGGATTCAGTGCAGACTGGACTACTGTAAACAAAGTAGGACCCAACCAATTCTGGCAGACATCCAACCAAGGAAACGGAACTAATTATTATGCAATGATGAATGGGAATGCAAGTGGTAGTAATTTTGCTAATGAAGATTGGTTGATCTCTAAAGCCGTTAACTTAGCAGGTAAAACCAAAGCAGCAGTAAGCTTTACAACAGATGTAAGATATTCTGGAAACGCATTACAAGTGTATGCTACAGATAATTATACAGGAGATGTTACAACCACCAACTGGACTCTGCTTCCAGCAACTCTGGATACTAATGCCAATGCATTTGGAGACTGGGTTGGTTCCGGAAATATAGACTTAGGTGCTTTCTTAGGTAAAAACGTAAGAATTGCATTTAAATATACTTCTACAACCTCTGGAGCAGCAACATGGGAAGTAGATGACTTCAAAATTAAAGCACAATAATAATTGCTTATTATAGACAAAGCCGGCTCGAAAGAGCCGGCTTTTTTATTTCGTTTGTCCCGTCCTAAAATAAGGGTCAACTTATTTTAGGACGACTCAGTTTTTCTTACTTCAATTTTTTTAGTAAATAAATATCCTTGCGTGGAAATTTTTTTAAGAAAATACAAAAAATGAAATCTTGATAATGAATTCAGGTGTAATTGTCTCATTTTTACGCTTGTTTTGTGTTTTTTGCCTTTAAAATTATTTTGATTTTCATTCTTTTTTTAGTAAAATAAATTCTTTTCATATCCAATTTTATAAATCTGTAAGGCAAAAGGAAATTAAAACTTGAAATGTGCTTTTTAATTTGGCTGGATAAAGGAATATTTTATATTTGACTACATAGTATTTATATCATTTTATTGTGAAATCCTTAAGGTATATGTGTCATAAGTGTAATATGTTAAAAGTAAAAGCCGCTTTTTTTACTTTTATCCTTTTTTGTGTCTTTTCATGTACAAAAAAAGACAATGAAATAGCCTATGATATTGTATCAGATAAAGGGGAGCTCAATTATCAAAATGCATTTAAGTTTCTAAAAAAAAATGCAATCCTGAACTTTCATCTTGATGGAAATGGAAATTTGATTCAGGACTCACAAGATGTAGATTCTATAAAGCTGGCCGAAAATATTATGTCAGCATATAATCACTCAAAATCATTATTGCAGCAGAATATTATCTCTGAATATAGTTTCATTAATTATGTTTTGCCTTACAAAGTCAACTTGTCCTATGATCCGGATTGGAGAAAAGCGGCATTGAGTCATTTTAAGTGGTCTAAAACAAATATTACTGATGATAAATCAGCACTTACTGCCTGTAATATACTTAATGATACAATAAGAAAGATATTAGCCTTTTCCTTAGACAATTTAAAAGAAGATGGACTAAGCTTTGATCAGATCTTGCAAAATAAAAAAGGCTCATGTATTTCTTTTACCAATTTTGTATCATATGTCTGTAGGGCTAATGGCTTACCTGTGACAACTGATTATATTCCAGCCTGGGGTAATATTAATGGAGGGCATGCATGGAATTCACTTGTCATGAATAAAAAGAAATCTTATCCTTTTGAAGGGAGTGAGACCAACGGGAAATTTGAACCCATGTATCTGATAAAAAACAAAACTAATCCTAAATATTCTACCTATAGGACAGTTCCAAAGATTTACAGGAGAGGTTTTATTCCGGATACCTCTTCTGTTTATATAAAATATTTTAAAGAATTAGCTCCTCTTGGACTCAATTTTACTTATACCGATACCGATGTTACGGATCTTTATACTCCAACTACAAAAGTAGATACTAAAAGCTTTTTTAAAAAAGAAACCAATCTGGTTATACTATCTGTTTTTAACACAGGTATTTGGATTCCTGTGGCAGCCATTAGTCCAAAGCATAACCAACAGGTTTTTGATAAAATAGGAGTTGGCGGATTATACCTCATTTCTTCTCTTGATAAAAATAACTCAAATAAATCTTTTTGTATTTATATAAACAAGGCCGGTCAAATTAAACAATTTAATACACAAAAAAGATCTGTTATCAAGCTTGACCGGGATATGTCGATAGAGCAGGAGCAGTTGGTAGCTATTGCAAAATATGGTTGGAACGATTATAAAAAATTAGAGAAGGTCGCAGAATATTCAAAGTCAACCTTACTGGATAAAGTACCCTATACGCTTTACTGTTGGAACAATGGATGGAAAACCATGGAAAATGAAGTAGCCAATAACAGAACTGTTTCATTCAGAAATAAATATGAAGATGGTATATACATGATACTTCCGGAAAAGGAAAAAATAAATGAAAAAAAAAGACCATTTATTCTGATAGAAGGAAAAGTAGTTTTTATTTAATAAACCATAAAGTGATCTGATTTAAACCGAAAACAAGATATTCACATTAACCTAAATTATATAATTATGAAAAATTACAGAAAATTATTATTACCCGCTTTAGCAATTTTACCACTTGTATTGTATTCATTTAAAGCAAATAGTGGAAATGAGTCTACCTATCAGATCAAAACTGCAAAAGTATATGAGTCTTTAAAGACATACGAGGCATTAGGATCTGATGTTGCACAAAGTTCAATAAGTGTAAATACAAAAAAATCAAAGTGGGATGGGCCCAATGCCAATGAAACTTTAAGTTCTTCTAGCTGGGCAGAAAGTAAGGTTGCTTTGGGTAGTATGTACGCTACGGAAATGGACATTAACCAAGTGATAGCATCATACAAATAATTAATCTAAATCCTGCTTATTTAACCCTATTGTTTTAAGTAAGCAGGAATTTATTGATATGAAACAAGGAAAATACATATTATCGATCCCCTTCTTTTTTTTATTATTTGTATCTGTGCTTTCATTTTCGGAAACAGGAACAGATAAGGATTTTAATACCATTCAAAAAGGGGAACAGCTTAAGAGACTATCTCAGTCTGATATTAAAGGTGATTTTATACATAAAACAGTTATCACCTCGTACAATTTTAAACAAGAATGTACAGAGCAGGCATGCGAAAGAAGAGATGCATTGAGTGTTTTCGAAACAAAAATTGCTTTTTATGCTGGCTTGCAAGAGTCATTGAGTATAAATGAAATATTAAAAGAATATAATTAATATGATGAAATTATTATTGTGTTCCCTTGTTTTTTGTGCTTTAAGTAGCTGCACATGGACCCGAGGGAAGCATACCTACGAAAATGCATGGAATGTACCATCGCAGGCTTCAGTAGCTATAAATAGTACATCCAAAGATAAATTCCCGATGGTGTTATATAATAGATCCAAAGAAAATATCCCATTAAAAGTTGTGATAAAGGATGATTCCTATTCAAAAGTTATAAACAGGAATGATTCTCTTACAATTACTGCTCATATGAATAAGGGAATTGTTGTTTCTAACACAGGAAAGGGAGAAGGAGTGTTTAGAATAAAAGTATATAATCATAATGGATCCATAAAAGAGAATCGTTTGAGATGATAAGAATATGATTACACGTAGATCTTTTTTTTATTTCTCAATTGTGCAGATATTCTTAATTGTATTAGTCTGTTTTTCCAGTACAGTTGATTCTTATGAGCGATCTTCATCATACCAAAAAAATGAGTTTACAAAATATTTAAAAGAACTTAAAGGAAATGTTGTAGAATTTAATTCTATTCCTGTCCTGAAACAGTATGAAGCAATTAGCGGGATTAATGCCGGCTATGGTTTTTTTGCTCCCAACGTAGCAAGTGCTTATATTCTTAAAGTTTCGGTGTATGATAAAAAAGATAAGGATAATATAAAAGTCTTTTTCTATCCTCCTTTTAAGACCCGTGAAGGACTAAACAGATATCATACGCTGCTTGGCTATTTTCAGGACAGATTGACCATATTAGAAAATAAGTTGAATAAGAAAAAAGCTGAAGAGTTTAAAGAATCGGACAAGTACGGTGAGTATCTGGATATTTTTATAAAAAGTATTGGAAGATATTATTATAAAGAATACAATTCAGATCAGTATTTTGTTGAATGTACATTATATCTGTATCATTACCCTCTTTTGCGCGAAAGTATTCTCCAGAAAAAAGAACCTGTTTTAATCCAGTTATTAAATGTCAATGTCAACCCTCTCAAAAAATAAATTTAATTTCGAAAAAAACGTAATTCAAAACTTCTTGCTATACCGAAAGGAAGATAGAATGTTTTTTCCTTTTTTCAGGATTTCCATTGGGTTATTTTTCTTGGTACATTTTATATCGACCTTATCAGACTTTAGCCTATTGTATACTGATGATGGATTGATTCCCTTGAACGTATTAAGCTTATTAAGAGTTGAAGTAATACCTACTCTGAATATTGTACTGAAGCTGCTGAATGGTTTTGGAGTGGAAAACATCTATACCATATATGCCTATATTATTCTGTATATTTTATTTTGTATTACCCTTACAGTAGGCCTTTTTAGCAGATTTTCAGCCATTGTATTACTATTGCTGCACATTATTTTATTTCAATCATCCAATGCTTATATGTATGGGGTTGACTATTTTAAATCCATAGCAATGTTTTATTGCGCTGTTTTTCCTGTTGGGAGCAAACTATCTTTAGATGCAACCCTATTTAAAAAAAAGGAATTTAACCCTTCTCCTTATCGTAATTTGCTGAAAATCCATTTAAGTATTGTGTATTTTACTTCAGGCCTGGATAAAGCTTTTGGCGTGAACTGGTGGAATGGAGAATCTATTTGGAAATCTTTTCATTTACCAGGCTTTGAATCATACATTATCGAGAATTATGATGTTTTAAGCTCGTATCCGATATTACCCACTTTTATAGGGATATCGACAATGTGTATTGAATTGTTATATCCATTATTTATGTGGAAGAAATCAATGAAGGCGTACTGGTTGATTCTTGTTTTAGGCCTTCATATGGGAATTATTATAGCCATGAATTTATATTTTTTTGGAGCACTGATGATTCTTTTAAACCTTAGTGGCTTTTTAAATCTGGAAGAAAAAGGACAAGTTGCTCATGTTAGCTAATCCAATATTTTCAAGCGATTATGCTTTTCCACTATTCTTTTTAGTAGTACTAACAATTTACTTATTGGTAGTAACAAAAGGTAATGTTGGTAAGATGGCAGTTAATATGGGAGACTGGTGTGTTCTGATTTTTTGTCTTTTTATCGTATTAAATATAATCATATACAATCCTTATAAGACAACATTCGCTGAAATATTATTTCCTGTTATTTATTTCTTAATCTATATTACTTTAAGACTGATTTTAGGTAGCGGCGGTCATCCAAAAAATATACTATTCATTGTTTTTTTATTGGTAGTTGTGGAAGATATTGTAGGTTGGCTGCAGTTCTTTGATATCACGAGGAGTTTAAATAAAAATTTTCAGATTATGGGGAGCTTTGTCAGCCCGGCTTTGTTTACAAATTTTATTATAGTAGCTATTCCTGGAATTCTTTGGTTATACAAAAATGAAAAACATAAGATAGGAAAAATTACCTATATCCTTACAATTGTGACTTCAATCCTTATTTGTTTTCTCACAGATTCAAAATTAAGCTGGCTGACAATAGCAATCATTTCTTTTATATATTTTTTGTTCCTATATAAGAATCAGATATCTGTCTGGAAGAAAATATTATTTTTTGCCTTTTCATGTGCCATTGCAGTCGTTGCGGTTTTAATATTTTTTCAGGATTCAACTTCGGGACGTTTTTTTGTTTTTAAGAACTCCCTGGCTTTATTGGGATCGTCATTTTATAAGGGTATTGGTATTGGCAACTTTGACTACTATTATAATCTGGTACAAGCCGATTATATAAGAATGCACCCATCCCGATACTTTACTAATGTAACCTATATTGAAACAGCATATAATGAACCTTTGCAATTCCTTATTGAAGGAGGAATATTATCTTTTATACTAATGCTGTTTTTAGTATTCAATGTATATAAATACAGAGTTTATCTGCTGAAAAATATAGAAATCACACTTGGGCTAGGTTCTTTTTTGATCATTTCTCTGTTTTCATTCCCTTTCAGAACAAGTGCTGTTTGTGTTCTTCTTATTTTGTATCTGGGTATTTTTCTTTCCGGCATAAAAAAAGAGAAAATTTCATGTAAGTACGGTAAAATTATTTTAGGATTTATTGTGTTGATCAATACTATAACAATAATCAGAATAGCCGGGATCGAAAGTGATCTTATGAAATGGAGGGCTTTAGAACAACATGATGTAAGCCTGTCAAATAAACAATCTGAGTTGATATATAAAGATCTTTTTAAAACCTTTGGAAATGATAAAGATTTTTTGCTTGCTTTTGCAAACAACAGACTTGAATATAAAGACTTTGATACTGCAATAAAGCTTTTAGAAAGAGCTTCGCTCAGGAGTAGTAAACTGGATATATTTCTATTGCTTGGCGTTAATTATGAAAAAATTGGAAATTATAGAAAAGCAGAAGAAAATTATATAAAATGTAAATACTTTGATCCAGATATTGTTAGGCCCCGGTATGAATTGATGAGGCTTTATCTCCAACAGAAAAGGCTGGAAGAAGCAAAAAAAACAGCACAAGATATACTTAATACTCCAATAAAAGTTAAAAGTAAACAAGCGTTTGAAATCAGAAAGTATGCCCAAAAGATAATGGATATAAGAAGCTTATGATCAAAAAAGAAATTATTCTGGTATTTTTTTTAGTTGCATTTTCGCTAGCATTTTCTCAAAATATCAGGAAAGATACACTCAAAAAAGAAAAAGAGATTGAAGCTGTAAACCTGAAAGCTCCGAATGTAAGATTTAAAAGAGGAAAAATTATTCTATCACCCGCACGAAATCCAATTGCTGACTCGCAAAACTCATGGGACTTTATTAAGAATTCAGGGTATGTGGAGGCCTCAGAAACCGGATCGGTTAAAATAAGACAGAAACCCACCACGATATATATCAATGATCGCAAAATTCAATTATCGGGAACGGAGCTAAAAAACTATTTAGAAGCTATCCCAAGTAATATGATTGTTCATATAGAAGTTATTGGTACTCCGGATGCAACAAGTCCTGCAGATGAAATGTCCATTATTAAAATTACACTGCGGAATAGTGATTTTCAGGGTCTTAAATTAGGGATTGGTTCTTCTGTTGGATTCACCAAGAAAATGAATATGTCTGAAAATGCAAATATCAATTGGAAAGGCAAAAGAACAGAAATCCAAGCTTTTATCAGCAGTAACTACAAAGAAAATCTGACCAATACTTCTTACACCACTGAATTTCGAAATAATATCTGGGATGTTCCCCAGAAAATGATTTCATTGAGCCAATCTAATATATATTCCCTGTTATTCAATTATAAATCCAACAAAAGACATGTGATAAGTTTGTATACTGAGTATTCGCCTTCCACACTAAGAAATAAATTAAGCTCTGATAACGGATCTCCTACTGTGGAGAGATTGGCTAAAAATGATTCTATTTTCCGATACCATTCATCAAATACAAATCAAGGTCCCAATACAACCATACAGATCAATTATACATTAAAAAACGACTCTGCAACAAGTACCCTCAAAGTACAGATGGAATATTTTAACTCTGATAAAAAGTATAACAATGCCTACCAGAGTTTTTATTTTAACAGTGGCAATTACATGAGTTCAGGAGAATATATAGATAAATCTGTACGAAGACTTAATCAGTATGTAGGAAATATTAATTATACTTTAAACACTAAAAAATGGGGAGATTGGTCTGTTGGTGGTCGTTTTTCTTACAATCAAATGGAAAATCCAATAGATATTTCCAAAAATAGTGTTCCTGTAACCGCAAGTAGTCAGGATTATAAAGAAAAATATTATGCCTTTTTTTTAGAGGGAAGCAAACAGTTTGAAAAAACATATATTCGTTTAGGGATAAGGCAGGAAAGTAACTTCATGAATTTCATAGGTGGTAATTCTTTTGATTTGAAAGGATGGTATCCCAATATCCTGGTTCAGCAAAATTTTTCCGAGAGTTTTCAGATGGAGGCAAGCTACAAAAAATCTCTAGTGAGACCGGATTATTATTTGTTGAATTCTCTTCAAAGAAAAAGTACAGAGAATAGTGTTGTTACGACTTCCGGAAATATTACCCTTAGACCTCAGATTGATCACGAAGTCGACATTTCTATGTATTACAAACAACAAATGCTTTCTTTGGGAATGCAATATTCTCCTAATTATATAAGCACTATTGTAATGAGGAGAGGAGAGAGGCTTACACAGGAATATAATAATTTTAGATTAATGACATTATATGCTTCATTATCTATTAATAAATCATTTAAAGATAAATATTTTATCCGTAATTATTTTACCATTAATTATTTACCCATAATTGAATTTGGAGATGTACAAAAACAAAGAACGACAGTTGCAATCAATAACAGAATCGTAGGAACAATTGTGTTGAAAAAAGATTACGTTATAGAAACTTCATTTGCTTTTACAACAAATTTTTACGACAGCTTTTATAAACATGGAGGTACCAGCAGTCTAAATCTTACTCTTCAAAAAAAGATTCCAAATCTTAATCTTACGCTATATTTAACCGCTACCGATCTTTTAAAAGGAATGAAATCGTATGAAGAAGCATTGTATAGTATAACCTATAATACACGTTCTTATGCTGATGCCAGAGGTGTTAAACTAGGACTGTACTGGACTTTTGGTAATCAAAAATTAAAATCAACTGAAAAAGAAGATTCTTTAACAGAAGATACAAAGAACAGAAATAAAAAGTAATTAATTACTGTAAAATAAGAATAGAGAAAATAAGCTGACAATAATTCAAAAACACAAAACCACTGCAATGCAGTGGTTTAATAATATCTGTTTATTCAACTGTAATCGTTGGATCCCAAACGCAATAGCTGTACAATATTTGCTTGTCACTGTTATTGGGATCTAAAGTATATAAAGCAAAGAAAAGGGAGTAGTTTCCTTCTCCTGTACTTCCTATCGTTGCATCATAGCTGTAAAAATTTACGTTGGCAGGTATAGCAGGAAGCCCGTTTGTTTTTGTATGATCCGGTATCGCGGCCTGTTTTCTGTCTACAACATCGTAAACCATCGGGTTCCCATTAAATACTTCAACGCCGGCATATTTTTTAAAACCATAGATAATGACTGCATCATCCGAATTCTGATAAATTGAACTTCCTCTGAAGGATACTCTGTCTCCGTTTCTTGCCTTTAGATTTAAATCTCCCGTTGCCTGACCAAGAAGAGCGTTTGCAGCGGGAACAATCATATATTTGGCAATATGATCAACAGGTACCGGCTTGTCCATATTTGTACTGGGAGTAAGCCTGTTTTGTTGGATGTAATGTTTTACATAATCTGTGTCAATAACGACCATAATGTCTATAGCCTGGCTTGATGAAAATTGTGATGTGTCCATGTATTATTATTTTTGATTGGTTTTTTCTTACTCGTTTGGCTTTTCAGATTCCGCCCCGTGATTAATTATGTGTGATTCCGGCTTCACTTTTTTTGTTGTAATTACATCACAAATTTATGCAGGCAGGGATACCTATTCAAGAGTATAAATGCTGAAATTAGTACCTAGGTATTTATACTTAATTATTCTCTTTATTGTGATTTGTTTTGATTTTAAACAAAAAATACCCCGAAAAGCTTAACTTCTCGGGGTACCCATTTATAATGGTTAAATCTAATTTCTTTTAAAAAGATACTTCATTCACTTCTTTTCCTCTTTGGAAATTCATTGTTTTCTGGCTGCCTTTATAGGCAATATTCACCAGGTTGATCTGCTTAGGAAAAGCACTTAGAAGGATCGTATTCTTAATCTTTAAGGTGCTGATATCTGAAACTCCTCCGGTTTCAAAATACACCCATACAGTTTCTCCGCTTACCTGACTTCCGGTGAAGGTGATTGTTTTAGGAGCCCCATTCACAAATACATCAAAATTATTGTTCACATATTTTTTTACTTCTGCCTCAAATCCTGCCGTGTTCGGATTGATTTTAATAGCATCAGAGATATGGCTTGTATTCATTTTTGTGGTAAACTTCAATGTTTTGCTTCCATCAATATAATCCACCTTAGTCATTGAAGAGAAAAAGTCTACATACATAAAACTCATTAACACAAAAAATGTTAAAATTCCTGATATATATAAAAGTTTTTTCATCTTAATTAATAAATTTACAATCATACTTGCTAGTTATGAGTCACAAATAATATGCCAATTAGAAGTTTACATTTACAGAATACTTATCATAAAATGCTTTAATATGCGCTACTGCCTCATCAGCAGTATCTACCACACGATAAAGATCAAGATCATCTTCAGCAATCATTCCTTCTTTTAGTAAGGTTGCCTTGAACCAATCTAATAATCCACCCCAAAATTCAGTTCCTACCAATACGATTGGAAATTTACCAATTTTATTAGTTTGAATAAGGGTCATTGCTTCTGTCAGTTCATCCAATGTTCCAAAACCTCCGGGCATTACCACGAAACCTTGGGAATATTTCACAAACATTACCTTTCTCACGAAGAAGTAATCGAAATTCATTGAATAAGACTTGTTGATATAAGGGTTGAAATGCTGTTCAAAAGGAAGATCGATATTAAGTCCGATAGACTTCCCTTTTGCATTGAAAGCTCCTTTATTTCCTGCTTCCATAATTCCCGGTCCACCACCTGTAATAATTCCGAAACCTAATGCGGTAATTTTTTCAGCGATTTCAACGGCCATTTCGTAGTATTTATTTTCCGGCCTCAAACGTGCAGAGCCAAAGATAGAAACGCAAGGTCCAATCTTAGCCAGTTTTTCGTAGCCATCTACAAATTCAGCCATCACCTTGAAAACCATCCAGCTGTCTTTCGTGATGGTTTCATCCCAGGTTTTTTGTCTGAAACTATCGTGTAGTTTCGTTTCGTTAATGTCAAATTCCGGATTTACTAAACTTTCATCCCTGGTTCCATCAAGTTCCATTGCACAATTTATTTAAAATATTTTTCGGCCTCTATTACGGATTCCGGTCTTCCGACATCGATAAGAATGCTGTCGTGTACAAAACCATGAATATGCTCGGTCTGCATCAGATCCAGATATTCTTCCATAACAGAAAATTTTCCTTTTCTTTTTATTTTTTCAAAAATGAGAGGATTGATACAATGAACACCACTGAAGGCAAGAGCTTTGAATCCTTTATTAAACTCGGCAAGCCTTTGTTCTCCTGTTTGCACATTCAACCAACCTCTTAAGACCATTTCATCATTGAAAAGAAGTTTTCTTGAACTTTCACGGTCTGAGACTGCTAAAGTAGCAAAATCTTTTATCTTTTTATGATATTCTACCAATGTATTGATGTTTATGTTGGTTAAAATATCAGCGTTCATGATGAGGAAATCTTCTCCGTGGTCAAGAAATCTTCTAGCAAAAATTAAGCCGCCCCCGGTTTCAAGCAGTTCGTTGGACTCATCAGAGATTTCGATCTTACACTCGAAATTATTGTTTTTATTCAAAAAATCAACAATCTGATCTCCAAAATGATGGATGTTGATCACAAAATCTGTAATTCCGAAACTTTTTAAATATCTGATATTTCTTTCTAAAAGAGGAATACCATTTACTTTTGCCAAAGCTTTTGGATGGTGGTCTGTAAAGGGTTTAAGCCTTGTTCCTTTTCCTGCTGCGAAAATAAGAGCCTTCATAATATATGAGTAATAAGTGATGAGTAATGTATAATAAGTAACGTAAAATTACTTATTGCTCATTACTGATTATTAATATTCAGTTGTGGTTGTTCGTCATGCTGAAGAGTCACCAGCGTGCCTTCAGGATATTTTTGTTTGATGAATTCTGCAATCTTGATGGCAGAATACACCGATCTGTGTTGCCCACCGGTACATCCGAAATTGATTTGCAGGTTTTCAAATCCTCTTTCCAGATAATCTTCGATGTTGATGGAAACAATTGATTTTACAAGTTCCAGGAATTTGGGCATCTCTGTCTGGGTTTCAAGGTATTCCTGAACGCCTATGTCATTTCCGGTCTGGATTTTATATTCTTCAATTCGGCCTGGATTTAAAATTCCTCTGCAATCGAAAGCAAAACCGCCTCCGTTTCCTGAATGATCTTTTGGAATTCCTCCTTTCTTATACGAAAAACTGTGGATATCGATGTGTAGCATTTTCTTCTTTTTATTTTTAGTTTAGACCATTAAGGTCTTTTAAGTTTTTGTCATTGTCAGCCTGAGCGGAGTCGAAGGCTATGAGCATAATATTATACTAATCCTTCTTAATGGTTCAAATTTAAAATTTCTTCAACTTTCGATTTAGCCTTTTCAGAGCTAAGTTGCCTGATCACTTTTTCAAGCTCAGGAAAATTTTTCATTTGCTCCCAAGAAGCTGCAAATTGGGTAATGTTTTCAATTCCTTTTTCCAGACTTGCTATGAAATGTTGTTTTCTCTGAATGAGTCCCCGGAATCCATACGCACCTAGGACCTGCAAAAATCTCATCACCTGAACAGGCTTCACCGAATGATATAGTTGAGCTTTAATTTCCTCATCTTC
Organism: Chryseobacterium lactis; assembly: GCF_003815875.1. Taxonomy (NCBI): domain Bacteria; kingdom Pseudomonadati; phylum Bacteroidota; class Flavobacteriia; order Flavobacteriales; family Weeksellaceae; genus Chryseobacterium; species Chryseobacterium lactis. The sequence goes on from NZ_CP033924.1 coordinate 1,604,846, forward strand.
AAATTGCTGGATATAAAATTCCAGCATCTCATTTTTAAAGTCCTCAGGAAAGTTTGCTTTTGCCTGGAAAAGAAAAGAGATGACGTCATACATCAATGGGCCTTTCATTGCAGACTGGTAGTCAATAAATGAAACCTCATTGTTGTCATTCACCATAATGTTTCTTGCCTGGAAATCGCGGATCATAATTCCCTGTGGTTTAAGACTTTCAATAAGATTGGCAATTTGTTTGAATTCTTTTAAGAGCCTGGATTTATTGTACTCCAATTCAAGGATGTCTGCTACAAAGTTTTTAAAATAATACAAATCATGAATCACCGGAAGTTCATCATAGCATTCATATTCAAATGTTTTTGAATAATCTATTTTCCCCTGAGTCTGAGTTTGCAGTTGAAACAATTTTTCCAGAGTTTGTTGTACCAGCTGCTTTACATGAGGCGAAAGGCTTTCTTTTGCAATGAGTTCGGAAAGAGTTTGGGCTCCCAGGAATTCCTGTACATATATTTTTCTATCCTCAGATACTGCAAAAATGGTTGGCGTATTTAGATTTAAATCAGAAAAAATATAGGAATAATAGAGAAAACTTTCATTTTCCGGGATATTTTCATTGTAGGTAATGATATATTTTTCAGTGCCGGCGGTCGCCAAAAAATTAACTCTCGCAGAGCCGCTTTGAGCCAGTGTAACGAATTCGGAAGATTTTTTACCTAGATGGTTTTCAAAAAATCGTTTTGCGTTTTCAGAAGTCATAATATGAAACAAATATACTAATTTAACGTGAGTTGAATCACAATGTTTGAAGGGTAAGGGAAGTTGTTTTGAGAGTTTCTTTATTGATCGAAGAAATCTTTACAATTAAAAGTAAAATATTGACTTCAATATACGCCCTCCCTGGTTTGTGATTTAAAATTTAGGTTTCTTGCCTCAAAATCAGTTGAGTTTACAGTCTAATTTTTATATTTGTACTATGTTAAAGGACTTTAAGCCGGTTTTAGGAATTCTACTGCGTTTCATCATCATCTATCTGGTGCTGCTTTTTGCTTACCAATTTTATCTGAACAGCAGTAAAGATGCCGGTCTGGATCCGTTTTCACGAATCATTGCCAATCAGGTAAGCAGTTTGCAAAATAGTACAGGGTATCCGACGGAGCTTTATGACGATGTCAGGAACGAACAGGTCTGGTTTTATGTTAAAAATCACTATGTCACAAGAATGGTTGAGGGTTGTAACGCTATTTCCGTAATCATCTTATTTGTGTCTTTTATTTTTGCCTTTTATAAAGGTTCAAAGACATTTGTATTTGTAGGAGTAGGACTGGTTTTACTGTATATTATGAATCTTTTGCGAATTGCCGGGTTGAATATTGTGATGTCGGATTATAAGGAATATGGAAAAATGTTTCATGACTTTGTCTTTCCCGCTATTATTTACGGAACGGTGGTTGTGCTTTGGCTGATTTGGATTAAATTCTTTGCTTTAAAACATGAAAATTCTTAACTGGTTATTCGTCATTGTCGGAATTTGTGGTCTTGTGAGTGTTAGAATTTTCGAAGATCAACTCTTCTATGATCCTTTTCTTGATTACTTCCACGAAGCGATAAAAAATATTGAATTCCCTGCCTTTGAATGGGGAAAGTTACTGTTAGGGCATATTTTCAGATTTATTCTGAATTTGCTGTTTTCCTGCCTGATTGTTTATGGCTTATTTAAAAACAAACAGTGGACGCTGCAGGGAGCGGTCATGATGGTCATTGTTTTTGCCATTGCGCTGCCTATTTATTTTTACTGTATTCATGATCAGTTTAAAATAGGCTATCTTTTTTCTTTTTATATGAGGAGGTTTGTAATTCAGCCTTTGATTATCCTTTTGATTGTTCCGATGTTTTATTACAGAAAGCAGATGATGGTTAATGAAGACAAAGATAAATAGGCCTGTTTAATTCCAGTCTATTCTGTAGTGTGTTTGTCAATACTGGTTACATTTTCAGCAGTCCATTCTACACGTTTAACGAAATCCTTTTCACGAACCGGGCAGTCTTTGATCTGACAAACCGGGCAGGAGATAGGCTTACAGTCATCCATATGAAAATTAAACTCTATGGGACGTTTTATATTGCTGGCAAGAAGGATAATGACTTTCTCCATTTCGCTGTGAGCATCACGAAGATCATAATACCATGGAAGGGTAATGTGGGCGTCAATATGAAGTGAGGATCCGAATTGCTGGATTTTCATATTATGCACGTCAATCCATTCTGTATGTCTGTTTTCTTCAAGGATTTTGATGATCTGGTGTAATATTTCCGGATCTTGTTCATCCATAATTCCGCTTAAAGATTTTCGGACAATTTTATAGCCTACAAATATGATGTAAAGCCCGAAGATTAATGCTACCGCAGAATCCAGCCAATAGATTTTTGTGAAATAAACAATCACTAAACTTCCTACCACACCAAGCGTGGTGATAGTATCCGATTGCAAATGCTTTCCGGATGAAATAAGGACAAGGGAATTCTCTCTTTCCCCCTTTTTTATAGAGATATAACCTAAAAGGTAGTTGATAACCGCAGTTGCTGTAATAATCCATATTCCCAGATCAATTTGGCTCAGTGTTTTACCTACAATAAGGCTATGAATCCCTTCATAAATAATCATAATCCCCGCAATAGCAATCAAAGCTCCTTCAATACCGGAAGTAACAAATTCTACCTTTCCATGGCCATAAGGATGGTCTTCATCTTTTGGTTTGGCAGCAAGGTGTAGGGAATACAGTCCCATGAATGCGCTAATCACATTCACGATACTTTCCATAGCATCGGAGAACACTGCATCAGAATTGGTGAGTTTCCAGGCAATAATCTTTCCGATGAAAAGAATGACTCCAAATGCGGCGATCAGTTTTTGGAATCCTATTTTATCTTTGTGTGTGTGTTTCTGGGTATTCATATCAGGAGTTTGATAAAAAAAAGAATCTCAATTTTGAGACTCTTTTTTATTTTGTTAGTTTATACTAAGTTATTTGCTACAAGGTATTCTGCGATTTGTACAGCGTTCGTTGCTGCTCCTTTCCTCAGATTGTCTGCTACAATCCAGAGGTTGAGTGTTTTGGGCTGTGACAGATCCCGTCTTATCCTTCCTACGAAAACCTCGTCCTTTCCTTCGGAGTATAAAGGCATTGGATAATGATTGTTTTTTACATCATCCATCACCACTACTCCTGGAGTTTCAGATAAGATTTTTCGTACTTCGTCCAGTTCAAATTCATTTTCAAATTCGATGTTTACACTTTCTGAGTGACCTCCCTGAACGGGAACTCTTACTGCAGTCGCTGTCAAATTGAACGTGTCGTCTCCTAAAATTTTCTTAGGTTCTTTCATCAATTTGATTTCTTCTTTTGTGTAATCATCATCAGAAAACACATCACAGTGAGGTAATGCATTTTTGAATATCTGATACGGATATACTTTTGCAGTTGAATCATCTCCGCTGATTTCTCCATTTAGCTGATCTACAGCAGCTTTGCCGGTTCCTGTTACAGATTGGTAAGTGGAAACGATTACTCTTTTTAAATCATATTTTTTGTTCAATGGTCCCAGAACCATTACCAACTGAATGGTAGAACAATTCGGATTTGCAATGATCTTGTCTTCTTTCGTTAAAACATCAGCATTGATCTCAGGAACCACTAATTTTTTATCAGGATCCATTCTCCATGCAGAAGAATTGTCAATTACTGTTACTCCTGCCTCCGCAAATAATGGAGCAAACTCAAGAGAAGTTGAACCTCCGGCAGAAAAGATGGCAATATCCGGTTTGGCAGCTATAGCGTCCTTCATGCTTACAATCGTAAATTCCTTCTGTTTATACTTCACCTTCTTGCCTACAGATTTTTCGGATGCTACCGGAATTAATTCTGTTACAGGGAAGTTTCTCTCCTCCAAAACTTTAAGCATAACTTGTCCAACCATTCCTGTTGAACCTACTACAGCTACTTTCATTGATTTAATTAAAAATTTAAGATTAAACTATTTATAAATTATAACGCATTATGTATAATTTCTTTATCTATTTATGCCCCGAAGACTCTTGTCCAAGGGAACGCGAATGCAAATAAACCTACTGCAATTAATCCCATAATCACTACTCCTAAAGAGATGGTATCATTAGATTTTACTTTTTTGTTGACAATAGTCATCAAAACAGCTGCAATAAGCATAGAGAATGGATGCTCAACATATTGGAATCTTGAATAAGAATCGCTCATTAGTGTTCCTGCTGATATCGCAGCCTTAACACCTGGTGATACAAATAACATGATTATTCCCAGCAAAAACTGAACGTGGAAGAAGATCATTGTAAATAAAGTTGTTTTCTTTAAAAACTTGTTCACTTTTCCACTGAATCCGAACATAGTAGCCAAAAGTGCAATAATAAATAATGCTACTAGCAGCAGTTCAAGATACCCGAATCCTTTGTGGGCATTAAGCAAAATCTTGTAAAAATCCATAATCTATTTTTTTTGTACACAAAGATAACAAAAATCCCGGCTCGAAGTCGGGATTGATATTTATAAAATCTAATATTGTGATAATTAGAAGTTGAAAGATAAAGTTGTAGACCATGTTCTTCCGAATTTAAAATAAATTCTGTTGAAGAGATGAGACCTATTATAAAAAGGCCATTTATGTAAGGTTAATGCGTTACAATTGTCGTTGAATTATTTTCAGATTCCTTTCCTTGTTCAAGAGCTACTAATTTTCCTCCTTTAAAATGTAGAATATTGGTAATTGAGCTGTTTCCAAGATTGAAGTTTTCTTTGTAAAATAAGGATTCTTCCATCTCTTTGGTTTCTTTATTTTCTGTAAATGCGGATTTGTAAGGTTTTCCAAATTTTGAGATAACCTGATCTTTCGTCATTCCGATACTTACCGATTCAGACGTAAACTTACTGCTTGTTTTGAAGGAAGTTAAAAATGCTAAAATCATGAGTATAGATACTGTTTGTGTTAAAAATAATCGCATAATTTTTTTATTAAATGTACAAAAAACATCAGATTTTTATGATGTAATGCACGAACAGGCGTCAATAAAAGGTTTAGACACTAATTGGTGTATTGTTAATGAAAAATAATGTGTTTTATTTGGAAATAAATGTATATTTGGTAGATAAAACATGAAAATACTATGAGAAAGAAAAAAATTATCAGATTAGAAATCAATAAGGAAGAGATCCTTAATCTATCGCACGATGAATCCCAGAAAATTTTAGGGGGAGAAAACGGAGTACTCACTGTAGATTATGGCGCTGATTGCCCGGTTACACAACCTGCTAATTGTGGTACCGGATATTCTGAAGATTGTACAGAAGAAGGATGTCAAAGCTTTACAGAGAACATGCAAAGTTGTGATTGTGGACCAGATGTATCTTCTCAATGCCCTTCTGCTAATTATTGGACCTGTAACACGATAAGAACTTAATTAAAACTAAATATTATAACATGAGAAAGAAGAAAATCATCAAATTAGAGATTAACAAAGAAGACATCCTTAATCTATCACAAGATGAATCACAGAAAATTTTAGGAGGAGCAGGAACGGTAATTACTGTAGACCTTAGCCAGTGTCCTGGAAATGTGTGTAATGACACAGAAGGTTGCAATACAACTGAATGTACAGAAGAAGATTGTACCTATGGAGGTTGTACGATGAATGAAACAGATGATATAGCCTGTATCACTGATGTTACAAGAGACTGTGACAGAACTTTCGACTTCACTTGCGAAAGAACGTAATTCCCAAACTAATACAACATGAAAAAGCGAATTGTAAAACTGGAAATTAATAAAGAAGATATTCTTAACCTTTCACTGGCTGAATCTCAGAAAATTGTTGGAGGAGGAGGAGATACTTTAACCTACGATAATGGAGATACCTGCCAGCAATTGACATTGCCCGACGATTGTAATCGTACAGAAGAAGGCTGCCAAGGATATACGGAAGGTATGGACAGTTGTGACAGTGCTTGCGGAGTGAGTGACGATAGAAACTGTTATACAGGAGATGTATTTCAATGTAATGGTACAAGAACTTAATGTATGAGTAAGAGGAAAATCATCAAATTAGAGATTAATAAAGAAGATATCCTTAATCTGTCACAGGATGAATCTCAAAAAGTTATAGGAGGTGGTGGTGCCGTTACTGTAGATTATAGTCAGTGCCCAGCGACAGGATGTGAAAACGACTCGGATGGATGTGGTTCCACAGACTGTACGGATGAAGATTGTACCTACGGAGACTGTACCATGAATGACACAGATGCAACAGATTGTGACAGAACCTTTGTTGGTTATTGTGAAAGAACTTAATTAAAAACTGAATATCGTGAACATGAGAAAGAAGAAAATTATCAAATTAGAGATTAACAAAGAAGACATCCTTAATCTGTCACAGGACGAATCTCAAAAAATTATAGGGGGAGCTGGAGCAGGCAATGTAATTACCGTAGACCTTAGCCAGTGTCCAGGAAATGTATGTGATGAAACAGAACGTTGTAACACCAATGACTGCACAGACGAAGATTGCACTTATGGAGGTTGTACAATGAATGACACAGATGATACAGCCTGCGTTACAGATATCACAATGGATTGCTTTACACAGGACGGGTCCGGAATGTGTGATGACAGAACCTAATATTTTTTTATTTACAATTAAAATAAACGCGGATAGCTTATAGAAAAGTTATCCGTGTTTATCTTTATATAAAAGATGAATTTAATTTATGACGGAGAATTTGATAAAAGAAATAACGAGTATAAAAAGTAAAATAGATCAATTATATCAGAATAAGCAATCATATGTTCCAGGATTATTAAATGAATTAGGCGGTCTTTGTCTTTTTTATTTTTATCATGGGAAAATTTTTAATGATCCTGAAAGTTTAGACAAAGGAAGTATATTGGTTGATCATATTCTGGAAGGGATTAAGGCTAGTATAAAATATAATAATTATAGATTCAGTACGGGGGCAGCAGGTTTAGGTTGGTTATTAAAATTTCTTCATAAGGAGGAGTTTGTTGATTTCGAAGTAGAAGATGCATTGTCTGATTTGGATGAGTATATTTATAACTACGCTATTGAAGAGATCAATCGGGATAATTACGATTTTTTACATGGAGCTATCGGAGCTTTATACTATTTTACGGAGGGAGCTCATAAAACAAATCACTACATAGATAATATTGTTTCCAAACTGGCTTTAAGAACTGAAAGTACGATCTATAATAAGCCGTATTGGCCATCTTTTAATGTAAGCGAAGGTAAAAGATATGATGATACACTCAATTTCGGACTTTCACATGGGCAGCCGGCTATCGTATCTGTTTTATCAAAGGTTTATCAGCTGAACTCAAGTAATGAATTAAAGATATTGCTGAACGATGCAACGTCTGCAATGCTGGATTTTAAATTTAAAACAAAGAAAAACTCTCTTTTTCCTACGATGACATCTGCAGCTGAAAGTATTGAACACAATATGAGTAGGGGATCCCGACTGGGATGGTGTTATGGAGATTTAGGAATGGGTATTTCGTTGTGGGATGTTGGAACAGCGATTCAAAATGAAGATTTTAAAAGTATAGCTTTAGGTTGCATTAATTTTTCAGCACCCAAAAGAGATCTCAATATCAATAGTATTAAAGATGCCGGAGTTTGCCATGGATCAGCAGGTGTAATGCATATTTTTAATAAGTTTTCTTACCTTAACAAAGAAGCTGATTATTCTGAAGCCATAGAGTATTGGAAGAATATAACGATTGAAATGATTCATTCTGAAGAAGAAAAATATGAAACCGGTCATTCCGCATGGCATAATGAGCGGGGATATTATAACGATTTTGGCTTTTTACAAGGGCTTAGTGGTGTCGGGTTATCTTTACTTTCTTTAATAGATCCTGATATTAAATGGGGTGATGTGTTATTAATGTAAGTTCTTTAATTATATCAACAACAATGTACGAGAGTAATTTTTATGCAGTGAGGAAGCCTCTTCTGCCTTTGAAAAATCTTTTTGACTTTTATAAATTCTCTGAAGCTAATGATGATCAAGAGATTCTTAATTATCTTATCAAAGAATTTTCTGAAAACTATCAATTAAATGAGGCGTTATATCTTGCCTCTGATATTCTATATAATGAGACTCTGAAATATGTCGCAACACCAGACAACTTTTCAGATAAGGACAAGAAAAAGCTACTTCATTCTTTAGCTAAATATTACATAAGGTCAGCAAGTCGCTGCACTCCATTTGGATTATTTGCTAATTTTAGCCAAGGCACCTATAAGGAACGGGGAGAAGATGAAGAAACATCAGGTTCATTACAATATTTCCCACGTTTAGATATGGAGGTTCAATATCAAATAGGAGATTATATTTCGAAACTTGAAGGCGTACAGGAGTTCTTGACCTACAGAGTAAATAATAGTTTATATAAAGCAGGAGGGAAATACAGGTATGTGGAATACAGATTAAAAAAGATGAATCTCACCCATCATCTTGTATCGTTGGAATCTGATGAAGTATTGTCTTATATTATTAAGATATCCAGATCTGGTATAAGTTATACCTTATTGGTTGAGAAATTATTAAATAAATATGATGTTTCAAAAGAAGAATTAGTTGGCTATATTAATGGGTTAATTCTTAATAAAGTTTTAACGAGTAATCTGGATATCAATGTTTCAGGTGAAGATTATTTTGATATCCTGTTAGAATTTTTGGAAAATCTACATCAAAAAGGGATCAGCGATAAAATTTCAGAGATCAGAAATATCTTATTACAAGTAAAAGACTTATTGCTTCAGGTGAGTAGCAGTCAGTCAAATATAGAATTTTATAAAGAAATTCATAGACATATTACTACTGTATTGCCGGGGATCGCAGAAAAGAATCTGATACAACTGGATGTCATAGATTTAAAAGACGATCAGACTTTTAGTACTGACACAAAGAAAGAATTAAAAGGGTTAATCAATATTGTTTCTAAATTTTCCACACCACCTTCTCAAAATTCCTGGTTTGAAGTTTTTAAAAGAGCATTCAAAGAACGATATGAAGATAGAAGGGTCAAACTGGCAGAGGTTTTAGACGGAGAATTGGGGATTGGTTACAAAAGTGCCAGAAGCACTAGGGATTTTTATGATAATGGAAAAAAGAATGATAATAATAGGCTAACAACTTTTGTTTTACACAAATACCACGAATATTTAAAACAGAACAAGGATCAGATTACTATTAATACCACTGATATAAAAACTCATTTTAATGATACTGTATCAGCGGATCTCCCACATATTAACTTTTTTTTTAAAATCTATCCGCAGAAGACAGAGGACCTCATTCATATTTCATCCCTTTCAAGTTCTTTGGGAAACAATCTTATAGGACGTTTTTGTTCTTCACATGAGAGCGCCTATAATAACTTAAGTAAATTAATGGATGAGCATGAAGAACTGGACAAAAATTATATCTACGCTGAGGTTATTCATTTACCACAGGCAAGAGCCGGGAATGTCATTGCAAGACCACATTTTGGAGGGTACGAAATTCCCTATTTGTCTCATTCTGTACTTCCTGAAAAACAAAAAATTTATGCAGATGATCTCTATATTCAGCTGATAAATAATGAATTATTTTTATTTTCCGGAAAGCTGGAAAAGCCTATTAAACCTCGTTTGTCCAATGCGCATAACTTCAGTAAGAATGGCCTCCCTATCTATCATTTTTTATGTGACATGCAATATCAGGGTAATCCTTATATTAAAGTATGGGATTGGGGAATTATAGACTCCGTCGAAGAGTCTTTTCCAAGGGTTACGTATGGGAATTATGTATTGGAACCAAAAAAATGGGTGATAAGAAATGAAAAATTTTTAGGATTAAAAAAATGCAAAAATCTTAGTGATTTCAAAAATAAGCTGGAGATAATCAGAAAAGAATTAAGTATTCATAATTTAGTTACCTTTAAAGAAGGTGATAATACAATTTGCCTTGATATATCAACTTCATTAGGGATGGATATGCTGTGGAAAATTGTCGATAGGAAAGATAAATATATTACCTTATATGAGAGTTTATGGGAACAGACGAATGAACATACGGACCCTATTTACCATAAAGAAATTATAGTCCCTTTTATAAATAAAGATAAAAAGTATCCTGCTATTAGAACGTCTGCAGAAAGAAAACTGAATAGTAAAGACGATTACAATGCCCACGTGTTTATTCCGGGGTCTCAGTGGATTTATCTTAAAATTTATGTGGATTTTAAGTTTATCAATAAAATACTTCTCCAACTTGCAGATTGTATTGAAAGTAAATTTGTTAAAAAAGGAATTGTTGAAAAATGGTTTTTTATAAGATATTCAGATCCCAAACAACATTTGAGACTGCGTCTGTATGTAAGTGATTTACAGTTTCTTTCTGCGATAATGAAGGCTTGTAACAATGTATTGACACCGCTGGTTAAAAAAGGATATGTATCAAATATTGTTCAGGATACCTATGTCAGAGAGCTGGGAAGGTATGGAGGTGCCAATATTACTGATTCTGAAACGCTGTTTTATTATGATTCATCATTGATATGTAAAATATATAACTTTCGGAATACGATAAGTTATCAGGATCTGTTTTTAGTGGGCTATTATCTCACAGAATACTATCTTAATCTTTCTGATCTCAATGATGAGGCCAGATTACATTTCCTGGAAAGGCAATTTAATAACTATGCAAGAGAGTTTGAATATACGAAAGACAAGATAATGAGAAACAGCCTACATGAAGAGCAGAGGAGGATGAAAGATATTGTGATTGCCGAGAAGCTCAATGAAGAGGTGATAAAGCTTATTAACCAATCCAATTTGAAACAAGCCATTGATCAGATTAAAAAAAATGTCGGAAATGATTATTTATCTGTTTTGTCCAGCTATATTCACATGAGTATGAATCGGTTGTTTACGGAAAAACAACGCTTTAATGAATTTAAAATTTATTTTTTCTTATTTAAAAAATATCAGTCGATTAAAGCACGGAAGTCTGTTGAAGTATAAGTTTGTTATTTAAATCATTGTGAAGAAATTTCCCTTTTATCGCCAGCCCGATGCTAAGGATTGCGGCCCAACCTGCTTACGTATTATTAGTAAATATTATGGTAAGCTGGTAAGCTTGCAGCATATCAGAACGCTTTCCGAGACAACAAGAATCGGAAGCAGCTTATTAAATTTGAGTAATGCAGCGGAAAAAATTGGGTTTAAAACGAATGGAGTAAAAATAAATTTTGACCTTCTTTCAAGAGCGATCCCATTACCTTGTGTTGTGCATTGGGACAAAAAACATTTTGTAGTAGTATACGAAATCAAGAAAAAATCCAAAGATTATTTGATCTATATATCAGATCCCGCTCATGGGCTTGTTACGTACAGGAAAAATGAATTTATAAAACACTGGATCGGAAATAATGCCGATGAAACCTTAAAAGAAGGTATTGCCTTGGTGGTAGAAACAACGCCAGCCTTTTATAATAAAGAATGGGATGATGAAGGGAAAAAACTGAATCTCAGATTTCTGAGCCGTTATGCAATTAAATATAAATCATTAATTGTTCAGTTGGCGGTGGGTCTTCTTGCAGGAAGTTTACTTTCTCTGATCCTTCCTTTTCTTACACAAAGTATCGTTGATGTCGGGATTCAGAATAAAGATATTAATTTTATTTATCTCGTACTGATTGCTCAGTTTATGCTCTATCTCGGAAGGATGGGAATTGACGTTGTCAGAAGCTGGATTTTACTGCACCTGAGTACGCGGATTAATATTTCTTTAGTTTCAGATTTTTTCATCAAACTCATGAAATTGCCGATCAGTTTTTTCGATACCCGAATGACAGGCGATATTATGCAGAGGATTGGAGATCACTCAAGAATAGAGCAGCTCCTTACAGGTTCCGCATTGAGTACTTTGTTTTCCATTGTTAACTTTTTTGTGTACAGTATTATTCTGTTGTTTTATGATTACAGATTATTCCTCGTATTCTTAGTTGGTGCTACCTTATATTCGGTGTGGATTCTTTTTTTCCTGAAAAAGCGAAAAGATCTGGATTATAAAAATTTCTCCCAGGTATCTCAGACCCAGAGTAAGGTCATTGAGTTGATTAACGGCATGCAGGAGATTAAAATGCAAAATGCCGAAAAGAAAAAAAGATGGGCATGGGAATCACTGCAGGTAAAGATATTCAGGTTAAGAATAGAGAGTCTTGCCCTGGATCAATGGCAGTCTATTGGTGGTGGATTTATCAATCAGATAAAAGATATGATCATTAGTTTTCTGTCAGCAAAATTGGTTATTGAGGGGAATATCACATTAGGAATGATGATGTCCATACAATATATCATAGGCCAGTTAAATGGCCCTATAGGCCAGGTGATAGGCTTTATTAAACAATTACAGGATGCCAGTATCTCATTAGAAAGACTTAATGAAATCCATGAGAAGGATGAAGAAGAAACTGAGGGCTCCCAATATATCCCGGAAATATCAGGGGGAGATCTGGTGGTTCATAACCTTAGTTTTAGATATACGGGATCAAATCAGAATGTTTTTGAGAATCTGAATCTGGTAATTCCCTATCAGAAAACAACGGCAATCGTTGGAGTTAGTGGGAGTGGTAAGACCACATTGATTAAGTTATTACTGAAGTTTTATGAACCTACCAATGGAGAGGTCAAACTCGGAAATCAAAATTTTAAGAATATTTCTCCGGTAATGTGGCGGGATTATGTAGGAGTTGTGATGCAGGACGGTTATATTTTTAATGATACCATTGCAGATAATATTGCGGTAGGCGATGATGATATCGATAAATCCAGATTAAGACATGCTGTGCATATTGCCAATATTAAAGAGTTTATAGAAGGCCTTCCTTTAACTTATAACACAAAGATCGGTAATGAAGGAATGGGAATAAGTGGCGGCCAGAAGCAGCGCTTATTTATTGCCCGTGCTGTCTATAAATCTCCGGAATATATATTCTTTGATGAGGCTACCAGCGCTTTGGATGCCAATAATGAAAGAACGATCATTGATAATCTTGAACAATTCTTTAAAGGGCGTACAGCAATAATTGTTGCTCACCGTTTATCGACGGTGAAACACGCGGATAAAATTATTGTCCTGGATCAGGGGAAAGTGATAGAAGAAGGAACCCATGCTGAATTAGTCGGTTTAAAAGGAGCTTACTACCAACTCGTAAAAAATCAATTGGAGCTTGGAAATTAGTAGTCTAGAAGATATTTTCCTCACGAATCACTTCGAAGTCTCTCCCTTCAATCTGTATCATTTTTGATTGCAGATAATTAAAAATTTTTTCTACATTATCATTATTATACTCTCCTTCAATGCAATTGATCCAGATTTGAATAAAGGTCTTATCCGGATAATCCTGCCATAGGTTGGTCTTTCTGTAATTTGGATCATTTAAGATCAGATCTGTTTTAACGTCAATAAATAATTCGTAGCCTATAAACCATGAATAAGTATGCAAAACATTCCTCATAAAGCTCATGTAATTATAGATATAGAGCTTTGAAGACTCATTGTGCATCAGGTAATTATAGTTAACTGAAAGTGAATAAGTTTTTAAGATGATAGCATCCCTGTTATGCTGAATATTCCTGAAAGGTGTATTCATAAACTTGTGAGCAATAGTGACCAATTCATCGATTGCATCATCTTTTTTATACAATATCTTTCCGATGCTAAAAAGCCTGGCTTCGAATTTCATATTACGTACATAGTCCTGCTGCATTCTTTTTTTTACGGAGTCAATGCTTTCAGCGAAATATGAAATTTTATTTTTTATGCCTTTCAGCGTTGCTTTTTGGGTAGTATCAAATATAATTCTGATATCAATGTCCGAATTTTCATTTTGTCGCCCCAATGCATGACTACCGGTTAATAATATTGCAATCACATAGTCTTTAGATTTCCAGTGATTGATAAAAGTAGTTAATACATCTTCCATGAGTTAGTTTTGCTAAAGATAACAAAAATCCCGGCTTTTAGCCGGGATTAATATTTATAAATTCTAAGATTTTAGATCATTAGAAGTTGAATGATAAAGTGGCAGCCCATGTAGTTCCGAAACCGAAATAAGCACGGTTACCAGTTGCAATACCATTGTACATTCTACCGGCTTGTTCCCATGTTTTCCCGTTGTCAGGATCTTTGGTGTCTTTAATTTGATCTGTTCCGAATATACTTGTAGCAGAGTCAGAGATGTAAATTTTATCAAAAAGGTTATAAACGTTAGCTCCGATTGTGAAATACTGAGCTTCGTTTTGTAATCTGATTTTATAAGAGAACCCTACATCGAATAAGTTGAAATCAGGTAATTTCAATACTCCTTTTTCCTGAGCTGAAACATTGGTGAATGTTCCCGCGTCAATAGTAGAATAAAGTTTACCTACATATCTCCACGTTCCGAAGATATTAAGATCTTTTACCGGCTTTATAGTAAGTCCTAATGATGCAGTCATCTGAGGGATACTGTTGTTGCTTGATCCTCCTACTTTTACTTTATCTAAGTATAATGTATTTCCTGAAGCATTAGCTAAAGTAACTGGGTTGTTATTGTCATCAAATGAAGCTACGCTAGCATTTCCTTTGTAATAGTAATCTCCCCAAGAGAACATCCCCTGAACTTCTATGAAACGGTTTGGTTTGTATACCCCGTCAAATTCTACTCCCTGGTGAACTTCAGTGATTCCATTGATTTCAGAATATCCTGTAGTCGTTGAACCGTCTGCTAATTGGAAAGTCTGACTTGTTTTTCTTAACCATCTGTCTTTCCACTGTGTTCTGTATACGTTAACGTTGGCAGTGAATTTCGCAGATCTGAATCCATATCCAATTTCAGCAGAAGAAATCTTCTCGTTAGTCAGATAAGGGTTAATGAACTGTTGGTTACTTGGATAAACGGAGTTAAGGAATGGCTGCTTGCTATAAAAACCTAAGTTAGCAAAAACATTGTGCTGCTCGTTGATGTTATAGTTGGCACCCCCTTTAATGTTATATCCGAAAATATTTTTAAATCCTGTCTTAGTATTTACAGTTTGACCTTTTGGTGTAATACTTCCATCTACCACGTAATTATCAATTCTTTGGTAACCCTGGTTAGATACGGAACCTTGTAAGAAGGCAGATAGTTTATCTTTAGTATATTCTACCTGCGCAAATCCGCTATACCAAAGTACTTCTCCATCGTTGCTATATCCTATCTGATCTTCAGCTGGAGCCATTTTACCTCCGAATGGATTCCAGTTAAGTTTTTTGTAATCATAAAGTGCATTTACGATTCTAGGGGTTGCAATGTTTTTGTTAGCATTATCCTTGTATCCTGCACCTCCGTAAAGATCTGTAAGAACCTGATAGTGGTACCCATAGTAATATCTGTCATCTGTACCTACTGAGAAGTTCCAGTTGTCATTAATTTTGTGCTGGAAATTAGCCAAAATACCATACCAGTTGTGAGAGTTGATATTTGATCTTCTAACCAAAGTACTTCCTGCTCCTGCAGTATTTAAATTAACGGCTGCGTTAGCGGCAAAAATAGCATCATAGTTAAAGTGACCTGATGCATCAGTGAAGTTAGTGATTCCGTTTCCGCCCACTTTACCAAGCTCACCGGTTCCACCACCTCTACCGTTTGACATGTATAAAACTGTACTTAACTTAGATTTTTCACTCATTGTCCAGTCCCAGTTCAACATCATTACCGGCTTAGCATAATAATTTGATCTGTTAGCTAAAGCAACTCTGTTTCCTGATGCATCAGTATAATATCCAAAATCCGAATTGTATTTTCTGTATGGAGTTCCGTCGTTATTAGGATTGTATCTGATGTAATTTTGAATTGTTGGAGCGAAAGTTCTTTGATCGTGCCACTGAGGAGCAGATGTTACAGTAAATTGTAAGTTATGCTTTTTATTGATTTCATAACCTAATGCAAAGAAATATGCATAAGATTCATAATTTGTGTTTTCAATATAAGTACCTCCAGCCTGTCTGCTCATTAAAAATGATGCAGAAACACCATCTTTAGATTTCCCTGTGTTGTAAGAAAATGAAGTTTTTAAATAATCGTCGTTACCAACTCCTAATCTGATTACTCCACCTTTTTTCATGTCAGCTGAACGGGTAAGGAAGTTTACTGTTCCCCCTACAGAAGCAATCGCTAATTTAGAAGAACCTAAACCTCTCTGAACCTGTAATGTACTTGTTACATCAGCTAGTCCGGTCCAGTTTGAGAAATAAACAGCACCACCTTCCATATCGTTAACTGGCATACCGTTTACCATTACCGCGATGTTTCTTGTTTCGAAACCTCTGATGGTAAGACCTCCATCACCAAAACCACCTCCAGATTTTGTAGCGTAAACAGACGGAGTAGTGTTCAAAATCTCAGGTAACTCCTGGTTACCCAATCTTTCTGCAAGTTGTGCTGCTTTAATAGTAGATGCAGCAACCGGTGTCTTTCTATCTTTAGCGATATCCGTAACACCTCTTAGGATTACCTCATCAATGTCTTTAGACTTAGCTTGCACCGTGTCCTGAGTTTGTTGAGCGTAATAAACACTAGCTGTGGATAATGTAATAACCGCAGTCAGTATTGATTTGTTGATTAATTTCATAATCGTTAGTAATAATTAGATTTAATTTTCTGCAAAATTCGCAAAATAAATTTTAACTATTATTAACTCAATGTTAATTTTTAATCAGTCTTAATAATATTAAGTGGTTGATTTTCAGTATTTTAAATAAAAGTTGAATTTTTGTATGAAAAAAGTCATGTTATTGTATTTTTAACAAAGTGCTGGTGTTTTTGTTAAAAATTCAAAACTATTTCACTGCCTTGAGACTCAAATCGATATTTTCAGCCGAGTGTGTAAGGGCTCCCGCAGAGATATACGTGACACCGGTGGAAGCAATTTCTTTAAGCATATCGCGGGTAATTCCACCTGAAGCTTCAGACTCGCATGAACCGTTAATCATTTTTACCGCCTGCTTCATTGTTTTGACATCCATGTTATCAAGCATGATTCTGTCAACTTTTGTTTTGATCGCTTCCTGTACCTCTTCAAGGTTTCTGGTTTCGACCTCTATTTTCAGCTTTTTCTTATTCTTTTTAATATAATCTTTGGCCATCTTCACTGCATTGGTAATGCTTCCGTTGTAGTCAATATGATTATCTTTCAACATAATCATATCATACAGACCATATCTATGATTGGTTCCACCGCCTATGGCAACAGCCCATTTTTCACAAATTCTGAAGTTAGGAGTTGTTTTTCTGGTATCCAGTAATTTTGTTTTTGTCCCTACCAGCCTTGAATCCCAGTCATGCGTCAATGTGGCAATTCCACTCATTCTTTGCATGCAGTTCAAAAGAAGCCTTTCCGTAGAAAGAATGGATCTTGCACTACCTGTTACGATAAATGCGATGTCACCAACTTTTGCTGCGTCACCATCTTTAAGAAAAGTTTCAACTTTTAAGTTTTTATCAAATGCTTTGAAGATAATTTCTGCCAATTCTACTCCGGCCAGAATACAGTTCTGTTTTACTAAAAGCTTAGCACTTTGTTCCAAATCCTTTGGAATAGTGGAAAGGGTAGAGTGGTCCCCATCCTGGATATCTTCTTCTAAGGCATTATTTATAAAAGTTTTTAATGCTTTATCGGTTACGTATGCTGGTCTTTTCATTGTATATGCTTTTAGGCTAGGTCTTTATTATAAAATGCGCCCTTATTCTCCGTCATCTCCATAGATTGGGTAATGATAAGGTGTGCGACGGTGGTCAGGTTTCTTAATTCTGATAATTGAGGTGATAAAATGGAATAGTGGTAGATTTCATCAACAGCTGCAGCAATTTCCTGGTGTTTTTGCAGTGCCATCGCCAAACGTTTATTGCTTCTTACGATACCTACCAGATCACTCATCATTTCCTGAAGTTGTTTTCTAAGATAGCTGACGATTACCATTTCATCCATGATTTTCATTCCTTCCTCATTCCATTCCGGAACCGCTTTCAGGTCATCAAAATTGAAATTATTTTCATTTAATAAGGCTACCGTTTTCATGGCTGCATTGTGTCCGAAAACCAATCCTTCAAGCAAAGAATTCGAAGCCAGTCGGTTAGCGCCGTGTAATCCTGAATTGGTACATTCTCCCACAGCAAATAGATTCCTGATAGAAGATTGTCCGTCTCTGTCTACCTCAATACCCCCCATTAAATAATGGCAGGCAGGAACAACAGGGATCAATTGAGTAAATGGATCAATTCCCTCGTCTTTACATTTTTTATAAATATTGGGGAAGTGTTCCAGAAACTTATCCTGATTCATTTCACGGCAATCCAATCCCACATATTCATCTCCGGAAATTTTCATTTCATTGTCAATGGCTCTGGCAACGATATCTCTTGAAGCCAGTTCTTCACGCTCATCGTATTTCTGCATGAATTTTTCGCCTCTCTTAGTTCTCAGTTTTGCCCCGTCTCCTCTTACTGCTTCGGAAATAAGGAACAGCATGCCGTCAATCTTATTATATAAAGCGGTAGGGTGGAATTGGTAATACTGCATGTTGGAAACCTTTCCCTTTGCTCTTGCTACAAAAGCGATTCCGTCTCCGGTGGCAATGGTCGGGTTAGTCGTATTTTTATAGACATGGCCGGCTCCTCCTGTAGCAGCCAATGTTATTTTGGAAGTGATTTTCTTAATCGTTTTGGATTTTTCATCCAGAATATAAGCTCCATAGCAATTGATAGCTCCTTCATTAAGTTCTTTTCCCGGAATATGGTGCTGGGTAATAATATCAATCACATAATGATGATCCAGGATCTCAATATTGGGACTGTTTTTAGCGGTTTCCAGTAAAGCTCTTTCAATCTCAAAACCGGTGATATCTTTATGGTGGACGATTCTGTTTTCAGTGTGGCCTCCTTCTCTCCCCAAGGCGAACTTCCCGTTTTTCATATCAAACTGAGCGCCCCATTCTACAATTTCATTGAATCTTGATGGAGCCTCTTTTACAACCATTTCTACCACATCACGTTTGTTCTCGCCATCACCGGCACGCATGGTGTCTTCAATATGTTTTTCAAAATTATCATTTTGAAAATCTGTAACTACCGCGAGACCACCTTGTGCATACTTGGTATTGCTTTCGTCTTCATCAGATTTGGTTACAATGATGATTTTGGCATCTGGGAGCTGTTCAGAAACTTTAATGGCATAGGAAAGTCCGGAAATGCCGGAACCGATTACTAATACATCCGCTTTTATCATATGCTTACTTTAGGTACAATCGTTTAAATATTAAATAAATTTAAACAATTTTTCGTTTGGTTTTCTTACTTTTTTCATGTGCTGGAAATCATCTTCTGCAGAACGGTAGCCTAAAGCGAGGGTAACGGTTACTTTTTCTGTTTCCGGATTTATATTTAGAATTTCTTCAATTAAATCCTGTCGGAAGCCTTCCATAGGGCAAGAGTCAATATTTTCAATTGCAGCGGCATACATAAGATTTGCCAATACAATATAAGACTGTTTTTCTGCCCAGTTGAAGATCTCATCCTGTGTTTTCTGATTGATATGCTGGCTGATACTGTTTTTAAACGGATCAAGATTCTCTAAAGGAGTTTCTCTCACTTCCGAAATATGGCTGAAATATCCCCGGATATAATTCTCTTCAATTGTCTTCTTTGAAATAATAACAATAAGATGAGAACAAGTGGAAATTTGTGATGGATTATAAAAAGCCGGAATCAACTTCTGCCTCATTTCCTCACTCTCAACAACGACAATTTTATAAGGCTGTAATCCAAGGGAACTGGCAGACAGCTTTCCTGACTCAAGAATGTTGTGTAAAGTCTCCTGAGGAATGATTTGATTATTAAATTTTTTCACAGAATATCTTCTGCTTAAAGCTTCCAAATAATTCATAAGGCAAATTTAAGAATTGAATATGAATAAAGAGTCTTTAAAATGAAATATATCCTTTTAATTCAAACAAAAAATCACTCCGGCTGGCGGAGTGATTCTATAATGATAAATGAAATAAGATTATTCTCTGTTTTTAACAAGGATCCAACCGGAGAACTTTATTGGAGTGTTTGTTTTGTTATTTTCATTCCATGTGACAGAATACCAGTAGCTGCCGGTAGGAACTCTTCTTCCGTTGGCGGTTCCGTTCCACTTGTATCCGTTTGTTCTGTCTGCTCTGAAAAGCTGAACTCCGTAGCGGTCATAAATGTTGATTTCAAGATCTCTTTTATTGGCTAAAGCAGAGTAATCAATCACATCATTAATCCCGTCATCATTCGGAGTAATAACATTGATGATATTAGGGACGGTAATGTTGATCTCAATCGGAGTACAATTATAGCTGTCTTTTACATATACCTTAGATTCACCTCTCGGAACATTTGGGAATACATTGGAATCTTGCCAAACGATATTATCCATTGAATACTGGTAAGGAGGCATTCCTCCGTTTGCAAATATGGTTACGGTATTTCCGGAAACATCAACGTTTGTTACTACAGGATTTTCCGATGGTAATATTTTCACTGTTTGCAGAGCGATACAATCACCGGTCTTTAATTTCACCCAGTAGGTGCCAACTCCCACATTGTTGATGGCTTGTGTTGTTGCTCCTGTACTCCATTCATAACTTTTAAAACCAGGGCCGGCATCCAGCGTTGTTTTGCTTTCCATACAAATGATTTTATCTTTTAAAACTCTGGAAAAAACAGGTGCCAATACCGTTAGCGCCACTTTAGCAATAGAATAACATCCGTTTGAATTAAATACTTTTATGTAGGCTACACCGGTAGGAGCGACATAGGCCGCAGCGGCCGTAGCACTAATTTCATTGGTTTCATTAATAGCATCCGTTAAAGAAGGATAATATTTTTTTGTCAATCCCCCTTGTGAAACAACTGCTCCTGTAAGATTGAAAGATGCCATGGATGGGTTGCCTTCAATAGGGCAGGATTTTAATTCCGTATCGGTTACCACTACTACAGGGTGGATGTTAAGTGTGATTTTAGAGGTGCTCACACATCCTTGTGCTGTAGTCACCCTTACATATATGGTAGCGGCAGCAGATGCGTAAGCAGAAGGGTTTGTAATCTGGTTAATTCCATTATTCAGATCATATAGAGTAGGATAGAATTCTTTGGTGGTTCCCGTTAATGTGGTGACAGCAGCGGTAGTGAGATCAAATGTTGCTGTGCCGGCATTATTGTTATTACATCCGGTAAGCGTCGCATCAGTAGCAGAAAATGGAGTCGGATTCAGTTGGATAACTCCGTCTCCGTTGTCGCAAAGTGTTGAAGTAGGATCTTTTACGATAACTTTAATGGTGGTGTTTCCTGAATATTGAAAACTTGTAGGGTTGGCAATAGGAGTGGAGCTTCCCAGGAGATAATAAGTGAAAATATAATTTCCGGGATTATTAACAAATTGAGAGTTGTAAGAAGTTAAATCCACAACTCCATTGCCTGTTGCTGGATTGGTGCATACAAAAGGAGTGATGGTGTTACTTAAAATGGGAACTTTATCTACAAATACTTTTACATTCTGAATTGAATGCCTTGCACTTGCGCCTCCTGTTGCCGCAGAGAAACCAAAATAGCCCTGGCTCATTCCAACCGCACCTCCCGAAGGAGCAAAGGATTGATCGGCAATGAGAACGCCGTCAATTTTTATTTTAATAATCCAGTTTGTAGGGTTGGAAAGATCGGTTTCTCCGTTTACTTCAACATGCTTGTAAGTATTCCCTACAAATGGGATAGTGCCGATCAGGTCAGGAGAGTGAAACGTGCTTCCAGGAGTATTGTTAAATTCTATATTATTTCCGGCAGTGTTATTGGTCCCATATAAAAGGTGCACCTTGCTCATCTGGCCTTCTGTAGTATTGTTGAAAATATCGAAGCCTACCATTAAGCCTGATGCATTGGCCGGAATTCCTAGTCCTCCACCTGATACAAAACCTGTAGGCGGATTAGCCAGATACCAGAAGGTAAATCCGTCACCTCTGCCAAACTGGGCAGTTCCGTTGCCATCTATTCTGAAATCAAACTCTACTTTCCATTTATCACAATAACTTAATGTAATAGGATCGGCAAGAGTAATAGCTCCGAACCTGCTGGTCTGATCGGTAGTAAGTCTTATGAAATCCGTACTTACAACAGCATCTGAAACCAGGTTCCAGCCTGTTGTATTAACAGGGTTTCCGGAGAGTTGATAGGTTTGTGAAAATAATTTTGGAGGTAATCCAAATAGAAAGGCTAATAAACAAATGAGTATATGTTTTTTCATAGTGGATGGATTATGGTATTGTTAGTTGCTTTATAATGGAAATAGCATTTTATAATTTTTGTTTTGAATTAAAATAGATTTACAACACCAAAGCTACCCCCAATGAGAGGCAGCTTTGGAGTTAAAATTTATTCTCTGTTTTTTACCAATACCCAACCGGAATATTTCGTTTCGGTATTGTTTTTATTATTTTCATTCCATGAAATAGTGTACCAGTATGTGCCTGTAGGAACTCTTTTCCCGGATGCCATTCCATCCCATGTGAAGTTTCTTACTTTGCCTGCTTCGTAAAGCTTGTTCCCGTATCTGTCATATACAATGAAGATCAGGTTCTTTTTGTAAGCTAAGGCAGAATAGTCGATAAAATCATTGATGTTGTCGCCATTAGGCGTGATTGCGTTCACAAGATTTGGGACTGTAATCTGAACTTCAACAGGAGGACAATTGTAGAAATCTTTTACAAAAACTCTTACTTCACCTCGTGCCAGACCTGTAAATATATTCGATGTCTGCCAGGTACCGCCATCTATTGAATATTGATACGGAGGTGTGCCTCCCGATACGTTAACGGTAATGGTATTGTGATTAATATCAATGCTTGAAATGACAGGATTAGGAGCTGCCAATACTTTTACAATCTGAGTGGTGATACAGTTTCCGGTTTTAAGTTTAACCCAATAAAGACCTACGCCTACATCTTTGATAGAAGGAGTTGTTTCTCCTGTGCTCCACTCATATCCGTTGAAGCCTGGTCCTGCATCCAAATCTGTTTTCTCACCGATACAAACCGTTTTATCTTTCAGTATCGCCGATTTTACCGGTGGTAGAACGATAAGATTTATTTTAGCAATAGCAAAACATCCATTGGAGTCAGTTACTTTTACATAAACGGCAGTGGTTGTCGACATGTACTGAAGGGAATTCATAATTTCATTAGTTCCGCTTAGTGCATCACTTACTGAAGTGTAATATTTTTTACTTGCACCGGTTGTTAATGAAGTAACATCCGCTGAGGTTAAATTAAAAATAGCGTTGGTTATATTATTTTCAATAAAACAAGATCGGAGAGTAGCTTCTTTTACAGGGGTTTCAGGATAGAAAGCCAGTGTTATTTTAGCAGTCCCTGTACATCCTTGTGGCGTTGTTACTTTCACATAGACCACTCCCGGAGCAGATAAATAATTATCAGGATACATGATCTCATTAGTATCTGCAGTCAGATCGCTTAATGTCTTATAATATTTTTTAACAACACCGGGAACATCGGTTACGGCTGCGCTATTCAGGTTGAAGGTGGCTGTTCCGGCTTTATTGTTATTGCAGGCAAGAATTGTTTTATCTTCTGCTTTAAAAGGCGCAATGGTCAACAGAATTTTTCCATCCGGGTTATCACACAATATTCCTGCATTATCTTTGATAACGACAGTCACTGTCGTATTGGCATTGAATTGATAATTGGTCGGGTTAGCAATAGGAGTAGAACTTCCAAATGGATAATAAGTAAAGGTATAATTGGAAGGGTTATTGACGAATTGAGAATTAAAACTGGTAAGATTTACACTGCCATATCCGGTACTTGGATTAGGGCAGAAGGATTGAGTCACTGAATTTTGTAAAATGGAAACCTTATCCGTATAAATTTTTACGTTTTTAATTGAATGTCTAGATCTTGCACCGCCCGTAGAAGATGAAAATCCGAAATATCCAACAGTCATTGCAGCTGCCGTGCCTGAAGGAGCGAAAGACTGATTACAAATGACATTGCCATCCATAGTGATCTTTACGATCCAGTTCGTGGGAGCGGCCGGATCTACCTGTGCTGTCACTTCAACGTGCTTAAAGGTTGTTCCTTGGAAGGGTTGTGTGCTATTCAGATCAGGTGAATGAAATGAACTCCCCGGAACATTAAAGAATTCTACATTATTGGTGTCGGTTGTATTTTGAACCTGTCCATAGGCAACATGGACTTTACTCATTGTTGTTGAGGTGGTATTGTTGTAAGAGTCGAATCCAACAATGAAACCAACAGCATTTTGAGAAACTCCGATTCCGGAACCTAATACACTTGCAATAGGTGGGTTTGCCAGATACCAGAATGCAATTCCGTCTCCATTGTAATTTTGGTTAGAATCCATTCTAAAATCAAATTCTACTCTCCATTTATCACAATATTTCAAGTTGATTGGATCGTTCAGCCGGATGGATCCGGACTGGTCGTTAGTGTCAGCAGTGAGTTGAATAAAATCAGTATTTATCGCTGCTGTTGGGACTAACGTCCATCCAGTTGTATTGACGGGATTTCCGCTAAGCTGATAGGTTTGAGCTAGTGATAAGTTTCCCGATATAAAAAGTATAACTATAATAAAATTAACCAGTAGTTTTTTATTCATTTAAATGGGATTTAGATTAATATGTAAAGATATTAAATCCTCTTAAATAAATGTGTACTTAATGTTAATTTTGTTAAAAAAATGTGTTTTTATTCAAAAAATAATATTTCTTAAGATGAAATAGTGAAAGTTATTCGTTCAATTGAAGGTTTGTCTTAATTGATTCAAAATAAGGAATTGCTATCGAGTCCCTCAAAATAGC
Source organism: Chryseobacterium lactis (assembly GCF_003815875.1). NCBI lineage: Bacteria > Pseudomonadati > Bacteroidota > Flavobacteriia > Flavobacteriales > Weeksellaceae > Chryseobacterium > Chryseobacterium lactis. Next base: position 1,629,870 of record NZ_CP033924.1, read on the forward strand.
TGTCAATTTCCAAATCGGGAGAGTTGGCTGCAGCCACTGCCAGTTTATCGCAAAGTTCATTTTCGAAATGGCCGGCATGCCCTTTTACCCAATGCATTTTGGGTGTATGCGTATTATAAAGCTCAATAAATCTCTTCCACAGATCAGGATTTTTTACATTTTTCCAGCTTCTTTTAATCCAGCCTGAAATCCAGTTTTGATTAACGGCATCTGCTACATATTTACTGTCTGTATAAACATGAATATCATTTTCTGTAGACTTCAGTTTTTCCAACGCCGTAATGACGGCTAGAAGTTCCATCCTGTTGTTGGTGGTTTTTCGGAAGCCTTTGGAAAATGTTTTCTGATAGTTTTTTTCAGGTACGCGCATGAGGATGCCATATCCGCCTTTTCCGGGGTTTCCGCTGCATGCTCCATCGGTATAGATTTCGATTCTCAAATCTGCTTTATAAAAATTGAATTATTTATTTTTTTAACCCTCTTTACATGTTATGTTTAAAAAGGGAAGTCGTCATCGTCATCAAAATCGTTCATCGATGATCCTGAAAGTTTTGAACTATCCGGCAGATCAAATGCTGCCCCTGGTTGAATTGTTGTTTTAATTTTATCAAAGCCACTAGGTTCGCCGAAGTTAGATGGGTATCCACCACTGGCACCACCATCAAATGCAGCTTCAATATCTCCAAATTTTGCAAAATGTTTCAGGAAAGATAGTCTGACGTCCGCCGTGGCGCCATTTCTGTGTTTTGCAATAATCAATTCTGCCTGATTTTCAGTAGTTGTTTCCTGTCCTTCATCATCATTATCCCACACTGTAATTTTGTAGTATTCAGGTCTGAAAATGAAAGATACAATATCCGCATCCTGCTCAATCGCTCCGGATTCCCTAAGATCTGAAAGCTGAGGTCTTTTTCCAGGACGGGTTTCCACACTTCTTGAAAGCTGGGAAAGTGCAATCACCGGAACATTCAATTCTTTTGCAATTGCCTTTAATGAACGTGAAATCATGGAAATCTCCTGTTCACGGTTTCCAACTCCTTTTCCTCCGCTTCCGGCTGTCATCAGCTGAAGGTAATCGACCATGATAAGCCTTACTCCATGCTGCATAACCAATCTTCGGCATTTTGCACGGAAGTCGAATATGGAAAGTGATGGTGTTTCATCAATATATAAAGGAGCGTTTTCCAATTCGGAAACATTAGAGAACAGCCTTTGCCATTCTTCGTCGTCAAGTGTTCCTTTTCGTAGTTTTTCAGAAGAAATTTTTGTTTCTGAAGCAATCATCCTTGTGATAAGCTGTACAGATGCCATCTCGAGAGAGAAAAGTGCCATTGGGATTTTGTGTCCTACGGCGATATTTCTTGCCATTGACAAAAGAAATGCTGTTTTCCCCATCGCGGGACGAGCCGCAATGATGATAAGGTCAGAATTCTGCCATCCACCGGTTTCCTTGTCTATATCTCTAAATCCTGAAGGTACTCCGGAAAGTCCTTGCTTGTCTTTTAAAGATTTAATGGTATCAATAGCCTGCTTTACCAATGAGTTTGCCGTGTCAAAACCCTTTTTGATGGTTCCGTTCGTAATTTCGAAAAATGACTGTTCCGCTTTATCCAATAATTCAAAAACATCAGTAGACTCTTTATAGGAAGAGTCAATTACATTGGCAGAAACATTAATAAGACTTCTTAAAATATATTTTTCCAGAATAACACGGACATGATATTCAATGTGGGCAGATGAACTTACTCCCATTGTAAGGTCGATAATATAATGGTCGCCTCCGGCCTGACTAAGTTTATCTTCTTTTTTTAACTCCTGGATAATCGTCATTAAATCTACAGGATGGTTGCCTTCATAAAGCTTTAAGATACTGGAAAAAATAATCTGATGTCTGGGATCATAAAATACTTCCGAGGTCAGGAGGTCAATAGAGTGGTCAAGACCTTTTTTGTCAATCAAAAAAGTTCCGATAACAAGTCTTTCAAAATCCACTGCATTGGGAGGCATTTTTCCATCCGCAATAGACAATTCTTTTGCAAAGTTTCCGTGTGTAAGGGATGATAATGTTTCTTTCTGCGCCATGATGCAAAGATAGTTTATTTAAAAAATATTTAAAAAATAGTATTCAACAAATTATGAGCAGTCTTTCCAAAAATGCTGTCAATAGGCGATTGGGTATGTTGATAAAAAAATCACCTCAGATAGAGGTGATTTTTTTAGATATAATAAGATAAAAAGTTATTCCTTGTTTTTTACCAATACCCATCCTGAATATTTGGTTTCAGTACTGTTTTTATCATTTTCGTTCCATGAAATGGTATACCAGTAAGTTCCTGTCAGGATCTTCTTACCGAAAGCTGTACCGTCCCATGTGAAGTTTCTTGTTCTGTTAGCTTCATAGAGCTTGTTTCCATATCTGTCATACACGGTGAATACAAGATTTTTCTTATAAGCTAATGCTGAATAATCGATGTAGTCGTTGATATTATCTCCGTTTGGTGTGATAGCATTGATCAGGTTAGGAACTGTAACTGTAATCTGGATAGGGGTACAATTGTAGGTGTCCTTTACATAAATTGTATTCTCTCCTCTAGGTAATCCTGAGAAAGAATTCGAATCCTGCCATGTAACACCATCTACAGAATATTTATAAGGAGGTACTCCTCCTGTAGCTGTTACCGTGATATTATTATTGGTAATTTCAATATTGGTAATAACCGGTTGAAGGCTTGCACGTACATGTACTTCCTGAAGAGTAAAGCATTTTCCTGTCTGAAGTTTTACCCAATAAGCACCTACGCCAACGTTGCTGATAGATTGAGTAGTTTCTCCTGTGCTCCATTCGTAGCTTACAAATCCAGGACCTGCATCTAATGTTGTCTTATTTTCTGCGCAAATGGTTTTGTCTTTTAAAACCGCTGACTTTACCGGAGGTAAAACTTTCAGCGTGATTTTAGCAATCGAGTAGCAATGTTGGTCATTTTCAACTCTTACGTAAACGATTGTACTTTCTGAAATATAAGCTGACGGATTTAAAATCGGGTTTGTTTGATTTTTAGCATCATCCAACGTTTTGTAATACTTGATTACGGTATTGGCTGGAATTGGGTTAGGCAAACCGATTGTTGCTTTGGTAAGATCAAATGTAGAACGGGTGATATCATTGTCAATATAACAGTTTTCAATAGTTGTATCGTTGATATTTACTGTTGCGAAGAATAATAATCTGATGGTCGTTGTCGCTGTACATCCAAAATTTGAAATAACTTTTACATATACCGTAGCTTCCGGAGAAAGATAATTAACAGGATCAGTAATCTCGTTAGTGTCTGCATTCATATCGGCTACAGTAGGGTAGTATTTAATAGTTGCTCCGGCACCACCAAATACATTTGCTGTTGTTAAATCATATTTTGCTTTACCGGCTCCATTATTATTACAGGAATATAGGGTTGCTGTATTGGCAGTAATGCTGGCATCTACAAATTTGAATTTTCCGGTTATGAAACATCCGTTGATCGGATTGTCCGGATTATTCGGATCCTTATATACCACTCTGTAATAATAGGTTGTTGTTCCATTTACTGTTGCGATGGTAAGCGGGTTGTTTCCTGTAAGTGCATCGTTGGTATTGGTGTGATAAGATACGTTGAAGTTAACATCGTTTCCATTAATAATCCCCGCGCTAAGCGTTGAGAAATTAAATTGTGTAGGTAATCCACAAACCATCACCTGACTTGGATCATTGGCATCTGCAGCTGGAATCCCAGGGGTAATAAATGGATTAGGGGAAAGAACCGGATCGTTAAATGCGGAACTTAAACTTGCCGTACCTGACCATATCATAGAAAAACCTTTCGCTGTACTACGGTAGTTGTCAATGATCAGATAATAAGTTTCACCTGCCAAAACATTCATATAAGGACTCCATTTGGTTGAGCCAACATTCATATCAGCCGTGTTGCCAGGAGGGTTAACCGGGAATACTGCCGGTGGCGGCATGGTTAAGTCCAGTCCAGTATCGCCGGATGTCCCAGAGAAGTTACATCTGATAGGTTGTTTGAAAATATATTGAATAGGATCCTCCATTAAACCGGCACATCCTGTTGAGGTAGGCCCGTATACCGCAAAATCATAATCATCAGTCTGTTGATTTGGTTTGATGGTGAATGCAAGAGTTCCTGAAGTTGCTGCAGTAAAGGTGTACCATACTGATAAGTTTTCATTGGAATTTAAACATCCTCCGTGTTGTTTTAGGATTTCCTGAATAAGGCCATGATCAGGCGGGTTATAGGAAATGTCAGAGTTACCACAAATTGGAATTGCTGAAACACAGTCAGATTGTGAATAAACAGCCTGTGTTATAAATAAAATTAAAAAGAGTAGTATTTTTTTCATTGTTAAAATGATTTTTGTGAAACAAATTTTGCGAAATAATTTTTTATCATTTTGTGAAGAGTAAAAGCCGCCAAGAGCGGCTTTTAATTATTATAAAATTACTCTCTGTTTTTTACAATCACCCATCCGGAGAATTTGAAAGGAGTATTCTTTTTATCATTCTCATTCCAGGTTAAGGAATACCAGTAAGTACCAGTAGGTATTTTTTTACCGGCAATTGTTCCGTCCCATTTATATCCGTTGGATTTATCTGCCTGGTGGATTTTAGCACCATATCTGTCAAAGATAGTTAAAACCAGGTTTTGTTTGTCTGCAATCGCAGAATAATCGATCACATCATTTACACCATCTCCGTTGGGAGTGATCAGATTAATCAGATTTGGAACCAATACTGAAATTTCAATAGGGTCGCAATCATATGAATCTTTTACATATAATTTATAGCTACCTCTTGCAAGATTACCGAATACGTTGGAGGTCTGCCAGTTAATATTGTCCATTGAATACTGGTAGTCAGGAGTTCCACCTATGACATTAACTGTCAATGTATTATTTGAAATATCAATACTCGTAACTACAGGTTGCTCAGATGGATATATTTTAACTGTTTGAGTCGTGATACATTCTCCGGTTTTCAATTTTACCCAGTATGTTCCTACTCCTACATTGGTGATCGATTGCGTCGTTGCGCCGGTACTCCATTCATAGCTCTTGAATCCCGGGCCGGCATCCAATGTTGTTTTATCTTCAATACAGATGATTTTATCTTTTAAAACCTCTGATTTTACAGGAGGCATTACCGTTAAGGTAATTTTAGCCACCGAATAACATCCTCTGTTGTCAGATACTCTCACATATACTACACCGTTTGGAGCAATATAATTGGATGCATTTAATATTTCATTAGTTCCGTCTACTGCATCCAGTAAAGAAGGGAAGAATCTTTTAGTGGTTGTTCCTGCCTGGTTGGTTACTGCTGCATTGTTTAGATTAAATAGACCTGTTGACGGGTTGGTTTCCAGGAAACAAGCTCTTAAAGCAGCATCATTTACTGGTACTAATGCATAGAACTTTAATGTAATTTCTGCTGTCGCAAAACATCCGTATTGATTGGTCGCTTTTACAAAAGCAGATCCTTCAGCAGAAACATACTGATAAGGATTAGTTATCTCATTGATACCGTTATTAAGATCATACATTGAAGGGTAGTACTTTAATACATGAGTTGGATCGGCACCTACAGTCGCTGTTGTTAAATCATACATCGCTGTTCCCGAATTGTTGTTGCTGCATGAGGTGAGCGTTGCCGGATTCAGGGTAAATGATTTATCCAAAAACTTAATATCTCCAAATTCTCTACATTGATTCAGGAAGCTGATAGGGCTGTTTGGATCTACATAGGTAATGGCATATTTATAACTGGTAGTCGTATTTACAGAAATCGGTGTGGTAATAGGGTCATAATCATTCATAGCATCTACGGCACTATGATAGTATTTGATCACAAAATTAGGGTTGTTATTTCTGATTAGGTTTGATAATGTAGAAAAATCAAAATTTACAGGGTTTCCGCAAATAGGAATCTCACCATTTTGAGTTGGGCCAGGCTGTATAAAAGGATTTGGCTGGTAAATCTGTGCAGTATTATGATCAAATGGTGTCAGCAAGGTAGCGGTTCCTCCAAATGTTAATTTAAATGGGGAAACCTCATCAGAATAGTTATTTAAAAGTAAATGATATACTTGTCCGGGAAGTACGTCGATATATTTTACAAAACCGTCACCACCACCATCTTCAGTAGTATCTGTAGAGGTCATATTAAGACCCGTAAGAGGAGGTGTGATTGATGAAAATAGTCCTGCATAAGAACATCTTAATGGGGTTTCTGTAATGTTGGCGCAGCTGTGATTTGGTCCATATAGAGCGAAGTCATAATCAATGGTAGGAGCGGTAGGGCCGGTTGGTGTCAGGAGAAATGTTAATGTTCCTGCGGTTTGTATGCTGAATGTAAGCCAGATGGAGTTACTTTCTTTGCTTAAGCAACCACTTCCTTCTGCTACTGTTCCAGTTCCGTTTGGTTTTAGTGAGATCTCAGAGTCACTGCAGATCGGGATGGCAGTGATGCAATCCTGCTGCGCAAAAACCATTTGGGTGATGAAAATTAGAAAAATCAGTAGATATTTTTTCATTTTGACTGGTTTAAAATTGAATCCTTAGTATAGTATTAATTAATTCGTATGAATAAGTTGTTTACCCCAGCCAGGTAAGGAATCCGAAGAAGTGAATTCTGTTGCTGCTTTTTGGTATTGGGTCTCTGCTTCAGATTTATTGCCGGACTTTTCAGCTAGTTTAGCTTTTAAAATAGCTAGTCTTGGATTACCGGAAGCAGTGGTTTCAGCCTTTGAAATGTATTCCGAAACAGATTGCAAGCCCTTTTCAGGATATCTATGAATGCCTGCCTGAATGCTTTGAAGGGTAATAAGTCCTAAAAGGATATTGATTTCTGCATTATCAGGTTGAGCGTGGGATGCTGCGAATGCAATTTTACTTGCAGTAGCATTCAACTCAGTAACCGGTGAAGTTGGTGATTTTTTGAATAAAAAGTCTGCTTTAAGATATAGTGAAGCAGCAGCGTAATAATAAGCCTGCCATTTTTCAGAAGTTTTAGTTTCTGTAAATTTCTTAAATAACTTGTCAAAGTCACCTTCTGTATTCGAAGTATTAAGCTGTAAAGCGCTTTGTTGTAGTGTTTTATCGGTAAAAGACTGAGCCTTTACCCCAAAACTTATTATGAAAAGGGTAAAAATTAGGAGAGTTTTATTCATAAGGGGATATTTTATATAGCAAATATAAAAAATTATTAACGTTAAATTAAAGATTTTGAGATATATTTAATGAAAACAAGCTATTGGTGTTTAATAATATATTTCACTATTTCGATTTGGTTTTTTATTTTTTAAATGAAATCAGAAAAGCTTTGCTAAAATCCTGTTATTTTGTTCCTAAATTAGTGATTGTCATAAATATGCTCGCTTAAAAAAAGAAACCCAGAATAGAGTGTTCTATTCTGAGTTTTTATCTCTTCATCTTGAAGATATTTTTATTATTCTTGCGAAATTAATACTGCATTTTTCTCAGTTTAGGATTGGTGCTTCCTACAAGTAAGGCAATCAAGACAGTCATTGTTCCTCCGAAGACAACAGATCGAACTACCCCTAATAATTTAGCCATTAATCCACTTTCGAATTGTCCCATTTCATTACTGGACATGATGAATATTGAGTTGACACTCAAAACGCGGCCCCGGATATGATCAGGCGTCTTTAGCTGTACGATGGTTCCTCTGATCACCACAGAAATACCATCAAGCATTCCGCTCATTACCAGAAACATGAAAGACAGCCAGTACAATTTGGAAAGTCCGAATCCAATAATGCACAGTCCGAATCCGGTAACCACAGCCAGAAGTATTTTTCCCTGGTTTTTACGCAAAGGAACAATTGATAAAATGGTAATGATACACATAGAGCCTATATCAGAAGCTGCATTCAGTAACCCAAAACCTTCTGCGCCGGAATTTAAAATATCTGTGGCAAATACAGGGATCAGGGCTACGGCACCTCCAAAAAGTACGGCAAACATATCTAAGCAAAGTGCTCCCAGAATTTCCTTAGTTCTGAAAATGTAAGAGATTCCCTCCCTCATGCTTTCAACGACATTTACAGTTTCTTTTTTATATTCAGAATATTGCTTATTGAGCTGCCAGAAAAATAATGAGGCAACGAATATCAGGGATAAAATAACAATGAGCGTCCATTTTACACCAAAGTATCCGATCAAAAGGCCTCCTGCAGCATGTCCGCACACGGAAGAGATCAAAAACGTTGCCTGATTCAGCGTAACCGCATTCGGTAAGTTTTCTTTTTTTACAATTCTTGGAATCATAGAAGGAACAATGGGACCGATAAAAGCTCTCGCAATTCCTGTGAAAAAAATGACACCATAGATAAAATAAGTAATCTGGTGACCTGTAAAGTGCATTTCAACATTTAAAAATGCCGGGATTAATAATAATCCGATTAAAAAGATATAAGCGTAATTGCAAATCAGCAGCAGCCGTTTTTTCTCATTCATATCAATCACATGTCCTGCATACAAAGCACAGCTTACCGCAGGAATTACCTCCGAAAGTCCGATAAGGCCAATAGAAAAAGGATCTTTTGTTAATTGATATACCCACCATCCTAATAAAGTGGCAAGCATTCTGAAAGCTAAAACGATAAAAAATCTTCCGGTCAGAAGATTCCTGAATTCAACATTTTGTAATGTTTTTAACGGGGTAAAGGAAATCATGAACAAAAATAGCCCTAAAAATTTATTTAAGGCTATTCATATGACAATTTTTAAAAGATAAATTAAATTTATCCTAAAAGATAAAATCTATTTTAGTCAGCTCTTGAAGAACTGATAATGATAGCAGCTACGCCGGCAGCTCCAATAATAGTAGCACCAGTTGCTATTCTTGCTTTTCTGCTGTCTTTTACAGCTGCAACATTTGATTTAGGGATGATTACTTCCGTACTGTCTTTTTTACCCGCTGTCCCTACAAGGTTGTCACCAACCATATTTCTAAAAAGTATTTTTTGTTTAGGAGAACCATCTCTCATTGTTACTTTATAGATTTTTCCTGCTTCCAGATTAGAGTAATTGTTCTTTGAAATATCATCGCTGTATTTTGTGGTGGCACAAGAAGTGATGACAAATAAAGACGTTAATAAAGACGATTTTAACAGTACAGATGCTTTCATTATTTTCGTTTAGTTTTTCAAATTTATAATTTTTTTCGAATATACGTTTTTGGAATTGAAAAAATATCTTTAAAGCTTGTAAATTTCTAACAGATCTGCAACATTTCTATCATTTGCCAATCTTGGCGTTTTGTTTTGTCCACCCAATTTGCCTTGCGATTTGGCATATTCATGGAAAGCATTCTTTTTAAGCTTTGTAATATGAAGTTTTTGCAAAATGTTTCCTGAGATAAGGTCGTCATAATAAGTATTTCGGGCTCTGAGTTGCTGATCCAGCTCATTTCTGAATAATGCCAACTCTTCAGGATCTTTTTCAAATTCAATCAGCCATTCATGATAAGGAAGTCCTTCCTCCGGATTGACCTGTGGCGCCAGGTGAAACTCTGCAATCTGTGCAGGATATTTTTCAAGAGTAGCCTTCATGGCCTCTTCAATTTCAAAAGCAATAACGTGTTCTCCAAAAGCAGAAGTAAAATGTTTCGTTCTTCCACTTACCAGGACTCTAAACGGAGCTTTATCAATAAATCTCACCACATCACCAATAGAATATGCCCATAAACCTGAGTTGGTAGTAAGGATAAGAGCGTAGTCTTTGTTAAGTTCAATATCTTTTAGCGTTAATCTTCTGGCATCCGGCTTCCCATACTCTTCTAAGGGAATGAATTCATAGAAAATTCCGTGGTTGGTTAATAATAAAAGCCCTTCTTTAGTATAGTCATCCTGAAAAGCAAAGAAGCCTTCAGAAGCAGGAAAAGTCTGAATGATATCTACGTTGCCTCCCAGTAAATCCTCCATCTTATCCCGGTAAGGTTCGTAATTAACCCCTCCGGTAACAATGAGCTGCAAATTGGGAAACAATTGTTTGATCTTTTTGCCATGTCTTTCACTTAGTTTTTCAAAATACATGATCAGCCATGGCGGTATCCCGGAAATCAGAGTCATGTTTTCATGCTCGGTTTCTTCAATGATTTTATCTACCTTGGCTTCCCAGTCTTCCATAACGTTGGTTTCCCAGCTTGGTAAACGGTTTTTTTGAAGATAATTGGGGATGTGGTGGGCTACAATACCCGATAACCTCCCTGTTTTTATTCCAAAAACTTCTTCAAGTTCAGGGCTTCCCTGTAGAAAGATCATTTTTCCATTAACAAAATCAGCATTGTTATTCTTGCTGATATAATGAAACAGCGCACTTTGTGCCCCGGCAATCTGAAAAGGCATTCCTTCCTTAGAAATCGGAATATATTTAGAGCCGGAAGTTGTTCCTGAAGTTTTGGCGAAATATTCAGGAGTATCTGTCCATAAAATATTGGCCTGGCCTTTTTTCACCCTTTCGATATAAGGCTTGAGGTCTTCATAATCAGCAACCGGAACTCTTTGCTGGAATTCTTTTACGGAGTGGATGTTTTCAAAATCGTGTTCCCGCCCAAAAAGTGTTTTTTGAGCAGTACTGACAAGAGACAATAATAAATCCTCCTGATTTTTCTCCGCATTTTTTTTGAATTCTTCCGCTTTTTGAACATGTTTTTTTGCCCAGATAAGCGCTGCATTTTTCTTGAAGAAGTTTAACATGGTTCAAATTTATAAATAAGTAGAGAATCTGTAACCATTTTTATAAAGACTGGCATAAAAAAAACCAATGAAACAAGTTCATTGGTTGTAAAGAATTTGATGTTGAAAACAACAAAAATATCAGTATTCCTATTTCATTGCAGCTTTCTTATCAGTCATTCCTTTTTTTTCTTTGGCAGGCTTAGCAGTTTTGGTATCTGCAGCTTTTGCTTCAGGAGCTTTTGTCATCTTTGTGGTTTTAGGTGTAGCCTGAGCTTTTGCGGCTGGAGTAGTTTGTTGAGCGATTGCAAATCCTAATCCTAATACTAGTGCCATTGCAGTTGTTAACTTTTTCATAGTGTGTAATTTATCTTTTAATGTTGATTAAAGGTATACAAAAAATGGATCGAAAAAATTATATTTCGAACCTTAACGCAAGTTTATCACAGCTTAAAAAAATATTAAAGAAAATTGGGCTGCCGGCAGTGTAGGAATAGCATAAAAAAAACCGATGAAGTAGTTCATCGGTCTCTCGAAATTTGATTATGAAAATAACAACTATATGTTAATGTTGTACTTATTTGTTTTCTTTGTATCTCTTGTCAGGAGTACCGTCTTTTTTTAAGTGTTGGTTAGTTTTATACCTTTTGTCAGGAGTACCATCCTTTTTCATTTTTACTGCAGGTTGAGCTGCTTTAGAAGTTGCAGGTTTTGCCGCTTTTACCTCCATTGGTTTTGCAGCTTTTACTTCTGCAGGCTTAGTAGCTTTTACAGTTTTTGGAGCTGGATGAGGGGCTGTGCTTGTAGCAGGAGCAGTCTGTTGTGCTGTTGCAAGTCCTAATCCTAAGATTAATGACATTGCAGATAATAATTTTTTCATAAGGAATACTGTTTGTTTTAGTTGAATAAAGATATACAAAAAGCAGGCTAGAAAAACGGGATTTTGAAACTTAACTAAAGTTTAGTACAGCTTAAAAAAAAATTAAAGCAATTTCATAATAATAAAGAAGCCTGTCTTCGAAAAAACAGGCTTTACAATATAATTTTAATTTAGATTCTATCGGGTACAGTTGGCTGTCCATGTTTTACCATCTTTAAAATATAAGATTTTTAATTGGCTGTTGTCAATTCTAATATAAGACGTTTCTGTTGATCCTATCATAACCAGAGTGTGATCTCCTTTTTGCTCAAATTGTACCCCGTTAAGATCCGGAATTCCGTTTGAAAATGCAAAATTATACTTTGTGCCGCTGGCAATCTTTGTTACAAATACACTTCCGTTATCGGTACTGGTATTGGTAGATCCTCCGTCGTTATAAGAAACACTTCCTTTATAAGTTCCTGCGAAGAAATCGTTGTTGGTAGGATCGTCATCTCTGCTGCACGAGGTGAAAGATGCTGCTGCAAAAATCAGCATAAAAAGGCTTAAGATTCTAATTGCTTTTTTCATAATACTATTTCTTTTTTGTTTGGTAGCGGAAAAAAGCCAAACATTATGCCATGGGAAAATATTAGAATTTTTTTAACAAGTTATTAGATAAATTAGTAAACAATTAAGATTTTTTAACCGTTAACTGTTTCATTTTAAATTTGAAACTCTTCCTGTTTTTTATCCAAAGAAAAAAATATCCGTACCTTTGTAAGGCATTAAACGGTTTCGGAAAACTCCCGAAATCGCTTTTGTCGTTTTATACCAATTACTATTTATGCAATTAAAATCCATTAACGAAAAGTTTCTTCCTGATTTGATGCAAAAAGAATTCGGGAAAGAAATCTTCAACCAGTTAGAAGATAACCAGCATATTACTGTGAAAGGAAGTGCAGGATCTTCAGTTTCTATTTTCGTGGCTGAGCTTTTTTTGGTTCAAAAGAAAAATATTCTTTATCTGGTAGATGATAAGGAAGATGCATTATATGCCAATACGGAGATGGAAGATTTGCTTGGGAAAGAAAAAGTTCTTTACTTTCCGGCAACACATCTTGAGCCTTATCAGGTTGAAAAAACACAAAATGCTAACCTGGTTCTGAGAACAGAGGTTTTAAATAAAATCAATGCTGGAAGATCTCCAAAAGTCATCATAGCGTATGCGGGTGCTTTATCTGAAAAAGTATTAAAGAAGGAAGATTTTAAAGCGATTTCTCATCATATTAAAGTAGGAGATCAGTTAGATTTTGATTTTATAGATGAATTGCTCAATCATTATCACTTTCAACAGTCGGATTTCGTGTCGGAACCCGGTGAGTTTTCTGTAAGAGGAGGAATTGTAGACGTATTTTCTTATTCATATGAGAAGCCATACCGAATTACTTTCTTTGGAAATGAGGTGGAAAGTATCAAAACATTTGATATAGAAACACAACTTTCCGTAGAGAAAGTAAAAGACTTCCAACTGGTCTCAAACATGAATTTTTCTGTAACGGGAAGTAGGGTGTCTTTGCTTCAGTTGCTGCCGAAAGAAAGCTATGTCATCTCCAGAAACGGAATGGTAGGCATGCAGAAGATCAAATCCTTCTATGAAAAGTCTCTTGAAAAATATGAGACCTTGAATAAAGACATTGCCCACAGAACTCCTCAGGAACTTTTTATTTCAGATCAGGAATTCTTATTTGATTTTAAAAAGTTTAAGACAGTTGATTTTGGAAATGCTGCGATCGAAGGATTAAAGGAAATTACCGAAATTAAAATGGAGCAGCTTCCACAGCCTTCTTTCCATAAAAACTTTGAGCTTCTGATTGAAGATATCGAGGAAAAGCAAAATGCAGGATTTGATACATGGATTTCTTTTTCCACCGAAAAACAAAAAGAAAGACTTGAATCTATTTTTGAAGAACTGGAACATGAGCTTCCTTTTAAAAGCTTTAAGTCAGAGCTTCATGAAGGTTTTGTCGATAATGGTCATAAAATATTAGTATATACTGATCATCAGATTTTTGACCGTTACCAACGATATAAGGCTAAAAATACTTTTGCGAAATCGGAGCAACTCACTCTGAAAGATTTAATGTCTTTAAAGATTGGAGATTATATTGCCCATATTGATCACGGGATCGGAAAGTTTATGGGCTTGGTTAAAGTAAATAATGATGGTAAAATTCAGGAATGCTTTAAACTGACTTATAAAAATGGAGATCTGTTATATGTAAGTATCCACTCACTGCATAAGATTTCAAAGTTTAATGGTCCTGACGGAAAGGAGATTGTCCTGAGTAAATTAGGATCTCCTACCTGGAAGTCTTTAAAACAAAAGACAAAGGCAAAAGTGAAACAGATTGCTTTTGATCTTATTCAATTATATGCTCAAAGAAAAACAGCAAAAGGATTTGCTTATACACCTGATTCTTATTTGCAAAATGAGTTGGAAGCGAGCTTTATCTACGAAGATACTCCCGATCAGGAAAAGGCAACCATTGATGTGAAGAAAGATATGGAGGCCGATACGGTGATGGATAGATTGGTTTGTGGAGATGTAGGTTTCGGTAAAACAGAGGTGGCAATCAGAGCCGCATTTAAAGCGGCGACGGATGGAAAACAGGTTGCGATACTGGTTCCCACTACAATCCTGGCATTTCAACATTACAGAAGTTTCAAAGAGAGATTGAAAGATTTTCCGGTTAATGTGTCTTATGTGAACCGATTCAGGACTGCTAAGCAAAAGTCAGAAACACTGGATGATCTGAAAAACGGGAAAGTTGATATTATTATTGGTACCCATCAATTGGTGAGCAGTTCGGTGAAGTTTAAAGATTTAGGATTGTTGATTATTGATGAAGAACATAAATTCGGAGTTTCGGTAAAAGATAAGCTTAAGACCCTGAAAAATAATGTGGATACTTTAACGCTTACTGCGACACCTATACCGAGGACTTTGCAGTTTTCTTTGATGGCTGCAAGAGATTTGTCCGTAATTAAAACGCCACCGCCAAACAGACAGCCGGTAGATACACAACTTATCGGATTCAATGAAGAAATTCTTCGTGATGCGGTTTCGTATGAACTTCAGAGAGACGGACAAGTCTATTTTATTAACAACAGAATTGAAAATCTGAAAGATATTGCAGGACTCATTCAGAGATTGGTTCCGGATGCGAGGGTTATCACCGGCCACGGCCAAATGGAAGGCAGGCAGCTTGAAAAGAATGTCCTCGATTTTATGGAAGGAAAATATGACGTCCTTGTTTCCACAACGATTGTAGAAAGTGGGGTGGATGTACCGAATGCTAATACCATTTTTATTAACGATGCCCAAAGATTCGGTATGGCAGATCTTCACCAGATGAGAGGAAGGGTTGGACGAAGTAACAGAAAGGCGTTCTGCTATCTGATTACTCCTCCTTATGATATGATGACTTCTGATGCGAGAAAGCGTCTGGAAGCGATTGAACAGTTTTCAGATTTGGGAAGCGGCTTCCAGATTGCAATGAAAGATCTTGAAATCCGTGGAGCCGGTGATTTGCTGGGAGCGGAGCAAAGTGGTTTTATTAATGAAATGGGATTTGAAACCTATCAGAAATTGATGCAGGAAGCACTTGAAGAACTGAAAGATGATGCTGATTTTGAAAACTTATTTGACAATGAAGAAGACCGTCAGAAGCTATTTAAATCTGTGAAAGATGTAAATATCGATACGGATTTAGAATTGATGTTACCGGATTCATATATCTCCAATACGGAGGAAAGATTGCTGTTGTATCAGAAAATTGCAGAGATTGATAATGAAAAAGACCTTCATCAGTTTGAACTTGAATTGATTGACCGTTTTGGAGCATTGCCGAAAGAAGCGATCAACCTTTTAAAAAGTGTTGCATTAAAATGGCTTGCTTCAGATATAGGTTTTGAAAAGATTGTGATGAAAAACGGAGTCTTTTTAGGCTACTTCCCAAGTAATCCGCAGGATAAGTTTTATCAGACGGACAGATTCAGGCACATCATTCATTATTTAACGAAGAATCCTGCCGAAGCTCAGCTTAAAGAGAAATCGGGTAAAGAAGGTAATCAATTGATGATGAGAAAGGAAAAGGTGAAGAATGTAGATGAGGTCAATGCGTTATTAAAGTCAATGATTTGAGTTATTTAAGGTGTTGGTTTATATATTAACACCTTGTTTTTGATTTCAAGTTTTTTACCATATTTTTTTGCAAATAATTGTTTAAGTTTTGTGACATCATTTCCTCCACTTGGAACTTTAGAAGAAACAATAAATCCGAAAATGAGATCTTTCTTTAACAAAAGTTGATCAGTTAAATGTTTTATTGTTTCTATAATTTGATTAAATGCTTTTTCAATATCACTTCCTTTAAGCTCAACAAAATAAAATTCAGTTTTTGATTCTTTACATTCGGAATCTCTAATAAATAAAAAGTCACATTTTTCTATTGACTTAGATGTGATTATGCAGTCATCAATTCTTGCTTTTAAGTAAACTTCTGTACACTCTATTTGATATTTTTTTCCTTTTTCGATTGCTGTTCGACTAAATTCGCTACATGAAGAATATGTGCCCTTAAATCTCTTAATTTTATCCTTCATATCTAATATCAATTAATTGGTCGGCTTGTTCTGATAGTATATCTGAAGCGCTATCAATAGCACTTATGTTTATGTTTTTAAGTTCATCGTCATTTAATGTGATTGATTTTCCATCCTTTATTTCATAAACAGATATTTGTTTATAATCGATCCATAGTCCCTCATTAATAATTTTATTGATTTCTTCTTTTCTTTTTGTGTTTTCATTATATGCATTTTTGGCTAGGATTAAATTATTAAATGCGGATAATATATATGGGCTATGTGTAGGAATTACTATTCTAGCTTTGCTTTTATTGAAAAGGTTAACAATATATTCAATTAATTCCTTTTGTCTTACGGGAAATAAACTTATTTCTGGTTCTTCAATTACAATGCATTTAATGAAAGTTTCTTTATTAGATTGAATTAAAATGTAATTTAATACTAATAATAAAGGTAAGACCGATTGGATTCCACTTGAAGCTTGATTCAAATCAATTTTTTTATTATTATGAACAATATGTTCATTTTCATCATTATAATGGTAGTCAAAACTTAGACTATCATATTTAAGAGATTTTATTGCTTCTTTAGCTTTGTCATAAATAGCTGCGAAATCTTTATAGCTTTGAGATATATTTATATTATTAGCCCAGAGCCCAGCTAATGAATTCCCAGCCATTGAAAATGTTATTCTTTCTGTAGGTATATAGAGAGGAAGATTATAATGCACAAGACTTTGTAGATCTATAAAAGTTTCTTTTAATTCTTCGAATGATAATTTTAAATCAGATATTTGTTTTGATAAATCACTATCATTTATAACTATAGAGTCTTTAAGTAAATTATTATACTTCTGTTGAAGATTATGCAATTTTTTCTCATTAAGTTGTAGTCCTTTGAAATTATTGTTTTTTATTTTATTATCATTTATTTCTATATAATCATCACCAATAGAATATTTTATATAACTCTCTTTTTTTAGATAGGAAATGTTAAATTTTTTTAAATGTTCTTTAAAATTACTAATAGTTTTAATTCCTTTGAACGCTACTTCATTAAATATTACTGATAATTTAGCAATTACACTTTTTCCTGTTGATGTATCACCAATAAGAATAACATATTTATTTAGTTCAATTTCAATGTCAGCTATAGGGCCAAAATTTTTTATAATTAGTTTTTCCATTTTAATTTTATACTGATACAAATATATTAAGTCCTGTCATTATTTTTGGTTTTTAATTTAATAAAATTAGAACAATCAATTGATGATGAGAAAGGAAAAGGTGAAGAATGTAGATGAGGTCAATGCATTATTAAAGGCCATAATTGCCCACGATTAAAATATCATTTTAATATCCTTTAAATTTTTTCGTAAAATTCAAAAAACATATAAAAACTTAAGTTTTTATATGTTTTTTTGTGATTGTTGTCATTTTTCACCTGAAAAATATTCATTACAAAGAGAATTAATAGGCTTTTAACACCCTTAAAATCACCTTTTAATGATTAAAAATAATAGGCAATCGCCTGTACAGAAAGGGTTTGAAGTGTCTTGTTATTTCAAATCGAGATGAAAAGTAGAGTTATGTAGTAATAATTCTACTTTTTTGTGTGATTAATTCTATGTCGTAATACGTTTATTTCTATGGGTTTAGAATAAATAACTGGAATTTTTTCGATTTTGAATTTGTACATTTGCAGTCCTTATTATGAAAAAAATTATATACTGCACGGCTGGATTTCTTTCGTTCTTTGCCAACGCACAAGTGGGCATCGGGACTCCAAAACCAAAATCAACTCTCGATGTAAATGGAAAGACGACTTTAAGAAAAGAACTTAGAGTAGGCGGGACCTCAACTCAGGCTGGAAATGCCGGTTTGAACGGTCAGGTTTTAGTTTCCCAGGGAGAAGGCAAATCTCCTGTTTGGAAATCATTGAATGTTTCCTTTATGGAAGAGGGGCAATACAAATTGATCAATTCGTATTTGTCATCGGATCAGACTGGTATTATAACACTTTCTAACGGTGTTGCAGGTGATAATGTCTACAAAAACAGTGTTGGAGATGATATTACGGATGGCGCCAAAGGTAAGTGGGTGAAAATTGCTGGTCTTGAAAATAATTTCACTATTAAAAACGGAAAAAACAGGCTTACTTATCAGTTCCAGACCGGAATTGAAATGAAAGCACCGGTATCTACTACTTCAGAAAATGTAAGATTTGCATGTGGAGTTTTCAGAAACGGGAAGCTGGTAGCCGTACGTCCGGACAGAGTCGCTTCCAATAACAATTCTGAAAAGGAAGGTCTCATGGATTATATTTTTACACTCAATTATACAGAACTTAATGTTCCGGTCGGAATACAAAAACTTGAAATTGCATGTAGAAAAATTACTACCTCAAATTCAAATTCGCAGTTTTCCATAGGACGTGATGTTCAAAGTTCTAATGGTGCCGCCAATGCATTTACATTGGAATCTACCATGAAGATCGATGTTATTGAATATGTAACTTATAAATCCAACTAATCAAGTGATGAAAAATATATTATCGGCCTTACTTCTTGCTTCAGGATTAATGCTGTCGGCACAAGTGGGTATTAATACTGATTCTCCGAAAGCAAAACTAGATGTAAACGGGGACATGAACATGAGAGATAAGATTGCTGTACTGGATGCTACAGATAACAGCCTTTCTCAAGGAAATAATGACCAGCTTCTGGTCTCTCAGGGTGTAGGATATGCTCCTATCTGGAAAACACTTCGTATTCCTGAATATGAACCCAATAAATTTTATCTGATATTCAACAATTCCTTCTCAGACAAGGCAGGAGTAGAATTCGTGACTTCGGAACAACCGAATATGACGACTTCTAAAGCGGCAACTTTCACTAAGGGAGCTGATATCACCAGTCTTAAAGGATTCAAAAAAATCGATGGTTTGTCACAGACGATTAGTGTGTTCAGTACTGAGAGTAAAGCTTATTTCCAGTTTGAAACTGTAGTACAGGCAAATTTCGGAGCTAATGGAAATCCGGATACTTCAATAGATTATGCTTGTGGTATTTTTGTAGATAACAAGCTGATCAATATGAGACAGAGGAATTTAAGGGCAATTAATTCCCAATATCCTTTCTTGACGCACAATCAAATCGGGATTGTACAAAATCTTTCCAAAGGAAACCATACCGTAAGCGTAGCATGCTCGAGACTTGCTTCATACGGGGATACCAGTAAAAAATTAGCTATCGGAAAGAATACAAGTACCAATATTAATGACTTTGTTGCCCAGTCGTCTTTAAAAGTAGATGTATATGAGGTTCCACAAGTATTTAACCCGATCATAAATTAAAAACCAATTATGAAAAAAATATTTTTTGCCCAATTTTTATTGATTATCGGATTAATGAACGCGCAAGTGGGGATTAATACACCTAATCCTGTTAATACATTGGATGTAAACGGAGATTTAAACGTAAGAAAAGAGATCAGAACAGCAGGTACTGACTTATTGAGAGGATCTGCAGGAAATGCCGGAGATATTTTCCATAATAACTCTGCAATGCCGGCAAACGATTGGAAAAGTATTAAAATTGCTGACGGACAAGGAAGTATGTCTTTGTTCTCTATTAATACAGTTGCCGATCAAACAGGAGTTTCATTTGCTTCAAGTGGTAATCCTGTACCATACAACGAAAATGATGACCTGACGGGTAACTGGACAGTATTGCCGCAAGCCGTTGATACATTTTCGGTTACAAATGCAACAAATAAGGTGACTTTTTCTTTCCAAACTACTGCTCAAAAGGTAAATAATGGTGCCGCATCTGCCAGTTTTGCTTGTGGTGTTTTTGTTGATAATAAACTTAAAGCCGTGAGAACAGATGTATTGCTGGGGGATAGCGGAGCTTATAAGATTTTTAACCTTAATGCAACCCTTGAGAATATTACTCCAAAAAACAAATATTCAGTGAAAGTAGCCTGTATCAACAGGACCTTAAATAGTACTACACTTGGGATAGGAAGAGCTGTTGATACTACATTCCTTAATGGTGATATGTCACAGTCTGTTCTTACCACATCAGTATTGCAGCCGTATTAATTTCATAATAAAGCAATAATTATAAATCTAAAAACGTTATGTTTTTAGATTTTTTTGTTTATTAAGTCTGTTTGTTGTGAATTTGTAGGTATAAATTAAGCTCTATTATCGAAAATTGAATTATATTTGAGCAAGCTAAAAAAATTCTTTATGGTAAAAAACTATTTTCTTAAAATGTTTGCCGGTATTGCTTTTCTTGGATTGCTGGCTTCATGCAATACCACCGCAGATCCTATTGAATCGGTTCCCAATCCTGATGGTGGGCCTCCTCCACAAAAAGTCCTTACCAAAGTTTCTGTAAATAATGTTTCTCAGGAAGAATATTTCACAACTGCTGATGTTTTAGATCAGGCAGTCTTCAAAGATAATAGTCTTAATGCCGGTAATGCGAATTATACAGCAACACTGACTTACATTAATACAACGACCAATCCCAAAATTAAAAAAGAGATTTCAAAAGTAAAATTTGTAAGTTCTGCATCCAGCAGCTTAAAGTATGATTTTGATATTACTCCTGATGGGAATGGGAAGATTTATAATGCAACATTAATTGCTACAGGAGCAACGCCGGGAGTATCTTATTTAAGTGACTATACCTTTACTTATGAAGCAACAACAGGAAAGCTGAGTAAGATTCTTGAAAAAAGAAAGGAAGGTGGAATAAGCGCATACAATAAGTTTATAGAATATGCTTTTACGTATACAGGAGAAAATATTATTCAGGCTGTCTGTTCAAAAGGAATATTGGATATCAACGGAAATCCTAATATGACTACAGCAACGAAATCGAAATATAGTTTTCAAAACTACGATAGCCAGAAAAGCCCGTTTTCAACGCTTCCAAAAACTTATTTTCTGATGCTAAGTCTTATAGATCCCATCAATTTTTATAAGGCATGTCCTAATAACCCTACCTCAATGTTTATTGAGATTCCAACGAAACCTTCTGTCAATACAGCACAAAGTTATTCGTATGATAATCAGGGGTATCCTGCCGTTGAAAAAAATCAAAATGTGAGCTTTACTTATAAAACGTTATAGGTAAACGATAATTATTAATCTATTGAATATCAATAATCATATAATTTTTATGCAAAAAAAAATTATATTTGTGAAAAAATAATCAAATACCAGGAAATGAAACAAATTTTCTATTTTATTTTACTAATAGCAGGCTTTTCCTCAATACATTCCTGCAAGAGTTTACTAGATGAAGAGGGGAATCCTTTATTGGATCTTAATAACACAGGAGGTCTTTCCGGTCCCAGAGCATTATACAGAGAAGTTACAGATAAAGATACAATTGCAGAGTACTACTACAGCGGATTACTTGTTAATAAAGTAATTACAGATAGTGCTTCCATCACTGATATTATGTACAGTGGCGATAAAATCAGCCAAATTAATTTTAATGGCTTTTTGGATCTGGACGGAAACGGAAAGCTTGATAAAGACAGTGTGTCTTACACTCAGTTATTTACCTACGCAAACAACAGCAAAATTCAGCTGATTTCTGAGAACCGTTCTATTTTCAGAAGACCGCCGCCAGTACCACCGGCAACAGCTCCTGGGCCACAAACATTATTAAGAAAGGAGAAAACACTTTATAATGTATATTACAATACCGGCAGCGGAAAACTGGACTCTATCGTTATGAAAAACGGGCCGGATGCTGCAGGAACAAATTTTGCTTTTACGGCGTACTCAAGAACAAGATATACTTATGTAGGAGATAATGTATCCAAAGTGGTAAGACTTTACGGGCCTTTAGCTATCGGAGGTGGCTATGGACCTGTAACAGCAAAGTATAGCTACGAGTATTATGCGTACGATGACCAAATCAGTCCGTTCACATTATTACCTCATGCTTACAAACTTTCAAGACTTTTATCTACCACAATCAATGATAAAGAAAGTCTTATTCTTTCTCCAAACAATCCTAAGAGATGGTCGGTAACAGATCTTTCACCGCCTATCCCGAGCCCGATTGTAAAGAGTACAAATTATGTGTATGATCCACAAACTTACATGACAAAAGGATATGGTGTAAATTATATTTACAAACCACAATAAGATCCTTTTTTAAGAATAATAAAACTCAATCTCCAAAGATTGAGTTTTTTATTTTTTATCCCTTAATTTTGCAAAAAATTTCTGATGAAATATTTAATAGTTGGGCTTGGAAACAAAGGCTCAGAATATGAAAATACACGACATAATATAGGCTTTAAAGTAGCCGAAAAAATAGCCGAATCACTTGATGTATCATTCAATACTGCCAACTTTGGCTGGATGGCAGAAGGAAAATATAAAGGAAGAAAAGTTTTTGTCCTTAAACCGGATACGTACATGAATCTTTCCGGAAATGCGGTGAGATACTGGATGCAGAAAGAAAATATTCCGTTGGAAAATGTTTTGATTGTAACTGATGACCTTGCTCTTCCGTTCGGAACTTTAAGAATGAAGGGAAAAGGTTCTGATGCAGGTCACAACGGACTTAAAAATATTAATGAGGTTTTACAAACTCAAAACTACGCCAGACTACGTTTCGGAATTTCTGCTGATTTTTCTGCAGGACGTCAGATAGATTATGTGCTGGGAACATGGAATGAAGAAGAAACAGAAAAGCTATCTGAAAGAATTGAAACTTTTTCAAAAGCAAGTCTTTCTTTTGTGTTTGCAGGAATCAATAATACCATGTCTGCATTTAACGGGAAGTAGAAAGAAGACAAACGTCCACAACGCTTTTGTAAGAAATAAAGGCCATCGGATTTCCGATGGCCTTCTGTTGTGCTTTAAAAATTAACTTCCAATCAATTTTTGTTTGAGCAATGCTCTATCTTTTATATAATTTTTTTGTAACTAGCTGTAAAATGAGAATCTAAAGAATGTTATAACCAGGTTACAGCTCCGGTTTCAACATCATAATTAGCCCCAACAATCTTAATTTTACCTTGTTCTTCAAGATTTTTAAGTGTTGAACTTTGGTTACGGATGTCCTGAATTGCTGTTTTTACGTTTTGCTGATTCAGTCTTTCCAAAAGTGAACTGTTTTTTGATGAACGTTCTTCATTTTCTTCAATCACTTCATCAATGATCGGGTTAAAATGATTGATCAGGTGGTTAAGATTATCCATTCCCATTCCTTCGATTTGTGCTGCATCAAGTCCTCCCTTCAAAGCTCCGCATTTAGTATGACCTAAAACGACGATAAGTTTTGAACCTGCAACATTACAACCGAATTCCATTGACCCCAGGATGTCCTGATTAACGAAGTTCCCGGCAATTCTGATACTGAAAACATCTCCAAGTCCCTGGTCAAAAATCAGTTCTGCAGAAGTACGGCTGTCGATGCAACTCAAAACCACAGCAAATGGCCATTGTCCTTCACGAGTAGCATTTACCTGCTCCAAAAGGTCTCTGTTTGCTTTAAGGTTGTTGACAAACCTCTGGTTTCCTTCCTTTAAAAACTCTAATGCTTTTTCAGGAGTGATCGTCGACTGAGTTTCGTATGTATGTGCTTTCATATAATTTAATTGTTTTTCGAATTTAAAGTTAAAAAATAGTTTGATAATAAATGAGCTTACATAGCTCTTTTGTGAGTAATTAAAATGTGAGAATCCTGGCTTCTTTCATAATCTCTGTATGAAGTTTTGAACCCAAGAAGTTCCACGGTGATATCCTCTTCTTTTGCGCGAATATTGGCAAAGTCCTGTATCATCTCCAGAACATCTGTTGCAATATATGATGTGTCTCTTGCATCAATAGTCACTGTAGAATTGGATTTAATATTTTTAAGAGTTTTTTTGATCGCTGCCTTATTTAAGAATGAAACTTCTTCAGCCAGTTTGATCTTGATTCCGTCTGCGTCATCCAGTTTTTCTCTGCTTAAATAATACGCTCTTTTCATATTACCCTGAAGAATATAGAAAACAGAAATCGCAAGACCGATTCCGACCCCTTTTAACAAATCTGTTGCTACAACAGCTACCACAGTCGCTACAAATGGAACAAACTGGAATTTTCCAAGATGCCAGAAATGCTTGAATGTAGCCGGTTTGGCAAGTTTATATCCTACCAGAATCAGCACGGCAGCAAGGGTTGCAAGAGGAATTAGGTTAAGAAGAAAAGGAATGGTAAGCACACAAACCAGTAACAATACACCATGAATCATCGCTGAAACTTTGGATGTTGCCCCGGCATTGGCGTTAGCAGAACTTCTTACTACTACAGAAGTCATTGGAAGTCCTCCGATAAATGAGCTGATCAGGTTTCCGATTCCCTGAGCTTTAAGTTCAAGGTTAGTATCCGTAATTCTTCTTTGTGTATCTAATCTGTCTGATGCTTCGATACACAGTAAGGTTTCAATAGAAGCTACAATGGCAATCGTTGCTCCCACGATCCATACTTTAGGATTGGTGAATCCTCCGAAGTCAGGCATCGTAATAAGATTTTTAAAATCATCCAGTGATTGTGGAACCGGTAACGATACCAAATGTTCTTTACTGATGGCAAGAGAACTTCCTGATAGTTTGAAAAGTTCATTGATCAATATCCCTGAAACTACTGCAACCAAAGCTCCGGGAAGCATTTTCATCCTCTTTAAGGCAGGCATTTTATCCCACAAAACAAGGATTGAAATGGATATCACGGTAATAATAATAGCTCCGGCATGAATATCCTGGATCAGTTCGCTGAAATAATTGAAGTTGATTCCATTATCAAAAAGACTTTCATGGCCTTCGTGGTCTTTATCATACCCGAGAGCATGAGGAATCTGTTTTAAAATAATAATAATACCTATGGCAGCAAGCATTCCTTCAATGACATTGTTGGGAAAGTAATTGGAAATACTTCCGGCTCTTACAAACCCTAATATCAATTGAATAAGTCCTGCGATAATCCCGGCACAAAGGAAAAGTTCAAATGCACCAAGATCCGTGATTGCCGTTAAGACTATAGCTGTCAGGCCGGCAGCAGGGCCGGAAACTGAAATATTTGAATTACTAATCGTTCCTACGACCAGACCTCCAACAATACCCGCAATAACTCCGGATAATGGGGGTGCACCGGAAGCCAAAGCGATTCCTAAGCACAGCGGAAGTGCTACTAAGAATACAACGAGCCCGGAAGGGAAATTCTCCTTGATTCCTCCTAATAATGATGTTTTTTTCATGATGTTTTGAAAAATAGTATAACCGATCGATTTATTCCTAAATAATCAATTATAAAAGATTGGAAAGTTAATTGTAAAGCACATACAGGATATCCATAGCCGGAATGGCATGAATAACTATAAAAAAAATCTAATTATACTTTAAAATTAAGCTTCCGGAGGCGGAGAAAATATGGTAAGTAGGGGTGATAGATGAAAGGCATCATCTACCAGAACAAAAGACGCTCCCTGAAGATCAGGTTCCGAAAACTTTAGATAATCGAAGACATCCAAAGGTTTCGGAAGAGTCTTTTCGTAAACAATAAGTGAGGATGGGTGAGAATGTGGTTCTTCTTCGTTTACTATTATATTCGTTCTCAGAATATCCCAGCCTGCAACCGCAGCAATGCTTGGCAGCGCTGTAAAATTCAGAAAAAACGTTAATACAATAATACTCCAGAATTTCATTTTACATTCTTTTTAGAAAAACTATTTTGTCTTTCTGCTCATTACCCAATCAGAACTTGTAAGGTTATAAATTTTCTGGATGTCTTTTAAGGTTTTCTCAAAATCAATTTCCAGATCGATAATCTTACCTGTTCTAAGGTCAAATACCCAGCCGTGTACAATAGGTTGCTCTTCTAAGATATATCTTTCCTGTACACAAGCCATTTTAATTACGTTGATGCACTGCTCCTGAACATTAAGTTCTACAAGTCTGTCATAACGTTTGTCCTCATCTTCAATAGAATCAAGTTCAGCCTGGTGCAATCTGTAAACATCACGAATGTTTCTCAGCCATGGATTCAATAATCCTAAATCCTGAGGAGTCATCGCTGCTTTTACACCACCGCAGTTGTAATGTCCGCATACGATAATGTGCTTTACCTTCAGATGTTCTACGGCGTATTGAATGACAGCTGTGGAACTCATGTCTAAAGTATTGACAACATTAGCGATGTTTCTGTGAACAAAAACCTCTCCCGGTTTTGCACCCATTAATTCTTCCGCTGTCGCTCTGCTATCTGAACATCCGATATATAAATAGTCAGGATGCTGAGTTTTTGCCAGCTCATGGAAGAATTCAGGATCTTCTGAAACTTTAGATTCTACCCATTTTCTATTGTTTTCAAAAATAACTTCGTACGATTGTGACATAATTTTAAATTTTTTAAGGTCTATAATTATTTGTTTCGTTTAAATTATTTTCAAAATCAATAGATTAAATCAATAATTGTGCAAAAATATACTTTTTGCCGAAGAATTAATCACCTTTAACAAAGTTTAATATTAAAATATGCTTAAAATCATATCTAATATGCCGGTATACTTTGCCTTAGCGAAAATCTTTACCGTTCAATAATCCAAACGTTTAAAAAAACTAAGATAAAAATACAAAGTAAAAATTAGAATTTATCATTTGAAAATTAAAATATTCTTAATTTTTAAAATAAAAAACAGCCTTTAAGAAAGCAGCCAGTTTTTAAAATATCAAACTTTATTGTTGATGTAGCCTTTTGTAGCGTCCTCAGCCGCATAAATCTTTCCGGGGTTTCCCATAACAACTGAATCTCCGGGAACGTCAAAATTCACATAAGCATTGGGCGCAATCAGTACGTTGTTTCCAATATTGACATTTCCTACAATGACAGCGTTCGGGCCAATCCAGACTTCATCACCAATGACAGGGAAGCCTTCGTTTTTTCCGCGGTTCTGCTGGCCTATCGTTACTCCTTGAGCAATATTGCAGTTTTTCCCGATTTTGGCTTTGGGATTGATGACCAATGCTCCCCAGTGTCCAAGATAAAAGCCTTCTCCGATCTCGGTTTCAGGGTAAATCTGAAAGCCATATTTAATCTGATGATGTCTTAAAACAAATCTCCAAAACAGACCTGGAATAGATTTTTTCCTGTATTGCTGAGCTTTTCTGAGAAGATAAATATAATGAAGATTGGGATTGATACACTTCGTCCAAATCTCAAATGTAGAAAGCCACTGGCCGCTTTCCCGGTAAAAATCTTTCTGTATTGATGTATAATCTGGCATAACAGAGTTTTTTATAATTCATCAATGATTTCCTGAAGCTTTGCTACTGATTTCTGAAGCACAAAAGGAAGATCCGTATTCGCTATTTCTTTTTCATATTGTAAGGGAAGTTCTTTATCTGTAAGGAATTTTTTCATTCCTTCATAAATTCCATCCTCCGAATTAGGAGTGATCAATCCTAGTTTCCCGTCCTGTAGAAGATCTTTAATTCCGGAAACATCGGTGGAAACAACCGGCTTATTCAGGATAAGTGCTTCTGCAATAATGGTAGGGAAACCTTCGTGTCTTGACGACATCACATAAAAATCCGATTTTTTCAGATAAGGGTAAGGATTGCTCCTGAATCCTAACATTTTTACTGTTTCCTGTAATTTAAGATCATTAAGTTTGGATTGAATATTTTCAAGATCAAAGCCATCACCGATAATAATGATCTGATGTTTCAGGCCTTCATCTATTAGTTTTTTATGGACATCGAGAAGTCTGTCGTACCCTTTTTGAGGATATACCGTGCCTATTGTAATAAAGGTAGGCAGGTCATTTGAAAAAGGAAAGTCATCAACCGGAACGTTGGCCTTCTTAAGAGTGTCCTCTTTATCTATAGGATTGAATATTTTAACAACCGCTTGTTTTTCCTTTTCATTTTTTGCCAGCTTCTGCATTTCTTCCTTCAGTTTGTTTGAAATAACAAGAATTCTGTCAAAATTGAACATTTGTCTGATGATATCCGGAGTATATTCTTTCAGATTAAAAATATCATTCTGAATCCAGATGATCTTTTTTGAATCTTTCTGCGGACTGGATAAAAGTTCTTTATACATCCCGTGGATGGCCGCAATTTCTACGTCATACTTCTTGTTTTTTAAAACAAAGGTATAGAGCAAAGACGGAAACCACAGAAACATTTTCTGATAAAGCACTCTGAAAGCTTTTACGGGAATCTCGTGAGGCTTATTGGTGGTAATCATTTCACCTTTCACAAGATAGTAGAGATTAACCCATGACGGTACTTCTTTGATATACATTCCTGTATAAAGATTAATAAGTAAATCAATTTCGTATTTGTCTTCGGGTAAGTTTTTTAGAAAATTAATCAAAACTTTTTCAGCTCCTCCGTGTCGCAGGGAGCCGATTCTGATGAGGATTTTCTTTTTTTCAGTCATTTATTTTTTTACAGGTTTATAGGTAAAAGGAAGATTTTGCTTAATGTAAGCTTCAAGTTTTGCTCTTTCAGGTTCAAGCTCCCTTGGATACATGGTGTTGTTTCTTAAGGCTTTATCTCCGTATTCCTCAATTGTACAGATGAATTTTGCCGGAATACCTGCATACACTGTGCCATCAGGCATGGAAGACGTCAGAATAGAACCTGCTCCCAGAACGCAGTTGTTACCGACTTCTACCCCGAGCATAATGATGGTATCTGCACCAATAAAGCATTGTTTCCCAATTTTTATTCGTCCAAAAGCTCGTACATCCTTATATTTTTCAAAAAAATGAAGGGCATTATATCCTCCGTCATGATTAATAAATCTTACGTTGTTGGATAGAGTGGTTTCATCTCCTATTTCAATGAGAAAAGGTTCTGTGCCCAATTCCGGAACTTCTACAAAGCGAACATTTTTTCCTACCTTTAACCCTTTAGCAATACAAATTTTGAGGTAAATTTGCTTAATGAGATATTGGTAGGTGGTATGAATTTTTAATATGATACGATATAAGAATATCATTATTCTAAATTTGTTTCTTCTACAAAGAAAAGAATTTATATGATAAAAGTTTCTAAAATAGAATATTATTTGCCCGAATCTGTTCTGACCAATACGGATTTAGAAAAAGAGTTTCCGGAGTGGAGTTCTGAGAGAATAAAAGAAAAAATAGGAATTACCCAACGCCATATCTCTTCAGAAAATGAAACAGTATTGGACCTTGCGATAAAATCTTCCGAGAAGCTTTTTGAAAATTACGAGAGGAATAATATTGATTTTATTTTATTCTGTACCCAAAGTCCGGATTATTTTCTTCCCACTACAGCATGTATTCTTCAGGATAAACTGGGGCTAAGGAAGAATATAGGAGCCATGGATTTCAATCTGGGATGTTCCGGATTCGTTTATGGCCTGGCATTTGCCAAAGGTTTGGTAGCTGCAGGAATTGCCCAGAGCATTTTGCTGGTGACTTCAGAAACCTATACCAAACATATTAATCCGAAAGATAAAGGAAACCGCAGTATTTTCGGGGATGCATCAGCTTCTGCAATTATTGAAAAAGTTGAAAATGCGGGAGATTATAAGTTTTGTTTGGGAACTGACGGGAGTGGAGCTGAAAATCTTATTGTGAAAAAAGGAGCTTTCAGAACTGATTTTGAATTGAATCCGGAAAATGAGTTTAACCCGGAAAACCTGTATATGAACGGTCCTGAAATTTTTAATTTCACGATTGAAAATATACCGGGACTGGTCAAAGAAACAATGGAAGTGAACGGGCTGACCATGGAAGATATAGATTATTTTGTTTTTCATCAGGCCAATTCGTTTATGCTGAATTATTTAAGAAAAAAGATAAGGATACCGGCTGAAAAATTCTATATTGATATGGAAAAGACCGGGAACACTGTTTCAGCAACAATTCCGATTGCATTGAAAAATATGATGGATAAAGGATTGCTGAAAGAAGGAAATAAAATTTTGCTGGCAGGTTTTGGAGTAGGATATTCCTGGGGCGCAACAATACTGGAAATTTAATTGAGTACTATCATCAAATAAAAAATATATGAAGACATCGGTTTTTTTAGAAAAATTACAAGAAGAATTAGAAGAGGAACAAAGCCTTACAGTGGATACCAATCTGAAAGAATTAGAAAGCTATGATTCGATCAGTTTGCTTTCTATCATTGCTTTTGTGGATGAAAACTTTGAGAAAACAGTCGATACAAAAGATTTCAAAGATGTAGAGACCGTGTCTGATCTTATGAATATTATTGGTAAAGAAAATTTCGAAGATTAATGAATCCGTTTTCATTAAAAGATAAAATCATTCTAATTACAGGGGCTTCTTCCGGAATCGGGAGAAGCTGTTCAGTAGAATGCAGCAAAAGTGGAGCAGGGCTTATCCTGATTGCAAGAAATAAAGAAGAGCTGAATACAACGGTTTCTATGCTGGCTCCGGGCACAAAAGTTGAAACCATTATTGCTGACCTTACTCAATGTGAAAACCTTGAAGAGCTTATTGCTGAAAAGGTCATGGTAATGGGGAAGATTTCAGGTTTTATTCATTGTGCAGGTGTTGAAAAAACACTTCCATTAAAAAAACACACTCCCAAATTATATCACGACATTTTTGCTGTGAATGTGATTGCCGGGTTTGAAATCGCTAAAATTCTTTCGCTCAAAAAGTATAAAGCCGAAGCTTCCAGCTTTGTATTTATTTCCTCTGTAGCAGGAATGGTTGGTGAGATAGGAAAGGCCGCCTATTCATCAAGTAAGGGAGCTGTCATTTCAGGAGCCCGTTCCATGGCGATGGAACTTTCCAGAAGTAATGTTCGGGTCAACAGCATCAGTCCGGCTATGGTAAATACTCCGATTCTGGAGAAAATGTTTGCCGGTATAGGAGAAGAAGCTGCTGAAGAAATCCTTAAAAGGCACCCGCTGGGAATTGGAAGACCTGAAGATGTAGCCAATGCCTGTATCTTCCTGCTTTCTGACGCAGCTGCCTGGATTACCGGTTCTAATCTTGTGGTAGACGGTGGATATTCCGCTCAATAATTATTGAATGTAAAGGGTCTCAATAATCTCTTCAACGGCATTGAAGATTTTCTGATTATCAAATTGATCTTCAATAGTTTCAAGATTTTTTCTGATGGTATTAATAAGCTCGGTATCTGTCAGAAATGTTTTCATGGCTTCATACATTTCGTTGGTGTCATAATTGATAAGGTAACCGGTTTCGCGATCTTTGATCATCACTCCTACATCTCCGGTATCAGTTGCAATAATGGGTTTCTGAAGAATTAATGCTTCGGCAATCACCAAAGGCCATGCCTCGGATTCAGACGAAAGAATGAAGTAGTCCGCATTTTTAATGTAAGGATAGGGATTCATTCTGTTTCCAGTTAAAATAAAACTTTCCTGGACATTGTTAGCCTGGATTTGCTCTGTAAGATTTTTCATTTCCTCGCCATTTCCTATAACGACAACACTGTGTTGAAAACCTTCATCGATAAGCTTTTTATGGGCATCAATAAGTTTATGATAGCCTTTTCTGCTGTGAAGACGACCTACGGACACAAAAACCGGTCCTTGGGGAAGAGGTTCTATTTTTTCTTCTGCCTTTTTTTTAATTTCTTCAATAGGAATGGCATTGATTACAACACTCTCGGCCGGATATTGTAAATCCGGGTAATGCAGATGCATCAGGTCTTTGATTTTTTGAGAGCAGTAGATCATATGGTCAAACTGAGGGAAATTTTTTAAAATGTCCGGAACCAAAGGCTGCATGGCAGGAATATTGATTTCGGAATGAAACCATCCTATTTTTTTCGACACTCCATTGCTGGAATTGATGACTGACGAAAATGTAGTATATGAAGGAGCTATTTCAATATCAAACTTTTTGTTACCTAAGATATGATCAGAGACTTTATGATTTTTCAGTGCACTTGCCAGTTTCATTCTCCTGCGAAGGAGCTGAAGTTTATGAATCAGTGGATTTTGAGAAAAATTCTCTTTACCTTCAGTAAGGTATACCTTTTTTACATGATGTGGAAACTCGTTTCGAAGCTCACCCTGATTCAGATTAAGACATACCGTAATATCAAATCTATCAGGGTTCAGATTATTGAGCATGCTTAATATCACTTTCTCCACACCGCCCATTTCCATAGAACGGTGCCTGAACAACACCTTTATTTTCTTATTTTCTGACATTATCTGAAAAGTTTTTGTAGTGTAATGGCTATTTTTTTCTTAATCCTGTACCATATCCCGTTTTGATACTCAAGAAGTGCAAAAATCTCCTTGTGATTTGAATACGTTTCAGGAATCTTTTTTCCATTAATGGTGGTAAGCTTTCTTCTCTTCATGGTGCTGAAAACAACCTGTGCAAAGTAATCATACGATTTTCCTTTGTTATTGTTTTGAGAAATTCCTCCTGCGTGAGCCCGGTAATAATAGTTGGTTTCGTTGATAAAATGGACATCTCCTTTTTCATACATTTTTAAATACAGATCCTGATCTTCAGCAATCCTTAATTCAGGATTCATCTTTTCTGTCTGCAGATATACATCCTTTCTAAATGTTGTAAAGTGACCGATCTGAATAGGATAGTTGAAAAAGTAGGGATCTCTGTTTCGTACCTGCATTGCCGATTTAAACGGAGCAATAGGGGTAAGTTTTTTATCACAGGCCATAAATCTTGAATAGGCCAGAACGACTTTCTTTTTGTGTTTAAAAAGATTCATTGCCGATTCGATAGCTGTAGGAAGGATAGCATCATCCGGATCCACAAAACCACATATTTCTCCGTTGGCTAGCTCTATAAGCCTGCTTTTGGTAACACCTACGCCGCTATTTTTTTCATTTTCAAAAAATTTAAACCGATCGTCACCTGCGATGATAGATTTTACCATCTCTCTTTCATTTTCTGAAGAAGCGTCATCCACAATAATAGCTTCCCAGTCAGGATAAGTCTGGCTGAGTAAGGAATCATAGCAGTCCTTAAACAAAATTGCATTGTTGTAATGGGCAATAAGTACAGAAAATTTCATATTAATGTAAAAGAGTATTGAACGTTAATTCCTGTCTGAGAGCATGGTGATTAGCAGAAAACTTTACGCCTGCAATCGATACTTTAAGATTTCCTGGTATATGTTTCAGTGAGACAGTTGAGCAAAAACTGTTCCTGAAAAAAAAGAGTACTGACGATAACGGTGCTTTTTTCATAGCGGGATTCGGCCAAAATTTTTTTTTTCATTTGAGTAAGACAAATATAATCTGTTTTTAGATAAATGTAAAAAAAATCTTTATTTTTGCTCTATTAAAGGCAACACAGTGAGCGAAATAACAAGAGTTCTCAAAACATTTATAGGGTATCTGAAAAGACCCGACCTATATCCGGAACTAGGCCGGAAAATTATTAAAAATACTGTCAACAGAGGCAATGCCTTTAAAGGAAAGGAAAAAACACATTCCTGGGCAGCTGAACGGGCAATATCACAACAAGAAGCGGTTTCAAAACTTTTTGGAGTTGAAACAGAGGCTTTCCGAAAAGATTATCAGGAAATTTTAGCAAATGCAGCTCAAAAAGAAAAGGATTGCCCGGTAAAAATGGGTGGCCCCGGTGCTTTGGAGCTGATCTACTATGCCTGTGAGTTTGCCAATGCAAAACATGTTGTGGAAACAGGAGTTGCCTATGGATGGTCTTCCCTGGCAACGTTGATATCATTGATCAAAAGAAACGGAACGTTGTATAGCTCAGATATGCCGTATCTGGCACAAGATGGTGATCAGTATGTAGGATATGTAGTTCCTGAACATCTTAGAAACAACTGGAAATTATTCCGTTTTGCAGATAAGGAATCACTGCCAAAAATCTTTGCTGAAAATGCGGTTTTTGATGTTTTACACTATGATTCTGACAAGAGTTATAATGGCAGGATATGGGCATATGATGAGTTGTATAAGCATTTAAGAAAAGGAGGTGTTTTCATTAGTGACGATATCGGGGACAATTCTGCTTACCAGGATTTCTGTGAGAAAAACAAGATCGAGACCACAGTAGTAGAGTACGAAGGGAAATATATTGGTGTTTTTATTAAGTAGGAATCGTTTAAATGCTTGTTGACGTGATCCGGATGAAAAATGTTTATATAACTTATAACACAGCTGTTTAAACAGTTTATATGAAGATAAGTCAGATTACATTTACCAGATTTCTTGCGGCTATGGCAATTGTCATTTCCCATTTTAATAAAGATCTGTTTTTATATAAAATCGATTACATTTCGAATATTTTTCTGAAAGCTAATGTTGGGGTAAGTTATTTCTTTATACTTTCAGGCTTCATTATGATTGTAGCCTATCATAAGAAAGATAAGATTGCCTATCTGGATTATTATAAAAACAGGTTTGCCAGAATCTACCCTTTGTATGTATTGGGATTGTTGCTTTATCTGGTGACCCGATATTCTAATTTTAGTATATACGACAGTTTTTTATATCTGTTTGGGCTCCAGAGCTGGATTCCGGGAAAGGCAATGGTTTTGAATTTTCCGGGATGGTCTATCTCTGTTGAGTTCCTGTTTTATCTGCTCTTTCCGGTACTGTACAACTATTTTTATTCTAAAGGGAACAAAAGCATCTGGGTTATTACGGTCATCATCTGGATCATTACCCAGGTATTTTGCAGTTTGTATGCGGAATCATCTTATTATAAAGGACCCCATACGGAAAGCCATGAGTTGTTGTATTATTTCCCGGTAATGCATATTAATGAATTTTTAGCAGGAAATCTTGCAGGATTATTTTTTGTGAAAAATACCCAGCAGAAAAACTATGATGTTCCGGTGCTGGTGATTTTTACATTGATTATGCTATCATTAATTTTTGTTCCTCTTTTTTATCACAATGGTTTAATGGCTTTGCTGTTTATTCCGCTTATTATTTTGATATCCCGTAATAATGGAGCACTGACCCGTATTTTCTCATTAAAACCATTAGAATATCTGGGCGAAGCAAGCTATGCGGTATATATTACCCATATTCCGATATTGTACATTCTGAGAGAAATTTTGAAGTGGAAGAAGTACGATCCGGGCATTAATAATGTATTCTGGATCTATGTGGTTGTCCTGGTCATTACTTCCATTTTATTTTATCAATGCATCGAGAAGCCTATGAGGAATTATCTTAAAAAAATAAAGGTAAGTTGAAAATACCTATTTTTGTGTAACTTAAAGTACTCACAGTGATTGAAATAACAAATGTTCCCCCAACAAATAAGAGTGTTTTCCAAAGAAGAAACGCTCTGTTTCGTTTTTTTTTCAATAGAAATAACATAGAGGCTGGAGCTATCGGGCTCCTTGGGAAGGATGAGAATAGATATAGATCATTAACTTCTAAAAGCACGTTATGTTATTCAATTCAGTAGGGTTTCTTATTTTCTTGCCAATAGTTTTTTGTCTGTATTGGTTTGTTTTCAATAAAAAATTTCAGCACCAAAACAGATTGCTGTTGCTGGCGAGCTTTTACTTTTACGCCTGCTGGGACTGGAGATTTTTGTTTTTACTGATGTTTTCAATTGGTCTGGATTATGTGTCAGGGATTAAAATTGAGAACAGTAAAAATAAGCGGGAAGCTACCTTTTGGCTGACATTAAGTATTGTAATTAATCTTGGCTTTTTAGGCTTTTTCAAATATTATAATTTCTTTGTCGGAAGTTTTTCGGATCTGCTTAACGGGTTTGGTTTCAAGGTTAATGTTTGGCTTCTTCACATTATACTTCCTGTTGGTATTTCATTTTATACCTTCCATGGGCTTTCCTATGTGATTGATGTCTATAAAAAAAGAATTAAGGCCGAAAGAAATTTTACCGATTATGCCGTATTTGTAAGTTATTTCCCACTTTTGGTTGCGGGACCTATAGAAAGGGCTACTCACTTGTTGCCGCAGATACAGAAAGAAAGG
The DNA here is from genome assembly GCF_003815875.1 of Chryseobacterium lactis. Taxonomy (NCBI): domain Bacteria; kingdom Pseudomonadati; phylum Bacteroidota; class Flavobacteriia; order Flavobacteriales; family Weeksellaceae; genus Chryseobacterium; species Chryseobacterium lactis. The sequence continues at coordinate 1,666,119 of NZ_CP033924.1, forward strand.
ATATTCAATTATGAGCAGGCTGTAGATGGGATGCGTCAGATTCTGTGGGGCTTTTTCAAGAAAATGGTTATTGCAGATAATTGTGCTCCTCTGGTGAATGAGATTTTCAATAATTACCATACTGAGAGCCCCGGTAATCTTGTCATAGGAGCCGTATTGTTTGCTTTCCAGATCTATGGTGATTTTTCCGGATACTCGGATATTGCGTTGGGTGTTTCAAGGTTATTCGGGATAGAATTGTTGAAAAACTTTGCCTTTCCTTATTTTTCGAGGGATATTGCAGAATTCTGGAGAAGGTGGCATATTTCATTGTCTTCGTGGTTCAGAGACTATCTTTATATTCCTTTAGGCGGAAGTAAAGGAGGTCTTTCTATGAAAATCAGGAATACCTTTATTATTTTCCTGGTGTCAGGATTTTGGCATGGAGCCAACTGGACTTTTATTGTCTGGGGAGGTTTGAATGCTTTATATTTTTTACCACTTCTGATTACGAATAAAAACCGCCAGAACCTTGAAGTCGCCGCTCAGGGAAAGTGGCTGCCCTCTTTTAAAGAATGTTTTCAGATTTTAATTACATTTTCAGTTACGTGTATTGCCTGGATTTTTTTCAGAGCAGAATCGGTATCTGTCGCCTGCCAATACATTAAAAGAATATTCAGTAGTGAGCTTTTTTCTGTTCCTCATTCGTTGCCTTTAAAAGCATTTGGTCTTATAGGCTTTATGCTGGTGGTGGAATGGATCAACAGGGAGAGATTTCACGGATTGGAAATCAAAAGATTCAGTCCGTGGATAAGACGAAGTTTTTATATTATAGTTATTTTTATTGTTCTCCGTTATGCCAATTTCGGGAATAATGCATTCATTTATTTTCAGTTTTAGCATGAAAAAGTTTTTAATCAAAATACTACCTTATTGTATTGCAGTGATTGTTGTCCTTGCAATATTAGGATCTTATGCAGATGGGAATACAGATGATAATTATATGCATTTTGCGGTAAAAAAGCCTCAGAATATAATTTTGGGCGACTCCAGAGGATCACAGGGAATTGTACCGCAGGTTTTAAAAAATAAACTTTCTGTCCCCTTTGATAATTTTTCATTGAATATTGCTGAATCTCCCTATGGCGAGGTCTATTTAAAGGCTTTAAAAAGGAAATTAGACCCCGAAACTAAAAACGGAATCTTTATTTTAAGCATAAGTCCATGGAATGTTTCGCTGGCTAAGACTATCAGGAAAAAAGAAGGTTTTCCGGAAGAAGGCTCTCCTTTGAATAATATGTATTTCTATGATTGGTCTCCAAATTATGAGTATTTGCTGAAGAATTATTCAAGAAGTTGGTTTAAAATATTTACAGAAAGAGAAAAGGCAGTAGGAAAATCGAATACATTTCTGCATCCTGACGGCTGGCTGGAAGTAAATGTAGATATGAACAAAGATTCTGTAGCAGCCCGAACCCGAAGAAAAGTAGAAGGATACAAAATGGTAGCAAAAGAAACTGCACTGTCTCCGGAACGGTTAAGAGCTTTTGACGAAATTATAAGTTATTTAAGAACACGGGGCAAAGTGTACATCGTTCGCATTCCGGCCTCTGAAAAACTGATGGCTCTTGAGAATGAAAAATTCCCCCAGTTCAGTAAATTATTGCAGGATATCGGACGTAAACAGAATGCAAAGGTTTTCGATTTTTCGAAGAACTTCCATGATTTTGATTATACAGACGGGAATCATATGTATAAAGAATCCGGAAAGAAATTCACTTCCCGAATCGCAGATTCCATCAGATTAAGCCGAAAAAACTAAAATAAATTTTCTCTGAAATTGATATTATAAATTCCCGAACGGATGCTCTGATAATCTTTAACCAGATATTTGAGGATCATGCCCCATTTTTTAGAAGTCGTGGCATTGGCGATCTGAAAGCTTCTGTGCATTCTTTCAATGTGAAGTTTTACATGATCGGGGATTGTATTTTCCTTTTTGGCCCATTCCTCTACCTCTTTCCATAAAAGAACTCGGGTAATGGCCGGATTCACCTTTTTAGAATCTACAACGGTAATCCTGTTGTCCTCATGTACTCCTCTTACAGCTACAGCTTTATCCAATATTCCAGGATAAAGATCCAGATAATAAGATAATCTGAATAAAAATTCGGTATCCTGGTGCAGCCTTAAAGTAGATTTAAAGAGTGGCTTCATTTTTTTCATTAAAGACTCTCTACGGATCGTAAGTGTATCAATACTGAAAAGCCCGAAGCTTCCCAGCATATGAAGTTGTCCGGGGAAAACCTCTTCAGGGGAATGTCTTTTATAAACCGTAGTGAGTTTATCTTTAAATAAAGAATAGTATTGTTCTTTAGCTTTTTCAGAGTAATAATTAACACCAAGTGCTCCATATACACCTTCTACATCGGGATTTTTAAAAAGTTCTCTTTCAGCATCAAATCTATTGGGAAGGAAATAATCATCCGCATCCAAAAAAGCAATAAAATCACCTGTAGACTTTTCGATGCCTAAATTCCGGCTGGGGCCGGCTCCATGATTTCCTTTATCAGGATGTTGATAAAGTTGTACCCTGTCATACTGCCGGGAAAGCTTCTCGCATACCTGCAGTGCCTGATCAGGGGATTTGTCCTCTATCAAAATAACTTCATGAACTTCGTCAAACTGAAGAACTGATTCTACTGCTTGTGAAACATATTTTTCGGCATTATAAACGGGAATGATTACTGAAATTCTCATTTTTTAAACTCAATTTTTATGTCATCTTTGTGTCTGAAAACTATTGCAATATAATTAATTATAAATACTTATGGCTTAAAATTTTATTAAAAAAAAGTAGAGATATCTTGCCGTACAATTTCTTGAGATTTCTGCTAACCTTGCCAACCTTTTACTAATTTAGTAAAAAAACCAGAATTTTCTTTCTATTTTTCTGGTATTTGCAAGGATTCAGGAGATCAATGAGTGCCTGAAATTGATATTATAAAGTCCGGATCTTATGCTTTTGTAATCAATCAGGAGATATTTAGCGATCATTCCCCATTTCCTAAATGTAGGCGCTTTGGCAATTTCGAAACTTCTGTACATCCTTTTGATATGGATCTTCACTTCTTCAGAAATGTTGTTTTCATTTTCATACCAAAGATCAACTTCTTTCCAAAGCAGTGCACGGGAGAATGCGGGATCAATGAAACGCATATCGACTTTGGTGATTCTGTTGTTTTCATGTACGCCTCTCATGGCTATGGCTTTATCAAGTATTCCGGGATAAAGATCCAGATAATAGGAAAGACGGAACAAAAACTCAGTATCTTCATGAAGCCTTAGATGAGCTTTGAATAAAGATTTCATTTTTTTCATCAGAGGTTCTCTGCGTACCGTTAAAGTATCAATACTGAATAGACCAAAACTTCCCAACATGTGAAGCTGTCCGGGAAAAACATCTTTTGGATCATAATGTTTATAAACAGTCGTTAATCTGTCACCAAATAATTGATAATACTGTTCTTTTGCTTTTTCTGAATAATAATGAACTCCGAGTGCTCCATAAATACCTTCTACATCGGGGTTTTTGAAAAGTTCTCTTTCAGCATCAAATCGGTTGGGTAGATAATAATCATCTGCATCAAGAAAAGCTATAAAATCGCCGATCGCCTTTTCTATCCCCAGATTCCGGCTCGGACCTGCGCCGTGATTTCCCTTGTCGGGGTGTTGATAGAGTTTTACCCTATCGTTTTTTTCAGCAAGCTGCTGACATATCTGTAATGCGTTGTCCGGAGACTTATCCTCAACCAGAATGATTTCAATTACTTCATCAAACTGAAGAGCAGATTTTACTGCATCACGGACATATTTTTCGGCATTATAAACGGGAATAATTACTGATATTCTCATTTCCATTTCTCCTTGTCAATAAATTAGAATTACGTTGCGTTTTTGTTTAGTACCTTTCGCAGCACGAAATTTAAGATTTTAATTTCAGTTTCACGTATTCTGGTTTATTTTTTTCAACAAAATGTGATAAAATTAATATGAATATTAATTCTCTAATAATTTTATGGGTAAATTGTCTTTTTCATAGATAGGAGAGCAATGAAAAAATACAGATCTTGGAAGATGATGAGTGTTTTTTATTTTTCAACGGTATTTTTTACAGATGAGAGGGTCAACTTATCAATTTTGAGAATGAGCGTATGTAAATCGGTATTTCATTTTTAAAATATTCGGATTTTTTATAACAGTAGTCAGGAAATCTATGGCTTTAGAAAAACCTTTTTTTCCGGAAAGCTCAAAAGCTTTTTTCTGAAGATAAAAATGCTGCACAATATCTTTGTCTAAAGACAGAGGCTGAGACCATTCATATAAAGAGTTCCAGAATAGAAACTGTCTTTGATTATACTGTGGCGAATATTTAACGATTTTAGTAATTCTGTTGTCATCGTGGATTCCTCTCATCGCAATTGCCTCATCAATAATTCCTGATTTCAGGTAGGAATGGAAAGCCAGTTTAATGATAAAATCAGAATCCTGATGTACACGAAGTACCTCATTAAACCTAAGGTGATATTGATCAATAGCCGACTTTCTAATCGTCAAGGCATTAAGGTGAAAAAACGTACCGAAAGTTTTCGGTGTAAGCCCAAGAAGTCCTCTGAAGATTTCTTTTCCTTCTGCAGGATAATTCACTGTTGTAAGGGAGCTGTCGCTAAATTTAGACTGAAACTCCTGTTTGCCTTTTTCGGTAAGATATTCAATACCAACAGCACCGAAAGTACCCTCTATTTTAGGATCGTCAAATATAGTTTTCTCAGCATCAAATCGATTGGGAAGGTAATAATCATCAGCATCCAGAAAGGTAATGAAGTTTCCGGTTGATTTTTCAATACCAAGGTTTCGTGAAGCTGCTGCGCCATGATTTTCCTTATCAGGATGTTGAAGAAGTTTAATCTTAGAATATTGATCTGCCAGTCTTTTGCAGACTTCCAGTGAGTGATCGGTAGATTTATCTTCGATTAAAATAATTTCTTTTACTTCTTCGAAAGGCAATGCCGAAAGCACTGATTTTTTTAAAAATTCAGCAGCATTGTATACAGGAATAATTACAGAGATATCAAGCATTATAATACAGATTGATTGTTATGAGCCCAAAGCGCAAGCTGCAAAAGATTCCAGTGCTTATGATCTTTATTCAGGAATTTTTGAGCAGCATCAAAATCGATATAATTGAAAACTTTCTGATTAGGATTTTTTAAAAGATCGTTGGAGAGCTTCATTAAGTTTTCTTCATCAAACCAGCTTTTTACACTGAGCCCAAAGCCTTGCTTGTGCCTGTTTCTTATGGTTTCCGTCCAGTAAGAACCCATCGTTTCGCGAAGGATAATTTTATCATTGTCATTGGTTAGTTTCAGCTGATCAGGCAATTGAATACAGAACTCCGCAAAGTCCAGGTCTAAAAATGGGGTTCTTACTTCCAATGAGTTGGCCATAGCCATCCTGTCGGATTTTACCATCATATTTCCCGGAACATAATTTTCCAGATCAACTCTCATAATATCGTTTAGTGAATCCGGATCTGGTGTGAAGCTGTACCCTTGCTGATAATCTGTTGAAATGCCCAGCATTTTACGTTCTTCTTTGCTAAAATCATTTCTTACATTGTTGAGATGAAAGTCTAAAATAGAATCGTATTTCAGGTTCTGCTGCGTAAGAAAAGAAGTGGGCTTTATTTTTTGATAAAGGCTAAGTCCGAATTTTGCGATGAGGTTTTTATAACTGAAGTGATTTTTCAACTTATTTTCTACGGTGTAAAAATGATATCCTCCAAATAATTCGTCGCCAACGTCACCGGAAAGGGCTACAGTAAGATTCTTTCTTGCATTTTTACATATTTCATAATGTGGGATGAATGAAATGTCAGCAAAAGGTTCATCAAAAAAAGGAGAAATGTTGAGAAGAGATTCTGCAAGATCTTTTTTTTGTTCATGAACTTCGATATGATTGGTCTTATATTTATCCGCAATTTCTTTTGCATATTTCAGCTCACTGTCTTTATGGTCATATCCAAAACTGATGGTGGTCTGGTGGGGTAGAAATTCATCAACCAAAGCCACAACAGAGGATGAGTCCAGCCCGCCGCTCAGGAAACTCCCGACTTCCACGTCTGCAATAAGTTGTTTTTTTACTGCATTTTTAAGCAGGTAAACAAATTCTTCTTTAGCATCGGAAAGACTGATGACTCTATTCTTTGCCGGAAGGCTGTAATATCTTGAAACCGTAATTTTTCCTTCTTTCCAGATAAGCTGATGGGCCGGCGGAAGAGTGAAAATATTACTGTATATACTTTGATAGGTACTTACATATCCATATTGTAAATAATTGGAAATCGCTTCCGGATTTACTTTTGGCTGAATCAGTCCGGATGCTAAAATGGCTTTGATTTCTGAGGCAAAAATAAATTCATTATTATTTCCCACCGCGTAATAGAATGGCTTTTCTCCAAAACGATCCCTTGCACAGTACAGTTGCTGTTTTTGGTCATCCCAGATGGCAAAAGCAAACATTCCAGGAAGTTCATGAATGAGATTTTCCTGCTTTCTCTGGTACATCGCAAGGATCACTTCGGTATCGGAACCGCCGTGGTAAGGATATTCTGCATATTGTCTTTTGATATCCTGATATCCGTAGATTTCACCATTTAAAACAATACATTCGTTGTTGGTATTGGAGAACATGGGCTGCTTCCCATTTTCTGACAAGTCGATAATGGAAAGTCTGCGGTGACCCAATGCCGCATTTTCATAAAATTCATAATGTGAAGAATCCGGACCGCGGTGGATCATAGAATCCGTCATTTTCTGGATTTCCGCGTGGTAGTTTTTGGCATTTTGGCCGATAATTCCTGCTATTCCGCACATAATATTTTATTTTTCATCATTAATTTTCCAGTTTTGGATATGCTAATTTACGACAGATTAAGAAAAGTAGTGCCTTTCTGAGACACCCGGTTTCGGAAATCAGTCAGTTTTTTTTCATCTTCACTGATCTTTTTATTTTTTTGAGACAGTTCCTTATACATATTCATCTTTCCTGTCATCAGATTTTTAATCATGCCTTGTTTTAAATATTTCTTTTCCAATTCCAATCCGTTGGGAATGGCGGGATTCATGATATTGGTTTCGATGCGGAGATCGGGATATTTTTTTAAATCTATTTTACGAATGAGCTGTACACCGTCATGTACGGCTCTGCTGCCGGGAGCGAGTAATACCTTCTTTTGATGAAAGTGAACACGGTTTACATATTCATCATCTTCTCCATAATGGAAAAAATATGGATTAAAGCCGCCTATCGTTTCTATTGTTTTTCTGGGTAACAGCCAATGCGCAGCATTCACAAACCAGACTTCATAATAGGATTTTAAAGTCTGGAAATACAGATCTGAGATCATTCTTGTTTTCTCGTAATTTTTGGCGATATACTGATCAAGGAAAATATCGAGATGTTTTTCTGTACCATCTATGTGGATAGGACTTATAATTCCAATTTCGTCCTGATTGGGATGGTTGATATAGACTTCAAGGAGTTTTTCCATGCTATCCTCATACAGCCATGCGTCCTGGTTCATCAGGTAAAAAAACTCGGCTCCGTCTTTGTATGCCTTTTCAATTCCTATATTATTGGCTTTCCCAAATCCGAGATTGCTTTCGGATTGAGTAAGATCTACTTCCGGGAAATTGGTTTTGATGTATTCCTGAGTTCCGTCTGTAGATCCGTTATCGATGACGAAACATTTTACGGGAACAGAAGACTGTCTTAAACTGTTAAAGCATCGTTCTGCCCATTTCATGGCGTTGTAGGTAACAATAATGATATGAATCTCAGACATTTTTATTTTTTAATCGTTTTTGGTTTGGTGTATTATAATTTAAAGCAAATTATGGATTTTAAAATAGATGAAATAATACACTTTTTTAATAAGAGCATCTAATGCCGGAAAAGTCATAAAGCCCTGAGTGAAGAGCAGCATGGTCCACAATGAGTTAAAAAGAATTAATACCAGTGCAACAATATCTTGTTTCAGAGAACTGTTCAGTTGCTTTTCTCCTAAGGTGAATAGGGTTAATAATGTGAAAAAAATATTGATCCATCTTCCCCAGTCATAGGCGATGTAAAATAACGGAAGCAGGAAAATAGCCTGTATGATAAGGAATTTTCTGCTGATTTTTATTTTGTTGAATTTATAGTAGATGAAAAATGTCAGAGATGCAAAAAACAGACTGATCAGATAGGTTAAGTAGCCATAGAGGTGAGCCTGGTAGAAATTCAAAACATTATAGTGAGGATCATAGCCGTAAATTCCTTTAAGAACTAAATTAAGACCGTGATTTTGGAGAAACTGAATTGAATTTTCACTGCTTATACTATATCCGAATTTATAAAGGATCAGCATGGTAACCACAGCCGGAATAATATGATACAGCAGTATTTTTTTTATTTTAACTTGAGAAGAAGCCTTGTCTCTGATAAAGTAGGTAAAACTTACAAAAGGAATATAAAAGAACGCTGCTTCATGATTTAGAATGGCAATAATAATGAACAGAGTAATGAAAATATCTCTTATTTTTTTGTGAGATTCCAGATAGATACAATAAATCAGGTAGAATAAAAAGATCACAATTTCCTTTTTAGCGGCAACTGTAGGATCTTTCAAGACCATTCCCATTCCGGCGGGCAGCAATATAAGGCTTATTGTGAGCAGTGTATTTTTCTTTTGGGTGAAAAATTTTATGAGAAGGAAGAATAAAAGTGTGTATATGGAAGATACAAATGCAAATACAATCCATTCAAGCTGGGCTCCTGTAATTTCATTCAAGAAAATAAAAAAGGTTCCGCAAAGTCCACGCCGTTTGAAACCACCATCCTGATAGCTGATTAGCCATTCACCGAGATACCATCCATTTTTGTGAAAAACAACCTGCATATAGGTGTTCTGGACACTAATATAATAGTATATAATCAATATAAAACCGATGATGTAATTGATTATTTTAGTTTTCATAATGACTGGCTGGAGTGGGAACGATATATTTTAATCAATAAAAACCTTTTTAAACTTATCCATAACAGGATGGGGAAGGAATTGTTCATATAATTCCTTTGCCGACAGATTAAGTTCCGAATCCAGAATGATATCCTGAAGTTCTTTACTGTCATGATAATAATAAGCCTGATCTTTCATTTGGCTGATATGGGCTTTTTCCGGTGGATTGGCCAGAGCTATGACCGGTTTTCCTTTAATCGCAAATTCCGCAACGGTAATCCCGAATGTTTCTCCCCTTTGTCTTGCATGAAGCAAAGCGTTACAGGTATTGATGAACTTTTGTTTCATGATAATATCTGAGCTTGGAGGTAAAAATATGATATTGGACGGCAATGATTTCCACCATTTCTTTTTGATGAAAGGATCTACACCCATAAATATAAAATAGATATCCTTGTATCTGGTGGCTATTTTTTCAATTGTTTTCTGAGCAAACAGAATATTAAAACTGATGTAGCCGCCATAATAACCGAATACTTTTGCTTTTGGGGGAATATTCAGCTCAGCCCTTAGATCCAGATCGGTGTGGGTTTCGAAATTGACCATGTGAGGAACGTAAGGATATTTTGATCCGGTCATTTCTTCGCTCAACCATTCAGAAACATAAGCGTAAACGTCGCCGTGGGGCTCAAAATGAGTGAAAACACTGTGGATTGCAGTTTTAGTTGCTTTGGTTTCTATTCCGTCAAGATATCCGTTTTTAATGGCATAGAACAGGTCGATATTACTTTCGGTAATGATTTTTTCAACTTCATTAAAATCGGAATAACCGTAGACTTTGAAGCGTTTTTCAAATTTTTCAATTCCCAACGGATGATTGGTCTTTGAGTTTTTGTTGTATACAATAATCGATTCATTTCCCAGATATCTTTCATTGAAATCTGCGTAATCATAAACTGCTATGGAAGTCCCCCGATAGTTGAGTTCATCCTCATGAAAAAGAATTTTCATCTTATTTAAATATATTTTTCAGTCTTCCTTTTATCTTCTGAAGAATGGTTCTCTTCGGATATTTGGTAAGATCATTGTGTTTAAAAAGTCCTTCTCCCTGGGCGATTTTGAAATCCTGTTTCACCCACCAGGAAGCAATATTTCTTTCGAGTGATGCGGTTTCTCCTGAAAAGGGAATAATGGTTTCCAGCAAAAACTTTTTCTTGACAAGATAAGGATTATTCGTCCAATTGGCCCAACGGGAAGTGGTCACAAAATATTCTCCTTTTTTCTGGATTTTATCCGGAAATTCTGATGCGGGATCCAGCCAGTGTAAGGATTCCAGAAGGTGAGGGGAAGTACATTCATGCCAATCATCATAATAATTCAGTTCATTTCCTTTATGTCTGATGGAGATGAGCGGATATCCCGGATTTTCCCTGCTTCGGTAACGTACTACTTCAAATCCGTTGCTGAGCATTTCAAGACCGCTCTTAAGGCGCGAATATACGGTCTTTTCACCTTCAATAAGCTCAAAGTCGTGTTCCAGAAAGAGGATGTTTTCACACACTGCATTTTCTGCAAGCACTTTCATTCCTTTTCCGATTCCGATATTATCCTGTAGTCCTATGTATCTGACTTTGTACTGATCTGCCGTTCTTTTGTCTTCTTCACTTACTTCCTGAAAAAGGATCACAATATCATCGATCATATGTAAAAGACCGTATTTTTTGTAAGACTTCAGTGTGTTTTTTAAAGTTTCTCCACTTTTCCACGAAAGGATACAGATACTGATGGGCAGTTTTTCCATAATCATTAGTACTTATAGGTTTAGGAAGGGATGTGGGGCTGTCATGGAAATTTTTCTGGCTGCTTCAATCTCTCCGAATTTTTTTGAAAAGTATTGATACTGGTCTTTATAAAACCGGGCTTCACTCATATTTCCTTTGGCTCCCATCTTCAGAAGATAGGAGAGCAGTGCCGTCTTTTCTCTTTTAATATTATAATCGTAGTTGGGGTCAAGATATTTGGTCTCACGTTGCATTTGCATAGAGAGTCTTGCGGTCTTTAATGCTTCTGCTTTGTCTTTAGGTTCCTTCTTGTAAAACGATTGCACGGTATCATGAACCACTTTACTTTTTGAGCACACAATGATTTTAAGTCCGAAATAAGAAACCCTGTGTATGTATTCATAATCTTCTGCACCGTGGAAGAAGTAAGGGTTGAACCCACCTACTTTTTCGATTGCTTTTCTGGGAATCCACCAATGGGCTGCATTCACAAAACTTATTTCATAGTAAGGTTTAGCCTCATCAAAATAAATATCAGAAAGCATTCTGTTATTTCTAAGATCTTTGGCAAGATAATTTTCAAAATGAAGATCCAGTTTTTTCTCGCTGCCGTCGAGATGCATCGGGCTCATAATTCCTATCTGGTTTTGATCCGGATGGGAATGATACACATCGAGTAACTGCTGGAAACTGTCCGGATAAATCCAGGCATCCTGATTCATCAGGTAGAAGAACTCTGTTTCTTGTTTGTAAGCTTTTTCGATGCCCATATTATTGGCTTTTCCAAAACCTGCATTTTCCGGAGATTGAATAAAATCAACTTCCGGGAACTGTGTTTTTATATATTCCTGAGTACCATCCGTAGATCCGTTGTCGATGACGATGCAGGTGACAGGAACTGAAGAATGCCTCAGGCTTGTAAAGCATCTTTCTGCCCATTTCATGGCATTATAAGTGACAATTATAACTGATATTTTCGCCATCTTAAATATACTTTTTGGTTAAAGTTTCCAGATAATCTTCGGGGCTTATTCCGGAAAAAAATGAGTTGATATTTTCTCCAAAATCTACTTTATAAAAATCCCCTTCATCGATCTCGGAATATATTCCCTTTTGACTGGTCTTTTTCTCAATAGCACCAATTATTTCTTTTAAATCGTAATAATAAGGGAAGGCACAATTGATAATACCATTTTCAGGAAGAATACAGTTGATTTTCAAAAAACGGGTTATATCGTCCATATCAATCAGAAGTCGTCTTGCATGGGTATGAACAACAAACGTATTGTTGTTGGTTATCTGGCTTTTCAGGTAATTAAAAAGGGTATTAGGGTTTCCTCCTTTTCCAACAATATTACCAATTCTCAGGATAAGATAGTTGTTAGAATTATTTTTGATATAATCTTCCACGGCCAGTTTGTGTAAAACATAATGGCTGTTTTGCTTTGACTGGTCTTTTACACTTAAGGTGGAAAAGTATATCAATTTTTTATCGCTGTTGTTTTTCAGGGTATCTTTTAGGAGATTAAATTCTCTTTCAAATTCAGAGTCTCTGGTCTCAAGGGAATTTGAAACCCCGGAAGCAAAGAATATATAGTCCTCTGAATCGATGTGTTGTAATGAATTAGCGATAAGTCCGTTTCCTATAATCATTGATCAATGTGTGTTTTTATAGTTAAAAACTATGTTTTTGAAAGAATATCCATGGTGAGTATTAGTTTTCATATTTTGCGATTCCTTTATTATCATGTTCTCCTTTGGTATTGAGCTTCCATGAGCTGGATTTATCTACAGACTGAATGTAATGCAAATATTCTTCCGTATAGTTTTGAGGATCCATATACCATCCTCCGTGTAAGGCGGTATAGTCTCCACCTATTCTTATCCCTTCCAAAAAAGGTAAATTATTGAATCGGTTGGGATAATACGGCTTATACAAGGCAAAAGTTGTGTCCACATAGGCAGAATAAACATTGTTTTCGAGTTTCTTCTCCCAAAATTGTTTTTCCCATTTGAGAACTTTCTCTTTCAGAGGAAAATAATCGGGAATGGTTTCTATATCCAGGGCAAATCCTACTTTGGTTATGCTGCTGTGATATTTATCCATTTTTGAGATCATCTCAGACATGAAATCTGCGGGAAGTTTTTCGTTGGGAACAATATCGGGATCAGTTAATACAAAGTATCCTTTACCATACTTTTCCTGTAAATAGGGAGTATCGAAAAAAACTTTATGTCCGAGATTATCAGACATACGTTCTATTGTAATTTTCTGATCGATCGTTTTGTAATAATCAAGAAGAGGAGGATAATCAGATTTGTTATCGATGATGATAATATTTTCAAACTTCCTTTCCTGTAAGAATCCGATCAGTTGCTTTAAATAATAAAGTTGATTAAAATTAATGATAATGATGGGAATACTTAAAGTGTTTTCTCTCTGAGATTTTACCTGCTGATCATATTGAATGAGATATCGGTACAATATTTTATTCCTGATCTTATCCACTTTCCCAGTATAATGTTTTATATCCCAGGCTGAATCATTGTTTTTCAACAGCAAATATTTCTTCTTTGGAGCTCCCAGTAATTGTTTATAGCTCTTTAAATAATAATAAAGCTTATAGAGATTAAGATTTAATTGTTTCTTGTTTTGCCAGCAATAATGAAGGTGTACATTGATCAGTTTTTGTAAGGTATCGGAACTGAATCTGGTATAATATGTATTGATCAGATAACCAAAAAACTGATATCTTGCTTCTACCTTTCGTTCCTGATAAGCCGTGTTTTCGACATCTCCGGAAATGCTTGAAGAAGATATGCGAACATATGTCTTGGCGGCATCTATACAATACACCGATCCGAAATCTGAAAATTCCAGCACAGCCAGATCATCTGAATTCCATGCTAATGGAAATTCTTTGAATTTATATTTCTGATAAGCACTTTTTCTGAAAATATGTTCAGACAGGCTTGAGCGATGACCATCATAAATTTTCTGCAACCATAATTTCACAGAAGATTCTACCTGCTCATAGCGGGTAAAAGAGGTGAGAACGTTGTCATTTTCATCCATCAAAGCCTGAGAAAATTTAATCACATTGATTTTCTTTTCTTCAATCGGGATGAGGTTATTATAAAACTCTTCAACAAAATTTTTAGAAATGGTATCATCATCTCCCAAAATAATGAACCATTCTTCTTTTACATGATCCAGAATTCTTGCCCATTGCAGTGCCAGATTCTTGCCCCCTAAATTATCTTTATAATCAAAATAATGATACTCATCAGGTTGGAAATACAGATCAAGGACAGGCAAAGGATTATCAGGACTATTATCATTACCGATATACAACACAAAATCCTGGTTGGTTTGTGCAGCAATAGATTGTATGGTTTTTTCCAGAAAATCTATTTTGTAGTAAGGAATAACAATAGCTAGTTTTTTCATTATCGTCTAAAAATTGAAAATATTTTTTCTGTTAACTGATATCTTTTGGAGTTGATTAGTTTCTCCAGGTGATTAACTTTCTGCTTAAGTTTTCTGTTTTCATAGAGGATATTTTTAAACTCTGAAATATTTTCTTTATACAATAGCTGGTGCTTATTATAAAGATAGTTGCGTATTTCATCGTCATTAGCCTCCATTGCTTCCGTATTTCGTGAAACTTCTTTAATTCTATAAAGAAATCCGGTATATGGCAGTCTTGTTATTCTTATATTTTGTTTTTTTAATGAAATAAAAGATAGCCAAAAATCCCAGTCTTCATATCCTTTATGCATTGTTTCATCAAAACCTCCTATATTTTTCCAGTCTTCTTTTTTAAAGAATGCAGTGCAAAAGATTTGATTTTCAAGTAACATGTTTGGAATTTGAAAATTTTCCAAGACAAATTCATCATTTCGGAGGCCAAAATATTGAGCATAACAGTAAACAATATCACTTTCTTCAAAATGTATTGAGGCTAATTCTAAATATTGGTTTTCAATTTTATCATCTCCATCAAGAGGAAGAATCCATTGTCCTGATGCTTTTTCTATTCCAAAGTTTCTTGCTGTTGAAACCCCGCCGTTTTGTTTTTTATAATACTTGAATCTGGTATCTTTTTCTAACCATGTTTGTACTATATTTTCTGTATTGTCCGGAGAACCATCATCTACAATTATACACTCCCATTTTTTGAATGTTTGGTCCATAATGGATTGCAGACATTCATTAAGATAGCGTGCCTGATTGTAAGCGGGAACTATGATAGAAATTAATGGAGTATCCATGAATTACTCTTTTATAATTTTTTTCACCTCTTCTATATATGAAAACCCATTTTTAAGGTCTGGCTCAAGGATATTTCCCTCTGCCCATTCGTTCCAGGATTTTAATATAAGGAAATTTTCGGAATGATCTTTTTTACTTAGAAATTCAACGGCTTTATTCAATTGTTTTCTGAAAACCAATGGACTATTATTTGTTAAAATGACACCATTATAGCCACTTCTGGGAGTATTATCCCAGTTGGATAAGACCATAGGAAAAGTTTCTACATTCGCATTGGTATATTGCATTTGATCTGCAATCAATGCGATATCCTGAGTTCTTACTTTTGGTTTATCCTTTTCCTTCTCTTTTATTCCGAGAATACCTTTTAATCTTCTTTTATAATATTGTGCACCGGAAATATATTCTTTTCCCTGAATATATGGAATCCATGCTTTTTGGAATGCGTGTGAAACTTTTCCATCATACCCCATGGAATCATAGTCCAACTCATCTGGTTGTTTGTTACTCGCCATGATATACAAGTCGTCAAACCCGTTTTCTTTTGCTAGCTTTCTGAACTTTTTGATATAATTTGGGTCACCTTTTTGTAAATGTTCCGGACAATAAATCATAAGTAGTGGTTTATTATCAACTTTTATATAGCGTTTATCTTTAAAAAAGGGTAAAAGATAATTAAAATGAGAAATTATATCTTCATCACTGGGATATGTTTGTTCTGCTAATATTTTTGAAGTTAATCCATGCCAAATTCCTGACCAGGTTTCATTAGCCCAACAGAAACAAAAAGGGAAATCCGGTTTACCTGTTTCTAAAACTTCATTTGCGATACGCTCCAGTAGCTGCTTTCCGTTTCCGAACCAATAATGATAATAGATAAAGCCATGTATTCCATAATCTCGTGCCATTTGTGCTTGTTGCTCTCTCACTTCAGGAACACGAAGATCATAATATCCTAGGTCTGCAGGACATATCGGTTGTTCATGTCCTTCAAATAAGGGTTTGGCTTTTCCTACATTTGTCCATTCGGTAAATCCTTTTCCCCACCATTCGTCATTTTCGGGAATAGGATGATATTGAGGGAGATAAAATGCCAGCGGCTTTATTTTTTTCATGTTGTTTTGTCTAATGTTTTAATAAGTTTAGCAGGTATTCCTGCAATTACCGAGTTTTTTGGAAAACTCTTATTAACTACTGCATTGGCTCCAATAATACAATTTTCTCCTATAGTGACACCTGGTAGAATGCAAACTCCTTCACCAATCCACACATTATCTTTGATTTCAATCGGCCCTTTGGAATGTAAAGGTCTATGGGCTGGGACCTTTTCTATGTCTACAACGGAAATATCTCCATGAGAATGATCAGATATGTATATTCTACTTGCCATTAACACATTATTACCAATTGTAATTTTATTTATGGCACCAATGTGTACATCCGAATTCAGGATAACATTATCCCCGATTATTATTTCAGGATTAAAATTTTCTTCCTGAAAGTGATCCCAGGCTTCCAGTCTTAAATTAAATAAGGAACTGAAATTTTTTCCTATGGAAATATATTTTGGATTTTTAATCCAATGCTCCTCAGGGATCGTAGAATTTGTTCCGAATGTCTTGAAATTTGTTTTTGCCCAATAATCGAGCTTATTTTGTTTATACGCTTTATAAGCTTCAGAATTTAGAATCTTATATAAAACTTTCACTAAAACACTCATATCTTTCCGGTTATTTGGTAATATAACGTTTTTGCAAACTTTAATTTATCTTCTTTCAAGAGTTTTTTATAATAGTCATTTCTGTATTCAGGAAATATTTTAAATTTCTCCCAATGTGACAGATAGTTGTCTATTGTTTTTTGGTAAGAAGGATTATAAAGGTTTTCGGATTCTAATGTCAAAGCATTATACGTAACAACAGAATTTTCAACATTTTCCCGTTTTTCCAAAAACTCCATTGGATTTTCGTTATTAAAGATCCTATCTAAATTTTCTGCGAACTCTGCTTCGGTGATCATGGAATCTTTATACGATATTCTTTTACCTCCTTGTTTATATTCTTGTGTGAAATTTTCTATTAAATTATCTAAATTATCAAAGTTTTTTAAATTATCCGTTTTGTAAAACAGATCTTTTATATCATTGTATTGGCAATTTTCTTTTACATATAAAAAAATTGGAAGGTCAGCTTCTGCAGCAATCTGAGTCATTAATGCACCGGCAAAAGGAAAAGTTGCAATATAATAATCTACCTTTTTCATGATCTCAAATAAATCGTACCGATCACCTATTAAGAATATTCGGTTATTTAGATTATTATCATCAATAAATTTAGTTATTGCATCTGCATTGCCACTTCCTGCCAAAACAAAAATAAGATTTTTGTTTATGTTTAAAAGCCGATGAATGGTTTCAAAGAATTCTAACTTATTTCCCAGAACTTTATAAAGTGTGCTTCCTGCAAAAATGATTTTCTTGTCTTTTGTTTCAAAATCAAATCCCTGGAATGAAGAACTCGATAAAATCGGATAGTAGGGCAGTAATTTGTTTTTTTGTTTTGGGATATTTCTAAACTGTTCAGACAAATTAAGTCCGTAAGATCGGAATCCAATATTGATATCTGTAATATCTACTCCCAGCCAAAATGCCTGATCAGTGAGATTAATCTGATATCTTGTGATTCCTTTTATTTTGTAAAAAGCTAAATATGCAATTGTATCCCACGGAATCAGATGCATTAAAATACTTTCCGGCTTTACAGATAAAATAATATTAAATAAGTTTTCAGCCTTATCAATTCTAGTTTCCCCGTTTAGATAATATATTTCTTTATGAGCATAATCTTTAATTTCTGATAAGATCGCTTCATTTTTATAATACCTGCCTTCATTTTCAAATACGAGGATGATTTTTTTATTAAGTTTTTTTAAAGCTCTCAGATATTGTTGCGTTAATCCACGATTATCATATCCAAAATAGTCATAAAACATAATGACATCTTTCTGGGGAGAAATAGTCTGTGTGGCTAAATGCAGGTCAGCAATTTGCTTGAGAGAACCTTCCAGCTCCTTATCATACCAAGATTCATTAAAACAGTAATTGTACTGCAGATGAGCAGACAATTCTATCAATCTTAAAGCTAAATCATAGTTTTTCTGATTAATAGATAATTGTAATTTTTTCTTGATAAGCTGGTCAAGATCTATAAGTTTCTTATTTGAAAGCATTTATGACTGAAATTATTTTTTCAATTTCAACCTCCGTCATTATTGGAGACAGAGGAAGACTTAACACTTCTTCGTGTATTTTTTCGCTTATTGGAAAAGACATGTCATTCCATTCTTTATATGCTTCCTGTTTATGGGGTGGAATAGGATAATGAATCAATGTCTGAATATCATTTTCTGTAAGATAAGCCTGAAGCTGGTCTCTTTTTTTTGTCCGGATTACAAAGACGTGCCAAACATGTTCTTTTTCATCTTCGGGATATTCAGGAAGAACAATTTCAGGATTATCTATTTTTGTAATAAATTGTTTTGCAATTTGTCTTCTTATTTCGTTTTCATGATCTATATATTTTAGTTTTATATCTAAAACTGCTGCCTGTAGCTCATCCAGCCTGGAATTTAAACCTTTATATACATTAATATACTTTTTATTTGAACCATAATTGGCCAAAGCTCTGATGGTTTTCGCCAATTCATTATCATTGGTTGTTACTGCTCCCGCATCTCCCAAAGCTCCTAGGTTCTTTCCGGGATAAAAGCTGAATCCAGCTGCATCACCAAGATTTCCTGTCTTTAAACCATTCCACTCCGCACCAATTGCCTGTGCATTGTCTTCGATGATTTTTAAATTATACTTTTGAGAAATAGCCTTTAGTTCATTGGAGAAAATTGTTCTTCCCTGAAGGTGTACAATGAGAATTCCCTTTGTTTTTGGAGTAATTTTTTCCTCAATTTTTGAAATGTCAATATTGTAAGTATTGATTTCAGGTTCTACCAACACAGGGATAAGTCCATTGTCTGAGATCGCCAAAATAGAAGCGATATAGGTGTTGGATGGAACAATAATTTCGTCACCAACATTCATAATCTCTAATTCAATGTAGGCACGAAGAATAAGTCGTAAAGCATCTAAACCGTTGGCTACTCCTATGGAATGTTGTACTCTGAGGTAGTTTGAAAGATTCGTTTCAAAATTTGCAAGCTCGTTTCCCATAAGATACCAGCCGGAGCGGAAAACATCAATAAGTTTAGTTTCAATCTCCTGTTGATATTGTAGATTTATTTTTTGTAAATCAAGAAATTTAATCATAGTCTAAAGTTTTATAGAATAAAAATCTAAGGCAATTCCCCGGGCACCCATATTTTCTTTTTGTTGAATTAAACCTTCATTTAAAAATTTTCCCTGTTGCTCCGTAGAAATACCAAAGCTATAATATTTTTTGTTGCTAAATTTATTTAAAAGAGTATAGTTGATAAAATCCAGCGCCCCAACCTTTCTCCCTTCCTGGGAAGCAGCCATATATTGGGTGTGAATAACATTGTCAAAATTAAAAATGACAATTCCTGCAAAAATAATTCCATCCTTTTTCGCTTCAAAAAGTTGAATGTTTTGAGGGAATTTTTCTTTTAATAATGTAATTTCTTCCACAGTATGAACAGGTTTTGTACCAAATTTCTGTAAAACTTCTGAAAGTAAAGTCCAGTATTCTGTAAAATTTTCGCTTTCGGAAACGGAGATTCCCTTTTGTTCACATTTCCTGACAAGTTGCCTTTTTGTTTCCGAAAAACGGATTGGATGGGAAAGATCAATCACAGAAGAGATGTCTCTTCTGAAGAGCTTAGCTTCAATGCGGAATAACGCATATAAGTCTTCTTCTGCCGGATATTTATGAAATATATGTGGAATGGCTTTGTACGTTATTTTTTTAAAAGATAACTCTGTAAAATATTTCTTTATCTCATCAAGTATTACCAAAACCTCCTTTGCCTTTAAATAATGCGACATTATCAAAGAACCGAAAGTAAGTCCTCCATGAGAAATAATTTCTTCTCCACTTTCATTGGCCGGAAAAACGGCTACAATTTGCTGGTCATTAAAAATTAAAAGTGAATGATCTGTAAACCTGTCAGAATGATATTCCATGAAATCTCTATCAAAAAAGAAAAGTCCATTTTTTGAGGTTGAAATAAAAGAATTCCAATCAGTTTTATAGGAATTGTTATATTTTTTTAATTCAAATTTCATCAGACCTTTCGATTGTTTTTATGAGTCTTGCAGGATTTCCTCCAATTACAGAATAGTCAGGGAAGCTTTTATTAACAAAACTGTTTGCCGCAACAACACAAAAATTACCCAACTGAACATTGGGCATGATAACAACGTTGGCGCCAATCCACGTATGATTACCAATGCTAACTTCACCTTCAATCAAAGGGAATATTTTCTGCATTTCTTCACTGGCGTTTGGCCCGGAATCAGTCATAATATTTACATTCTGTGCGATGGAAACATGTTTCCCAATAAATAGTTTCCTTTTAAAACCATTTAGAATACTGAACATGCCTATGTAAGAACCTTTTCCTATTTCAAGCTGAACGTTTTCAGAACCGTAAATACTGCAAAACTTCGCAATCTTTACACTATCTCCTATTTTTACATTGTTGATTGATGTGGTAGGATCAATAACAACATTTTCGCCTAATGATATATTACTTACTTTCATTGATAAAAAATGTAATAAGGTTAATAATATAATCCATTTCAAACTTTCCTAAAGCTTGGTTAACAGGAATGAAAAATGCGTCTTTCCCATAAAAAATACTGCACTCAATGCCATTTCTCTGTAAAAAAACTTTAAGCTTAGGAAGATCATGTCCATTATTCGTAAACATGCAAACTGAAGGAGTTTCCCGTTCCGAATAATCAAAATAGGGAGTAAAACCTAATTTGCAGAGCTCAAGAATAAGGTAATTATTATTATCTTTTCTTTTCTTTTTAATGTTTTCAGAATCTTCAAAATAATGAAGTGTTACTTTTTGAAGATGATTTTGATACGCTTTATTTTTATTGATAGAATAATTCTTACAATTTACCTTTAAAATTCCTCCAAACTGAATCGGGAAAAATTTTGGGAGACTATAAATCGTAAAGTCCCCATATTGACCAATAAGTTCTTTTTCGTCACTAGAAAACATGCTCATAGCACAATCTTCAATGATAGGTAAATTGTAATTTTTAATAGTTTCCATATCATGAAATACTTTACCAAATTCATGAATAATGAAAATCAGTTTTGTGTTATCGGTTTTTTCTCTTGACCAACCACAGAATTTTTCAATTTCTTTTGTGACGCAGCTACTTATATACAGATTTGAAGTTGTAGTTAAAATTAAAACCTGATCATCTTTTTTAAGGTTATAATGATCCAGTGCATTAAAAATGGCTTCCTTACCACTGAGGCAATATTCATGTTCACCAAAAAAAGCATTATATTCCTTTAAAGAATCATCAGAAACATTAGGGTTTTTCATAATTGCATCATTCCTTTCTAAATCAGCAGTAGAAAATGGGCTGATAAAAAAGGATGGCTGCCTGAAATTTTCAGGATCTATTATCTGATCTTTATGAAAAATCATTTCTTGTTCTTTTAAAATCTTCGTAGTTTCTTATATAATCCTGTTCATTATAAGAATGAGATGCTAGAACCAGACAAATTGCTCCTGATGAAAAATTCACTTCGGAAGCCCAAATTCCCGGAGGAATATGTAATCCGATATCTGGGCGATTAAGAAATACCTGTCTTTTGAATTTTCCATCGTCAAGAGAAACTTCAAAGCTTCCACTTGCTGCGATCAAAAATTGATGACACTCTTTATGAGAATGAGCTCCTCTGCTTTCTCCGCCTGCAATATCATAAAGGTAGAAAACTCTTTTTACATCAAACGGAAATGAAGAATTATTTTCAACGACGGTAAGATTTCCTTCATCAAAACTGATCTTTCCCAGATCAATTACACTACAATCAAATACTGAAATACTAGTTTCCATGAGCAAGTGTTTTAAATTCTTCAAAATCTCTGATATAATCATTTTCGTCGTAAAGTCTGTCAGAAACAATCAATGCCAGAGAATTGGTTGAAAAGTTTTCCAGTCTTCTCCAGTACATTTTAGGTATGTATAATCCGTAATAAGATCTGTTTAATGAAAATGATTTTTCTTCTTGGCCATCATGAATGATCACGTCGAAACTTCCTGAGAGAGCAATGATAAATTCCTGCTGTTCTTTAAATGCATGGCTACCTCTTTGTTCGCCACCTGGAACATCGTACAGCCAATACGTTCTTTTAATCTTAAAAGGAAGTTGATTAGGATGTTCGAAAAAGGAAAGATTTCCTCTTTTATCATATATTTTTGGAAGTTGAATTATTTTTGGAATCATGGTGTCTGAATGTTATATTCAAAATGAGGTCGCATTACTCCTGGGTAAATATGAAGCTTATTCCCAACCTTCACATTTTCTACTTCAAATCCGACAAAATTATCAATGCCAAATAAGAGATGGGTCTGGTCTTTACCGAAGTATAGTTTGAAATAATAATTTCCTGCATTCAATAGCCCGGAAGGGATATCAAATTCTACAGTGTATTCTCCAACTTTTGAATCGTTATCTTTTGCAACGAATTTTCCAACATGAAAAATAATAAGCTCTTCATAATTTCTTAATTCAAATGTTGTATCAAGAGTGATATCAGGAACATAATTGTCAAAAACTAATTTCACTCGAATACCGGAATCAATGTCGATAAGATCTCCCATAATTGATGAGACTGTAAATTCTTTGATTCTGATATTTTCATTTCCAAGGGCCTCATTAATATTCCCATTGTATAAATAAGAACTCTTTGTAGCACTGCTTTTTTGATATTCAATAATGGTTTCTAGCATTTTACCTGTGTACGCCATCTGTCCTTGATTTAACAAAATACCTGTATTACAAAGCTCTTTAATTGCTGTCATGTTATGACTTACAAACAGGATTGTTCTTCCTTCCCCTTTGGTTACATCGCCCATTTTTCCCAGACATTTTTTCTGGAAATCAGCATCACCAACAGCTAAAACTTCATCTACAATCAAAATTTCTGACTCTAAATGAGCTGCAACGGCAAAAGCCAGTCGTACATACATTCCTGAAGAATATCTTTTAACAGGGGTGTCGATGTATCTTTCAACTCCGGAAAAATCTACAATTTCGTCAAACTTTCTGCTGATTTCTTTACGGTTCATTCCTAAAATGGCGCCATTTAAAAAAACATTTTCCCGTCCTGTCATTTCAGGGTTGAATCCAGTCCCTACTTCCAGTAAAGAGGCAATTCTTCCATTGGTATATATTTTACCTGTTGTTGGCTTTGTTACTTTGCTTAAAAGTTTCAAAAGGGTAGATTTTCCAGCACCGTTTCTTCCAATAATGCCTACAGCATCACCTTGATTTATTTCAAAATCGATATTACGAAGAGACCATACGTAGTCGGAATCCCCCTTGGTCGTTCTATCATTGGCTTCACCAATTTTCAAGTATGGGTCCTCTTTTCCTCGTACTTTGTACCAGAATCGATTAAGATCATGGGCAAGTGTTCCGGTTCCGACTTGTCCTAGTCTGTATTGTTTGGATATATTTTCTGCTTTTAAAGCTAGCATATTTTTTAATTTATATTTTTAGACAGACAGTAAAGTATTAAACAGTGTCCATAAAAGTTTTTTCAACCTTATTAAAAATAACAATACCTATTGCTAAAATAACAAGAATAATAAAACTGCTAATGACCAACATTATTGGTGAGAAATCCCCTACGCCAATCCATGCATATTTGAAACATTCAAAAATTCCGGTTAACGGATTATAATATGAAAGTTTTTTTAAAAATCCTGGTAAGAGTGATACAGGGTATATTACGGGTGTTGCATACATATACAGACTGACACCAAACCCTAATAACATACTTAAGTCTTTATATTTTGTGGTAAGAGCAGAAAAAATCATTCCTAATCCTAAAGAAAAAAGTGCCATTAAAAGAATTAGAAACGGCGTGGCAAGAACCCATATATTAGGATGTACTTCTCCTTTACTTAAATAATATAGCCAACCGATAATAAATAGTAAAAACTGAACGGAAAATCTCATCAGGTTTGAAATTACCACAGAGATTGGTGTTACAAGCCTGGGGAAATAAACTTTCCCAAAAATACTTGCATTTCCAGTAAAAGTGTAAGAAGTTCCTAGAAGTGAGCCCGAAAAATAATTCCAAAGGGTTACTCCTGCAAGATAAAATAAGATAGGTGGAGCTCCGTTAGTTGGTAATTTTGCAATCTTATTAAAGACAATTAAATAAACAATAGTCGTGAGAATTGGGTTAATAAAAAACCATACAGGGCCTAAAATAGTCTGCTTAAAGCTGGAAATAAAGTCTCTTTTTACAAACATGTATACCAGATCTTTGTATTTCCAAACCTCCTTTAGTCTTAAATCAAACAAAGAATGATCGGATTCAATCGTTTCTGTCCACTTTTGCTGTGGTTCGTTCATTTGTGTAAGTTTTTGCAAATTTATAATAATTAATTTCTTACCGTATTGTTTAGTTTATGAACAATCGTTTACATAAAACTAAAAAACAACAACTAATATATTGATAATTGTTATTATGAGCAAAAACTATTGGCTGTAAAGCCAATAGTCTGCAAATTTTATAAATTATATTGTTATTTACCAACGAGTTGCTTCAGGTATTCACCATACCCGCTTTTTCCATATTTGACAGCGGTTTCCAGTAATTTCTCTTCGTTGATGAATTTATTTCTGAAAGCAATCTCTTCAATACAACCGATTTTGAAGCCCTGTCTTTTTTCAATAACGCTTACAAACTCAGAGGCGTCATGAAGGGAATCAAAAGTTCCTGTATCCAGCCATGCGGTACCTCTGTCCAGAACCCCAACTTCAAGTTTTCCTTTACTTAGGTATACGTTATTCACATCGGTGATCTCCAGCTCGCCACGTGCGGAAGGTTGGATGTTCTTAGCAATATCTACAACAGTATTGTCATAGAAATAAAGACCGGGAACAGCATAATTTGATTTTGGTTGCAAAGGCTTTTCCTCAATAGAAACAGCTTTGAAATTATTGTCAAATTCTACCACTCCATATCGTTCAGGATCTGCTACATGATAAGCAAAAACGACTCCTCCGTCAGGATTGGTTTTATTTTTCAAAAGCGTACCCATTTCAGAACCATAAAAAATATTATCTCCCAAAACCAGTGCGGCAGGATCATTACCAATAAATTGTTCTCCCAGAATAAAAGCTTGCGCCAGTCCGTCCGGGCTTGGCTGTACAACATATTCTATATTGCAGCCTAGCTGAGATCCGTCACCCAAAAGTTTGATAAATCCAGGTTGATCGTGTGGTGTGGTGATGATCAGGATATCTTTAATTCCCGCTAAAAGTAGCGTAGAAAGTGGATAATAGATCATCGGTTTGTCGTAAACGGGCATCAGCTGTTTACTGACCGCGATTGTTAGAGGGTAAAGTCTTGTTCCGGATCCTCCGGCTAATATTATTCCTTTCATGTATTTTGCGAATTAAGCGGTTTTCATTTGTGTTGTCGTGTGATTGTTTTTGTATTGGAAAATTAATTGTATTGTTTATTATAATATTCCTGATAATTTCCTGAGGTTACATTCTCAAGCCATTCTTTATTCTCAAGATACCAGTCTATGGTTTTTCCTAATCCTTCCTCGAAAGTTACGGATGGTTTCCAGCCTAACTCTTTATTTAATTTGGTGGCATCAATTGCATAACGTTTGTCATGTCCCGGTCTGTCTTTTACGAAGGTAATGAGTTTTTCAGAATACCCTTCCGGTCTTCCTAATTTAGCATCCATTTGCTTGATCAGTTCTTTCACCAAATCAATATTTTGCCATTCATTGAAACCTCCGATATTATAGGTTTCTCCGGTTTTTGCTTCATTGAAAATCTGATGAATACCTTTCGCATGGTCAATGACGAATAACCAGTCTCTGGTATATTTTCCATCGCCATAAATCGGCAAAGGTCTTTCATTAATGATATTCGAAATACAAAGAGGAATTAATTTTTCAGGGAAATGATTCGGTCCGTAATTATTGGAACAGTTGGATATGATAAACGGCATTCCGTAAGTATTTCCATAAGCTCTTACCAGGTGGTCAGAAGCTGCCTTTGATGCAGAATAAGGAGATTGAGGATCATAGGATGTTGTTTCTAAAAAGAATCCCGTCTCTCCCAAACTTCCGTATACTTCATCGGTAGAAACGTGATAAAATAAATTTGATCTTTTTTCATCCGGAAATCTTCCGTGCGTATGATCAGAATTTAATGTCCAGAATTCTTTACAAAGATTCAGAAGATTGGCTGTTCCGTTGACGTTGGTATTGATGAAGGCCATCGGATCCGTGATGCTTCTGTCAACGTGGCTTTCTGCTGCCAGGTGAACAACTGCATCCGGATTGTATTTTTCAAAAACTCTTCTTAATTCTTCAGGTTTAGTGATGTCGGCTTTTTCGAAAACATAATTAGGTTCATTTTCAATATCCTTTAAGTTTTCCAAATTTCCGGCGTACGTAAGCGCATCAAGATTAATGATTGTGGTATCCGGATTGTTTTTTACAAATTCTCTTACAACATGAGAGCCAATAAAGCCTGCCCCTCCTGTAATGATTATGTTCTTCATTTAATATTATTATGAAATGGTTTTTCTTCCTATACTTTTATAATAAAATCCGTTCTGTTCAGGGATTTCAAGCGGATACATATTCCTTCCATCAAAAATAGCCTTATTTTTCATCTTTTTAGCAATAAGTTCAAAATTAGGATTTTTGAATTCCGGCCATTCTGTAGAGATAAATAACGCATCTGCATCTTCAAGGGCATCATACATTCCTTTAGCATACTGTATTTTGTCACCAAGAAGTTTTTTCACATTGCTTTCTGCAACTGCGTCATACGCTATAACTTGTGCTCCTTTCTCCAGAAGAAGAGCGATATTGTCTAAAGAAGAAGCTTCTCTGATATCATCCGTGTTCGCTTTGAAAGCAAGTCCCCACATGGCGATCTTCTTGCCTGCGATACTTCCTCCAAAATATTTTTCAATTTCTGAGATAAGAATTACTTTCTGAGCCGTATTTACATTTTCTGTAGCTTCCAGGATCTGAAAATTGAAATCTTCCTGCTTTCCGGACTTTATAAGTGCTTTTACATCTTTAGGGAAACAGCTTCCGCCATATCCGATTCCCGGGAATAAGAACCTGTGGCCGATTCTGTCATCGCTTCCCATTCCTAATCTTACTTTATCTACATCTGCTCCAACTTTTTCACAATAGTTGGCAATCTCATTCATAAAAGTAATCTTTACGGCTAAAAATGAGTTCGAAGCATATTTGGTAAGCTCGGATGACTTTTCATCCATGAAAATAATAGGAATCCCCGTATTGGTAAACGGCTGATAGATTTTTGACATAATATCTTTAGCTCTGTCAGAACTTGCGCCAACTACCACTCTCGAAGGATTCATCGAATCTTCTACTGCAAAACCTTCTCTCAGGAATTCCGGATTGGAAACCACATCAAAGGGAATATTTGTTTTCGAAGAAATGACTTCTCGTACTCTGTCGGCAGTTCCTACCGGTACTGTGCTTTTATTGACAATGACTTTGTATTCCGTCATCATCTCACCAATATCGTTGGAAACCTTTAATACATAAGAAAGGTCTGCTGAGCCGTCCTCTCCGGGAGGCGTGGGTAAAGCCAGGTAAATAACTTCGCTTTTATCTAAAGCTTCTTTTAAATTGGTCGTGAAAAATAATCTTTCGGACTGAATGTTTCTCAGAAACATTTCTTCAAGGTTCGGCTCATAGATGGGAACAACGCCGTTTTTCATACCTTCTACTTTCTTTTCATCAATATCAACACAGTATACTGAATTGCCAAGTTCTGCAAGGGTAGTTCCTGTCACTAATCCTACATAACCTGTTCCTACAATCGTTATATTCAAAATGTTTGTTTTTAAAATTCAGAAACAAAAATAATAAAAATACTTTCATATACTTCTTTAAATTATTGTAAAAGAATTTCCTTCTATTTACTTGATAATAAGATAATTTTGCATTTTTAGAAAAAATGCGTATATTTGCATTGGATTTACGGGAAAAATGGGAAGGCTTCGGAAGAAAGCCTTTTTTCGTACTGGTAAATCAAGATAAAAATATGGAGTTTAGAAAAAGAATTGAAGAATTATTAAATGAATTCCTTGAGACCAGAAAAGATCTGTTTCTTATTGATCTTAAGATTTCTGCAGGGGATGATATTACAGTGATTTTAGATGGTGATAATGGAGTTTCTTTGCAGGATTGCCTCGATGCAAGCCGTGCTGTAGAATTCAATATGGATCGTGAAGAACATGACTTCAGCCTTCAGGTAATGTCGGCCGGTTTGAGCGAACCATTAGCCACACCAAGACAGTTCAATAAAAACTTGGGAAGAGAAATTGAGGTAATGCTGGAGGATTCTTCTAAGATTGAAGGGGAATTGTCAAAAGTAGATGATGAGAAGATCACTCTTGTTTTACGTTACCGAAAGCCGAAAGATATCGGAAAAGGAAAGGTAGATGTGGAGGAGGAGAAGGAAATTCCTTACTCTGAGATCAAAAAAGCATTAGTAGTAATTAAATTTTAAAAAAGAAAAAAGAATAGATGGATAATATAGCGTTGATTGAATCCTTTGGTGATTTTAAAGACGAAAAGGGGATCAGTAAAATTGATCTTATGGCAATTATTGAGGATTCACTGAAGACACTTTTGAGAAAAAGATTCGATTCAGACGACCATTTTGATGTAATTGTAAACCCGGATAAAGGAGATTTTCAGATATTTTTAAATAAAACAATCGTTGAGGACGAAATGTCTGAGGACGATGACCTGGAAATTGAAATTTCTGAGGCAAAGAAAATTGATCCTACCTTCGAAGTAGGTGAAGACTTTACCATGGAAATTCCTGTTGCTCAGTTGGGAAGAAGAAATATTCTTACCCTGAAGCAAATCCTGGCTACAAAACTTCAGGAGCATAATAATGCAATGCTATATGAGCAATTCAGAGATAAGATTGGAGAGATTGTAGTAGGAGAAATCCACCATATCCGTCACAAGCACGTGATTTTGCTTGATGATGAAGGAAACGAATTTATCTTGCCAAAAGAAAACCAGATCCCATCCGATTTCTTTAAAAAGGGAGAGAATATCAGAGCTATTGTTGAAACAGTAGACTTTAAAGGTTCTAAACCACAAATTATTATTTCCAGAACTGCGCCTAAGTTCCTAGAGAAGTTATTAGAGCTGGAAATTCCTGAGATCCAGGATGGAACAATCATGCTGAAAAAAGTAGTGAGAATTCCTGGAGAAAAGGCGAAGATTGCAGTAGATGCTTATGATGACAGAATTGATCCTGTTGGAGCTTGTGTTGGAGTAAAAGGATCCAGAATTCATGGCGTTGTAAGAGAGTTGAGAAATGAGAACATCGATGTTATTCAGTGGTCTAAAAACCCTGAGATTTTGGTGAAGAGAGCTTTAGGAAATGTGACAGTTAATAAAATTGACATTAACGAGGATCAAAACTATGCATTAGTATATACTCCTGTTGAAGAAATTTCTAAAGTGATTGGAAAACAAGGACAGAATATCAGACTGGCTTCTTGGTTGTCAGGATATGAAATTGATGTATACAGAGAGTCCAGCGAGGATGACGATGTTGAATTAAGAGAATTCAACGATGATATCGAGCAGTGGATTTTGGATGAATTTAAGAAAGTAGGATTAACTACTGCAAAATCTGTATTGGATAAAGAGACGGAAAGTCTTTTAAATATGGTTGACCTTGAAGAGGAAACTATCGAGGAGGTGAAGCGTATTCTGAGAGAAGAATTTGAAGATTAAGATTTTAAATAAATTTTAATAAACAGTAAAAAGAAAATACTTTAATTTTAAGAATTAAAAAAACAGTAAATAATATAAATGCCAAAAATTAGATTAAATAAAGCGGTTAAGGAATTCAACATTTCGATGTCCAGATTAGTAGAGTTTTTACAATCAAGGGGATTTGAGGTTGAAAGCAATCCTAACGCTCAATTGGAAGAAGCGGCATATTCTGCATTGGAAGCTGAGTTTGCTAAAGATGGCGAACAAAGAAAAGCTTCCCATGAGGTGGTGATCACTAAAGTTCCGGAAGAAAAACTGGAAATTGAAGAAAAGAAAACCCCTGAAGTGATAAGAGCTAAAGCAAATAAACCAGAAACTAAAATTTTAGGTAAAATAGATCTAGAACCTAAACCTGAGGTTGAAGAAACCCCTGCTGCTCCTGTAGCGACACCGGTTGAAGAAAAGAAAGAAGAAATCGTGAAAGAAGAGCCGGAAGTTAAAGCAACTCCTGAAAAGCAGGAATTTAAAGTTTTGGATAAAATTGATTTGTCTCAGATAGAATCTAGAAATAGACCTGTGAAAAAAGACAAGCCAAAAGTGGAGGAGAAAAAAGAAGAAATAAAAGCTGTGGAACCAGTAAAAGAAACTCCTAAACCGGTAGTGGTGGAAGAGAAAAAAGTAGAAACTCCAAAAGTGGAAGCTGAGCCGGAATCTCAGGAAC
This sequence comes from Chryseobacterium lactis, assembly GCF_003815875.1. Classification (NCBI taxonomy): domain Bacteria; kingdom Pseudomonadati; phylum Bacteroidota; class Flavobacteriia; order Flavobacteriales; family Weeksellaceae; genus Chryseobacterium; species Chryseobacterium lactis. Next base: position 1,696,941 of record NZ_CP033924.1, read on the forward strand.
CACAGAAAATTGAGACAGTGTATCAGAAACTTGACGGTCCTAAGATCGTTGGGGAAAAGATTGACTTAACTCAATTTGCACCAAAACCAGGTTCTGGAGCAAAAAAGAAAAGAAAAAGAATTGAGAAACCCGGAGGCCCGAATAACCAACAAGGAGGACAAGGCCAGGGGAATAATCAAAATTCAGGAAATAATAACCAGGGTGGTCAAGGCCAAGGAAACCGTCAGAATAATAATGGTGGTGGACAAGGTGGAAACCGTCAGGGACAAGGTGGTCAAGGAAATCGTCCACAAGGTCAGGGAGGTCCTGGAGGAAACCGTTTCGGAAATAACCAGGGTGGTGGAAACCGTCCGGGTGGCCAAGGTGGCGGCTTCAAGAAAGGAGGTCCGAACAACAACAGACCTGGTCAAAGAGTAATGCCTGTTGAGTTAACCGACGAGCAAGTTAAAAACCAGATCAAGGAAACATTAGAAAAGCTTACTAATAAAGGAGGTAAATCTAAATCTGCAAAACACAGAAAAGATAAAAGAACTTTCCGTAGAGAACAGGATGAGCGTCAGCAAGAGCTAGAAGCACAAGACAGAACTCTTAAAGTAACGGAATTCATCACAGTAGGTGAATTGGCGAGCTTAATGAATGTTTCTCCAACTGAAGTAATCTCTGCTTGTTTCTCACTTGGGGTAATGGTTACCATGAACCAAAGATTAGAAGCTGATACCTTATTATTGGTAGCAGATGAATTCGGATATAAAATTGAATTCTCAGATGCTGATCTTGAAGAAACGGACAACGAAGAAGAAATCGATAACGAAGAAGATCTTGTATCAAGAGCTCCAATCGTTACGGTAATGGGACACGTTGACCACGGTAAGACTTCATTGCTTGACTACATTAGAAAAACCAATGTAATCGCTGGTGAATCCGGAGGAATTACACAGCACATCGGTGCATATAACGTGAAATTGGAAAATGGTCAGAGAATTACATTCTTAGATACACCAGGTCACGAAGCCTTTACAGCGATGAGAGCCAGAGGTGCTCAGATCACGGATATTGCAATTATTGTAATTGCAGCTGATGATGATGTGATGCCTCAGACGAGAGAAGCAATTTCTCACGCACAGGCAGCTGGAGTACCAATGATTATTGCATTGAACAAAGTAGATAGACCAAGTGCAAACCCTGATAACATCAGACAACAGCTTTCCGGGATGAATATCCTGGTTGAAGAATGGGGTGGAAATGTTCAGGCGCAGGAAATTTCTGCAAAATTTGGTAATAATATGGACGTTCTATTGGAGAAAGTATTACTTCAGGCAGAAATGCTTGATTTAAAAGCTAATCCGGATAGAAATGCCCAGGGAGTTGTTATTGAAGCTTCACTAGATAAAGGAAGAGGATATGTTGCCACTATGTTGGTACAAACAGGTACTCTGAAAGTTGGTGATTATGTAGTTGCCGGGAAGAACCACGGTAAGGTAAAAGCTATGCTTGATGAAAGAGGAAGAAACCTTACAGAAGCAGGACCATCTATTCCTGTAACAATTCTAGGTTTAGACGGAGCGCCTACAGCAGGTGATAAGTTTAAGGTTTATGAAGATGAAAGTGAGGGTAAAACTATTGCAAATAAGAGAGAGCAGCTTCAAAGAGAACTTTCTATCAGAACTAAGAAGCATACAACGCTTGAAGAGTTGGGTAGAAGAATTGCTCTTGGTGATTTCAAAGAATTGAACATTATCCTTAAAGGTGACGTGGATGGTTCTGTTGAAGCACTATCAGATCAGTTACAGAGATTGTCTACTGCGGAGATTAATGTAAATATCCTTCATAAAGGAGTAGGTCAGATCACTGAATCTGATGTTAACTTAGCTGCGGCATCTGACGCAATTATCATCGGATTTAACGTAAGAGCCGGTGCTAATGCTAAAGATCTTGCAGACAGAGAAGAGATTGAAATCAGAAATTACTCTGTAATCTATGCTGCGATCGAAGAAGTGAAGGAAGCTATGGAAGGTATGCTTTCTCCTGAAATTAAAGAACAGGTAATTGGTAATGTTGAGATCAGAGAGGTCTTTAAAATCTCTAAGGTTGGTACCATTGCAGGTTGTATGGTTCTTTCAGGAAAAGTAGCCAGAAACTCTAAAGTAAGAGTACTGAGAGACGGTATTGTTAAGTTTGACGGAGAGCTTGAAAGCTTGAAGCGTTTCAAAGATGATGTGAAGGAAGTAACGAAAGGTTACGAATGTGGTCTGAACCTGAAAGGTTATAACGATATTGAAATCGGTGATATTCTTGAAGTATACGAAGAAGTAGCTGTTAAGAAAAAGTTGAAGTAATATTCAAATAAATATAAAATAAGCCGTCTCATTGAGACGGCTTATTTTTTTGTAAATATTTCAGTTAATCAAATAGAATTGTTTGTTTCTAGTTTTGATTAAGGAAAGTGACTAATTTAATTAAATCTTCATCTTTATCAAACTTGATTTTATTAGACTTGAAGAATGTTGTTAAAGGTTCTTTTTTGTCTGAGAATTGTTCGATAATCTCTTTCTGATTTTTAGGTTTCTTAATGAATCCTTTTTCTGTTTTGATGTAATAAACAGGATCCAATGTTTTAAATGTAGCTGGTTTATCGCTTGCATAACCATTAGGTGCAGGGACAAAGTCAATAAATCTTGTCTTTACCTTTTTGTATAAGGTATTTTTGCCATTGGCAAGTTCGTAAAAGTATCCGCTTAATTCGTCTGAAGTATCTAATAAAACTAATGTTTGCTTTGGAGACGCAATTTCTATTCTTCCATATTCCTGACTCTTAGGAAGTGCTAAAACTTTATCATCTTTTTTGAACTCAATTTCGTCATTATAACTATTATATCTTACAAGAGTTTGTTGATCGCTAGTTCCGGAAATTTTAGATTTCACGAAATTTTTATCAGGATAGGGAGTTCCTAAAATGTCATCATAACTTAAAGTTTTCCCTGAAGCAGACTGAAGGGTATAATAGATTCCTTGGTTGCTTGATACAGGGGTGTTTTGAGAAACTATACTTTGTTGTGCGAAACTGAAAAGATTGGCGAGTAAGAATGTGGATGTGATAATTTTTTTCATTGTAGTATGATTTATTAATTTTTTTATTCTTTGCCAAATGTATAAATATATTGTTGTAAATAGTTGATATGTTTACTGTTTTTTTTGCTTTTAGGCGTTTATATAGTAATAAAAGTGTTAAAATGCAACTGCTTGTATAAATATTTAATTTAGATTGATTATAAATAAAAAAATATCAATTATATCGGAACTGTTAAATTTGTGTTTTTCTCCTGATTAATGTGAATTTTAATAAATGAAAACTGGAGAATATTATGAATTCTTTTATGTGTTGTTTGGACTTTATAGTGTATTGTAAATGTGAACTGTACGTATTGGTTTAAAAAATTTGCAAGTGTTAATATTTATTAACATATTTGCGATTAAAATATATTAAAATTTGTTAATATGAATGTTAAACTACGTGTATTAAGCGCTGGAGCATTGTTTTTCTTAGGGCAAGTAGCTTTTGCGCAAACGGCTAAAAAAGATACTACATCCAAAGTAAAACAGATTGAAGAAGTTGTTGTACTTGGATATGGTAAGACTGCTACTAAAGCTAAATCAACTGCAGCATCTACTACTATATCTGAAAAAGTGTTGGAGGATCGTCCGAATGCATCTTTCCTAAACTCTTTACAGGGTGCTGCCCCAGGTATTACTATCAACTCTAGCTCTGGTTCTCCTGGATCAGGTAGAATTGATGTAAGAGTAAGAGGTATTGGTTCTCTTAACTCTGCTATGGATCCATTATATGTAATTGATGGGATGAGTACGAATGGAACACAGTTTAGAAACTTAAATCCAGAAGATATAGCATCAATTTCTGTACTTAGAGATGCTGCTGCAACTTCAATTTATGGTAATAGAGCTGCAAATGGAGTTGTTGTAATTACTACAAAATCAGGTTCATTTAATAGTGGAATGAAGCTTTCATTCGGTTCTACTATTGGTTTCTCAACGTATCCAAATCATAAGTATAATTTGGTGAGTGGAAGCCAGTATAGGGCGTTGCAAAATGAATTTGTTTTTGGCCCTGATGAACAATATTCTCAAGACGAAGTTATAAATGCTCCTAATACAGACTGGAGAAAACAATACTTCAGAACAGGGATGACTCAGCAGCATAACTTAGGATTAACTTTTGGAGGTAAAAATGTTTCTGTATATTCATCATTAGGATATTATGATATGACAGGGATTGTGAAATCAACTGATTTTAGTAGATTCACCTTTAGAAATAACATTAATGGTAAGTCGAATGATGGAAGATTTACTTATGGTAGTCAACTTGCAGTGGGTTACTCTAAGAGAAGTCAATTAGATCAGGAGAATAGTGTTAGTGCTTTGCTAGCTAATCCGCTTCAAAATCCACTATTTAGTTCAATCTTGGCAAGACCAGATTTAGAACCTAGTCCATATAACAGAGGATCTGATTTTTATAGAGATTACCAGAATAAATATAGTGATAGAATTCCATGGGTAACCCAAGATATCATCAACGGTGGGGTTCAAAACAAATACACTGAAACAAGTGTTATGGCTAATGTTAATTTTGCTTACAAGTTAACAGACTACCTAACTGTAGGTCATAAAAGTGGAATTGACTTTAAGGAATCAGATAGAGCGTTTGCACGTGCACCTTATGGATATCTAGCATTAATTGCAAAGGCTGGAAATGATCCATATGGAGGTATTGAACAATTGAATAATACAAAGGATTTTAATATTAACAGTATTACAAACCTTACATTCAATAAATCTTGGGGCGAACATACTTTAGAAGTTGGAGCTTATTTAGATTATATTAAAGCTCACTACAGAGCTAAACAATATCAACAAAATGGCTTAAACCCATTAACCTGGAGTTTAGGATCAGGAACAGGATATGTTCCATATAGTACTACAACTCCTACGTTGTATGTTCCAAACGTACAGGCATCTGCAGTTAATGCAGGAGCTTTAGCTTATTTTGCAACTGCTGAATACGATTACGCTGGTAAATATGGATTTACAGGTATGGTAAGAAGAGATGGTGCTTACAGATTCTCAAAAGAAAACAGATGGAATACTTTCTGGGCTGTATCTGGAAGATGGAATATCGATAAAGAAGCATTCATGGAAGGTTCTGTATTTGATATGTTAAAACTAAGATCTTCTTATGGTACACAAGGAAACCAAAACTTAGGTATAACGGTAAATAACATAAACCCTCTTGTAAATGCTGCTACAACAACATTATTTAGAAATGTTTATACTACAAATACTGCATACCTTAACCAACAAGGACTTGGACTAAGTGTTCTTGGAAACCCGGATGTTCGTTGGGAGACTCAGAAAATGTTTAACGTAGGTCTAGATTTTGTCTTATTCAATAGAAAATTAGAAGGTAACGTCGATTACTATATCAAAACAACTGATAATCTATTCAATAAGTTAAATATATCAGCTGCGTCTACCGGTACATTTACAATTGATGGGAATAACGGTAAAATGAGAAATAATGGTATTGAAGGTAACCTTCGATATAATATTTTCAATAGAAGTGATTTTAAATTATCAATTTTTGCTAACGGTTCATTCAATAAGAACAGAATCCTAGAATTACCTTATGGATATTCACCAACGGATAACGTAAACGCTACCGGATCATTAGCATTCCAATGGAATCTAGTGCGTTACGCAGGAGTTAATAAGGATACAGGAGAAATGCAATTCTTAGATAAGAACGGTGCAATTACAGAGAATCCTAATGATAGTGATAGAGTTTTGACTGGGAAGTCATACTATCCTAAGTATCAGGGAGGTTTTGGTTTGAACGGCTCATTCAAAGGAGTATTTGCTGATGTTTTATTCTCTTGGCAAGCAGGAGGATGGCAGTATGACAACCTATATACTTGGTTAATGGATCCTAATGGTCTAGGTACAGGTAATAATGTAAGTGCAGATTTATTAAATTCTTGGACTCCTGATAACAGAAATACTGATATACCTTCCATTACTGCAAACAATACAGGTTCAGATGGTAGTTCTGACAGATATTTATACAAAACAGACTTTATAAGATTGAAAACAATCTCATTAGGTTATTCTTTCCCTAAAGCGAGTTTAGCAAATTTACCTATTACAGGATTGAAGCTTTTTGTTCAAGGTGAAAACCTTGTTACTTGGAGCAGCTGGAAAGGTCTAGATCCAGAACCAGTTACTGATTATTCATTGAGTGTTTATCCTAACCCTAAGACATTCTCTGTTGGTTTCAATGTAGAATTTTAAAATTTAAAAAATGAAAAGAAATATAATAAAATTATTATTCGTAGCGGGATCTTTAACAGCATTACCTCTGCTTAACAGTTGTAGTGATGCAATTGAAGCTGTTCAGCCGGGACAGTTAGATGATTCACAAGCCTTTGCGACTATGGATGGTCTTCAGGCATTCCTTATTGGAAGTGTATATGGGAATTTAGAAACTGGTAATGAAGTTTATCTTACTTCGGTTATTACTGATGAAGTAAAGCCAGGAGATGGTAGTGGTGGTCAGGAATTTTCGTTACACCGTTTTATCGTAAGTGGTGGTGTTGATACATTACCTGAGCTTATTTGGGTAAGTCATTATAGAACTATTAATAGAGTTAATAGACTATTAGCAGGAGCTAGTAAAGTTACTCCTAACGGAGCTACAGAAACTGCTAATTATAATAAAATTATAGCACAAGCTAAAGCTATTAGAGCATTCTGTTATCTTGAATTAGAGACTTATTACTCTCCAAATATGGGGGATGAAAATGCGCTAGGAGTTATATTAAGTGATAAATTGGATGAAAGTAACTTTGTTCAAAAACCAAGAGTATCTAATAAAGAAATTTATGCTCTTATTGATAGTGACCTGCAGTCTGCAAGAACATTGTTTACACAATACGACGCAGCTACAACAACACCAGCAAATTTGAAATCTGATGTAAACAAATATTATGTTGGAAAAAGCTTTGTTAATGCAATTAGTGCAAGGTTCAATTTATATAGAGGGAATTATGCGCAGGCTAAAATAGATGCGCAAGCCGTAATTAGTGCAACTGCGGGAGTGAGTGGAGCAGCATTTGCTTTGACATTAGGAACTCCGAGCCAACCTAATGTTACTCCTGCACCTGCAATTGGTAGTGCTGCATGGAATAGTGCATTTTATCTTACATCAAACTCTTTCAATCCTTATAGAAACTTATGGGATGATAAAGATGCAAATAGAGGTGAAACTATTTTTGCTTTAGGAAGACAAGCTACAGGAACTAATGGGATTGCAATCGGTTCTAGATATAATTTGAATAGCTCAAGTGTTACTGGTACTCCATGGTGGTATGTGGGACGTAATCTGTACAATATGTTAAGAGCTTTACCGGATGACGTTAGAAAGTATGCGTTTGTTGATCCTTCAAGTACTCCTAATCCTAATTATATGAATCCTGGAGTAAATACAAGAGCAGATAAGCTGATTGTGGATAAATATCCTGGTAAAACTGGAACAAATACGAGAAATGACATCAAATCTGTTCGTCTTTCTGAAATGTATTTCATTCTAAGTGAAGTTGCTGCTCAAAGTGGAGACTTTATTGGAGCTGCAAATAATATTAAGATGATTAGAGATGCTAGATCGTTTTCAGGGACACCAACTGTGGCGCCTGTATATGCTAATGCAACAGCTGCTTATAAAGATATCTTGGCAGAAAGAAGAATTGAACTTTGCTTCGAAGGTCACAGATATATTGACTTGAAAAGATTAGCTGTAAAAGCTGGCGTATCAATGGATAGAAATTCAACAGATGATATCGTTGATGTATCTAATCTTACAAACGGTGATTACAGATATACATTACCAATTCCAAGTAGTGAAGTTGCTGGGAATCCTGGTGTTCAGCAAAATACTGGTTATTAATATTCAACAATAATCCAATTATATGAAACCCCTGCTCCAAGCAGGGGTTTTTTATATATTATTATTTCTTATTTTTGCTGAACAATAATGAATAATGAAGTATATACTTTTCATAATCACCTTCTTTAGTTTTGCTGCCGGGGCACAGGTTGTTGACACCGTAAAAGCCCAAAAGCTTCAACAAAAACCGGAAGATACATTAGTCATCGACTCCGGTAAAAAAGATTCCTTAAAAATTTTCAAGCCTACCATCAACGATTACCAGTTTCAAACTCAATTTTCAGAAAAGAAAGTTTTTGATACGGTGATGACTTTTGATAAAACACATATATTCTCACAATATAATAATCACGATAACTTCGGTAGAGTGCAGCCTGCGAATGTTGGCTCAGGGTTTAATCCTCTCGTCTTCGAAGTGAATGCAGAGCAGAACCTGTCCTTATTACCTTCCAATAAATCGTATATGATTCTGGGAGCAAATGATGTAAAATATTATGATGTGAAAACTCCTACGGCCTCATTCATTTACCACAATGCAATGAGAAACGGAGCGGTGCTAAGATCTACTTATACCCAAAATATAGGGAAAAGATTCAATTTTGCATTGGAATATATGGGACTCAGATCCCAGGGGATGTATAGAAACTCACTGGCGGCCAATAACAATACCATATTCTCAGGACACTATACTTCAAAAAGTGGAAACTATGAGCTTTTTGCTCACTATATTCACCAGAATGTAAACAATCAGGAAAGTGGTGGGATAACCGAAGATAATTTGTTCCAAAGCGGAGACAGTAACTATAAGAACAGACAGAATGCACAGGTAAACCTTATAGCGACCAGCTCCCAGTTTTCTTACCGAAGATACTACCTGAGCCATCAGTTTACCCCATTTAATTCTGAAAAATTCCCTTTCAGTATCAGGCATACAATGTCACATCAGGGAAATAAATACTATTATAATCAGGATGCTTTAGAAAAGTATTGGTACGGCACTGCTGCAGATTTGATTGATAAATTTCCTTTGACAACAAAAAAATACTCCGATAATTTCAGCAATACGGTAAGCCTGGTTTTTAATAATGAAAAATTTAAACTGGATGCCGGAGTTCGTTACCAGATGATTAAATTCGGAATAAGAGACGTCGTTATAGAAAACGGAGTTCCTTATCCTGGTGAACTTAAAGAAAACAGAATCGGTGCTGTAGGAAATCTACAGGTAAAACTTTGGGATAAAATTCAGTTGAATTCATTCCTGGAATTTTCAAACGGTAGCCAGTTTAAAAGCTATCTTAAAACAACCAATAATCTGAAGTTTGAACCTATAAAAGATTATTTTGTTAATTTAAAAGTAAACTTTCAAAGTGCTTACCCTTCATTCAATTATCTGTTGAATACTTCTATTTACAACAACTTTAATTATTATCTTGAAAATGCCAAAAATCAATCCATCATGGAAATTGGTGGAAATATTAATCTGAAGTGGTTTAAAACAGAAATCTTTGCCAACTATTTCAGAATTGATAACTACACCTATTTTAATAGTATTGGCAACCCACAACAAAGCAACAGCTCTTTGAATATTTCTCAGATCGGAGGTGATGCTACTTTCAGTTTTGGGAAATTTAATTTGAATACAAGAGTGCATTTCCAGAATGCATTAACCAATAAAGATCTGCTTCCCATGCCTGGCTTTATCGGAAGAGCCAATTTCTTCTATCAGACGCAGGCATTTAAAAAGGCTGCAGAAATTCAGGCAGGACTTAAGGTATATTATTTCTCGAAATTTGCTTCAAGAGACTATTTCCCTGTTCTTAACGAATATATTTTGCCTAATGCCAACTCATTTTCGATTGGTGGGCAGCCTATCGCCGACATTTATATCAATATGAAAGTTAAAAAAATGTTCTTTTTCATAGAAGGGCAGCAGATAGGAACCGTTATTTCCAATAATAAAGCATATGCATTTCCACACTATCCGGTGTATGATTTCAGACTGAATATTGGTATCGTGTGGTATTTGTTCAACTAAAAACTATACAAGTTGAAAACAATTAATAAAATATCATTCAATGATATAGAAAGCATCCCTCAATTGGTAAAAGATTTTTTAAACCAAAAAATTGAGGGTTTTGAAAATAAAACATTTTCTGTAGAGAATTTTCGTCAACAGATTCACCTGAAACAGGATACTTTCTCATCAGAACAAAGAGAAATCCTCCACCAGGTGCTGGAAAGGCAGTTTTCGGATTTTGCACTTTCTTCAAAACAGAAACAAAACCTGGAAGATCTTAAGTTACCCAATACATTTACAATTACCACCGGTCATCAGTTGAACCTTTTTTCCGGACCTGTATTTTTTGTATATAAGATTTTACAGACCATAAAAACGTGTACCTATCTGAAGGAGAATTTTCCGGACTTTAATTTTGTTCCGGTATATTGGATGGCCTCAGAGGATCATGATTTTGCAGAGATCAATCATTTTAAGACAGAGAACAATTACTACGAGACCAATGAGAAATCCGGCGGTCCCGTAGGAAGAATTGAGATCACGGATACTTATTTCATTTCTGAATTCGAAAAAGAATTTAAAGATTCAGTTTTCGGAACAGAATTAATATTAATGATGAGAGAAGCCTATAAGGTTGGGAATACTTTAACTCAGGCTATAAGAATCCTTGTGAACAGACTTTTTTCAGACTTTGGGCTTTTAATATTAGATGGAGATTCCGGAGAACTTAAAAGTCAGATGAAAGAGATTTTTAAAGATGAGCTTCTTGATTCCGCTTTGCAAAAAAAATCAGAGAATAAAGTAAAATTTCTAACCGAAAAGTATGGCAAGGTCCAGGTAAATCCTCGTGAAATCAACCTGTTTTATCTTTCAGAAACAAGAGACAGGATTGAGTGGGACGGGCAGAAATATATCATTGTTGATACCAAACTTCAGTTTACACAAGAAGAGATGCTCTCCGAATTAGAAAATCATCCGGAAAAATTCAGTCCAAATGCATTAATGCGTCCTGTATATCAGGAGAAAGTATTGCCTAACCTTGCCTATAACGGAGGAAATGCCGAAATTATGTACTGGCTGGAGTTGAAAGACTATTTTTCTTCGATTAATATTCCTTTTCCAATACTTATCCCAAGGAATTCAATGCTTTTCCTGAAAGAAAAAACATTGGGCAAAATTGAGAAGTTAGGTCTTAAAATTGAAGATTTCTTTCAAAACTTTACCGTCATCACCAATCAGAAAATTTTAGAAGATAATACTATTTTAAAACTACTCGAAGAGAAAGAAGAACTTTTGGTTACTAATTTTTCAGTGCTAAAGGCTTCAGCAGAAACTACAGAGAAATCTTTTGGTAATATGGTGAAGGCAGAAGAAGTAAGACAACTGAAATCATTTAAAAGAATGAAAAAGCGCCTTCTTCATGCTGAAAAAATAAAACAGGGCGAGTTGCTGGAAAGACTTGAAAATCTGTTTTTAGACGTACATCCTTCCAAAACATGGCAGGAAAGAGTCTATAATTTTAGTGTGTTCTTTTCAGATTACGGATATTCGTGGCTTGAAAATTGTTTGGAAGAGATGGTGGTTCAAGAATCCAAATTAATAATTGTTGCCATTTAATTTTAAAGAAGTATTTTTGTAAATTATAATTATCGAATATGATAAAGAGGTTTTTTATTCTATCCAGTTTATGTATGGTTTTGGGAGTTTCAGCTCAGAAATCGCATACCGTTGTACAAGGTGATAACCCGTACAACATTGCAAAGAAGTATGGAATGACTGTAGATGAATTGCTGAAGCTAAACCCGAAGCATAAAGATGGCAAATTGGCGATCGGAGATGTTTTAACCATAAAGTCAGAAAAAGCAGCAACTCCGGTTGTTACTAAAGCTGCTGTTGTTGAAAAAGCAAAAACAACTTCAAGTACTTCTTTAGGTAAAATTGTTTTGCAACCCAAGCAAACCATTTATGGAATTACCAAACAATACAGAATTTCTGAAAGCGATTTAAGAAAACTGAATCCTGAACTGGATTCTCACATGAAAATCGGAGACGAAATTACATTGCCTCTTGCCAGTATCAAAAAATACGCTGACGGGCAGCAGGTTATTGCTACGGAAAAACCGGCAGAAACAACTCCGGTTGAAAAACCTGTAGTAACAACAACTCCTGCTTCTGCAGATACTGAATCTTATGTTATTCAGGCAAAAGATAATTATTACAGAATTACAAAACAGTTTGGAATCACGCAACAGGATCTTTACGCTTTAAACCCAGGATTGGAGGAAAACGGCTTAAAACCCGGTGAAACCATTAAAATAAAAAAATCAACCACTACTACTACTGACTCTGTAGTAGCTGAACCTGTAAATCCAAAAGCAAAAATGGATTCAGGAAATGAAAAATCTTCGTCTACCAACACTTCTAACGTTGTGGCAGGTGACGATTATGTAACGTATACGGTTCAGCAGGGTGATACCGTATTCTCTATTGTCAACAGATTCGGAGTTTCAATCGATGAACTGATTGCGCTTAACCCGGATCTTTCTCACGGTCTTAAAACCGGAATGGTTCTAAGAATTAAGAAACAAGACGCAGCATACATTAAGAAAAACGGCGATGCTTTGAGCGTTATCTTAATGCTTCCATTCGGATACAGTACCAACGAAACTCAGTACAGAGCAATGGCTCTTGACTTTTTGACCGGAGCAAAGCTGGCTATTGAAAGAAATGCAAGAGGAGGGCAGAAACTTGATGTCAAAATAGTAGACTCAGGAAATGAAGCTTCATTTAAAAACTCTCTTACTCAAATCAATCCTGATAATACAGATCTTATTATCGGTCCATTCTTCAAGTCAAACGTAATTGATGTTCTGGACTTTACTAAAAATCAAAAAATCCCTGTAGTAGCACCTTTTGCTAATACTCCGGAACTATATAACTACAACAACCTGATTATTGTTGAAACCAACAATCAGACGTATGCAGATAAAATCATAGAAGAAGTAAAATCTGTATACTCAGATCAGAAAATCTATGTAGTGGCAGATACTAAAAAAGAAAATGCCAACTATATTAAAGCAGGCCTTGAAAAAGCTGTGAAAAATCCTAATATAGTTATCGTTAATTCTCCTTCAGATATTCAGGTAGACCAGAATATGATGACGGGGCAGGCAGCTCCTGTAATTGCTGTTTTAGCGAATGATGACATGGGAGAAGCTTTTGCCAACAAAATAATTGCTCTTTCTAAAGAAGCACAGGGTGTAAAAGCATTCAGTATGTTCTATTCTCCGGTTTTTGAAAAGAAAGTGGACGAGTTGAGCCAGGTAAATCTGGTTTATCTGATGGATAGAAAAATCAATACGGACGGTAATTTTGAAAAAGAAATCCTGGCAGCTTATAAAACGAAATATTGCAAAACCCCACCAAAATATGCCATCGTAGGTTTTGATGTGGTAAATGATATGTTGACCAGAGAGAATAAAAAAGGAGAAATATTCAAACAGATGAATAAAGTGCAGACTCAGCTTGCTACAAAATTTGAGTTTGTAAAATCTAAAGCTAACGGAGCTTATGTAAATACCGGTTACAGAGTAATCAGGTTAGTTCCATAGATGATTTATATCTGTTTAAAAGGATATTGTTAACATTATAGTTATATTTGCATAATATTTAATTCAGTACATGAAAGCACTAGTATTTCCTGGGCAGGGTTCTCAGTTCGTAGGAATGGGAAAAGAGTTGTATGATTCTAGAAAAGATATAAAAGATCTGATGGAATCTGCCAATGAAATTTTAGGTTTCGACATTCTTTCCATTATGTTCAATGGGACGGATGCGGATCTTAAGAAAACAGAGGTTACCCAGCCTTCAATTTTTATACATTCAGTTGCAGCATTAAAGGCAGTAAACGGTCTTGGAGCTGAAATGGTGGCAGGACATTCCTTAGGAGAGTTTTCCGCATTGGTTGCCAACGGCGTTTTATCTTTTGATGATGGCTTGAAACTGGTTTCAGAAAGAGCCAAAGCAATGCAGGCTGCTTGTGATGCCAACCCAAGTTCTATGGCTGCAATTTTAGGATTGGAAGATGCTAAAGTTGAAGAAATATGTGCACAAATCAATGGTATTGTAGTACCTGCAAATTATAACTGCCCTGGGCAATTGGTAATTTCAGGAGAAACAGTGGCTGTAGAAGAAGCTTGTGTAAAATTGAAAGAGGCAGGGGCTAAAAGAGCATTATTATTGCCTGTAAACGGAGCTTTTCATTCACCATTGATGCAGCCGGCACAAGAAAGATTGGCTGCTGCTATCGAAAAGACAAAGTTCAGAAAAGCAACGATTCCTGTATATCAGAATATCACTACTACAGCGGTAACCAATCCGGATGAGATTAAACAAAATCTGATTGATCAGCTTACCGGTCCTGTAAAATGGACGCAGTCTGTTCAAAATATGATTAAAGACGGGGCTTCTAACTTCGTGGAAGTTGGTCCTGGAAAGACTCTTCAGGGATTGATCAAAAAGATCGATGGATCCGTGGAAGCTGTTTCTGCAATCTAAAATAAAAAATATGAGCGCGATTTTTTCACCGGGAAAGCTTATGCTTACTTCAGAATATTTCGCAATCGATGGAGCTCTTGTCTTAGCGGTACCAACCAGACTGGGACAAGAGTTTTTTTTTGAAGAAAAAGATGACGAAAGATCCCTGATACATTGGGAGGCATATCATCAGAATAGATTATGGTTGTCGGCTGTTATAGATTATAAAAACTGGCAGATTGTTGAAACCAACATTACTTCAAGTGCTGAATTCATTTTAAAAACATTAAAAAACGTTCAGCAACTTTCCAGTTCAAAATTCAAGAATAATTTTACTTACTATTTAAAAACGAACCTTCAGTTTCCAGCCGATTATGGTTTGGGAAGTAGTTCTACTTTGATGAATAATCTGGCAGAGTGGGCAGAAATTGATCCTTTCCAACTGAATTCAATCAGTTTGGGAGGCAGTGGATATGATATTGCCGTTGCCAAAGAAAAGTCGGCTATCCTTTTTCAAAGCCAACCTGAAATAAGGTATGAAAGAGTAGATTTTAATCCTCCTTTTAAAAATGACCTGATTTTTATTCATTTAAATCAGAAACAAGACAGCAGGGAAGGAATTAATTTTTACAAGTCGAAAAAGAAGTCACCGGAGTTAGTGAATGAATTTTCAGATATCACAAAGAAAATTTTATTATGCAATGAATTGGAAAATTTTTCCGAGCTAATGATGATTCATGAGCGAAAAATTGCTGATTTTCTTGAAATACCCACAGTTAGAGAAAAAATATTCTCCGATTGCCCTTCTTTTGTCAAAAGTTTAGGTGCATGGGGGGGAGATTTTGTGATGAGTGCCAAATTTGGGGGCTTTAAAGACTATTTTTCGGACAAAGGTTTTACTACCGTTTTTGAATGGTGTGATATAATTGATTTATAATCAATATTTTACAATCCCCTTTTTTTATTTGCCATTCTGACTTATATCAGTATATTTAAACCGTCTTTAACAAATAATTAATATTATTTTTGTTGAACTCAATAAAGAAATAGAAAATATAAGTAAAATGAAAAACACTAAAATCATCCAGGATTTAGAGAAATTAGGGATTAAAGGAAACTATGAGGTAGTGTATAATCCGTCTTATGAAGAATTATACCAGGCTGAAGTTTCTTCTGAAAATCAGGGGTTTGAGAAAGCTGAGCTTACAGAGTCTGGCGCGGTATCGGTAAAAACAGGAATTTTCACAGGTCGTTCACCTAAAGACAGATATATTGTTCAGGATGATGTTACAAGAAATACAATTTTCTGGGATGGTAAAGTAAATTTACCTACTACAGCGGAAATTTTCGGGTCTTGTAAAGAATTAGTGCTGAACCAGCTTGCTGAATCTAAGAAGATTTATGTAGTAGATACATTCTGCGGAACGAATGCAGATACGAGACTTAAAGTAAGATTTATCGTTGAAGTAGCATGGCAGGCGCATTTTGTTACTAATATGTTCATCCGTCCTTCTCATTATGAACTTGAGAATTTCGGAGAACCTGATTTCACCGTAATCAACGGATCCAAAACAATCAACCCGAACTGGGAAGAACAGGGATTAAACTCTGAAAACTTCATCATGTTCAACCTTACTGAAAAATTACAGATCATCGGAGGTACATGGTACGGAGGTGAAATGAAAAAAGGAATGTTCGCGATGATGAACTATTACCTTCCATTAAAAGGAATGGCTTCAATGCACTGTTCTGCCAACGTAGGAGAAAAAGGTGATGTGGCTTTATTCTTTGGTCTTTCAGGAACTGGAAAAACTACTTTGTCTGCAGATCCTAAAAGATACCTTATCGGTGACGATGAGCACGGTTGGGATAACAACGGTGTATTCAACTATGAAGGTGGATGTTATGCTAAAGTTATCGATTTATCAGAAGAAAAAGAACCGGATATCTTCGCTGCAATCAAAAGAGATGCGTTGCTTGAAAACGTTGTTGTTAACAATGGTATAGCAGATTATACAGACGGATCTATCACTGAAAATACAAGGGTTTCTTACCCAATTTACCATATTAATAAGATTGTATTGCCTTCTAAAGCAGGTCATGCTAAGAAGATTGTTTATCTTTCAGCGGATGCATTCGGGGTACTTCCTCCGGTTTCCATCTTAAATGAAGATCAGGCTCAGTATCACTTCCTTTGTGGGTATACTTCTAAATTAGCAGGAACTGAAAGAGGAATTACTGAACCTCAGCCATCTTTCTCACCTGCATTTGGTGAAGCGTTTCTTACCTTACACCCAACAATGTATTCTAAAACATTGATCGGTAAAATGAAAGAACACGGAGCTAAAGCTTATCTGGTAAATACGGGTTGGAATGGTACAGGAAAAAGAATTTCTTTAAAAGATACAAGAGCTATTATCGATGCAATTATTGACGGTTCTATTGATAATGCTCCTAAAACTCAGGTTCCAATTATGAATCTTGAAATTCCTACTGAGCTTCCAAACGTTTCTACAGGCATCCTTGATCCTAGAGATACGTATGAAAATGGTTCAGAATGGGAAGAAAAAGCAAAAGATCTTGCTTCAAGATATATCAAAAACTTCGAGCAGTATTGTGATACTGAGGAAGGGAAGAGATTAATTGCTTCAGGACCTCAATTACAGGAACAGACAATCTAATAAGATTACAAAACATAGGAAAGCCTCATCGTTGATGAGGCTTTTTTTATTTCTCGCAGATTATGCAAATTTCACAGATGTTTGTGTTATAAAAATAAGCTTCTTAAGTTTAAAATCTGCATAACCCGCTCAATTTGCGAGCGAATATTATTTTCTGCATGAAGCAGAGAAATTCATTAGGACCTCAATTGCAGGAACAGACAATCTAATAAGATTACAAAACATAGGAAAGCCTCATCGTTGATGAGGCTTTTTTTGTCGAAGATTATGCAAATGCTTGTGTTATAAAAATAAGCTTCTTAAGTTTAAAATCTGCATAATCCGCGCAATCTGCGAGAGAATATTATTTTCTGCATGAAACAGAGAAATTCATTTACTTTAGACTAAGTATGGCCAATCTGTATCCATCCATTCCGAATCCGGATAAAACAGCATCTGTGTTAGCTGCTGTTACAGACTTTTGCCTGAATTCTTCTCTCTTGTAAATATTGCTGATGTGAACCTCTACTTTCGGTTTCTGTATATTTTTTAAACAATCAGCGATCGCGTAAGAATAATGAGTAAAAGCTCCGGGATTAATGACAACTGCATCAAAATCATCTTCCTGAAGTCTGTTGATAAGTTCCCCTTCAATATTGGATTGATAATAGTTCAGTTCATGAGAAGGAAACTCATATTTAAGATTTTCCAAATAATCTTCCATAGAAACATTTCCATAGATTTCCGGTTCTCTGGTGCCTAAAAGATTCAGATTAGGCCCGTTTATAATCAAAACTTTCATATAAAAAATTTACCCAAAGATAGATATTTTCT
Source organism: Chryseobacterium lactis (assembly GCF_003815875.1). NCBI lineage: Bacteria > Pseudomonadati > Bacteroidota > Flavobacteriia > Flavobacteriales > Weeksellaceae > Chryseobacterium > Chryseobacterium lactis. Next base: position 1,714,999 of record NZ_CP033924.1, read on the forward strand.
AAAGATCCTGTGTATTCGTCGTTTTTAGATTTTGCTGAATATATTCTGAAGGAGTGATTCCTTCAATTTGCTTGAAGACTCTGTTGAAGGTAGACTGGTTGGAAAACCCGGCTTCCGTATAAACATACATTAAAGTTGCTTTTTGAAAGTCTGTTTCAGTAAAGAGTTTTTTTACATAATCGATCCTGTATTGATTAAGGTAGGTGTTAAAATTAGGATATCCCTTATACCGGATCGCTTTGGAAATATAGGAACTGTTGACATCCAGAACAACACTGAGTCTTGAAAGATTAAATTTGATATCCTTAAAAAGCAGATCCTTATTCATGGCCGTTTCTATTCTCTCAAATAATTTTTCCATCCCTTCAATATCGATAATCGTATCTGAGGGACTTTTAACTTCCATAATCCGATTATTGAACCGGTGTATGAATTCCTGTTTCTTTAATATGTCCTTATAATAAATAAGTAAGGCAATAATCAGGATATTGGAGATAAACAGAAGAATATCTGTAAGCAATACTTCCTGATGAGAGTGATGCGGGAAGTTGAAATCAATTGTATTCGCTACGATAATAGCCGTGATGATGGTGAGTAAAGTGTAGGCGGTAAACCAAATTACCTCTTTCTTGGAAAAAAATATATAAGCCCCCAAAGGGATTGGTAATAACCAGCAAAATCCGGCTACAGAATTTCCCCAATAAGCTAGCATGATATAAAAATTGTATAAAGGAGCAACAATCAGATAGGCTCTTACAAGAGTATTCGGAGTGTATTTTTTCCGTAAAAAAGGATACGTGAGACCAAGTAAAATAATTCCTGTGGCCAAATACCATGACATCATTTTATAATGAATATAAAAAGTGAAAATAAAAAGATAAACCGTTAAGATGAAGAGCATGAGAATGATGTATCTATCCATCAGTTCAAGTTTCAATTTTTCTGTTTTTTCGTTTTTTATATTTAATGGTGTCATTTAAAATTAATGTTAACTGAGATTTATAAATGATTTTTAATAAATGACTTTGGTATTTATCTGATAATCAATTTAATGTATTGTTTAAGCTATTTTCTGGATTTTCATTGATAGTTCTTTTTTCTTGCTTCTCTTTTACGAATACATTTGCTGAAATGGATTTTTAAAACTTAAACATTGATCGGGCAATAGAATTTTAAGCGCTTTCAGCTGTAAAAGGTTGTTGTGTAATATTTTCTTTTTTACAACGAAATTTAGTGAAATTATTGGAAAATTATAGTAGGTAATGATGATATTTTTCTAGTTTTCAATCAATTGTTGCAAGTAATTGCTTTTTATTATGTGCAAAGTTTTCTTTACCAAAGTTTAAACACAAATGTTATTATATAAACACAAGTTTTAATTTTTAAAACAAACATTCAATTTTTAAGATCATTTAAAATTATTTCGAGATGAAAAAAAGACTATTATTACTAGGCCTTGCAATTTCTGCAATGGCACATTCACAAGTAGGAATTAATACCCCTAACCCGCAAGGAATATTTCATGTAGACGGAGGAAAAGATAATCCCGCTACCGGAATTCCAACCCCTGTACAACAAGCCAACGACTTTACCATTACTCCTACAGGAAGCGTGGGAATAGGTACTATTTTGCCTGATGCTTCGGCTTTACTGGATATAAATACAGATGGCCTGGCTGCGAATAAGAAAAAAGGAGTTTTGTTTCCCAGGGTGCCACTCAATTCAAATACAGATGTGATTACAGTGCCTAATCCGGCAACGGGTCTTCTGGTGTATAATACAGGAACCGGGAATCTGAAAAATGCAGGATATGTCTACTGGAATGGTTCTGAATGGCGAAGTCTGATTAATAATACCGCTGTTACTCCGCAGATCTCATCTTTGAATTGCTCTGGAGCAAAATTAAGTCCACCTACTTATACGGCGGGGCAGCTGTATAACGGAACAATGACAATTCCCTATAATGGAGGAAATGGAGGAACATACCCGGCTGGAAGTGCTATTGCTTCTACCGGTGTGACAGGACTAACCGCTACATTACAAGGAGGAACATTATCCAATGGTGGCGGGCTGTTGACTTATTTTGTAACTGGTACGCCCTCTTCCTCATCACCAAATACAGCATCATTTACGATTCCTGGAATGTTTGGGGCAGCTACATGTACTGCTACAGTAGGAGCGGAAGTTCTGAATATCGGAGAAACCATTACCGCAATCTATTCAGTGCCCAATGCAACTGCTGCCAACACCAGTTTTAATCTAAGCAGCTACGTCGCTTCCAATGGATTGCAGCCTCTTCCAACCATCGATGGGATAGAAGTTTCTTTACAGGGAAACAGCAGTGCTTATTATTATCCACGAATTTATAACAGAGCGAGTACTTCCCAACTCATCAGCTATCAGTCATTTGCTACTCAGGTGAATCAAAATAAAACCAATCTTAATGTAACACTGGCTCCAGGTGATTTTGAAAATACAGACAGTGATGGTATTGTATACTGGATGACCACTGCAGCTGAAGTGGAAACAACCAACCTTCAGGTACAGGTCAATGGTAATACCTACCGATGGTATGAAATTAAATGGTGGTGTATGGAAGTTTCCGGGACAAAAAAGATCTTTATATCCCTTACAAGAAAGGCATAAAGTCTTCTTTTAATACATCTAACGACACTGATACTTTTAAAGCATCAGTGTTTTTTTATTTGTTTTTCACTTTAAAGAATCCTTAATGATATTTGTCATGTTTGATAAAGTAATAATTCCTGTAACACTTTATTTTAATGGTTTTTAATAAAATCAATTGTTAATTTTTAAAAATTTATCATAATAAAATTTAAAGTCTACTTGTTTTGTAGACTAAATATGTATAGCTTTGCAAACATATTTCGATCGGCTTATAAAGAAAGATGGAGGGAACTGACCCTGCGAAGTCTTGACAACCTGCGTGAGTAAGGTGTTACATTCAGCCTTTAAAGGAAAAATAAGCAATTGGTTTATCGTATATATCGATGCCCTTTGCTGACTATTCTGCAAAGGGCAAAATTTTGATATATGGTAAATAAAATTGATTATGATTAGCAAAAAATTAATTAGTTATAAAGTTTGGGTTCCACCTGTTGCTGCATTTTTTCTGGGAATTACCACAGTAAGCGGACAGAATTCCAATCCTAAAAAAGATAGTCTTAAAGAAAAAGAGATTGACGAAGTCGTTGTGGTGGCTTATGGAAAAGCAAAGCGAAACAGCTACACCGGTTCAGTATCTACTATTTCCAGCGATAAAATTAACAACAGACCTGTTACCAATATTACAAAAGCTCTGGAAGGGCAGGTTCCTGGGATTCAGACGACCACTGCCTCAGGGCAGCCGGGTTCTACAGCTACGATTCGAATCAGAGGAGTTGGTTCCATCAGTGCCGACAGTAATCCTTTGTATGTAGTTGACGGGATTCCTTTTGATGGGAATATCAACGCGATCAGTCCTAATGATATTGAGTCTATCAGTGTTCTGAAAGATGCTACGGCAAGTGCACTGTATGGTTCAAGAGGAGCCAATGGGATTATTATCATTACAACGAAATCAGGGAAAAAAGGAGAGGCGAGAGTCAACTTAAATATCAGTCAGGGTTTTTCCAGCAGAGCGGTAAAAGATTACCAGCAGGTTAACACAGATCAGTATTTCCAATTGTATTGGGAAGCGATGAGAAACGGATACCAATCCGGACAAATCAATGCTCAGCAGGCTGCACAGATGGCTACAGATAATCTTACTTCAGGTACAGGTTTATCAATTAACCCTTATGGTGCTGCTTATCCTAAACCGGTAGGAACGGACGGAAAGCTATTGCCGGGAGCAAGAGCATTATGGAATGATGACTGGAGAGATATTTTACAAAGAGTGGCTTCGAGAAACCAGGTCGATTTAGATATCAGTGGTGGAAGTGAGAAAAGTAATTATTTCTTTTCATTAGGATATCTTGATGACAAAGGAATGGCGATAGAATCTGGGTTTAAAAGATACAATACCCGATTAAAACTCAATTCTGAAGTGAAAAGCTGGTTGAACGTTGGAGTGAACTTAAGCTATACCAACAGTATTCAGCAAGCGCCGCCTTCTTCGGACTCCAAATCAAGTAATATTATTCAGGCAGCGAGAGTAATTCCTTCTTTTTACCCTTACTATGAAAGGAATGGAGATGGTTCTTATATCTTGAATGCCAACGGAGATCGGGTGTATGATTTTGGAAAATACAGACCTACCAGTGCGCTGCAGAATGAAAATCCGGCAGCAACATTACCTTTAGATAAAAATGAAAACAAGGAAGATAACTTCTCAGGAAAAGGGTTTCTTGACTTTACTTTCTTACCTGAATTGAAATTCAGATCAAGTTTCTCTGTTGATTTGGTGAATTATAACGGACATTTTTATTCAAACCCATTAATCGGACAGGGAAGTGAAACGAATGGTTCGGTAACAAGATCTAACAACAGAACATTGTCCTACACGACAAGTAATATTCTGACCTATGATAAAAAATTCGGGAAGCACCACTTCAATATTTTAGGAGGGCAGGAATTTTATAAATACGATTATCAAACGATTTCCGGAACAAGAACACAGTTTTCCCTTCCCTATTACTACGAGCCTGATGCTGCGGCATTACTGGGAAGTTTCAGTGGAAACAGTGAGAAGGTGAGCTTGTTGAGCTTCCTGGGGAAAGTGGAATATGATTTTAATAATACTTATTTCTTATCCGCTTCAGGAAGAGCAGATGGGTCTTCAAGATTCTCCGCGGGGAACAGATGGGGGAAATTCTGGTCCGTAGGAGGTTCATGGAAAATTTCGAATGAAGATTTTATTAAAAACTTAAACTTCTTCAATCAACTGACGCTTCGTGCAAGTTACGGAGGACAAGGGAACGACAAATTATTGCAACCTAATAAATCCCCATTATACTACGCTTATCAGGAATTGTACAAATTCTATAATAACCTGGGTGAACCGGGAACTGTTCTTGAAAAGGCAATGACGGAGAACGTAAAATGGGAAACCAATCTTAATTTAAATGTAGGATTGGAGTTTGCCATCCTTAACAACAGAATTAAAGGGAATGTTGAATACTTCCAGCGTAAAAGCCAGGATCTTCTGTTTAATATGCCGGTAGCCCCGTCATTAGGAATTAATGATTTTCCGGCCAATATCGGAACGATTAAAAATACGGGTTTTGAGTTTTCATTATTTACAACCCCCATTAAAACTGAAGACTTTCAATGGAATGTAGATGTGAATTTAAGTACTTTAAATAATACCATTACCAAACTTCCGAAAGGGTCTATCGTATCCGGAACCAAGTTATTACAGGTAGGAGGTTCTGTTTACGATTTCTATATCCCGGAATGGGTGGGGGTAGACCCGAATAACGGAAATCCATTGTGGAAGACAATTACTACTGATGCCAATGGAAATACCGTTGAAGGAACGACTTCAGAGGTTGGGAAAGCCACAAGAACAATACAAGGTTCCGCATTGGCTAAAGTAACCGGAGGAATCAGTACAAGTATCAGCTATAAAAACTTTGATTTTTCAGGTTTATTGACCTTTAGAATCGGAGGAAAAATTTTAGATACCGACTATACCTCAATTATGCATAGTGGAAATCTGGGAGGTCGTGCATGGAGCGAAGAAATGCTGAACAGATGGACTCCGGACAACCGTTACACCGACGTTCCGGCAGTGAGCACCATATCTAATAACTGGACAACGCCATCTTCAAGATTTTTATACTCAGGAACGTATGCGAGACTTAAAAATATAAGTTTGGGCTACACTCTTCCTTCGGATTATTTTGAAAGAATAGGATTGAAGAAATTCAGAATTTATGTTCAGGCAGAAAATCTTCTGACTTTCTACAAACATAAAGGAATGGATCCTGAGCAGTCGCTGGATGGTACCACTTATTACAGATATCCGGCAATGAGAACAATCACTTTTGGTCTTCAGGCCACTCTTTAACCTTTAAAATTGAAACAATGAAACAATTAAAATATTTATCTTTTGCTCTTGTTGGTCTTTGGTCATTGACAAGCTGTGAAAGTGAACTGGAGACAGCTCCCACGAATCAGGCAAATCAGGTGGAGGTTTTTAAAACAGCTGAAAGTGCAGAAACGGTAATCAACGGAACCTGGGCTAAATTTAACGATGATGGGACTACCTATGCCAATATCGGGTATTCAACCGTTTTAAGAGCCAGTGATGCTATGGGAAGTGATGTAGCAATTTTAACCAATAAATATGGTTTCGCTTCTACATATCAGTTTGCGGAAATGGCTAATAACACAGCCAGTCGACCGTTGTTTATCTGGTCTATGTTGTACTCCACAATTAATAATATGAATAATGTTATTGCAAAGATTGATGGAACGGAAGGCAGCCAGGAAAAGAAGAACCAGGTAAAAGGTCAGGCTAAAGCTTTACGTGCATTCTGTTATCTGAATATTGCCAGTTTTTATCAGTTCAGCTATCTTAAGGATAAAACGGCTTTGACGGCTCCTATTTATACGGAACCTTCAACAATTACCACACAGGGCAAGAAAAAGGCAAGTCTGGAAGATATTTATACGTTGGTGAAAAGTGATCTTACGGATGCAGATAATCTGCTGAAAGATTATGACCGAAATAATAAGGACAAGATCAACCGTGCGGTAGTCAATGGTCTTTTAGCAAGAACCTACTTAAATACCGGAGAATGGAGCAAGGCTTCTGCATCGGCAAAAATTGCAAGAGAAGGATTTCCTTTGATGCCAGCCGAAAAATATAAAGATGGCTTCAACGATATCAGCAATGTAGAATGGATCTGGGGACACGGGCAAACGCAGGAGCAATCGGATGCGAGTTATGCTTTCCATTATCTGGACGTGTCATCATCCGGAAGTTTTTATTATAACTTTATGGCTGACCCGTACTTTAAAGATTTGTTTGATTCGAATGATATCAGATCTCAGCTATTCTCATGGGATGGTCTTAAGGGAAGAGAAGGATTGCTGAGGTATGCTAAGTTTAAGTTTAAACCTACTCTTATTGCAGATATTGTCTATATGAGAGCTGCTGAAATGTATCTGATAGAGGCAGAAGCAGAAGCAAGAACCGGAAATACTTCACAAGCTGTAACAGTTTTAAACCAATTGAAGGCTGCAAGAAAAGCGAATCTTTATACAGGCTCTTCAGCTCAGAACGAGGTAGTGAAAGAGATTTTGATTGAAAGAAGAAAAGAATTGTTTGGAGAAGGATTCTCTCTTTCCGATATTCTACGAACACAGGGAACTGTTGTCAGAAAACCATTTGTAGATGCTGATGGAAAACCGGTTAAGGTTCAGATCACTACTCCGGATGGAACGGTAAAAACGGTAGACGGCAGAGGGCATTCTATTTTTGGATTCCCTGATAAGTCTTCTTTTGTTCCGAACAGTAATTATTATTTATTCAGTATTCCACAGAGAGAAGGGGAAAACAACCCGAATTTATAATATAGTCCATAATTAGATTTGATTTTTTTGGCCACTGCTTTTGCGGTGGCTTTTTTTAATAGATTTATTATAAAAGGCTACCTCATAATTGAGATAGCCTAAATTTAAAAATCATCTATGGTTAAAAAGTTATTTTCCCCTAGATCGATAATATACTAAAGAATCAAAAGTGTGCATAAAGCCTTTGAAACTTTTAGTTTTTACAGTGTCAATATTCTCTTTTTCATCAAGAAAATAGCGATAGTTTATTGATAGGGATCTATTATTTGTTTTAATTATAATAGTATCAGCAGGTTCAATAGAATTTGCTCTTTCACCTATCTTTGTATCGTTATTAATAAGATAGATTTTATTCTTATCAAAACTTTTTCTTAAAAAAGCCCAATCCTTATCTGTTAGTTTAAACCGAAGTGTGTCCGAAGTGTCAGGCTCGATCATAAGATCTGTTGTATAAATATCTGTTCCGTCAACAGTGGAAAGATTTCTATTTTGGTTTAAAATCTTAATGTCTTCGCCTAATATCTCTTTTTTTCCACAAGAAAATAAGATTGAACAAGTGAATGATATGATTAAAGGTATTGCTAAAAAGGCTTTCATACTAATATAATTTTATAAATTTTTCGAGACCGGCAGTGCTCCATTTGTAAGCATTAGGAATATTAAATCCACCAAATCTGGAGAGGTTTTTAATAAATGAATCAACATTTAGTCCATGAAATCTAGCATACGAATAGTTGTATGACCATGCCGACCTTTCTAAATATGTTTCAAAGCTTAATCCTTTCATATAATGATAACTGTGTATAAATTCATGATTAATAATAGTTTTTGCGAGATAATGGCCATTTACATGTATGCCTTTTAATCCTGGAGATACATATAAGGCAGAATAGTCTCCAGACTTAACAGTCTTTGCAAAAATAGTTCTTCCTGTATTGTCAATAGAACTGCCCATAGCATCTGTTTGATATTCAGTCATTAGTCCATTCTTTAATTTCAATATGTGTTTATCATCACCGGCACTAGGTAAATTAGTTTCTGACACTAATTCTATCTTTGAAATTTTAAGCTTTTTCATAATGACTTCTACATTTCCATTATTCTTATTGATGTATTCTATGAGCTCTTCTTGGCTGTTAAACTTTTGACCGTCATAGCTAAATTTTCCTTCTGCATTTGCCTGTAATACATCTTGACTATTATTGTTGGAAAATAATTTTCCAATTCCCCAACTAATAGCTCCCATAGCACCTCCAATCACGGCACCTTGTGTAATTCCTTTAAGGAAGTTCGTTCCACTGGCTAATGCCTGTACGGCAGAAGCTCCTGCGCCGGATAATACTCCGTTACCAATACTTGCAATTAAGGATCCGGCACTGAATACCTGGCCGAGGCCTGCTGATACTGCACCTGTTATTGATCCGATGGTGACGGCTTTAAAGAAGCCCGATACACTGAAGCTTTTTGTCAGATATGCTTTTGCAAGATATAAAAATGTTGCAATAGCTGATGAAATTATTGCACCCGTCATTACTGTTCCCCAAAATGCTCCCATCACTGCAAGAAAGGCAAATTGAAATAATTCTCCATTTGGATCATTAAACATCAACGGATTATTTAGAACATAACCATATTTATTATAGTTTTGGGTATTATATGGATCCTGAATGTTTTCATCAGCATTTAAAAATCTTCTGAGTAACGGATCATATAATCTTCCATTCATATGGATAATTCCTACCTCAGCAAAATGCTCATGACCTGTATATCCTCTGTCTACTAATAATGAAGCATTATCAATGCTGTTTTTATCAGTCAGGATCGGCCCGTTTCCTATTTGAAGATGAGTGAAGTTACCCCATGCATCAAAATGCCTTTGCTCCAATTTATTTCCGGCTTCATCACTGATAGCAAGAATACTTCCCAAATAATCCTTATGTAGGAATCTATAAGAAGCATTGGCCTCATCGTAATTTTTTAAATATACGATATTACTCTCATATGGAGTTCCGCCAATGTAAATGGTATGTTTCTCTTTACCGGTAATATTGTCTTTAGTCACTTCAAAGCTTCCATCTTCACTATAGAACCTTGTAAATTTGCCTTCTTGTTCAGGATCAAAATTACCTCCGAAAGAGACTTTTTGTCTCATCGCTGTTAATCCGTATTGGAATGCTACATCCCCTTTTTCTCCATCAATAAATATCGGATCATTATTCTCGTTATAGGAAATATTTTGAATAAGATCGTTATTATAATTTTGTGTTCCGGCTGCATTAAGGGTCATTCCTGTTGGTTGATAAACCTTAGCTGAATTTTCAAATTTAATTTTTCCAACCTGGTCATTTTCAAGAATTCTTCCTTTGACATCGTAAATATTAGAATTGTACTGACCTGTCACAGGATTAGTCCATTTTACTAATCTATTGTTGTTGTCATATTCAAATACTTCTGTGATATTAAAGTCTCCTCCGGTTCTTCTGCTTCTTAATTCATTTTTAATGGCATCAAAAGAATAGGTTACCTGTAAAAGATCCTGTTTAACTTGAGAAGAATGATTTATACTTGTTAAAAAGCCATTGCTGTCATCATAGAGGTTTGTAATGTTAACCGCTCCTAATTTGGCTTTAAGAATCTGGCCTCTCAGATTAGTTTCTTTGATTTCAGATAAAATTTTCCCCGAATTTTTATCTTTTACCTGGTATAAATCCCCGTTCCATTCATTGTAGGCATTTTCAACCACTACCTTTGTAAGGGTTCCGGAAGAATATAGTTGTTTTTCATAAGAAATGACTCTTGCTTTATCGTCATAAGTGATTCCTTTTTTTATGAAATATTTATCATTGCTATTTTCTGAAGTAGAAATAACTCGTCCCTGCGGATCGTATGTTATAGTAGAACCATACGCCTTTCCTTTAGAAGTACCAGATTTTGAAGTAATTCTTCCCTTATTATCATAAGCAAAGGAAATCAGTTTATTGGTAGCCTTTCCACCATCTGCGGTAGAAATTTCTTTCTGAGAAATAAGCTGCCCAAGATTATTATAGGTATATTCTTTTGTTCCTTTTGGACTGATTGTTTTTTTAATTTGACCGAACCCATCATATTCGTATTTATAGACTCCATTTGAAGGGTCATTAAATTCAATTTTTCTTCCCCATGAATCATATTGTGTTGTCACAATATTTTCTGCATATTGTGCTTTTATTTGGTCTCCGGCAGCATTGTAAGAGAATTTAATTGTTCCTCCTTTATCCGTTGTAGAAATTACATTACCCAGAGCATCCATGGTTTTTGTGGTCACTCTCTTATTCCCTTTTGTTTCCTCTATCGTTGTACTTAATCCTGAGGAAGTATTTACAGTTTCTAAACCACTAAATGATATAGCGGTTACTTTTGGAGGGAAAACAGAATCGTCATAAATGATTTTATTCCATTTTTCAGGTTTCGGACCAACATAAGAAGGCTCGCTTTCGCCTGTTTTTCTTCCCAAAACATCATATTGAACTTCTTTGGAAACATATTGTCCCTGTCCAAACGCCTTGGTTGCAGTTTTATATTGTTGGCCTAATAAATTTGTATATACAACTTTAACCCCTCCATCAGGAGAATATTCTGCTGTTTCTGTTCCAACAGGGTCTCTGAATCCAAGCATTCCATTACGAAATAGGGTTGTATATGTATACGTGGTTGTACCTTGTAAATTGGATTTTGACTTCATTATTTTGTCCCATTCATCATAAGTATTGATTATCTTATTGCCGATGGGATCAGTTTCAGTCAAAACTTGTCCCTGATCATTGTAGGTGAAATGAGTCTCAAGGCCTAAATTATCCGTTTGCTTTTCAATAAATCTTCCGGTACTCTCATATTGAGCCTTATTAGTTTGGGTTTTTGAATCTGTACTATTGGCAATTGTTTTCTCTATTGTATTTCCAAATCCATCGTAGTTATAAGATTCCTGGAGATATTCCGTATTATCCCTATTCCATTTTTTTAAGGTCTTTAAAAGATTGTTATCATAGAGGTATTCTTCTTTTGAAGTTTTCGTATCACCATAAGCCTGTATCGTGCTTGTTTTTACTTTTGGACGACCAATGTAATAATCAGAGCCATTACCAGCCGGATTATGAATGTATTCGAAATTCGAAATAGTTGTGGCAAAACCATCATTTAACTTGGAAATACTTTGTGAAGGCAAATAGTATTCACCATAAGTTATATTACTTGTGGTAACGGTATTGGTTAGAAAATCTTTTGCTTTTGTTGATGTTGGAATAACAGCAGTAACTACTTTAGATTTGTCTATATTATTAAGAGAAGTTAATATCTGTCCGTTTAACAATTTATCAGTGTTGTAAATTGTAGATTTAAAGCTTAATAGTTGAGTGTTATTTTCTGAAAGATCTGCAGGAAATACTTTTGCCTCGTCATTGGTTCTAATTGACCATTCTTTAGTGATAGCAGCATCATTTAATGGATCCATTTCGATACCCGACCAAACTTTTGTATTTTCAAATCCATCAGCATACCACGATGAACGTGCAGATTGGCGGAAACCTATTACCCCTTTGCCTAATAAATGAGAGACAAATCCTCTATAACGGAAATCCTGTTTTCTTCCTGCGTATCTTAATTGTGATACAGCTGTGGTTTGATAAACTTTATTAAGTTCTAAATAAGGGAATTTTTCTTTTTTAACCGTTTGATAAATATTAGGGTCAACATTTGAATTCAGCTCTTTATACTCAATTTCTGTTGTTACATTTCCTTGGGTAATTGATTTGATTCTTGCATCTTTTGAAACATCATAATAATTAAATTTATAGAGTCTGTTTTTTTGAAATACAAGAATATTTTCATCAGACATATTGATTCTGAAATTTCCAAATATTGGATTGTAATGATCCGCAACAGTAGACCATGTGAAGTTTTCTACTAAAGGATCATACCAAGCTCTGTCTGTGTTATACTTGTACGGGAATCCTCTTCTGTTTTCAATTAATCCTCGTGTAGAATTAGGAGGTAATTTTGTCTCTGAAATTCTGTAGTTGACTAATTTTTTCTTTTGAAATTCAACTTTTGAAGAGGCGGCTTTGTATCCCGTATTTTCATACAAATTAATCAAAAATCGGGATTGAGCTCCCTTTTGACCTATTTGTACCAGTGAATAGAATTCTATAAAATCAGATTTTCCGTCTTTGTTAAGATCTTGTGCTACATAAGATCTTTTGTAGGAATACCATGGAATATAGTTGTCCGGGTCATTTTCATCTCCAGCAAAATAGCAGAAATTACTATAATATTTTTCAACAAATCCTACACCTGTTGAAGTATACATTCTCCAGTCTGAAGAACCAAATGCTGCAGGGATTAGAAAATCCGTTTTACCGTCCCCATTGTAATCTCCTAATACAGCTCTGTCCCAAATTCCTGTAATAGATGGAGGGTTGTTCAAAGAATTGCTAAATATTGGTGTTTCAATGACCGTGATATTTTGCCCATTGTCCTGCAGTTTAACAAATGTCGGTACATTGTTGTTAATTCTTAAAAAGTCTGTTTTACTATCACCATCAAAGTCTCCTGTCATATAATTGCTCATTGCAGGAGAGTTTTTAGGAAGAAGGTCAAAAGAAGCAAAAGAACTGTTATTAGCAATATCTTTATCTAAATTAAGACGTAGATATTTATATAAACCTGCTGCGTCTTTTACAGTTACAATCAATTCAGAAAGTCCATCTCCATTAAGGTCTACTTCCTTTAGCTGGTTTTCAACTACTGTATTTTGATCTGCAGCATATTGGGAGTATTGAATTGTTTTGCTAAACTGATAATCTAAGGTATTGTTATCAGAGAAAATATATACTTTAAACTCCAGATCCGCTTTTTGACTGCCATTTATTGGATTTTTCTTAAATATTACCAAACTTTGTTTTGAGTTAACGATATTATTATTATCCTTAACGACAATGGCAGATGCGTTATCAAGAGATTCTTTAGAAATGTCAGCGGATACATAGATTTTCTCAGGTTTATTGTCATCAAAAATGTTTCTGAAAAGATAAAAACCTCCCGATTCATAAACCCATTCCATACATTTTGAATCACTGTAATCCGTATAAGAAATCTCATTTTCGTCTGCTCTTGGTGATAACGGAGCTTCGCTATTATACCTTTTACAATAATTAACCGTATTAGAATATTTCAACATATCTACTTTTCCATCTCCATCAAAATCTCCTAAAACTTTATGATCTTCAGTAGAGTCATATTGAGTAGATTTCCACCCACCCAACTTAGATTTTTCATAATTAAAGTTAACAGAATTAGCCTGGTCCCCAGCTGAATTAGACTCAGTTATTGAACTAAGGAATTGATAACCTAGCCCGTTATCGTCTTTGGTGTATGTTATATTATATGTTTTATAAAGCTTAGAATTTGAGTTCACTTTGATCTCGGACAAAATTTTATCCTGAACCATTGTTAGGTTTTGAATATACGACTGTTCAACAAACTCTCTGTCAACATAAGTAAATGCAATGGAATTAAGATGTGGCTTATTTAAAGTTTCATTTCCTCCCCAATTGATCGTGGATATTCTTGATATCCCTCCCTTTGACTCTCTAAAGCCTCCTGAACCTGTGCTGCTCCAGTTGCTCTCATAGTTATAAGTAATAAAATTACCTTGTGCATCTTTCCATTTTGTAATGTTGTATTCGAGTGCAGGAATATATCCTCCTCCTCTAAAACCACCATCGGAAAATGTTTTTTCGTATTTTGCCTGTGACCCGTCCTCAAAAGTAACCTCCCAGTATGCCGGACCTGAAGCGTTAACACCAAATGATTTGATCTTGATGTTGGAATACTTTTCTGTAGTATATTCGGCACCTTCCTTTCCATATTCACCGGATTTTAAAATTAATCTTTGCCCGTTAAAGCTATAATAATCCGAGTAATCCAGCTGAATGTTTTTGCTTTCACCGTCCTGTTCTATATTTTTTCCTGATCTTGAAATAGTAGAGATTCCGGCAATACTCCAGCCAAATCCGGCAATTCCATTCCCGGAGCCACTGGTATAGGCAAGATTGACTTGTGGGGCTACACTTTTAACTCCCGGAGGAGTATCTATTGGTAAGGTGAATTGTAATTGCCCAACTCCATTTACCTCAATATTTCCTTTGGTATTATGGAAGTTTGGGGTATTTGCCCCACTTGGGTTATTGGCTCCAGCTTGGGAGTCTGTGGGTCCACCGCCTGGATTCTCCGTGGCCGGACCTATTTTTGCTAAAAATGAATTTGATACATTCCCTGTAGCATGAAATCCCTGTGCCATAACCACTGCCTGCGGATCCTGTACTGTGCGGGATGCGGTTTCTGGCTGGTAAAGTATGGTCTGTGAAAAGCCCAATACCGAACACAAGGATAACATCAATGATGAAATAAATTTCATTGTTGTATTAGTTGTTTTATAAATGATAATTAATTAATGATGATTGATAGGTAGAAATAATCTTTTCAATGATTTTCTATTTCTATCTTTTCGTAACATTTTTTCCAAAGACTCTTCCGTCTTTTAACGTAAAGCGAAGAATGTAAACTCCCCAGTCATATCCGGTCATATTGATTTTCACCTGACGGTTTAATCCTGGAGTATTCTGCTGCTGGAATTTCCAATGAACGGTACTGTGCTGGTAGAGTGAAACAGATTCAATTAAGCTGTCTACCTCTTCCGTCCAGTCGATGGTTAAATAATCATTCACCGGAACCGGATAGAGTCTGATATTTTTCAAGAATGTTTTCTCATCCATAGCCGGAGCCTGTTGGGTAACAGCAACTGTTTTTGCCAATTCCTGTACTTTAATTTCTTTTGTTATCAACTCATCGGTCTTTTTGCCAGCGGCATTAGGTCCTCTGTATCGTTGATTTCCTGCTTCGTCGTATTTGAAATAAACTTCGGTTTGCGAATAACCAAGGAAACCAATTAACAAAGAAAACACAGAAAGTAATTTTCTTTTCATCTTTCGTTATTTTTGAGTAGTTAAAAATTGTTGAACCTGCTGCTCTAATTTTTCAATTTTATCAGACTGAGATTTTAATTGCTTATTCTGCTCAATAGAATAAAGCGTTAACTCTTCGATTTTTTCAAGAAGTTTGGTATTCATTTCAGCAACGTTAATTCCCTTTTCCATTACCTCATCAGCAGATGGAATATTGGGAAGATGTCCTTTTTCTGCAATATGCTTTTCTACTTCCTCTAATGATTTTAATTGATAATCCTTTTTAAAAACATAATCTGCCCATACATTAGCTTTTACTTCAACTTCTTTGGCATGGATTTTACCATCAAATTTTGCTATTCCGTTGTTGAGGAACTTAATCCAAATTCCACGGGTAGCATCCTGGAATCCTATAAATGTGTTACCATCATTGTTATCATTGGGTTGGGCTATAATAATGTTGTGAGAATTTCCCAGATTTCTTAAAACAGTATCTCCAATTAATCCTCCATAACATCCGTTGCAGCTCACTTTAGCAATCTGAAATCTCCCTACTGAATTTGCTAATTCGAAAAGAGTATTTTCATTGTTATAAATTCTTAATGAAGCAGGTGAAGTTGTATCAGGATCATTTAGTCCGATTTTCACTCTTCCGTCACTGGACTGGGTAAGAAGGCTGCTCCAGGTTCCCCATTGAGGATCTGTTGATAGTCCGTTTCTGTAAAAAATACCTCCATCATTAAAGTTAAGCTGATGACGCTTGTTTCCTGTGCTATCTCCCCAGGGAGCAATCGTTAACATCCCGGAGTGATTCCCTGTTCCCGGAACACCTACTGCTACTCTTGATTTAAATTCTGCCTTAACCTCATAATTATAAGCTGCTGGCAAGTCATTGGTATTTCGGGTATCATGAATAGTTAAACCCGGTGCATTTTGGGCATAAGCTAAACTTGAAAATGCCATTCCGGCAATCAATAGTGTTTGTTTCATATATTAGTATAAATAAGTTTAAAAAGTAGTTTTGAATTTGAAAGAAATAGTCATTTGTTTTTTTTGCAAAGATAATAAAATAGACACTAAAAAGTGTCTAATAGCTCTGATTAAGTTGATTTTGAGATAGTTTATGAATATCTTGATTATAGTAATGAATAAATTAAAAAAGAGTGGTGTTTCTTTTAATAATTGATAAGAATACAATGGAAAAATAGTTTTGCGTAAAAAAGGAGTCCTGGAATTGATAAAATATATTTTATAATCCTTATAAGGTTTAATAGGGTAGTGATTATTTAAACTCCTTCAACACTTCCTGCTAAAGAACCTATACTATCATTCCTAAAAAGCTTGAAACGTTGAAAATGACAGAAACTATATGGCAACCACCCATGAGATAATAGGTGCCAAAAAGAAGAACTCTCCAGTAGGAGGTATTTCAAGAGCATCATATTCAGCTTTTGTAAGTTCACTATATCTTGGTCTTGAAAAGAAGTTTAGCGTATAGCCTATTGCCGCTACACCACCAATCACTGCACCTTTCCAGACGCCCTCAAGGAAATTCTGTCCCGTAATCAATGCTGTTACACCTCCTGTTCCTGCGCCTGTTAGAGCTCCATTTGCAACAGTGCTCAAAAAACCACTGGCACTAAAGACCTCTCCCAAACCTGCAGACACAGCACCGGTGGCTGCACCAAATAAATCAGCATCTATTATACAATATTACATTTCCCAATCTGCTTGTGGAAAAGTCTTTTTATATTCATCGCTTGTTTTAATTAAATTAAGAAGTTGTAAAGTAATCATATCGATATTTGCTTGTTCATCATCTTTTACAGCACATTCTTTGACATCATTGATATTCTCAGAATTAACTAATATCTGTCTTTCAATTAATATATCTTCATTTTCTTCTTTCATTTTCATACACAACTTTTTATTAGGGATTTTTAATTCTTTATATTTATTATAAATATCATTAAGATCTTTCTGCAACAGAGTAATTTTTATTTTTTTATCAATAAATGTACTCGATGTTTTTTCATAAATCCTATACACTCCTGTTTTGCTATTATAGTACTTTTCGCCTACTAATATTGAGTTAATGTAAAACTGTGAATAAAATACAATAAACACATCATTGTTTGTAATTCCTGATTTTAGAGGTGGAGAACAGCTAATTAGTAAGAAAGCAAGTGATATATTAAATATATTTTTCATTTTAGAAATCCCTATACTACATTTCCCAATCTGTTTTTGGAAAAGTCTTTTTATATTCATCGCTTGTTTTAATTAAATTAAGAAGTTGGGAAATACTAATATCAATATTACCTTTGTTTATTTCCCAAGATAATATTATTAATATTTCAAGAATTAATAATATGCCCTTCAATTAATATTTTCATGTCATTACTCATAAAATCTAGGGAATGCCTCTCTGTATTCTTTTTTTGTTTGCAAAATATTTTTTATTTTAATATAAAGCTGTGAGAGCTTGTCAATTTCGTTATTATTTGTACTGCATTTTGAGGTGATTTTTTCATTCCCTGTAATAAAGGTGGTTTTGATAGTAATGCTATCTTCATATGTCTTACAACCTGAAATACTTTGTATGTTAAGTTTTTTAAACAAATTATAGATTTCTTGTTTTTCATTACTATTGAGTTTAATAACAACCGTCTCTGGTCTTCGATTTTTTAAAATACCAGAATAACTATCATAAGAGAACTCACTCCTCACAATATTTTCTTTATTGTAAGAAATATCAGAGAAATAAAAATCCTTTTTATTTTGCTTAAAAGATGAACAACTGGGGGAAAATAAGATAATACCGAGTAAAATTAGAGATCTGCTCATGTCAAGGAAATTTAAAAGTTTTATTGAAAATTGGTAAAAATTTATTATACATAAAATTATACAGAATTTTTTGTCCTGAGTTTAGTCCATTTATTGTTCTTAGAATATCACCCATTTCGACATAGTTATTCCCGTAATTAGGTAAAATATAATTTTTTAAAGCATATATACGCTCCAGTCTTTTTATGGCGAGATGTTCAACATCATATAAAAGTTCATCAAATCTTTGATTTTTTTCTATTTCCATTAAGGGTATACCTATTGAAAACGAAAGAGCGTGTGAAGTTTCATGTGCCATTGTTTTTCCTAACAGTTTAAGATTTGAAGCTGCCTTTGTAGAGTATAGTATTGTTGATTTCCCTGATCCATAATTAAAAGTGGTTCTTCCTAAAACATTAAAATTTCCTCCATCATTCATCATAAGGCCTTTGGAGTTGCTTAGTCCCAAGCCTTCACTTTCAATCTTGTATTGCCCATTATCAGGAAGATTGGCTCTGGCATCTTTAATGCTTTTACTCATAGTTTGTAAGTCTGGCTCCACATCAACGCTGGTGTCGACTGATATCTCGTTTGTAGTCGTATATTTAGGTTTATTATATCCCTTAGTATAATATTCACAGTATAACTAATCCATGCCACAGCTCCTCCAATTACAGCACCTTATAACGTTTCAAATTCCCATGGGAACGTTTGCTTATACTCTGGTTTAGATTTTATTATTTTTAATAATTGCATTTCGATGCTACGAAAATTATTTTTATCCTGATCGTTCTGGTAACATTTTTGAAAAGAAATTCTTTCCCATTCTTTGCTGAAACTAATCTTTGTTTTACTTAAAACAGTGCCATCCTCGTTATATAGACAGTTAATTTCTTCTGTGGGCAAATTATATTCTTTATAAACAGCATAGATGCCTTTAAGTTCTTCTTGCGTAAGGTTAATATTAATATCCTTTTGTAATCCCGCAGATTTATAATTTACTAATAAAGAATTTTTACTACTATCAAACATGAACTGTATATAATTTTCTGATGGATTAAAAACAGTCCTTTGATAGGTTAAAATAATATTACCTGGTACCTCCTGTGCTTTGCAATTCGATAAGAATAGCAGTAATAATAAATTAAATATTTTCATTGTGTTACTTCATAAATCTATTAAATATTTTATAAAAACTATCATAAGCTTTATTAAAAAATAATTTTTCAAAAGGAGATAGTGCATTATATGTAAAATTAATATCTTCCATAAAAACTCCTTTTATCTTTGTTATATCAACATATCCATTTTTGAAATACAGTTGCTTTGTAGCATATAAATGTTCTAACTTGTATATTGCCAAATGATCTGTTGTATTTAGTCTCACATCGTAACTAGAATTAATTTCAATACTTAAAGAAAGAAATCGTTGAGAAAATGCATGTGCTGTTTCATGAACCATTACTTTACCCAGTAAGATGTCATTTTGAGCAGCCAAAGGAGAGTAAACTATATCTGATTTTCCTGTAAAAAAATCTACTGGTTTTGTCCAACCTAAAACTCTTTTTTCATTACCTAATAATAAATGTCCATCTAAGGTTGGTTTACCTACATATTCCTTTCCAATACCAAATTCTTGGATTTCCTCATTTGTGAAATTTTTTATTCTTTTTGTGTTTACACTTTTATTCATTGTCTCGTTACTAATTTTGGCATCATAGCTTTCACCATTCTGTGCAATCTCATTATCGGTAGTATAATAAGATTTATAACTACCATTTGCAAGGTAACTAGCTGTATAACTAACTGCTGCTACACCACCACCAATCACCGCACCTTTCCAGACACCCTCAAAGAAATTCTGTCCCGTAATCAATGCTGTTACACCTCCTGTTCCTGCACCTGTTAGAGCTCCATTTGCAACAGTGCTCAAAAAACCACTGGCACTAAAGACATCTCCTAAACCTGCAGACACAGCACCGGTGGCTGCACCAAATAAATCAGCATCTATACAATATTACATTTCCCAATCTGCTTGTGGAAAAGTCTTTTTATATTCATCGCTTGTTTTAATTAAATTAAGAAGTTGTGAAGTAATCATATCGATATTTGCTTGTTCATCATCTTTTACAGCACATTCTTTGACATCATTGATATTCTCAGAATTAACTAATATCTGTCTTTCAATTAATATATCTTCATTTTCTTCTTTCATTTTCATACACAACTTTTTATTAGGGATTTTTAATTCTTTATATTTATTATAAATATCATTAAGATCTTTCTGCAACAGAGTAATTTTTATTTTTTTATCAATAAATGTACTCGATGTTTTTTCATAAATCCTATACACTCCTGTTTTGCTATTATAGTACTTTTCGCCTACTAATATTGAGTTAATGTAAAACTGTGAATAAAATACAATAAACACATCATTATTTGTAATTCCTGATTTTAGAGGTGGAGAAAAGCTAATTATTGGTAAAAGAAAAAGGAGTTTAACAAAAATACTTTTCATAATATAAATTATTTCATTACTCTATTAAAAACTGGAAGCAATTTATCATAGAAATTATTAATCTGCTTTTGGATATTTGAAGGGAAGTTAATGAATTGAGTAGACAATTCTTCTCTATCGATTCCAAATACCTTTATAGCATTTAAGTTATTTTTATTTGCAAAATGATTTATGATCAGTAGTGTCATATTTTTTACTTAATAGTATTTCCCTATCCCATTTATTCCTTGTTATATTGACACCTGCTATACCTAGCATATTCAAATAAGCGTGGCCAGTTTCATGAACCATAACTAGACCCAATAAATCTTTATATTGTGCAGAAAGTGGAGAATATAGAATATCTGTTTTCCCACTCAAATAATTTTGTGGGCTTGCAAAACCCAGTAGTTTTTGCCCTTGTTCACCGAAAGCTAAATAGCCTTCAGAATTTCCTGGTCCTAAAGTATTTTGGGCAACTCCATAATTACTTATAGGGTCTTCTTTAGGAAAAAGGTTATTTTGAATATCATTAATATTACTTTGCATAGTTTCTTTACTTATAGTAGGATCATATTTATAATCTTCATTAGTGTTAGTTGCAGAAAAGGAGCGAGACTTGTAATTCCCATTTGCGAAATAATTTATACTATAACTTATAGCTGCGACACCACCACCAATCACCGCACCTTTCCAGAGGCCCTCAAGGAAATTCTGTCCCGTAATCAATGCTGTTATACCTCCTGTTCCTGCACCTGTTAGAGCTCCATTTGCAACAGTGCTCAAAAACCACTGGCACTAAAGACCTCTCCTAAACCTGCAGACACAGCACCGGTGGCTGCACCGAGTAAAATAGACTTTGCAAAGCCTCCCAATGAAAAGTTATTGTATATTGTTGCCTGCAAGATATAGATTCCCATGCTTATAGCAGCGCCAATAATAGCACCAGACAAGACCGTAGCTGCAAACCAGCCAATTCCTATTCCCACTAAAAAGGGAAGAACCTCACCACTCGGGTCATTGTATATCAAAGGATTATTTACAGCATATCCATATTTATTATAGATTTGGGTGTTATAAGGATCCTGGATGTTTTCATCCGCGTTTAAGAATCGTCTCAATAAAGGATCATATAACCTTCCGTTCATGTGGATGATGCCGACTTCCATAAAATGTTCATGAGAAGTATAGCCTTTGCCTACAATATTATCCTCCTACAAGCTCAGGAATTAAAAATCTACCCTACTTTCCAACAAAGTCATTGGGATATTTTAATCTATATGTTGGTAAAATAAATTCATATAATTTAGCTTCTATTTTATCATATTTTTCTTTGTCCTCCCAATCGATATTACATGGCTGACTTTCTGTGTTTTTGTTTTTATTAAAACTGATTGTTGAACTTGATATAAGTTTATTGTTGTTAATAAATACACAATTATGCAGGTTTTTAGGTCGTAGTTTTAAATATAAATCATAAATCTCTTTGACATTTTTTTCGGTTAGATTTACAATGATACTTTTACTTTTATAGCCATCAGAATTATGGAATTCTTTTACTTCATAAATGCCAGTTTTACTATTATAAGATTTAATTTGATCAATTACATTATTATCATATATAATGTCTTTATATGTCAGGTAAAGTCTACCTTTTTTTTGTGCTATGCAGCTTTGGTAATTAATGATGTATAAAATCAAGAATAAAGTTTTAAATATTGCGTTTTTATTTTCCATAATATATGAATCTGTTAAATACTTGTCCTATACCAGCAGAGACTGCTCCTGTAACCGCTCCAATTAGAATAGATTTGGCAAAACCTCCTAATGTCCAGTTATTATTTATGGTTCACATACCCATATTCATTATAATTTCAGGATACTGCTAGGATCCTGGATCTTATAACCTTGCGTTCATGTTAATGATGCCTACTTTCATAAATTTTTTATGACTTGTGTATTTCCAGCATACAATGAGATCATTTTCCAAGTTCAAGGATTAAATATCAACCTACTTTCCAATAAACTCATTAGGATATTTCAATTTATAAGTTGGTAAAACGAACTCATAAAGTTTATCTTCAATTTTTTTGTATTTTATTTCATCATTTTCATCTTTATTACATGTTAGATTTTGTAATTTATTATTATCAAAACTGATTGATGAGCTATACATTAACTGATTTCCTAAATACAAACAATTTCTTAAATTTTGAGGCTTTAATTTCAAATACAAATCAAAAATCTCTTTTACGTTATCTCTAGTAAGGTTCACGGTAATAATCTTTGATTGATAATTTCCATCTGGATATAATTGTTTATTTTCATAAATGCCAGATTTACTATCATAAGTAAAAGAGTTACTTATTTTTTTATTGATTATAAATACTCTTTCGTAAGTAAAACTTAGATTTTTATTCTGTTGTGAATTACAGTTTTGAGCTGTACTAAAAAATAATAATAAATATATAATGATATAATTTTTCATTATTTTTTCTCATTATGCCAATAAAAAGTTTTATTATATTGTTCGCTTGATTGTATGAAATTTAAAACTAAGCTTAGTAAAGTCTCGAAGTCTTCTGTTTTATTTTTTCGATTCAAATATTTGCTACTATTATTTATTAATTTTGCATTTTCATAAAAAAAAAGCGAAATTTCAATATAATCTGACTTTTCTAAAGATCCATATATAAGAGTATTTTCTTTCAATTTAGTAGAATTTAATAAAGAGTAAATACTTTTTTTTTGATCCAATTCTAATGGTATATAAGCCTCAAATATCTCTTTGTTAATATTTGTAGTATCATGAAAAGTGTTTCTATCATAATTTATTTCCTTATAAATTCCAGTTTTACTACTGTATAGACGTTCTTCAATTAATTTGAAATTATCACAAACCCTACGCGCGTATATAAACTCAGAATTTTGGGAATACATTATTGAAGAATATATTAGCGAAAATAATATCAATATTTTTATCATGGGAAACTAATTTTTCGGTTAAAAATAGGTTGAAGAGCTCTATATGCACGATTGAAGAAATTAAACTGCGTATTATTCAATAGTTTTAAAGTATTCTCTAGAGTTTGTTGGCCGGTAAAAAAACTGCTTGGCCTAAAGGTTAAGTTGTTAATACTGGCGACATCATGTTCTAAAAAACCTAATGCAAGATGCTCAGTGCTATCATTATAAAGACCTTTTATATTTATTTTCATATCAGGTAGGAATAACATATTGCTATATGCATGCCCAGTTTCATGCAGCATAGTAAATTTTAATAAATATTTATCTTGAGCAATTCTAGGAGAATATAAGATATCTGATTTACCAGTCCAAAAATTTCTTTTGCCAGTATAAGCAAGAAATTTATTTTTCCCACCATCTCCCATATCTAAATATCCATCAATGCTTTTGCCAAGACTTTGCTCACCAACACCAAAATTATCTTTTAGCTTAAATAGTTTGCCTTTAGTTTGAGAAATGTTGCATGACATTTCTTCATTGCTTACTGATGGATCATAAGATGTTTTATTCTTTAAATCATTTTCAGAAAGAGCTTTTCCTTGGCTAGATTTATTGTAAAATAAACTTTGCATTGAATATGTAATCCCTGCCACAGCTCCTCCAATTACAGCACCTTTCCAGACACCCTCAAGGAAATTCTGTCCCGTAATCAATGCTGTTACACCTCCTGTTCCTGCACCTGTTAGAGCTCCATTTGCAACAGTGCTCAAAAAACCACTGGCACTAAAGACCTCTCCTAAACCTGCAGACACAGCACCGGTGGCTGCACCGAGTAAAATAGACTTTGCAAAGCCTCCCAATGAAAAGTTATTGTATATTGTTGCCTGCAAGATATAGATTCCCATGCTTATAGCAGCGCCAATAATAGCACCAGACAAGACCGTAGCTGCAAACCAGCCAATTCCTATTCCCACTAAAAAGGGAAGAACCTCACCACTCGGGTCATTGTATATCAAAGGATTATTTACAGCATATCCATATTTATTATAGATTTGGGTGTTATAAGGATCCTGGATGTTTTCATCGGCATTTAAGAATCGTCTTAATAACGGATCATATAACCTTCCGTTCATGTGGATGATGCCGACTTCCATAAAATGCTCATGAGAAGTATAGCCTCTATCGATGATGAGATTCTTCGCTGTGCTCAGAATGACAGCCTGGTCGGTGATGATCTGTCCGTTTCCAATCTGTAGGTGAGTGAAATTGCCCCATGCATCAAAATGTCTTTGCTCCAGTTTATTTCCAGCTTCATCACTGATGGCGAGAATGCTTCCGATATAATCTTTATGCAAAAATTTGTAAGAACCGCTGCTCTGCGTAAAGTCTTTTAAATATACAATATTACTTTCATAAGGTGTCCCACCAATATATAGAATATGTTTTTCTTTACCCGTTGAGTTGTCTTTTATGATTTCAAAGCTGCCGTTCTCACTATAAAACTTTGTAAACTTACCTTCTTGATCGCTTCCGAAATTTCCTCCATAGGTCACCTGCTGCCTCATAGCCGTTAATCCATACTGAAATGCTACATCGCCTTTTTCACCATCAATAAATATCGGATCATTATTTTCGTTATAAGAAATAGTTTGGATGAGGTCATTGCTGTAATTCTGAGCTCCCGCAGCATTAAGGGTCATTCCTGTCGGCTGATATATTTTCGCAGAGTTCTCATACTTCATCGTTCCCACCTGGTCGTTTTCCATAATCCTGCCTTTCACATCATAGACGTTTCTGTTAACCGTTGGCTTAGCCCCTGTTACAGGATTTGTCCAGTTCACCAATCGGTTGTTGTCATCATAATCAAATGATTCCGTAATATTGAAATCTCCTCCTGTAGTTCTGCTCTTTAATTCATTTCTGATGGCATCAAATGAGTAGGAGAGTTGTAGAATACCCGATTTTACTGGCGATGAATGATTTACATTTGTTAAGAATCCGTTTGAATCATAGGTGTTATTAATATTTGCTGATCCTAATTGAGTCTTCAGTACCTGCCCTTTGGCATTAGCTTCTTTAAGCTCCCAGAGAATTTTACCGGAGTTTTTGTCTTTTACCTGAGCAAGTTCTCCATTCCATATACTGTAAACATTTTCTATTTGGACTTTGGTAAGGATGCCGGAAGAATACAATTGCTTTTCATAAGAAGTTACCCTTGCTTTATCATCATAAGTAATCCCTTTTTGAATAAAGTACTTTCCGTTGCTGCTTTCCGAAGATGATAGAACTCTTCCTTGCGGATCATAGGAAATATTGGAGCTGTAGGCTTTCCCTTTTGATGTTCCGGATTTGGAAATGAGCCGACCTTTATCATCATACGAGTACGAAATCTTTTTATCGGTAGCTTGTCCGCCGTCTGTTGTGGAGACTTCTTTCTGGGCAATCAGCTGTCCCAGATTGTTATACGTATATTCTTTTGTTCCTTTCGGACTGATGTTCTTTGTTGGTTGTCCGAATCCGTCATATTCGTACTTGTAAACACCGTTGGAAGGATCATTGAATTCCGATTTTCTTCCCCAGGAATCATATTTTGTAGACACAATATTTTCTGCATATTGAGCTTTGATCTGCTCTCCGGCCGCATTATAGGAGAATTGTATGGTTCCTCCTTTATCTGTTGTAGAAATTGTATTTCCTAAAGCATCCGTAGTTTTAGAGGTAGTTCTTCCATATCCATTCAATTCTTTTACTGTCGTAGTAAAACCGGAAATGGAAGTTTCCATTTTCTTCCCGTTAAATGCTGTGGCAGTAGCGTTAGCAGGAAATACACTGTCATCATAGGCAATGATATTCCATTCGCCTGCTGTTTGTCCTTCAAAATAAGGTTCAGATTCTTTCAGTTTTCTTCCTAATACATCATACCGGGCTTCTGTGGAAATAAATTGCCCTTGCCCAAATGCTTTGGTGGATGATTTATAGGGCTGCCCTAATTTATTGGTGTATTTTTTAGATACATCACCATCAGGATCATACTGGGTAATGACAATATTGGAATTGCTGTCTCTCTCATACTGGTAAGTCGTTGTTCCCTCTAAATTAGTTTTAGAAGTTAGTAATTTACCCCAAGTATCATAAGTATTGATAAGTGAGTTACCTAATGCGTCAGTTTGCTTTTTGATCTGCCCCCGGTCGTTGTATTCAATATAGGTTTCTAATCCCAAATTATCTGTTTTCTTGAGAACAAATTTTCCTTTAGAATCATATTCGGTCTTAGAAGTTTGCGTTTGTGAGTCTACACTGTTATTAATTATTTTTTGAGTTATATTACCGAAGCTATCGAAGCTATTGGTTTCCAATAGATAGCCTGTATTATCCCTGTTCCAGGTTTTCAGTGTCTTTAACAGATTACTTTCGTAGATGTATTCTTCTTTGGCAGACTTGGTATCACCATATGCCTGAACTACTTCAATTTTTGATTTTGGACGCCCAATATAATAGTCTGCTCCTATACCGGATGGGTTGTGGATATATTCGAAAGTGGAAGTCGAGATACCATAACCGGTATTGGTATTGGAAACACTTTGGGAAGGAAGATAATATGCTCCATAGGTAACACTGCTTTCAGTAACAGTCCCTGTCAGAAAGTCCTTGGTTTTGGTATTCTTTGGCAATATTGCAGTAACAACCCTAGATTTATCGGCATCATTAATTGTTGTAACCACCTGTCCGTTCAACAATTTATCAGTTTGATATTGTGTTGATTTAAAGCTTAACAGTTGGGAATTACTTTCAGAAATATTGTCCGGGAAAATTTTGCTTTCGTCATTTGTTCTGATCGACCACTCTTTAATTGGAAGTCCTTCATTTAAGGGATCTATTTCTGCACCACCCCATATTTTTGTGTTTTCAAATCCGTCTGCATACCAGGATGAGCGGGCTGTCTGATAGAACCCTGTCATTCCTTTCCCTTGCATATGCCCAGTCATTCCTCTATACCTGAAATCCTGCTTTTTACCTTCTTGTTTAAGTTGGGACACTATATAAGTCTGGTCAGCGCGAACTAATGAAAAATAGGGGTAATATTCTTTTTTTGTTTTACTGTAAAAAGATGGATTAATATCTGGATTAAGCTCTTTATAGTCTATTGTTGTTATAACACCCGCCTGGTTAACTGACTGAATTCTTGATAATTCAGCTAAAGAGCTTTGCGCTTTATATTTATGTACTCTAGTATTTTTAAACAAGAAAATATCATAATAGCTATTATTGGATTTTATTGAGCTGGTCAAAGGCTGAAATAGTTCATAATCACCTCCCGGAACATTATAAGAAGGGCTTTTTGTATTTAAACCTAGAATAAAATTAGTTCCACCATCAGCCTGCATTGTTTTAACCTCATACTGCAGGACTCTCCATTGTGCATTTCCATTGCCACCTACATATCCTACCGTATTTTTTGAATAGATAAAAGTAATATCAGATTTCCCATCTTTGTTAATATCAGATATTGAATAAAAATGATGATCCATTAAAGACCAGGTATTAGGATTAGATGGCTTTCTATATTTTAAAAAGTTTGTTTTTAAAACATTTTGAAATCCTTTTTTGGTCCCCATATAAAACCTCCAATTATCTGTATCCTGGGTATCTGTTGTAGGAATAGTAAAATCCAGATTGCCATCTCCATTAAAGTCTCCAAACAATATAGGAAACTCGGAGTCTTTGGTTTCGAGGAGATTGCCTGTGAATTTAACCTTTTTAAGGTATTGATTAGGGGCTGTTTGTACAAATTCAAATACAGTGTAAGTAGTATTGGACACATTAATAATGTCCACCTTTCCATCGCCGTCGATGTCTGTATATTTTTGATCAGTATAAGAACTTTCATCCAGATCCCAATTTCTTAAGTAAGTAGAAACCGGAGTATTTGAATTTTTCAGGTCTATGATATACCGGTCTATAAATCTTCCGTTTTTCAAAGTAAGAAAGACATCAGAGATACCATCGCCATTGATATCGCCTTCATTGATATCTACCTCACAGTTTGTGCATATGTTGGGAGTAACCAGTTTTTCAAATACTTTGACAAAAGCATTGTTTCTAAAAATATATCCTGAAATTTTACCCTCGCTATATTCAACGATTCCGTTGCCATTGTACACTTGTCCTTCTTCATCCAACAGAGCATTTACTAGTTTGGCGTTGTCTGCAAAAGTCTTACCTGTAGAAATATTTGAAAAATTATCATTAAAAGCCCCAAGCTTTACAGTCCCGTTATTCATAACGAAATCCAGATAAGAATCTCCATTAAAATCTCCTGTAAACTTAATACTATTAAAATCGTCATTATTATAAGGCAGAACACCATAATAATCTATTTGAGAGCCTACAAAGTTAGGGTATGAAAATGTGACCGGATTAGCAGCCTGGCCTTCGGAATTATATTCTGTTATTTTATCTAGAAACTGGTAGTTTGTTCCATTTTGCAAATAGCTGATTGCATATTTTTTAAATAATATACCGTTCGCATTCACTGTAATATTTGTAAGTATCCTTTGCTGTATAAATGAAATGCCATTGACAAAGCTTCCTTCTTTTAAATCTCTAGCAGTATAATTGAGTTGTATCTCATTAAAATGCTCTTTTCCCAATATTTCATTTCCGCCCCATTGTATAGTGGAAACTACGGCTACATTATTAGCTTGTGTATAGCTGTAGTTAATATAATTTCCTTGAGCATCTTTCCACTTCACAATATTATATTCCAAAGCTGTTCTTGCAGAAATATAGCTTCCTTCTGTTGTTGAGCCATACCAAGCTTGTGAGCCGTCTTCAAAACTTACCTCCCAATATTGTGGTCCCTGCCATTCTTGCCCTGTAATTGCTCCAACTGATTTAATTTTTACATTAGAATATTTCTCCGTCACATATTCCGCACCATCTTTTCCGTATTCCCCCGACTTCAAAATCAACCGTTGACCATTGAAACTATAATAATCAGAATAATCTAGCTGTACTCCCTTGACCTCTCCATCCTTTTCAATCGTCTTTCCTGTTCTGGAAATAGACGTGAGTCCGGAGAGGCTCCAGCCATATCCTGCAATTCCATTTCCAGAACCACTGGTGTAGACGAGATTAATCTGTGGTGCCACACTTTTAACTCCAGGAGGTAAGGCGATAGGTAAAGTAAATTGTAGCTGTCCAGCTCCGTTAACTTCAATATTTCCCCTGGTATCATGGAACTTACCATTTTCTTCTTTCGTTCCCGAGGGGTTATTGGCTCCGGCGTTTGAATCCGTAGGACCACCTCCAGGGTTATCTGTTGCAGGGCCGAGTTTTGCAATAAAAGGATCAGAAGTATCCGATTTAGCGTGAAACCCCTGTGCCATGATCACTGCCTGTGGATCCTGAACCGTCCGTGAAGTGGTTTCCGCCTGATATAATATGGTCTGTGAAAACCCCAATACTGAGAACAAGGACAGTATAAATGGTAGAATAAATTTCATATCTGTGTTTCTTTAATAATGATCGATAAATAATATTCAAATTGCTGTAAGCCCGATGGCAATGGCCTGATCCTATCTTTTTGTTACGTTTCTTCCGAAAACTCTTCCATCTTTCAATGTAAAGCGCAGGATGTAAACACCCCAGTCATATCCGGTCATATTGATTTTTACCTGACGGCCCAGATCCGGAGCATTCTGTTGCTGGAATTTCCAGTGAACAGTGCTGTGTTGGTAAAGGGAAACGGATTCTATTAATCCATCTACTTCCTCTTTCCAGTCAATCGTGAGAAAATCGTTGACCGGAATGGGATACAGTCTGACCTGTTTCCAGAATTCCTTTTCATCCATAACAGGTGTCTGCTGAGTAATGGCTGCCGTTTTCGCCTGTTCGCCAAGGTTTACCTCTTTTGGTGTTAGTTCTTCAGCTTTCTTACCGGCCGAATTAGTGCCTCTGTATTTTTGATTTCCGGCTTCATCATATTTGAAATAGACTTCAGTTTGCGAATAGCCCAGAAAACCTATTAACAGAGAAACGACAGAAACTATTTTTCTTTTCATCGGTGTTTATTTTTTAGTTGAAAGTAGTTTTTGCACCTGTTCTTTAAGGGTCTGGATCTCTGCGGACTGAAGTTTTAACTGCTTATTCTGCTCAATGGAATACAAGGTTAATTCTTCAATCTTTTCAAGAAGTTTAGCATCCATTTCCCCTAAATTGATTCCTTCTTTTTCTGATGGAATATTGGGAAGATGTCCTTTTTCTGCAATATGCTGTTCTACTTCCACTAAAGAGCGAAGTTTATAATCCTTTTTAAATACATAGTCTGCCCAACCATTTTTTGCAGGGTTTTCAACTTTTACCTGTTCAGCCTTGATCCCTTTGCTGACATAAAAAATAAAGTTGGGATCACTGTCATACTGATCTGTTCCTACGGTTACTTTCCCCGTGTTAAAAAGCACCATCAGGTTTTTGTGAACCGCATCTGAGAATCGGACTCTGGTTATTTTTGATGAGTTAGGAGTACTGGTATCTGAATTAGGATCTATAGCATTATCATTATCCATATGAATATTCAGATTGTTACCATCTAATAACCTTATCACGGCATCATTGGGTTTCGCCCATTGTGAAAAACAGCCATCGCAGGGTGAAAGTGCGAATTGTAACTCTCCTGTTCCTGGAACCCCACTTCCAATATTAATATGCTGCCAGCCGAGCTTGAGCATCTGTTGATTGTTCTGTTTGAAAATAACAGGAGTATTATCCGTTGTACCCATAAAGTGAATTGAGGAGTTTGTTCCAGAATTTCCAGCTATATTCCAGCTTTGGGCGAAAATTGAAGTAACGGAAAGGCTAAAGATAAATAGCAGTGTTCGTTTCATATGTTTGTGTTTTTATATTATTTGAATGTTGTAAATGTAATTAATTTTCTTTCTCGTTTGTTGTTTTAATTAATTGATAATGAGTGTTTTAATGTTTATTTTTGATTTGTAGAATATTATAAAGCAATAAGAAAGGAAAAAGATTGTTTTTTGAAACAAATTGAATTTTTGTGATAAAAAAGTAAGTTTCGAAAAAGTATTTTAATGCGAATACTAAAAAAATATCATTCTTATGGAAGACAAGTATTCAAAGCGTATTCGTAAAAAATGGTATTTCTTTTGATAATCAGTAATGTACCAATGGGGAAATAGTTTTAAATAAAACGATGTAATAGAAAAGACAAAATTGATGTTATATTCCCATTAACTTTTAATAGAATTGAGTCATTTTAGAAAAAAAACTTTACCTTTGTAGCAATGAACCTGTTAAGATGGATACTGGCAATTTATTTCATGGCGTTATCACTGATGCCATGTGAAGATGTTTCCCGTCCGTCAGATTCAGGGAACAAAAAAATATCTTTAACGATTCACGGATCTCATTCTACAGAGAAAGGAGATATTTGTTCTCCATTATGTGCCTGCAGCTGCTGCCAGATTGCAGTGTCAGAATTTAAAATGAATCCTCTGTTAGAAATTCCTGAACAAATCCAGGCTTATTTTTCCAAAAAAATTCTGTTTCAGAGAAACCATTTTGCCTATCAGGTATACGATCCGATATGGCAACCTCCCAAAATTTAATTTTTATTGATTTTTAGAAAGTTGTGCTTTCTAAACGGTGAATGAAACTTTGCAATACCATTGCAGAGGTTTTCAGGATATTTTTGCTGCAGTATTGTATGCTGTCTGCATTTATTTTCAATAAAAATTATATAAATCGTGTTAGATAAAATAATAAAATTCAGTATTAAAAATAAGGTGGCCATCGGTCTTATGACTTTAGTATGGATCATCTGGGGAGTATGGAGCGCCACCAAACTTCCTATAGATGCTGTGCCGGATATTACCAATAACCAGGTACAGATCATTACCGTTTGTCCTACTTTGGCAGGACAGGAAGTGGAGCAGCTGGTCACATTTCCTATTGAGCAGAGTATTGCCAATGTTCCTGGTATTCAGGAAACGAGAAGTATTTCAAGGTTTGGACTTTCTGTAATTACCGTAGTGTTTAAAGAAGAGGTCAACGTCTATTTTGCCAGACAACTGATCAGTGAACAGTTAAAAGGGGCAATAGAAGAAATTCCCAAGGGAGTAGGAACTCCGGAGCTTGCTCCTGTAAGTACAGGTCTTGGAGAAGTGTATCAGTACATACTTCACCCTAAAAAAGGAAGCGAAAAGAAATATAATGCTAAAGAACTTCGAACCATGCAGGACTGGATCGTCAGAAGACAGCTCAACGGAACTCCGGGAGTTGCTGAGATCAATAGTTTCGGAGGCGAACTGAAGCAATACGAAGTTGCAATTGATCCCAACCGTTTAAAAGCGATGGGCATCAGTATCAGCGATCTGTTTACCGCTCTTGAAAAAAACAATCAGAATACAGGAGGTGCTTATATCGATAAAAAGCCTAATGCTTACTTTATCCGTGGAATAGGACTTGTAAGTTCCCTCGAAGATATTAAAAATATAGCCGTAAAAAATGAAACAGGCAGTGTTCCGATCTTTGTAAAAGATGTGGCAGATGTTCGCCTCGGAAGTGCTGTTCGATACGGAGCTTTGACCTATAACGGAAAAGTAGATGCAGTAGGAGGAGTTGTAATGATGTTGAAAGGGGCTAATAGTAACGAGGTTGTAGAAAATGTTAAAGCAAAGATTCCTACCATTCAGAAATCTCTTCCGAATGATGTTATAATAGAACCTTTCCTGGACAGAACAGATTTAGTTACCAGAGCCATCAGCACTGTTGAGAAAAACCTGATGGAAGGAGCATTGATCGTTATTTTCGTTCTTGTTGTCTTTCTGGGGAATTTAAGAGCAGGACTTATTGTGGCTTCAGCCATTCCGCTTTCCTTATTATTTGCATTAGGAATGATGAATGTTTTCGGGGTAAGTGCCAATCTGATGAGTTTAGGAGCAATTGACTTCGGGCTTATCGTGGATGGAGCCGTCATTATCGTTGAAGCGACCCTGCATTTACTGCATAATAAAAAATATGGAAGCAACAGGCTTACCCAGATTCAAATGGATCAGGAAGTAGGTACGGCCGCTTCTAAAATGATGAATAGTGCCATATTCGGACAAATTATCATTCTGATTGTGTACGTTCCTATCCTTACACTGGCGGGAGTAGAAGGTAAAATGTTTACCCCGATGGCCAAAACAGTAGGATTTGCCATTATTGGAGCGACCATATTATCCATTACTTATATTCCGATGATGAGTGCTTTGTTTTTATCTAAAAAAATCTCGCACAAAGAGACACTTTCAGATAAAATGATGAACTTCCTTCAGAAGATTTATCAGCCATTGCTGCAAAAAGCAATTAAAGTAAAATATATTATCGTTTCAGCAACGATTGCCATTTTTGTCCTTGCAGCCTTTATCTTTAAAAATATGGGGGGTGAATTTATTCCACAGTTACAGGAAGGAGACTTTGCATTCCACTGTATCCTGCCGCAGGGAAGCTCACTAAGCCAGAGTATCGAAACTTCGATGCAGGCTTCCAGAATTATCAAGCAGTTTGATGAGGTGAAAATGGTTGTAGGAAAAACCGGTTCTGCTGAGGTTCCTACAGACCCGATGCCGCCTGAAGCAACAGATATGATTGTGGTTTTAAAACCTCAGAGCGAATGGAAATCGAAAAGGTCTTATAATGAACTCGCTGATGAGATCAGTGAAAAATTAGAAGCTATCCCCGGGGTGTTTTTTGAAAAAAATCAACCTATCCAGATGCGTTTCAACGAATTGATGACAGGGATCAGACAGGATGTAGCGGTTAAGATTTTTGGAGAAAACCTGGATTCACTGGCGGTGTATGCCGATAAAGTGGGAAGAGTAATCCAGACAGTAGATGGAGCCACTGCTCCTCAGATTGAAAGAGTGAGTGGTTTACCTCAAATCAATGTACAATATGACAGAACAAGAATTGCCAATTACGGATTGAATATTGAAGATGTCAACAATGCCGTAAGTACAGCCTTTGCGGGTAAAGCTGCCGGTCAGGTATTTGAGAATGAGAGACGTTTTGACCTGGTTGTACGTCTTGATAGTCTTCACAGATCAGATATTGCAGATGTTAATAATTTAATGATTACCACTGCCACAGGAGCACAGATTCCTTTATCACAGGTTGCGAATGTCAGCTACAAACTTGGGCCCGCACAGATCAGCCGCGAGCAGGGAAAACGTAGAATTGTGATCGGATTTAATGTCAAAGGACGTGATGTAGAAAGTGTGGTGAAAGATATCCAGGCAAAACTGGACAAGGACATTAAACTTCCGTCGGGATATTACTTTACCTATGGCGGTCAGTTTGAGAATCTGCAGGAAGCGAGTAAGCGTTTAATGATTGCCGTACCGGTTTCATTGCTTCTCATTTTTATGTTGCTGTTTTTCACTTTCCGATCCTTCAAACAGGCAGGATTGATATTTACAGCCATTCCAATGAGTGCCATCGGCGGTATCTTTGCGTTACTTCTCCGAGATATGCCATTCAGTATCAGTGCAGGAATTGGGTTTATTGCTCTCTTCGGAGTCGCTGTATTGAACGGGATTGTATTGATAGGAACTTTCAACCAGCTTGAAAAAGAAGGCGAAACAGATCTTCTAAAGAGAGTATTTGAAGGAACAAAAAGCAGATTGAGACCGGTTCTGATGACCGCGACAGTAGCTTCATTAGGGTTTTTACCAATGGCTATTTCAACAGGGGCAGGAGCAGAAGTTCAAAAACCTTTGGCAACGGTAGTAATCGGAGGGCTGGTATCAGCTACCTTCCTGACTTTATTCGTTTTGCCGATGTTATATATCATTTTTAACACAAAGATTTTGAAAAGAAAAAATAATAATACCGGGACGTTTACTATTATGTTGGTATTAGGATTCATGATGTTGGGGCAGACTTTCAAAGCGCAGTCAAAACCAATGTCTGTGGAACAGGCGGTACAGATTGCGGTGGATAATAATTTAGTTTTAAAATCAAAAGATTTAAGCATCAAATCAGCGGAAGCGTTGAAACCAACATCGAAGGAACTTCCAAAGTTAAGTTTTGAAGCTCAGCTTGGCCAATACAACAGCCGGAATTTTGATCAGTCTTTTGCCATCTCTCAGAGTATTCCCTTTCCAACGCTCTTTAAAGCAAAAAAGGAATTAATCAATGAAAATATCAAAAGCAGACAGATTGATAAGGAAGTAACGGCCAATGAATTGATAAGACAGGTTCGGACGTATTATTATCAGATTGAATATCTTCAGTACAACAAAGCACAACTGACAAGCCTTGATAAGGTATATGAAGATTTTATCAGAATTGCTACGGTAAGATTTAATGCAGGGGATATTAAAAAGATTGAAATCAATACGGCAGAAACACAAAAAGGAGAAATTGATCTGTTGCTCAGACAAAATGAGGTGTTTTTAAATAACGCTTATAAAAATTTAAAAACAATTTTAAATACTTCGGATGATTTTGAGGTTCCTTTCAATCAAAGTTATGAACCTTTAAAAGTGGAAAATGTGCTGGACAGTGCCGTAGTTGCCAATAACCCTTCAGTAAGAGCCTTTTATCAGGTAATGGAAATTGCAGAGAAGAATAAAAAGGTTGAAAAATCCCTGGGGTTACCTGATTTTAGCCTGGGATATACAAACCAATCGTTGATAGGCTTCCAGAACGTAAATGGGATGGAAAGATATTATGGTGCCGGGAACCGCTTCAGTGCGGCCACGGTAGGTGTTGCCATTCCGTTAACGTTTGGAGCTACCAAAGCAAGAATCCAGGCACTGGAATATGACAAACAGGTTGCTGAAACCAACGCAAAAATGCAGCAGAAACAGCTTACAACACAGCTGGAAAATGCATTCAGCCAATATCAGCAGGACATCCAGCAGTATGATTATTATACAGGTCAGGCGATTCCTAATGCTGAAAAAATTGTAAAAGCAGCTCAATTAGGCTATAAAACAGGAGAAATATCGTATGTAGAGTACCTTTTTGCCCTGCAAACTGCTACCAATATTCAGCTCAAATATCTGGAATCGATCCAGCAAGTCAATCAATCTGTAGTAACTATTAATTCAATCATTAATAAATAATATGAAATCGCTATTAACACCATTTTCAATGAAGGTGACTGTAATAAAAGATCTTATAAAAAATAAATATTTGCATATGAAACTCAAATATAATATCATATCCCTTATACTTATTTCTCTGTTTGTAACAAGTTGTGGAAAAAAAGAAGCTCCGACAGAAAAAGCTCCTGAAAAAACGGAACAAAAGGAAAAACCAAAAGAAGAAGCTCCGCAAACCATAGCTGCCTTGACAGAGGAACAGATGAAATCAGTGGACGTTGCTCTGGGAACCGTAGAAATGAAAGAGCTGACATCTACCATTAAGGCCAACGGATTACTAAGTGTTCCCAACAGTAATAAAGCAACCATAACTTCTCTGTATGGAGGAATTATCAAGACATTAAATATCCAGGTCGGAAGCTTTGTCAAAAAAGGGCAGGTGATTGCCACCATTGCCAACCCTGACTATATTCGGCTTCAGGAAGATTACCTGACGACAAACAGCAGAATTACCTATGCTGAGCAGGAGTACAGAAGACAAAGAGAACTTTTTAATAATGATGCTGGTGCCAAGAAGAATTTACAAAGTGCCGATGCCGAGCTCAATACGTTAAGAACTAAAAGAGCTTCCCTTTTAAAACAACTTCAAATGATGGGAATAAGCCCTGGAAGTGTCAACAATGGGAATATGAAGTCCGGCTTGGTCATCACAGCACCGATCAGTGGTACCATCAGCGGAATTACTGCACAGATTGGAAGCTATGTGGATATCTCTTCCCCGGTGGCAACGGTCATTGATAATGGCTCGATTCACCTGGATTTGCAGGTTTTTGAAAAAGATCTTCCCAAAATGAGAGTAGGGCAGATTGTCCATTTTAAACTGACCAATAATCCTGAAACAGAATATGATGCAAGGATTTACAGTATAGGATCTTCCTTTGAGAATGATAGCAAAACGATTTCCATGCACTGCGAAGTGATCGGTAATAAGGCCGGCTTAATTGACGGGATGAATATCACAGGTATTGTAAGCCTTGATAAAAGTACAACTCCTGCTGTTCCTACCTCAGCCATTGTAGAAGCAGACAGTAAATATTATGTTTTTGTACAAACCGATAAAAAGCCGGAAGAAGACCACGAGGAAAAAGGAAAACCACATCCTAAAACTTTAAATTTTGAAAAAATTGAAGTGGTAAAAGGAACTTCAGATATGGGATATACGGCCATTACTCCAATCGGTCAGATTCCTCCTGATGCTAAAATTGTAGTGAAGGGAGCCTTTTTTGTCAATGCTAAATTGGTGAATTCAGGAGAACATGAATAAGGAGTAATGAAAGTAGATTGGAATCAGCCGGATGTCGAATTTTATGCTTAAATTAGAACTGTTTACGAAATAGTTGATTGAGTGTGAAAACAAGCTGGTAAGGAGTAAAGATCATCTTCTCAGTATTTTAATAAAGATTCTATTATGCTATTAAACAAAAGAATATCAATCTTGTATTTCCTGCGGGGAATACAGTCTCAGGTTCTGTTTATCGGGATATTTGCGGTGGCTATCGGACTTTTGGATATGCTTCCGTGGTTTCGGAAGATTTCCCTTCCGTTAAATATTCCGGCGCTTTTAGGAACCGCGGTATCGCTTCTCCTTGCTTTCCGAACCTCTCAGTCATACGAAAGATGGTGGGAGGCCAGAACAGTTTGGGGAGCCATTGTCAATGATTCCAGGTCTTTTGTAAGGTTGATCATACAGTTTTTACCGACAGGAGAAGATAAGATTATCAAAGACTTTGCAGAACGGCAAATCATCTGGACCTATGCGCTGGGAGAATCTTTAAGAAAACAGCCTTTTTCAGAAAAAGTTCAACAGTACCTTAAAGAGCATAATATCAGTGCTGTTAATATTCCTAATGCATTGCTGGATGCTCATTCCAGGCAACTGAAAGAGATTGCTGTTTCCAAAGGCCTGACAGATTTTCAACAAATGCAGCTGAATGACATGATCACCAGACTTTGCGACAGTATGGGAAAATGCGAAAGATTAAAAAATACTGTTTTCCCAAGGTCATATAGTGTTTTAGTGCATATTTTAATCTACGTATTTGCGGCCATCCTACCTTTTGGGCTGGATGATTCCCAACTTTTAGTAGAAATTGGTGTTACTTTCCTGATTCCAATTGTCTTTATTATGATTGAAAAAACTTCAATCATAATGCAGGATCCATTTGAAAACAGACCAGTGGATACCCCTATGACTTCCCTGGCACAAACCATCGAAATCAATATAAGACAAATGATTGGCGAACAAAATATTCCTTCAAAAAAAGAAAATACATTGTATTATGAAATGTAATTAAAACCATATTTAATTTATTATGGAAGAGATAAAAACACAAATACAAACAACTTCTGCAGCCAGTAAACATAAAAAGAACCTACTGATTGTACTTGCCTTAAGCGGTACTTATCTCATTGCTGAGGTAATAGGTGGAATTGTTACCAATAGTCTGGCTTTATTGGCAGATGCGGCACATATGCTCACTGATGTTGTAGGATTATTATTAGCCTATATTGCGATAAGGATCGGGGAGAGAAAAGCAGATATCTCCAAGACCTTCGGATATTACAGAACTGAAATATTAGCAGCAGTGATTAATGCTGTTGTATTACTGGGAATATCGATATATGTTTTAATTGAAGCGTACCGACGTTTCCAGGATCCGCCGGAAGTGCAAAGTAAATCGATGCTGATTGTGGCTGGGATCGGATTAATAGTCAACATTGTTGGTCTAATGATTTTAAGAAAAGATTCGGAAGCCAGTCTGAATATGAAAGGAGCGTATTTCGAAGTGCTTTCGGACATGCTGACTTCCGTAGGCGTGATGATTGCCGGAGTAATTATGCTTACTACCGGATGGTATTACGCAGATCCGCTGATTTCCGCAGCTATTGGATTATTGATTTTCCCAAGAACCTGGAAATTATTGAAAGAAGCCATCAATGTTTTACTGGAAGGTACCCCGAAAGATGTAGATATTGTAGAACTCCGCAAATCATTAGAACAAACACCAGGAGTAAAAAATGTTCATGACCTTCACCTGTGGTCTCTTACTTCAAGTATGAATGCAATGAGTGCCCATATTGTTAAAGATGGTGTATCTACACAAAATCAGTTGTTGAAAACATTAACGGATCAAACCACTGAGAATTTCAAAATCAGTCATACAACTTTTCAGATAGAAGAAGAAGGATATGAAGAAAATGAAGTCCATCTGTAAAATTAAATTATTGAAAAATGAAAAAAGATATAGAGAGCAAACTCATTGATAAAAATACCAAACCTACCAGTATGAGAATATTGGTGTATGATTTTCTGAGTTCTCAGGAAGCAGCATTGTCTCTTTCAGAAATCGAAAATTATTTCGAAAATGCGGATCGGATTACCATTTACAGAACCTTAAAAACGTTCGAAGAAAAAGGAATTGTCCACAGCATTCAGGAAAATACAACCACAAAATACAAATTATGTGAGGATGACTGTGATGAAGATACCCACAAAGACTGGCACCTGCATTTCTACTGCAAAATCTGTAAACAGACGACCTGTAAAGAAGATATTTCTTTTCCGGAGAATATACAGACCAATTTCAGAATCGATGAAATAAGACTTTTTGCCAAAGGAATTTGCGAAAACTGTCTTGAAAGTTTGCAATAGCATTGCATCAGTCTCACCCTTACATTTGTATAAAAATATCAGTTATGGAAAAATGCTGTAGTACAACCCCGGAAAAAGAAGAAATGAAAGGACACAAACACAATCATTCAGAAGGAGATGGACACGATCACGACCACGACGGGCATGATCATTCCCATGATTCGGGAGATCAGACGGTTTTTCAGATGTTTCTTCCTGCCATTATATCCTTTGTGCTTTTATTATTAGGAATCGCTTTTGATAACTATATAAAACCCACATGGTTTACCGGTTGGGTACGTTTAGTCTGGTTTTTACTGGCGTATCTTCCTGTAGGATTCCCTGTATTGAAAGATGCTTATAAAAGTATCATTAAAGGCGATGTGTTCTCAGAATTCTTTTTAATGAGTATTGCGACAATTGGAGCCTTTGCTATCGGAGAATATCCTGAAGGAGTAGCGGTAATGCTTTTTTATGCAGTAGGAGAAGTTTTCCAGACCATGGCGGTTACCAGAGCAAAAGGAAATATCAAAGCTTTGCTGGATCAACGTCCTGATGAGGTAACGATTATTGAAAACAATCAACCCAAAACCATTAAGGCTAAAGAAACGAAAGTAGGAGATATTATCCAGTTAAAACCAGGAGAGAAGCTTGCGTTAGACGGAGAATTACTTTCAGATTCAGCTTCGTTTAATACAGCAGCTTTAACGGGTGAAAGTAAGCCGGATACCAAAAATAAAGGTGAAACTGTATTGGCAGGAATGATCAATATGAACAGTATTGCACTTGTAAAAGTGAACACAGCCTATGAAGACAGTAAACTAAGTAAAATACTGGAGCTCGTTCAGAATGCCACTGCTCAAAAAGCGCCTACAGAATTATTCATCAGAAAATTCGCAAAAGTATATACTCCAATCGTTGTCGTACTTGCGATAGGAATCTGTTTATTACCATATTTCTTCGTAAGTGATTATCAGTTCAGAGACTGGCTTTACAGAGCACTGATCTTCCTTGTAATTTCTTGTCCTTGTGCATTGGTTATTTCAATTCCGTTGGGATACTTCGGGGGAATTGGAGCTGCAAGCCGAAATGGTATTTTGTTTAAAGGAAGTAACTTCCTGGATGCCATTGCAGAAATCCAGAATGTAGTGATGGATAAGACAGGAACAATGACAGAAGGTGTTTTCAAAGTTCAGGAAGTAAGCATTAACCCTGAATTCAATAAAGATGAAATCCTTCAGATGGTCAATGTACTGGAAAGTAAAAGTACACACCCGGTTGCCACTGCCATTCATAACTATGTAGGAGATATCAATCATTCTATTCCGTTGGAAAACGTAGAAGAAATTGCGGGACATGGATTGAAAGCAACAATTAATGGAAAAGAGCTTCTGGTGGGGAACTTTAAACTAATGGATAAGTTCAATATCAGTTATGATCTTAACCACGCCAATATCGTCTATACTCTTATTGCAGTTGCTTTTGATAAAAAATTTGCAGGATATATTACCATTGCAGACAGTATAAAAGAAGATGCAAAGGCAACGGTTGATAACCTGCATAAAATGAATGTAAAAGCCACCATGCTGAGTGGAGACAAAGGAACAGTGGTGAAATATGTGGCAGATCAGTTAGGTATCGATAATGCTTTCGGAGACTTATTGCCGGAAGATAAAGTGAATAAAGTAAAAGAAATCAAAGCCAGAAATCAAACCGTAGCTTTTGTCGGCGATGGGGTGAATGATGCTCCGGTAGTAGCTTTGAGTGATGTGGGAATTGCCATGGGAGGTCTGGGAAGTGATGCAACAATTGAAACGGCAGACGTAGTTATTCAGGATGATAAACCAAGCAAAATTCCAATGGCGATCAATATTGGTAAAAAAACGAAAAAGATCGTTTGGCAGAACATTATTTTAGCCTTTGCCGTGAAAGCGGTGGTGTTAGTTCTTGGAGCCGGAGGTCTTGCTACCATGTGGGAAGCTGTTTTTGCCGATGTAGGAGTGGCGTTACTGGCTATTTTGAATGCGGTAAGAATTCAAAGGATGAAGTTTTAAATAAGACAAAAAGTCTGAGGTCATCATAATGGCAAAGATGTTGTGAAAAATATTATACTATTCAACTAAATTATATTTAATAAAGGCTCTGCTGGATTCAGCAGGGCTTTTTTATGGAAAACAAAAAGCTCTGTTGATGCTGTTCAACAGAGCTTTTATTAACAAGATTAAACGATATAAAAGAAACTAATTTTTGTCTTTAATGAAATAAAAAAGCCAATGCTTTCTTATCTGTTTTGAATTGATTCTTTTATGAGGTCATGGTAAATTATGATGATCAAAGTTCGGGATAATATTATAGTGGCAACAGGTACAGTTTTATTATTTTTATGGGTAACAGTCTGTTTTTTGACCCCCGTAGACATCTGATTATAACATCAATGGAAGCCGTTGAAAATTAATTTTACTAAACCTTTCAATGACATTCATCATAAATGAAGCTTAAAACAATTTTGATGTAGTATATTTGTAAGACAGAATATATCGTTGAGGTTATTAATTTCCATATTTATCATTTTTGCTGTCGCAATACGTCCTGTTTTGCCACTGGTAAATTACGCGGTAAACTACGATTATATTGTGAAAAATCTTTGTGAGAACAGAGCCGTTCCACAATCAACCTGTAAAGGAAAGTGCTATGTTGAAAAAGAACTGGCCAAAACTGAAAAACAATCCTCAACATCTCAGACGGTAAAAATTGCTGGACTAGACGTGTTCCTTTCCCACGAGATATTCTCTTTTTTGAGTAAGAAAGGATCAGAGCCTTTACTGGAAAAACCTGGCTTACACTTCATCAATTTTCATACGACAGAATACTTTTCCCAGGTATTCCATCCTCCGTTGGTTTAAACTATATTTTTAGTTGGTGAAGGGTGAAGATATTTTACCCATTGCCAATAGAGCTTGAAAAGAACCGGATATTGTAGAAATAGTAGACATGAACTTCTATGATGTATTATTTTAGATTGATCTTTCCGGATAAGTTTTAACCCGTTACTTTGTTAAAGTTAAAGGCGATATTGGATGCCATAACTTTATTTTAACATTATTAATTTCAATTGTATCATCAAAATGAAATCTCTAATTATTTTGACTGCTTTGCTGTCAATATCATTGTTTTCCTGTGCGAAAGAAACTCCTCAGGTAAAGCATAAAGCCCATATGAGTTCTTCCAAAGAAAATATGAAGAATGTACAAGTTGTGAACGAAGAGGATCCGATCTGTCATATGAAAACTGCAGGATTCCTTAAAGATACTGCCGTATATAAAAATAAAACTTACGGCTTCTGCAGTTCATATTGTAAAGATGAATTCAAAAAAAATCCTGAACAATATGCCCAAAAATAAGCAGAACAATAATAAGAGCAAAGTAATCGTCCCGATTGCGATCTTTGCTTTACTTTTCCTGGGAATTGGCATAGGAATGGGATATTTTAAGAAGAACCTTTATACGGTCATGAAAGTCCCTGATTTTGAACTCACGGATCAGAACAATAAAAAGATCACCAATAAAGATATGTTGGGAAAAGTTTATCTCGTAGAATTTTTCTTTAGTAAATGTCCTACGATATGCCCTGTCATGAATACCAATATGAAGGCGATACAAAATCAGGTTAATGATTCCGATTT
Source organism: Chryseobacterium lactis (assembly GCF_003815875.1). Lineage (NCBI taxonomy): Bacteria > Pseudomonadati > Bacteroidota > Flavobacteriia > Flavobacteriales > Weeksellaceae > Chryseobacterium > Chryseobacterium lactis. The sequence goes on from NZ_CP033924.1 coordinate 1,759,296, forward strand.
CGGAATTATTTCCATAAGTATCGACCCTGAGAATGATACTCCGGCAGCTTTAAAGGAGCATGCTCAACGAATTGGTGCAAAATCTCCCAACTGGCATTTTCTGACGGGAGACCGAGCATATATTGGAAAACTAGCAGATCAGTTCAATATCTATGTAGGAGATAAAGAAGATGAAGGCGAAAGCCTGAACCATAGCGGAATGATTGCTTTGGTAGATCAGGAAGGAAATATCCGTTGCAGATACAACAAGGATAATATGCCAATTCTTTATTATTCGGGATTGAACTACGAAGATCCGGAGGGGAAAACGCCGAGATTAAACGGAAAATATCATCCTGATCGGGAAATCCTGATTGAAGATATTAAGAAACTTTTAAAATAGGCTGGAAGAGTGAAGCCTGCAAGCTTCCTGTTGCCTTACTCATAGAAAAATATTTGTTTAACCATACAACAAAACGTTATGAAGATTTTGAAAATAGCTGCTGTAAGTGCAGTTTTTGCGGCTCAGTTTACACTGGCTCAGTTTAAGCAGACACCTCTGCCATACGCTTATAATGCTCTGGAAGGGAATATTGATGCCCAGACTATGGAAATTCATTATTCAAAACATGCGGCAGCGTATGTAGCCAACCTGAATAAAGCGATTACAGGAACTCCACAGGAAAAAGAAACATTGTTTCAGATCCTTTCCAATGTTTCAAAACTGCCTGCTGCAGTAAGAAATAATGCAGGTGGACATTACAACCACGAACTGTTCTGGACTGTTCTAACCCCTCAGAAAAATACACAACCTTCTGCAAAATTAACAAAAGCCATTACTGAAACTTTCGGAAGTATGGATGCTTTTAAAGAAAAAATGGCTAAAGCAGGAGCAGATCGTTTCGGTTCAGGATGGGCCTGGCTTTCTGTAGGAAAAGACGGGAAATTGTTTATTTCTTCCACTCCTAATCAGGACAACCCTTTGATGGACGTGGTGGAAGAGAAAGGAACTCCTATTTTCGGAATTGATGTCTGGGAACATGCGTATTATTTGAAATATCAGAACAAAAGAGCAGATTATCTTACCGCTATCTGGAATGTTACGAACTGGAAAGAAATCAGCAGAAGATATGACGAAGCTTTAAGCAAGAAGTAATCTGATGAAATTATTTTACAGCATACTTTTTACTTTATATATGGTACTAAGACCTTTAGTGCCAGTGGTAGAGTATGCTGTAAATTATGACTATATCAAAAACGTTTTATGTGTTAATAAAAGCAAGCCGGAACTTCATTGCAATGGAAAATGTTACCTGAGCAAAGAGCTGGCAAAAGCTAACGATACCGAATCTTTACCATTCAATAAGGTAAAAAACTCAGGTCAGAAGATTCTCGATATTTATATTCTGCCTGAAATTACAAAAGTTGCTGTCACAGGAAAAATTCCTTTTTTCAATTTCAGCTTTACTTACAAAACAGATTATTCTTTTCTGTTTCTGAAACACATTTTCAGACCACCGGTTTTTTAAGTTCAACTATTCACTTATAAAAAAATTAACCACAAAAGTTACAGGAGTTTATTTAGGAGATCTTAAGTAAGCTTAATCCCATGTGGAGAATGCTCACCAATTTGAAAATCTTTGATTTTACAAAAAGCTTGAGTGTACTTCTAATTAACCTTACAATAACTTAATTGTTATAAAATTTTCTGTGGTAAAAGATGAATGTTTCGGCATTCAACATATTTCTATTGTATTCACTCAACTAAAAAATCAATAATGAAAATGTATAAACTTTTTGTAATGAGTGTATTGTTGATGGTGGTTTCATGTACTATTGACAAAACAAATTACGAAGATGAGCTCAATACAGCGGTTCCGGAATATTATGAGTTTAAAGAAGCGGCTGTTGTTACTAAAGATGAGTTTAAAATAAGTATTGAAGCACTAAACGGAACATTTTATCAGGGATATAATGAAATCCGTCTGAAAATTATCAATGCTCAAACCAATGAAAACATCAGCGTATCGAACGTCACTTTTTTACCTGTCATAACCCATCCTGATGGAAACCGGACTTCATGTCCAAACAGGTATAACCTGGAATATAAATCTGCGGGGCACTATTATTCCGGATATTCTGTATTTACAGATATAAGTAACGCATCCGCAAACTGGAAAATAGAGGTAAACTTCACTGTAAACCAAAAAACATATTCGGTCAATAAAGATATTTCTGTTCGGGAGCAGATCAATAGAAACCTGAATATGACCTCATTTACAGGAAATGATGGGGAGAAATACATTATTGCACTTATTTCACCGCAAAAACCAAAGGTGGCAGAAAATCAGCTAGTTGCTGGGATTTATAAGTATAATCTACCTAATGGGACAGGGGATTCTTTACCATTTTCATATGCTGAGGTGGTCGGTTATACTTTACAGTTGGATCCGAGAATGCCTGAACCTTCCATGGGAAATCACTCTTCCCCCAATAATAAGGATTTGATACAGGGAAATAACGGATTGTACTATGGAGTGGTGAACTATACGATGACAGGAAACTGGACCTTAAACTTCATTTTGCTAAATAAAAACGGGAAAATTATCAAAGGAACCAAGGTCTCTACTGATTTTACCCCAGGTGTACAGGGCGCAAAAAGTGAACTTTTTATTGATACTTTATTCTAACCCATGAAGAAAATTGGATTTATCCTGATTTTTTTGGGACTGACAATACATGCTCAAAACAGGCAGGTATCAAAAGACAGCACAGCAGTTTTGGAAGAGGTAAAGGTAAAAGGGGACAAAAAGAAAATAGAAACAAAAATGAAAATGGCTGTTTCTGTAGACGAGTTTCTGGCATCTTCCGATAAGATAAGTTTTATTAAACGAGGTGCCTATGCCTGGGAACCGTTACTCAATAATATGGGTACAGAGCGTTCTACGGTGACGATTGACGGAATGCACATTTTTGGTGCATGTACTGATAAAATGGATCCTGTGACTTCATATCTGGAAACCAATAACCTTTCCGCTATTGACATAAAATCAGGTCAGGAAGGTAGTTTAAACGGTGCTACCGTTGCAGGAAGTATTGATCTGAAAAGAAAAAATACTCCTTTTAGCCTCCAAAAAAAATGGAATGGCTCGTACCAGACGGGTTTTGAGTTTAATAATAAACAGGTTTTCAATCTTGGAGCTATATCGTATTCAAGCAATAAGCTGGTCGTAGATGGTAGCATTTCCCTCCGGAAGGCAGAAAATTATTACGATGGAAATAATAATGAGGTCAACCATTCGCAATACAATAAATTCAATACCGGAATTGGGATAGCGTATAAAACCACTGCTTTATCATCCGTACGAGTAGACGCCATTTTTGATATGGCAAAAAATGTAGGATTCCCGGCATTACCTATGGATTTATCACTTTCACGGGCTATGATTACCTCTGCATCGTTTAAGCAATTATTTAACGAAAGCCTGGTGAAATCGTGGGATACAAAAATCTATTTCAATGCTATAGAGCATTATATGGATGATACCAAACGTCCCGAAAATCTCGTGCATATGGATATGCCCGGTTGGAGCACGACTTATGGACTGGTTTCTACAGTAAGCCTGAAAAAAGAGCGCTATGCTTCGGAAATTCAACTCAATGCCTATGATAATGTATCGATTGCCGAAATGCGAATGTATCCGCAAGACAGGAAAAACAGAACCATGTTCGCGTATAGCTGGCCTTGGGTGACGACTCGTTTTGTCGGACTTTCAATGAATAATATATGGGATATATCAGAGCATGGTAGTTTGAGTTTTGGAGGATCTTTAGGACTGAATTATAATGAGTCCAGATATGCAGAGTTCAACTGGATTTTTCATCCGGGAGCACCTCAGCAAAAAACAAGAGTACTGCCTGCTTTGCATGCCGGTTACCAATGGAATAAGGATCATTTTAATTTTTCTGTAGGAACAGGTTACGGGCACAGAGCTCCTTCTGTTTCTGAAGGATATGGATATTATATTTATAACAGTTTTGACCGCTATGATTATATCGGAAATCCGGATTTGAAAAATGAAATTTCCTATGAAACCAATGCCAGTGCAGGTTTTAAAAATGATAAAATAAGCATTGAAGCCAAAGTGAACTATTTCTATATTCAGAATTATATTATTGGAAGGATTTTAAGCTTGGGAAGCCCGATGAATTATCAGTCAGTGGGAGTGAAAGCCTATACTTCCCTGGACCATGCCACTATTTTTAATATGTCTCTGAATGCCGGTTACAATATTATCCAGGATCTGCACTGGAAAGGAACATTAACTTATGCACGTGGCCGTGATGACAACGGAAAAAATTTACCTTTCATCCGCCCGTTGAGCTACCAGACTTCTTTACATTTTATGCACCGTAATTTTGGATTTCAAACTTCTGTTAACGGTGACTTTATCCAGCTCAATTACAGCCCGGAATATGGAGAAGATCAAACACCGGCTTATACGATCTGGAACTTCTCTATGGATTATACTTTTAAGATTAAACAATTCAAAACAGTAGTTCAGATTGGAGCGGAAAACCTTTTAAACAAATATTACAGCACCTATGCAGACTGGGGAAATATTCCAAGAATGGGTCGAAACATTTTTACCTCTTTAAAATTCAGCTTTTAAAAATGGTGAAATAGATTCCCTCTACTTTATTAAAAAACAACAATTTAAACAATTTAAAACAATGCAACATTTAAAAAAATATCTATTATTATCAGCTTTTACACTAGGATTAACTTCTTGTCAGAATAGTGATGATAATCCTGTCGCTAATAATGTAACTCTTGAATTTAATAATACGTTTAAAAATCAGACGATTGTACTGGGCGAGGCAGCTTCAGGAACAGCTACTGTAAATACTTCCGCAGAAGGGCAACTTCATCATTTTTCAGAATTGAAATATGTAATCAGTAATATCCGTCTTGTAAAAGCAGATGGAAACGAAATCCCTTATAAAGTAAATGACCTGGATCAGGGAGCAACTGTGGTGGATCAGTCGAAACCTGAAACTCTTCGTTACATTTTAGGGAATATACCTTCCGGAGAATATAAAAAGATAAAATTCGGTTTGGGTATAAAAAAAGAACTTAATATTTTAGATCAGCTAAGATTTCCTAAATTTTATGCAACTGCCGGAGCCAATGATACTCAAATGATGTGGGAATGGGGAGCAGGATATCGTTTCACGAAACTGGAAGGGTTTTATGGTACGGACAATAAACAAATGTCAATCCATACCGGTAGCACTATAAAAGGCTCTGAGGGTAACTACACGCAAGGTGTAGATGCTTACAGAGATATTACATTGGACCTCCCAAAGAATGCTATTGTTGATAATAAAGCTCCTAAAATTTCCATTAAAGCAGATTTTGATAAGCTTTTAACCGGTAAAATCAATACCATCGTTCTTACTTCAGGAACAGGGATGGACGGTAATGCAACCCCCAACATTCATACAGCGAATCAGATGGTGAAGTTTGTAGATAACATTGGAGGCAATGGTTCAGGGGATATTTCCGGGATGTTTTCGGTGAGCAGTGTTGAAAACTAGAAATCAGAACATCATTCTTTTTACTTTTAAAATGAAAAAAATCTTCAGTATTTTATCCGTCCTCATCCTGTTAATATCTTGTAATAATGATTATTATGAGCCTCTTTCCAATGAGAATCCTGAGATTTCGCTCAATATTCCGTTCGGATTTCCTGAACTTAATAAGTCGGTGAGTTCCAATAAGCCTACAAAATATGGTATTGAGCTGGGTGAAAAACTATTTCAGGAAAAGAGGTTGAGCGCAGACAATACTATTTCGTGTTCCAGTTGTCATATTCAGTCCAATGCTTTTGCGGATCATAATGCACAGGCGATAGGTATTCAGAGCAGAGTAGGATTACGAAATGCACCGGCGGTTCAGAATATGATGTTTATGAAGTTTTATAATTGGGATGGTAATATTCTTCAATTGGAGAAGCAGCCATTGGTACCTATCATTACCCATGAAGAAATGGGTTCTTCCATTCTGGAGGTGATCGGGAAAATCAAAGATGACCTCATTTATAAAGATTTATTCAGAAAGACCTTCGGAGATGAGAACGTTACGCCTGAAAGAATTTATAAAAGTATTGCTCAGTATGAGTATACATTGGTTTCTGCCAACAGTAAATATGATAAGATAAAGCGAGGTGAAGATGAAAAATTTGCGGAAAGTGAAACACAAGGTTATGTAACTTTTCAACAGAAGTGTGTAAGCTGTCATAGTACAGAGTTATTTACCGATCAGAGTTTCAGAAACATTGGATTTCCTGTTAATCCGAATACCAATGAAGCCGGACGTGGAAGAGTTACCGGAATTCCGGAAGACTATATGAGTTTTAGGGTTCCCTCATTACGGAATGTGGAATATACAGCTCCTTACGGAAGTTTTGGACAGTTTCCAACATTGAGAGCTGTTCTTGATTATTTTGATAAAGGGGTTCTGAATGCCGATAACCTGGATCCCGTTTTTAAACAGAATGGGAATAGAATACCGCTTACAGAACAGGAAAAAATCAACCTTATTTCGTTTATGAAAACATTGAGCGATCGTGAATTTGTGAAAAAATAATCTATGTAGAAACTCACTTCATGACCGTTTGTAAATCGACTCAATACAATCAGGATTCGAGGTTTTAATTAATGAAAGATTCCGTTATATTTTTAACGGAATCTTTTTGTTTATCCATTTGATAATCATTTTATTCTGCGTCGCATTGTATCTTGCCGGAATTTTCTATCTTTGCCGGAATTTGGTGAGCCATAATAAGCTCTTAAAAGGGAATCCGGTGAAGATCCGGAACAGACCCGCTGCTGTAAGCTCCGCACCAAAGTTTTTGAAAAATAAATCCACTGTTTTGTAATGGGAAGGATTTCAAAAATGGAGTAAGTCAGAAGACCTGCCAGAAAATTAATCGTTTGACGCTTTCGTGGAATAAAGCTTAGGACAACAATGATACTGTGCAGTGACTACTGTGCTTTGTCGTTGCTTTCTTACATCCATTAGCGTCATCATTATCCTAAATGAGCTAATGGTGGCAAAACAGACTACATTACAACTGCATAAAGTCGTTTTCACAGTATTTGTGTTGACTTCTCAATTTCTATTTTCTCAATCGAAGAAAAACGACAGTATCAAAGAAAAAGCAATTAAGGCTGTCAATATTTATAAAAAGAATTTTAAAGAAATTCTCCCAGCCCAGACCTTACAGGGTGAGGAATTGGAAAGACTGAACAGTCACTCAGTTGCCGATGCCTTACGGTATTTTTCCGGAGTGCAAATCAAAGATTACGGTGGAATAGGAGGATTGAAAACGGTTAATATCCGAAGCATGGGAAGTCAGCATGTTGGGGTCTTTTATGACGGAATTCAGTTAGGAAACGCTCAAAACGGATTAGTCGATCTGGGACGGTATTCTCTGGATGACCTGGAAGAAATATCGTTATACAACGGACAGAAAAGTGAAATTTTCCAACCTGCCAAAGACTTTGGTTCCTCGGGATCTATTTATTTACAACCTAAAACACCTGTATTTACCGGAACGAAAAAGACGAATCTTGTCATCAGGGCAAAAAGTGCTTCCATTGATTTATTTAATCCTTCCTTTCGCTTGGAACAAAAAATTTCACCCAGAATTTCTGCAAGTTTTAGTGGTGAATTTCTCCAAAGTGACGGTATTTACAGATATCGCTATACCAGAAAATATCCTAACGGAAAAACGGCTAATGATACCATTGCCAAAAGATATGATTCCGATATCAAAGCAAAACGTTTTGAAACATCCGTGAACGGAACTGTAAACAACGGAAGCTGGAACATCCGGGGATATGGCTATCTGTCAGATCGTGGTATCCCGGCTCCTATTGTCAACAACCGCTTTAAAGCGAGAGGAGCAAGAATGATTGATGAAAATTACTTTGTACAAGCCAATCTGAGGAAAAAACTGTTTCCAAAATTCGAAACCCAGCTCAAGGCAAAATTTGCTTATGATTACACCCATTTTAATGATACTGTACTATCACAAGCGGTTTACCCTTCACAAAATACTTATATCCAACGGGAAGTGTATCTTTCCTCTTCCAATATATATTCTATAAATTCCAATTGGGATGTTAGTGTAAGCGGAGACTTTCAGTACAATAATCTGGATGCCGACCTGAAGAACTTTTCTTATCCAACCCGATATACAACATTAGTTGCATTGGCTACCACCTATCAGTGGAATCGGTTCAAGTTTTTAGGAAGTCTCCTGGGTACATTTACTTTTGAAGAAGTAAGAAAAAATAAAAGACCCGACGACAGGAGAGAGTGGACGCCTGCTTTATTTATGAGTTATCAGCCTGAGGCAGTTCCGGAACTTACACTAAGGGCTTTCTACAAAAAGATTTTCAGGCTTCCTACTTTTAATGATCTGTATTATACGAATGTTGGAAGTACTTTCCTGGAACCTGAATTTACCTTTCAGCATGACATTGGATTTACTTATCAGAAAAAATATGATCATCCCATATTGAAAGGATTCTATGTAAAAGTAGACGGGTATTATAACAAAGTAAAGGATAAAATTGTTGCAGTTCCTACGACGAACATGTTCCGCTGGATGATGCTGAATCTTGGAAAGGTAGAAATCATCGGAGTTGATATTAATGCACAGGCAGAAATCATGTTGGGAGTAGTGAAGCTTAAACCTTTATTATCCTACACCTATCAAAGTGCTAAAGATAAAACGGATAAAGGTTATGGACTTGATCCCGGTGATACCTTTTATAATGCACAAATTCCTTATACCCCTCTGCATAGCGGTTCTTTTACAATGATGGCCGATTATAAGGACTGGAGCTTCAATTACAGTGTTATCTATGTCGGAAAGCGCTATGATGGACAACTGGATAATATTCAATACAATTTTGTACAACCCTGGTATACTCATGACCTTTCTATTCAAAAGAAAATGAACCTGGCCGGACATCCTTTTAAAATCAATCTCGAAATGAACAATGTCTTTAATCAATATTATGATGTTGTCAAAAATTATCCTATGCCCGGAAGAAACTTCAGGCTCTCCTTAAACTTTAACTTATGAGAAAACTGAATATTTACTTTTTACTTTTTGCACTGGTTTCTCTTGTTGCCTGCCGTACCGATGAAATTGTAATCCCCATGGAGGTGGTGGAAGGACTTGCACCCGCTGAAAACACAGCTATAAAAGGATTCTATGTCTTGAATGAAGGAAATATGGGAAGCAATAAATGCACCCTGGATTTTTTCGATTATACAAAGGGAACCTATTATCGGAATATGTATGCGGAAATTAATCCGGATGTCGTAAAAGAATTGGGCGATGTAGGAAATGATATTAAGATCTACGGAAGCAAGCTGTATATTGTGGTTAATGTTTCCAATAAAATTGAAGTGCTGGATGCCAAAACGGCTAAGCGTATTAAATCTATTCCATTGCAGAACTGCAGGTATCTGGCATTTAAAGATGGAAAAGCCTACGCAAGCAGCTATGTTGGTCCGGTAGATATCAATCCCAATGCTCCAAAAGGAAAAGTCGTGGAAATTGACACCACTTCTCTTGCCATAAAACGTGAAGTAACGGTAGGATATCAGCCCGAAGAAATTGAAATTGTAGGCAATCAGCTTTTTGTGGCCAATTCCGGTGGATATATGGTTCCGAACTATGACAGAACAGTTTCGGTAATAGACTTAAACAGTTTTACAGAGACAAAGAAGATAGACGTTGCCATTAATCTTCATCGCCTTAAAAAAGATAACTACGGTGACTTATATGTAAGCTCAAGAGGAGATTATTATAATGTGCCTTCCAATTTATTTCTGATTGATGCTGCTACAGGCACCATCAAGAAAGACTTTCATCTTGCCGTTAATGAGATGACGATTGTTAACGACAAACTGTATTATTACGGAAATGAATTCAATTACAATACCCACACCTACAAAAAATCATTTGGAATTATTGATGTAAAAACCGAGCAGATTATTTCCAATAAAATTATTGATTCGGATTATGAAACCATCATAAAAACTCCTTATGGAATTGCTGTAAATCCTATCACAGAAGATATCTATATAACCGATGCAAGAAATTATGTGTCGATGGGGTTTGTGTATTGCTTCGATAAAAATGGACATTTTAAATGGAAAACAGAAGGCGGAAATATCCCTGCCCATTTTGCTTTTTTGTATAAATAATAAACTGATAAACATGACAAAAAGATCTATTAATTATTTAAAAACCGGAATTTTCTCACTGCTGTTTGTAGGAATGATCGCCTCCTGTAAGCATGATGATAATGATACCCTTAATTTTAATGGTTTGGCTGATTCCTACACGGTAGAGCGTTTTGAAGTATTAAATATTTCGGCCAACACTTCTGGGAATATTACATGGAGTATTAATAATATTGACGTTTCTCAAAGTTCGGAGCTTGAATTTATAAGTCCTGCTGTAGGAACCTATCCATTGACACTTACTATAAAAAATAATGGAAACATAAACACTTATCATTCAAAAATTATTGTAGAAAAAGAAACGGCAACCTATACTAAGTATATTTCAAAAGTTCTGGAGTATCGTCCTGCAGTAGGACAATTCGTACATGATATCCCTGAATATGTATCAGGAAATACAGCCAATGATATGCTTGAAAGCGCAAGAAAATCCCTTGTTGGAGCGAAATCTTCCGAAGTAACTCTTGGTGGATTCGGTGGATATGTTGTTTTTGGTTTTGATCATACTATACCGAATCTGGAAGGAAGAGACTTTAAAATACTAGGAAATGCATTTTTTGGAAACGCTGCTATTGATCCTCGTTCTGGTTCATGTGAACCAGGAATTATTATGGTCGCTTATGACCGGAATAAAAATGGAAAGCCGGATGATAACGAATGGTATGAAATTGCTGGAAGCGAATACTTTAAGAATACAACCGTAAAAGATTATAGCATCACCTATTTCAAGCCCGATGAAAATAAGATACCTGTTTCCGGGAATCTGGGTTGGGATATAGATGTAGAATATATCAAGTGGAAAGACAATCTGGGGAACACCGGATTTAAAACAAGGAACATGTTCCATCTGCAAAGCTATTATCCGCTGTGGATTACAGATGCATCTTATACTTTTACGGGTACGAGACTTAAAGATAATTATTACGACCAAAGTGGATCAGGAGCCTACTGGGTAGGGAAATCATATGAATACGGCTATGCCGATAACGCCCCGAATACAGATGAAGCCTCCAATATCGACATCTCATGGGCTGTTGATCGAAATGGAAAATATGTTAAACTTCCGGGAATCAATTTTATAAAAGTACATACAGGAATCAATCAGGAAGCGGGTAGAATCGGGGAAGTTTCAACAGAAGTTTCCGGAGCTTATGATTTGCATTTTCAATAAAATTCAATAATTCAACTATAAATTAATAAAAATGAAAAAGTTTTATCTTTTTACGCTGCTTTTTCTGTTTGCATTTTTTATAAATGCACAGGTAAAAGTACAGGGAGTTCTTAGAAATGACATTCCGGCAGTAGCCAAGAGTCAGCTTAAGTCAGCGGCAGCTCCGTCAATCAGTTTTTCCGATATCAAGTATTGGGTAGGAACGGGTTCAAACGAAGCTGCTTTTGTGGTACAATGGAATGACAGTAAGAATCCTGATGCGTTGGTTTGGGGATTCAGATGGAATGGCAATGCTACAGGAGCAGATATGATCAAGGCAATTGCTAAAGAAGATCAGAGACTCTTTACGCTGCTTTACCAGGGAACACCACAAGGAATTGCAGTGGGAGGATTTGGTTTTGATCTGGACGGACAGAATCTGGCAGCTTTGTATTTTAATGGGAATACATCCACTCCGCTTCTTCCAGTAAACGGGATCGTAAACACTACAGCTTATAACTTTGATGATTATACGGCAGTTGATGCTAATGATCACTGGCAGTCTGGATGGATGACCAATGGTTATTGGTCTTATTGGGTTAAAAACCCTGCCAATGCTAATTTTGGATACTCAAGTGTAGGAGCTACTTCCCGTGTGTTGCAAAATGGATCATGGGATGTGTGGAATTTTAATTCTTCATTTAATACAATACCGCTTTCTTCAACCATGACTCCTGTTGCTCCCTATGTTTCATCCGCTGCTTTGACGGGTCTGATGAATATGAAGAACGTAAATACAGTAGGCAATTATACTGACGGATTTTTCATCGTAAATGAAGAATGGTTCGGGCATACGAACGGATCTGTAAACTTTATCGATAATAATGGATCAATAGACTATAGAGTCTACAGTAATGCCAATAATAACCATGCTTTTGGAGCGACTACTCAATATGGAACTATTTACGGTGATAAGTTCTATTTTGTTTCGAAGCAAGCCGCTGATGGGGGAGATACTCAATACACTCCGGGAGGAAGACTTGTTGTGGCAAACGCACAGACAATGCAGAAAATTGCATCTTTTGATAACATTGGAGGTGGTGACGGAAGGACATTTGTAGGGGTAAATGAACATAAAGGATATATTGGAGCTTCCAACGGTATTTATCTATTTGATATTGATAATCTGGCAGTAGGTAATGTGATACCAGGAACTGAAGGTGCTGATCTTTATAGCGAACAGATTGGAAATATGATCCGAACCTCAAAACATGTATTTGCATTGAAGCAACAAGTAGGAATCCTTGTAATTGATCCTAATACAGATACTGTGATTAATACGATTCCGGGTGATTTCCAATCAATAGTACAGGCTAAGGATGGAAGTGTATGGGCGATTAAGATAAATACAATTGTCAACGTTAATCCTAAAACGTTTACTACTCAATCCTATAGTATTCCAACTTCAACTTATGCTAATTCCTGGGGAGCTTGGAACGCAGGTAGTTTTTCTGCCAGTAATACAGATAACATATTGTACTGGTTCAAAGCTGGATCTATGTGGGGATTGGGAAGTCAAATTGTTAAATTTGATGTCAATACCAAGACGTTTAATGAATCCTTTATTACAATTCCGCAACAAACAGGAACTTATAAACAAACACCTTACGGAGCTGCATTACGTGTAAATCCTATAACCGGAGAACTCATTGTAAATACAACAGAAACAGGCGGCCATTATCAAAAGAACTGGGTACATACCTATGATATGAATGGTAACATGATCAATACAAAAATATTAAATGATTACTATTGGTTCCCGGCATTAACAGTATTTCCGGATAATACAGCTCCTGTAGTGAATAATACTTTACCATCACAGGTTACAGTGGCAAGCTCTACTACAATTAATTTAAAAACAGTAGTCTCTGATGGAGATAGCTTTAATGCTGCAATTGTAAAAACAGTTAAATCAAACAGTAATTCTTCTGTGGTATCAGCGGGGATCAATGCTGATGATGAATTGGTATTACAGCCGGTTGGAACTGGTGTAGCAGATGTTGTGATCAGTTTCAATTCAAATGGTAAAGTTGTTGAGAAAACAATTACAGTGAACAGCCAGGATGCTACCTTAGCAACTTCGGAGATTAAGAAACTGAATTTTGGTATTTATCCAAACCCGGCCACTGATGTTGTTTACATTAAAACTGAGGAAAAAGTCATTAATATAGCTATTTATGATGCTTCCGGTAAATTGGTAAATACACAGTTCAATAATGGCCAAATCAATGTAAGCATGTTACCAAAAGGAATGTATATTCTGAAGGCAGTAACTGATAAAGCAGTATATCAGCAAAAATTGATTAAAAAATAATTTTTAGCACAGCTATTTTTGTTTCATCTTGTTGCCCCGGCCAATATATTGGCCGGGGCTTTTTGCAGTTTATTTATTATTTAGAGTAAGAAAAATGTGACGTTTTGGTCATACATTAAATGAAATAGGTCTGCTTTTATTAAAAAAATGAAGTGAAATTTGACATTTTTCTTTAGCCTCATTAATTTAGAAATAGTATCAATTCTGGCATTCAACTCTTTTGTATAATGATGTTGTAGAACAAATGTAGAGTAGGTGAAGTACTATAAATAGAGCGATTGATGTATTTGTGATGTAGGTGATTTTTTGGATTTTCAAGGATCTAAAAGATATTTTTGCAGCAAACAAAACAAATGAAAAGCAGAAAAATTTACTTATTACTTATGATATTCCTTGCGAATATTTTGTTCTCTCAAGTCGGCATAGGTACGGCCAACCCCAGAGGTGCTTTAGACATCAATAAAGAAACCACCAATAATATGGGGTTGGTACTTCCTACCAATTCAGATCCTAACAATATGGTTCATCCCAAGGTGGGAGAAAAAGTAGCTGTAGGAACTATCATGTATGATTCGACATTAAGTTGTGTACGTGTATACAAACCTACGGGCTGGTCTGGCTGTTTATGTGACCAATGTGGTACTCCTACACCTGGCTTTGTATTGGATTGTACAAGCGGATCACTTACCGGAACTTATACCGCAGGAACGATGAGCAACGGTACAAAAACAATCAATTATAGTAACGCTACAGGACAGCCATATAATGCTATTTCAGTAGCTTCAACGGGGGTAACCGGCCTTACCGCTACAGCACCTGCCGGTACCTTGACCGGAAACGGAAATATATCACTTACCATTAGTGGAACTCCTTCTGCAGCAGGCTTAGCTTATTTTGCTATTACTGTTGCCGGGCAATCCTGTGCTTTTACAGTGAATGTAAATTCAGGAATTCTTACCAGAAGAACGATTTTGTCCCTGGGAGATGGTATATATACACCAAGGTCAGGAAGTACAACTGCACCCACTACAATATTGCAGTCACCAGCTAATTTTGGCCCTACAGGTACAGTTCCTACACAAGGATTTGATATTAAAGCCGCCGGATCCGCACAAGGAAACCTGGCAGTCAATATTGAAACTTATAATCCGTACATGATTATCTTTACTTGGGATTATACCTCAAACGCAGCAGATGCTATTGCACTTAAAGATTATCTTGACAAAGGAGGGCGGGTTATGATTTTTCTTCAACAAGCTCAACCCAATCAATTATTGGACAAAATATTTGGAGGGCTAACGGTCAACAATCCTACGATCAGTACAGGGCTTGTTAAGCGAATTGCTAATGTCAATCATCCTATTCTTAACGGGCCGTTTGGAGATGCAAGAGGTTTATTGGTAGGAGATGATAATGATGATGCAAGTTCTTATTCCAATTCTAATATTACCAGTTCCAATGTGGATATTTTAGCAACAAATAATGGTAAAATTGTAGGGTTCGTTCATAAAACCTATAAATTGTTTTTCTGGGGTGATGGAGGATTTCCTTTAGGGGCTGTAGGTAATACATCTACAACGTCTTATCCTGCGGGTGTGGATGCGGTAGGTAAACCAATTCCAAAAACGAATTACGGTACAGGTACTGCCGCATCATCTTCAGTGTACAATAGTATCTTATATGCCAATGCAATCGCTTGGATGATACAGTAATAGAATAATTTTACTATCCATTAGTTAATGATTTAATTTTTTTGATTTTGACAATGATATCGATGAAAAGCGGTACGATGAGGCAGGGTTGAATCCTGCCTTATTTTGTTTATAAACTAAAAGAACGAAGTGAATTATTTCATTTAGCCTAAACATAAATAATAAATATAAAAAGGCAGACCTTGGGTCTGCCTTCTGTTTATAAGTAGTTAAGGTAACTATCTAGTCAGGATAATCTTACTGGAATAAATTTTTCTATCCTTTGTCTGTACGTTAAGTATATATACTCCGGTGGGAATCGCTGAAGGTAATTCAAATGTTTTTGACGTAAACTTCGAGTGATAAACTTCTTTCCCTGAAGTATTGGTGATGAAGATATTGGAATCTATGAATAAGATGTTTCCATTCAAGGTGATCTGCCCTGTTGTCGGATTTGGTGAAACTCTAAAGAATTCATTTTCATGGGAAGATGAAACCTTCGAAGTTGTAAAGCTATTTGCTGGAGAATGTGAGTAAGCATTGAAGAGTTCTTCCGGATAAAGTTTCCGGTTATAAATCAGAAATTCGTCGATTTGTGATGATTTATAAGAAATAATAAATTCATTATTGAGATTTGCTCCTTGTATATAATATGGAGCCCAATGAGTAGTTTGAATTGTTAAAGGATACGTGCTTGAAAAATTATTACTATGAAATAGCATGAATGGCCCGGTTAGCCCTTGAGTATTAACGGTCAAGCGTACATCTACAGGATAATAGGGCGGGTTGGTTTGGTTGTTAGGAGCGTAAAGAGTGCTTGAAACCGCATACGGGGGTGTAGGATCATTGTTGAAGTTGATGACGTAGAAGTTGAAGGATCCAGCAATGGCAGGATTGCTCCTGAACATTTTTCCGAAGTATGCCTTGTTGCTATGAAGGTTATTTTCATTAACAGGTTTTATAATGATGCTATCTTGTGTAATCTTTATTTTTTCTCCATAGATAGTCAGATCAATAGAGCCCGCCTTTTCAATTCGTGCCCAGAACGAAACAGTTCTTGGTTCTCTGGGAGAAGGAACATTCAGATAATTATTACCTTTGAGTACATAAGTTGAATCTGCCGAAGAATAGGTAAGACCCTGATCGCATATCATATTCCCTGAAAAAGATTCTTCGTGAGAACTAATGCGAGTTAAGTCGAGGCCTCCACTTGGGATGTCTAAAGTATTACCGTTAAATGAATAATGATGAATTGGATAAAGGGCAGGCATACATCTGTCCTCGTAGTAAGCATAATAAATTCTTAGTCCCCCGCTTACATTAAGAAGTCCCCCGTTCAGTGTTATTTTAACCCGATCGTATTGTGCTGTGGGAGTAAGCTCAATGGTTGCTCTGTTATTGACTTGTGCGTCAAGCGTAAGAATGCTGCTGTTTATTATTTTAGCATCATTATTGGAAATATCACCTTTCATTGTTTCCACCGTAGCACCATTCAATAATCCGATTGATAGAGGAGTATTATCCGTACCAATACCGATGGCTAGCTTTTTAGTGGTAGATTCCTGGAAAATAAGAGTTTGTTCTATTTTGGCCAAAGCTCCAATGCCAAATTTTAAGGTAGAATAATCACTTTCGTTACTCCCTACAGCATTTTGTTGATTAAATATATTGCAACCTAAACATATTCCAGTAATTTGATTGATCTGGCTGCTGGAATAAATCTTATTTTGTGCGAAGGATAATGTACCTGATAGAAGGAAAAAGATATACACTATAACTTGTGTCATACGGTAATCAGTTAGTAAGTTTGTTTTCATGTAATTAGTGTTTGGTTTTTTATAAAACTTGGCAATGAGAAGTATTGCATAGACAAAAAAACCCGGCAAGCTCTTAAGCTTGCCGGGTTTAAGTTGATAGCTTATTTAATAATAAGTTTATTAGAATACATTTTTCCTTCTTTTGTCTTGATAGTCATGATATAAACACCTTGTGGCTGCTTAGTCTCAAATGTATTAGACGTTAATTTAGAACGATAAACCTCTTTTCCTGAAGTATTAGTTAGGCTTACTTCACTACCTTCCAGCGGAAGTTTTTTGTCCAAAGTAATTTGTCCGTCCTGATTATGAGCCATAAAGTTGATGTATGGATCTTTGTATTGGTAAGCATAATACAATCGTAAAGCACCATTAACACTTAACAATCCTCCGTTAAGATTTACCTTAATACGATCAAACGGTTTGTTCATTGTAAGCTCAAGTTCTCCTTTGCTTGGATCTGTACCTCCCAATTTGATAGCATCATTGTTTAGATTTTGATAATCGTTGTTAGATACATCTCCATTGAATGTTTCGATGGAAATACCACTGATCAATTGTGCCGAAAGCATCACCTGATCTGTTCCAAAACCAAGTACAAACTTATTGGTACCCATAGCTATATTAGTCGCAGGGAAGATCAAAGTTTGTTCAGTTCTTGCTAATAATCCTACAGAAACCTGTAATGTAGAATAATCGCTTTCGTTACTTCCCACTGCATTCTGTGGGTTTAATACACCACATCCCAGGCAAATACCTACCACCTGGTTGGTTTGACTGCTTGCATAGATTTTAGTAATCTGTGCAAAAGACGTTGCACTTGTTAAAAACAGGAATGAAGCCATAATAGCCGCTTTCATAGCGCGCTGGCCAAGTAATAAATGAGTTTTCATATCTAGAAAATTTTGGGTTTTTAAGTTTTTACTAATTTACACATAAAATGATTATGTTGGCAATTTTATTTCATAATTATGTGATTTGTTAATAATAAATTTGTTTTGATGTTGTATAATTTAATTTTAATTAATAATGCAACGGCTTCTCTGTTTTAAAATCAGATAAAATAAATGCGGCAACTTTAAAAGCTGCCGCATGAAAGGAAAAACAGTTATTATTTATTTAATCATGATTTTGCGTGAATATGCTTTGCCTTCTTTTGTCTGAAGTGTCATAATGTACACCCCTCCGGACTGTTGGGGATCAAATGTGTTTGATCTCAGGGTCGAACGATATACTTCTTTTCCTGATGTATTCACTAAGGTAACCTCAGAACCTTGTACAGGAACATTACCGCCAAGAGTAATTTGTCCGTTTTGGCTATGTGCCATAATATTGATTAACGGATCCTGATAAGCATAATAAATCCTGAATCCGCCACCAAGGCTAAGTACACCACCTGTTAAGCCGACTCTTATTCCGTCATAAGGTTTTTCAGGTTTAAATTCTACGGTACCTCTGTTAGGAGTTGCTCCAAGTTTAAGAAGACTTACATCTATCGTTCTTCTGTCGTTATTGGATTGGCCTCCGTTCATGGTTTCCAATGTTACACCGCTTAATAATTGTACAGATAAGGCAATGTTGTCTGTTCCGATACCCACAACAAGTCTTGTGTCGGATCTTAGATCAGGGAAAGTTAAAGTTTGTTGAATTCCTCCTAATAATGCGGTTCCTAATACCATTGTAGAATAATCGTCCTCATTATCTCCAATGGCATTTTGAGGGTTGTCTACACGGCAGCCTAAACAAGCTACTCCAAAAACTCCTGAGTTTTGAGCGTGAGCATAGATTCTGTTCTGGGCAAGAAATAAAGCATTGGTAGCGAATAAAAACAATGCTGTGAAAACAGCTTTAAATGAGAACTGTTTTCTCAAAAGTAAATTAATTTTCATGTTATCGAATTTTGGATGAATAGTTTCATTCAAATTTACACATTAATAAGAAAAGCA
Source organism: Chryseobacterium lactis (assembly GCF_003815875.1). Classification (NCBI taxonomy): domain Bacteria; kingdom Pseudomonadati; phylum Bacteroidota; class Flavobacteriia; order Flavobacteriales; family Weeksellaceae; genus Chryseobacterium; species Chryseobacterium lactis. Next base: position 1,778,586 of record NZ_CP033924.1, read on the forward strand.
AGAAATATTATTTCCTTTTTTGGTGATTTTTTTAAACTTATTTATAATCGGAAAAAACTAGGCAAAGGATACATTGTTTTAAATTAATAAAAAAGACAGGTCTAAAAACCTGCCTTTGTGATGTGTTATATTTTATCGAGTGAGGATAAGCTTTTGAGTAAATGTTTTCTTATCCTTTGTTTGTACGGTCAATAAATAGATGCCTCCAGGTAATGTTGTCGGTAGGTTAAACGTTCTGGAATGGTATTTTGAACGGAAAATTTCCTTTCCAAAAGTATTATTGATGAAAATATCTGCTCCCTCCAGGTCAATGCTTCCATTGAGGGTGATTTGTCCTGTAGTAGGATTGGGAGATAGAGTGAATAGATCTTTTGTAGGTGTTATTTTTGTTGCTAGCGGTGACGAAACACCTGGTAAGCTATATGCTGCAGGTAGTACTTTGAGTATTTCATCTGGTAATGCTTCCTGGTAAATCAGTAAGTCGTCTATTTTTGCCAGCTCCGTCGTAAGTGAAATGAGTTTTTCGGAATCCGGATTAGAATCATGGTAGCCCACCTGAAAAGTGATTTTATATTTCTCAGTAAGATTTCCATCTATATATTTTGAAATGATTCCTCCAACAGGTTTTGAGCAATGTATTGTATCTTCTGGATCTATACGACTTTTGCAGAGTAATTTTTCGAAAGGTGTAGGAAGTATTGGAGTCACTTTTATTGAATAATGATGGAGGCCTGTGCTAGAATTTTGTTTAGACAGCTTTAAAGGAAAAAGGCTGTCATCATCTTGATCAGGTATACGATACGCACGATCCTGATTTACTGTAAATGATGTTTTGTCTATCGTGATTTTAGTGCCGAATACATTCACAAATAATGAGTTTTCTACGTCAGCCCAAAATGAAATAGTCTTTTCTAATCTATTTTCAGATGTGAGGTCTGTTTTCAAGGTATTGTATGCTTTTAACGCCTTACCACATATAACGCTGTTGTCTTCAAATTGTGGATCAACATTGGGTTCCTGGTTAAAATGATAATTATGAACTTTATCTTGAATTTGCCAATCAAAAGGATAATAATAGTATGGAGTAGCGGGAAGTGAGGTATTGCATAGGGTGATAAATTCAGACTGATGGGCGTAATAAATTCGAAATTCACTGTTCACACTGATGGCTCCGGTATTTAACGTTATTTTTACCTTGTTGTAAAGTTTTGTGGGTTGTAATTCTATGGTTGCTCTGTTGAGTTGTGAACCAATTTTAAGAATATTATTATCTATGATTCTGCCATCTCCATTGGATGTATTTCCATTCATTGTTTCTATAGTTGCTCCGCTTAGCAATGAAATCGATAATTGACTATTGCCGGTTCCGATGCCAATCCTTAATTTTTTTAAACTTGATGTCGGAAATTCGAGGGTTTGAGAAATATTTCCTAATAATGCCGTGCCTATCTTTAACGAAGAATAATCGTCTTCATTGTTTCCTATTGCATTTTGTGGGTTTTGAATGCCACAACTTAAGCAAACTGCTGAAATTGAATGGTTCTCACCGGACACGTAAGTTTTTGTCGTAACCTGTGCAAAGGATAAATTGTTCATAAAGAATGTCAGGAAAGATAGCAGTACTGCTCTTCTTAAGCAGGAACTTGCTTGTAAATGTTTTTTCATGTTTTTGAGATTTGGGTATTGTTTTAATCAAAGGTAAGTGAATAATTTTAATTTTAAATATTTTTTATGAAAATAATAACAATAATTTTTTATTACATATATATGTTTAATATTTAATTAATTATGTAATATTAAAATGTTATTATATATAGTATTTTTATAAATAACAAAAAATTATAACTATGTCTGGGGGATATATGGCACAAAAAAAGAGAAGACTTAATGAAAGTCTTCTCTTTGTAGCCCGTAGGGGAATCGAACCCCTCTTACCAGAATGAAAATCTGAGGTCCTAACCGATAGACGAACGGGCCCTCTATCTTCCATTACCGAAGTAATGTGTTAGTTTTTGTTTTTATAAGTATCAACTCTTAGTTTTGTAGCCCGTAGGGGAATCGAACCCCTCTTACCAGAATGAAAATCTGAGGTCCTAACCGATAGACGAACGGGCCTACTATATTATTACGCTAACTTGTTAACGTGCTTTGTCAATTTGCTTTTCAAGTTAGCCGCTTTGTTCTTGTGGATAATATTTTTCTTAGCTAATTTATCCAATAAAGCGATAACTTTTGGCAGTTGCTCTGTTGCAGCAGCTTTGTTTTCCTCATTTCTTAAGGCTTTCAATGCTGTTCTAGCAGTCTTGTGATAATATCTATTACGAAGTCTTCTAGTTTCGTTTTGTCTGATTCTCTTTAGTGCTGATTTATGATTTGCCATATCGTTCAAATGTGAGTGCAAAACTATAAACTTTTTCTTTAACTACCAAATTTATTTTCAAAAATTTTTAATTTTCTTCTGAAAGGTATTTTCTAAGTTTATTTATTGCCTGTTCTATTTTTAAATTTTCTTGTTCTTTCTCTAATTTCTTGATCGTGTTTCCCAACATAATCATCGCATTGTTCCATTCTCCAGTGGTATTGGTGAAAGTGAATTCATCTATTGTTACTTCAAAAGCAACCCTTTCTCCAGTCCTGTAAAGTCTGAAACTTATTTTATCATCCCTGCCTGCAATCCCGTCTTCATTGATTTGTAAATCATAACTTTTTGGGTTAGAGTGGATTTTCTTAAAAAGCAATTTTGCTTCTTGTATTTTTAAATCCGGCATGATATCAAATTTGGTAGCCTATAGGGGAATCGAACCCCTGTTGCAAGGATGAAAACCTTGAGTCCTAACCACTAGACGAATAGGCCAAATTTTGAGGTTGCAAAAGTAATAATTAACTTTTAAACTTCAAAATTATTTTTTAAGATTATTTATAAACTTTTTGTATTACCGTGTTTTTCACACCTTTAGATTCGAGCTCTTTTTGAAGCTTTGCAGCATCTTCCAGCGTATATACCTTTCCGTAGGTATAATAAAACACTCCACTGTCTTTATTTCTCTCTACATCTTTCAGGTTTTGAATAATGTATGAATTGCCATTTAGCTTGTCTCCGGCATATACTTCAATGGTGTAATATCCCATGCTTATTTTTTGATTAGGCATGAATCCTACCGCAAAAGCATTTCTAAAGCCTGCATCTTTGGCCGTCTTAAGGTTGATATCTCTCACTGAAGCCATATTCGTTACAGCGTAATAATATTTGTACTGTCCGTTTTCTTTGATTGTAAGCACATAGTTTAGCCCTTTCAATGCAGGATCATTTTCATTGTACTTCGTAGGAGAACTCATCAGTAATATTCTGAAATCGTTTTTCAGAGCTACTTCTGCCGGTTTTTCAGGTTCCGGTTTTCTCACCGCAATAGATCCGCCAGATTTTCTGTCAACTGCTTTTTTATAATCGATAATTGCAGTATAGATACTTTCGGCAATTTCGTTCTGACCTTTGTCGGAAGCGATATAATGACTTTCTTCAGGATGATTGATGAAACCTGTTTCTATCAATACCGATGGCATTGCATTCATACGCAGAACGTGAAGGTTCTTCTGGAAAACTCCTCTTGAGAACCGTTTGTCTTTATTCACAAAGTTATCTTCTACCAGCCCTCCCAAAAGAAGACTTGATTCAAGATATTTACTTTGCTGAAGTTTTAACGCGATTAATGATTCCGGAGAATCAGGATTATAAGAACCAAAAGTTTGTTTATCTTTTTCGTCCAGAAAAATCACGTCATTTTCTCTCTTTGCAACCTCAAGGTTTTCGTTATTCTGGTTAGGTCCCTGTACATAAGTTTCCGTACCATATGCGGTAGACCGCTGTGCAGAGTTACAGTGAATAGATACAAACAGATCTGCCTTGCTTCTGTTGGCAAGGTTGGTTCTGTCCGAAAGAGAAGGATATTCATCAATCTTTCGGGTATATATTACTTTGAAGTCTCTGTTTTTCTCCAACATTGCTCCTACTTTTAAAGTAATTGCTAGGGTAATGTCTTTTTCTGCGACTCTTCCAATGTCTGCATAACTCCTGTTGGCTCCGTGATCACTTCCTCCGTGTCCCGCGTCCAGAACGATTGTGAACTTCTTCTGAGAGAAAATAAAGTTACTGGTTAGGATAAGGAGAAATGATAAAATTATTTTAAAATTTTGTTTGTGCATCTTACAGTTATAAAAATTATATTAATTTTGGGCCTTAATTATATATAATAAAATTGGCCAAAACCGTCCTCAAAAATATATTACAAATTTTAATTATCCTAATTTTTAACAATTTTTTAGCACAGAAAACTCCTGAAAAATTGCCTAAAAATGCGGTTAATGATACTATTTCCAAAAAGGATACCATTGTTGTAAAAAAGGAATCCCTTGATGACGTGCTTCGTACAAAAGCCGACGATCAGCGTAGGGACATCCCAAAAAAGATGACATTCCTCAATAAAAATGCCCAGGTAAAATACCAGGATATGCAGATTGATGCAGATTATATTTCTATTGATGATAATAAAAATACAATTTATGCCCGTGGAAAACAAGACTCTTTAGGGAAAATTATTGAGCCCGTGATTACTCTGCAGGGAGGTAAAAAGTACGAAACCAATGAATTCAGCTATAATACCAAAACGAAACAGGCGATCGCTTTCAATGCAAGAACCGAAGAAAGTGAGGGAGTTATCATAGCCCAGAAGACCAAAAAATATAACGATTCCGTATATGCTATGAGAAAGGCGGATTATACTACGGATGATTATTTTATCAAGAAAAAAGATACCACTGCGGATTATTTTATGAGGGCTTATAACATTAAGCTTATTAAAACTAAAACTAAGTCGCAGATCGTTACGGGCCCTATCCAAATGTTTATAGAACAGGTTCCGACCCCTCTTTATTTACCGTTTGCTATTTTGCCGTTTTCAGCCAAAAGAGCCGCCGGAATTCTGATTCCTAGTTTTGGAGAAAGAGAGGATGTAGGGTTCTTCCTGAACGGAATTGGATATTATCAACCCATCGGAGAGCATTTTGATCTCAAGGTATTAGCCGATATTTATACAAAAGGAAGCTGGAACCTTCGTCCCCAAATGAATTATCAGAAGAAATACCGTTATTCGGGATCATTTAATGCGGATGTCGGAACAATGGTAAGAGGGATTAAAGGGCTGGATGACTACACAAAAAACAGCACCTACAGAATCAACTGGACACACTCTCAGGATTCTAAAGCCAATCCTTTCCTGACTTTCAGTGCTTCTGTTGATATTGTAAGTACGAAGTTTTATAACAATCCATTAAACAACAACTACATTTTCAATCAAAATGTATTGAATACACAGCAGAATTCTACGGTAACTCTTACCAAAAGATTTCTGAAACTTCCGATGACGATTACCGGAACGGCATCATATTCTCAAAACTTTGCAACGGGATTAGCTGATCTTCGCCTTCCACAAATGAACGTAGCGATCAACCAGTTTTACCTTTTCAAATCAAAAACAGGAGTGAGACAGGGACTTATTGAGAATATTACGGTGAATACAGGTTTTAACCTTACCAACTTCGTTAACACTCAGGAAAACGAATTGTTTAAAAAAGAAATGTGGGATAAAATGCAGACCGGGCTTAAGAATAATATTGCCCTGGCAACCAATACCACCCTGGCAAAATATTTTACGTTCAGTTTAAGTGCTAATATTGACAATGCGTTAACGACAAAAACGCTGAACAGATACTATGATCCTATAAAGAATATTACAGTAGATGAAATCAGTAAAAACCTTTCCGGATATTCTACATTCTCTACAACTGCCAGTCTTCAGACCACCCTTTACGGAATGATGAAGTTTAAAAAAGGATCTGCAGTAGAGGCGGTGAGACATATGATGACGCCAAGTATAGGGTTTACTTATTCTCCTGATTTTTCAAGTCCGAATTTTGGATATTATAAAAACTATTACAATGCGAACGGAGCTTTGACGCCTTATTCTATTTTTGAAAAAGGAATTGTGGGAAGCCCTTCAAGTGGAATGGTTGGATCCTTAGGATTTAATATTGGAAACAATATTGAAATGAAGATAAAGTCTAAAAGCGATTCTACCGGTGTGAAGAAAATCAAAATCTTTGAATCATTAAACCTTTCTGGAAGCTATAATTTTGCTGCTAAAGATCACCCATGGTCAATCTTTACAATAAACGGACAATCATCTTTCTTCAATAGTAAGCTTACTGTTAATACAAGTCTTTCTCTTGATCCATATAAAATCGAATTCCTTCCGGGACAGGACACGGGAATCAGAACAGAAAAGTTCGGTGCCTTCAGTGTACAGGGATTCAATGTTCAGTTGTCTTATCCTTTAAGCAGCGAGATTTTTGGAGAAAAGACAGATTATGCTAAAAAGTATTCTTCAAAAGGAGAGGTCCGAAACGAAAATTATTATTTTGATGATGATAATTATGCTCATTTTGACCAAGCCTGGACGTTGAATATCAATGCCAATTATGCCTATTCAAAAGGGCTTAGCCGTTTTGGTAATAAAATTGCATCATTAGGTCTGGACGGAAGTATAAAACTTACTCCTTACTGGAATATCAATGGAAGTACGCACTATGATATGGTGACCAAGCAGCTGGCCTATACCAGAATTGGTTTTTCAAGAGACCAGCGAAGTTTTACAATCAACTTCAACTGGGTACCTTTCGGACAATATAAAGTATATGACTTCTTTATCGGGATCAAAGCCAATATCTTAAGTGATGCATTGAAGTACAAAGACAGAAGCTTTACGCAGCCTAATGCACCTTTCTAATATCAGATTGGCATTTGAGAATATAAATTTTATATTTGCAAGCAAAATAATTTCTAATGAATCACCGTTCATTAAGTTTTCTGATCAAAGAAATACATGATGATGGTGATTGCAGATGACTTTATAAAAAAATAAATATCCACATATGAAACAAATAATCAACACAGTTAATGCACCTGCAGCGATAGGGCCTTATTCACAAGCTAATATGGCTAACGGAGTTTTATACATTTCCGGACAAATCCCTGTAGATCCTGCAACTGGTAAATTGGTAGAGGGAATCGAAAAAGAAACACATCAGGTGATGAAAAATCTGGAAGCAATTCTTACAGAAGCCGGGATGACTTTCAAGAACGTTGTGAAGGCTACCATCTTCCTTAAGAGTATGGATGATTTCGCGGTAATGAATGATATTTATGCTTCTTATTTAGATGCAGATAGCTATCCGGCTCGTGAAACAGTACAGGTTTCTTGTCTGCCTAAAAATGTGGATATTGAAATTTCTATGATCGCACATCAGGATTAATGAATTTTATAAGAAATACAATTGCGGTGTTGTTGGGTCTTGGTATAGCAGGGCTTATTATTACCCTTGGTATAAGGGCTTTTCCGCAATGGATAACTTTTGAAGCTTTTGCTCCGTTCGAGCATTGGCAAAGGTTTCTTTTCAGTATGAAGGACGATAAGGCTTTCTTCGGCTTCTTATTGTTTATTTCCGGACTAGGAACTACAATTGGAGGAGTTGCCACAGCCATCATCGTTAAATATGCTAAAGTAGCCTATGCTATTCTGATTGGCTTTATTATGCTCTTTATAGCCATGCTGGATGTTATTATATTTCCGTACCATCCAACGTTTTATAAGATTTCTATTTTCCTTACATTCTTTCCGTTTTCCTGGATTGGAGGTAAGATTGTAGAAGTAATCTATGAGCGGAATAAGCAAAAAAGAATTGCTGAAAAGATGAACAAACCCAAATAAATAATAACAAAAGCGCTGCAGATTTCTGCAGCGCTTTTTTGTTGATATGAAAATAACTATTGTTTCTTATTAATTAAGGCATTTTGAATCCTTTAGTATAGATTCTTCCGTAATCATCTACGAATTTCACCTGTACGTTGCCCTGATATTTTTCAAGAACCTTTTCAACGTCTTTCTGTGAGTTAACAGGCTTGCCATTAACCTCTATGATAATGTAGTTGTCTACGATTCCGATTTTGGCCATTTCGCTGCCTTCTGATACGTTTTTAGCAACAACACCACTGGTTAGTCCGTATTCAGTTTTGAATCTGTCATTCAATGGATCAAATTCAGCACCGATTTTTTCCGTTACACTAAGATCTGCTTTAGTTCTTGTAGAAGTACCTCCTTTCTGGTCTTTAAGTGTTACGTTAGTCGTGGATTCTTTTCCGTTTCTTGAATAAGTAACCTGAACCTTATCACCAGGACGCTTGCTTCCGATAGACATAGACAGATCAGCAAAATCTGTGATGTCGTAATTGTCTATTTTTGTAATGATATCTCCTTTTTTCAGACCTGCATCTTCAGCACCGCTGCTATCGCCAAATCCTGTAACATAAACTCCGGAACCGGATTTAATGCTGGTTTTGAATTGCTTATTATAAGCCTGAACCTGTTGGTCATTGGAAAGGTCTAATGAAGAAACTCCTAAGAATCCTCTTTGTACAATACCAAACTTCTTGATATCCTCAACAATTTTTCTTGCCAGATTGGAAGGAACGGCAAATCCGTATCCCTGATAATATCCTGTTGTAGATTGGATCGCAGAGTTGATTCCGATAAGTTCACCATTGGTATTTACCAAAGCACCTCCGGAGTTACCCGGGTTGATGGCGGCATCCGTCTGAATAAAGCTTTCAATTGGATTGCTTGCTTTCCCCTGGCTTCCTAAAATACCGATTCCTCTTCCTTTAGCAGAAACAATACCTGCGGTTACGGTAGAGTTTAGTCCCAGTGGATTTCCTACCGCAAGCACCCATTGTCCTACATCAATATTATCCGAGTTCGCAAAGTTTAAATAAGGAAGTCCTTTCTCTTCGATCTTTAGTAGAGAAATGTCCGTATTAGGGTCAGTTCCCACCAACGTTGCGATATATGATTTCTTGTTGCTTAATACAACTTCCAGTTTATTGGCACCTGCCACTACGTGGTTGTTCGATATGATATAACCGTCAGGAGAAATAATGACCCCTGATCCCATACCTGAAGGCATATTGTCCGGAGCCTGCTGTTGCTTTTGCCTTTGCTGACCTCTCCCTCCGAACGGATCTCCGAAGAAATAATCGAACAAATCCTGCTCTGAGGCTCTGCTCGCGGTTCTGCTTTGATAGTTTTTAATAGTAACTACAGCAGGAACGGTTGTTTTCGCTGCTTTTACAAAGTCATCACCCACTGCTCCCGTATTCATTCCTGCAAATGAGGCTGTAGGGGCTGCTGTGGTGAAATAAGATTGATCTCCATTATTGGAGCCATGCCCAAAATATTGTATTGCTCCAACGGTAGTAGCTCCTGAAACAACTCCAACTACCGCAAATGGTAATAGTTTTTTTAAAGTACTCTTCATTGTATATCTTTCTTGTTTATTAATTAATTTCTGTAAAATGTTTTTGAGTAAACAAATTTAATGTTAAATAAGTAAGCAATTAGTATGCTATGTTTCAATTTTAACTAAAATTTAACTGCTATTATGTCATTTTATGTATTATGTCATAATTGTTAATGTCAGAGTTAACAAAACTTAAAAAAAAATTAAAGAAAAATCAGACATTATAGCGTATAATTTACCATATAAAATGGACAAAATAGCATTCGGTTTTCAATTTTCCTTTTTCAATGATAAAATTTGCTGCGGTGTATCATTGATGTCTATAAAAATACTTAATTCAAAAATGATTATCTTTGCAAAAATATTTTTCTCACTTAAAAAGTTTATAGCATGCAACTGTATAACACCTTAAGCGCAGAAGAAAGAGCTCAACTTATTGAAGAAGCTGGTAAGGAACGTCTTACATTGTCTTTCTATGCGTACGCCAAAATTGAAGATCCCAAAAAATTTCGCGATGAATTATTTATAGCCTGGAATGCACTTGATGCACTTGGCCGTATTTATGTTGCTCATGAAGGAATTAATGCTCAGATGAGTGTACCTGCGGATCAATTTGAAGCTTTTCGTGATACGCTGGAAGTATATGATTTTATGAAAGGAATTCGCTTAAATGTAGCGGTGGATCAGGATGATTATTCCTTTTTAAAACTGACTATTAAAGTTAGAAATAAAATTGTTGCCGACGGTTTGAATGATGATTCTTTTGATGTGACCAATAAAGGGATTCACCTGAAAGCTCAGGAATTTAATGATTTGCTTGAAGATCCTAATACCATTGTTGTTGACTTCAGAAACCACTATGAAAGTGAAGTAGGTCATTTTGAAAAAGCGATTACTCCTGATGTGGAAAACTTCAGAGAAAGTTTGCCGATCATCAATGAGCAATTACAAGACTTTAAAGAAGATAAAAACTTACTGATGTATTGTACAGGAGGAATTCGTTGTGAAAAAGCGAGTGCCTACTTTAAACATCAGGGGTTTAAAAATGTATATCAATTAGAGGGGGGAATTATCGAATACACCCGTCAGATCAAAGAAGAAGGCATTAAAAGTAAATTTATTGGAAAAAACTTTGTATTTGACCACCGTTTAGGAGAAAGAATTACGGACGATATTATTTCACAATGCCACCAGTGTGGTAAACCTTGTGATAATCACACCAATTGTGCTAATGATGCCTGTCATCTGTTGTTTATTCAATGTGATGAATGTAAGGCAGCGATGGAAAACTGTTGTTCTACGGAATGTGTAGAAACGATCCATTTGCCATGGGAAGAGCAATTAAAATTAAGAAAAGGACTGCAGGTTGGGAATAAGGTATTCAGAAAAGGAAAATCTGAAGCGTTGAAATTTAAAAATTCAGGCGATTTACCCATTAAACCACTAGCCAAAGCTGAAACAAAAAATATCCGCCAGAAGATTGCTGTTAAGAAAGTATTGGTTGGAAAAGCTGAACATTATTATTCAAAATCAAAAATTGCACAGTTTTTAATTGAAAATAAAGAACTTTCTGTTGGAGATCAGGTTTTGATTTCCGGGCCTACCACTGGTGAGCAGGAACTTACCATTACAAAAATTCATGTAAATGGAGGACCTTGCGAAACGGCTAAAGTTGGAGATCAAATTACTTTTGAACTTCCTTACAGAGTTCGTTTATCAGATAAATTATATAAAATTCAACAAGCTGAAAACGCATAACAGATATGTTAAAAGCTGAGCTTAGAAAAAAATATATGCAAAAAAGAAAAGCCTTGTCAATTGATGAGGCTTTCTTGTTATCTCAAAAGATTTTTGAAAATTTCATTGGTTATTTTAAGCCTGAAGAAGGAGAGAAAGTTCATATTTTTATTCCTATTCAGAAGTTTAACGAGATAGATACCCGGATATTCATACAGGATTTTCTAACCCGGAAAATCCGTGTGTATGTACCTAAAATTGTAGATGATAAGCTTATTAATATTGAAATTAATCAGAATACGGTTTTTGAAACCAATTCCTGGGGGATTTCAGAACCGGTAACCAATGAAGATTCAGGAGAGATTCATTTTCATTATGTTATCACTCCTTTATTATATTGTGATAAAAAAGGCAATAGAGTAGGATACGGTAAAGGATTCTATGACGGTCTTTTTCAAAGTATTTCTCCTGAAACAAAAAAAATCGGAGTCAATTACTTTGACCCCGATGAATATATCGATGATGTCTGGGAAAATGATATTTCCTTAGACTATTTGGTTACTCCTGTTGAAGTACTGTCTTTCTTAAATGGTTTACAATAAAAATCCAAGAAATAGAATTTAAATTCTTTTTTAAGCTTCGGTCTGGACAGTAAAATATATTGGGCATTCTTTTCAAAGCTTCCTAAAGACTTATTCTTACCGTCAAAATACTCTACATTAAATTTGGCATAATCCAGCGTGTCTTTTTTATAAAACTCTTTATACACATTCAGGTTATTTACCTTCACTGATTTTACTTTCATGCTATCCAGTTCTTTGAAAAGATTTTTGAAAGTCAAAGAATCAGGTTTGTGGAAATAACTTTCCATCTGTGAATAGATAACGGTGTCTATCTCGGTATTTCTGTTGCCGGACAGATAAAGGGTTGAAAGGTCAAGAAGTTCCTGAACTTTTTGTTTGGTAATAGAATTGATTGCCTGCATACTATCCATCTGTACTGCAGGGTAACTTTTTGCGTTGTTGCTGTTTCGTAATTTATCAAGGTCACTGACTTCTGTACTTTTTTTATTACAGGCAACAAATAAAGCCAAAAGCACCGTGAAAATTAAAAAATTATTTATTTTTTTCATCTGTGGAGGTGATTTTAAATTTGATCGATATAATTTTACCGTTGGCGTCTTTTTTCATTTCTATAACACTCAGGTTTTTCAATGAGGTGGTAGGAGTGGTTACCAGAGTGATATACTTCTGTTTATCCAATCTCTCAATTCCGTAAGTATCATTGTCATATACCTGATAAATAATAGCGTTATTGCTGATTAGATTTTCAAGCTGATTTCTTTTTTGTTTAATAAGAGCAACCTGTTCTTCAGGATTGCCTCCTTTGATGTCTTTTATGGAGAAATAATAAACTGCCATTTTATAGTCATCAGGTTTCAGTTCTATTTTTTCTTCTTCCGGGGCATTTTCCAGGTTTCTGTTAACTTCCAGTGGTTCATAAAATGGAGCACTGATGCGCATTTTCAGATTTTTATCTTTAGTGGAATAGAAAAAACAATCGCCCGGTTTTATTTTATACATCAATGGAGATTCATTTTCCTTCACTACCATTATTTCTAAGGTATTGATAACAGAAACTCCCCGGTCTTTATCGATAAAGCAGTATTTATAAGTTTTTGAAAAAAGTACATCTTTAAAACCTAGCAAGCCGGTGATGGTAATTAAGATAGAAGTAACAAAAGCCCAGGCATTTTTTTTAAAGAAATTCTTCTTAGGAGATACTGCTGAAACTTCGGTTTCATTTACTTGGGTTGTTTTGTTGCTAATTTGCTGATTTTCAGTATTTGTTTTTTGTAAATCAACGTTTTCGTGGGGTTTAATTTCAACTTTTTTAGGTTGAATTTCCGTTTTTGGAAGCTGAGGAGAGTCTGTCACTGTTTTTTCAAGCTCAGTGATTTCTTCTTCCTCCAAGTCGTCATTTTCCTGAAGCAATTCTCCGGCAAAAAGATGCTGCTTTTTAAATTCGTACCATGAGTCGTAACCCGCATAAATACTCAATAAATTGAGCATGTCAATTCTTGGTAATTTAGTAACCGGTGATGTTTTGAAATAGGTATAAAATGACTTTTCGCTGATGTTGCCTTTGGCTTTTTTACGAAGGTCTTCCTGGAAATATATAATGTCTATACCCTTCCACTTCGATATGTCATCCTGCGAAGGGGTATATTCTTTTAAGTATTGACCCTGAACATCCTTTTTTAGCTGTTCAAAGTGTAAAAGATCTAAATCTGTCAATTTTTCAAAAAATGGTTAAATTATTGATTATCAGTTATATTTTTTTGTAAAACTATTTTACAAAGGTATTACAATTATTTTTCATAAACAAATTTTCTAACTGCTCTACCTTTGTCTTGTTCAAATAACAGAACAGAAGAAAATTTTATAAAACAATATTAACAAAATTAAATTTAATTTATTATGAAAAAGTCATTATTCGTAGCTGCTATCGCTGCAATCTCTCTAGTTGCTTGTAAAAAAACTGAAGCTACTTCTACTGAAGGAGCAACTGATTCTGCTGCTGCTAACGTAGCTGATTCTGCTGCTGTAGTTTCTGACTCTGCTGCTAAAGTTGTTGATTCTGCTGCTACTACAGCTGTAGAAGCTACTAAAGATGCTGCTGCTGCAACTACTGCTGCTGGTGCTACTGTAGCTAAAGATGCTGCTAAAGGTGCTGCTGACGCTGCTAAAGGTGCTGCTGATGCTGCTAAAGGAGCTGCTGACGCTGCTAAAGATGCTGCAAAAGACGCTGCTAAGAAATAATTCTAGCATAAGCTTAAAAATAAAAGAACCGTTTCACCCAGTGAAACGGTTTTTTTATGCTTTATATGTAGACTTTCATCTTAACCTGTTATTGCGAGCCGAAGGCGAAGCACTCTCACAGACATAAAAATTAAGGTCTATTATTATTTATCCCTTCTTCTGCTTCAAAGATTCATAGCAAGTAATCGCGACTGCATTACTTAAATTCAAAGAATCGATACTCCCAGCCATAGGAATGAGTGTGTTTTTTCCTTTACCCATCCAGAAATCACTTAATCCTGAATGCTCAGTGCCAAATAATACAGCAGAGCGTTGTGTAAAATCTCTTTTATAAAGATCTTCAGCAGTTTCATCCATAAGAGTTGTATAAATATTGAATTTATTGTCCTGTAAGAATTTCAGTGTTTCTTCATTTTCGGCTTGATATACCTCCATCCCAAAAAGGCAGCCGACACTTGATCTGATTACATTCGGATTATAAAAGTCCGTTTTTCCGTCCGCTACAATCAATGCATCAATTCCGAAAGCTTCGCAACTTCTCAGAATTGCACCAAGATTTCCTGGCTTTTCTACGCCTTCAACAATGATGATTGTAGAATTATCTTTGGGAACAAATGATGAAAGAAGAGCTTCTTTTACCTGATAGATTCCGATAATTCCTTCCGAACTTCCTCTATAAGCTATTTTCTCGTATACTTTTTCACTTACCAAATGGATTTTTCCATCCGGCATTTTTCCATTAAATATATTTTCACAGATAAAGAACTCTACAGGTTCGAAATTGTATTGCAGAGCTCTTTCGTTTTCCTGCTGTCCTTCAACTACAAAGACATTGGATTTTTTACGAAATCTGTTGTCAGTAAGAAGCTTAGTGACATTTTTTATTTTATCGTTTTGAAAACTTTCTATCAGCATTCCGCAAAATTATGCAAAATTTATGATTGAAGTTCGCTGGTTTTTATAAAAAGACTTTTCAAAGTGACCTGAAACGGAATGTTATTTCTTTTTTTATAATAAATGATGATGCCTATGATGAGAAGAAGCGAGGAAAGTTTATAGATGTTTCCATAGAGATTTCCTGAAACGTTTGCTGAAACATTAAAGATTTCCCAATAGAAATTCATAAAGAAATGTGTGCATATAGCGGTCCAGAGGTTATAGTCTGTTTCAAAATAGATCCAGGCAAAAAATATCGATCCTAAAAATGTGATTGAAAATATCTCAATGAGTTCAGTTGTATTTTGGCTTTGATATAAGTGAACCTGTGCAAACAACAAAGATCCCAGCAGCAAAGATGATAGAAACCCGAGCCTGGTAAAACGATATAACACACCAATCAGAAATGCTCTGAATATTATTTCTTCGAAAAATGCAGAGGAAATAGTGTTGATAAAAAGTGATTCGATGTCAATCTTAGTGATTATACTGAAATGCAAGCTATATCCTACTGCCATTACAAAGGTTCCCAAGAAGGCGATGGTGAATCCTTTTACTATTAATTTATTTACAGAAAGCAGATCTGCTATTTTTTTCTCAGGCAGTACAATTTTTAAAGTAGTAATAAGAGGAATCAGTGTAATTGAATAAGCAATTACATGAGCCAGTGCTTTACTGTGAAAGAGCCTTTGTGAAAAGCTTTGAATAGTTTTAAAACAATAAAGATCGAAAAAATAATAAGTACAAAAACCTAAAATAAAGATTAATAAAAAGCGAATGTTTTTACTCATGTCAATTAATTTTTGAGCAAAAATGCAGCTTTAAATCAGTGGCTTGAAATTAATGTGACGAATGTAAAGGAATAGTGACCAATGACAACCTTTAGTTATTTATTTGCTGCAACTGTGGGATAATTGCAGGTATAAAAGTTCTTGAAACGGGAATTTCAAAGTCTGTTCCCGGAATAACTAATTTGTATCCCTGTGCGTTCCCCTTAATAATTTTTACTTTTCTGAGGTTAACAATGTAGGAGCGATGGCATCTTTTAATAGAAGTTGTTTCAATTTGCTGTAAGGCACCCGTTAAGCTTATTCTGATTATATGTTTTTTTAAAATATCATTTTCCAGCAGATAAAATGTGCAATAGTTTTCCATAGATTGGGCATATAGAAAATCGTTTTCATGAATGATCAGCTCTGCATTGCCGGTAGAGATCTTTAGTGCTTTTGGTTGAATTGATAAAGGATTGCCAGAGAGCTGTTGTGAAATATTTCTTGCAATATTTTCATGCATGCTTTTTAAATAAATATACCGCGATAAAATATAAATAACAGAAATAGGAATACCTAGCGCCAGAGAATAAAGAAGCATATAGAAATAATTTTCAAAGCTAAGTTCTACGTGGCTCAGGAAGAGTGAATTATAAAAATAAGAAAAAACAGACCCCAGAAATAAGATGATGATAATCTTTAAAAGTTCAGCTCCTATACTCCAATTTGTAAACCGGTAAGTAAAAATATTTACAATTAAAAAAGCAGTACCAAAAATAACACAGTATGGAAAAAGTAATAGCAGTTTGTATGGATGGTTAAAGTTTTGTGTCCCGAATGGCTGAAAAATAATAAGAAATAAATAGACTGAAACTCCTGATGCCATAGATGATACCAGAATTTCTTTTAAAGATTCTGATTTAGGATAGGGGGATGATGTAAAAGAAGACATACAGACTATTGATAAGATTCAAATACTTTATAACGGGGAATCGGTTTTTACTTTCACTGGAGATTTAATATGAATGATACTTCCAATAAATAGAGAAAAACAGCTTGCTATCCATAAGAAATATCCCGGTCCGTAACCGGTTATCGGATATTTATGCCCGGCTTCATTCACTGTAATTTCTGCAACGGATAAATAACAAAAAGTTAAACAGACTGCTATAAGACTTATGACGGCAGATATTTTGGGCTGTTTAAGTAAGAAGAAAAAGGCCGCAATAAATAGGAGAGGATTGGCCATCCATGCAATTCCTCCACCGGACATTTCCGCCCATCCCAAAAGAAAACAGGCCAGGCCACTCATTTCATGATCTTTTGCAAATACAGCAGTGAAAGGAAGCGAAATGATAAAGAGAAAGAGACTGACAAGCAGGATAATATTTGATTTTTTCATGGTTTTGTTTTTTATTCGATCATAGTATTATTGTCAATAAGACTTTGTGGCAGGTCTTTTTTATTTTTTATTCCGAGGGATTTTAATTTTTGAGTCTGAATGACCAGGTTATCATTTCCGGTGTACAATTGTTTATAGGCATCGTTATACACATTTTTAGCCTGATCGAGATTCCTTCCCACTTTTTCCAGGTTATCAACAAAACCTACAAATTTATCATAGAGCTTAGCTCCTCGCTCAGCAATTTCCATAGAATTTCTGTTTTGATATTCTCGTTTCCACAGATCTGCAATTAACTTGAGAGAAGTAATCAGGTTACTAGGATTGAGTAATAAGATTCTTCTTTCATATGCGTAGTTCCAAAGGTTTTGGTCTGCTTGCATTGCCGCGATATAAGCCGGTTCACTCGGGATAAACATCATCACAAAGTCCAGTGATTTTCCGTAATCATCATAGGCTTTCTGGCTAAGTTGTGTAATGTGGTTTTTGATCGAACCAAGATGTTGATTCAACTTCATAAGATAAACATCCTGATCTGTTTCATCTACCAATTCTGTAAATGCCGTAAGAGAAACCTTGGAATCAATAATGACATTTCTTTCATCGGGATATTTTATAACAGCATCGGGGCGCATTTTCTTACCTGAAAATTCAGAAAATAGTGCATTGTTGTCTTCGTCGCGTAATTCATGTTCCAGAAAATATTCTCTTCCCTTCACCAGTCCGGATTTTTCCAGGATACTTTCGAGAATCATTTCTCCCCAATTTCCCTGGGTCTTGCTTTCTCCCTTCAAAGCTCGGGTCAGTTTTTTAGCATCTTCTGAAATCTGTTGATTCAGTTCTGCAAGTTCTTTTACTTTTTCAGCCAGTGAGAAACGTTCTTTATTTTCTTTTTCGTAGGCTTCATTGACTTTATTTTTTAAATCTGCAATTTTTTCCTGAAAGGGCTCAAGGATATTTTTTAAATTATTTTGATTTAAAGTGGTAAACTTTTCTGTCTTTTCCTCTAAAATCTTATTAGCCAGGTTCTCAAATTGTAACTTTGATTCTTCCTGAATTTTGATAATTTCCTCTTTCTGGGTGTCAAGAGATTTTTGGAGGCTTTCATTTCTGGCTAAAAGGTCAGCGTTTTTAGCAAAAATATTCTGCTTCTCGATCGTCAGTGCTTCTATTTGGGAAGACTGCTTAAGATTAAGCTGCCTTTGCTCCTGGAATTGAGAGCTAAGAGATGAATGTTCTGCAGATATTTTGGCAAATTCGTTTTTAATATCATTCAGTAAATCCTGCTGCTGAAGATTTAATTCTTTTTCGGTACTGATGTTTTGCTGAAGTTCCCGGATTTTTAAATTGGTATTTTCAAGGTCAGAATTATTTCTGATAAATGAGGTGTTCAATTCATCATAAGAGCTCCGTGAAACCATTGATGATTTCAAGGCAAAATATAAAATAACGGCTCCCAGAATTCCGCCGGCCATACATCCAATAAGTAAATAGGTCATCTCCATTTTTCAAAATTATGAAAAAAGGTTGGAAGCTGGAGGGCAGAATCGGGAAGTTATTGGTGTTGAATATCCGAAGTCCATTTTTTAATCCAAAAACCTTTGGCTGCTAGCTTCTGCAATCCTTTCTGAATAAGATTGCCTATATTTATGGGAAATTTCAGAAGCATATGAATATTTTGTTGGTAGAAGATGATCAGAGAATTAGTAACTTCCTGATAAAAGGGCTTTCCGAGGAAGGGTATAATATGACTCTTGCTGATTCGGGCGAAAAGGCACGGGAACTGCTTCATACCTATGATTTTGATATTATACTAATGGATATTATGCTTCCGGGACTGGATGGCATGCAGCTTACGCAAATTATTAGATTTAAAGGAAATTATACTCCGATTTTAGTGTTAAGTGCATTAAATAGTCCAGATGATAAAATTAAAATGCTTGATCTGGGAGCTGATGATTATTTATCCAAACCTTTCCATTTTGAGGAATTGATTTCCAGAATTAAGGCCTTGACAAGGCGAAACAAACTCAGCTATCAGAAAGAAGATCAATTGCTGTCTTGTGGAAATATTGTCATTGATACAGATCTTCATAAGGTAACACAGAACGAAAAGGACATTGAGTTTTCTCCCACAGAATATAAGCTTTTTACCTTCCTGATGGAAAATAAAAACAAAGTGCTGAGCAGAACTCAGATTTTGCATAAGGTATGGGGAATTGATTTTGATAATACAACTAATCTCGTGGATGTGTACATATCTTATGTTCGTAATAAGATTGACGAAACGGATCAGAAAATTATTCATACCGTAAAAGGAACCGGATATTTAATCAAAGACTGAAAATGACCCTTAGAAACAGGTTTACTCTTATTTCAAGCCTTTCATTTGGCATTGTTTCTATCATCACATTTGCGGTGATATTTTTTGCATACTATGACAGTACGAAAATTTTCTATTTTGAAAAACTGAGAAATACCGCACTTATTTCTGCCATTTATTACCTGGAAAAGGACGAGCTTCCCAAAGACAGACATGCACAGATCAAGAAGGAATATAAGCATTTGATTCAAAATAATCGGGTTGCGGTCTATAATCAGAATAATGAAGTAACCTTCGGGCAAAATCTGAATGATCATAACATTAAGCTTTCCCATTTGAAAAGAGTTAGGACAGACAAATGGATGGAGTTTATGTCAGGTGATCAATTCTATTACGGGATTTTTTATCCGGACAATCAGGGAGATTTTGTGGTGTTTGTAAAGTCGCCCAACGATTCGTTTCAGTCTCAGATATGGAGGCTTTCCATTATTATGCTTTCGGTTCTTTTGCTGGGATTGGTAGCTATTTATTTTTTAAGCCGTTATCTTTCCAAGGTTGTATATAAACCTATTTCCAATGTGGTAGAGCGCATCAATAAAGTAGATTACAATAATATTTCTACTGCCATTACTTCCACCAATACCAATGATGAAGTTGAAGACCTTATTAAATCTTATAATAAACTTCTGGGCAGAATTTC
Source organism: Chryseobacterium lactis (assembly GCF_003815875.1). NCBI lineage: Bacteria > Pseudomonadati > Bacteroidota > Flavobacteriia > Flavobacteriales > Weeksellaceae > Chryseobacterium > Chryseobacterium lactis. The sequence goes on from NZ_CP033924.1 coordinate 1,798,681, forward strand.
TGAAAATGTATTGTTGCAGCAGAACTTTATCAATTATGTTTCTCATGAATTTAAAACCCCTCTGGCTGCGATCTCCGGTAATCTTGAAGTATTCGCTCAAAGAGACAGAACTCCTGAGGAGTATAAAAAGGTGGCGCAAGAATCACTGGAGAATGTTTATGAGATTGAAAATATCCTCAACAACCTGTTGCTGATGTCAGGAATGACTAAGCTTGAGAGGTCTCATAAACAGGTAAGAATAGATGAACTGATCTGGAAGATTTATGAAAAGCTTGAATTGAAAGCCAAAGAACATCAGTCTTCTATTAAAATACAACTTGAAGTCACAAAACCTGCTTTATTAGAATTCGCCGGAAATGAAACGTTATTGTATCTGGCATTATATAATATTGTAGAAAATGCCATTAAGTATTCTCACAACCATCCTGTGGTAATTATTTTATCTGAAAAAGATCATCAGTTGAATATTGAAGTAAGGGATCAGGGTAGAGGAATTCCTGCTGATGATCTTGCGAAAATTACCGACACGTTCTACAGGGGAACCAATGTAAATGCTACGAAAGGAAGTGGAATCGGTTTGTCACTATCGAAAAGTATTTTTGACCATCACAATATGATCATGAAGATTGATTCTAAAGTAAATGTGGGTACAAGTGTCCAACTTGTGTTTCCTTCCACTCCCTAAACACCCGCGCAGTTTTCATAGTTTTATGGGTGGTATTTGTGAAAGTATCTGTGTCATTTGTGTTTTTAATAACCATTCTAATCAAACTCTAATGTTGGACTAATTGAATTTTAATTCTATTCAAAATTGGGCTTAATATTAGAAAAATAGCTTTGTGGTCTTAAATAACAGACCTTGAAGAAAATCATATTTACCTTATTTTATATTCACTGTTTCAGTTTTTTTTCGGCACAAATTTCAGATACTGTAAAAGTAAGCCGGAAGGAAGCTGAAGCGGTATTTCTTGCTAAAAACCTGGATATTATTGCTCAGAAATTAGAAATTTCTCAGGCCGAAGCAAGGGCTCTTCAGGCCAAATACTGGCCCAATCCTAAATTAAGCATCAGTGAAGTCAACCTATGGAGAACCTATGATATTGAAGAACAGCCTGCATTGATCGGAAATTGGGGAAAGAATACTCAGATTTCTGCGGAGATCGAGCAGGTGATTCAGACTGCCGGCAAAAGACGAAAGAATATTGAACTCCAGAAAATCGAAGTAGAAGGAGAGAAATATGAATTACAGGAAGTGCTGCGTGAGCTTAAGAAAACCTTGCGGAATACAATCACCGAAATCTTATACAATCAGGAACAGCAGAAGATTTATCAGGGTCAGATTGCTTCCATTGAGAAACTGACAAAGTCTTATCAAAACCAGTTGAATCTGGGAAATATAAGTAAAGCAGAATATGTTCGATTAAAAGCACAGGAAATTGAATTTAAGAAAAAGCTGGTTTCCTTAAAGCAGGAAATTGAAGAACAACAGGCAGAACTGAAAGCTTTACTGATGATTCCGGCAAACGATTACCTCGTCATATCAGACTCATTTACTTTACCTGAAAAACAACTATCGGAAGTTGAACTCTCCCAATGGCTGGAAAAAGCGAAAGAAAACCGCCCGGACATTTTGATCTCAAAAAATAAAGAAAAGCACGCCAATAAAAATCTGGAAATACAAAATGCATTGAAAACTCCGGATGTTGCTCTTTCAATAGGATATGACAGAGGTGGAAATATTATGAAAGATTTTATCGGACTGGGTGTCTCTGTTGATCTTCCCATTTTTGATAGGAACAAGGGAAATATTCAGGAGGCTAAGCTGGAAATTGAGAAAAGTAAGAATGAAACCCGAAAGAATATGCTGAAGTCTGAAAATGAAATTGTTTCCGTCTTCAGAAATTACCTTCGCACACAACAGGTTTCAGAAGAAATTGACGATTCTTACGAAGCTACGCTGGATGGCTTATTGATCAGCCATGAGAAAAACTTCAGATTAAGAAACATCAGTATGTTGGAGTATATGGATTTCCTGGATACTTATATCGGCAATAAAATGATCATACTCGATACCAAAAAAGAACTCAACCAATACTACGAAAACCTGCAATATGTTGTAGGTCAGGATTTATAAAATATACATCAGCGACACTTTTAAAGAAGTAAAGTATACGATGCTATATGATTTTTAACAATGAACATCTACATATGAAAATAAATACTACCGGATGCATTGCAGTCATTTATCTGTCTGCTTTAATCACCCTTACAGGTTGTAAAGAAAAAAAGCAGAGCAATGAAGCAGAAAAAGGCTACTGCATTAGTAAAGAACTGAAAAAAGATATAAAACTGGTGAAAGCGGAAATGCTTCCCATCGAAGAAAGTATAACCCTTACCGGAGAAGTGGAAAGTAACTCTGATAAAACCGTTCCGTTTGTAAGTCTGGTAGATGGAGTGGTTACGGATACTTATTTCTCTTTAGGCGATTATGTGAAAAAAGGACAGTCCCTGGCTACTATAAAAAGTACTGCGGTTAACGAAATGCAGGATGATACCCAAACGTTGCAGGCACAACTGGCTGTTGCCAAAAGAAAGCTGTCATCCGTTGAAGCCATGTATAAAGATGATATTGCTTCCCAGAAAGACTTACAGGAAGCCAGATCCGAAGTAGCCATCTTACAATCGAATATTTCCAAAACTCAAAAAAATATGCAGCTGTATTCGGCGGGAGGCGGCACAATTCAGATTAAGGCACCGGCTGACGGATACGTGATTTCAAAGAATATTTCAAAAGGAATGCCTGTTACTGCTGGTGGTGATCAGCTTTTTACCATCTCAAACCTGGATAAAGTTTGGGTGATGGCTAATGTATATGCTACCAATATGAGACATGTCTATGTGGATCAGCCGGTAGTGGTGAAAACTTTGGCTTATCCTGATGATAGTTTTTCCGGGAAAATTAATACGATTTCCCAGGTTTTTAACGAGAATGAAAGAGTATTGAAGGCCAAAATTATTATGGATAATAATGGAATGAAGCTGCGTCCGGGAATGTCTGCCGATATTATTTTACCTGTCAATTCACAAAATAAATCGGCATTGGCTATTCCTGCAAAGGCAATGATCTTTGACAATAATCAAAGTTATGTGGTGGTATACAAAAAAGACTGTGAATTAGAAATCAGACCGGTAACGGAAATCGGCTCCAACAGCCAGTATATCTATGTGGAAGGAAACCTGAAGCCAGGTGAGAATATTATTGCTTCCAACGGGCTGCTGATCTACGAAAACCTAAAAAACCAATTAAATAATTCTAAGAAGTAATGCGAAAATTTGTACAGAATATAGTTTCCTTCTCCCTAAAGAATTCATTGATTGTTCTTTTAGGAACTTTTCTTTTGCTGGCAGGAGGGATCTATTCCTATATTCATACTCCTATCGAAGCATTTCCCGATGTAACCAATACAAGAGTAAGAGTTATCACCCAATGGCCGGGAAGAAGTGCTGAGGAAATAGAAAAATTTGTCACTTTGCCCATTTCCAAAGAAATGAATGCCATTCCGAATAAAACTTCGGTACGGTCTATTTCATTATTTGGATTGTCAGTGGTAACCGTGATTTTTGATGATCACGTCAATGACTTTTACGCGCAGCAATATGCTTCCAACAAACTCGGAAATGTACAGTTACCGAGCGGGGCAGAATACAGTATAGAACCTCCCTCCGGAGCTACCGGTGAAATTTACCGGTATATTATTAAAAGTAAACTACCCATCAAAGAAGTGACGGCCATTCAGGATTGGGTGGTTGAAAGAGAATTGCTGGCCGTACCCGGAGTTGCGGATGTCGTGAGTTTTGGAGGTGAAGAAAAAACATATGAAATAAAAATCAATCCTACAGAATTACATAATTATGACCTTTCCCCGTTGGATGTGTATGAAGCCGTTTCGAAGAGTAATATCAATGTAGGTGGTGATGTAGTATCGAAAGGTGACCAGGCATATGTAGTGCGGGGGATCGGTCTTTTGGAAAGCAAGGAAGATATTGAAAATATCCAGATTGAGGTAAAAGGTTCTACCCCTATTTTGGTAAAACATGTGGCAGAAGTTAAAGTGTCTGCAAAACCAAGATTGGGGCAGGTAGGTTACAATAAAGAAAATGATGTCGTAGAAGGAATTATCATTATGCTTCGGGGTGAGAATCCAAGTGAGGTTATCGCCAGGTTAAAGGACAGAATTGAGGAATTGAATGGAGGAGAACTTCCCGGTGATGTTCAGATTGTTCCTATCATCGACCGTACTGAACTGGTGAATACAACAGTTCACACGGTTTCCAAGAATTTGATTGAAGGAGTTATTCTGGTTTCCATTATCGTATTTATTTTCCTGTACAACTGGAGAACAACTTTCATTGTTGCTTCTGTTATTCCTTTGGCATTTCTTTTTGCGATTATCATGTTGAAAATTCAGGGTTTGCCGGCTAATCTTATTTCTATGGGTGCACTGGACTTTGGTTTACTTCTCGAAGGAACCCTGGTCATCGTAGAAAATGTTTTCGTAGCCCTCGAACATCGGGCGAAGAAAATAGGATTGCGAAGGTTTAATAAAATTTCCAAACTAGGGATTATTAAAAAGAGCGCCGGAAGTGTAGCGGGTTATATTTTCTTTGCACTACTGATTCTTATCGTTGCATTGATGCCGATCTTCTCTTTCCAGAAGGTGGAAGGGAAAATGTTTTCACCTTTGGCATTTACACTAGGATATGCGTTGTTGGGATCATTGATTTTGAGCTTGACATATGTTCCTGCGATGTGTAAACTTTTACTGACTAAAAATATAGAAGAGAAAGAAAACTTTATATCAAGATTCTTCAGAGTCAATATTTATAGAATTTACGAGTTCAGTGACCGGTACAAAAAAGGATTTATTATTGGCTTTTTAACCTTATTGGCAATCTGTGGATGGAGGTTTTCAAATTATGGATCTGAGTTTTTGCCGAAACTGAATGAAGGAGCAATCTATGTACGTGCCACATTGCCAAATAGTGTCAACCTGGACGAATCGGTACGGCTTACCAAAGAAATGAAGGGTATTTTAATGAAATATGATGAAGTAAAGTTTGTCATGACCCAGACGGGACGCCCGAATGACGGGACAGATCCCACAGGTTTCTTTAATATCGAATTTAATATCCAGCTGAAACCGGAAAATGAATGGAAGAAGAAAATATCCAAAGACGAACTTCTCGAAGAAATGAGAGTTTCTCTGGAAAAATATCCGGGAATCAACTTTGGATTTAGTCAACCGATACAGGATAATGTTGAAGAATATGTGGCCGGAGTAAAAGCTCCGCTGGTGATTAAGATTTTTGGAAATAATTTATTTGAACTTGAAAATTATGCCAACCAGGTTGCTAAGTCTATCAAGACGGTTCCGGGAGTTTCTGATGTAAATGTCTTTAAAAACATTGGTTTACCGGAACTCAGAATACAGCTTCATGATTCTAAAATGGCCAAATATGGAGTTTCCACAGCAGATGCACAAGCCGTTATTGAAATGACCATTGGAGGTCAGGCTGCCACCAAATTTTATGAGGAAGAAAGAATGTTTGACGTTATGTTGCGATTTGAAAAACAGTATCGTGACACTCCTGAAAAGATGGGAAATATCCTGATTCCAACCCAGGATAATAAGAAAGTTCCATTAAAAGAAATTGCAACCATTGATTACCATACAGGTCCCTCTTTTATTTACCGTGAAGGAAACAGCAGATATATCGGGGTTGGATTTAATATTGAAGGCCGCGATTTGGGAAGTACAATTGCAGAGGCAAAAGAGAAAGTTGCCAAAGATGTAAAGCTTCCTAAAAGTCATAAAATGACCTGGGCCGGCGAATTTGAAAGTAAAGAAAGAGCAGCAAAACAGCTTGCGATGGTAGTACCGATATCTTTAGTTCTTATCCTGATGTTGTTGTATTTCAATTTCGGAAATGTGAAAGATACCCTGATTTCGTCCATTACGCTGGCATTTGCATTCATTGGTGGATTTTTATCCTTGTGGTTTACAGGAACAATCTTCGGGATATCCGCAGGAATCGGGTTTATCATTCTTTTCGGAGTGGCCACTATTGATGGTATCGTTTTGATTGGAGTGATGAAAGAAAATCTGCAAAATAAAATGTCTCTCAAAGAAGCCATTTCCGAAGGAGTTCGGAGTAGGATTCGTCCTGTTGTGATGATTGCTCTGATGGGATCGATGGGACTTTTCCCGGCAGCGTTGTCAAACGGAATGGGATCCGAAATTCAGAAACCTTTGGCCATTATGATCGTGGGTGGTTTGATCATCTGTATGTTACTGTCATTTACAGTATTACCGATCGTGTTTTATTACGCCTATCATAAAAAGTATAGGGAAACAGTATAGTTTCTTTTTATTTGTTCATTATTTGGCCGGGATCCGTGAGGAAGATCCCGGCCTTTTTTGTGTAATAGATAATAAAAAAGTGAGCCGGTAAGACTCACTGTTTTGTTGTTGATCAGATTATGGAGTGATTGTAATTGGATCTGGAAAAGGTTCAAGAACCAATGGCTTGCACATTGCGGCTGGTTCGCACCTGTTGCCCATACAGATAAAATTAGTCATAGTGGTTGAGCCGTCAGGACATCTGATCATAGCTTCACCAGGACATCCGCCGGGACATGGTGCCGGATATAGATACCCACCGAATACTTCTTTCAATTCTGTTCTCGACAGTTTGGATAAATTCATTTTTTTCATGGAATTAATTTTTAAGTTAATGGTAATTGTAACTTGCTTACATTCAGTTTTTTGTAAGCTGTTTTTAATAAAGCTAAAATAATAAAAAATAATTCTTCATGCGAGGAAATATTGAAATAATTGCTTAATTATTTAATATATTTGTTTGAAATATAAATAATTAAGCAATAGTTTGCCTATTTAATTCTTAAAGTAAAAAGATAAATACTGGAGACTGCTGAAAGTTTAAAGAGTAGGAAATAAAACCAAACCGAATATCTATGAGAAATTTGAAAAGTTTAAACAGGAAAGAATTAAAATCTTTGTTAGGTGGGGCTGCAAGAGAATGTGAAGCTCCGATAGATGGAGTTTGCAAGCCAGGTTATGCATCCTGTGATGCTTATTGTTGCTTTCGAATAAGAAAGCCACATCCTATCTGTAGTGACTAATAAAAAATCCCTCAATTTTGAGGGATTTGGATTATATTAAGGATTTTCTTTTGAGATTTCACCATGATGTTTGAGATATAAAGGTAAAGCTGCTGAACCATACCATGGGAAGATTTCATAACTAAAAACTCCAGCCTGTACTGCCGGATCACTTTTTACCCATTGTTCGGCCTCTTCCTTAGATTTGGTATTGAAAATAAACATTCCACGATAGTTTTCTTTATTCTTTTCCAGAAACGGACCGGCTACAACAATCTTTCCTTCATCAGCCAGTTTTCCGATATTGCTCATATGTCCATTCATTACTTCAGCCATTTTCGCTTTATCTTCAATCTTTGTATTGCCGGTGCTAAGCATGACAAGAGTGTAAGCTTTCATTCCGTATCTGTCGGCTCCCAGAGAAGTGGCCAGTTTCTGATTGAATTTTGGCTTTTCTTTTTTCTTTTCCTGAGCAAAGGAGAGAGTGGCCATCAAAACAGTAAGAGTTATAAAAATTTTAGCCTTCATAGATGTTTTAATTATAATGTGAATATCTAAAATCCGATGTCTGAAATCTAATATTTAAATTCTAATCTTTTATTCTTAAAAATTCTTTAGCAAGTTCTATCATTTTTGGATCACCTGTATATTTTCCGTGTTCATCAGATAATTTTACAGTTGGGATCCATTCTTTATTAGGGGCTTGTACTCCAATCAGTTTCATAACAATATTCATAGGTTTTAATCCGACATCATTAGTAAGATTGGTTCCTATTCCGAAAGAGATTCCTATTTTTCCTCTGCAGTAATTGGTAATTTCCTCTACCTTTTCAAGGTTAAGCGCATCTGAGAAAATGATATATTTAAACATAGGATTGATTCCGTTTTTCTGATAATGAGCAATCGTCTTATCTGCAAACTCTAAAGGGTCACCACTATCATGACGAACCCCGTCAAATAGTTTTGCAAATTTTTTGTCAAACTGCTGGAAGAATACATCCGTAGTGTAAGTATCTGATAACGCAACTCCAAGATCACCTCTGTATACGTCTACCCAATGTTCCAGCGCCAGTTCATTGGCCATTTTGAAACCGTATTCGGCGGCGTGAAACATAAACCACTCGTGAGCATGAGTTCCGATAGGTTTTACCCCGTACTTCATGGCAAAATGTACATTTGAGCTTCCGATAAAGGTGTTGTCTTTTTTCTGTGTTAAAGCTTCCATCACCAGATTCTGCACCTTATAAGAATGTCTTCTTCTGGTTCCGAATTCTGCGAAAGTAACTCCAAGTCTACCCAGTGACTCTGCTTTTTCGATTGTTTTTTTCATCACCACTTCATTAGAATCTCTTTCCATGTGATTCATCTCATAATGAAGCTCGCTGATCAATGCCAATAAAGGAACTTCCCACAGAATAGTTCTGTACCAAAGCCCTTCAACAGTCACAGAAAGATCACCTCCTTCCTGACGAATCTTTACTTCAGAAGGGTCATAATGGTATCCTTCTAAAAAATCCAGATACGGAAGATCAATATAAGGGCAGGTTCTTGCCATAAACTTTTTCTCGTCTTTAGTAAGTTTAAGTTCCGCCATCTTATTAACAGCTTCCCTTAAAGCAGCATCAAAACCTTCCGGAAAATGGTGTTTTCCTCTGTTGATGAATTCATACTTTACAATAGAACCCGGGAATAGTTTCACTACGGCATTCTGCATTGTTATTTTATAGAAATCATTATCTAGAATAGAGTTCAGTCTTACGTCGTTCATAATATGTGTAATTTTAACGCAAATATAAAAATAAAAAATAAAATCGCCTAAATGTAAGGCGATTTTTTTGAATATTTCAATGCTTTTGATGGAGTTATTTTCCAAGATAAGAATTGTACATCCAAACTTCTTTCTCCTGTTCGGTAATATAATCGCTCATCTGAGAGTTGGTACCTTCATCTCCTGCAGCATCAGTAATATCTAAAAGCTCTCTTTGAAGATCAAGTACAACTTTAAATGAGCTTAAAATCTGCTCAACACTTTTGGTACCGTCAGTTACTTCTTTGCTTTCTTTAATTGTAGCTACTTTTAAATAATCAGAATAGTTGTGTGCCGGAGTAGCACCTAAAGTCAGGATTCTTTCTGCAATTTCATCAATCTTCAGTACCAGGCTGTTGTATAATTCTTCAAATTTAGGGTGAAGAGTAAAAAACTGATCTCCTTTAATATTCCAGTGAGAACCTCTTGTGTTCTGATAAAACACGGAATAGTTTGCTAAAAGGTCATTAAGTTTTTCTGAAATCTTTTTACAGTCGGTTTCTTTTAATCCGATAATACTAGCGTTTTTCATATGTATATATTTATTTTTTTAAGGTCATTTCGATTCTCTGTTTTCAATCTTCGTTCAACAATGGTTGTTTGTGTTTATTATTTTTCTGTATCTCAAATTTACGAAATATTGTGCCGAACTCCCTTCCTTATTAATAGAAGATAACTATAAGAAAGTTTTTTAAAATAGTTTGGAAGTATTAAATATAATAGAGAAGCCTATGTGTTTGGATTAAGAATATAGATGTTTGTACGACTTAATTCCTTTATTATTGAATTATTAAGAAATAGATAATGATTTGTTAACAAACCTTGAAGGCTTGTTTTCTAGCTTTGCACACGAAATCCACAAATAATATAAAAGCTATGAAAAAAATCTTCATGTATTTCGCTATGTCCTTATCTCTGTTTTCATGCAGTAACAACGACAATGAAGCACAGGCAAAGGTAGAACCTAAGGATAAATACCAAACTAAAAATGTAGTTCTTTTGGTTGTTGACGGTCCACGTATTTCTGAAACATGGGAAGCTGCAAATAAAGAGAACATTCCCAATAGAGTAAGTTTATTGAGTCAGGGTGTTTTTATTAGTAATTTTAAAAACAACGGAACTACCAATACCAATCCGGGACATAGTGCAATGTGTTCAGGAGTATATGAGAATATCAAAAACAACGGAACCGAATTGCCGGGTTATCCGTCAGTAATGCAACAATGGCTGAAATTCAGCGGAGCTGACAAAACAAAAGCATGGGTAATTGCTTCCAAAGATAAACTGGAAGTATTAAACGATTGTAAACTGGCAGATTGGAAAGGAAAGTTCCAGCCAAGTGTAGACTGCGGAGTAAGCGGAAACGGATCGGGATACCGTGAAGATGCTGTTACGATGGCTAATACAAAGGATGTAATGAAAAAATACAGCCCGAATATGATTGTTATTAATCTTAAAGATGTTGATTCCAACGGGCATTCTAATAATTGGGCAGGATATATAAAGGCGATAAAAACCACTGACGCTTCTATAAAGGAACTTTGGGATTATATTCAATCTCTTCCTGCTTATAAGGATAAGACAACACTTATTGTTTCTAATGATCATGGAAGACATATTGATGCCAACGGAGGTTTTGCAGAACATGGTGACGATTGTGCAGGATGCAGACACATTGAGTTTTTTGCTATGGGACCTGATTTTAAAAAGAACACAACCATCAGCACAGGAAACTATGAGCAAATTGATATCGCGAGTACCATAGCAGAACTTTTAAGAGTTCCTGTGCAGTACTCAAAAGGAAAAATAATTAAAGACGCCTTTAAATAATTTTTTTTCACCTAATCTTCTGATTTAAAAATGATTCAATAATGTAAAAATGATGCAGGTTTCAGACAGGTACAAAAAGCAAATGAAAATATTTTCGTAGGAAATAAAATATATAACTGCTTGTCATTTAAAAAAATATTACTATTTTTGCACCCTAAAATAAAAAGCAATTAAATGCCTACTATTCAACAATTAGTAAGAAAAGGAAGAGCCACGCTTGCCAAGAAGAGCAAATCGGCTGCCCTAGATTCTTGTCCACAAAGACGTGGTGTATGTACGAGAGTATATACTACTACACCTAAGAAACCTAACTCTGCACTTAGAAAAGTTGCAAGGGTAAGACTTTCTAACGGTAAAGAAGTTAACGCCTATATCCCGGGCGAAGGACACAATCTACAGGAGCACTCGATAGTATTGGTTAGAGGCGGAAGGGTGAAAGACCTACCGGGAGTACGTTACCACATCGTAAGAGGTGCATTAGACACCGCTGGTGTAAATGGAAGAACTCAGAGAAGATCTAAGTACGGAGCTAAGAGACCTAAACCAGGACAAGCAGCTGCTGCTCCTGCAAAAGGAAAGAAAAAATAATCATTAAATAAGGTACAGAAGCAATGAGAAAAACAAAAGCGAAAAAAAGACCGTTGTTACCAGATCCGAAGTTTAATGATCAATTGGTAACGAGATTCGTAAACAACCTAATGCTTGACGGTAAGAAGTCAATCGCATTCAAAATTTTCTATGATGCATTAGAGATCGTAGAAACTAAAAAAGGAGAAACTGAGAAAACAGCCCTTGAAATCTGGAAAGATGCATTAACAAATGTTATGCCTCACGTAGAAGTACGTTCTAGAAGAGTAGGTGGAGCTAACTTCCAGATTCCTATGCCAATCAGAGCTGATAGAAAAATTTCTATGGCAATGAAATGGTTAATTAGCTACTCTAAAAAGAGAAATGATAAGTCTATGGCTTTGAAATTAGCTAACGAAGTTGTAGCTGCTTCAAGAGAAGAAGGTGCAGCTTTCAAAAAGAAATCTGATACTCACAAAATGGCGGAAGCTAACAAAGCTTTCTCACACTTTAAATTCTAATCTGAAATGGGTAGAGATCTTAAATTTACAAGAAATATTGGTATTGCTGCTCACATTGACGCAGGTAAGACTACCACTACTGAAAGGATTTTATTCTATACAGGAGTAAACCACAAAATTGGAGAAGTTCACGATGGTGCTTCTACAATGGACTGGATGGAGCAGGAAGCAGAAAGAGGTATTACTATTACTTCTGCTGCAACTACTTGTTCTTGGAACTTTCCAACAGACCAGGGAAAGCCTCTTGCAGATACTAAGCCTTACCACTTCAACATCATTGATACACCGGGACACGTTGACTTCACTGTAGAAGTAAACAGATCTTTAAGAGTATTAGATGGATTGGTATTCTTATTCTCAGCAGTAGATGGAGTAGAGCCTCAGTCTGAAACAAACTGGAGACTTGCTGACAACTACAAAGTTGCTAGAATGGGATTCGTAAACAAAATGGACAGACAAGGTGCTGACTTCCTTAACGTGGTAAACCAGGTTAAAGATATGTTAGGATCTAACGCAGTTCCAATCGTTTTACCAATCGGTGCTGAAGAAGATTTCAAAGGAGTTGTAGACTTAATTAAAAACAGAGCGATCATCTGGGATGAGGCTGGACAAGGTGCTACTTTCGAGGTAGTTCCAATTCCTGACGATATGAAAGATGAGGTTCTTGAATATAGAGAGAAGTTAGTTGAAGCTGTTGCAGATTATGACGATACTTTGATGGAGAAATTCTTCGAAGATCCGGATTCAATCTCTGAAGAGGAAATCAACGAAGCTCTTAGAAAAGCTACTATCGACTTATCTATTATCCCAATGACTTGTGGTTCTTCATTCAAGAATAAAGGAGTACAGTTTATGTTGGATGCAGTATGTAAATACTTGCCTTCTCCATTGGATAAAGATGATATCAAAGGTACTGACCCAAGAACTGACGCTGAAATTACAAGAAAACCATCTGTAGATGAGCCTTTCGCTGCTTTAGCATTTAAGATTGCTACTGACCCGTTCGTGGGAAGATTAGCATTCTTCAGAGCATACTCTGGAAGATTAGATGCTGGTTCTTATATCTTGAACACTCGTTCAGGAGATAAAGAAAGAATCTCTAGAATCTATCAGATGCACGCTAACAAGCAAAACCCAGTAGAATATATTGAAGCTGGTGATATTGGTGCTGCGGTAGGTTTCAAATCTATCAAAACTGGTGATACAATGTGTGACGAGAAAAACCCAATCGTTCTTGAATCGATGGTTTTCCCTGATCCGGTAATTGGTATCGCTGTTGAGCCTAAAACTAAAGCTGACCAGGATAAAATGGGTAACGCTTTAGCTAAATTGGCTGAAGAAGATCCTACGTTTACTGTTAGAACTGACGAAGCTTCTGGACAAACGATTATCTCTGGTATGGGTGAGCTTCACTTAGATATCATTGTAGATCGTATGAGAAGAGAGTTCAAGGTTGAAGTAAACCAAGGACAACCTCAGGTAGAGTACAAAGAAAACTTAACAAAAGTTGCCAACCACAGAGAAGTTTACAAAAAGCAATCTGGAGGTAAAGGTAAATTTGCTGACATTGTATTTGAACTAGGACCTGCTGACGAAGGTAAAATTGGTTTAGAATTCATCAATGAGATCAAAGGTGGTAACGTTCCTAGAGAATTTGTTCCTGCAATTGAAAAAGGCTTTAAAGCTGCAATGAAGAACGGTCCTTTGGCTGGTTTCGAAGTTGAAGGTATTAAAGTTGTTCTTAAAGACGGATCTTTCCACGCGGTGGATTCTGATGCTCTTTCTTTCGAAATGGCTGCTAAGTTAGGATTTAAAGAAGCGGGACGTGCTGCTAAGCCAGTAATTATGGAGCCTATTATGAAACTGGAAGTTGTAACTCCGGAAGAATATATGGGTAACATCATTGGTGACCTTAACAAAAGAAGAGGTACAATCAGTGGTCAGGAAGAGAAAAACGGTGCCGTTGTAATCAAAGGTTCTGTTCCACTTTCTGAAATGTTTGGATATGTAACAACTCTAAGAACACTTTCATCAGGAAGAGCTACTTCTTCTATGGAATTAGAGAAGTACCAAGCTACTCCACAAAACGTTGCTGAAGAAATCATCGCTAAAGCAAAAGGTTAATTTTTAAATTAAAGAAATGTCACAAAGAATCAGAATAAAACTAAAATCTTACGATTACAACTTGGTAGACAAGTCTGCTGAGAAAATCGTAAAAACGGTAAAGGCTACTGGTGCTGTTGTAAACGGACCAATTCCATTACCAACGAATAAGAGAATCTTCACAGTGTTGAGATCTCCGCACGTAAACAAGAAAGCAAGAGAGCAGTTCCAATTATCAGCTCATAAGAGACTAATGGATATCTACTCTTCTTCTTCTAAAACTGTTGATGCTCTAATGAAATTAGAACTTCCTTCAGGTGTAGACGTTGAAATTAAAGTGTGATAACTGCATACTTTGCAATGATTATAGAATCCGTTCCTAAAAAGGAACGGATTTTTTTATTGAATACCCTGAATACAAAATGAATTACGGTCAGAAAGCAAATTTACCAAGCAGTAGATTTGCTTTTTTCGCATTTTAGTATCCTTAACCATAAAGTCCCTTTGACGTGGTATGGATATTCATGCTATAGATCCTTTGTGTTATTTTGAATAATTCTAAATTGTGTTTATTGATTTGATATTGATTACTCTTCTTAGGGTGACATATGTCACTTTGGATTGTTTATTTAGAATTAATAAAAACAATAAATTTGCAAAAAATTATCAGATGAATAAAGTAGTATCCTTTTCTCTGCTGTTATTGGGTGGGGTTCTTGCAAATGCACAGAAAGTAAATGATTCGGTAAAACACAAAAAAATCGAAGAAGTTGAACTGTTTGGTGAAAGAAAGAAACAACCGCAAGGTTTAGAAGCAATCACAAGATTGCCATTGAAAACCAGAGACCAGATTCAAAGTATCTCGGTGATCTCCCATAAAGCAATTGAAGAATTAGGAGCACTTACTGTTACTGATGTTGCTAAGAACGTACCGGGAGTAACTCTATTTTCCAGCTATGGGGGAGGTAGCGAAAGTATGTCTATCAGAGGATATCGTGGAGTTCCTGTTTTGAAAAACGGAGTTCAGATGGATTCAGATTTCCGTACTGCGGGGATGATCACAGATATGCAGGGCGTTGAAAGCATTCAGGTAATTAAAGGTTCTGCTGCAGTAAGCCAGGGAATCGGAAACGGTCTTGGATCAGCTGGAGGAGTAATCAATGTAGTCACTAAAAGACCTCAGTTTATTGATCAGACTAACGTAGGTTTCAGATATGGAAGCTGGGATTTCTACAGACCTACTGTAGACTTCCAAAGAGTTTTAGACTCTCAGGGAAAAGTAGCTGTAAGATTCAATGGAGCTTATCAGAATAACAATTCATTCAGAAGTTATGTAAAAGGAGAAAGAATCTATGTTAATCCATCGGTAGCTTTCCGTCCGGATGATAAGACCTACATCAATGTAGAGATGGATTATTTACATGACAAGCGTACACCGGATAGAGGAACAATCAATCTGGCTCCGGGAACTACAGAGGCTTTATATCACATGCCAAAAGGTAAATTTCTGGGTTATACTTCAGATTTTGCAACTACAGAAACCTATAATTTTGCAACAACTGCAATTCGCCAGATTAGCGATAAATTGAAAGTGAGAGCTGCATTTGTAAATTCTACAAGCAATTCAGCGAATGAAGCTTCATCAATATCATTGCCAACCGGAGGTACAAATTATAATATTAGACAGCGTACGATTGGTAAATCTGAATCATTAGATATCAACAGAGTCTTACAATTAGACTTCATCGGGGAGCAGGTGAAAACAGGATTTATTAATCACACATTCCAGGTTGGATTCGATTGGAGAGAAACAGAAACATCTTCTGTAACTTATGAGGCTTATAAAAATTCTATTGCTCCAGGAAACTTAATCACAGCAAGACCAACGGAGATCAATGGTGTGAAATATGCTGCGAATCCACTTGATACATTTGATGTTGTAAACGGATCTATTCCTAATACATTACCTGTAGATGTTATCTATAAAAGCCTGGGACGTACCAATGCTGTATTGACTCCAAGTATTGGGGCTATGGCGCAGGACGTAATGACCATCGGGAAATATGTAAAAGCACACTTAGGTGTTCGTTACAGCAGATTAAACGGATCAACAAATGAATCAGTAGATACATGGAATCCAAACTTCGGATTGATTGTTTCTCCACTTCCAAATGTTAATGTATTTGGATCGTATACCACAACAACTTCTTTAAGGTCTTCCAATAATTTTCTTCTTGACGGAGGAAGAGTTGGGCCTTCTACCACTAAACAATGGGAGGCGGGTATCAAATCAGATTGGTTCAATGAGCGTTTAAGATTTAATGTAACAGTATTTGATATCAAAACAGATCATCTTTCTTTCACAATCCTTGACGAAAACTATAACCCTGTTGTGATCAATAAACAAACAATGTATGGTCTTGCAGGAAACCTTAGAAGAAAAGGAGTAGAAGTAGAGTTAATCGGAAGAATTCTTCCAAATCTTCAGGTAATGTCCGGTTGGGCTTATTTGGATGCTCAATATCAGGACAGCCCTGCTTATATGAATGGCTCAGCACCAATGAACGCACCGAAACATACTGCCAACGGTTGGTTGAATTATAAATTCAATGCAGGGATCTTAACGGGTCTTGATGTTGGAGCAGGAATTTATTATGTGGGAAAAAGACCGGTGGATGAATGGACTCAGAAGACATTTACAGCGGGTCACCTGAATAGTGTAAAACCGGGAGATAAGCCTTTCGATATGCCGGAATATACTACAGTAGATGCTCAGGTAGGATACACGTTGAAAAACGGTATGGGATTGAGAGTGTTCTTTAACAATATTTTTGATTCAGTAGGATATAGCTCTTATTTCAGAGGAGGATATATTGATCAGATCCAACCTAGAAACTTTGCAGTACAGGTTAACTATAAATTCTAATCAACAAAATCAAGTATTATGAAAAGTGTAAAAACCTTATTTTTAGCATTAGCTCTTGGAGCAATGGCGATGTCATGCTCAGGAGATAAGAAAAAAGGAATCGACTATAACGAGTTTAAAACTCAGGTACAGCTTACTCCGGATCAAACGAAAAGTTTCGACGAAATCACCAAAAAATATCAGGATCTGCAGGATCAGAACTTTCAGGCTGCAAAAGCTCAGGGAGGAAATATGGATCGCGTAGCATTGGGGATTAAAAATGAAGAGCTAAGAGCACAGCAATCGCTTGAAATGGCAAAAGTACTGGATGCTCCGCAAATGGAAAGATTCAATCAATTTGTTGATGAGAATTCCAGAAAGAGACCAAGGTATGACAATGCCCTTTTGGAAAGAATAAAAACTGAAGCTCAGCTTTCAGATGACGAATTCAAAGTGGTAAATGCTGCCAATGATGCTTTTGAAAAAGCATTCAACGATGCTCATGATGTATACCACGGAAACAATGATCTGGCAAAAGAATACTGGGAGAAATTTGATGCCCAGAGAAAAGCTGCCATTCAAAAAGCACTTACTCCTGAACACTATACAAAATTCCAGGAAATTGTAAAAGATGTTCAGTTCAAAGGAAGAAAATAATATGTTCTAAGTTGCGAACACCGGCCAAAGGAATTGTAAAATTACTTTACCCGGCTTGTGACTTAATCATATTAACTTTTTTAATTTATTCATATCAATTTTAATTTTGGAAAACATTAAGACGGTCATGCGTCTTAATGTTTTTGCTATTAAGCCCTCAATGAAATTATTATTCAAAAGCCTTTACAGAAAAAGAAGAAAAAATGAATCGGTCATCAGGTATGTGATGTGGCTGATGCATCTTTGGCTGGGACTTTTATCATGTTTAATTGTTTTTATCATGTGTCTTACCGGCTGTTTATATGCATTTAAAAACCAGATTACTGATTTTAGTAACAGAGATAAGGTGTATATCAATGTAATTTCCGGAAAGACTAAAAATGCTGACCTGATCCAGGCTGAACTATTCAAGCAAAATAAAGAACTTACCTCTTTATTGATTCCGGATTACAAAGGAAGAAGCTATGTAATTGGTTACCGGGAAAATCAACTGGACAAAAGTGCTTATTACAATCAATATACGGGCGAAATTTTGGGGCAGCCCAATGTTGGTTCCAATCATTTCTTTGAGGTAGTACTTGATTTGCATAGAAATCTGATGATGGGAAATGCCGGTCGTCAGGTTGTGGGGGCAGCAGTCCTGATGTTTTGTATTTTACTGATGTCAGGATTAGTGCTTTGGCTTCCTAAAAAACTGAAATTTCTGAAGCAAGGGCTAACTGTCATGTGGAAGGCCAAATTTCAAAGAGTAAACCATGATCTACACAATACGCTTGGGTTTTATACTTTTCTCATGCTTTTCTTTATAGCTGTTACAGGTTTGTATATTACTTATCCCTGGGTGAAAAATGGTCTTATTGTAAGTCTGGGAGGGTCTTCGATAGATAATATTTCAAAAGAAAAAGATAATGAAGATGATCCTTTTGGTGGTCTTTTGGAAGATATGCTTCAAAAGCAGGATGAAAAGAAAAATCTGAAGAACTCTGCCTCAGCTTCTATTGACAAAATCATACAGCTTGCAGATCAACAGTTGCCTTATCCTGCAGTAACCAGTATTGAATTACCGAATAAAGAGAACCCGAGATATGTCGTAATTAAAACCAATACTCAAAATCTTTTGGGAATGATGCTTCCTGATGAAGTTACCTTTGATAAAACAGGAGTTTTCAAAACCAAAGAATTATTTTCAGATAAACCACTTAACAAGCAATTCACGGCCTTGGCAAAGCCCTTACATACCGGAGAAATTATGGGATTGCCCAGTATAATTCTCTATTTTATCGTCTCACTTATCGGATGCTCTCTGCCGGTTACCGGATTTCTGATCTGGTGGCACAGGTTGAAGAAGATGAAGTAAATCAGAACATCAAGCCGGAATTTTCCAACTTTACATACCTTATTTTTTGCATTATCATTTTTGATTCAGGTTAATTTTATACATTTATTAAAAGTAAAATAAATAGTATGGGTTATAAAAATAATAGTTTTTTTGAAAAATTTTCAAACTGGGCAGTGAAATTTACAGGAAGTCCAATTGCATTTATCGGTGCTATGTTTCTTGTAGTAGCCTGGGCATTAACAGGACCTGTTTTTCATTACTCTGAAACCTGGCAGCTGGTTATTAATACCGGTACTACAATTATTACTTTTTTAATGGTATTCCTTATTCAAAAGGCTCAAAATAAAGATTCGAAAGCGATACAGATAAAATTGAATGAGCTTCTCGCTGCCCATGAAAAAGCAAGCAACAGAATTGTAGATATTGAAGATCTTACCGAAGTTGAGCTGGATCAGCTTCATCACTATTATGAGCAATTGGCTCAATTGGCCAAAAAGGATCTGGACATACATACTTCACATTCCATTGATGCCGCACAGAGAAATCAGGATTATAAGCACGAATTTTTCAAGAAGAAGCATGAAGACTGGCTACAACGTCAGGAGCAAAAAAAATAAAGAGTCTTCTTCAATGTCAAGGATCAACTTGATTTTTTTTAAAATTTCGATTTGTTTAATGAATTTGTCATTTTTAGTTGATATTTTAAATAAATAATTATATTTGATGAATAAAATATAAAATTAATTAGCATGAAAAGAAAATTATTTTGTTTGTCAGTGTTGCTTACCGCAGCAGTGGCTAATGCACAATGGACTAAAGCTGTACCACAGCAAAAGATTCTTAAAAAAAGTGACCATTCTGTCTATTACAGACTTGATATAGATCAGATCAGAACACAATTATTAAGGGCTCCTAAAATGGGAGAAGGCTCTCCGATTACGATAAGCATACCTAATCTGGAAGGCAAGACAGAGAGATTTACCGTAAGCAGTTTCCCCGTAATGGATGAAGCTTTGGCAAACAAATATCAGCTGGGATCTTATGTAGGGGTAGGTATCGATGATCCCTCCAAATACATCCGCTTTAGTGTTGCTCCTAACGACTTTCAATCTATGATTATCGGAAGTGACGGAAAATATGAATTCATAGAACCGGCAACTGCAGATAAATCGTATTATTCGGTACATGGGAAAACCAGTAAAAACGGACATGCCTTTGTATGTGGTACTAAAGAAAGCAAAGAGTCTGTAGATAACCTTCAAAAATTGATGAATTCCGGAGCTACAGCAAAAGCCAACAACAAAACCTTTCATACGGTGAGGCTGGCTATGTCTGTTACAGGAGAGTACACTGCTTATTTTAATGGTATTGCTGGTGCGCTTACACAGATTAATGCTACTTTATCAAGAGTGAACGGTGTGTTTGAACAGGAATTTAATGTACACGTTAATGCCATCAGCGCTCCCAACCTTATTTTTACAGATGCCAATACAGATCCTTACAGTACAGCTGAATATATGTGTAAATGGAATAATGAGCTGATGAACGTTTTGCATGGAGGAGCTTACGGCGTTACTGATAAT
This sequence comes from Chryseobacterium lactis, assembly GCF_003815875.1. Classification (NCBI taxonomy): domain Bacteria; kingdom Pseudomonadati; phylum Bacteroidota; class Flavobacteriia; order Flavobacteriales; family Weeksellaceae; genus Chryseobacterium; species Chryseobacterium lactis. The sequence continues at coordinate 1,819,176 of NZ_CP033924.1, forward strand.
GATTTTGATATAGGACATTTATTTGGTGCCACAGGTGGTGGTGGAAATGCCGGTTGTATCGGTTGTATCGGAAGTAATGATATCACAACAACATCATATACTGCAGCACAGAGTGATTGTGAGAATGCTGCAGGAACTTATTATGCATATATTTCCCCAAACAACTACAAAGGAAGCGGTATTACTTCTCCTGGTAATGCTATTCCAATGGGGGACAGTTTCGATATCGACTATGTAGCTCACGAAATGGGACATCAGTTTGGTGATTCACATACCTACAGTTTTTTCGAAAATTATCTTAATAAGGAAATGGAGCCGGGATCAGGTTCAACAATTATGGGATATGCCGGTATCACCGGACCAACCACAGATTTACAGGATCATTCAGATATTTATTTCCATAGTGTGAGTATTGATCAGGTTCAGGGTCATCTTGCCACTGTTACAGCGGATGTAGAAACGCCGATTACCAATGGTACTCCGTTGATAGATGCAATGAATACAACATATACGATTCCAAAATCGACTGCATTTGTATTAACGGCGTCGGCAACGGATCCTGACGGAGATGCCTTAACTTACTGCTGGGAACAGGTGAATCCAAGTAAATTAGCAAATGGTATAACAAAAACTAATATCGGAAACGGAAATTCAGGGGGAAGTTTCAGATCATGGGCTCCCACTACAAGTCCTACAAGATACTTCCCTAAGCTATCAACTGTACTGGAGGGAGCTGTAAAAAAAGCTGATGATTTCGAAGCTGCAAGTACAGTAGCAAGAACAACGAACTTCCGTGTGACAGTAAGAGATAATAAGCCGGGAGGACAAGCGCAGTCTGCTTATGCTACTCAGACTATTGTGGTAGGCTCTGCTGCTGCATTTACTGTAAATACAACGTCGCTTACCGCTAATGCCAATTCAACTATTGCATGGACAGTATCAGGAACAACAGCTGCTCCTTACAATGTAGCTAATGTTAAAATAGATTATACAGAAGATAACGGATTAAGTTGGAGTGTTTTAGCACCATCAGTTCCAAACAGTGGATCTGTAAGTATTCTTATTCCGTCATCTTTGGCCGGGAAGACTATTCACCTGAGAGTTTCAGCGATTGGAAATGTATTCTACGCAGTGAAACAGGCTACCGTATCAGGATCATTGGCTGTTTCGGAAACCGGAAATGTAAAATCCGTTCACATCTATCCAAATCCTGTTGATGATATTCTTAATGTAATGAATGTTTCTTCAAATGCAGCGTATGAAATATTTAATGCTCCGGGGCAATTGATTTCAAAAGGAACAATAGGTGATGGTAAAATTAATGTGAGTGCCTTGGTAAAAGGTATTTATTTCATTAATATTAATGACAGGGATATTAATACGAAAACCAAGTTTGTTAAAAAATAATTGAATTGAAATAAAAGTAAAAACCTCTGAATTATCAGAGGTTTTTTTATGGATGATCTTATCTCATGAAATAGCTGAAATAGCTACAACTTCCCATCAGGGCTTTTGTTGTTTCAGCATCTGAATACTGTGTTTTCAATTGGGTAAAATAAGTTCTGTATTTTTGATTTTTAATATTGTCCATCTCTTTCTGACGGGCATCTTCTTTTTCAGACCATTTCGGATCAGAATAATCAAAATCCTTAGGTGCCTTTGCTTCGTACTGATAATATTTCCCCTGTTCAGCACTTGCCATCTGGAACAGGATTCTGGCTTTTTCCTCTTTATTATTGGACAGCTTAAGTGCCTTTTGATAATAGCTGATCGATAAATCAAAATTATCCGGCTCGATATAAGTTGTGTCAAGGAAGTTTTTATAATAGTACTTATAAGGATTTTTTCTGTCGGTGTTCCAGAAGTTGTATTTTCCTCCGTTGCTATTATCAATATCCATCACAAACAACTCTCTGTAATATCCTAAAACAGATGTGTTGTAAAGCAGGTTTCCGACAAGCTGATTAGCTTTCGCCGCCTTTTCATCATTTCCGTTTCCGATCTTTTTAAGCTGAATTAAAATGTTGGCCAGTTCCAGCTTGTTCATATTATTCTTGATGAACGGGAAGTCAGAATAATCTTCGGCCTTCATGCTTTCAGTATCTCCACTGCCGAAACTTTCCCAGACATTATGCCCGAAAACAAGACTGGAAATATTATCGAACCCATCATATTCGGTTGGTGCATATTGTTTGATCGTAGTTTTTGGTCCCTCTTTTTCTGACCAGTCGTAATTAATTCTTGGAATTCCCGCAAACTGCTGAGCTTTTTCATAATATGATTTTGCCTTTTCAAAATCGGCAAGCCTCATAGCTCTGTCTCCATAGATGTTGCTAAAGAAAGCATCGATATTTCCTACATTGTCCATGTTTTTGGAAATGATTTGTTGCTCAAATTGAGTTTTGTTAGGCTTTCTGTAGAAATCTTCAACACTTTTAACCAAAGTAGAATTCGGATTGTACTGAAGATCAGAAAGCTTGTTATTCATAAGGAACGATTTGCCGTCTTCACCTTGCAGGAAATAACGGTTAGCAATCACATCTTTAAGGAAATCCGCAGTAGAAGGAGTGTCACCGTAATAATCATAATCATTGGCCTTAACGGTGTCTTTCTCTACTTTTTTCTCTACAAAATATTCTGCATAGTCTTTCATTAAATGATCTTCATAAGCTGCATCAATTTTTGGTTGAGAAACAATATCATTAAGAACTTTCATTCTTTTGATTTCTTCCTGATATTCCGGGTTTGTGGTTTTAATATCATTCAATATTTCAGAACTGCCTTTGTAGTCTTTCTTTAAAAACTTAAGATAGGCATTGGCAATCTGCCAATATTCATCCTTAGACTTTTCTTTTGTTTTTTCTGTAAACTTTTCAAGAGCGTCCAGGTAATCCTGGGTATTTTTATCGTAGTAATAACCTGTTCGGGTGTAGAAAGGAATTCTATCCGGATTGCTGAACAGTTCATCATCACTTAAATCTTCCTTACTGCCATTGCCGTTTGCATCAGATTTTGAACCTCCGAAAAGGTTTTTGAAGAACCTTACAATTTTTTGCCAGAAAGAAATTTTTTCTTCCTTCACTTCAGTAGTTGCTCCACCCTTAGTGGCGTCTTTTGAATCTTCGCTTTCCGTTTTTCCTCGCTGAACAGACACTTTTCCGGAAGCAGCATCCGTATAATAATAGGTAGGAAGATAACTTCTCTCCAGTTCATTGATACTTCGTACTGCCATTACTTTTAAGATTTCAGAATCAGGATTGATGTCGTACATCTTTTCCATAATAGGAATAGGATTATTAAAATCTTCATATCCTAAAAGGAAGTAAGCCATATTCTTTTCCTCGTTTGTTCCTGCTCTTTTCATAATATTACTGAAAGAAGCCGTATCAGAAAGCTTCATCGAAACAAACGCAGACTCTTTGCGATCTTTGCTGTTCATGAATACCTGGAAAAAATTCCAGTTTGCATCACTGTTCATCTCCAATCCTCTCTGTGCTCCGGCCAATTGATCCAGAGCCATAAAGTATACCGTACCTTTCAGTTTTATCGGTTCTATATAGGATTTGAATGCCTGAACAGCAGCATCGTAATTTCTTGTGTAATGGTTGAAACGTACAAGCTGATATCCATAACGCTGTTTGATCTCAGGATTCTTCGCGGCATTGTATAATGAAGTTAAAGCCGCAATGGTTTTATCATAATTAATACCAGTAGCATTCTGTTGGCTGGCATTTCTGTCATAGTAGAAAGAATTCTCACTTTCAATATAATTAATGCTCATGTAAGGCTCCAGATATTTGGCCTCGATCAGGTAATCGATTCCCTCTTTATACTTTTGATAAAATCCGGTTCCTAATTTTTGTAAAAGCGGATTTGTTGGATTCCCATTCTTTAAAGCATTAAGATCATTCATGCTTACTTTATACACCAAACTTCCGGTCTCAGCATAAGTAAGCTGATTATTAAAGAACTTTTTCCATGCTTCAATATTGTCATCAGGAATCAATGCAGAATTGTATCCTGTATAAAACCTTGCTGAGTAATTATGCAGGAACGGGAGGTAGGATTTATCCTTGATGATGCTTTGGGTAAAAAGATTAAAGTATTCATAATCAGGATCCGACCAGGCGCAGGCATCAGACTTTGTATAGAAAAGAGATACAACTGCAAGTGAAAGAATATACTTTTTCATAGAACTTGTCGTGTTTTTAGTTTTTATAATCGTTATAATAACAGGGCATGGCAGAAATAGTTTTGATGAGACCATCATTTGTAAACCATTTGCCTTTATCTTTTTTAAAGATTTAAAATTTTCGATCTAACACAAATTTACTATCTAATTGATAATAAATAATATTAAAATGTGGGATTTTTTTCTCAAGAAATTGAATGACGTCTTCAAGTTGTTCCTCAGATATTTCTTCTACTTTTATTTTGAAGCCCTTATTCAGGTAATGTCCAAAATAAAAACCGTCTTTCAATATTTCAGCTTCATGATCTGAAATTTTTTTAAAGTTCGGATTTTCGAGATCTTTCTGTGATAATGCATTGATCAGTCTGTGTTTCTCAAGATGATTGCTAATGATACCCCATGAATAAATAGGCAGTGCAACTTCAACAGACCTGATAGGGTAGTCTTCCATTTTTGAAAGATAAGTTTTCAGGATATTGACATCCAGAATTGAATTTTTATCAGACTTTTCCAATGGAGAGGAAGTAGAATAGCACATCAGGTATACCTTTTCTACAGGAGGTATTCCCGTTTGTTTTTTATCTTTTACCTGATGTAGGCGTAATGTACAAGTGATCTCCTTTCCGGAAATTTTCTTTAGTTCCTTTAAAAATCTGAAATAATCATTTCTTGTCCCGGCAGTCCAGTCACAGTCGATCTGAATTTCATTATTAATCTTTAAACCATAGTCTTCAGCTTTCTTTTGGACTAAATGATGGATGCTTTCCGCCAAAAAATGAATTTCATCTGAGGAAATACCCAATAAAGTCTGATTCGTAATGAAAACCGTGGGTACAATCTGTTTGTCAGTTTGAAAACTGTGATCTTTTGTAATGATGGCAACAGGTTGAAACTTTCCACCCACTTTATCAACATCGAAAAATCTTGTATAAAGAAAAGGGACAGTTGCTTTTTCAAGAACTTTTTTTTCTTCCTGATTCAGCTTTAAACTGGTCTTCCAATAATAAAATGTGTAAGGATGGTTCTCTTTCTTACTGCAGGAAACAATGAAAAATAAGACCCATAAAATGTTTAGTATTTTCATACTTGGTGTACATAATTGATTCTTCAAAAGTAAAGATATTTATACAAACCATAAACCGTAAAATCCCGGTGATTCCTTATCCACTACAAATTTTGTAATATCACGCCTCCTTTCCAACGAAACCTGACAATTTGTATAACCATTCCCCTCCGCCGGAGGGGTGGCAAAACGAAGATTTGACGGGGTGGTTTCTACTTTACTAAAAAAGCACCCGTAAAGAGTGCCTCTATCTTTCTACTTGTATAACCCGCTTTCGCAGTTACAGGTGTCTTTATCTACACTTTCACTAGAAGAGCAGCAGCCTTCAAGGTTTTGAACATTCCCTTTTTCATCGGTCATAAAGATCTTATTCTTGTCAAACTTTACAAAGAATGTCTCGTTGTATTTTTTGAAGTGTACCTTCATTACTTTATTCGGGCTGTATTTGCCGGCATTTATTTCTTCTTTGGTCTCCTTTCCGTTTGCCTGATTTACCTGAACATAGCCAAAATGTACATCGCCATTCTTTTTTACATCTAAATAGTAATGTGGGGTGCCGGTGCCACTGTATCCTTCCATTATGTCAAAACTGCGATGTCCTGTAAAAGGAATATTTACTTGTGCCCAGGTAAAAATACTGATGCAGAAGATCATTAAGCTGAAAATCTTTTTCATAGTTTCTTTTTCTTCAAAATTAAAAATAATTGTTTAAATGTTCAACCGTGAAATCCCGGTGATTACGGATTTTCAACAGGATACAAAATTTATTTAACCATTCCCTTTTACTGGTGGGTAAATACATCACAATAAAAAAGCCATCCCAAAAGGAATGGCCTGATTAATAATTCAAGTTCTTTTTTAAAAAACAGTTGCCGCCAGCTGAATCCTTGCATACTTATTGGAAGGATTCCACATAGCCATCATAGAAACTGGAAGACTATAATGGTCGGTGATTTTAACAACTTTTCCGGCCTTTACTCCTACGTTAACGATATCAAAACTGTTTTTCCCATTTCCATAAAGAAATGTTTTATCATTAAGTGCAAATCCGGCTCCTACAAATGCATCTAAGTTGACCTTTTGTCCACTGATGACAGGGTAGGTTGCCTGAATATAAGTAGAATATCTGTTCTTTTTATAACTACCATCCGGTTCCAGAATGACTTCTCCGGCATTGGCGCCACCGTACAACATAATATCTGCTTCAATATTAATCGGAAACGAAGGACCAAAGGTATAATTGGTTCGAAGATCAATAATATGAGCCGTTCTTCTTTGCGAATAACTAAAGATATCGTCAGCCGCTACAGCAGTATTGATGTTTCTGGAATTATAAAGATCCCATAGCCCGATATAAAAACGTCCGTCAGAATATTGAACATAATAGTTGATCTCCTTATAATGGGTATTGTCTTTGTCGTCTACCAATGCAGATGCTCCCCAGATACCGACTTTCCATTTCTTTTCTGCATCCAGAGCGTAGGAAAGATTTCCCATTACCACAGGTTTATCCGTAATAATAAGACCTCTCCATAAATGGTTGTTTTGAATATTGGCAGTAAAGTCCAGTCTGCCTTCCTTAGGTTCAGTGTTTTCCTGGGAAAGCAATCTTCCTGTTCCCAGAACAAGAAGAAGTGTTCCTTTCAAGATTTTTTTCATCATTTGTTTTATTTTAAAAATCCATATAAAACAGCGGCGATAATAGCTCCCGTAACAGGTCCTACTACCGGAATCCAGGCGTAGCTCCAGTCACTGCTTCCTTTTATGGGAAGGATGGCATGCATAATCCTTGGAGCTAGATCTCTTGCCGGGTTGATGGCATATCCTGTTGTTCCTCCCAATGATAATCCTATTGCCCATACAAGAAAGGTTACAGGAATAGCTCCTACAGAACCCAGTCCGACTTTTGCAGTAGGATCTGCATGAAGAGAAATACTCGGGTCTGAAAAGTAAAAAATAACAAACACAAGTACAAAAGTTCCTATAATCTCACTAATCAGATTAGATGAAGTTTTTCTGATCGCAGGGGTGGTACTGAAACAAGCTAGCTTGGCACCTTCGTCTTCCGTAATGGCAAAGTGATCCTTATGGAACAGCCAAACCAGAAATGCTCCCAACATACCACCTATCATTTGAGCGGCGATATAAGAAGGAACAAGATCCCATGAAAACTTTCCTGCAGCAGCCAGTCCGATTGTTACAGCCGGATTCAGGTGGGCACCACTAACGGGGCCGGCAACCGTCACACCGATGAAAACCGCCAATGCCCAGGCAGTGGTAATCACAATCCATCCGGAATTATTCCCTTTGGTATCTTTTAAGACAACATTGGCTACAACACCGTTGCCTAACAATATAAGAAGCATCGTACCGATCACTTCTGCAATAAATGGAGTCATATGTGTATTTTTAAGGTAAGGGAATTAATCTTCTATCCAATTTTGAGAACGGGTCACCGCTTTTTTCCAGAAGTGAATCATTTTATCAACTTTTTCCTTCTCAAGCTGAGGATGGAAATCTTTATCTACAATCCATTGAGCCTGTATTTCATCAATGTTTTTCCAGTATCCAACAGCAAGACCAGCAAGATAAGCTGCTCCTAGCGCCGTTGTTTCTAATGTTTTTGGTCTTGTGATTTTAAAACTAAAAAGATCGGATTGTATCTGCATCAAAAGGTCGCTTGCCGAAGCACCGCCATCCACTCTTAGCTCAAGACTTGCTCTTCCAGAATCTGCTTCCATTGCTTTTACAATATCATACACCTGAAATGCAATTCCTTCAAGAGTCGCTCTTGCAATATGTCCGTCAGTAGTACCACGAGTGATTCCTACGATAGTTCCGCGGGCATACTGATCCCAGTAAGGAGCTCCTAATCCGGTAAGGGCAGGGACAAAATACACTCCGCCGTTATCTTCTACAGATGCCGCCAGTTTATTGACCTGATCGGAAGAAGTTATAAGTTTAAGACCATCTCTCAACCATTGAATAGCTGCGCCTCCAACAAATACACTTCCTTCCAATGCGTAGTTGACTTCTCCATTAATTTTCCAGGCAACAGTTGTCAGAAGGTTATTCTTTGATGATACAGCTTCTTTTCCTGTATTCATTAGTAAGAAACATCCTGTTCCGTAGGTATTTTTTACCATTCCGGGTGAAGTACACATTTGTCCGAATAAAGCAGCCTGCTGATCTCCTGCAATTCCTGCAATCGGAATTTTGGTAGAGAATAGAGTAGTGGCTGTTTCTCCATATACTTCACTGCTTTGCTTCACTTCAGGAAGGATGGCTTTCGGAATATTGAATAATTCTAACAATTCATCATCCCATTCCAGAGAGTGAATGTTCAGAAGCATCGTTCTGCTGGCATTGGATACGTCTGTGATAAACATTTTCCCACGGGTAAGCTTCCATACAAGCCATGTGTCAACGGTTCCGAAGCATAGTTTTCCGGCTTCTGCCTTTTCTCTTGCTCCCTCTACATTATCGAGAATCCATTTTAGTTTGGTAGCAGAAAAGTAAGCATCCAGGACAAGTCCTGTTTTTTCTTTAATTTTTTCTGCGTGGCCCTGATCCTTCAGCTCATCACAGTATTTGGAAGTTCTTCGGTCTTGCCATACAATAGCATTGTAAATAGGCTCGCCCGTTTCTTTATCCCATACAATCGTTGTTTCACGTTGATTGGTGATTCCAATTGCGGCAACTTCTAATCCGGAAATGCCCGCCTTGGCTATAATTTCTGCTGCTACGGAGATTTGTGATGACCAGATTTCATTCGGATCATGTTCTACCCAACCCGGTGTCGGGAATATTTGTCTGAAATCTTTCTGAGAGACATATTTTATTTCTCCACTGTGGTTGAAAAGAATCGCTCTGGAGGAAGTCGTTCCTTGATCTAGAGCGAGAATTAATCTTTCATTCATATATGGTGTTAATTTAGGTTAAGAACTTTAGGAGAATAAGGAGTTAGCAAATAGCCTTTTGCTAATTCTATGAATTCATTTTCCTGTTGCTGTGCCCATGCTTCAGAAAGTCCCTTTTCTTCAGCAATGATTCTGGCAACGTTATGAGCACAGTCTATAGCAGCTCTTGCATCTAAGAACAACAGACGAACTCTTCTTGCTAAAATATCTTCAATGATTTCCGCCATCTCATATCTTACGGCCCATACCACTTCCGCTACAGTAAACGGATGATCAGGATGTATTTTCTGAGCATAACGCGGATTGCTTTCCTGTAATTTTTTTATTGCAGGGATGTCTGATCCGTAAACATATAAATGATTGGTTCTGTCTACCTGCTCAGGGTTCATATTTCCATGGATGGAAAGATGTTCAGTTTTAGAAGGAGCATTTCCTAATCGGTGAACTTTCATCGCTTCGTCCACGGTATCTTCTGCCATTTTTCGGTAAGTAGTCCACTTACCACCAATAATGGAAACTAATCCGGTGTCGGAAGTAATAACTTTATGACTTCGGGAAACCTCTTTTGTACTTTTGCTTCCGTCCTTAGGAGCAGCCAGAGGACGTAGACCGGCATATACAGATTTTACATCTTCACGGGTTGGTTTCTTTGCTAAATACTGTCTTGCCGTATTTAAAACAAAGTTGATCTCTTCTTCCAAAGCACGAGGTTCAAAACTTTCATCCTTTAAAAGAGTATCCGTTGTTCCTACCAATGCTCTGTCATGCCATGGAACGACAAATAACACTCTTCCGTCTGAAGTTTTCGGAATCATGATCGCATCATCACTTTTTAAGAAAGATTTATCCAGTACCAAATGTATCCCCTGACTTGGAACAACAAGTTTTCCATGCTTAGGATTATTCATGTTAAGAATATCATTGGTGAAAACCCCGGTTGCATTGATCACCACATTGGCGTGAATCTGATATTGCTGACGGGTAAACTGATCTTCTGTGGTGACTCCAATAATCTTACCGGCATCATTTTTTAAAAGGCCGACTACTTTCATGTAATTGATCGCGCTTCCTCCTTTTTCAATAATAGTCTGGGTCAAGTTGATCGCTAATCGTGCATCGTCAAATTGTCCGTCCTGGTAAACAACACCACTCATCAAGTGATTTTGTTCAATAGTAGGAAGCTTTTCGATGGTTTTTGATTTGCTGATGTATTTCGTTTTACCCAGGCTCAGTTTTCCCGCAAGGAAATCATAAACCGATAATCCTATTTTATAGTAGATTCCTCCCCACCATGTATAATTAGGAATAATGAAAGATTGGTTCTTTACAATGTGTGCGGCATTTCTGGCTAATAAACCTCTTTCTTTTAATGCTTCTTTTACCAATCCGACATCTCCTTGTGCAAGATATCTTACTCCACCATGTACTAATTTCGTACTTCTGCTGGATGTTGCTTTTGCAAAGTCGTGAGATTCAAGCAATAATGTTTTGAATCCCCTGCTTACTGCATCTAATGCTGAACCTAAACCACTGGCTCCTCCTCCTATGACTATAAAGTCCCATTCTTTTACATTGGTTAACTTACTGAGTTCTTCGTTTCGTTTCATAAATGTTTCGTTTATGTTTCGTTTTCAAATATATAAATTAAAAATGAAAGCAAAAAGAAAATAAATGAAATTTTATGATATGAATCACCCTGGTTTAAAGATGTAATTAAAGACTGCATGTGAAAAAAAAACGGTAATTTTGAACAAACGAATAAAATGGAGAAGCTAATCCCCAGGCATGATGAAATATTAAAAGAACTGAATGAAAAAGGTCATGTTCTTGTTCAGGATTTGTGTGAAAGGTTTAATGTCTCTTCGGTTACGATCCGAAAGGATTTGAACTATCTTGAAAGTTTAGGCCTTCTTTTTAGGAATCATGGGGGAGCCAGTAAGCAGGTAAGGTACGCTTACGAGAAAAATGTGGGAGAAAAGGAAAACATCAATGTAGAGGCAAAGCAGGCGATTGCCAAGGCTGCTTTACCACTAATCCAGGAGAATGATTGTATTATATTGGCCTCCGGTACCACGATGCATTATCTTGCTAGGATGCTGGTAGGTTTCGGCCCGCTTACGGTACTTACTTCTTCTTTAAGGGTGGCTATTGAGCTTTGCAGCAATCCTAATATTAATATCATTCAACTGGGAGGAGAGGTAAGGAAAAGCTCTACCTCTATCGTAGGATCTATTTCTGAAGGAATATTGAAGCAATTCTCTTGTAATAAACTTTTTCTGGGAGTAGATGGTATTGATCCTGAATTCGGTATCAGTACTTCGAATGCTGCAGAAGCGCATCTTAATCAGATTATGATAGAATGTGCGGATCAAACGGTGATTCTCGCAGATTCTTCAAAGTTGAACAAAAAAGGATTTGGTAAAATTGCAGGATTGGATAAAATCGATTATCTCATTACGGATGCGGGTATTTCCAATGAAGACAGGGTTATTCTGGAAGAAGCCGGCGTAAATGTGATGACGTGATTGGTCTTCTTCTTAATTTCTTTTCAAAAATCAAAATAATTCTTAGAGAAATTCATTCTGAATTTTTTCAAAATCATCTAATTGATTAAAAATCAAAATATTTTAGTCAAAATATTTGTCAGTTATAAAATTATTCCTAAATTTGCACACTCATTTTAGGGGCGTAGTATGCCTATATCAGAAGTAGAAATTACTTTAGACCTCCTAAAAATGGTGATAAACAGAAAGATAAATTTTATTATAATATAAACAATGTCAGGTATTATTGGTAAGAAAATCGGTATGACGTCTTTGTTTAACGAAGAAGGAAAAAACATTCCTTGTACAGTTATCCAAGCTGGTCCATGCTCGGTTTTACAGGTCAGAACCTTAGAAAAAGACGGTTATAAAGCTGTTCAATTAGGTTTCGATGACAAGAGTGAGAAGAACGTTGGTAAAGCGTTAGCTGGCCATTTTAAAAAGGCTGGTTCTGCTCCTAAAGCTAAATTAGTAGAATTCTACAGAGAATTCGTTGATGAAGTAAAAGTAGGAGAAGAAGTAAAAGTTGATTTATTCGCTGAAGGTGAATTTGTTGACGTAACAGGAACTTCAAAAGGTAAAGGCTTCCAGGGTGTTGTTAAAAGACACGGATTTGGAGGTGTAATGCAGGCAACTCATGGTCAGCACAACAGACTTAGAGCTCCAGGTTCTATCGGTGCTGGTTCAGACCCTTCAAGAGTATTCAAAGGGATGAGAATGGCTGGAAGAATGGGAGGTGAGCAGGTAACTGTTCAAAACCTTCAAGTGTTAAAAGTTGATCAAGAACAAAATCTTTTAGTAGTAAAAGGTGCTGTTCCGGGAGCTAAAAATTCTTATGTAATTATCAGAAAATGGAACTAGTAGTATTAAATACATCAGGAAAAGAGACCGGAAGAAAAGTAACTCTAGACGAAACAGTATTCGGAATTGAGCCAAATCAGCACGCGGTTTACTTAGAAGTTAAACAGTACCTTGCTGCACAAAGACAAGGAACTCATAAAGCAAAAGAAAGAAGCGAAATTACTGCTTCTACTAAAAAGCTTAAGAAGCAAAAAGGATCAGGATCTGCTAGATATGGTGATATCAAATCTCCTACTTTCAGAGGTGGAGGTAGAGTATTCGGACCAAAACCAAGAGACTACAGATTCAAATTGAACAAAGCTCTTAAGAGATTAGCTAAAAAATCTGTTTTATCTCAGAAAATGAGAGACAACAGCATTAAAGTTTTAGAAGATTTGAGCTTTGGTGCTCCTAAGACTAAAGATTTCATCAATGTATTAAGTGCATTGGAACTTAACGGTAAGAAGTCTTTATTCGTTCTTCCTGAAGCTAACAAGAATGTGTATTTATCTTCAAGAAACTTACCTAAAACTAAAGTAATGAACTTCAACGAGATCAGTTCTTACGATTTAGTAAATGCAGGTGAAATTATTTTCTTCGAAGGTGCAGTTGAAAAATTCCAGGAAAATTTAAAGAAATAAGTCATGTCTATTATTATTAAACCAGTTATCTCAGAAAAGGCTAATTACCTTACGGATTTAAGAGGTTCTTATTCTTTCTTAGTTAATCCTAAGGCGAATAAAATCCAGATTAAAAAAGCTGTTGAAGCAGCTTACGGTGTAAAAGTAGCAGACGTTAACACAATGATTTATGCTCCGAAGGTTTCTTCAAAATACACTAAAAAAGGTCTTCAAGTAGGAAAGACAAACAAATTGAAAAAAGCGGTAATCAAACTTGCTGAAGGTGAGGTTATCGATATTTTTGCTGTAAATTAATTATTAATTATAAATAATAGTAATGTCTGTTAGAAAATTAAAACCTATCACCCCGGGACAGAGATTCAGAATTGTTAACAATTTTGAAGAAATTACTACCAACAAACCAGAGAAATCTCTAACAGTTGGTATTAGTAAGTCAGGTGGACGTAACCAAACTGGTAAAATGACCATGCGTTACACCGGAGGTGGACACAAAAAGAAATACAGAATTATTGACTTCAAAAGAAACAAAGCAAACGTTGAAGCCACTGTAAAAACTGTAGAGTATGATCCAAACAGAACTGCATTTATCGCTTTACTAGAGTATGCTGATGGAGAGAAGAGATATATCATCGCTCCAAACGGTATCAAAGTTGATCAGAAAGTAATTTCTGGAGACAGCGTAGAACCAAATGTAGGGAACGCAATGAAGTTGAAAAACATTCCATTAGGTACTGTAATTTCTTGTGTTGAAATGAAGCCTGGTCAAGGTGCAATTTTAGCAAGAAGTGCTGGTTCTTCAGCTCAATTGACTTCAAGAGACGGAAAATATGCAATCATCAAATTGCCTTCAGGAGAATCAAGAATGATCCTTACTGAATGTTATGCAATGATTGGATCTGTTTCTAACTCTGACCACCAGTTAACTGTATCAGGTAAGGCTGGTAGAAGCAGATGGTTAGGTAGAAGACCAAGAACAAGAGCGGTTGTAATGAACCCAGTAGATCACCCAATGGGAGGTGGTGAAGGACGTTCTTCAGGAGGTCACCCAAGATCTAGAAATGGTATGCCTGCTAAAGGTTACAAAACCAGAAAGAAAAATAAAGCGTCTAACCGTCATATCATATCTAAACGTAAATAATTATGGCAAGATCACTTAAAAAAGGACCATTCATTCATCATACTTTAGATAAGAAGGTTCAGACAAACATAGAGTCTGGTAAGAAGACAGTTATTAAAACTTGGTCTAGAGCATCAATGATTTCTCCAGACTTCGTAGGACAAACTATTGCAGTACACAACGGGAAATCTTTTATCCCAGTTTATGTTACAGAAAACATGGTTGGTCACAAGCTAGGCGAATTTTCTCCAACAAGATCTTTCAGAGGTCATGGTGGTAACAAAAACAAAGGAAGCAGATAATCATGGGATCAAGAAAAAGAGAAAGTGCATTAGCACGTAAATTAACAAATCAAGATGTAGTAAAAGCATTACATAATGATTGCCCGTCTTCTCCAAGAAAAATGAGATTAGTAGCTGATATCATTAGAGGAGTAGAAGTAGACAAAGCTTTATACATTCTAAAATATTCTAAGAAAGACGCATCTAACAAGTTAGAAAAAGTATTGCTTTCAGCTATGGCTAACTGGCAAACTAAAAACGAAGGTGCTGATATTGAAGAAGCAAATCTTATCGTTAAAGAAATTTTTGTAGACAGTGCAAGACAATTGAAGAGACTGAGACCAGCTCCACAAGGTAGAGGGTACAGAATCAGAAAAAGATCAAACCACATTACACTAATCTTAGGTAAAAAAGAAAATTAATCAAGGTATGGGACAGAAGACAAATCCAATTGGTAATAGATTAGGTATCATCAGAGGATGGGATTCTAACTGGTTTGGTGGGAACGATTATGGAGACAGAATCGCTGAAGACTACAAAATCAGAAGATACCTTGAGGCTAGATTATCTAAAGGTGGTATTTCAAAAATTTATATTGAAAGAACATTAAAATTAGTAACAGTTACAATTACTACTGCTAGACCGGGACTTATCATCGGTAAAGGAGGTCAGGAAGTTGATAAATTGAAAGAAGAATTGAAGAAACTTACAGGTAAGGATATTCAAATCAACATCTTCGAAATCAAAAGACCTGAATTAGACGCTGTACTAGTTGCTGATAGTATTTCTAAGCAAATTGAAAACAGAATTTCTTACAGAAGAGCTGTTAAAATGGCAATGGCAAGTACTATGAGAATGGGTGCTGAAGGTATCAAAGTTCAGATCTCTGGTAGATTAAACGGAGCTGAGATGGCAAGAAGCGAATCTTTCAAAGACGGAAGAATCCCATTGTCAACTTTCAGAGCAGATATCGATTACCACTGGGCAGAAGCTCACACTACTTACGGTAGATTAGGTGTAAAAGTTTGGATCATGAAAGGTGAAGTTTATGGTAAAAGAGAACTTTCTCCACTAGTGGGACAACAGAAAAAAGGAGGTCAGTCAGACAGAGGAAACAGAGGAGGAGACAGAGACAACAGAAGACCTAGAAAAAACAACAACAATAACAATAATAATTAAAAATTTTAGATAGAAATTTTGAATTTTAAATTACCGTTACTTTTTTAAAATTAAAAAAAATCTAAAATCTAAAATCTAAAATCTAAAATTTAGAAATTATGTTACAACCAAAAAGAACCAAATTCCGTAGAGTTCACAAGATGAAGATGAAGGGGAATGCCCAAAGAGGTAGTCAACTTGCATACGGAACATTTGGGATCAAAGCAACGGAAGGAGCTTGGATCACTGCTAGACAGATTGAAGCAGCTCGTATCGCTGCGACAAGATATATGAAGAGAGAAGGTCAACTATGGATCAAAATCTTCCCGGATAAGCCAATTACTAAAAAACCAGCGGAAGTACGTATGGGTAAAGGTAAGGGTGCTGTTGAATACTGGGTAGCTGTAGTAAAGCCAGGTAAAATTATGTTCGAAGTAGGAGGTGTTCCTTACGAAGTAGCGAAAGAAGCTCTTAGACTTGCGGCACAAAAATTACCAGTAGTTACTAAATTCATCGTTGCTAACGATTTTGTTAAACCTCTATAATCTTTGAATACAATGAAAAATGCTGATATTAAAAATTTAAGCGCGGGTGATATTCAAGCTCAATTAACTGAAGCAAAAGCTCAATATTCTAAATTGAAATTGGCTCATGCAATCAGCCCAATTGAAAACCCGATTCAAATCAAAGATTTGAGAAGAACAATCGCAAGACTAAACACTGAGTTAACTAACAAACAATAATTTCATTTTACAATGGATAGAAATTTAAGAAAAGAAAGAATCGGAGTGGTTTCCAGCAATAAAATGGAAAAAACTATTGTTGTTAGTGAAACTACAAGAGTAAAGCACCCGATGTACGGTAAATTCGTTTTGAAAACGAAAAAATATACTGCACACGACGAGAACAACGAATGCACAGAAGGTGATACAGTTTTGATCCAAGAAACTAGACCTATGAGCAAGAGCAAGAGATGGAGATTAGTAAGAATCATTGAAAAAGCTAAGTAATAATGTTACAAACAGAATCAAGATTAAAAGTTGCTGATAACACAGGTGCAAAAGAAGTACTAGTTATCAGAGTTCTGGGAGGAACCAGAAGAAGATATGCTTCAGTTGGTGATAAAATCGTTGTTACTATCAAGGATTCTACACCATCAGGAAACGCTAAGAAAGGTCAGGTATCTAAAGCTGTAGTAGTAAGAACTAAAAAAGCAGTAAGAAGAAAAGATGGTTCATACATCAAATTCGACGACAATGCTTGTGTATTACTAAACGCAGCGGGAGAAATGAGAGGAACTCGTGTTTTCGGACCGGTTGCTCGTGAGTTGAGAGACAAAGAATATATGAAAATCATTTCATTAGCTCCTGAAGTACTTTAATTTTTAAAATTTTTAAAAGAAATGTCAAAGTTAAAAATAAAAAGAGGAGATAACGTAATCATTACTACTGGTAAGAAAGATATCAAAGGTAAAACTGGTGAAGTTATTGAAGTGATTAAGAAAGAAGGGAGAGACCCTAGAGTAATCGTAGCAGGACTTAACATCGTTAAAAAACACGTTAAGCCTTCAGCTGCAAATCCTCAAGGAGGAATTACTGAAAAAGAAGCTTCTATTCATATCTCAAACGTAGCTTTAGTTGATAAAGACGGAAAAGCTATCAAAATCGGTTACAAAATCGAAGGAGATACGAAAGTAAGAATCAACAAAAAAACGGGTGAAACTTTATAATTTGAATTAACATGGAATTTATAGCAAGACCCAAAAAAATATACAAAGAGACAATT
Source organism: Chryseobacterium lactis (assembly GCF_003815875.1). Lineage (NCBI taxonomy): Bacteria > Pseudomonadati > Bacteroidota > Flavobacteriia > Flavobacteriales > Weeksellaceae > Chryseobacterium > Chryseobacterium lactis. The sequence continues at coordinate 1,836,716 of NZ_CP033924.1, forward strand.
GTTCCTGCAATGATGGAAGAATTCGGGTACAAGTCAGTAATGCAAGTACCTAGATTAGAGAAAATCGTTGTATCACAAGGTTTAGGAGATGCTACTGCAGATAAGAAAATTATTGATTATGCTGTAGAAGAATTGACAAACATCACAGGTCAGAAAGCAGTAGGTACAATCTCTAAGAAAGATGAAGCTGCATTCAAACTAAGAAAAGGAATGCCTGTAGGTGCAAAGGTAACTTTGAGAGCTCACAGAATGTATGAGTTCTTAGACAGACTTACTTCTTCTGCTTTACCACGTATCAGAGATTTCTCTGGTATCAAAGCAGATGGTTTCGATGGTAGAGGTAACTACAACTTAGGTATTACTGAGCAAATTATCTTCCCTGAAATCGTAATTGACAAAGTGAAAAAAATCCAAGGGATGGACATCACTTTCGTTACAACTGCGAAGACAGATAAAGAAGCTAAAGCATTATTAACTCACTTCGGTTTACCATTTAAAAAGAACTAAGAAATGGCTAAAGAATCAATGAAAGCGCGTGAGCGCAAAAGAGAAGCACTTGTTGCTAAATACGCTGACAAAAGAAAAGCTTTAAAAGAAGCTGGTGATTATGAAGGACTTCAGAAATTACCTAAAAATGCTTCTCCTGTAAGATTACACAACAGATGTAAACTAACAGGTAGACCAAGAGGATACATGAGAACGTTCGGTCTTTCCAGAGTAACTTTCAGAGAAATGGCAAACAACGGTCTTATCCCAGGTGTAAGAAAAGCTAGTTGGTAATAATTACTAATTAAAAATCGGGACAATTAAGTTGTCTAGATACTAAAGAAAAAAAATATCAGACCGAAGATTTCTGAAGTCTGATATTTTAATCTTCAAGTCTTTTCAATACTGATTGTCTTTAACCAATAATTTATAAAAGAAAAATGGTAACAGATCCAATTTCAGATTTCCTAACAAGAGTAAGGAACGCACAAAGCGCAGGCCACAAAGTGGTGGAAATTCCTGCATCGAAAATCAAAAAGGAGATTACTAAGATCTTATTTGATCAAGGGTATATCTTAAACTTCAAGTTTGAAGATAACGCTGTTCAAGGAGTGATCAAAATCGCTTTAAAGTACGATAAGCAAACCAACAAACCGGCTATCAAGTCTATCCAAAGAGCTTCTAGACCAGGTTTGAGACAGTACAAAGGTTCTACTGAACTTCCAAGAGTACTAAACGGTTTGGGTATTTCTATCATCTCTACTTCTAAAGGAGTAATGACTGACAAGAAAGCTAGAGAAGAGAAAGTAGGCGGTGAAGTAATCTGCTATGTTTATTAATTTTTAATCAGAGGAAAATGTCAAGAATTGGTAAAGCAATTATAACAATTCCAGCAGGAGTTACAATCACTGAAAATAACGGTGTAGTAACTGTAAAAGGTCCAAAAGGAGAACTTTCTCAGGAACTTACAGCAGGAATTACTTTAGAGCAAAAAGATGGTGAGCTTAATGTAAACAGACCATCTGATGCGAAACAACACAAAGCGCTTCACGGTTTATACAGAGCGTTAATCAACAACATGATTGTTGGTGTAAATACAGGTTTCGAAAAGAAACTAGAACTAGTAGGGGTAGGATACAGAGCTTCTCACACAGGTCAAAAACTTGAGTTAGCTTTAGGATTCTCTCACGGTATCGTATTAGAACTTCCAAGTGAAGTAAAAGTTGATACATTGACTGAAAAAGGTAAAAACCCAATTATTACTTTAGCGTCTCACGACAAGCAACTTCTAGGAATGGTTACTGCAAAGATCCGTTCTTTCAGAAAGCCTGAGCCATACAAAGGAAAAGGTGTAAGATTCGTAGGAGAAATTGTTAGACGTAAAGCTGGTAAATCTGCTTAATAAATTATAAGTATTATGGCATTAAGTAAATTAGAAAAAAGAATAAGAATAAAAAGAAGAGTAAGAGGGAAAATCTCTGGATCTTCTGAATTGCCAAGATTATCTGTATACAAAAGTAATAAGGAAATTTACGCTCAGTTAATCGACGATAAAAATGGTAAAACTTTAGCATCAGCTTCTTCTAGAGAAAAAGGTGTAGACGCTAAAGGTACTAAGACTGAAGTTTCTGCTGCTGTTGGTAAAGCTATCGCTGCTAAAGCTATCGCTGCAGGAATTGAAAGTATTGTATTTGACAGAAACGGTTTCGTATATCATGGTAGAGTGAAAGCTCTAGCTGATGGTGCGAGAGAAGGTGGACTTAAATTCTAATCATTAAATTTCGGAAAATATGTTAGGACTAGATAATATAGAAAGAGTAAAACCGGGAGGATTAGAATTAAAAGATCGTCTCGTAGCTGTTAACAGAGTAACAAAAGTAACAAAGGGAGGTAGAGCTTTCGGATTTTCTGCTATTGTTGTAGTAGGAAACGAAGAAGGTATTATTGGTTTCGGTTTAGGAAAATCTAAAGAGGTTGCTTCTGCAATTGCTAAAGCAGTTGAAGACGCTAAGAAAAACCTTGTGAAAGTTCCTGTAATGAACCATACTATCCCTCACCAAACTACTGCTAGATACGGTGGTGCAGATATCTTCTTAAGACCTGCTTCTCACGGTACAGGACTTATCGCCGGTGGTGCGGTAAGAGCGGTATTGGAATCAGCTGGTATTCACGATATCCTTTCAAAATCTAAAGGATCTTCTAACCCTCACAACGTGGTGAAAGCTACTTTCAAAGCGTTATTGGATATCAGAAGACCTGAAGAGATCGCTAGAATGAGAGGTATTTCTCTAAGTAAAGTGTTTAACGGTTAATAAATAAGCAATGGCAACAATTAAAGTAAAACAAGTAAGAAGCGCTATTGGTAGAACAAAAACCCAAAAGAGAACGCTTGAAGCATTAGGATTAAAAAAACTTCACCAAGTTGTAGAACATGAAGCTACTCCTTCTATCTTAGGAATGGTAGCTGCAGTGAGCCACTTACTTGAAGTTCAAAAATAATTTTATAAAAGAGAAATTAAAATGAATTTAAATAACATACAACCTGCAGCAGGATCTACTTTCAACTCAAAGAGAATTGGTAGAGGTCAAGGTACAGGAAAAGGAGGTACTTCAACAAAAGGACACAAAGGTCAGAAAGCTAGAGCTGGTTATTCTCAGAAGATCGGTTTCGAAGGGGGTCAGATGCCTTTACAAAGAAGATTACCGAAATTCGGATTCAAAAACGTAAACAGAAAAGAGTTTAGAGGGGTGAACCTTGATACTATTCAGACTTTAATCGAGAACAAATCCATCACTGGAGAAATCACGAAAGAAGTTTTAGTAGCAAACGGGATCGTTTCTAAAAACGAATTAGTGAAAATTATGGGTAGAGGAGAATTGAAATCAGCGGTTTCAATCTCTGCTGACAAATTCACTAAATCTGCTGAAGAGCTTATTGCTAAGGCAGGTGGAAAAGCAATTACCTTATAATACTTACTAATGAAAGAATTTATACAAACACTTAAAAATATTTGGAGTCTTAAAGAATTGAGAGATAAAATTCTCTTCACTTTAGGTATTATCCTTGTGTATAGATTCGCATCTTATATCTCACTTCCCGCAATTAACCTTGCAGAGGTGGGAGATCTCTTAGAGCATTATAAAAATCAAGGCGGTAACAAGCAAGGAGCAGGTCTCCTTGGCTTGCTTTCGTCGTTTACGGGGGGAGCTTTCAGCCACGCTTCCGTAATGGCGTTAGGAATCATGCCTTATATTTCTGCTTCTATTATTGTTCAGTTGATGGGGATGGCTATTCCTTATCTTCAGAAGCTTCAGAAAGATGGAGAGTCAGGTAGAAATACATTGAACCAAATTACAAGATGGTTAACGATCGGGGTTTGTCTGGTACAGGCACCTTCTTACTTAACTTCTATTACTCAATTATTCTTACCGTATGCTCAGTTCCAATCTGCATATTTTGTAGAACCAAATTCGATTATGTTCTGGTTACCAAGTATTGTAATCTTGGTGGGTGGTTCAGTATTCGCGATGTGGTTAGGTGAAAAGATTACCGATAAGGGAATCGGAAATGGTATCTCTATCCTTATTATGGTGGGGATTCTTTCAAGATTACCTGAGGCATTCGTACAGGAGATGGCCGTGCAGAACGGAAAAGGAGGAATGGGATCTATCATGATCCTTATCGAAGTATTATTCTGGATGGTAGTTGTTCTTTTAGCAGTGATTTTATCAGTTGCTGTTAGAAAAATTCCTATTCAGTATGTAAGCAGAGCTCAAGCAAGAGGAGGTGTAAACAAGAATCTTATGCAGGGCGCAAGACAATGGATTCCATTGAAAGTAAATGCTGCTGGTGTAATGCCGATTATCTTTGCCCAGGCATTGATGTTCGTACCAGGATTATTAACAAAATTCGATGAGTCCAACACTTTTCTTGCAGGTTTCAAGAATGTTTTTAGCTGGCAGTACAATGTATTGTTTGCGCTATTAATTATTATCTTCTCGTTTTTCTATACTGCAATTACAATTCCGGTGAACCAAATGGCTGATGATTTGAAGAGAAATGGAGGTTTAGTACCGAAAGTAAGACCCGGAAAAGAGACAGCAGATTACCTAGATGATATTTTATCAAAAATTACCTTGCCAGGTGCAATTTTTTTATCTATCTTTGCAGTCCTTCCAGCAATTGTGCATGGAAGCTTTGTTCAGACAGATGCGTTTGCCCTATTTTTCGGGGGAACGTCACTATTAATTATGGTAGGTGTAATTTTAGATACTGTTCAACAGATTAATACATATCTGCTGAATCATCACTATGATGGCTTAATGCAGTCTAAACTGTCTAGAACGACTGGATATTAATTTATGGCAAAACAAAAACATATTGAACAAGACGGCGTTATAACGGAAGCACTTTCGAACGCTCAGTTCCGTGTTGAACTTGAAAATGGGCATATTCTTATTGCTCATATTTCTGGTAAAATGCGAATGCACTATATTAAACTTTTACCTGGTGATAAGGTAAAACTAGAAATGTCTCCCTATGATTTAACGAAAGGGAGGATCACATTTAGATATTAAAACAATTAGCCAAATGGAATGATCATTCCATTTGGCATTTGTAAAAAATAAATACTATCAAAATGAAAGTAAGAGCATCAATTAAAAAAAGAAGCGCTGATTGCAAAATTGTACGCAGAAAAGGTGTGCTATTCGTAATCAACAAGAAGAACCCAAAATTTAAACAAAGACAAGGTTAACATTAAATTATGGCGAGAATTGCAGGTATTGATTTACCAAAAAACAAAAGAGGTGTTATCGGTTTAACTTACATCTATGGAGTAGGAAGAAGTACTTCTTCTGAAATCCTTAAAGCTGCCGGTATCAGCGAAGACAAGAAAGTCAACGAATGGAATGACGATGAATTGGCTGCAATCAGAACCTATATCTCTGAAAACGTAAAAGTAGAAGGAGAATTAAGATCTGAAGTGCAATTGAACATCAAGAGATTGATGGACATAGGATGCCAACGAGGAATACGTCACAGACTTGGATTACCTTTAAGAGGCCAGAGAACGAAAAACAACTCTAGAACACGTAAAGGGAAGAGAAAAACTGTTGCTAACAAGAAAAAAGCTAGTAAATAATCGTTAGGAATTATGGCAAAACAAACTAAAGTAGTTAAAAAAAGAAAAGTAAAAGTTGAAGCTATTGGTGAAGCTCATATTCAAGCTTCTTTCAATAACATCATCATTTCTTTAACAAATAAAAACGGAGAGGTTATCTCTTGGGCTTCTGCCGGTAAAATGGGATTCAGAGGTTCTAAAAAGAATACTCCATTTGCTGCTCAAATGGCAGCTGAAAATTGCTCTGCTGTAGCTCACGAAGCTGGTTTAAGAAGAGTAAAGGTGTTTGTGAAAGGTCCAGGTGCAGGTAGAGAATCTGCTATCAGATCTATCCACAATTCAGGAATTGAAGTTTCAGAAATCGTTGACGTGACTCCTATGCCACACAACGGATGTAGACCACCAAAAAGAAGAAGAGTTTAATTTTTAGAATTTACCCATTATGGCAAGATATATTGGACCTAAAACTAAGATTGCTAGAAAGTTTGGTGCTGCAATCTACGGAGATGATAAGAACTTCGAAAAGAGAAAAAACCAACCGCCAGGACAACACGGTCCTAACAAAAGAAGAGGTGCTAAAAAATCAGAATATGCAGTTCAGTTAGCTGAAAAACAAAAAGCTAAATATACTTACGGTATTTTAGAAAGACAGTTTGCTAACTTATTTGAAAAAGCACACAGAAGCAAAGGAGTAACAGGGGAAGTTCTATTACAACTTTGTGAATCAAGATTGGATAACGTAGTATACAGATTAGGTTTTGCTAAAACTAGATCAGGTGCTAGACAATTAGTTTCTCACAGACACATCACTGTGAACGGAGAAATTCTTAATATCCCTTCTTACTTGGTAAAAGCTGGTGATGTAATCACTGTAAGAGAAAAGTCTAAGTCTCTTGAAGTTGTTACCAATGCATTGGCTTCTAAGTCAAACTATGAGTGGTTACAATTCAACGATGAGAAGAAAGAAGGTACCTTCATTTCTGCTCCTGAAAGAATCCAAATTCCGGAGGACATTAAGGAGAACCTTATCGTCGAACTTTACTCTAAATAATTTTTTAATCAAATTTTTGCTCAACCCAATAATATGGCAATTTTACAATTCATAAAACCCGATAAAGTAATTTTACTTAACTCTGATGAATTTAAAGGTCAATTTGAATTCAGACCTTTAGAACCAGGTTTCGGGCTTACAATCGGTAATGCTTTGAGAAGAGTGTTGCTTTCTTCTCTGGAAGGATATGCTATTTCATCTATCAAAATAGAAGGTGTAGAGCACGAATTTTCAACTATTCCAGGAGTAATCGAAGACGTTACCGAAATTATTCTTAACCTTAAGCAGGTTAGATTAAAAGCTTTAGCAGAAGGCCAGGCTAACGAGCAGGTTGTTGCTAAAGTTTCAGGTCAAACGATTATTACTGCTGGTGATTTAGGAAAATCAATGAACGGATTCGAGGTTCTTAACCCGGAATTAGTGATTTGTAACCTAAATACTGATGTAACTTTCGAAATTACTTTCAATATTGAAAAAGGTAGAGGATATGTTCCTTCAGAACAAAATAAGTCAAACAATGCACCTGTAGGTACTATTGCTATTGACTCTATTTTCACGCCGATCAAGAAAGTACAGTATAGCATTGAAAATTATCGTGTAGAGCAAAAAACAGACTACGAAAAACTTGTATTAGATATAGAAACTGACGGGTCTATCAGCCCTCAGAATGCTTTAACAGAAGCTTCTAAGATATTAATTTATCACTTCATGTTGTTCTCTGATGAGAGAATCACTCTTGAAACTGAAGCTGTAAAAGCATCTATCCAATATGATGAGGAAACTCTTCACACAAGACAATTACTTAAGTCTAAATTAGCAGATATGGATCTTTCTGTAAGAGCCCTTAACTGTCTGAAAGCAGCTGAAGTAGAAACTCTTGGAGAATTGGTTTCTTACAGTAAGTCTGATTTGATGAAATTCAGAAATTTTGGTAAAAAATCTTTGACAGAACTAGAAGAATTAGTGCATTCAAAAGGTCTTAACTTCGGTTTCGACGTTGCAAAATATAAGTTAGACGCTGATAAATAATTAATAATGAGACACGGTAAAAAATTCAATCACTTAGGAAGAACTTCATCTCACAGAAGTGCGATGCTTTCTAATATGGCTTGTTCTCTAATTGAGCATAAAAGAATCAACACTACTGTAGCTAAAGCGAAAGCTTTAAGAGTATATGTTGAGCCTCTATTAACAAAAGCAAAAGAAGATACTACACACAACAGAAGAGTAGTATTCTCTTACCTTCAAAATAAATTTGCGGTTGCTGAATTATTCAGAACTGTAGCTCCTAAAATCGCTGAAAGAAACGGTGGTTATACAAGAATCATTAAGACAGGTTTCAGACCAGGTGATGCTGCTGATATGGCTCTTATCGAATTGGTAGATTTCAACGAGCTTTACAACCCTAATGCTGAAGAGAAAAAAGCTACAAGAAGAAGCAGAAGATCAACTGCTGCACCTAAAAAAGCTGAAGCTGTAGTAGCTGAAGCTCCTGCAGTAGAAGAAAAAGTAGAAGAAGCTAAAGCTGATACTACTGAAGAAAAAACTGAAGAATAATATTCATTCAGATATCAATAGAAAACCATCCGGACTCCGGATGGTTTTTTTTGTTTTGTAAACGATATTATTTCGAATTGTGAAATTGAATGTGTTGAACCTTGTTAGATCTTCGTTCTCTTCAACTCGATAATATTATTCCCTTGCTCCAGATGAAGGCTATCACCTTTTACTCTTGCGGTCATATCATCTTTCTTATAGACAGTTTCGCCCCCCTTGCTTTCTACTTTAGGCAAAGTAAATGTTTTCTTGTTACTGGTAATCGCTACCGTACTTTCTTTAGGATCATTTTTAAAAATAACCTTTACCAGAGTTCCATCTGTTGCTTTATAAACGAAATCAGTTTTTTCGTATTTTTTACCATTGACGTCTACAATGGTTGAACTTTCACTTAGTGAATCAACTTTTCCGTTTTTATCAGTAACAATCGTTGTTGAACTGTCTGTTTTTATGATGCCAGTATTTCCACCTTCAGTTGATTTTTTACAGCTAACTGCCGTTAAAAGAAGTATGGCATTTAGCATTAAGAGACTTTTTTTCATGATTCTTTAAGTTTGATATTATGCTTAATTTTTATTCTTTACATTTACAAAAATCATGCCTTGTAATATGAGAAAAATTAGTAAATATGTATTCGTAATCCTTTTTATTTCGTCAATTAATCTGATGTTTTCACAAAAAGGAAATTTTGCAATTAAGGACGGCCAGTTTTTGTTAAATGGAAAAGCCTTTACCATTTATTCCGGAGAAATGCATTACCCAAGAATTCCTTCTCAATATTGGAAACACCGGCTGCAGATGATGAAAGCAATGGGGTTAAATACGGTGACTACTTATGTGTTCTGGAATTATCATGAAGAGTCACCCGGTAAATGGAATTTTTCCGGTGAAAAAGATTTAAAAAGGTTTATAAAAACGGCTCAGGAGGTAGGTTTATATGTAATCATCCGTCCCGGGCCTTACGTATGTGCCGAGTGGGAATTTGGCGGTTATCCATGGTGGTTGCAAAAAGATAAAAGTGTAGTGATCAGAACAGATAATGAGGCCTTTCTAAAGCAATGTGAAAACTACATCAATCAATTGGCTCGGCAAATTGTTCCACTGGAAATTAATAATGGAGGTCCGGTTATTATGGTTCAGGCTGAAAATGAATTTGGGTCTTATGTAAGTCAACGGCCGGATATTCCTTTAGAACAACATAGAAAATATAGTCATAAAATCAAAGACCTTCTTGTAAAATCCGGGATTTCTGTCCCGTTTTTCACTTCAGACGGGAGCTATCTTTTTAAAGGAGGAGCTATCGACGGAGTATTGCCGACAGCAAATGGAGAAGGAAATATTGAAACATTAAAGAAAAGTGTCAATGAATACAATGGAGGAAAGGGACCTTATATGGTTGCAGAATATTATCCGGGATGGCTGGATCATTGGGCAGAACCCTTTGTGAAAGTTTCCGCTGAAGATGTGGTGAAACAAACTGAAATCTATATCAAGAATGGAGTGTCATTTAATTATTATATGATCCACGGAGGAACCAACTTCGGATTTACCAGTGGAGCCAATTATGATAAAGACCACGATATCCAGCCAGATATTACCAGTTATGATTACGATGCTCCGATTAGTGAGGCAGGATGGGCAACACCCAAATACAATGCGTTAAGGAATGTCTTCCTGAAGATTAACCAAAATCAACTTCCGGAGGTGCCGAAACCGACGAAAGTAATTACTATTCCTGATATTAAATTCTCGAAAATGAATAGTTTGTTTGATTGGCTTGAACAGAAAAAACCGATCATGAATGTTCAACCTCTCACATTTGAAGATCTGAATATCGGAAACGGATACGTATTGTACAGAAGAAAGTTTGACAAAGCGCAAAAAGGAACATTAGAAATAAAAGGACTGAGAGATTATGCCAATATTTATGTAAATGGAAACTGGAAAGGAGAACTTAACAGAATCAACAAGAAATACAATCTTGAAATTGAGATCAAATCCGGAGACCAACTGGATATTCTGGTGGAGAATATGGGAAGAATTAATTATGGGGCAGACATTATCCACAATTTAAAAGGAATTATCAGCCCGGTAAAAATCAATGGGGATGAAATTTCCGGGAACTGGCAAATGTTTCCAATGACTTTTGATGAGTTTCCAAAACATAATTACACCTCAAAGAATATTGCCAACCATTCACCGGTAATCCAGGAAGCAGAATTTAATCTCGGAGAAACGGGAGATACTTTTCTTGATATGAGAAATTTCGGAAAAGGAATTGTTTTTATCAATGGTAAAAATCTCGGAAGATACTGGAGCAAGGCAGGCCCTCAGCAAACATTATATGTTCCGGGTGTGTGGTTAAAAAAAGGAAAGAATACCATCCAGATTTTTGAACAGATTTTTGAAGGGAAAACTTCTGTCAACAGTATTGATCATCCTATTTTGGATCAACTGGTGAGTAAATAGGCAGGGATTTTAATTAATATGTTAAAATTTATTTAAAATAAACATGATTTTGAAATAATAAATTGATTAAATTTAATAGAGTTAAAACGCAAACCATAACCTGAAACTTAAACCTCAATATTACACAAAAGTGTAATTGTTTTCGACGTGTTTTCTGTTGAAATTTGCTTCAAACAAAAAAGACATGAGCATTTCCATTGCCATAGTAGAAGACGAAAAAAACTACAACAATGCGTTGAAGAAAGTGATCAATTACCAAAAGGATATGAAAGTAATTGCTCAGTTCTTTGATGGGAAGGATGCTATGGACAATCTTTCCGCTATGGCTCCGGATGTTGTAATGATGGATATTCAGCTGCAGGATATGCTGGGCATCGAAATTATAGAAAAGTTGCGAAAAGAGATGCCGGATACACAATTTATCATGTGTACCAGCTTTGAAGATGATGATAAAATTTTTAACTCTTTAAAAGCCGGTGCTATGGGCTATCTCGTTAAAGGAGAAAGTATGGAAAAGATCCTTTCCTCCATCCGTGACGTTTATAACGGCGGTGCACCAATGAGCTTTTCTATTGCCCGAAAAGTCCTCCAGCACTTTGAAAAAAAAATCCCCGAAATCAAAGGTTTTGATGAACTGACAGAACGCGAAAAGGAAATCCTAGAACTTCTTGCGCAGGGACTGCTGTACAAAGAAATTGCCGATAAAAAATTCATCAGCATCGACACCGTAAAAAAACATGTCGGAAATATCTACAGAAAACTTCACGTCAGTAACAAAGTGGAGGCAATAAATAAACTTAACCAATCTAAAAACTAAGAAATCATGAATGAAAATTTAAACAAGCTGTTGGCAGCATTGCAAGCCTATCTCGACGCAGAAACACCGGATCGGGTAGATCACATCAGATCATCATTGACTGAGCTGGATTTTAGTAATTTCTTTGAAACGTATAATAAGATCTATTCTGGCCCCATTACCAATGCAAGAGCTGCGAAATTGAGAGGGAATTTAAAGAATCATAAAAGAATGGCGGATTTCCATTATGACTTTCAGATCAGGAAAAGTGTGATCCCGGAAATACTGGCTAAGTTTAAGACAGAACGTAAACTTGTATGGGATATTATTGAACTTCCGGCGGACAAAAAAGGAAACTCCATCATTACCTTTGCGCTCGGAGCTGAGGGAAGTGATGAAAGAATTCTTGTGCTGGATGTGGATCAGACAGAAGATATCACTAAAGATTTTCCGAGGTATCAACAAAATTTTGAAGAGTCTTCAGCAATAATATTTGATGAGTGCTTTGTACAAAATGGTTTCTCCAAAAAAAATACAAGAACAGTTTACGTCCAGAATGATGAATCTTTTACAAAATTATGCGAATCTGCATTGAATGGTAAAAATAACGAGCTGTTCCTGGAAACATGTATCGTCTCTTTCGACCTGATCGATCTTATAACCGGAGTTTCTCCTTATAATTTTTTCAACTGCGGACAGTTTTCTTTCTTTGAAAAAGTGACGGATGACAGTGGGAAAATAATTTTTTCTAACCTGACGATTGACCTCAATCAGGATGTAAACCCGACACGGCCTCCTTATTAAAATGCATAATGACTGATGTGAATATTTTATATCATGTCTACATATCTTTAGCCTTGATATGTTTAGTCATTTCATTAACTGCCAGAAATTATCCGAAAAAACTTTGGATCTATTTTCTGGCAGTTTTTGTCACGGATGTATATATGTATTATGGATATCCATATGTACAGTATAATATTCATGCAATCGCTATGGCTTTTTACAGCTTGTTTTTTCTTTGGTATTACAGAGAGGTTTTCAGCAGGCGGGTATTTAAAATGGTCTTTTCGATAGGCGTCCTGATATCAGTTATTTGTCTTTTTTCAATTTCTAATCCTTATGATATTAAAATAATAGGTTTGCTGATATCATCGTTTATTTCATTACCCCTTTTATGGTTTCACAAGGAAATAAAAGAGATCAACCAAAATAAGATTACAGACAAGAATTTATTCTGGGTAAGTTCCGGAATGATTATGTGGGTTACTTTCTTTATTTTTAAAATGATTCCGCTGTATTTTTTGTATACCGAAGATCGTAGATTTCTTCTGGAAATAGATTTAATATTTCAATACGTCAATATTATTTTTTATTTCATTCTATTAAAATCATTATTTTGTAAGGTATGAATGCTATTCCCAATGAAATAAAACTTACTTACATTATTGCAATATTTATAATGATGTTTTTTGTGGGCTTTATTATTTTCGTTGTATTAATGTATAACAGGAAACAGGTCTTATATCAGAAAGAACAGCAACTCAAGGAAGCCGAATACCACAATCAACTTCTCCAGAAAGAACTTGAAACACAGAAATCTATAGAACTTGAAAGACAAAGGATATCTCATGATATGCATGACGATCTGGGAGCGGGTATTTCCGCATTGAAACTTCAGGCAGAATTTTTAAAACAAAAAGCAGAAGATGACGATTTACAGAGCGATATTGATGAACTTCTGAAAACTTCAGAAGAAATGAATATATCCATGCGGGAAATGCTTTGGAGCCTGAATTCCGGTAATGATTCCTTAGGTAGTTTTATCGAGTATGCCATAGTGTATACAGGAAATTTTTTAAAAAAGACACAGATAATCCTGCATTCAGAATGTGAAGATATTGTTGATGAAACTCCGATTTCCACGGAACTCCGGCGTAATCTTTTTTTATGTTTAAAAGAAGCAGTGAATAATGTGTACAAACACAGTCGGGCCAATACCACGAAACTATCTTTTTCTCAAGAAAAAAATACCTTTTCGATGATCATTTCAGATAATGGAATTGGAATTCCAGATGGTCAACCGGAAGGGAACGGTCTCCGGAATATGAAAAGAAGGATGAAGGAATTGAATGGTGAATGCAGGGTCCTATCGCAGGATTCTTCAACAGTTCTGGAATTCGAAGTAAGATTATAAAACTACAAGACAGTATCATTCATGGTGCTGTTTTGTCGTTTTTATAATCACCCTTTTGTGTAATTGACCGGCGTGTTTTTTAGTGGGAAATTTGATATATAAAAAACAAATAGCCATGAAAACTTTAATTAACGATAGTATCGAAGATCTGGAAGCTGCCATAAAAAGCAATATCGATCTTCAGGAAAAATTTAAAATAAATCCTGTAGATGCTATAAGACAAGTGGAAATTAGAAATCCCAAAGATACCGATTACTGGATCTACAGGATCATTGTACTTATGCTTGGTCTGGCCATTATTGCCATCATTGCCGGCTTGATCCTTCTTTCTGTTCATAGCAAAGAAAAACCAGATAGCCAGCTGGTAACAATTTTTGCCACCATTTCCTCAGGAGCGATAGGTGCCCTGGCCGGCCTGTTATCGCCTTCACCTAGAAAATAAATAACCTTTAAACATATAATCATGAAAACTTTAACCAAAAGATCAGTTAAAACGTTTAAGTTAACTGAAGAGAATATCGATTATGTTTTGGTAATCAATATATCTTCCGAAGCTCAGCTAAATACGAATGTGAGATATTTTTTAGATGATAATGATTTGTATGACGGATCTGAGAATGAAATACAAGTAAACGTCATGAAGGGCAGAAGGCTCCGAATTCGTCATCTCTTTGATTTTAACGGTATTAATGCAAATGTTTTAGATAATGCAATGCAGCATACTAATATAACATATACTTTGATGGGACAGAAAAGTAAGGTGTTTCCTTTTGCTAATAATACACAGGCTGATTTGGATTCTATGGGAAGAATTGTCATCGTGAAAGTAATCACTATAAAATAAAATATCATGAAAAAAATATTTTTTGTGCTGTTGACTTTTATTGCTCTACATGGTTATAGATCACAAGCCAGCACTGCCAAAGAAAAAGAGGTAGCAGTTGAACTTAAAGAACTTGCTATTTCAAACCCGCCATCAGTTATTTTGCTTGGAATTTCTCCTTCGGAATTAGAAACTCCAAAATCAAAAAAGGCTATTGTTTTAAGCTTAGTAAACTCATTTAAAAAAAGTGAAGGAATTCCTGATGCTTATGCTTTTGAAATCACTCCGTACTGGTTGCTTCCTTCAAAAAATATGAATTCACTAAAATATGCCGGGTTTAAAGAATATAATGGAAAAATATATAAACAAAATATTTTTACAGAAATTAAAAAGAGTTCAGTTTCATTAGGATTTGTTAGAGACCTTGTATTAAATGCGGATGATGATATCAAAAATCCTGCATTTTCAATCAGTGCAAGAGGTACTTTTATCAGGATCAGAACTCAGGATAATCTTAAAAATATAGTAAAAGAGGATTCTGCAAAAAAAGCCAGATTAAAATTGATAAGCATGTATTTAAGTGGGGAAGAAAGAAAAGAAGAAGGTAAAAAGATTGAACAAAAATGCATTGATGATCATTTGAATGATGCTGATTGTGAGAAATTACTAACAGAACTTTCAAAAAAATTATTGAAAAAGTATGATGAAAACGTAAAAGAAGCGAACAAAGTAGATTATTACAGAAATTTACTGGAAGCGCCACCCCTTTTTTCTGTCGATTTTGCCGGTGGTTACAGTACTTTTTTCTCTGACAATAAATTTTCAAATAACCATTTCGGAAAACTGGGATTTTGGTTAACGCTTAATACCGGATTTGATTTTACAAAAAAAGATAAACCGGATGCTGAAAAGACCCTGAATTTCTATGGAATTGTAAGATTCTTAGATGACGGAACAAATTTAGATGACAATCGGCAGTTCTTGAGATCTAAAAATTATGATTTCGGTGGGAAAGCTGAATTTACTTACAAAAGATTTTCTATCTCTTATGAGTATATCTATCGTATTAATGATCTTGATAAAACATTTCGATCCAGTGGTTTGATTGCCTATAAGGTTTCGGACAAAGTATATATCAATGCCGCATTTGGGAAAAATTACGGCGAAAAAGATAATCTGATTTCCTTTTTAGGTCTTAACTGGGGGATAGACTCAGAAAAGAAGAGTGTTTTTGTAAATACTCCCGATGAAAAGAAGATTCAATAGATATTTTTTAGAAAACCTGTTTTGAGATCACATCGAAATAGGTTTTTTTATTGTTTCAAACTTAGACTTATCATAATATAAATTAACTAAAATTTAACTTCGAATTATATCAAAAAAATCCCGCTGGAATGCCCTTAAAAGTTAAATTTTAATTAAATTTGTCTAAACTAAAAAAAATAAAAAATGAGTGCAATTTCTTATATAGAAGCAAGACAGATTTTAGATTCCAGAGGTAATCCTACAATCGAAGTGGATGTATTCACAGAAAGCGGAGCAATGGGCCGTGCTGCTGTTCCTTCAGGAGCATCTACAGGAGAACATGAAGCCGTAGAATTACGTGACGGAGGTTCAGAATACCAAGGGAAAGGGGTTTTGAAAGCTGTTGAAAATGTAAAAGAAATAATTGCAGAGAATTTAGTTGGCCAGCCGGTTTTCGAACAAAATTATATTGATCAGATTATGATTGATCTTGACGGGACGGCTAATAAAGGAAATTTAGGTGCTAATGCAATTCTAGGGGTTTCTTTAGCTGTAGCAAAAGCTGCTGCGGCAGAATTAGGAATGCCTTTATACAAATATGTTGGTGGTGTAAATGCAAACACACTTCCTGTTCCAATGATGAATGTAATTAATGGTGGATCTCACTCAGATGCTCCTATCGCATTCCAGGAATTTATGATCATGCCGGTAAAAGCAGATTCTTTCTCTCATGCTTTGAGAAAAGGAACTGAAATTTTCCACAACTTAAAGTCTATCCTTAAAGGAAGAGGTCTTTCTACGGCTGTAGGTGACGAAGGTGGTTTTGCACCAACGTTCAATGGAACTGAAGATGCTTTGGATACTTTACTTCAGGCTATCGAAAAAGCAGGATATAAGCCTGGCGACGACATTATGTTGGCGTTAGACTGTGCTGCTTCAGAATTCTACAAAGACGGAACTTACGATTACAGAAAATTTGAAGGAGACAAAGGTGCTCACAGATCAAGAGAAGAACAGGTTTCTTACCTTGCAGAATTAGCTGCTAAATATCCAATCATCTCTATCGAAGACGGTATGCAGGAAGATGACTGGGAAGGTTGGAAAATGTTGACGGATAAAATCGGTGACAGAGTTCAATTGGTAGGTGACGATTTATTCGTAACCAACGTAGAAAGATTATCAAGAGGAGTAAAAGAAGGTATTGCGAATTCAATCCTTGTAAAAGTAAACCAGATTGGTTCTCTTTCTGAAACAATGGCAGCTGTACAAATGGCTCAGAACAACAAATTCACTTCAGTAATGTCTCACAGATCAGGAGAAACTGAAGATGCTACCATTGCTGATTTAGCAGTAGCAATGAACTGTGGACAAATCAAAACAGGTTCAGCTTCAAGATCAGACAGAATGGCAAAATACAACCAGCTGTTGAGAATCGAGGAAGCGTTAGGTGAAACTGCAATTTTCCCAGGTTTAGAAGCATTTAAAATTAAAAGATAATTGAATTTATAAATAACGGCAAGCGATAATTTTTGTTTGCCGTATTTTATGGAAAGTAGTATATTTAAAAAAAAATAAATAATGTCAGACAACAAAGTAATATTGAATTACGACGGTAATTCATATGAATATCCTATCGTGGATAGTACTATCGGAGACAGAGGGATTGATATTTCAAAATTAAGAGACCAGACAGGTTTAATCACTCTGGATTTAGGTTACAAAAATACAGGAGCTACTATTAGCGACATCACTTACTTAGACGGAGATAAAGGGGAATTATTCTACAGAGGTTATCCAATCGAACAGATTGCTGAAAAATCTAACTTCACAGAAGTAATGTATCTTTTATTACATGGAGAATTACCTACTCAGGACCAATTTACTTCTTTCGACAACAATATTAAAAAATATAACTTCATCGCAGATGAGATGAAAAAGATCATTGATGTTTTTCCTCGTTCTGCTCACCCTATGGGAGTTTTATCTTCTATGACTTCTGCATTGACTGCTTTCAACCCGAAAGCCGTTAACGTAAACTCTAAAGAAGAAATGGATCATGCAGCTGAGCTGATGATCGCTAAATTCTCTCACCTTTGTGCTTGGACGTACAGAAAAACTCAAGGTTTACCATTAAACCACGGAGACAACAACCTAAGCTATGTAGAAAACTTCTACAAAATGGCATTCAGATTACCAAACGCAGATTTCGAAATCGATCCGGTAGTTGTAAGTGCTTTAGATAAATTATTAATCCTTCACGCTGACCACGAGCAAAACTGTTCTACTTCTACAGTGAGAATGGTAGGTTCTGCTCATACAGGTCTTTTTGCTTCTATCTCTGCTGGAGTATCTGCACTTTGGGGACCACTTCACGGTGGAGCTAACCAGGCAGTAATCGAAATGCTTGAGCTAATCGAGAAAGATGGTGGTGACGTATCTAAATATGTTGCTAAAGCGAAAGATAAGAATGATAACTTCCGTCTAATGGGATTCGGACACAGAGTGTACAAAAACTTCGACCCAAGAGCAAAAATTATCAAGAAAGCTGCTGACGATATTCTTAGCGCATTAGGAATTCAGGATAAAGCTCTTGATATTGCTATGCAGTTGGAAAGAGTAGCTCTTGAAGATGAATATTTCATCGAAAGAAAACTATATCCAAACGTAGACTTCTATTCAGGGATTATCTACAGAGCATTAGGAATTCCTACAGAAATGTTTACCGTAATGTTTGCATTAGGAAGATTACCGGGATGGATTTCTCAATGGAAAGAAATGAGATTGAAAGGAGACCCAATCGGAAGACCAAGACAGGTGTACCAAGGTGCTCAGGAAAGAAACTATATCGATATCGCAAGCAGATAATATTTGCTTCTACCATATCAAAATCCCAAGGCTTGCTTTGGGATTTTTTTTGTTTTTAGGGCCCTATATGATTAAACGGACTAAAGTCCGTTTCTATTGATCGGAAATTAATGTGATTTTTCCTTAAATGGCATTTTGATATTCAATAGGGGCGGGCTTTAGCCCGCCCAAACATCCAATTAAAATGAATCTTTTTATATGTTATTGAAATTGAATTCAATAATTTATTAAATTTACAATGAGCAGCTTCGAAGTCAAAAAGTTGATATCTATTGATAAAATGATTATAGATCTGTTCAGTGATCATAAATTAGTGCACCTTGTGAAATTATTTGTGCAATTTGTGTTTAAAAAATAAAAATGAATAAATCATGACCTTCGGACAGCATATATTATTTTTTTTCAGTGCCTTGGGAGCTTTCAATGGGATTTTGCTTGGTATTTATCTGTTGTTCGTTAAAAGGCTGAAAAATTTACAGGATTTCTTTTTGGGGGTTTTGCTTTTAATGTTAAGTATAAGAGTTGGGATTGCGGTTTGTATGTACTTTTATCCTGAATTACCCAGGGTTATTCCACATCTTGGTTTGTCTGCATTATTCTTTACAGGACCAGCTTTATATTATTACATTAAATCTTCTTTTCAGCAGGAAGAATTTGATCAAAGGAGCTGTCGGAAAATGTTTGGAATAGTAACCTTTATTTTAGGAGCTGTCGGATTGCTTTACTTATTTTTTCCGATTACCTGGGATCATTATTTCGGAACTTTCATTTATACAGCATGGTCTGTATTTGTATTTCTTGCAGTATATCAGTATTATCAATTTTCAAAACAAAATAGTAAAAGTCCCAATCAATTTGTTCTTCCGGTTTTAATAAGTAACGTCATCATCTTTTTAACCTATCAATTAATTTCCACGGGTTGGGTACAAATATACTGTGCAGGAGGAAGTCTGGTATTTTCATTTGTGCTGTATGCTAATTTCCTTATTTTATTCAACAAAAAAAATAAGCAGATAGCAACTAAAGAGGCTCACAAATATTCCAACAAGAAAATTTCAGGAGTACAGGCGGATAGTTTTGCTTCGAAATTAGAACGATTAATGGATGCTGAAGAATTGTATAAGAATCCAAATTTAAAATTAAGTGATCTCGCGTCCAGAATGAATATGTCTGCCCATCAGCTTTCTCAATTGCTGAATGATAATTTGGGTAAAAGTTTTTCCATTTATATCAATGAATATAGGATCGGGGAAGCTTGTGAGAAAATTGAAAATGGTTCCTATTTAAAAATTGAAGAAATTGGTTATGAGGTAGGATTCAACTCAAAATCAACGTTCTTTTCAACGTTCAAGAAAATAAAGAATACAACACCTCTTTTATATAAGCAGATGCAAATGCCTTCTGAGACTGAGTTTCATAGTCTCAATTTATAATTTCGTACTGCGGAATTTAAACTTCAAAACCCAATTCTTATTGGTAGCTGATACTTTTGATCTCATAAAAAATAAAATTTATGATGTTCAAATTATGGTTTCTCCTCATGTTGTTATTTCTGTCAGTTTTTGGGAAAGCCCAGGAAGTTGCAACAGAAAAAGTATCAGATTCGCTTACTAAATCGAAGCCGTCTACAACAAATATTTCAGAAGTCATTATTCAATCTGTTCCGAGAACTGTAAAATTGAATAATGGAAATCTGGTCATGAGTGTTTCGGGGAATAAAGATTTTAAAACTTCAACCAATCTCTTCGAAGTATTAAAAAAAACTCCGGGGGTGACCGTCGATCAGGAAGATGGAATTTTTATTGGCGGAAGAATAACATCGGCTATATTTATCGACGGAAAACCTGTTGTGATGAGTAGCCAGGAACTTCAGGCGTATTTACGGTCTTTATCTCCTGAAATGGTAGAATCTTTGGAAGTTAATGCCAATCCTTCTTCAAAATATGATGCGGAATTTAAAGGAATTATTGATATTAGATTAAAAAGGAATACCCATCTCGGCTTGAAAGGAAATTATAATGGAAATATATATGTTAATAAGTTTAATTACAGGGAAAACGCATTAAATCTATCCTATAATACCGAAAAAGTAGCCTACAGTTTGTCGATGGGATTGAATGATGGGATTTCCACCTATCGGTATAATGCTCTGCAACGATTGGCCAATACCAATGTCATGCGGACTAACACCAATCAGAAAGATAAAGGATCGGTTTACAGTATTCAGGCAGGTGCAGATTTCCGGTTAAATGCTAAAAATAGATTCAGTTTGAATCTGAGAAGTAGTTTAAGAGAAAATGACCGTACCCGTACAGGATCATTGTATACCACTGATAAGAGTGAAACAGAGGTTGTTTCTAACACCAGAAGTGAAAACCCGATTGATTATTCACAGAATAATTATGGAGTAACTACTGATTATTCTTTTCAGAACAAGGGATTTAGAATAAGCTTTTTAGGCAATTATCTGTCTGTAAAAAATAAACAGCAGGATGAATTTATAAATAGAGATCAGCCCTCTTCTAAATTACTGTCTTACTGGAAATCTGATCTTTTTAATAAAATTGATATTTATACAGCTCAGATTGATGTTTCTCAAAAAATAGGAACTGCAGATCTTGAAGGGGGAATAAAATACAGCCACTCAGATACCAATAACAATATCCGGTACGATACGCTGTCAACGGGGAATCAGTTTGTATTTGACGCCACGAGAAGCAATATATTCTCGTACAAAGAAAAAGTATTTGCCGGTTATCTGGCCTACAAGCAAACATTTGGTAAACTTCAGGTGAATGCGGGCTTAAGATTTGAAAATACAAAAAGTATTTCCAATGCCGTCACTGTAGATTCTATTGTTTCACGAAACTATCTTGAATGGTTGCCGTCTTTCAGTGCAAGCTATTCTTTTAATAAGTCCAATGAATTGTCGCTTTCCTACAGCAGGAAGATAACAAGACCGGTTTTCTCTCAACTTAATCCGTTCCGGTTTTATTTCAGTCCCCTAAACTATTGGATAGGAAACCCCTATCTGTTGCCCTCTTTTACCACGCAGATCAAAGCAACTTATCGTTATAAAAACTGGATTACAAGTATCACCTTTGGAAAGGAAAAAGATGTAATGACACGTTATCTCATTTACAATCCCGAAACAAATGTATTAGAATATCTGGGGACGAATTTACCATACAGGAATTTTGCTTCTTTGGAGACAAGTTTTCCCATAAAAATGACAAAGTGGTGGAATATTACCAGCCAGTTTGCCGGATATTACAACTACGAATTCCGACCTTACCTTGGCGACGTTTTTGCATTGAGCATTTATAATTATGAAATAAGACTAAATCAGGTCTTTACTTTACCCAAAGGATACATTATTAATCTATTTGCTAATTATGAATCAAAAACTGGAAACAGTCTTTACATCATCAAACCACGTTATAGCATAGATCTATCCATTCAGAAATCATGGCTTGATAATAAACTGAATACAAAGCTGGGGTATAATAATATCTTCGATTCTAATGATCAGAGCCTGGAATTCAGACATAAACAGATTATGGATAATCGGTTGCGACATTGGTGGGATAGCAGTAGGTTTTTCTTCTCACTTAGTTATAGCTTTGGAGATTCAAAGTATCAGGCAAAGGAAGTTCAGAGAACAGAAGAAGAAAACAGAGCAAGATAAAAAAACCTGCTTGAAAAAGCAGGTTGAGTATTTTTATGGGCAAACACAGTTACCGCATGTCCAGATTCTGCAGCTGCCATCTTCATTCCACTCACAGCAATAGTCTTCTGGTCTGGATGATTTGATTCCTCCGGTAATTGATTTTTGTTGATCTCTTCCTAATTTTTGTGCATTTTTAAGCACAGATTTGTTGTTGTTCATAACTTTGATTTTTTATATTTAGTTTTAATGTTTCCGTTGGGTTGGAAAATCCCCGCCTTTAAGGCGAGGATAGTTTAGTTTATTATGGACATTGGCATCTGTCACATGTCCATATATAGCATTTCCCATTGTTATCCCATTCACAGCATCTTCTGCCGGCTGAGATGGGTGCTCCTCCGGTAATTGATTTTTGTTGATCTCTTCCTAGTTTTTGTGCATTTTTCAGCACAGAATTGTTCTTGTTCATAACTTTGTTGTTTTGATGTTAATAGTTAAGTTTTAATTTTTTATAATCTTGCAAAATTATATCCCTAATATAGGAATTTTAACTCATTTTTTAATGATTTTTTTATCTTATATGAATGAAATATAGTAAGTTGTATAGAAATGAGGTAAAACGATTTATAATAAAAAGCCGTTTCACAACTTGTGGAAACGGCCTTGAAAGTTTTATGGACACATACATCTGTCACATGTCCAGATGAAACATTTTCCAGTGACGTCATCCCACTCACAGCATCTTCTGCCAGGTATTGCTCCTCCCATGACAGATTTTTGTTGGTCTCTTCCTAATTTTTGTGCCTTTTTCAGCACTTGATTGTTCTTGTTCATAACTTTGTTTTTGATGTTAATAGTTAGGTTTTAATACATATAATTTCGCGAAAATTATATCACTAATATAGGATATTAAATTATAAAAAAATCTGTTTTTTCGTTCTTATGTAGATGAAATATAGTAGGTTGTAGATGTTTTTGTATGCTTTATACTGTAGTTTGTTAAATGGGGGGAGAATTTCGCTAAAAGGGCTTGATTACAGAGCCTGAATTTCAGGCATAAAATAATCCAAAAGTTTTATAGATAGAGACCTTTACTTATATTTGTAGTATTGCATAAATCTTTATGAGACTAAACATTAAAAACGAAACGGGAAGGCTAAAGTCAGTAGTGCTAGGCCAACCTAATTCACTGGGACCGGTTCCCACGCTAGAGGAAAGTTATGACGCTAAGTCATATTACTCAATCGAACACAATATTTATCCTAAGGAAGTGGATATCATCAATGAGATGAACGCTTTCGAAGCCGTT
The DNA here is from genome assembly GCF_003815875.1 of Chryseobacterium lactis. NCBI lineage: Bacteria > Pseudomonadati > Bacteroidota > Flavobacteriia > Flavobacteriales > Weeksellaceae > Chryseobacterium > Chryseobacterium lactis. Next base: position 1,860,304 of record NZ_CP033924.1, read on the forward strand.
TTAAAAAAATATGACGTTGAAGTACTTCGACCAAGCATTATTCAGGATTATAACCAGGTTTTTTCGCGAGATGTAGCCTTTGTCATTGATGATAAAATGATTATTTCCAACGTGATTGCTGACAGAGCGGATGAACAGGAAGCGTACAAAAGCGTTTTTGAAAAAGTAGCCTGGAGAAAAATTATTAATCTTCCGGAAACGGCGCATATCGAAGGAGGTGATGTTATCGTATGGAACGATTTCATTTTCATCGGGACATGTTTCAGCGAAGATTACAGAAACTATAAAACGGCGAGAACCAACGAGTATGCCATTGAAATTTTAAAAGAATACTTTCCAAAGAAAAGAATTATCGATCTTGAATTAAAGAAAAATGATAAGATTCCGTTCGAGGGAATTTTGCACCTGGACTGTACATTTAATCCAATTGGTAAAGACAAATGTATCATTTACAAGGAAGGATTTGTTGACGAAAGCGATTACCGTTTAATCATCGATATTTTCGGAGAAGAAAACTGTTTCCACATCAATGATGAAGAAATGTTTGAAATGTTCCCGAATATCTTTTCTATTTCTCCTGATGTTGTTGTTTCGGACAAAACATTTACCAGAATGAACAACCACTTAAGAGACGAATGGGGAATGACTGTTGAAGAGATTCCTTACAGAGAGATTTCCAAAATGGGTGGATTGCTGAGGTGTTCTACGATGCCACTTGTGAGAGAGTAATTATAGGTAGGAGAGTATTAGAGAGGGAGAGTTTTAGTGTCGCAGGGCGGTTTGAATACGATTTTTTAATCTTAAATAAATTAATTATGCCGACGATTAAATTTCATCAGGATCTAAGAGTCTATCAAAGATCTTTTGAAACCGCGCAGCAGATTTACGAACTCTAGAAATTTTTTCCGAAAGAAGAACTTTATTCATTAACAGACCAGATACGAAGATCTTCGAGGTCAGTTTCGGCTAATATCAGTGAAGCTTGGGGAAAAAGAAAATATGAAAAATCCTTTATTGCTAAGCTGACAGATTCTGAAGGGGAAGCAAGAGAAACACAAACGTGGCTTCAATTTGCATATGCTTGCTGCTAAATTAATGAAGAGCAATATTACAATTTACATAATCAATATAACCAAATAATTGGAATGCTGGTAAATATGATGAATCAATCAGAAAAGTGGTGTACATTCAATTCCATTGAAAAAGAAGAGGAGAATTAATTACTTGATCTGACTCTCAAACTCTCATACACTAGCACCCTCAAACTTTAAAAAGATGCAAACAACAGATACTGTATTAATGATAGAGCCGATCGCATTCGGTTATAACGCAGAGACTGCGAAAAATAATTACTTTCAGGTGGAACAGACAGGTTCTGATATCCAGTTAAAAGCTTTGGCTGAATTCAATACTTTTGTTGGAAAACTGAGAGGAAAAGGAATCAATGTAATTACAATAAAAGATACGTTAGACCCTCATACACCGGATTCCATTTTCCCAAACAATTGGGTAAGCTTCCATAAAGATGGAAAAGTGGTTTTATATCCGATGTTTGCTTCCAACAGAAGAGTAGAAAGAAGAGAGGATATTATTGAAAGTATCCAGGATCAAGGATTTGAAGTGTCTGAGATTGATGACTGGTCATTCTCAGAAACGCAAGGTCATTTCCTGGAAGGTACAGGAAGTATGATTTTTGATCATGATAATAAGATCGCGTATGGTTCAGTTTCTTTAAGACTGGATGAAAAGTTATTCAGAGAGTTCTGTGCAAAATACGGATTTACTCCGGTTGTTTTCCACTCTTACCAGACTGTAGGCTTAGAAAGGCTTCCGATTTATCATACCAACGTAATGATGTGTGTGGCAGATAAATTTGTGGTGATCTGCCTTGATTGTATCGATGATGAACTGGAAAGAGAAAAGGTGATTGAAACCATCAAAAATTCAGGAAAAGAAATCGTTGAAATTTCCGAAGAGCAAATGCAGCAGTTTGCAGGAAATATGTTACAGGTACAAAACAAAGAAGGTGAAAAGTTCCTTGTAATGAGCCAGACTGCTTACCTGTCTTTAACAACTGATCAGGTGACAGCTATTGAAAAATACTGTGAAATTATCTATTCAGACCTGAATACTATCGAAGTGAATGGAGGCGGAAGTGCAAGATGTATGCTTGCTGAGGTTTTTCTTCCAAAAAAATAATATATTTACGAAAAAATTAATTGAAACCATTATCAAGTAAAGGTTTACATATTCTTCTGACTTTGGAAACAGAGTCAGAAGATTTGTTATTAGACAGCAGCAGGTTTCTGGAATTTACAGAAAGTATCCTGAAAACTAAAGAGGTGGAGATTGTAGGAATTACTAATCATATTTTCGACAATCATAGTTTTACTGCTGCCGTATGCCTTAAAGAATCCCATCTCTGCATTCATACCTGGCCGGAATTTAAGCAACTTACCTTTGATGTTTTTCTATGCAATTACTCACAGGATAATACTTCAAAAACAGAACAAATTGCTGATGAGGTGGTAGGATATTTCAATGCTACTATTATTCAGGAACATAAAATTCACCGGTAAGATGGATCATATTTGCCCTGTTTGTCAAACAAACAATAACAACTTGGCTATAGATTTTACTGTTAAAGAGTTTATATGCAGCCATTGTGACAACCTTATTGAAGTCGGAAAAATTACACCGAAGAAACTCGTTAAGAAACCTTTGGAAAATGTTGTTCTGGAAGTAGGAAGAAAAGGAATCATCGATGATACCGAATATTGGGTGATCAATATTGTCATCAAAAAATATGGTTCAGATGTCTATTGGAGAGAATATGCTTTGAAAGATAAAGCCGGGAACGATGCCTTTCTCAGTGAAAGTGACGGAAACTGGGTTTTCCTTCAACAACTGGAGTTTGCTTTCAAAGAATCCAAATTTTATGCTGAACATGAAGGACGAAAATACCGCTGGTATGAAACCACTCCATGCAGCACCTATGCAGCAACAGGTTTTTTTGAGGAGAAAGCCAATTTTGCACTTGTCAGCTACAAGGAATATGTAAACGGTACAGAAATGATTTCCAGAGAACAATATGGAAATTCACCCCAATATTTCAAAGGACATTACATTTCAAGATCAGCTATCAGAAAAGCATTTGGTGTAAAAGATTTACCCTCCAGCCTTGGAATAGGTATTGTTCAGCCATTTCCCTATAATTTAAGACAATGCACGAACATTATGGCTATTGTCGCGTTGCTGATATGTTTACTTCAGTTATATGTAGTAACATCAAGAACCAACCAAACGGTCTTTGAACAAACTATTAAGTTTACTGATGTTACCGATAAAGAATTGATCAGTAATAGTTTCAGTCTTTCCGGAGGATCAGCACCGTTAAAGGTAAATGCCTTTGCTGATGTGGATAACTCCTGGGCCAATGTAGGAATAAGCCTTGTGAATGAAAAAACCAATGAAGTAATCTATGCTTCTAAAGATATTGAACAGTATTCCGGTTTTGAAGGTGGTGAAAGCTGGAGTGAAGGAAGTCAGAACGAAGATTTCAATATATGTGGAGTTGCTCCCGGAACTTATCATTTTCAGATCTCGGCAGAAAAAGAAGGTGGAGTAGTAGACCCTTTTAAATCCGGATACCGTCCGCCAAATAGTGATTTTTCTGTTATTCAGAATGAAAGTGGGTCTTTCTTTCTGCAAAATGATAAAGATAAAACCATCAATACATATGTCGGAAAAGAAGAATTAGAAAGAGAAATACTAAGAAGAACCGGTATCCTTAATAATCAAAAAGAAATCAAAAAGATGGATTCTGTTCTCATCAATATGGTGCCGGATTATGGCTATCCGGAGAAATATGAAGAACATACAACCGTTAGCATAAAAGCGACATGGCTGCCAGTGTCTTTCTGGAATTTCGGAATTGTACTTGTATGTTTAATAGTATTTACAGTATTAAGCTATATAGCACGACGTATCTTCGAAACCAGCAAATGGAAAAATAGTTCAAACTCTCCTTATCCTACCAATTAAGCTATGGAAAGACTCATTAATTACATCAGGAATAACTGGCAGTTATTTGCTATAGGAGGAGCTTTTCTGGGCTGGTTTCTCTATCTTACTTTTTCCGGGAACCATTTTTGTGACTGCGCCAAAACAGAAAGTTACCGTGACGGAACTACTAAAAGCCACTCCAGGGCAGGATATTACAGATTTTACCACAAATAAAAATATAAAAACTATGGACAACATTAATCTATTACCCATATTCAACTCGGTTCTCTACTCATTTCTGGGAATCGCTATTCTGTTGGTGTGTTATTTCATCATTGAAAAGTTAACTCCCGAAAAGACATGGCATGAGATCGCTCAAAACAAAAATATAGCACTGGCTATTGTTTTCGGGGCGTTTATTATCGGAATTTCAATGATCATTAGCGCGGCAATTCATGGATAAGAAGAGGATTCCTCTTGAGCTGCTTTTGATGTTCTCAGTATTTGTCATTGCGACATGCGGATTGATTTATGAGTTGGTAGCCGGAGCTTTGGCGAGTTATCTGTTAGGAGATTCTGTAAAGCAGTTTTCCTTCATCATCGGTGTCTATCTTTTTTCGATGGGGGTCGGTTCTTATCTGGCCAAATTTATTAAAGGAAATCTCATTGATAAATTCGTAGAGATTGAAATTCTTGTGGGAATTGTTGGCGGAATAAGTTCTGTGGTGTTATTTATACTATTCAATACCATGGCTCATTTTGAAGCAGTGCTGTATCTATTTGTTTTCTTTACGGGATGCCTGGTCGGGGTGGAAATTCCTCTTCTGATGAATATCCTTAAAGACAGAATAGGATTCAAGGATCTGGTGTCAAATGTTTTTGCTTTTGACTATATCGGTGCTCTTTTAGCATCCATATTATTTCCGCTGGTTCTTATACCCCATCTTGGAATTGTAAAAACACCCTTATTCTTTGGATTGATCAATATTTCTATTGCCATATTTTTATGTTTTTACCTTAAAAAAGAGCTCTCAAAACCGATATCTTTAAAGGTAAAAGCAATAGGAGCCTTTATCTTTCTTCTGGGGCTTTTTGTTTTTTCAGATAAGATTTTATCCTATTCAGAAGAAAAATTATATGGTGAGAATGTTGTTTTTACCAAAAGCTCACCCTATCAGCGAATTGTACTTACCAGGAACAACAGAGAGTTTCGATTATATTTAAATAATAATTTGCAATTTTCTTCCACTGATGAATACCGCTATCATGAGGCACTTGTACATCCGGTGATGTCTATGGCAAAAAATATTGATAACGTTTTGGTACTAGGAGGAGGAGACGGTTTTGCTGTGCGGGAGATCCTCAAATATAAAGAGGTGAAAAAAATCACACTGGTAGATCTGGATGGTGATATGACTCAGTTTTTTAAAAATAATGAGACCATGAAAAGACTCAACCAAAGGTCTTTCTCTAACCCAAAGGTTGAAATCGTAAATAAGGATGCCTACATTTGGGTAAAAGAGAATAAAAAGAAATTTGATGTCATTATCATAGACTTTCCTGATCCATCCAATTATAGTTTGGGAAAACTCTATTCACTGCAGTTTTATAAAGAGCTTGAAAAGATCACAACTCCTGAAACTAAAATTGTAGTTCAGACAACTTCACCCTATTTTGCTCCAAAATCTTTCTGGTGTATAGAAAAAACGATGAATCAGATTTTTCCTTTCACCTCGGCATATCATACCTACGTTCCTTCATTTGGAGAATGGGGATTTTCAATGGCTTCATATGAGCCTGTCAATAACAAGATCTATAGAAAGCTACCCAATTTAAAATTCTACGATTATAACTTTTCACAATTGTCTTATTTTAATAAAGATATGAAGGTGAAAGATGTAGAAGTTAACCGTCTGGATAACCAGATACTAGTCCGATATTTTGATGAAGAGTGGGGAAAAGTTCAGTAGAAAAGATTTTCTTAAAACAGTGCTATTAGGCAGCATGATCCTTCTTTTTTTACAATATTGTGGAAAGAAGGGCAAACTGCTGTTGCTTAAAATCTCAGGGACCAATCATATTCTTGGACATCGGCTTTGGGCTAAAAATTTTCCACAAGTATCAGAAGTTATCCACAAAAAATATCTTATTGTGGGCGGTGGAATTTCAGGACTTTCTGCCTGTAGATTTTTAAATCAACATAATGAAAACGATTATTTGGTATTGGAAATGGAAAATCATCTGGGAGGAAACTCTTCAAATGGACAAAACCAATTCTCAAAATTTCCCTTAGGAGCACATTATCTGCCATTACCCAATAAAGAAAATACGGAGATCATTGATTTTTTAAAGGAATGCGGGATCTACCAGGGGGATGATGAAAACGGAGAACCGGTTTTAGATGAATATCAGATGACTTTTCCACAGCAGGAAAGACTATTCTTCAAAAACTCATGGCAGAATGATATTGTTCCACAAAAAGGAATATCTCAGGCAACACAGAAAGAACTTGAACGGTTTTTCACGATGATGGATGATTTCAGGCAGAAGAAAGATCAACAGGGGAACTATTGGTTTGCTATCCCGGTTCATGATTCCAGCAAAGAAGATGAGGTGATCCGGCTTGAAAAAGTTCTTTTCAAAGATTGGCTGGGGCAGAATAACTTCAAGTCCGAAGAATTATTGTGGCTGCTGGACTACTCCTGCAGAGACGATTATGGGTTGGGAATAGATTATGTTTCTGCCTGGGCCGGTATTCACTATTTTGCAGGAAGAAAAAATAATTGGAGCAAACTTTACAAAGATCAGGTTTTCACATGGCCGGAAGGAAATGCGAGGCTGGCAACTTATTTATCAAAATATACTGAAGGAAAACAATTGAAAGAGCATTTGGTTTTTGATATTAAAGCAAATGAAAAAGTAGAAGTGCTATGTTTTGACAATGCTAAGAATAAAACGAAAAAGATCATTGCTGAAAAAGTTTTGCTGGCTACTCCACAATTTATTAATGAGAGAATTTTAAGCCACAGAAAGACTTTTTCATTTCAATATGTGCCATGGCTACTCACCACTATTACATTGAAAAATGAATTCGGAGGAGACGAAGAACTGGCTTGGGATAATGTGATCTACGGATCTGCCGGCTTGGGGTATATTTATGATCAGCATCAGAATATTAATCAGATCACAGGTGAAAAAGTAATTACCTATTACAGAAGTTTTTCAACAAGTGATTGCAGGAAAGCACGTAAGAAACTATTTTCTATGAAAGAAAACGAATTAAAGGTTCTGGTTTTAGATGATTTAAAAAAAGCGCACCCACTTATAGAAGATTTTATTCTGGAAATGCAATTTCATAAAATAGGACATGCTATGATAGCTCCTATTCCTGATCAGATTTTTGGAAATAGAACAAAAGAAGCAAAAGAGCCTGTAGATGGTAAGATTTTCTTTGCTCATTCTGACCTTTCCGGAATCTCAATTTTTGAAGAAGCCTTCTATCAGGGAATAAAAACGGCAAAGCAAATGCTGTAAAGTTCTTTTAAAATACAAATGACACTATGAAACAGCCCTGGATACATAATGCAAAAACAGATTGGTGGTTTATTTTATCACCACCCTTCCTGATATTGCTCATTATTTTTCTTTTTCATAAACAGATTCAGAGGCTTGAAGATCATTATTCCTTCTATACCTGGCTATTTCTGATTGTTTTTGTAGATGTGGCACACGTATATTCAACCTTGTTTAAAACATATTTTGTAAAATCTGAAATACAGAAGAGGAAATGGTTGTATATCGGAATTCCCATCATAAGTTGGGGGCTGGGAATTATTCTATTTCAATTGGGAAGCCTGACATTCTGGTCGGTGCTGGCCCTCGTTGCCGTCTTTCATTTTATCCGTCAACAGTATGGTTTTATGAGGATTTATGCCAGGTTTGAACCCGGTAACTGGAGCAAAAGAATAGATGAAGTTGCAGTGTATGCTGCCACAATCTATCCGATGTTATATTGGTTTAAAACTCCACGAGCTTTTACCTGGTTTGTAAATAATGAGTTTACCTGGCTCAATAATCTTCCGGATTATCTCAGTTTTATTACACCATTATACTTTGCTATATTGATTATATGGGGATTAAAAACAGTTTTTGAGGCTTTTAAAACAAAAGTTTTGAATATCCCAAAGACAATGCTTATCATTGGAACCTATCTGTCATGGTACTTTGGGATTGTTTACTTTAATAATGATCTTCTTTTTACTCTATTGAATGTTATATCCCACGGAATTCCCTATATAGCTCTGATTTATATCCGTGAAATCAGGCAAAAAGAAAATAATCAAGTGAAATGGATGCTTGCTTTTAAATCTTTTTTCGGAATCTTTTTATTTTTCGGAGTCATCTTATGTTTTGCTCTGCTGGAAGAGCTCTTGTGGGAATCGCTGGTCTGGAACGAACACTTTTCATTGGATCTTATACTTTCGGAATCCTTACTTCAGTTTGTAGTCCCATTACTGGTTGTTCCACAGCTTACCCATTACCTTCTGGACGGCTTTATCTGGAGGAAACCAAAAAAAGTTAACTAACTTTGTCTTTAATGTAAAAAATATTAAGATGCGGCAATACTTTTTATTAGGGGCAATATTTCTTGGAATACTGCTGGGAGCTCAGCAAAAAACATTCTGTAATCCTATCAACATTGATTACGGATATACACCTTTTGAAGTTTTTTCCAAACAAGGAAAACACCGTGCTACAGCCGATCCGGTGATTGTCAATTTTAAAAATAAACTTTTCCTTTTCTCAACCAATCAGGAAGGGTATTGGTATAGTGATGACATGTTGGACTGGAAATTTGTAAAAAGGAAATTCCTCAGAGATAATAAATACATCCACGACCTTAATGCTCCGGCAGTATGGGCAATGAAAGATACGCTCTATGTGTATGGTTCTACATGGGAGCAGGACTTTCCGATCTGGAAAAGTACCAATCCAACCAAAGATGACTGGAAGATTGCCGTGGATACTCTAAAAGTAGGGGCATGGGATCCTGCATTTCATTATGATGAAGATAAAAATAAACTCTACCTGTATTGGGGTTCCAGCAATGAATGGCCTCTGCTGGGAACGGAAGTTAAAGTTAAAAATCTTCAATCAGAAGGCTTCGTAAAGCCTATTATAAAATTAAAACCGGAAGACCATGGCTGGGAAAGATTTGGAGAATATAATGATAATGTGTTTCTGCAACCTTTTGTAGAAGGAGCGTGGATGACCAAGCATAACGGAAAATATTATATGCAATATGGAGCTCCGGCAACAGAATTCAGTGGATATTCAGATGGAGTATATGTTAGCAAAAGCCCTTTGGAAGGTTTCGAATATCAGCAGCATAACCCATTTTCGTATAAACCCGGAGGTTTTGCAAGAGGAGCAGGCCACGGAGCAACTTTTGAAGATAATTACAAAAACTGGTGGCATGTTTCAACCATTTTTATTTCTACTAAAAATAATTTTGAAAGAAGACTCGGGATCTGGCCGGCAGGTTTTGATAAAGATGATGTAATGTTCTGCAATACTGCTTATGGAGATTATCCAACTTATCTTCCTCAATATGCACAAGGTAAAGATTTTACAAAAGGTCTATTTGCCGGATGGATGTTGCTGAATTATAATAAACCGGTTCAGGTTTCTTCCACCCTAGGTAGTTATCAACCAAATTATGCCGTGGATGAAGATATTAAAACTTATTGGAGTGCAAAGACCGGCAATTCAGGCGAATGGTTCCAGACAGATCTTGGTGAAGTATCTACAATTAATGCGCTTCAAATCAATTATGCCGATCAGGATGCGGAATTTATGGGGAAAACCCTTGGGAAAATGCATCAGTACAAGATCTATGGATCGGACGATGGTAAAAAATGGAAGGTAATTGTGGATAAAAGCAAAAATATAAAAGATGTTCCCCATGATTATGTTGAACTGGAAAAACCTGCAAAAGTGAGATTTCTTAAAATGGAGAACCTTAAAATGCCTACCGGAAAATTTGCGTTGAGTGGTTTCAGGGTATTTGGTAAAGGAAGTGGAGAAAAACCGGCGAAAGTACAAGGCTTCGTCCCTTTGAGAGCCGATCCTAAAAAATATGGAGAAAGAAGAAGTATCTGGATGAAATGGCAACAAAATCCTGATGCAGACGGGTACGTCATCTATTGGGGAAAATCACCGGATAAAATGTACGGAAGTATTATGGTATATGGAAAGAACGAATATTTCTTTACCGGAGCCGACAGAGCGGATGCTTATTATTTCCAGATTGAAGCCTTTAGTGCCAATGGTATTTCAGAAAGGACAGAGATTGTAAAATCTGAATAATTTTAAAACAATAAACCAAACTACATACCATGAAAAAACTTAGAATCATTTCATTTTCACTTTTTCTGCTTGCTTCCTTAGGTTGCGGGAAAAATGAAAATAAGGACTACCAGTCGAATCTGGATAAAGCTGTTCGGAATATTCACAACAGTCTTCAGAAAGAGTTGAAGACTTCTATTCCCTCACTGAGTGTTTACGTAGTTTCTCCAAAAGGAACTCTTTTCAGTAGCATAACCGGAGCAAATGGCACAGTGGTTAACGAGAATACCTATTTCCGTTTTGCAAGCAATACAAAGAATTTTACTTCTACAGCTATTTTAAAAATGATGCAGGATGAATGGCTGCACCTGGATGATGATATTACGGAGATGATCCCTGGAACGAATATTCCTTATACTCCCGACGGAGCAGATTGGAATTTCCCCAACAAGAGCCAGATAACGATCCGACAGCTTCTGCAACATAATGCGGGAGTATATGATATTACGAATGACGCTTCAAAGTATAATATAAATGGACAGACCTATACAGACTATATGCTTCAGAATTTTCCGGATCACCAGTTTTCTACTCCGGAATACGTGAAAATTTTAACAAAAAACAACCTTACGTATGGTGAACCCAATACAGTGTATCACTATTCAAATACAGGATATTCGATTCTGAGTGAAATTATATCCAGGATTTATTCACAAAAAGCAGGAATGAACAAAACATACAGTAATTATATGTATGATTATATTGTTGGTCCTGGTACAAAGGTTCCACTAAAAATCCGATTTCCGGAACTCGCTTCAGAACAGCAACTTCCTGTGCCTTATGTGAAAGGATTCATTAAATATGATAATCATGATGAGTTTACCAATCTTAAAAATACAAGTGCTAATGTAGGAGAAGGAAATGGGATCGGAACCATGAAAATGCTTTCCGAATACATCAGAAGCATAATGAAAGCAGAGAACGTACTTAATGCTTCGAGTGTTAAGTTAATGAGAACCAATAAAGGTCCTGCAACTACTCCTGAACAAAATAATTATTCTTTGGGGTGTTTCTACATTCCGGGAGTAGGATATGGACATAATGGTGCCACCCAAGGATATCTTTCCATGATGCTTTATGATCCGGAAACTGACTTTTCAGTCGTTGTACTCATGCCATTCTGGGATCTTAGAAATAATATGGAAGATTTTCCTAAATGTATCAATGCTCTGAATACCACAGCTGCAGAAGCAAAAAAGGCCGTTGGATACTAAAAAAAAACTGCTTTGATCATTTTCAGAACGTTATTTTTTGTCTATAAGTTTCAGGAAAAGATCAATTTTGTCTATCAGAAAAGTATCAGTTGGAGATTGGTCCCAATCCAGATGGCCTCCATTGAAATTGTAGCTTTCATGAATCACATGATTTTGGTTCAGAATTGAATCCAATATTTTACCTTGTGTTGATGGAATAACGTGATCAGTATTTCCATAGTAGGAAAGTGTAGGTGGTGAGGTTTTATCAATCCATTTGACAGGGCTTACGAAATCTATTGGGGAAGTTTCTGGTTTGGACTGACTGGGATCAACAAGCCTTTTCTCTACAAATGAATAGTCCTGGTAATTTTTGAATCCGGGATCGGAAAGATCCGCAGGTCCCACAATATTGATGACAGCCTTTATTTTTTTCAAAGAATCAGGCTGATAAGCGTATAACATTGACAAATGTCCTCCGGCACTATTGCCTAATAAAATAAAGTGAGGAGTGTAATGAAATCTGTTCTCTAAAAATCTTACCACCTCACTGATATCTTCAGTTTGATTGGGTAGGGCAAAGCATAGTTTGTTGCCGAAGCAAGTCTGTAATTAATATTTGCAAAAATATACTCCGGAAATTTCTTCATCATGGAAAGTGTGAAAAAAGTAAGCTGGGATTTGTCTCCTCCACGCCAGCCGCCACCATGAATAATGATAAAAACCTGTCTTTTTTCATTTGACCGGCTTTGAGGAATATAAAGATCCATTATTTGTTCAGGATCAGTACCATATGAAATGTTTTTTTCTTTTTTGAAAATGATATCCTTACCCAGGTCAATCTTTTTTTCTTTGCAACTGCTGAAGAAAAAAAAGAAAATAAGATAAAAAAATATAAGAGCAACTTCTTTTTTCATACCATTAAAGATAAAAAACCCGCTGACAAGTCAACGGGTTATTGTACAAAATAATTAATTGAATATGAAGAAAGATAGTTTTTATCTTGTTCTGCTTTTGATAGAATCGGATGCTCCTTCTATATCTCTCACTTTTTTCACTTTCTGATTTCCGAAGTTGTATGTGAGACTCACCATGATATTTCTTGGATATTGGTTCTGGTGGATATAATTGTAATTTCCGTTTTCCTGATAGTCTTCGATTTTAACAATATTTGTTCTTAAAATATCATTTAGATTCACCGCAAAAGTCCAGTCATTCCATGTTTTTTTGATGCTGAGGTCAAGGCTCATTAAGCTCTTCAATGAACCAAGTTCAATCTGTTGCTTGTTGATAAAGAAATAATTGACTCCCAGGAACCAGGTTTTCTTTTTGTCCAGGCGAATAGTGTTATTCGTTTGGATCAAAATACTGGTGGAATTCGTTTTATTGGTATATACAATAAATTCTCCTTCCTTATTTTTGAATCGATCTCCTGTTGTAGGATCCGTATCCAGACTTCCATTATTAATATTGTGCTGAACTCCGATATTGAAGTTAGTCGTCCAATATTGTTTGAAGAACGATTTTTGAATTCCTACCATGGCAGACATCTCCTGCTTATCTCCAAAATTTGTTCTGATATATCTCAATACAGGATTGGCTCCGACTGATCCATCTGGGGCTACAGGGTATCCTTGCAATGGTACCTGAGTTATAGCATCTTTAAAATAAGAATGACTTAGAATCAGGAAGTATGAACTTTTGTACATATAAGTCAGTTCCTGGTTATAGGTAGAAGAAGCTTTTACAAAAGGGTTATTCTGTGTATAGTTGTAGTCGGTCAGAATATTTTTTACAGGATTTATTTCCCAGAAGCTCGGTCTTCTCATTCTGCTCGAGAAGGAATAGGAGATATTATTTTTATCATTAATTGCATAGTTGAAACTCAGATAAGGAAGTAAATTGTTGTAGTTTCTTTCTATTCTTTTAAGATCGTCGGTAGGTGCATTATCAGAAGTTCCCAAGCTGTTTGTGATCTCATATCTCGTTCCTATTTTCCCGGAGAACTTATCTGAAAATTTCTTTTCTGCCGTTACATAAAATCCGTAAATGTTTTCATCATAAATAAAATGATTCGGTTTTGAATCCGGATCCTTTACCGGATCAAAAAAATAAGTAATGTTTTTAGAATCGTTGTCTGTTTTGGTTTTGTTATAATTTCCTCCTACTGAAATAGTCAGATCATTTTTAAACTTTTGAATATAATCCACCATTCCTGAGAAATTATTAATCACTTGAGGAAGATCCTGAAATACCTGTGTGGTCATTTTTTTAATATCTCCATTTACGTTCGAGGCATACGTCCTGTTGTCTGTAAACTGAAACCTTTTATAATTCAAATAGGCCGCATTCACATTTAATTTACTGCCCAGAGAATCAGTTTTCAATTCATAGTTTAAGTTTAAAGAATTGTTATATGATCGGGCATCTTCCTTATTTTTTGACCAGGAGTAATTGGTTTTGTTTCCACTTGTAATCGTATTAAAAAGGCTTACTGTGGAGTTGTAGCTTTTATTTGCCCATGTATTCCACGAAAGAGCAAGATTACTGTTATCATTCAGCTGATAATCGATATTCAGATAACCACCAAGATTTTTGTTTGGATCATCAATGTCCCCTACAGATTCGTTGGAAGTGTCTGAAGTTCCGTTTCTTAGTACATACCTTTGAGCCTGAATATTTTCACCACCGTTGAGGTTAGCACTTATTCCCAGTTTACCTTTTCTGTAATTGGCAGAGAAACTAGCCTGGCTCGCGTTATATTTACTTTGAGTATTCGAGAATCTCATATTTCCGTTGAGACCATCACTCATCTTTTTCTTTAAAACAATATTGATAATCCCATCTGAAGATTCCACCTGATATTCGCTTCCGGGAACAGTAATCACTTCGATTTTCTGAATATTTTCCGCCGGTGTGTTTTTCAGGAACTGAACCAAAGATTCTGCGTCCATATTTGTTTTTCTTCCGTTGATGTAGATCAGGGCATTATTTTTTCCTGTAATTTTTAATGTTTTATCATCTGTGGAAGATAATAGTGGCGTCTGCTTCAGAAGGTCAAAAGTTGTATTTCCCTTTGCAACAGGAGATGCTGCAACATCATATACAAAACGGTCGCTTTGCTTTTTGAAGACCTGTTTGGTGATGACAACTCCTTCAATATTTTTAGTTTTTGCCGTATCAGATTTCTTTTCCTGAGCAAAAGTGCAGGTTCCGAATATGATAGCCATTGACAAAATTATACATTTCATGTTATTTTTTTTAAGAGTGGTTGTAGAATGTGAGTGGTATAGATTAGGTTCTTGATTTTACAGCATCATTCGCTGATTTCATTTCCCTTGCTTTTTTAAGTTTCTGGTTTCCAAAATTATAGGTAACACCAATGCTGAATAATCGCGGATAGTTGAAATTGGTAATATTGTTATATTTTCCGTTAGGCTGTATTCCTTCAACTCTGTAAAAACCTTGATTAAATAAATCATTTACTTCAGCCAGAATAGTCCAGTCTCCAATAATTTTTTTCAGGTTGATGTCCAGACTTTGTCTTACACCCACGACTCCTCCTTCCATTGCTTCTCTACTGGCGAAAAAGTAATTTACACCTAAGTACCAGTCCTTTTTAGAAGAAAGGCGTACAACATTATTAAGGGTAAGAGACATATTGTAATTTTTAACATCAATAATATAGGGCTCCAGTTCCTCAGTTTCAAACGGACCGGGTCTGGAAGTAGGATCTTCCGTTACAGCACCTTTGTAGATTGAATATTTTAAATTAACAGAATAATTTGTAGTCCAGATTTCCTTAAACCAGGACTTGTTCATCCCAAGAGTTAAGTTAAGTTCTCTGTTTTTACCATAATTGGTTCTGATGTATCTCAGGAATTTTGTTGTTTCCATAATCATATTACCATCAGCATCATATATGAAATTTCCATTTTCATCCACTTTTGGTCCTGTTGACTTTCCTTGTAAGGGAAGCATATCAGAAGCAGAGGCATCTTCTACCATAGTAAAGCTAAGATTGGCATAGTATGCATTTTTGTACATATAATTAAGTTCCTGATTATAAAACTTAGAAGCCAATATGAAAGGATTGTTCTGCGTATAATTGGTAGGGGTGAAGTATGTTCTTGAAGGATTTAACTCCCAAAATCTTGGTCTTCTGATTCTGCTGGAAAAAGTATAACTTAGATTATGGTCAGAATTAATAGCATAGTTAAGGTTCAAATAAGGTAACAGATTATTATAATTTCTTTCAAAACCTGTTTTGTCAACAATGTCTCCGGTACTTCTGGTCATTTCATAACGGGCGCCGGCTTTTCCTGATATTTTCTCCGTTAACTTTCTTTCGTAGTTGAGGTAAATCCCTAAAATACTTTCCTTGTATATAAAATGATTGGTTTGTTTTGAGTCCGGAACAAATTCCCCGCTTTGTAGCTTATCCTGTCTGGTATCATTGTCTGTATTGGTATGGTTGTAGCTGATCCCCATTAACCATGTAGCTCCTTTTGCTGTTTTCTTCAGATAATCAATATTGGCTGCGTAGTTGTTAATGATTTGTGGAACAGATTGGTGAAGGGCAGAATATTTATTGATCGTATCATTAGTTAAAGGAAAACTTTCGTTGAAGCTTACTTTATTTCTGTTGAACCACAAATATGAAACATTAGAAGTAAGCTTACTACCCAGAGAATCTGTTTTGATTTCATAGTTTAAATTAAACGAATGGTTTCTTGTCTGGGCATCTTCGTTATTAACAGTTCTGTTTGTTAAAATTCCATTTTGCCAGTTTGTGATGTCAAGGATAGAGTTGAAACTCTTGTTGTATCTCATGTTATAAGAGAATCCCAGACTCTGCTTTTTACTGATCTCGTAATCAACATTAAACCCTCCGCCATAGTTATTGTTTGGATCATTATTGAATCCGTAAGATTCATTTCTAAAAGTAGGATCTCCGTTCGATAAAGAGTATTTCTGTCTCTCTGTCCAGCTTCCGGTTCTGAAATTAGAATTTCCGGACCACTTTCCCTGTCTGAAATTAAACGAGGCTCCTGCATTTGGATTGTTGTAATATCCCTGTTCATTCTGCATTTTAATCGTTCCGTTGTAACCGTTATTTTTACTCTTCTTCATCACAATATTGATCACTCCTTCAGTAGATTCAACCTGGAATTCACTTCCGGGAACAGTAATAACTTCAATTTTCTGAATATCTTCAGAGGGAGTAGACTTCAGCATTTCGATCAATGCCTCAGAATCCATATTTGTTTTTTTATTGTTGATGTAAATTATAGCATCCGATTTTCCAAGAATCTTTAATGTTTTTCCGTCAATACTGGAGATCATCGGAGTTTGTTTTAAAAGATTAAAAGTATTGGTTCCTTTAGCTATCGGAGATGAAGCTACATCATAGATTAAGCGGTCACCTTGTTTTTTGAAAACCTGCTTCTTGATATTTACGGCTTCAATTGTATTCACTTTAAGACTATCTTTTTTCTGCTGTGCAGTAACGAATCCACTGAAAAAAAGGGCTGCTATTAGAATTTGAGTTTTCATGATCATTATTTTTTATTTGTTAATAGCTTGTATGATTAGTTATTTAACATTACAAAGATATATAATTAATTTAGTATTATGCAATACAAAGTACTTAAAAATATTTTTACATCAGTTTAACTGATTGATTATCAGTTGATAAAAATTTAAATAAAAATTTTGATTGCTTGACCTTTCTGTACAATAAGACAACTGTAACAATAATTTTGTTACAGCGAAAACTGAAATTTTATTAAAAAAGAAAATTATTCCCTGTCGAAACGGGCTAGTTTTTTCTCCACCCAGATGGTTGCAAAAGGAAAAAATGCTGCTAGTAGAGCGAATACAAAATCTTCATCATCCCATTTGAAAATTTTTCTGGCAGGGACACAAAATAGAAGATACAGGGTAAAGAATAAACCGTGGATGTTACCAACCACAATAATGAAAATAGTAGGAAGAAGACCTTCATCATCATATCTTTTCCAGATCATCGCAATCCCGTAAAGCAGGAAACAGGTAATTGCTTCTGCAACGCAGATCTGCTTAAACCATTTGATGATTTTCTCCTCAGGATACTTTGTGAAAAATTTTTCGATGAAGTTCATTTCTTTACGGATAAGTTGAGGATTAAAAGGTAAGAGTTCTTCTCTAACTTCTGGCTTCTAATCTCTGATTGCAAAATTACTTATAAAAACTGCTTCCGTCCAAATATTCGAAGACTTCAGGAGGCAACATTGGCCTTACGTTTTTGCCATCTTTTACCATATTTCGAATTTCTGTGGCAGAAAGTTCTATGACAGGAGCTTTTATTAAAGAGATATTTTCGTGCTGCAGATATTCCGAATCTTTCTTCTCTCCGTCAAACACTCTTGGATAGACAATAATGTGATGATTTTTAATAAGAATATCAGAATTTTTCCACTTATGAAGGCTGTTCAGGTTATCTTCTCCCATGATCAGACTGAAAGAATAATCAGGATGCTTTTCATGAAGATAAGTAAGGGTATCGATAGTATAGCTGGGCTTCGGAAGAGAGAACTCTACATTGGAAGCTCTCATATTCGGATAGTTTTTTACAGCAAGCTGAACCATATCAAGCCTGTTGTGATCGTTCAATAAAGATTTTTTGTCCTTAAATGGATTTTGTGGGCTCACCACAAACCACAATTCATCCATATCTGAATTTTCCAGAATATAATTAGCCAGAATAAGATGTCCGATATGTATAGGATTGAATGATCCGAAAAATAAACCGATTTTTTTCATTTGTTGAGATCGTAGGTAATAGAAAGCTGCAGTTAATCTCTAAACTGCACATCCTTGATATTAAGATAGTGGGTTACATTACCTTTCCAGTGATTTTCTTCTAAAGTGAAAGCAAGATCGAAACTTTTGTTTTTGAAATCATCAACAAATTGCCCGAGTTTAAAGCCTACACATTCAATATTTCGTCCTGTAGATTCCTGTTTAATATAAAACTTCAGGTGATTATTATCTTTACCCATTGTTTTCACATACCCGGAAAGTCTTTGATTCGTTAATGTAAAAATAGGTTTCATATTATGAGGACCAAAAGGAGCTAATTTCCTGTGGAAGTTAATAAACTCTCTGTTTATTTCATCAACCTTAATTTCCGTATCAATAGAGATGGAAGGTTCTTTCTGATGGTCCTGGATTTTTTCAGAAACAATTTTCTCAAATTTTTCCTTGAATGCCGCAAACTTTTCCTTTTCCATAGAAAGTCCTGCAGCAGCATGATGTCCTCCGAATTTAAGGAAGTACTCTGAACACATATCAAGAGCTTCGTGCACATCAAAATCAGAAACAGACCGTGCAGAAGCAACCATTTCTCCGTTGTTACCATCAGTAAATACCAGAGTAGGTTTATAGTAAGTTTCAATAAGTCTGGAAGCAACAATACCAATTACACCCTTATTCCATTCAGGATGATAAACAATAGTGGTATGTTTTGTTTCCTGCTGAGATTCTATAATTTGATTCAGGGCAGAAAGAGTGGAATTCATATCCAGCTCACGCCTTTCATCATTGAGATTCATGATATCATTAACAATCTGGTTCGCATGTTTCAGATTGTCGGAAACCATAAGTTCCACCGCTGCTTTACCTTGAGATATTCTTCCGGCAGCATTGATTTTTGGGGCAATTTCAAAAACAATATTTGAAATTTCAAAATGAGAAAGCTTATCCTCGGGAATTAATAGTCTCAATCCCATATTTCTCGTCTTTCTCAGGATTTTTAATCCCATTTTTGCCAAAACTCTGTTTTCTCCGGTCATCGAAACGATATCGGCAGCAATAGAGATGGCAAGAAGATCCGTCAGCTCAAATAATTCAGCTTCAGGAATTTTATAGATCGTGTTTAATCCCTGGCAAAGTTTAAAGCCTACACCACATCCGGATAGTTCTTTAAAAGGATACCGGCAGTCGTTTCTCTTAGGATCGAGAACTGCAACCGCATCGGGAATTTCTTCACCGGGAAGGTGATGGTCACAAATAATGAAATCTATTTCCAGGCTGGAGGCATAGCTTATCATATCAAGAGCCTTGATTCCACAATCCAGAGCAATGATTAATGAAAAACCATTTTCTTTGGCAAAATCAATTCCTTCAGTTGAAATTCCATATCCTTCAGAATTTCTATCTGGGATGTAGTAATCCAAGTATTTTTTCTCAACAATTTTGCTGAGATACAGGTACATGAGAGCCACAGCTGTAGTTCCATCTACATCATAGTCACCATATACCAA
Source organism: Chryseobacterium lactis (assembly GCF_003815875.1). NCBI lineage: Bacteria > Pseudomonadati > Bacteroidota > Flavobacteriia > Flavobacteriales > Weeksellaceae > Chryseobacterium > Chryseobacterium lactis. Next base: position 1,880,216 of record NZ_CP033924.1, read on the forward strand.
TATTTTTTCACCGTTCTCAATTGCAGTTGCAATCCGCTCAACAGCTTTTTGCATATCTGCCATTAAAAACGGGCTATGGATATCGGTAAGGTTAGGTTTGAAGAATTCTCTGGCCTTTTGATAATTGTCAATTCCCCGCAGAACGAGAAGTTTAGATTCAAAAGTACCAAAACCAAGTGACGAACTTAATCTGTCCACAACTTCCTCATCGGGCTCCGGCTTATAAATCCATTTTTGACTCATTTCACAAAAATAGGGAAAAAAAATAGCATTGTGAAAAGATGAGGAGTGAAGTTTTGACTTTATAATTGTTAAAAAATGGCTATCTTCGCTGTCCAAATTTAAATGACTATGAAAAAAATTACTCTATGCCTGATGTTTCTAGGGGCAATGCATTCAATTAATGCACAAAAAATTAATCTCGGAAAAGCTGCCGGAATTGTTTCTAATGGAGCAAAAGCTTTATCATTCACCAACGAAGATGCTATTAAATTATCCAAAGAATCAGTAGATTGGATGGATAAAAATAATACCGTTGCAGGTGCCAAAGATCCTTATACAGTAAGATTAAATAAACTATTTGGGAATCACAAATCTCAGGATGGTCTTAATTTGAATTATAAAGTCTATAAAGTAAAAGATATCAACGCTTTTGCTTGTGCTGATGGAAGTGTAAGAGTATTTTCCTCTTTGATGGACATCATGACGGATAATGAATTGTTGGCTGTAATTGGTCACGAGATCGGTCACGTTAAAAATCAGGATACAAAAGATGCAATGAAATCTGCCTATCTGAAAGCAGCAGCTTTGGATGCTGCGTCCTCTGCTTCTTCTGCAGTAGCTACCCTTAATGAAAGTCAGGTCGGAAAAATGGCTAATGCCTTTCTGGACGCTTCTCACAGTAAGAAACAGGAGTCTGAAGCAGATACATATTCATATGATTTCATGAAAGCGAATAAATATGATGTGGTAGGAGCATATACTGCTTTCAAAAAACTGGCTTTACTTTCAGAAGGAAGTACACAGACCAATTTTGAAAAAATGTTCAATTCACATCCTGACAGCGAAAAAAGAGCTCAGGCAATCAAAAAGAAGGCTGAAAAAGACGGATTATGGAAAGATCCTGGAGCGATAACTCTTCCGACTTCGAAGCTTACAAAATAATTATTTTATTTATTGTTTAAACAAAAATACCTCAGAGCGCTGCTTTGAGGTATTTTTATATTGTATGAGGATCTCAGATTAAGAGTACATTTTTTCTCTTAATTCTTTTATCTTTTTATCTGCAAGGTATTCGTCATAAGTCATTTCTCTGTCGATAATTCCGTTAGGAGTTAATTCGATGATTCTGTTACAGACCGTTGATAGCATTTCGTGGTCATGAGAAGACAATAAAAGATTTCCTTTAAAGTTAGATAAAGAGTTGTTCAATGTTGTAATACTCTCAAGGTCTAAGTGATTGGTAGGCTCATCTAATAAAAGGACGTTTGCTTTTTGAAGCATCATTCTACTGAACATACATCTCATTTTTTCACCTCCTGAAAGTACTTTACAAGATTTCAAAGCTTCATCACCGGAGAAAAGCATTCTACCTAAGAATCCTCTTACGAATTCTTCGTGACGCTCTTCATCATTTTTAGTGAATTGTCTTAACCAATCAACCAGACTTAAGTCTTCCTGGAAGAAATTGGTGTTGTCCAAAGGCATGTGGGACTGGTTGGTAGTAACACCCCAGGCAACAGTTCCTTTATCAGCCTGAACATTTCCTGCCAAGATTTCAAAAAATTCTGTAATAGCCAAAGAGCTTTTAGAAAGTACAGCTACTTTATCTCCTTTTTTAAGATTTAAATCTATGTTCGAGAATAATAATTCGCCGTCTTTCGTTTTTTCAAGACCTTTTACATCTAAAATCTGATCTCCTGCTTCTCTTTCCATTTCGAAAATAATAGCCGGATATCTTCTTGAAGATGGTTTAATATCATCGATATTTAATTTATCGATCATTTTCTTTCTTGCAGTAGCCTGTTTAGCTTTTGCTACGTTAGAACTGAAACGGGCAATAAAGTCCTGAAGTTCTTTTTTCTTCTCTTCAGCTTTCTTATTGGCCTGAGCTCTTTGTCTTGTTGCCAGCTGAGATGCCTGATACCAGAAAGAGTAGTTACCTGTATAAAGATTAAGCTTAGAATAATCAAGGTCACCGATGTGCGTACAAACCGTGTCCAGGAAGTGACGGTCGTGAGATACCACGATTACCGTGTTTTCATAATCAGCAAGAAAATCTTCTAACCATGAAATTGTTTCAATGTCCAGGTCATTGGTAGGCTCATCCAGAATCAATACATCAGGATTACCGAAAAGTGCCTGAGCCAAAAGAACTTTTACTTTGTCCTTATTCTCAAGTTCACCCATTAATTGCCAATGCATATCATCAGAAATACCTACGTTAGAAAGCATAGTCTGTGCATCAGATTCTGCAGTCCATCCTCCCATTTCATCATAGACTACACCTAGTTCACCTGCTTTAATTCCGTCTTCATCAGAGAAATCTTCTTTTGCGTATAACGCATCCATTTCCTCTTTTATCTCGTATAATTTTTTGTTTCCTCTCAAAACCGCTTCAAGAACAGTAAACTGATCATAGGCAAAGTGATCCTGCTCCAAAACCGACATTCTTTTTCCTGGTTCAAGAGATACATTTCCTGTCGTTGGATCCTGCTTTCCTGTTAATATTTTAAGGAATGTAGACTTTCCCGCACCGTTTGCTCCGATGATTCCGTAGCAGTTTCCCTTGGTAAACATAATATTTACCTCGTCAAAAAGAATTCTTTTCCCGAATTGTAAAGATAAGTTAGATACTGTTAACATATAGTTTTGTAAATTTGGCGCAAAAATACGAAAAGAATTTGGGTATTTTGTAATAATATAATAGTCAAGTTTTTAAATGTATGGTATTTTTTATATATTTCATTAACGAAATTCTAAAATGATGAAGATTGAAAAAACAGTTAATATATTAAATAGGAGAGCCCGTTTTGAATACGAAATTCTTGAAGAATATGAGGCGGGAATGGTTTTAACAGGTACAGAGATAAAATCTTTACGTTCTTCTAAAGCATCGATCACAGAATCGTTCTGTCAGTTTATTGATGGGGAATTATACATCATTAATATGATGATTGATGAGTACAAATTGGGCACTTTTTACAATCATAAGACAAAAAGGGAACGGAAATTGCTGTTGCACAAAAAAGAATTACAGAAACTTGAAAAAAAGTTAAAGGATGCCGGGAACACAATTATACCTTTAAAATTATATATCACCGATCGAGGTAAAGCAAAAGTGCTGATAGCGCTTGGTAGAGGGAAAAAACTCTACGATAAAAGAGAGGTGATTAAAGATAGAGAAAATAAACGGAACCTGGACAGAATATTAAAGAAAAGTTAAAAATCATTTGAAAAACTTTGTATATAAAGAAAAATTATATTTATTTTGCATTATCAATTATTTAATCATTTAATTCTATGAAAAATCTAAAATTAGGAATTTCAGCATTGGCGCTTACTGTCGCTTCTACTGTTTTCGCGCAGACGACCAACAATCCGTGGTTAATCGGAGTTGGTGCTCATGCAGAAAACCACGTAGCGGCTAGAAATAGCTTCGGTAACACGTTCTCTGCGAAAAATTTAACGAAGAGTATGTTCAATATGAACAACTTCTCTATTACACCTCCATTATCTAAGTTAACAGTTGCTAGAAACGTTGGTAAAGGTTTAGTAATCGACTGGCAAACTTCTGTTGGAAATGTTGAAAACAAAAGATTCAACATGGGGAAAGAATTTTTCCTAATGACAGGTCTAGGTTTCCAGGCTCACGGAGCAGGTCTTTTATGGAACGAAGAATCTTGGTTTGATCCATATTTAAGAGTTGGTGCTAACTACTTAAGACATGACTATACTGCACTTACTTTCCCTAGAACATCTGTTGATGCTAATGGTAACCCAATCGAAAACGTACCAAACGGTAAGGATGGTAACGAAAACGGTAAAGCTAACCACTTTACTGTAGCTACAGGTGCTGGTGCTAACTTCTGGGTAACTAAGAACTTCGGTCTTGGTATCCAAGGAGATTACGTATCAACTCCAGGTGATAAATCTACAGTTGCTAACTTCTGGCAAGCTTCTGCATCTATCTTATTTAGATTCGGAAACAGAGACAGAGATAAAGATGGTATCCTAGATAAAGATGACCTTTGTCCAGATACTCCAGGTTTACCAGAATTCCAAGGATGTCCTGATACAGACGGAGATGGTGTTCCAGATAAAGACGATCAATGTCCAGACGTAGCTGGTCCAGTTGAAAACAACGGTTGTCCTTGGCCAGATACAGATGGTGATGGTGTTATCGACAAAGATGATGCTTGTCCTACAGTAGCAGGTCCTGCTGAAAACAATGGTTGTCCTTGGCCAGATACAGACGGTGACGGTATCTTAGATAAAGATGATGCTTGTCCTACTGTTCCAGGTCTTCCAGAATACAACGGATGTCCTAAGCCTAAGACAAAAACTGCTGAAGAAGTTGAAACAACATTCAGAAGTGTATTCTTTGACTTCAACAAAGCGTCAATCAAAGCTGAGTCTAAACCAGCATTAGATAGAGCTGCTGAAATCATTAAGAAAGATGGAGGTCACTATCTATTAGAAGGTAGAACAGATGCTAAAGGTTCTGAAGTTTACAACTTGAAATTATCTAGAGAAAGAGCTGCTTCTGTAGTTGCTGCTTTAGATGCTAGAGGTGTAGATGCGAACGCACTTAAGTCTGTAGGAGTTGGTAAAGCTAAAGCTACAGTTCCTGCAACGGCTACTGATGCTGAAAGACAAGCTGACAGAAAAGTAGTTGTAAAAGCTATCGAAAACGAATCTGAATGGACTGCAATGGCTAAGAAAGACTATGCTGATGCTCCAGTTAAGAAAGCGACAGCTAAGAAGAAAGCTACTAAAAAAGCTCCAGCTAAGAAAAAAGCTGCTGCTAAAAAGAAAAAATAATTAATTTTTCTAAATAATGAATACCTCCAATTTTATTGGAGGTATTTTTTTTTTGTTGACTTTTAGTTAATTTTGTTGAAAATTTAAAATTAAAATGGGAAGAGCATTTGAATATAGAAAAGCTTCTAAAATGGCCAGATGGGATAAAATGGCCAAAACATTCTCCAAAATAGGAAAAGATATTGCACTGGCAGTAAAAGCCGGTGGTACTGATCCTGAATCTAACCCGGCACTAAGAAGATGTATTCAGAATGCCAAAGGAGCCAACATGCCTAAAGACAATGTTGAAAGAGCTATTAAAAAAGCTAGTGGAGCTGATGCTGAAAATTATGAAGAAATCGCTTACGAAGGATACGGACAAGGTGGTGTTGCTTTCTTTGTAGAATGTACTACAAACAATACAACAAGAACCGTGGCCAACGTAAGAGCTGTTTTCAATAAGTTTGATGGTAATCTTGGAAAGAACGGAGAGCTTGCATTTATCTTTGACAGAAAAGGAATTTTCACCCTTGATTTAGCTCAAATCAAAATGGATTGGGATGATTTCGAAATGGAAATGATTGATGGTGGAGCGGAAGATGTAGAAAAGGATGAAGATGAAGTAATGATTACTACTGCTTTTGAAGATTTTGGTTCTTTATCTCATAAATTGGATGAACTTGGTATTGAAGCAAAAAGTGCAGAATTGCAAAGAATTCCTAATAATACAAAAGAAGTAACTGCGGAACAGTTCAAAGCTAATATGAAAATGCTTGAGCGTTTTGAAGAAGACGATGATGTTCAGAACGTCTACCATAATATGGAGATTACTGAAGAGCTGATGGACTCTTTGTAAAAAATAATATAGCATTCACATACAGTTAACTTTCAATTAGTTTCTTTGTATAAAACGATGAAACGCCTTGGTATTTTTTTAAAAGATAGAAATATACTATAGCATTCCATCCGGCGAATTAAAATTAGCTGAAAAATATACGGATGAAAAGAAACGTTGAATTAGTTGTCATATCGGATGTTCATTTGGGAACTTATGGATGTAAGGCTAAAGAATTGCTGAGATATCTCAATTCTATTCAGCCTAAAACTTTAGTTTTGAATGGAGATATTATTGATATCTGGCAGTTCAAAAAGTCTTACTTCCCTAAACCTCACTTGAAGGTAATCAGGAAAATTCTTTCATTCGCTACTAAAAATGCGGATGTTTATTACATTACAGGAAACCATGATGAAATGTTCCGTAAGTTTACCGACTTTGAATTGGGTAAACTTAAGGTCTGTAATAAAATCTGTCTGACTATTGATCAGAAGAAAACCTGGATCTTTCATGGAGATGTTTTCGACGCATCAGTACAGCATTCTAAATGGATTGCCAAATTAGGAGGGAAAGGATATGATCTATTAATCATCATTAATAATGTTGTTAACTGGTTTTTGGAGAAAATGGGGAAAGAGAAATACTCTTTTTCGAAAAAGATCAAAAACAATGTGAAAAAAGCGGTAAAATATATAGGCGATTTTGAATTAACAGCATCCGAACTTGCAATCGATAATCAATACGATTATGTAGTTTGTGGGCATATTCATCAACCACAAATCCGGGAGGTAGTTAATAAAAAAGGTTTATGTACTTATCTGAATTCCGGCGACTGGATCGAAAATCTTTCTGCATTGGAGTATCATGATCAGCAATGGAAGATTTTTTATTACGATGAGCATAAGCACTTATTGCAGGATGACGAAGCAGAAGATATTCAGGAAATGGATAGCTCTGCACTTTTAAAAATTGTAACTAACTTTACCTAAATGAAAATCCTATATGCATTTCAGGGTACCGGGAACGGACATGTTGCCCGGGCGCAGGAAATAATTCCCATTCTTAAAAAATATGCTTCGGTTGATACTTTGATCAGCGGACATCAATCGCAATTAAAGGCTGATTTCGATATTAATTTTCAATATAAGGGTATTTCTCTGCTTTATAACAAAACAGGCGGTTTATCCTATCGTAAAACGTTTACAGAGAATAAGTTTCTTGAAGCTGTACAAACGATAAAAAATCTTGAGCTTTCAAAGTATGATTTAATTATCAATGATTATGAACCTTTGACGGGCTGGGCATCGAAAATGAAGGATCTGCCGATGATAGAGCTTAGTCATCAGGCTTCCATGAGTTTTGCCGAAACACCAAAACCTAAAAGTAAAGATTTTCTGGGAGAACTGATTTTAAAATATTATGTTCCCAGTGAGAGAAAGATTGGTTTTCATTTCGAAAATTATCATCCACAGATCAAAAAGCCGGTGATCAGAAAAAAAATAAGAAATCTTAATCCGTATAAGAAAGGATATTATCTTGTATATCTTCCGAGCTTTGCAGATGAGAATATCATTAAGGTTTTAAGAAAGATTCCTGTGGAGTGGAAAGTATTCTCAAAATACAGCAAGGTACAGGTGAAAGTAAAGAATGTAGAAGTTTTTCCTATCGATGAGATTCAATACCTGAAATATTTTGAAGGATGTGAAGGCATTTTATGCAATGCCGGTTTTGAAACTCCTGCTGAGGCGCTTTTCATGGATAAAAAACTATTTGTCATTCCCATTCATAATCAATATGAACAGGAATGTAATGCCTGTGCTTTAGATAAAATGGGAATCCCAAATTCTAAAGTTTTAAATCTACAGGAAATTATGGAGTGGGTGGCTTCAGATCATCATTTAAAAGTCGATTATCCTAATGATATTGAAGAGATACTTTTGAATGAAGTACTAGTTTTTTAAAAAAATATCATCTACATCACTCATTCTCATCATCACAGATCTGGCATAAGAACAATGAGGATACACCTTCCAGTTATTTTCTCTGGCAAATTTTATGGCTTCTTCTACCAGAAATTTTCCCATTCCTCTTCCTTCAAATTCCGGATGTACCAATACAAAAGAAATGATGAATTTGTGGTCTTCAGGGAAAATAGTGTAGGTTAATCTTCCAACTTCTTTTATTTCATTGTTCAGTGTAAGAACTCCGCCGTTTCCGGATTTATTGTTTTCAAATTTCATAATTCAAGACTTTACTGTTATTAAAGATACAAAAATTACACCGACCTTTGATTATAAGTAATGAGTAATGAGTAATGAGTAATGAAGTAATGAGGACGGTTTGAAATTTTTTTTGTTTTAAAATTTACTTTCGCAGCAATATTGACTATTAATTGTCTTTTCCTGTGTAGTAGTTGTAATCTTTAATGATCACATTAATAAATTGCCTTTCCGTCATTTTCGTTGCATCTATTTCGAGTTTAAGGATGTTTTTGATTTTATCTGAAAGTTTACTGATAATTTGACGATCATCAATTTTTAGTGCTTTTGTATAATTGTCTTTAATAATTCTCATGTCATTATCACTTAACGCAATAACTTGTGGAAAAGACGGCACATAATCCTGGTGAATATTTTCTAAAATCGTGTGAGAAATATTAATATTATTCTTCAGAGAAATGACCGCCGTACCTGATGCGATGTCTCCCAAACGTTGATTATTTTTAGATATAATCATTGAAATTAATCCTACTAATCCGGCAAAAGAGATGTCAATAATCCTGAAAACCCACCGGATCATATAATCCCCGAAACTCGCCTGATAGCCATCAATCTTTACGACTCTGATTTTCATGAGTCTTTTTCCGGGCGTTTGTCCTTCCATCAAACTTTCAAGAACAACGGGGTAAATGTAAATCGGGAAAGTCAAAACAATGTATACTGCCATCATAGACCATTGATCCAGTCCGTCTAATATATATCCTAAGTCGAAAATATTAAAAAACAGATAGAGTACGATTATGACATAGGCAACCCTGATCAGAAGATCAATGATAAATGCAAGCATTCTTTCTCCTACGCCGGCAATATTAAAGCTAATATTTACATTTTGTGAAGTATTTATCGCAATTTGAGACATATTTTTTATTATTTTAGCCTTTACAATTATGAGAGAAGTTTATTTCATTAAACAAAATAAAGAAAAATGGTTGGGAATAGAACAGGTTATTGAAGGGAAAGTTAAAAAAAATCCTGATGACCTGTCTTCATTGTATATTAACTTGATCAACGATCTTTCTTTTGCCCAGACGTATTACCCCAAAAGTAATACGACTGTTTATTTGAATCATCTTTCTTCTCAGATTTTTCAGAAGATTTATAAAACTAAAAGAATAGAAGAAAACAGGCTGATCTATTTTTTCAAAACAGAGGTTCCATTGCTGGTGTATCAGTATCGACGGTATCTGATGTATGCATTTCTTTTTTTTATTTTATTTACTTCGATAGGAGTTCTTTCAGCGATCTATGATAAAGATTTTGCGAATATTATCCTTGGAGAGGATTATGTAAACCAAACGATTGAGAACATTAAAAATAAAAATGCTGTCGGGATTTATCAAAGTGGAAGCACCTGGGGAAGCACAATCGGAATTATTTTCAATAACATTCAGGTAGGAGCAAAATTATACATTTATGGAATTGCCGGGGGAGTAGGAACTTTGTTTGCACTTCTTTCCAATAGTGTGATGTTGGGATCTTTTCAATATTTTTTCTATGACTACGGAGCATTGAAAGACAGTGCAAGAGGAATATGGCTTCACGGGGTTTTTGAAATTTTCTCAATGGTGGTGGAAGCCATGTGTGGATTGATTCTGGGGGCATCTATTCTTTTTCCGAAGACATTTTCAAGATTTAATTCTTTTAAAAAAGGTTTTCAGGATTCATTTAAAATATTTCTCAGCACCGTTCCTTTTACGATTTGTGCCGGAATTATTGAAGGATATGTAACCAGGCATGCATTAAAAATGCCTTTGGGTCTGAACCTGGCTATTATTATCTCTTCACTTGCCATCATAGGATTTTACTATTTTGTATATCCAACTATTGTCTATAAAAAAACTAATAAGAACATCAATGATACAATTTTATAAAAAAAGAGATTTTGGGACTTTCATCGGTGATAGTTTCAATTTCTTCAAATTATACGGAAAGAATTACTTTAAAAATTATATTCTGATTAATGGCTTGCTGTTGATCCTTGCGACTGTAGTGGTTATTTTTGGATTCAGAGAGATCTTCGGACAGCTTGTGGGGTCGAATGTAAGTGGTGAGACTTATTATTTTGAAAGATACTTTTCTGACAATGCCGGAGTGCTTGTGGTAGTATCAGTGCTGATGTTTGTTCTACTATTACTTATTGCAATCATCAATTATTTATATCCTGTTTTTTATTTGAAAAGGATCGCACAAGGTGCAGAAAAAGTAAATACCGATGAAATTCTGGATGATTTTAAAAAAAATGCAGGCAGAATAGGGAAGTTATGTCTGGGAATGATTTTCATTGTGGCACCGATGGTTTTATTGGTCGTAGGTTTCTCCTATGTGCTGGTGCTTATTATCATCGGCTTTTTCTTAATACTGCTTGTTTACCCTACCATCTTCAATGTGACTACATTTTTGATGTACGATTATTTTAATTCAACAAGAGGATTTCTTGAAAGCTTAAGCTATTCTATCCGTTCACAGTTTTCTTACCGGAATGGAAGTGAAAAGTCTCCGTACTGGAAGTACTGGGCATCTTCATTTGTGATGTTTATCATTATTTATATTGCGACTTCAATTTTCACATTTATCCCGATGATATTTTTTTATGGCTCCATTCTTACTTCTACTCCGGATGGTAGTTTTGAAGAGAACCCTTTTACCGGAACCATGGGAATTATGATGTTTGTAATCTACGGAATCTCAATGATTCTTTCATTCTTCCTTTCGAATCTGATGTATGTAAATGCCGGATTAATGTATTATGACAGCAGAACAGATTTACACCAGAAGGTAGAACTTGCCGAAATAGACACTATTGGAATCAATGAATAAGATTCTGTTTTTCATATTATGTATTTTTTCTTTTGGATCCGTATGGGCTCAGGATGGTACTCCTATGAATGATTTGCAGGATTCATTATATACTTCAGGGCATTACCGCAATATGCTGCCGGCAGATTCTGTATTGAAGCAAAAACCTGTTTCTGAAAATACGGTGTATCCTAAAACATTTAAAGAAAATGTACCTTCCAGATACAAAGGCAACGAATTTGATTATTCAGAATCAAAACCAAGAGAATCTTTCTGGCAGAAATTATTTAAAAAAATAAAGAATGTTTTACGGGGAATTTTCGGTGAAACGGTCTTTACGAAATCTGCGGAGCTTACGACAAGTCTTGTTCGTTTATTCGCTATCATTCTTGTAGGATTTTTGCTTTATTTCGTAATAAAGTATGTGCTTGGAAAAGACGGAAACTTTATTTTTGGTAAAAAGAATAGAAAGCTGGATCTTAACGTACAGGAACTGCATGAAAATATTCATGAAATTAATTTTCCTGAAAGTATTGCAAAATTTGAACACAGCGGAGATTATCGTTCAGCGGTCCGTTACCAGTTTTTATTTGTTCTGAAAAAATTAAGCGATAAAAAGATCATCACCTGGAATCCCGAAAAAACAAATAAGGACTACGTCACAGAACTCAAGGTTCCACATCTTAAAAATGAATTTTCAGAGTTATCATACATCTTTGAGTATGTCTGGTACGGAGAATTCGAGATAGACGAACCAAGCTATCAGAAATTCAAAAATCAGTTTCAGACCTTTAAACCATAATCCAACTAACCATGAATAAAACTTTCAAAATATATGCTGTAATTTTCATCATTGTGATGGTTATTCTGGCGTTGCTTGAAGTTAACAAAAAAGAAACCACAGACTGGCGCAAAAATTTTGATATTAATGAGAAATCACCTTTTGGCCTGTACGTTTTTAGTCATGAAGCGAAAGATCTGTTTAAAAATAAACTGAAAAAAGTTGACCAGGTACCTTACGAATATTACAATCAGTTTAAAAAGGAACCACACAATATTATTGTCATTGAAAATGATATCGATAAAGAATCATGGAAGAAGATTCTCGATCAGGTTTCAAAAGGTTCTGATGCCATGCTTATGGTAAGCCGTATGCCTAAAGATATTTCAGATAGTATTGGATATTATGACTCCGAAATCTCATTTGAAGACGAAAATGTATTGAAACTTACCGATAATAAATACCAGAATGATTTTATTAAATTAGATAAATTTCCGTCAGGAAGAGGTTTTTCATTCATCAAACCTAATGTTGAAATATTAGGAAAGACTGTAGAAAAGAAGAACTCCGATCAGGCAAATTTTATTAAAGTGAAATTTGGAAAGGGGACTATCTATGCTCATAGCGAGCCTCTTTTCCTTACTAATTATTACCTCCTGAAACCGGGAAGTATAAAATATGCACAGGATGTTTTTTCGTATCTTCCGGATAGGGAAACACTTTGGTTTGTGAAAAGTAATTCAAAGACCTCCCGTTTCTTTATGAGATTTGTATTGGCAAACCCGGCTCTGAAATATGCCTGGTGGATCTTTCTGGGAGGGCTTGTCCTGTTTATTTTCTTTAATGCTAAAAGAAAACAAAGGATCGTTGCGGTGATAGAACCTTTGCGGAATACTTCACTGGACTTTGTGAAAAGCATAGGAAATCTTTATCTTCAGGAAGGAGATTTTCATGATATGATGGCAAAAAAAGCTCAGTATTTTCTAAATAAAGTAAGGATAGATCTCCTCATTGATACCAAAGAACTGGATACGGAATTTGCCAAAAAATTACAATTGAAAACAGGAAAGCCTATGGAAATGATTGTAGAAGCAATCGACCTCATTAAGAGAGCACAGGATCCATATGCCAGTGTCATGAAGGAAGACCTTGCAAGAATAAATAAACTCCTTGACGATATATTAAAATAAAAGAGTCCCAACGGGACGATTTAGCTCAAGATAGGACGAAGCCCTATTAAGCCCCAAGACGACGAAGTACCATTTAGCCAAAAATAAAAATTATGGAAAACCCTGAGAACTCAAATATAGAAGACCAAAGCTCCATCAACCTTAATAAACAGGAAGAACAATTTCAGTCAAGAATTGATATGATTGAACTTCGGGCGAGTCTTGAAAGAGTAAAAGCTGAGATAGCAAAAGTAATTGTAGGACAGGAGAACATGATTGATCATCTTCTGGCAGCACTTTTGTCCAACGGTCACGTTTTAATTGAAGGTGTTCCGGGAGTGGCAAAAACGATTACAGCAAAATTACTGGCAAAGACCATTGATGTTGGTTTCAGCAGAATTCAGTTTACACCGGATCTTATGCCTTCCGATATTTTGGGGACATCGGTTTTCAGCATGAAGAATTCAGAATTTGAATTTAAAAAAGGACCCATCTTCTCCAACTTTATATTGATTGATGAGATCAACAGGTCGCCGGCAAAAACCCAGGCGGCATTATTTGAGGTAATGGAAGAAAGGCAGATTACCATGGATGGCTTTCGTTATGTAATGGAAGAACCGTTTTTAGTGGTTGCTACTCAAAACCCGATTGAACATGAAGGAACTTACAGACTTCCGGAGGCTCAGTTAGACCGTTTCTTATTCAAGATTAATGTAGGTTATCCGAACCTTGAGCAGGAAATTGCCATTATCAGAAATCAACACGAAAGCAAGAAAGAAGATAAAACGGAAGGAGTACAAAAAGTAATTACGTCAGAACAACTGAAAAGCTACCAGCATTTGGTAAAAGAAATCATTGTGGAAGCCCAGTTGATGGAATATATTGCAAAAATTATCATCAACACCAGAGAAAACCAGTTTTTATATCTGGGTGCCTCACCAAGAGCTTCGCTTGCCCTTCTCACCGCATCGAAAGCTTTTGCGGCATTAAGAGGTCGTGATTTCGTAACTCCTGAAGATATCAAGGAAGCCAGCTATGCTGTTCTGAGACACAGAGTCATCGTTTCTCCTGAAAGAGAGATGGAAGGGCTTACAGCAGATGAAATTATCCGTCAAATCTTAGAAGGAATAGAAATTCCCCGATAGACAACAGAGACTAAGGTTAAGAAAATAGTCTTTAATTTAATCCCATGAAAAATTTATACATCAATACACGTTTCTTTTTTGCACTCATCGGAGTGGGAATCCTGTATGTGCTTGCATTTTTCTTCCCGGTTCTGATGTGGGTTGCTCACATCATGTTATTGGTCTGTTTTCTTGCAGCTATGGTAGATTATCTGTTGCTTTTTAATCAAAAAAATGCCTTGCAGGCCCAAAGGATATTACCGGAAAAACTTTCTAACGGCGATGAAAACTTTGTGAAAATTGATATTAAGAATAATTACAATTTTAAGATCAATACAAAAATTATTGATGAAATTCCGTTTCAGTTTCAAAAGAGAGATTTTTTAATTAAAAAGTCTATTGAAGCCGGAGCCAATACTTTCTTTCAATATACATTAGAGCCTAAGGAAAGAGGCGAATATCACTTCGGAAGTTTAAATATTTATGCTTCATCACCGCTTGGGTTTGTTTCTAAAAGATTTAGCTTCCAGAAAGATGCCATGCTGCCTTCGTATCCGTCTTTTATTCATCTTAGAAAATATGAATTGATGGCACTTCAAAGTGAGTTTTTACTGGGTGGGATTAAAAAGATCAGAAAGCTTGGTCATACCATGGAATTTGAACAGATCAAGGAGTATGTTCACGGAGACGATATCAGAACGATCAACTGGAAGGCAACCTCGAAAGCAAACCGACTGATGGTCAATCAGTTTCAGGATGAGAAGTCACAACGTATTTTTCTGCTGATCGATAAGGGCAGAACGATGAAGATGCCTTTCAACGGATTAAGCCTGCTTGATTATTCGATTAATGCGGCAATGGCATTGTCTCATATTATTTTACGAAAAGGTGACCGGGCCGGGATGATGACTTTTTCTAAAAAAGCTGAAAATAAAATCGCTGCAGACAACAAATCCGGACAGCTGAAGAAAATTTCCGAAGCACTTTATAATATTAAAACCGACTTTTTTGAAAGTGATTTCAATCGACTATATCAGGATGTAAAATATTCAATCAACCAAAGAAGTCTGATTTTACTTTTTACCAACTTTGAAACATTGGACGGGCTTAATCGTCAGTTGAAATACCTTCGTGGTATCGCTAAAAATCACTTGCTGGTGGTTGTATTCTTTAAAAATTCGGAATTGCAAACTTTAACCAACAAAAATCCTGAGAATATGCAGGAAATATACGATGAAATTGTAGCTGAAAAATTTGAGTTTGAAAAGAAACTGATTATTCAGGAGCTTAGGAAATACGGGATTTATACGGTATATACCCTTCCTGAAAATTTAAATATCGACGTTATCAATAAATATTTGGAGATAAAAGCGAGAGGAATTTTATAATTTTGTAGCAAGCAACAAGCAATAATGAAAATAACACTCAACAGAATCAACGACGACTTTTTATTTGAATGTACCAATTCCCAAGGGAATTCTATTCTTTTAGACAATACTTCTCAGCCGGGAGCAAAAGGAGTTTCTCCAATGGAAAGCGTTCTGATGGCAGTAGCCGGATGTAGCGGAATAGATGTTGTTTCCATTTTAAAGAAGCAACGCCAGGAAATAAAAAGCTTTCAGGCAGAAGTAGAAGGGGAGAGAATTCAGGTAGACGATGCTAAACCTTTCAAATCAATTACTGTGAAGTTCCTTTTGGAAGGAGAAATTGATCCAAAGAAAGCTCAAAAAGCTGCAGAATTATCTTTTGAAAAATATTGTTCCGTGTCAAAGACTTTAGAACCGAATGTAGAAATCGGATATGAAGTCTGGGTAAACGGAGAAAAAATATAATCCAGAACTGGGTCGTAAAAAAAACCGGAACATCGAGTTCCGGTTTTTTGCATTTATAGATTGTATTAATTCTTGATTACTTTTTTGATCAGAGTTTCTTTTTCAGTAATAATCTTGAAAATGTATATTCCTGAAATTGTACTGCGGATCGCAATTTTTGTACTCAACGAATTGATTCCTGCATGCTTCTGGATAATTCTTCCCTGGCCGTCATATATTTCTACAGACAGAATCTTAGAATCAGTATTGATGTTGACATCCCCTTTAGTAGGATTTGGAAATATGGTGGCCGTACTTCTGTTATTGATATTGTCTGAGGTGGAAAGTGTGCCATTTTCACCAATGGTAGTTATTGCCTCATTGGTGATAACCGGATAATTGTAGTCGAAATAGATATTGGCTTTATTAATGACACGATCTCCCAGAACTAGGTTATTTTTAGATTTTATTTTTAAAAGTAAATTTCCATGAGCTC
Source organism: Chryseobacterium lactis (assembly GCF_003815875.1). NCBI lineage: Bacteria > Pseudomonadati > Bacteroidota > Flavobacteriia > Flavobacteriales > Weeksellaceae > Chryseobacterium > Chryseobacterium lactis. Next base: position 1,896,529 of record NZ_CP033924.1, read on the forward strand.
CCGCCTGAAGATTGATGTCTTTCATGATAAATTCGGCTTTGTTTCCTGTCATTTTTGTATAAGAAAGATGAGAAGTATTTTGCAGCTGTAAAGAGGCTACTTCGTAATCATCCGGATTAATATCCATTTCTACGACAATATTTGTAGCCGATGCCGTTCCTGTATTTTCAAAATTAACCATATAATGAAGATATTTTCCTACCATTGGCAATGGAATATTTTTACCTTCAAGACATATAATATCATTAGGATCATAAGAACCCACCACGGTTTGTTTGTAGCTGAAGTTGTTATCGTCAGGATTAATATCTCCGGAAATCGGACTGATATCAGCCGTGAAATTTAATACATCACCAATATTCACAGGGCTTGAAGCGTCTGTAGGTGCATTGATTCTGAAGGTGATTTCAGATGAAGTATTGGCATACGGTTTAAGGTTTGTCACATTAAATTTGATCTGGCTTCCTGAAACAGTAGGAGGTAAGGATGATGAAACAAAAGTCATTTTGGTGCTATCAAAATTAAGAACTGCCGTTCCCGATAAGGTAGTATTTCCTTTATTTCTCCACATTAATTTATATACTGCATCAAATCCCGGTCTTGCATCGGTAACCGGAGCCACTACGATTTCCAGATCTTTACCATTTGCGTTTTTGGACACACAGAGATCCTGAGTTGATGTAGTATTGTTAACTGCAGTAGAATTTATGGTAAAAGATGCCGGATTCACTGTGAATAAGGAAGGATTCTCCGGTTCTGCTGTTACGGTAAAATCTCCGGATTGAGTGAAAAAAGAATAAGTTCCATCTCGTTTTACAAATGTTTCCCCGGTAGTGGTACCATCATCTATTTTTAGTTTCATATTTTCGAAAACATCGTCGTTGGGATCACAACCGTTGTTATTTCCATCAAATCGTACTGTTCCTGTGATCGTATTATAAGCTCCACCGGGCGTGAAAGAACAATAGCTGCTTACACTACAATTGCTATATCCATACTGAGAAACCAACGACTGAACTTTAGTAAGTTCCGCATCATCACTACATATATATTTAAGGTTGGGATTGTTTGAGAAATCCGGGGACGACCCGAATTCATTAATCCCATTTTTAAGAAACATTGTAGTAAGCGCATTATTACTGCAATTGAAGGTTTCCAGTGTCGGTGCATAATCCGAGTAGTAGTATTTACTCAAATCCAATGTGGTTAACTGATTATTTGAACAATCAAAGTAAAAGTCAAAACTGGTATTATCCAAATTAACAGCACTAAGATTGTTGTAAGAAAAATCAATGCTGGACATATGAATTCCTGCAATATTTAAGGACTGTAGCTGGTTATGGCTGCAATTTAAAATACCGACATTATAAGTAGTGGTGGCCGGAAGAACTTTTAAATTTGTTGCATCCAGAGAAGTCAGATTATTATAACTGCAATCTAAATATCCTAAGCTTGGATTACCGGTAAGGTTTAAAGACGATAATTGATTATTGGAACATGTTAAAGCTTCCAATCCGGTTAAGTTATCTACTACCAAAGTCACAAGCTGATTCTTGCTGCAGTCAAGATTTTTTATACCCGGCAGATTTTGCAGATCCAAATTAGTTAAAAGGTTATTATTACATTGCAGTTTTTCAATAAGAGGCAGGTTGTTTAATACCATGCTTGTTAACTTATTATTGCTAAAAGAAAGATTCTTCAACTTAGGTAAATTCTGGAAATTGGCAGAAGCAAGATATCCATCACTATAATCAAAGCTAACTAAATTAGGAAGATTGTTAACTGCAAGTGTTGTGAGTTTATTCTTACCACATACAACAGATTCTAGTGATTGCAAATTCATAAGGTTAAGATCCGTCAGGAAATTATTACTGCAATCCAGCTTTTTTAAAAGAGGAAGAGTGGGCAGATCCAGTGACGTAAAACTACAGTTTCTGATGTCAAGATTATTGAATTGATCACAACCTGTTAGATTAATATTGCTTATTGCATATTTACCCTCATAAGCGTTTCCATCATGTAAAATAATAGTAGGTAAGGAAGAACAATTCTGAAGATTAATAGATTGTACCTTATACAATCCTTTAATATCGAAAGTATTTAATAGCGGGCAATTTGATGCATTAATGCTTGTTATTCTGTTGCTGCCGCATTGTAAAACCTGGAGACTTTCCAATTTGGGAAGGTTGCTTACATCCAATGCGGTTAATTTTAATTCGTATGTTGAAATTTTCCGTAAGTTTGGGCAGTTTTGCACATTGAGTGATGATAAAAGGGTACTTTGTTGCTGATAGCAATCGATGGGAAGAAAAGTAATGCTGTCTAAACTTTGCAAATTGCTCGTACTTAGATCGATGGTGCTGCAATTGGCAATACCAAAGATGGTTTTTAATTGAGTACAGTTCTTTACATTCATCGTGTTGTTGAATGATGCAACTTTTAAATCCACCAGATTGGCGCAGTCCTGTACATTCAGATCAGTAATATTTCCACCGGTAATTGAGGTAAGATTGGGGCAGCTATGAGCATCCAGTGTTATATTGTATTTGTTGAGTATCAGCTTTTTAAGACCTGGTAGATTAGCCAGATTTAAAGGATTACTGACGGTATTGTTAAAATATTCCTTAAGCGTCAACTCCTCCAATGCATTACAACCCTGAAGTGATAAAGTATTGATGTTGATGTTTTCAATATAAAGAGATTTTAATGTAGTAATAGTGCCAAAATTAAGATTGGATAAACTGACAGGAGCGGTACCGTATAGATCATGATAACCTTTTAATTTTATATCAGTCAATGCTGTACATCCTGTGAAGCTGATACCAGGTGAAGCATATATAAAACCTGCATCCAAAGTTTTAAGAGCACTGCAGTTTTGAAGATTGATGTCATGATTCGATGAGCCTTTAAAATCTATTGACAAGTTTACATTTTCTAGACTTGACATATTCGATACATCAACAGCTCCGGAGTAATAGCTTGTATTTCCGATTTGAAGTTGAAAAGTCTTTAATGCGGAGAAACTTTTAATCCCATTAATAGAACTTATGGTAGTCCCTGAAAAGTTTCCGCCGTAAAATGAGATATTGAGCTCACTTACCTGTAATGCCTCACTGATCTGGATTTCTCCATCACCATTGGCGTCAATTTTAAAATAATTTGAATTGAGATCCTTCGCAATCGTATTACCGGATGATGCCGAAAGTAATTTTGCTTTAAAATTAGAATCGGAAAAGGTTACGGTCTGACCTTTCAATCCCAAGCTGGTTATGAAAAGAACCAGCAGATAGAATAATTTTGCTTTCATGAGTAATTGTTTAGTGTTTTTTTAATATGAAAATGGCACATCTGATCTCTCAAATGCTATTTAAGCTTACTTGGAAAAGAATTTGGGTTGTCTAAAATGACGGGTGAAAAAATAAGAGATCCTCTTGAATAAATAATGTACAAGATTTGTACAGATTCCGCCATGCCAGTGCGGGAAGACATATTGTGTTTTCATTTGTTTGTGTTTTTTACAAAAGTAACAAATTATTGGATATCTACAAGTTAAAGCGTTTTTTTATATAATTAATTTGAAAATAAAAAAAGCCTCTTCAAAAGAGGCTTGATCATTTTTATAATGTTAATCGGGGTTTAATGAGTTTTGCTACCGTAGCAGTCCATCCCGTTTGATGAGAAGCTCCCACGCCTCGGCCGTTATCTCCATGGAAATATTCGAAGAAGGTGATATAATCTTTAAAATGCTCATCATAATTAAGCTTTGGATTTCCTCCATTGAAAGCTCGTTGGCCATTTTCGTCTTTTAAAAAGATCGAACAAAGTCTTTTGCTGATATTCTGAGCCACTTCATCAAGATTTCTTTTATCACCGCTTCCCGTTGGTAGCTCTACTTTAAGACTGTTTCCATAATAATAATGAAAACGCTGCAGGCTTTCCACAATAAGGAAGTTGATCGGAAACCAGATCGGGCCACGCCAGTTACTGTTTCCGCCAAACATTCTACTGTCACTTTCTGCAGGAGTATAATAAACCATGTTTTCCGTACCATGAACAGAGAACACAAATGGATTTTCTTCATAGACTTTAGACATAGCACGAATTCCGTAAGAACTTAGAAACTCCTTCTCATCAAGCATTCTGCTTAGTACCTTTGTCAACCTGTTTTTACGGAGGATACTCATCAGATGTTTTCTGCCTTGTCCTTCCTCATCCCAGTGGGAAACCAGTTTCGTGAGTTCTGGCTTGTTTTTTAAAATCCACTCCATTCTGGTTTTAAAATTGGGCATCTTTTCCAATAATCGGTGATCCACAATCTCTACTGCAAAAAGTGGAATTAATCCGACAATACTTCTTAATTTTAAAGAAACACTATCTCCGTTTCCAAGCTGCAGCACATCATAAAAGAAGCCGTCTTCCTCATTCCAGAGGCCTCTGGTTCCTTCGCCCAGGTTTTCCATCGCTTCAGCAATATATAAATAATGCTCAAAAAATTTGATAGCCATATCTTCATATACCTGATAATACTGAGCAAGTTCCATCGCAATCCGCATCATATTGAGAGCATACATTGCCATCCAGCTTGTTCCGTCTGCCTGCTCAAGATGCTGCCCATCTTTTAGTTCCATATTCCGGTCAAAAGCTCCGATGTTATCAAGTCCAAGGAAACCACCACCAAAAATATTTTTACCATTTTTATCCTTTCGGTTCACCCACCAGGTGAAGTTCAGAAGCAGTTTCTGGAACACTTTTTCCAGGAAAAGCAAATCCGGTTTTCCATTATTTTTTTCATCAATTTTAAAAACCCTGAAACAAGACCATGCATGTACCGGCGGATTTACATCACTCATATTCCATTCATAGGCAGGAAGCTGTCCGTTAGGGTGCATATACCATTCCTTCGTCAGTAATAAAAGCTGCCCTTTTGCAAATTCGGCATCAATAATAGAAAGCGGAACACAATGAAAAGCAAGATCCCACGTTGCATACCATGGGTATTCCCACTTATCAGGCATCGAAATAATATCCTTGTTGTGAAGATGATTCCATTCCGTATTTCTTACATAGTTGTTGAAGTCTCTGGGAGCTTCAAAATTGGGGTCACCCTTTAACCATTTTCCGACATTATAATGATAAAACTGTTTATTCCATAGAAGTCCTGCAAAGGCCTGCCGTTGAACATTCTTTTCATCATCGTTAATAGGATCGCTTTGAACTTCATTGTAAAATTCCTCTGTCTCTGAAATTCTTGTATTGAAAATTTCATCAAACCGGTCAAAAGGTTCATCCCTTTCATCAGGACATAATCTGAAGTCAAAAACTTTGCATTGTCCGGCTTCAATAAGCTCCTCTATAACGAAAGAAGCTTTTGTTCCTCTCTGTTCCGGATGTATTGTGTTTGTCCCATGAATGACAAAATCATTGATCCCGTCTTTGTAATAATTTTCCTCAGTTTGAGGAGTACCGTACAGTTTGGAATTGTTGGTTTCGTTATCGCAGAATACACTGTGTCCATTTATATTTCTTGAATATAGTTTCTTAAGTGAAATACTGTCGTGATTAATATCAATACATCCGTTGTGAGAGGCATTCAATTGACCTTTATAAGTATTGTAGCCCCATTTCCAGTTATTTCTGAACCATGCAGTGGGCATCACTACTATAGGAGCGTCGCGTTGACTGCGGTTGCAGACCGTTATTCTGGCCAGAATATCGTTGTGATCCCCTTTGCAGTATTCAATAAAAATATCAAAATATTCATCGTGATCGAAAATTCCTGTGTCAAAAAGTTCATATTCAGGTTCCTTTTTGCTGCGTTTTCCGTTTTCGCTCACAAGATCATCATAAGGAAATGCATTTATGGGATACTTATACACCATTTTCATATAACTATGGGTCGGTGTATTGTCCAGATAATAAAAAATCTCTTTAATATCCTCACCATGATTTCCCTGAGGATTGCTTAATCCAAAGAAACGTTCCTTTATAATCTTATCATTTTTATTCCAAAATGAAAAAGCAAAACAGAAAATTTGCTTTACATCAGAAATTCCGGCTATCCCTTCTTCACCCCAACGGTAGGCATAGCTTTCTGCATTATTGTGATTGGTATAGTTCCACGCATTTCCGTTTGGGCTGTAATCTTCACGGACATTTCCCCATTGCCGGTTGCTTACATAAGGTCCCCAGTTTTTCCATTTTGTATCCTGTAATCTTTCTTTTTCAGCAATCATATTTCATCATTTTTCTACACGAAGTTAGTTTTTTTGAAAAGTAATTCCAATTTTTTTCATCTGAAGAATTCTTAATATACCCTTGAAATACTTGTATTTAAGCTCTTTTTTAAATATTAAATTAATTTTTTTTTGAATTTCAAAGAAAAGAACTACCTTTGCACCATTCGTTCATTCAAATATTGAAAATGTTATCAAGAAAGGTTGAGGGATTAGACCCTATGAAACCTTAGCAACCCTTTGCGCAAGCAAAGAAGGTGCTACGTTCTACCAAATAATTTTGGACAGATAACTTACTGAAGTTCTTTTCAGCCATTTCCTGTGGCATTTTCAATTGTATTAAAATAATAGAATTGAAAACAGAACTAAACTATATTAATCTTTCGTATCAAACAAATTCCAATAAGGAATACCATATCTCGTTAAGCTATGAGCTTTTCGGGAAAGACCTGTTTACAGCTCCTATTATACTCATCAATCATGCGCTCACCGGGAATTCAAATGTTGCCGGAGAAAAAGGATGGTGGAAGCAGTTAATCGGAGAAAATCAGGTGATTGATACCAAAAAGTACACGGTTCTGTGTTTCAATATTCCCGGAAACGGTTACGATAATTATTTAATTGATGACTATGAAGACTTTACACCTTCAGATATAGCAAATCTGTTTCTGAAAGGGCTGCAAGCTTTACATATAAAACAAGTATACGCCATTATTGGAGGCTCACTCGGTGGAGGAATTGCCTGGGAAATGCTTACGAAGCAGCCTGAACTGGCAGAGATCTTTATTCCGATAGCTTGTGATTACAGAACTCACGATTGGCTTCATGCACAATGTCTGGTTCAGAAATTTTTATTAAACGAAAAAGAAGAGCCATTACAAAAAGCCAGAATTCATGCCATGTTGTGCTATAGAACTCCACAATCGCTTAATGACAGATTTCAAAACAAATACAATAAGGACAAACAACGATTAGAATCGGAGGATTGGTTATTATTCCATGGTGATGCACTAAACGAAAGGTTTAGTTTAAAAGCGTATAAACTGATGAATCATTTGTTGATGAATATTAACGCTGAAGAATCCATGTTGGAGAAAATACAGGCACGAATGCACATGATCTCCGTTGATACAGACTTGTTCTTTCCAGCTTCTGAAATCCGAATGTGTTTTGAAAATCTAAAAGCGAAAAAGGAAAATGTCTCGTATCACGAGATCCAATCTATACACGGGCACGATGCCTTCCTAATGGAATATCAACAATTAAATAATATCATAAAAAACATTTTATAGAGAAATGAAAAATGCTAACGAAATAAAATTTTTAAAGAACAGATCAATCGTCAAATTTGAAGGAGAAGATTTTTTAGGAGAAATCGGTATTGACGGAAGAATTTTTAAAGCGCTTACTTTAGCGCGTATCAGTGTTGGGGTAATCTCTCAGCAAGCGATAGAAAACGGAATATCCATTTTAGTACAAGAGAATGATGCCGAAAAGGCAGTAGCTTGTCTTATTGACGAATTTGAGCCGGAAAGAAAATCAGGAAAAGTTTCCCAGATATACAGTATCAACAATGTTTCTGTCATTGGTTTTGTCGCAGAAGATTTCAATAAAGTCTTTGCTGAACTGGCCAGAAATAATGTTTTCCCATTGTTGCTGAATCAGGTAGCAGGTGAAAACAGAGTAAACATTGTAGTGACTTCCTCACAAGATGAAAAAACCAGAAACATCATTGAATCTGAAATTTTCAAAAAACCGAAAACCGTTCATCTGGCAATTATTGGCCATGGAAATGTAGGAAAGACTTTGATACAGCAGGTACTGGAGTCTTCAGAAGAAATTAAAAGACGTAAAAAAATAGATCTTAAAGTAGTAGCTGTAGCCAACTCTAAGAAAATTGCTTTCAATAAAAAAGGATTTGGTACTAACTGGAGCGATGAGGTGATCACAGCCGAAAGTCCTTCTAATGTTGAAGAATTGATCAATTTCTCCAAAGAAAATCAATTGGAAAATCTTATCGTTGTGGATAATACGGCAAGTAAAGATTTTGTTAAAAACTATCAGGCTCTGGCAGAAAACGGATTTGATCTGGTTTCGTCCAACAAAATATTTAATACACTTCCTATCGAAGAGTATCGTAAACTAAGATATACGTTGAACAAAAACAACAGACGTTATCTGTACGAAACCAATGTAGGAGCAGGACTTCCTTTGATTGATACCATCAAATTACTACATCTTTCAGGAGAAAATATCACCCGAATCAAAGGAGTATTCTCAGGAACCCTGAGTTATGTTTTCAACAATTTTTCTCTAAGAGACGATAAGTTCTCAACAATCATCAACGAAGCATTGGAAAAAGGCTTCACAGAACCGGATCCAAGAGAAGACTTATCAGGAAATGATGTAGCAAGAAAATTACTGATCCTGGCAAGAGAATTAGATTTAATCAATGAATTTGATGATATCAATATTCAAAACCTGGTTCCGGAAAGCTTACTAGCAGTTTCAAAATCAGAATTCCTTTCAAAACTGGATGAACTTGACGAGGAATATCAAAAAATAAAAGAAAGCCAGGAACCTGGTCATGTGTTGAGGTATGTTGGTGACCTGCATGGTGATTTACAGAAAGACAAAGGTGAACTGGATGTAAAGCTTATCTCTGTTCCTGCAACTTCAGCATTAGGACAACTGAAAGGTTCAGACTCGATCTTTGAAATTTATACAGAAAGTTATGGTGAAAACCCAATCGTGATCATGGGAGCAGGTGCCGGAGCAAAAGTAACGGCAAGAGGAGTTTTCGGAGATATTTTAAGAGTAAGTGAAACCAAATAATTAAACAAATTAAAAAGTACAATGTATTAATGGTGATAATCCCGAAGGGATGATTTAGATTAAGGTAGAATAAAATTATATCAAATTTAATAGACCCGATACAGATACATTGGTAAATCAATTAAAACTATATGGAAAATTTTGAAACATCAGCAATAAGAACCCAAACCGAGAGAACCCAGTTTGATGAGCATACTACACCCTTATACCTTACGTCCAGCTTTATTTTTCAGGATGCAGAAGATATGAGAGCCAGTTTTGCGGAAGAAAAGCCTAAGAATCTATACAGCCGTTTTTCAAATCCGAACGTAACAGAGTTTACTGAAAAGATTGCAAAAATGGAAGGTGCTGAAGCAGGATACGGATTTGCAACAGGAATGGCAGCTATCTATTCGACATTTGCAGCATTGCTGAATGCCGGAGATCATATCGTAAGCTGTCAGTCCGTTTTCGGATCTACCCATACTTTATTTACCAAATATTTCCCGAAATGGAATATTGAAACCACCTATTTCAAAGCTGGAGATGCAGAGAATGTGGAACAATATATCAAACCTAATACAAAGATTTTATACCTTGAAACTCCCACCAATCCGGCTATTGAAATCCTGGATCTGGAGTTTTTCGGACAGATTGCCAAAAAGCATAATCTGATCTTTATTGTAGATAATTGTTTTGCAACACCTTATCTGCAACAGCCTATTAAATATGGTGCAGATATTGTTGTACATTCAGCAACGAAGTTGATCGATGGGCAGGGAAGAGTATTGGGAGGAATTGCAGTAGGAAAAGCAGACCTGATCAGGGAGATATATCTTTTCGCAAGAAATACAGGACCTGCTTTATCACCTTTTAACGCATGGGTATTATCAAAAAGCCTTGAAACATTAGCGATCCGTGTAGAAAAACACTGTGAAAATGCATTGAAGGTAGCTGAGTTTTTAGAAAACCACCCCAATGTAGAGTTCGTAAAATATCCGTTCCTGAAATCTCATCCAAGTTATGAAATAGCCAAAAAGCAAATGAAGCTTGGTGGAAACATCGTTGCTTTTGAAATAAAAGGAGGAATAGAAGGCGGAAGAAACTTCCTAGACAAGATACAAATGTGCTCACTTTCTGCCAACTTAGGTGATACAAGAACGATCGTAACGCACCCTGCATCCACTACACACTCTAAACTGACCGATGAGGAAAGAAACGAAGTAGGAATTACTGCAGGATTAGTACGTTGCTCAGTAGGCCTGGAAAATGTAGACGACATCATCGCCGACCTGAAACAAGCACTAGATTAATCCAAAGAGCCCCAACGGGGCGACTTAACCCAAGATAGGATGTAGTCCTATTTTCATCAACATCAGAGATATGACAAATATAGAATCACTCAACAAAGCCCTCAAAGAACGCATCCTCGTGCTGGACGGAGCCATGGGAACAATGCTTCAGAGATATAAATTTGAGGAAGAAGATTACCGTGGGGAACGTTTCAAAGACTGGGAACATCCGGTAAAGGGAAATAATGATTTACTTTCTCTTACTCAGCCTTATGCTATTGAAGAAGTTCACAAGAAATACCTGGAAGCAGGGGCTGATATTATTGAAACGAATACGTTTTCCGGAACTACCATTGCTATGGCAGATTACCATATGGAAGAACTGGTATATGAACTGAACTATGAATCTGCAAAGATCGCCAGAAAAGCCTGTGACGAGTATACAGCAAAGAATCCGGATAAACCGAGATTTGTAGCGGGATCTATTGGACCTACCAACAGAACGGCAAGCTTAAGTCCGGATGTGAATGATCCCGGATACAGAGCGATTACTTTTGAAGAATTAAGAGTTGCTTACAAACAGCAGTGCGAAGCTTTGCTGGATGGTGGTTCAGACATCCTTTTAGTCGAAACAATCTTTGATACTTTAAATGCCAAGGCAGCTTTATTCGCCATTGATGAACTGCAGGACGAAAGAGGAATTAAAATCCCGATCATGGTTTCAGGAACTATTACCGATGCATCAGGCAGAACATTGAGTGGACAAACCGCTGAAGCTTTTCTGATCTCAGTTTCTCACCTGAATTTATTAAGTGTTGGGTTCAACTGTGCATTAGGAGCAGATCAGCTGACTCCCTATCTGGAAACATTGGCCCACAATTCAGATTTCTATGTGTCAGCATATCCGAATGCCGGTTTACCGAATGCTTTCGGAAAATACGACGAAACTCCGGAAGACATGGCCAGACAGATCAAAGAATATGTAGAAAAAGGATTAATCAATATTATCGGAGGATGTTGCGGAACAACTCCTGAGCATATAAAGGCAATTGCCGATTTGGTGGAAAAGTATACCCCAAGAAAATTGAAGGAATTTGTGTGATTTGATAGATTTTTTTAATTAAAATCAAGAATGAAGGCTGGCTTATAAATATTAACTTTAAGTAAACCATAAAATTTAATGTTATGGAAAAGCCAAGTTACTTAAAAGATTCAGATGATGTAAAACTGTTTAATGAGCTGAGAAAGAAAGTGAACCAACGAATAGAAGCAATTCCTGAAAACAGGGACATCTATATCCGGATCAAGGCAATTCTGCTGCCACTGATATATATTGGTTTCTACCTCTTTGCTGTTTTTAATGCAGAGAAACATTGGGTATATATACTGAGTTTTGTTTTGATGGGAATCTTTCTCGTTTTAATTTATTTAAACTTAATTCATGAAGCTGCCCACAACAACATCTATAAAAGTAAGAAACTGAACGGGCTTATTTTACACATTTTTGATTTTATAGGTGCCAATTCCTATATCTGGAAAAAAAGACATATCGCCAGCCACCATGCTTATCCCAATGTGAATGGATGGGATACAGACATTGAGCAGAGTGGTTTGCTGTTAATAGTACCTTGGATTAAGGCTAAAGGAATACAGAAGTATCAGGATAAATTTTTCTTTTTAGTATATCCGTTGTATTTGTTCAACTGGATGTTTATTAGAGATTTTAGAGACTTTTTTGATAAAGAAAGAGTGATTTTAAAAACACAGGGTAAGGTACCTGTTATAGAAAAAGTAAAAATGATAAGTTATAAGCTATTCTATTTTTTTTATCAGATGGTGATTCCTGTTGTGTTCTTTAAAGTATCAATAGGGTTGGCTTTGGGAGCCTGGTTTTTACAGGTAATTGCAGCAAGTATTTTTGCATTGTTTGTTTTATTGCCTTTGCATCCGCTTCCTGATAATGCCTTTCCGAAATTAAACAAAGAAAACGGACTTCCATTCAGTTGGCTTCGTCATCAGTTGGAAGTAACCAATGATTTAAAAGAAAATAACTGGTTTGTAAGAAATGTATTGGGGAATTTTAATTTTCATGTAGCCCATCATTTATTTCCAAACTACAGTTATATGTATTACAGTGAAATTACAGAGGAAATAGAAGAATTTGCTAAAGAACATGATTTGGCATACAAAAGATTTCCACTGATTACAGCTTTAAGCAAGCACAGGGATTTATTAAGGCAGAATGCCCATAATGCCTACTATATTTTAGAAGAATAAAATGAAGTATTTAAGATTATCAGGCCTTGAGCCTCTTATCATAACCCCGGAGAGTAATTTCATCAATGTTGGTGAAAGGACAAACGTTGCCGGCTCCAAAAAATTTTTAAGACTGATCAAAGAGGAAAAATTCTCTGACGCATTAGATATCGCCCGCCATCAGGTAGAAGGTGGAGCTCAGATTTTAGATGTTAACTTCGATGACGGATTGATTGATGGAAAAGCATCCATGATCAAATTCCTGAATTTAATTGCTTCTGAACCTGATATTGCCAGAATTCCAATCATGGTAGATTCTTCAAAATGGGAAATTCTGGAGGCTGGTCTTCAGGTAGCTCAGGGAAAATGTGTGGTGAATTCCATCAGCTTAAAAGAAGGTGAAGAAGAATTTATCAAACATGCAAAAGCTATCAAGAGATATGGTGCAGCAGTCATTGTCATGGCATTTGATGAGGTAGGGCAGGCAGATAATCTTGAACGTAGAATTGAGATTTCAAAACGGTCTTATGATATCTTGGTTAATCGACTTGGCTTCCCGGCAGAAGATATTATTTTCGATTTAAATATTTTCCCGGTTGCAACAGGAATGGATGAGCACAGAAAGAATGCCATCGATTTTATCGAAGCCACACGCTGGGTAAGACAAAATCTTCCTTATGCCTCAGTGAGTGGGGGAGTAAGCAATGTTTCTTTCTCGTTCCGTGGAAATGATACCGTAAGAGAAGCAATGCATTCGGTTTTCCTTTACCATGCTATACAGGCTGGAATGAACATCGGAATTGTAAACCCTGCGATGCTGGAAGTCTATGATGAAATTAATAAAGAACTGCTGGAGCTTGTAGAAGATGTAATCCTGGATAAAAGAGAAGATGCTACAGAACGACTTCTTGATTATTCTGAAAAACATAAATCAGTCAAAAAAGAAAAGACTGAAGATCTGGAATGGAGGAAAAATCCATTACAGGAAAGAATTACTTATGCTTTGGTAAAAGGTATTGACCGTTTTATTGAAGAAGATGTGGAAGAAGCAAGACAGGTTGCCGCAAAACCCCTTCATGTTATTGAAATCAATCTGATGACCGGAATGGGCGTTGTGGGAGATTTATTCGGAAGTGGAAAGATGTTCCTGCCACAGGTAGTAAAGTCTGCAAGAGTAATGAAAAAAGCAGTCGCTTATTTACAGCCTTATATTGAAGCAGAAAAAGATGGATCAAGACCTGCCAATGGAAAAATACTGATGGCTACGGTAAAAGGTGATGTTCATGATATCGGAAAAAATATTGTGAGTGTAGTGCTAGGCTGTAACAATTATGAAATTGTGGATTTGGGAGTAATGGTTCCTGCTGAAAAGATTATTCAGACGGCCATTGCCGAAAAAGTAGATGTCATTGGATTAAGTGGATTGATTACACCAAGTCTGGATGAAATGGTTTACATCGCTTCAGAATTAGAAAGACAAAATTTAGATTTTCCTTTACTGATCGGAGGTGCAACAACTTCAAAAGCACATACCGCAGTGAAAATCGATTTAAAATATAAAAATGCGGTCGTTCACGTGAATGATGCCTCAAGAGCGGTAAATGTAGTGAGTTCATTATTGGGAGACAGAAATAAAGAATATGTTTCCGATTTGAAGAACGACTATTCAGATTTCAGAGAGAAATTTTTGAACAGACAGGTAGATAAAGACTATGTTTCCATTCAAGAAGCAAGAGAAAATCGTTTTAAAGTAGATTGGGAAAACGAAGAAATATTTACACCCAATAACTTAGGAATCACTGTAATTGAAAATCAGGATTTAAGAGAATTATTACCCTTCGTCGACTGGTCTCCGTTCTTCAGAAGCTGGGATCTCCATGGGAAATACCCGAATATCTTAGAAGATGAGGTTGTAGGTGTACAGGCAAAAGAGCTCTTTAAAGATGCACAGGTTATCTTAAAGAGAATTCTGGATGAAAAGCTTTTAACAGCAAAAGCAATCTTCGGGATCTTTAAAGCAAACTCCAATGAAACGGATGATATTCTGATTTTTGATGAAAACAATAACGAGCAAGCTAAATTCTTAACCCTAAGACAGCAGGCTCAAAGATCAAAAGGAAAAGATTATCTGGCATTAAGCGATTTCATTGCACCAAAAAGTTCAGGAAAAACTGATTATATGGGAGCATTTTGTGTAACCACAGGTTTCGGAACAGATGAGTTGGCAGCAGAATATGAAAAGGCCAATGATGACTATAATGCGATCATGGTAAAAGCACTGGCAGACCGTTTTGCAGAAGCCTACGCCGAATTTTTACATAAAAAAGTAAGAACAGAATATTGGGGCTATGCCGTTCAGGAAGAACTAAGCAATGAAGAATTGATTGCTGAAAAATATAAAGGAATCCGTCCCGCACCGGGATATCCGGCTTGTCCTGACCATTTGGAAAAACATGCGATCTGGGATTTATTGAAAGTTGAAGAAAATATCGGAGTTTATTTGACAGAAAGTTTGGCCATGTTCCCGACAGCAGCTGTTTCAGGATATTATTTCGGAAGCCCGTATGCCAAATACTTTGGTTTAGGGAAGATAGCAGAAGATCAATTAAAAGAATACTCAGAGAGAAAAGGAATTTCTTTACAGGAAGCAAGAAAGTGGCTGTCACCAAATTTAGCAGATTAAAATTAGACATGAAGATAACAGAACACATTAAAAATGCAAACGGAAAAACTTTATTCTCCTTAGAAGTGGTTCCGCCACAAAAGGGGATAGGTATTGAAGATCTATATACAAACATAGATCCGTTGATGGAATTCAAGCCGCCATTCATTGATGTTACCACTTCAAGAGAAGAATATATTTATTTAGACAAGGGAAATGGCTTGATGGAACGTCGCATCACAAGAATGCGTCCCGGAACATTGGGAATCTGTGCTGCTATTCAACATAAATATAACGTAGATACCGTACCTCACTTGCTTTGCGGTGGTTTTACAAAAGAAGAAACCGAATATCTTCTGGTAGACTGTATGTACCTTGGAATAGAAAATGTAATGGCCTTAAGAGGGGATGCAATGAAAGGTCACCAGTATTTTGAACCTACACAAGGCGGACATCCCAGTGCTATGGATTTGGTGAACCAGATTAATAACCTGGGAAGAGGAAAATACCTGCATAACGAAGAACAGGCTTGTGATGAATTAAATAAATTCTGTATCGGAGTTGCCGGTTACCCTGAAAAACATATGGAAGCGCCGTCCATGAATTATGATTTGAAATGGCTGAAAGAAAAAGTAGATGCCGGAGCAGACTATATCGTTACCCAAATGTTTTTTGACAATAAAAAGTACATTGAATTCGTTCAAAAAGCCAGAGAGATGGGAATAACGGTTCCTATTATTCCGGGAATTAAACCTATTGCAACAAAAAGACATTTAAAATTGTTACCACAGGTATTTAAAATTGATCTGCCGGAAGATCTGATCAATGAAGTAGAAAATGCTAAAAATAACGAAGCCGTAAAACAAATCGGAGTAGAATGGTCAATTGCTCAGTGCAAAGAACTTCTGGATTTTGGAGTTCCCGTTCTGCACTTTTACTCGATGGGAAAGAGTGATAATATTAAAAAAGTAGCTGGAGAGCTATTCTAATAAAAGTACCAAAATGAAGGAAGCCCTGCTATTTACTAGTAGGGCTTTTATTTTAACAAAAATCAATAGTCTAGATTATGACTTACTGTTTAGGAAATTAATTAGTTTAATTAAATCTTCTTGTTTGTCCAATCTCGTTTTATTTGCATTGAAATATGTTTCTAGCTCATTTTTTCTTTCTGGAAGCCCTTTAATAATATCTTTCGTAGCTTTGGTATTTTTCACAAAGCCATTAGGTGTTTTGATATAGTACACCGGATCTAAACTTTTAAATGAAGCTGGTCTGTCTGTAGCATAAGAATTTGCTGCTGGAGCTGCATCTATGAATTTAGTTCTAATTTTTTTATATAAGCCATATTTACCATCTACTATTTCAAAAAAGTATCCGGATAGATCATCTCCAGTATCTAACTTTACTATTATTTCTTTTGAATTTGTAAATGTAATTTTATTAAAAGTGCCATTTTTAGGAAGAACAAAAGTTTTATCATCTTTCTGAACCTCTACTTCATCTGTAAAAGCATTGTATCTGACAAGGGCTGTCTCTTCAGTGCCTGAAAATTTAGCAGGATTGTAGCCCTTTCCATAATATGGTGTACCGGCGATCTCATCATAAGTAAGACTCTTGCCACCATTAGAAGAATTTACTTTATTAAAAATTGCATTACCTTGTAGTAGTCCTGATCCATTATTAGATAAGGAAAATTGAGCATATGTCAATATTGATGATGTAAATAAAATACAAATAATAATCTTTTTCATCTTTTGTGTTATTTTTAAATTTATTACTCGAATTTACAAATAAAAAGCCAATTACTAATGGCTTGTGTGGTTATTTTTAAATAAAATTAAAATGTTCTTAATCATAATTTTATATGGGTTGATGTCTCTCAAACTCCCTATCCCGATCAAACAAATACCGGTACGTAGCCAGTTTCCTTGTGACCGTAGTATCAAGAGCTTCGGCAATCTTGATCATCTTAGGGTTAAAATCACCAATCCACTGAAGCTCAGTAACCGTAAAATCCGTATGTTTTCTCAAATGCTGGGTGCCTTCCCAAATCATGTATCCGTCAATTCCTTTCTTCTGCCATTCCGGTACTATCCCAAACACAAGACCTACCATTTTTTCGTTCTTTTTAAATTGTTTTAGCAACAGAAATTTAAGTTTTTCAAAAAGACCGAATTTTCCATTTAAATATTTAAACCACTGATTAAGATCCGGAATGTTGATCCACATCGCAATAGGTTTTTCATTTTCGTAGACAAACCATGAAATGTGCTCGTTGATGATAGGTTTCATGGTGATAAACATTTTTAAAACTTTCTTTTCATCCAGCTGTTTTCCTTCCCCATGTGAAGCCCACGCTTTATTGTAAATTGCTGTAAAATCTTTTGCAAATTTTTCCAGATTATTCTTTTTCATAGGTCGGGCGGATATCGCAGGATTTCTTCTGTTTTTTTCATGCGCAATCCTGAAAACCCGTGACACTTCAGCAAAAATGGGTCTTGTGAAACACAGCTGCTCAAAATAGATTTGAAAACCATAACTTTCAAAAAGCTCCTTGTAGTAAGGTAAATTGTAATTCATCCCAAACAAAGGTTCCTCAAATCCCTCAATCAAAAGACCCCAGAATTTGTCTCTTTCTCCAAAATTGATAGGCCCATCCATCGCTTCCATACCTCTTTCCTGAAGCCAGTTCTTACAATGATCAAAAATAAAATCAGCAGTGTCCTGATCATGAATGCAATCAAAAAAACCTATCCCTCCAGTGGGTTGCTTTTGTTTATAATTATTGTTAATAAAAACAGCTACTTTACCTACCGTTTTACCATCCTTTTTAAATAGAAACCTTTTACATTCACCTTTCTTAAAAAACTTATTTTTTTGAGGATCAAAAATTTCTTCAATATGCTTATTTAAAGGACGTATATAATTCTTGTCGTTTCGATGGAGTTGTGCTGGGAATTCCAGAAATTCGTTCTTTTGATTTTCGTTTTGTACTTCTTCAACAATAATCATAGGTTTTTTAATCAGAGTAGGTTATAAAAGATCATATTTTTCATTCAATTTTAAAATAGATGAATAAATATTATCCGTATTTTTGCTGCAAATTAAATAAAAATGGTTGATTTTACCGATAACGACGATGATATTTTCACAGGAAAAGAACATACGCCTATAAGAGAAGATGCTTTTGATAAATCGCCACAGGAAAAAATTGAAAAAATCACCGAACTTTTCGGAGAGATTATGGAAACACTGGGCCTGGATATGACGGATGATTCTCTAAAAGATTCCCCAAAACGTGTTGCCAAAATGTACGTCAATGAGATTTTTGGTGGGCTTCTCCCTGAAAATAAACCGGGGATCTCTACTTTTTCCAATAAATACAAATACCGCCAGATGTTGGTGGAAAAAGATATTACCGTATATTCCTTTTGTGAACACCACTTTTTGCCGATTATAGGAAGAGCACATGTTGCTTACATCTCAAATGGTGAGGTAATCGGACTTTCAAAAATTAACAGAATTGTGGATTATTACGCAAAAAGACCACAAGTTCAGGAAAGGTTAACAATGCAGATTGTAGAAGCTCTGAAAGAAGCTTTAGGCACAAAAAATGTAGCCTGTATCATTGATGCTAAGCACCTTTGTGTAAACTGCAGAGGAATTAAAGATACTGCAAGCTCTACAATTACTGCCGAATTAAGCGGAATATTCAGAACGAATCCTATTACAAGACAGGAATTCTTACATTATGTAGGAAGCCATGCAAAGCTGGATTAATCATGAACTACCAGATCCTTAAAAATATTATTGATACAGAACTTCAGAGATTTCAAAACATTTCTGAAGAAGAATGGAACTATAAAGCAAGCTCTGAAAAATGGTCGAAAAAAGAAATTATAGGACATCTTTGTGACAGTGCTTTTACAAATATCCGTAGATTTGTAGTCACTCAGTATAAAGAGAACGAAAATATTATATATGATCAGGATGCCTGGGTAAAAGCCCAGAACTATCAGAATGTTCCTACTTCAGATCTGATTGGTCTGTGGAAAATGCTGAATTATCAGGTTGTCCAAATTGTTGAAAATATTCCGGACGAAGCGCTGCAAAGAACTTGCGATACCACCAAAACAAAACCTCAGGTTTTTACATTGGAATTTATTATCAACGATTATGTAGATCATATGAAGCATCATTTAAAAGCGATTTAATTATGATAAAATTTAAAAAAGTTTCAAATAAAATTTTCATCACAACGATCATTTGTTGTGACAGAATATTATTTTAACTAATTTTTGAATCTTAAAACTATTGAATCTTTTAATAAAAAATAAATGCAATTAAAAATATATAACTCGCTTACAGCAGAAAAAGAAATATTCAAACCTATTTTAGAAGGAAACGTAGGAATGTACGTCTGTGGACCTACCGTATACAGTAATGTTCACCTGGGAAATGTCAGAACTTTCCTTTCCTTTGATTTTATCTACCGTACCTTAATGCATTTAGGGTATAAAGTACGATATGTAAGAAATATTACCGATGCCGGGCACCTTACCGATGATGGTAACGTAGATAACGACCGATTCGTGAAGCAAACCAGACTTGAAAAGCTGGAACCCATGGAAATCGTGCAAAAATATACCGTAGACTTTCACAAAGTTCTTGATATGTTTAATCTGCTTCCCCCCAATATTGAACCTACAGCTACAGGACATATTGTAGAACAGATCGAGCTTACTCAAAAATTGATAGATACAGGTTTTGCCTACGAAAGCAATGGTTCAGTGTACTTCGATGTATTAGAGTACAATAAAAGAGGGTTAAACTACGGCGAACTTTCAAAACGTAATATAGAAGAACTTTTCGCCAATACCCGCGACCTTGATGGGCAGGGGGAGAAGAAGAATCCTCAGGATTTTGCCCTGTGGAAAAAAGCATCTCCGGCTCACATTATGAGATGGAATTCTCCTTGGGGAGAAGGTTTCCCTGGATGGCACCTGGAATGTACTGCCATGAGTACTAAATATTTAGGTGAAACATTCGATATTCATGGAGGAGGAATGGACTTGAAATTCCCACACCATGAATGTGAAATAGCTCAAGGAAAAGCTTGCAATGGAGCTGCACCGGTACATTACTGGATGCATGCCAATATGTTGACGATGAATTCTCAGCGTATGAGTAAATCTACAGGAAATTATATCCTTCCGATGCAATTGGTAACAGGGGATAATGACTTCTTTGAAAAACCTTTCCATCCGACAATTGTACGTTTCTGCTTCCTGCAGGCACATTACAGAAGTGTTTTAGATATTTCCAATGATGCGATGATTGCCAGTGAAAAAGGATTTATCCGATTGATGGAAGCAGTAAAAGTATTAAACTCAGTTACTCCTGATGACAATAAAGAATCTGGTTTCAGCCTTAAAGAATGGAAGAATAAAGCCTATGAAGCCTTAACAGATGATTTCAACTCTCCAATCCTTATCGCCCACTTATTTGAAGCAGTAAAATATATTTTTGCTTTAAATGATGGTAAAGAAACAATCTCAACAGAAGATCTTCAAGATTTAACAACAACATTGAATGCCTTTATCTTTGATGTCTTAGGATTACAAACGGTAGAAGAAAACAATAATGAAAAGCTTGATCAGACCTTAAAAGTTTTGATTGAACTGAGAAATCAGGCCAGAAAATCCAAAAACTTTGACCTTTCAGACCAGATCAGAGACAAGCTCCTTGCTGAAGGTATCGAATTAAAAGACGGAAGAGACGGAACATCCTATGTTCTGAATTAGAAAATATAAATTCACTTTATAATCATTCCGTAGGAATCCTCAATATGCAGGACTCTTACGGAATGTTTTTTTTATACACTTCTATAAAAAAGGATTTCATATTTTGAAACTGTGCACGTAAACTCCCGCATTTTCTATACTCAAATCTTCACACGCAAACCTTCGAACTCCATCACTCTCCAACTCTCTCACTCTCGAATCCTCTTACTTTCAAACCCATTCAGGAGCTTTCTCCCGCTATCCACTCATACTCCTCGCGCCAGTGCTGTCATCCTGAGCGTAGCCGAAGGATCCAACGCTTGCTGCGGGGTACCCGTTGCTATCGGGGCTAGGGGTATGAGTAATAAGTAATAAGTAATAAGTAATAAGTAATGCTGTATTATGTAATACCACTTGGTTACTTTATTTTCTTTCAACTCTCTACTTTCCATTCTCCATTTTCAATAATATAAGTTATGATAAGATTAGGGTGACTTCAATTTGTTATTCTCATTATTATTCCGATATAAACTCTCTTTTGTCATCTCGCAGAGATCCAGGCTGCGTTATCCACAAATCGGTTAATTCAGTTAAAGCGATATTATCAATAGCAACGGGCTAAAGCCTGTTGTACAAATAATCAGTCCTTCCATCGGCTTTAGCCCAAACCTAAAAAACATCTCCAGACGTATCACCCCAATCTTTGTCATCTCGCAGAGATCCAGGCTGCGTTATTCTATTTTAAATTAAAAGGGCATGTTTTATTTCCAGAACCTGGATCCCTCCGGGATGACAACTATAGGTTTATCTCAAAAACAACGATGATAACAAAGAATAGAATACCCATATAAATACAGAATGATAATTCCTTCACATTAATAAAACGCTCCGCCATCAATAGGAGTGGGCTTTAGCCCACTCTCATCATAAATCATATTCCCCTGGCTTTAGCCCAAACGTATTTCAAAATGATTTTTGAAAACTGCACCACATTATATATATGGCATATCTTCCATTACCCATTACCCATTACCCATTACCCATTACCCATTACCCATTACCCATTACTCATAATAGAAAACTCCCCAGACCCTCATTTTCCCTCCCACTCTCCAACGCTCTGACACTTCCACCTGATCCTTCAAACATTTGTTTAAAATTTTTCTTCTTGCCTACCAGTACTTTACCTTTAAATATTACGGAAAAGTAAATTTTATGTTAAATAAAGTTGCGTGGTATGATGGAAGTTTCTATCTTTGCCCCACTGAAAAACGAAAGATATTCGGTAAGCGCAGAAGGGCTTTTAGATAAGCATAAACATTAAGATCTACGAAAGAAACGAGACGAAAAAAAACTTTTACTTTTTAATAAAAAAGGTTGCGAGTTAAAATAAAGTTAGTATCTTTGCAGTCCCAATTAAGGGAGCGCAGGAGTAGATAGATTGAGGGTTAGAGAGGAATTAAGGTTACAAAATAAACTTTAAAATTTTCTTCAAAAACATTTGGTCATTAAGAAATAAAGTTTTACTTTTGCACTCGCAAATACGGAGCGCCACTGACAGAAGAGAGTGCTTCGTTGAAAAGCGAAAGACAAGAAGTTCATTGAAATATAATATAACAACCAAGTAAGGAAAAACTAAAGCGTTAAAAAACTTTGAGTGAGTCAGACAAACATACAATGGAGAGTTTGATCCTGGCTCAGGATGAACGCTAGCGGGAGGCCTAACACATGCAAGCCGAGCGGTAGAGATTCTTCGGAATCTTGAGAGCGGCGTACGGGTGCGGAACACGTGTGCAACCTGCCTTTATCTGGGGGATAGCCTTTCGAAAGGAAGATTAATACCCCATAATATATTGAATGGCATCATTTGATATTGAAAACTCCGGTGGATAGAGATGGGCACGCGCAAGATTAGATAGTTGGTGAGGTAACGGCTCACCAAGTCTACGATCTTTAGGGGGCCTGAGAGGGTGATCCCCCACACTGGTACTGAGACACGGACCAGACTCCTACGGGAGGCAGCAGTGAGGAATATTGGACAATGGGTGAGAGCCTGATCCAGCCATCCCGCGTGAAGGACGACGGCCCTATGGGTTGTAAACTTCTTTTGTATAGGGATAAACCTACTCTCGTGAGAGTAGCTGAAGGTACTATACGAATAAGCACCGGCTAACTCCGTGCCAGCAGCCGCGGTAATACGGAGGGTGCAAGCGTTATCCGGATTTATTGGGTTTAAAGGGTCCGTAGGCGGATCTGTAAGTCAGTGGTGAAATCTCACAGCTTAACTGTGAAACTGCCATTGATACTGCAGGTCTTGAGTGTTGTTGAAGTAGCTGGAATAAGTAGTGTAGCGGTGAAATGCATAGATATTACTTAGAACACCAATTGCGAAGGCAGGTTACTAAGCAACAACTGACGCTGATGGACGAAAGCGTGGGGAGCGAACAGGATTAGATACCCTGGTAGTCCACGCCGTAAACGATGCTAACTCGTTTTTGGGCTTTCGGGTTCAGAGACTAAGCGAAAGTGATAAGTTAGCCACCTGGGGAGTACGTTCGCAAGAATGAAACTCAAAGGAATTGACGGGGGCCCGCACAAGCGGTGGATTATGTGGTTTAATTCGATGATACGCGAGGAACCTTACCAAGGCTTAAATGGGAAATGACAGGTTTAGAAATAGACTTTTCTTCGGACATTTTTCAAGGTGCTGCATGGTTGTCGTCAGCTCGTGCCGTGAGGTGTTAGGTTAAGTCCTGCAACGAGCGCAACCCCTGTCACTAGTTGCCATCATTAAGTTGGGGACTCTAGTGAGACTGCCTACGCAAGTAGAGAGGAAGGTGGGGATGACGTCAAATCATCACGGCCCTTACGCCTTGGGCCACACACGTAATACAATGGCCAGTACAGAGGGCAGCTACACAGCGATGTGATGCAAATCTCGAAAGCTGGTCTCAGTTCGGATTGGAGTCTGCAACTCGACTCTATGAAGCTGGAATCGCTAGTAATCGCGCATCAGCCATGGCGCGGTGAATACGTTCCCGGGCCTTGTACACACCGCCCGTCAAGCCATGGAAGTCTGGGGTACCTGAAGTCGGTGACCGTAATAGGAGCTGCCTAGGGTAAAACAGGTAACTAGGGCTAAGTCGTAACAAGGTAGCCGTACCGGAAGGTGCGGCTGGAACATCTCATTTTAGAGCGTCTTTTAGACGATAAACAAAATTAGTATCTTAGGATACAAGTACTTACTTAAAGTAAAGCTTTAGTTTTTTGTTTGGTTGATTATATAAAAAAATACAACACCCACTAGAAATTAGTATTAGGGAAAGAGATTGAGCAATGCAGAGGAAGAAGGAATTACTTATTACTCATCATTCATTACTCATAACAAAGTCTCGTAGCTCAGCTGGTTAGAGCGCTACACTGATAATGTAGAGGTCGGCAGTTCGAGCCTGCCCGAGACTACTAATTTTGAGTACAGGAGTTTGAGAGTATAAGAGCATAAGAGTTAACACTTAAACGCTCCAACACACTCACTCACCAACTCGACTAGAGGGGAATTAGCTCAGCTGGCTAGAGCGCCTGCCTTGCACGCAGGAGGTCAAGGGTTCGACTCCCTTATTCTCCACATAGTTACAGTAATGTAACAAGAATAGAAGATATTTATAAAATAAAACACAGGATTTTAGCCGATAGGGGCTAGAGCGTCCCGATTCATCGGGAAGGTCAAGGGTTCGACTCCCTTATTCTCCACAGTTTTGAAAGCTTAATTTAAAAGTTACGGATAGAGCCAAAAACAATATCTGTTCATTAAGCTGACAAGAAGACATTAAGATCATTGACATTAACGGTAAAGACATCACAAAGAGATAACCGAGCACTTTCGAGTGCCGAGTTTATAAAAATATCGATAAATTAAATTTTATCAAAAAATACTGAACTAATTTAATATTAGGAAAGAAATCGTTAAGGGCGTATGGCGGATGCCTAGGCTTTCAGAGGCGACGAAGGACGTGGTAAGCTGCGAAAAGCTGCGGGGATTGGCACACACGAATTGATCCGCAGATGTCCGAATGGGGCAACCCGGCATGTTGAAGACATGTCACTCTAAATTTATTTAGAGAGCAAACCCGGAGAACTGAAACATCTAAGTACCCGGAGGAAAAGAAATCGAAGAGATTCCGTAAGTAGTGGCGAGCGAAAGCGGATTAGCCCAAAAGCTGATATATGTTTAATAGAATGTTCTGGAAAGAACGGCCGTAGAGGGTGATAGCCCCGTATATGAAAGGCATATTTGAGTGATAAATGAGTAGGGCGGGACACGTGAAATCCTGTCTGAATATGGGGGGACCATCCTCCAAGGCTAAATACTCCTGAAAGACCGATAGTGAACAAGTACTGTGAAGGAAAGGTGAAAAGCACTTCGAATAGAAGGGTGAAATAGAACCTGAAACCGTACGCCTACAAGCGGTCGGAGCACCTATATGGTGTGACGGCGTGCCTTTTGCATAATGAGCCTACGAGTTAATTTTACTAGCGAGGTTAAGGTATTAAGTACCGGAGCCGGAGCGAAAGCGAGTCTGAATAGGGCGTATAGTTAGTAGGATTAGACGCGAAACCTTGTGATCTACCCATGGGCAGGTTGAAGCTCTGGTAACACAGAGTGGAGGACCGAACCGGTTGACGTTGAAAAGTCTTCGGATGACCTGTGGGTAGGGGTGAAAGGCCAATCAAACTGGGAGATAGCTCGTACTCTCCGAAATGCATTTAGGTGCAGCGTCGTATATAAGTTTATTAGAGGTAGAGCTACTGATTGGATGCGGGGGAGTCAAATCCTACCAATTCCTGACAAACTCCGAATGCTAATAAATGTTCTACGGCAGTGAGGGCATGGGTGCTAAGGTCCATGTCCGAGAGGGAAAGAACCCAGACCAACAGCTAAGGTCCCCAAATATATGTTAAGTTGAAGCAACGCGGTTGGACTGCATTGACAGCTAGGATGTTGGCTTGGAAGCAGCCATTCATTTAAAGAGTGCGTAACAGCTCACTAGTCGAGCGGTCCGGCATGGATAATAATCGGGCATAAACATATTACCGAAGCTATGGATTTGTATCTTAGGGATACATCTGGTAGGAGAGCATTCTATTTGCGCCGAAGCAGTACTGTGAGGTATTGTGGAGCGGATAGAAAAGAAAATGTAGGCATAAGTAACGATAAAGGGGGCGAGAAACCCCCTCACCGAAAGACTAAGGTTTCCTCAGCCATGCTAATCAGCTGAGGGTTAGTCGGGACCTAACGCGAACCCGAAAGGGGTAGTGGATGGACAATGGGTTAATATTCCCATACTTGCTCACACTAAAAAGGGGACGGAGTGCCGTACTTACTGGAGACTGACGGAATAGTCAAGGCCTAGCCTTCGGGCGAAGCTGCTGTAGGGAAAGTGCTTCCAAGAAAAGCCGAAGTGAAGCAACCCGTACCAAAACCGACACAGGTAGTCGAGGAGAGAATCCTAAGGTGCTAGAGTGAATCATGGTTAAGGAACTAGGCAAAATAGTCTCGTAACTTCGGGAGAAGAGACGCCATCAGCAATGGTGGCCGCAGTAAAGAGGCCCAGGCGACTGTTTATCAAAAACACAGGACTCTGCAAAATCGAAAGATGCAGTATAGGGTCTGACACCTGCCCGGTGCTGGAAGGTTAAGGAAGGTGCTTAGGGTTAAACCGAAGGCATTAACTGAAGCCCCAGTAAACGGCGGCCGTAACTATAACGGTCCTAAGGTAGCGAAATTCCTTGTCGGGTAAGTTCCGACCTGCACGAATGGTGTAACGATCTGGGCACTGTCTCAACCATGAGCTCTGTGAAATTGTAGTCTCGGTGAAGATGCCGAGTACCCGCAATGGGACGAAAAGACCCTGTGAACCTTTACTATAACTTCGTATTGACTTTGAGTAAGTAATGTGTAGGATAGGTGGGAGGCTGTGAAGCGGGCACGCTAGTGTTTGTGGAGCCAACGTTGAAATACCACCCTTTACTTACTTGGAGCCTAACTTCCTTTGGGAAGGACATTGCGTGGTGGGTAGTTTGACTGGGGTGGTCGCCTCCAAAAGAGTAACGGAGGCTTTCAAAGGTACCCTCAGCACGCTTGGTAACCGTGCGTAGAGTGTAATGGCATAAGGGTGCTTGACTGTGAGACCTACAAGTCGATCAGGTGCGAAAGCAGGACATAGTGATCCGGTGGTTCCGTATGGAAGGGCCATCGCTCATAGGATAAAAGGTACTCCGGGGATAACAGGCTAGTCTCCCCCAAGAGCTCACATCGACGGGGAGGTTCGGCACCTCGATGTCGGCTCGTCACATCCTGGGGCTGGAGAAGGTCCCAAGGGTTGGGCTGTTCGCCCATTAAAGTGGCACGCGAGCTGGGTTCAGAACGTCGTGAGACAGTTCGGTCTCTATCTATTGCGGGCGTTAGATGTTTGAGAGGGCTTGATTCTAGTACGAGAGGACCGAATTGAACAAACCTCTGGTGTATCAGTTGTACCGCCAGGTGCACTGCTGAGTAGCTACGTTTGGAAGAGATAAGCACTGAAGGCATATAAGTGCGAAACTCGCCTCAAGATGAGACATCTTTTAAGGGTCGTGGGAGATGACCACGTTGATAGGCTATAGGTGTAAAGACAGTAATGTCATAGCCGAGTAGTACTAATTACCCGTAGATTTATAGCCTGATATGGTGCTACGAAAGTGCAGCAAGGTTAGCTCTTTGTGAAAGTTTTTATCGATTAAAACGCAAAAGGCAAACAGCAAAAAGTGATTGGCAAACAAGCCAAGAGCCCTATGCAATAAGCCAGATGCTATATACAACCTTTAGGGTGGTTTTAGCGGTGGGGCTCACCTGTTCCCATTCCGAACACAGAAGTTAAGCCCACCAGCGCCGATGGTACTGCGAAAGCGGGAGAGTAGGCCGCCGCCAGTTTTTATTTTATTTTAAAAGTCTCATACAGTCATGTATGAGACTTTTTTTTGGTATATACCCCTAGGAATAGGTAATGAGCAATGAGTAATGAGTGATAAGTAATGTTGAATTACCATATACCACTGGGTTACTTTATTTTTAATCTTTCAATCCTCTATTTTGCAATTTCCATTTTCAACTTTCAATTTTAAATAATAATTAGGTTTTGGCTAAAGCCAATGGAAGGATTGATTATTTGTACAACGGGCTAAAGCCCGTTGCTATTGAATATCTACATTGTGAACCCATTATTACGTACAAACCAAACGTAAAAACATATTCAATTTATTAACATCACCGCTGTTTGTGAATTATCACCTCTTTTTGTCATCCTGTAAGGATCCAGACGGTTGAAAGGAGATATGCAGTATTATATTCTAATGAAAAAATAGAATAACGCTGTCTGGATCTCTGCGAGATGACAAAGATTGCGGATATGCGTATGGAAAAGGTTTCTAAGTTTTGGCTAAAGCCAATGGAAGGATTGATTATTTGTACAACGGGCTAAAGCCCGTTGCTATTGAATATCTACATTGTGAACCCATTATTACGTGCAAACCAAACGTAAAAACATATTTAATTTATTAACATCACTGCTACTTCCGAAGCATCACCTCTTTTTGTCATCCTGAAAGGATCTGGACGGTTGAAAGATTATGTACATTATATTTAAAATAATAGTATAACGCTGTCTGGATCTCTGCGAGATGACAAAGATTGCGGATATGCGTGTGGAAAAGGTTTCTAAGTTTTGGCTAAAGCCAATGGAAGGATTGATTATTTGTACAACGGGCTAAAGCCCGTCGCTATTGAATATCTACATTGTGAACCCATTATTACTTACCAATCAAACGTAAAAGCATATTCAATTTATTAACATCACTGCTGCTTCCGAAGCATCACCTCTTTTTGTCATCCTGAAAGGATCTATACAAGGCTATAATAGCATTCACAATCTTTTTATTTAAAATCTAAATCATTCTTACATTACCTTTCATCTATGCGAGATAATAAAGTCGAATAAACATTCGTTTGTTGAAAAGCTAAGCTGTGTTTGTTAGTATTAGTTTTGAATAGATATCTATGACTATTTTTTAACTGAGCTTACTTTTATATAAATGACTTCAATTAATTTTATTTAAAAATAGCTGTTATTTATGGAGTATAAGTGAATACTCATTATATACAAAGAATCATATCTTCTAATTGCTCATTGTTGATAAGTGTTGAAATGTTATTAAAATATGCATTATCAGGTTACTAGATGTCAAACTTTCCCACAATTGTATTATGTGGATTAATTTTATGTTAAATAAAGTTGCGTGGTATAGATGAAGTTTCTATCTTTGCCCCACTGAAAAACGAAAGATATTCAGTAAGCGCAGAAGGGCTTTTAGATAAGCAGAAACATTAAGATCTACGAAAGAAACGAAGCGAAAAAAAACTTTTACTTTTTAATAAAAAAGGTTGCGAGTTAAAATAAAGTTAGTATCTTTGCAGTCCCAATTAAGGGAGCGCAGGAGTAGAGGGATTGAGGGTTAGCGAAGGAATTAAGGTTACAAAATAAACTTTAAAATTTTCTTCAAAAACATTTGGTCATTAAGAAATAAAGTTTTACTTTTGCACTCGCAAATACGGAGTGCCACTGACAGAAGAGAGTGCTTCGTTGAAAAGCGAAAGACAAGAAGTTCATTGAAATATAATATAACAACCAAGTAAGGAAAAACTAAAGCGTTAAAAAACTTTGAGTGAGTCAGACAAACATACAATGGAGAGTTTGATCCTGGCTCAGGATGAACGCTAGCGGGAGGCCTAACACATGCAAGCCGAGCGGTAGAGATTCTTCGGAATCTTGAGAGCGGCGTACGGGTGCGGAACACGTGTGCAACCTGCCTTTATCTGGGGGATAGCCTTTCGAAAGGAAGATTAATACCCCATAATATATTGAATGGCATCATTTGATATTGAAAACTCCGGTGGATAGAGATGGGCACGCGCAAGATTAGATAGTTGGTGAGGTAACGGCTCACCAAGTCTACGATCTTTAGGGGGCCTGAGAGGGTGATCCCCCACACTGGTACTGAGACACGGACCAGACTCCTACGGGAGGCAGCAGTGAGGAATATTGGACAATGGGTGAGAGCCTGATCCAGCCATCCCGCGTGAAGGACGACGGCCTTATGGGTTGTAAACTTCTTTTGTATAGGGATAAACCTACTCTCGTGAGAGTAGCTGAAGGTACTATACGAATAAGCACCGGCTAACTCCGTGCCAGCAGCCGCGGTAATACGGAGGGTGCAAGCGTTATCCGGATTTATTGGGTTTAAAGGGTCCGTAGGCGGATCTGTAAGTCAGTGGTGAAATCTCACAGCTTAACTGTGAAACTGCCATTGATACTGCAGGTCTTGAGTGTTGTTGAAGTAGCTGGAATAAGTAGTGTAGCGGTGAAATGCATAGATATTACTTAGAACACCAATTGCGAAGGCAGGTTACTAAGCAACAACTGACGCTGATGGACGAAAGCGTGGGGAGCGAACAGGATTAGATACCCTGGTAGTCCACGCCGTAAACGATGCTAACTCGTTTTTGGGCTTTCGGGTTCAGAGACTAAGCGAAAGTGATAAGTTAGCCACCTGGGGAGTACGTTCGCAAGAATGAAACTCAAAGGAATTGACGGGGGCCCGCACAAGCGGTGGATTATGTGGTTTAATTCGATGATACGCGAGGAACCTTACCAAGGCTTAAATGGGAAATGACAGGTTTAGAAATAGACTTTTCTTCGGACATTTTTCAAGGTGCTGCATGGTTGTCGTCAGCTCGTGCCGTGAGGTGTTAGGTTAAGTCCTGCAACGAGCGCAACCCCTGTCACTAGTTGCCATCATTAAGTTGGGGACTCTAGTGAGACTGCCTACGCAAGTAGAGAGGAAGGTGGGGATGACGTCAAATCATCACGGCCCTTACGCCTTGGGCCACACACGTAATACAATGGCCAGTACAGAGGGCAGCTACACAGCGATGTGATGCAAATCTCGAAAGCTGGTCTCAGTTCGGATTGGAGTCTGCAACTCGACTCTATGAAGCTGGAATCGCTAGTAATCGCGCATCAGCCATGGCGCGGTGAATACGTTCCCGGGCCTTGTACACACCGCCCGTCAAGCCATGGAAGTCTGGGGTACCTGAAGTCGGTGACCGTAATAGGAGCTGCCTAGGGTAAAACAGGTAACTAGGGCTAAGTCGTAACAAGGTAGCCGTACCGGAAGGTGCGGCTGGAACATCTCATTTTAGAGCGTCTTTTAGACGATAAACAAAATTAGTATCTTAGGATACAAGTACTTACTTAAAGTAAAGCTTTAGTTTTTTGTTTGGTTGATTATATAAAAAAATACAACACCCACTAGAAATTAGTATTAGGGAAAGAGATTGAGCAATGCAGAGGAAGAAGGAATTACTTATTACTCATCATTCATTACTCATAACAAAGTCTCGTAGCTCAGCTGGTTAGAGCGCTACACTGATAATGTAGAGGTCGGCAGTTCGAGCCTGCCCGAGACTACTAATTAAGGCGAATAGCAAATAGCTACTGGCTACTGGCATAAAGCCAATAGCAAGAAGCCAAAAGCTAGAAGCACCTAGAGGGGAATTAGCTCAGCTGGCTAGAGCGCCTGCCTTGCACGCAGGAGGTCAAGGGTTCGACTCCCTTATTCTCCACATAGTTACAGTAATGTAACAAGAATAGAAGATATTTATAAAATAAAACACAGGATTTTAGCCGATAGGGGCTAGAGCGTCCCGATTCATCGGGAAGGTCAAGGGTTCGACTCCCTTATTCTCCACAGTTTTGAAAGCTTAATTTAAAAGTTACGGATAGAGCCAAAAACAATATCTGTTCATTAAGCTGACAAGAAGACATTAAGATCATTGACATTAACGGTAAAGACATCACAAAGAGATAACCGAGCACTTTCGAGTGCCGAGTTTATAAAAATATCGATAAATTAAATTTTATCAAAAAATACTGAACTAATTTAATATTAGGAAAGAAATCGTTAAGGGCGTATGGCGGATGCCTAGGCTTTCAGAGGCGACGAAGGACGTGGTAAGCTGCGAAAAGCTGCGGGGATTGGCACACACGAATTGATCCGCAGATGTCCGAATGGGGCAACCCGGCATGTTGAAGACATGTCACTCTAAATTTATTTAGAGAGCAAACCCGGAGAACTGAAACATCTAAGTACCCGGAGGAAAAGAAATCGAAGAGATTCCGTAAGTAGTGGCGAGCGAAAGCGGATTAGCCCAAAAGCTGATATATGTTTAATAGAATGTTCTGGAAAGAACGGCCGTAGAGGGTGATAGCCCCGTATATGAAAGGCATATTTGAGTGATAAATGAGTAGGGCGGGACACGTGAAATCCTGTCTGAATATGGGGGGACCATCCTCCAAGGCTAAATACTCCTGAAAGACCGATAGTGAACAAGTACTGTGAAGGAAAGGTGAAAAGCACTTCGAATAGAAGGGTGAAATAGAACCTGAAACCGTACGCCTACAAGCGGTCGGAGCACCTATATGGTGTGACGGCGTGCCTTTTGCATAATGAGCCTACGAGTTAATTTTACTAGCGAGGTTAAGGTATTAAGTACCGGAGCCGGAGCGAAAGCGAGTCTGAATAGGGCGTATAGTTAGTAGGATTAGACGCGAAACCTTGTGATCTACCCATGGGCAGGTTGAAGCTCTGGTAACACAGAGTGGAGGACCGAACCGGTTGACGTTGAAAAGTCTTCGGATGACCTGTGGGTAGGGGTGAAAGGCCAATCAAACTGGGAGATAGCTCGTACTCTCCGAAATGCATTTAGGTGCAGCGTCGTATATAAGTTTATTAGAGGTAGAGCTACTGATTGGATGCGGGGGAGTCAAATCCTACCAATTCCTGACAAACTCCGAATGCTAATAAATGTTCTACGGCAGTGAGGGCATGGGTGCTAAGGTCCATGTCCGAGAGGGAAAGAACCCAGACCAACAGCTAAGGTCCCCAAATATATGTTAAGTTGAAGCAACGCGGTTGGACTGCATTGACAGCTAGGATGTTGGCTTGGAAGCAGCCATTCATTTAAAGAGTGCGTAACAGCTCACTAGTCGAGCGGTCCGGCATGGATAATAATCGGGCATAAACATATTACCGAAGCTATGGATTTGTATCTTAGGGATACATCTGGTAGGAGAGCATTCTATTTGCGCCGAAGCAGTACTGTGAGGTATTGTGGAGCGGATAGAAAAGAAAATGTAGGCATAAGTAACGATAAAGGGGGCGAGAAACCCCCTCACCGAAAGACTAAGGTTTCCTCAGCCATGCTAATCAGCTGAGGGTTAGTCGGGACCTAACGCGAACCCGAAAGGGGTAGTGGATGGACAATGGGTTAATATTCCCATACTTGCTCACACTAAAAAGGGGACGGAGTGCCGTACTTACTGGAGACTGACGGAATAGTCAAGGCCTAGCCTTCGGGCGAAGCTGCTGTAGGGAAAGTGCTTCCAAGAAAAGCCGAAGTGAAGCAACCCGTACCAAAACCGACACAGGTAGTCGAGGAGAGAATCCTAAGGTGCTAGAGTGAATCATGGTTAAGGAACTAGGCAAAATAGTCTCGTAACTTCGGGAGAAGAGACGCCATCAGCAATGGTGGCCGCAGTAAAGAGGCCCAGGCGACTGTTTATCAAAAACACAGGACTCTGCAAAATCGAAAGATGCAGTATAGGGTCTGACACCTGCCCGGTGCTGGAAGGTTAAGGAAGGTGCTTAGGGTTAAACCGAAGGCATTAACTGAAGCCCCAGTAAACGGCGGCCGTAACTATAACGGTCCTAAGGTAGCGAAATTCCTTGTCGGGTAAGTTCCGACCTGCACGAATGGTGTAACGATCTGGGCACTGTCTCAACCATGAGCTCTGTGAAATTGTAGTCTCGGTGAAGATGCCGAGTACCCGCAATGGGACGAAAAGACCCTGTGAACCTTTACTATAACTTCGTATTGACTTTGAGTAAGTAATGTGTAGGATAGGTGGGAGGCTGTGAAGCGGGCACGCTAGTGTTTGTGGAGCCAACGTTGAAATACCACCCTTTACTTACTTGGAGCCTAACTTCCTTTGGGAAGGACATTGCGTGGTGGGTAGTTTGACTGGGGTGGTCGCCTCCAAAAGAGTAACGGAGGCTTTCAAAGGTACCCTCAGCACGCTTGGTAACCGTGCGTAGAGTGTAATGGCATAAGGGTGCTTGACTGTGAGACCTACAAGTCGATCAGGTGCGAAAGCAGGACATAGTGATCCGGTGGTTCCGTATGGAAGGGCCATCGCTCATAGGATAAAAGGTACTCCGGGGATAACAGGCTAGTCTCCCCCAAGAGCTCACATCGACGGGGAGGTTCGGCACCTCGATGTCGGCTCGTCACATCCTGGGGCTGGAGAAGGTCCCAAGGGTTGGGCTGTTCGCCCATTAAAGTGGCACGCGAGCTGGGTTCAGAACGTCGTGAGACAGTTCGGTCTCTA
Organism: Chryseobacterium lactis; assembly: GCF_003815875.1. Taxonomy (NCBI): domain Bacteria; kingdom Pseudomonadati; phylum Bacteroidota; class Flavobacteriia; order Flavobacteriales; family Weeksellaceae; genus Chryseobacterium; species Chryseobacterium lactis. Next base: position 1,931,110 of record NZ_CP033924.1, read on the forward strand.
TCTATTGCGGGCGTTAGATGTTTGAGAGGGCTTGATTCTAGTACGAGAGGACCGAATTGAACAAACCTCTGGTGTATCAGTTGTACCGCCAGGTGCACTGCTGAGTAGCTACGTTTGGAAGAGATAAGCACTGAAGGCATATAAGTGCGAAACTCGCCTCAAGATGAGACATCTTTTAAGGGTCGTGGGAGATGACCACGTTGATAGGCTATAGGTGTAAAGACAGTAATGTCATAGCCGAGTAGTACTAATTACCCGTAGATTTATAGCCTGATATGGTACTGCGAAAGTGCAGCAAGGTTAGCTCTTTGTGAAAGTTTTTATCGATTAAAACGCAAAAGGCAAACAGCAAAAAGTGATTGGCAAACAAGCCAAGAGCCCTATGCAATAAGCCAGATGCTATATACAACCTTTAGGGTGGTTTTAGCGGTGGGGCTCACCTGTTCCCATTCCGAACACAGAAGTTAAGCCCACCAGCGCCGATGGTACTGCGAAAGCGGGAGAGTAGGCCGCCGCCAGTTTTTATTTTATTTTAAAAGTCTCATACAGTCATGTATGAGACTTTTTTTTGGTATATACCCCTAGGAATAGGTAATGAGCAATGAGTAATGAGTGATAAGTAATGTTGAATTACCATATACCACTGGGTTACTTTATTTTCAATCTTTCAATCCCCAACCTTTTTTCTACTCCCTTCAACTTTCAATTCTTCATTTTCAATAATATAAGTTATGATAAGATTAGGGTGACTTCAATAATTTGTTATCCTCATTATTATTCCCTGATATGCACCTGTTTTGTCATCCTGAAAGGATCTGGACGGTTGAAAAGAGATATGCAGCATTATATTCTAATTAAATAATTGAATAATGCTGCCTGGATCTCTGCGAGATGACAAAGATTGCGGATATTCGTGTAGAAATGTTTTATTGGTTTTGGCTAAAGCCGATGGAAGGATTGATTATTTGTACAACGGGCTAAAGCCCGTCGCTATTGAATATCTACATTGTGAACCCATTATTACTTACCAATCAGACGTAAAAGCATATTCAATTTATTAACATCACCGCTGTTTGTGAATTATCACCTCTTTTTGTCATCCTGAAAGGATCTGGACAGTTGAAAGGTTATAGATATTGTATTCTAATTAAAGAATAGAATAACGCTGTCTGGATCTCTACGAGATGACAAAGATTGCGGATATGCGTATGAAAAAGGTTTCTAAATTTTGGCTAAAGCCGATGGAAGGATTGATTATTTGTACAACGGGCTAAAGCCCGTCGCTATTGATGATGATAACTTATACAGAACCGCAGAATTATGGTAATGCTATTCAGATTTCTATGAGATGGCAAAGATTGTATACGTACCTGTTGATTGTTGAGCCATGATTGCTCATTACTTATTACCCATTACTCATCAAATAGCCCTGATAGCAACGGATACCCCGCAGCAAGCGTTGGATCCGTGGACCAGGTTCAGGATGGCAGCGATGGCGCGAGGAGTATGAGTGGATAGCAGGATAAAGCTCCTGAAAAGTTATTAACGATATTTTATACCCAATCACTTATTTTTGTTTCTTTTATTATTATCAAAATATCAAGATGTATTTTAATTTGATATGAACTTTATCTGAATATGGATTATTTTTTATTTATTTACTATATAAATTTGTAACTTAGTCATATTGAAAAGATTACAAATCCAAAATATATTGATTATGAAAAAACATTTATTCCCTCTCTTTTTGTTGTTGGTTGGTATTCATGCTCAGGCACAACAAGATTTTTTTGCGATTACAGGAAAAGATACACAAAGTATTAATTTCAATGATTTTAGAGCACTGGATGTTGCGAATGGCAGGTCTGGGGAAAGTATTTTTTCAGCTGATTCTCCGGCACGGGTATTTTCACAGAGCAGAAAAGGTGTTGTAACTGAAGACAGAAATTCATACAATAATTCTCAAGCCGTTACTATGGCTGCACTTGCTTATGATCCATCGAATAATAATCTTGTGTATATGCCGATGTTTTCTTCTAATATTTATGTTTTAAATCCTCAGACCAAAGAGATGAGTTTGGTTGAAAACAATGTAGTTAGAGTGACATCTTGTGACATCAACTCTCATATTACAAGGATGACTGCCGGGTCTAATGGAAGTATTTATGCAATGAATAATTCCGGAACCCAATTTGTGGAAATAAATAATAAAGGTGGACAATATACAGTTAATGATTTAGGGATTGTCAAGGATGATGTGTCTAATGGTAAAAATTCTTTTACTACGATCGAAACCGGCTTTGGAGGAGACATGATTGCTGATTCGGATAATAATTTTTATGTTTTCGCGGCTTCCGGAAATGTTTTTAAAGTTTTGACTAAAGAATTAAAGGCAAAGTTCGTGGGTAAAATTGCTGGAATTCCGGATAATTATTCTGTGAATGGTTCTGCTGTAAATGCTCAGGGAAAGGTTGTGATAGCCAGTGCAAAAGGTGCTCCTATGTATGAAGTAGATGTATTGACTTTACAGGCAAAGAAGCTTCCTGGAGAACAAAATTTACATATATATGATCTGGCAAGTAAATATTTCGTCAATAATAAAACTACCTCTGTTAATGCATTGACGAATCTTGATATTTATCCAACGAAGGTAGATGAGCATTATATCAATGTTCATGGTAATGATAGAAGTTTGAAGGGGAATGTGAAACTGACTGTTTTTGATATGTCCGGGAAGAACGTTTTAAGTCAGAACTTATCTGTGAAGGATAGTTCTTTGGATCAAAAGGTTTATTTAAAAGGTTTGCTTAGTGGCGCTTACATTATAAGCCTTGCAGATGAATCAGGAAAAGCATTGTTGAACAAAAAGATTCTTGTCACGAAGTAAAAAATACGTATCACTTAAATAAAATAAGACCTTTTCAAAATATTTGAGAAGGTTTTTTAATGATTATTTGATATTTAATAAGTTTTGTTTTTCGGGATTAAAATGTAATTTTATAAAAAAATATAGATGAAGCTATACTTTAATGTAGAATATATTGTAAAAGCTGGAGAGAACCTGGAGCTGGTTATTGGAGAGGAAGGATCTGCAGTTCATGTTCATACGATGTTTTGTGCGGAGAATGGATTATGGAAATGTGAGGTTGATTATTTTTCAAAATCTATTTCCTATCTGTACAGGGTAGTAGATGATAAAAAAAATGTTGTAAGGGAGGAATTTGTTCTGCATTATCTAAATTTTCCACATAATTATAAGGAGTTTATTATTTTTGATGAATGGAATAATAAAAATTTCCCTGAGAATTATTTAAACAATAAAATTCTTTATAATAAGTTACATGGCTTCATTCCTGAAAAATCGACGGTTTTAAAAAAGCATACTCATTTATTCAGAATAGAAGCACCGATTTATAATCCTGACTGGAGAATTGTATTGTTTGGTAGTACTCCTTCTTTAGGAGGTTGGAGCTATGATAAAGCCATTCATTTATTTCAGACTGATTTTGGGATTTGGGAGGCTTCCGTTGAAATTCCTGAAAATGAAATTATACAATTTAAATATTGTATTTATGATACCAGAGAAAATAGAGTTATTGATGTTGAGACCGGTGAAAACAGATTTACGGTTGCTAATCCGGTAGCGGATGTTTTGCAGATTGTTTCGAATCATTATTTTAGATTTAAAGGGTACCAGATGTATCATGATGCCGGAGTCGCAGTTCCCGTATTTTCTTTGAGAAGTGAAGACGGATTTGGCGTGGGAGAGTTTGCCGATCTCAAAAAACTGGCAGAATGGGCAAAGGAAACAAACCTTGGAATTATTCAAATATTACCGATCAATGATACGACTGCCAATTATTCTTGGACGGATTCATATCCGTATGCTGCAGTATCGGTTTATGCGCTGCATCCTCAATATATTTCATTGGAAAGGCTTGATTTTTCTTTACCGAAAGAATTAGTTAACGAGTATCGTGTTGAAAAAGAGGACTTAAATGCTCTTGCTTTGATTGATTATGAGAAAATGATTGCCGGTAAATGGAGATATTTAAAGGCGACTTTCAATGCAGAGAAAGAAAGTATTTACAAAGACAGAGGCTTCAAAAAATTTATAAAAGATAACGAAAGTTGGCTGGTTCCTTACTCCGCATTTTGTGTATTAAGGGATAAATATAAGACTCCTAATTTTAACGACTGGAAAACGCATAAGAAATATATTGCAGGAAAAATTTCCCAGTTATTTACCACGAAAAGTAAAGATTATGATAGCTGTATGGTTCATGCGTGGGTACAGTATGAGCTTCATAAACAATTAAAGGAAGCTGTAGATTATACTCATAGTCTTGGGGTTTCTTTAAAGGGTGATTTACCCATCGGTATTTACAGATATTCTGTGGAAGCCTGGACGGAGCCTGAATTATTTGGAATGGATTTTCAGGCAGGAGCACCGCCGGATCAATTTACCGAGCTTGGGCAAAACTGGGAGTTTCCAACATATAATTGGGAAGCAATGAAAGCTGATGATTATAAATGGTGGAAAAATAGATTCAAAGCATTGGAACAATATTTTGATGCGATGCGAATTGATCATATATTAGGTTTTTTCAGAATCTGGAGGATGCCCATTTCTGCGGTACAGGGAATATTAGGCTATTTTTATCCTGCTGTTCCTATCGTATTGGATGAGTTTAAAGCTTTGCAGATTCCGTTTACCTTTGAAAGATATTGTAAACCTTTTATCAATAACCAGATTTTATCGGATATGTTTGGTGCCGATCGTGGAAAAGTTCTTGAGTTTATTGATACTAATCAGGATGGGACTTATTCATTTAAAGAAGAATTCGATACCCAGCGAAAACTGGTAGACTTTTTTAAGAAAAATCCACGTGGTTCTATTGAAGAGCAGTTGATCTCGCTTTGTGCCAATGTTTTATTTTTAACGGAAGAAAGAAAGGGTGAAACGGGGTATCATCCGAGATTTAATGTATACAATACAGAATCTTTTAACTATCTGTCAGAATCGGAGCAGAAAAGCATTTATGAGCTGTATCACGACTATTTCTTCAGAAGACAGGATCATCTGTGGCTTGAAAAAGCGATGGAGAAACTTCCGGTCATCCTTAATGCTACCAAAATGCTGATCTGTGGGGAAGATCTGGGGATGGTTCCGGCTTGCGTACCTGTTGCAATGGACGAACTGGCCATTATTGCTCTGAAAGTTCAGCGTATGCCGTCTGAGAATATTCCGTTTTATAATCCAAGGAATGCTTCTTACATGAATGTGATCACAGCATCTTCTCATGACAGTTCTACGTTGAGACAATGGTGGAAAGAAGATCCTGCGCTTACACAAAGATATTTTAATCAACAGCTCATCCAGTATGGAAAAGCTCCTCAGGAATTAACCCCTTATCTGGCAGAAATAATTATGAAGCAGCATCTTTATAATGAGGCTATGCTGGCGATTTTTCCAATTCAGGAATTCATGGCTACAGATGCTGAACTGACGAATAAGAATATTGATGATGAAAGAATTAATAATCCAGCTGTTTTTCCACATTATTGGCGCTACAGAATGCATATAAGACTTGAAGATTTAAAGGAAAAACAATCTTTTAATGAAAAAATTGCTTATTGGGTAAAGGATAGTAGGAGAATGTGAATTTTGCTATTGATTATCAAATAGTTATAATAATTTTAAAAGAAGTTGAATCTAATGATTTAACTTCTTTTTTTTATTTGAATCAAAAAGATAGAATTAGGATATTCTGCTATATATTAACCAATTAACGACTATTGAGATGAAAAAAATATTTTTGGGATTAGCTTTTGGGTTAGGCGTTTTGACGTCAGCTCAGCAGTATCCGAATAATGGCTGGGGAGATGATGGTTATTATCAGAATGACGGAGGCTATTACGGCGATCAAAATGACAGTAATAATTTCCCTGATGACTATTATTACAATTATCCTCAGGATTATTATCCAAGTGATTATTATCAGAACTATTATAACGATTATAGAAACAGTATTGTTAACATCAACTGGAATGGCTTTTTTACTCAGAACAGATTAAGCCCTTGGCAGATTGACCAGATTGTAAGATTGAATAACTTATATGCTAGTTTTTCTACCTGGGATAACTTTTACAGATATAATCCGGACAGATGGTATTATGACAGATTCTATGCATTGGAAAGAATTTTAGGACCAAGAGTTTTTGTAGTTTTCCGAAATGATTATTATCGTGGAATGAGCCCGGTTGTTTATTTCCAGAATTACAGAAGAACGTACTATGTTCCGAGATATGCGGTGATGCCAAGATACAGAAATGTTAATATTAATATTTACAGAGTAGACCGGTCAAGGTTCCGTAGAATGGATAATCCTAGTTTTGATATTATCAGAAGAGATAACAGAGGTAATAACGGATTTCGCGGACCCGTACGGGATGGTAGTAATAATTCCGGAGGTTTCAGAAATGATAATGTAGGAACCAGAAATAATAACTCCGGAGGTTTCAGAGATAATTCCAATACAAATAACGGAGGCTTTAAAGGAAACTCCAACCATAATGGTGGTTTCAGAGACAACTCGAATAATGGAGGATTTAAGGGAAATGCTGAAAACAACAACGGAGGTTTCCGAAGTGGCGGCGGATTCCGAGGAAATAATGAAGTAAGAAGGGAAGCTCCGAAAAGAGAAAATAGCGGTGGCTTCAGAGGAAATGACGGCGGCTCCAGACAAAGGTCTGAAAGTTCGGCTCCAAGACAAGAGAATCGAGGGAATAGTGGAGGATTTCGAGGGAACTTAGTAAGAAATTAATTTTCATATATTATATTTAAGTGGTGTGAAGGACAGGTTTTTATAATCTGTCCTTTTTTATATTTATTTTTGATTTATTTTAGTTAAAATTTAACATTATTTATGAATGTGTTAATTTAACTTACGTTTTAATTGTTAATCAAAAAGGTATATAACAATTAATTAAATTTTAAAAAGATGAAAAAATTAGTTTTAGCAATAGCATTTATCGGTATGGGAAGTTTTGCAATGGCACAACAGACAACACCACAGGACAGAGAAGCAAGAAGAGCTGAAATGCAACAAAAGATGCAACAGAAAGAGCAGGAACACTTGGCACAGATGCAAAAGGATCTTAATCTTAACCAGTCTCAGGTTGCTCAGGTAAAAGCGCTTCAGGAAAAAAGAAAATCTGAAATGAAAGCCGAATTTGAAAAGCATAAAATGGACAGACAGGCTAAGATGGAAGAAATGAAGGTCAAAAGAGCACAAATGGATACAGATATGAAACAAATTCTTACTCCTCAGCAATATGATAAATGGCAGGCTGACAGAAAGGCTAAAATGGAGGAAAGAAAGGTGGCGATGAAAGACAGAAAGATGATGAAAAAGCCGATGAATACAGGAGCTGTTGAAACAAAATAATGGTTCGTAATTTCAATTTTTGAATGTTAGAAGGATGGATGTTTTTCCATCCTTTTTGTATTAAATTTCTGTAAAACTTTTGATTTCGGGCATATATTCCTTATTTTTGACTATAAATTTAATACTTATGGTTAGCGAAAAAATTGCAAAATTAATTAATGAACAAATAGCTCACGAACAATATGCCGCTCAATATTATCTTTCAATGTCTGCCTGGTTTTCAGGAAAAGATCTTGATGGAATTGCCAACTACTTCAGAGTACAAAGCAAAGAAGAATTGATGCATGCGGATAAAATGTTTGATTATTTGAATGATGTAGGTGGAGAAATCATCATCGGGGAAATTGCAAAGCCGCCACATGAGTTCGAAAATGCAACGGATATTTTCGAGAAAGCATTGGCACATGAGAAAATTGTAACTAAAAGTATTTTCAATATTGTAAAGAATGCTAACGAAGAGGGAGATTTTGCAACGACATCTTTTCTACAATGGTTCATCAACGAACAGGTGGAAGAGGAAGCAAGTGCTTCTCAGTATGTGACAAAGATTAAAATGGTGTGCGATAACCCATCTGCATTGTACCTTTTTGATCAGGAATTATCACAAAGAGTGTTTACCCCCACTACAACTGCTTAAGGTTAAAAATCTTTCAGAAAAATATAAAACCGCTATTCATTGGAATAGCGGTTTTTTTGTCGATAGAAATTTCTATTTCTTATTTTTTATCATTGTGCGAAATCCCAGATATACTCCCAGTATAGCAAGAAATAAAACATAAAACAGTATTCCCTGAGGATAATCTTTTGCCATGAGAATGATAATCATGGGTGTGATCCCTCCAAAAATGGCCTGACCTAAATTGTATGAGAATGAAATACCGGAAATCCGTACAGAAGCCGGAAATCTGTGGATCATGATATAAGGAATACATCCCAGAACCCCACCGGCAAACAGCCCTGTTGTGGCATATAGTATTGATAATCCTTCGGGTTCCATGTGGATGAGCTTTTGTAAAAAGAACCAACTGCAGATCCCAAAGCAGGTACTCCATAGCATAAGCATCCTGCCTGCTCCTTTTTTATCACACATTATTCCTCCCAAAACAGCTCCAAGACTAATGGTGATCAATGTGTAACTTTGCATGGTAATGGCTTCTTTCCTTGGGATATTAAAAAAATCACTCATTAGGTTGGGAATCATCAGAGTAAGAAGGATAGAACACCCTGTAAAAATCCAGGTGAGCAGGATTGAAAAACTGATATCCGGAAGGTGAGATTGAAATATCTTTTGCAATGGTATTTTTTCGCTTAGGGTTTTCTTCTCTTTCATTTCAATGAAAACAGGAGTTTCTTTAAGGTACCTTCGGAGAAAAATGGTGACAATACCAAATAGTCCACCCAAAATGAAAGGATACCTCCAGGCTCCGTTAGAAATTTCTTCTGCCGAAAAGGAGGTGTTGATATAAAGAGTGATGGCAGAACCCAATAATACTCCCATAGAAAGACTGGCCGTAATCATGGAATCTGCTAATCCGACGCGATTCCTTGGGACGTGTTCGGCCACAAAAACCCATGCCGCCGGAATTTCTCCGCCTATAGCAAATCCTTGTAAAATCCGGACAACAAGAAGAAGGATTGGGGCCAGATAACCGATTTGTTGATAAGTGGGTAAAAACCCTATAGCCAATGTTGGAAATACCATCAGAACAATGGACAAGAAAAACATTCTTTTCCTGCCAAAAAGATCACCGAAATGGGCCATTACCATTCCTCCGATTGGTCTTACAAAAAAGCCTACGGCAAATGTCCCGTAAGTATTCATTGATGCCCAGAAAGAATCTAAGGTGGGCGGAAAGAAATGATCTCCTATAATTTTGGCGAAGAAAATAAATACCACAAAATCATAAAACTCCAGCATCCCTCCAAAAGAAGACAGAATTAAGGTTCTGATATCATGTTTGTTTAATTGCCTCGGTCGGGTAAAAGTGGGCATCTCCATAGTAATTTGCGATCTCTATATTTTAATCTAAGATATACAAAATATGAAAAATGATCGGTTTGTTTTGAATGTTAATATGATTGATATTGAAAACATCCTCTTACTTCTTTTCAATTTTTACTTTTAATAGCTCAATCCACTCATTAAAGGTAGCCTCTCCACCTAAGCCTTGTATATAATACTTATTATTTTCATGCTTGATTTTGAATTTGGCAGTTTTTGATTGACAGCTTTCTTCATTGCCTGCATAAAACAATTCCAAAATACCGTTGTTTTCAACAGCTTTATAATTTCCGTTACATCTTATAGGTTCGTGATAAGTTGTAGTGGTGAGTACCGCCGTATCGTTTTTTATGATGAAATGGTACGTGATACTTCCGGTACCTGAAGTCGTTTCATCTGTTTCTACAGTTGAAGAAAACTCACCCTGAAATTTAGAATCAGATGGTTTGATACTTTCAGTAGAGGAATCATTACTTGTGTATTTCTTATTTTCATCATGCGTTTTACAGCTGGCTAGAAATAAGAACAATAAGGCGATTAGAATGTTTAGTTTCATTATTTAATTTTATTTATTGAATAATTATCATTCGGAGGATTTAATAAGTAAATAGTATTTCCTGCTAAATAAAATTCATTGCCAGTTTTATTAATAATATACTCTAGTGAAGAATCCGATTTGGATTTTATGATTAGCTTATTCTTAGTGTAAGAATCTACATATAATCCTTTAACTTCTTTTTTCGTTTTGTTAATTTGCTCGGTAATTAAAATAGTTTTTTCATCCACTATGTTAATTGAATAGTTGAACGTAAAATCATCTTCTATTCTTGATATCTCAAAGTTTGCATTATATCTTCCTTGCCATTCTGAAAACTCACCCTGAAATTTAGAATCAGATGGTCTGACACTTTCAGTAGGAGAGTCATTGGTCGTGTATTTCTTATTTTCATCATGCGTTTTACAGCTGAGTAAGAATAAAGACAATAGGGCGATTACAATGTTTAGTTTCATTATTTAATTTTATTCAAAGGCATTTCATTGTTTCCGGGATTGATAAAGTAGATGGGATTTCCAGAAATATAAAAGTCATCATCAGATTTTTCAATATAAATTGTACCCATGTCATCTTTAAATGAAGCATTATAAATAATCTTTATTTTATCTTTATTAATTATTTCAGCTTTAATATTAGAATAGTTTTCTTGATCTCCATCATCATCAATATGGATTGAAATATTATCCAATGATTTTATTACAACATTAAAAGCTGTTTTTGCCTCATCTCTGTTTGAGGTCTCAAAATGGTAAGTTCCTTGCCATTCACTTTCATTGATCTTTTGGGAACTCTGCGTATTTTCAATAGGAGATGTCTTTTTTGAATCAACTTGATTTAAATTTTCCTTACTTGAAGCTTTAGTTTCCCGTCTTTGGCATGAAACTAAAACTAAAAATGTTACAATTATTACAGATAATTTATTTTTCATAATTCAATCACCTTTGACACTGAATTTTTTTTTTGATCCGATAAAACTATTTTTTCTTTAAGAAAAGGCCATTGTTAGAAATACTATATTCTTGTGTATTTTTTAATACATTATTATTATCAACTCTATCAAATTTTTTCAAAACAATAGAGTAATTTTTACCGATTGAAAATGTTGTTATCTCTCTTTTGTTAGATTCAGGATATCCATTGTCTGCATAGCTTACCTTTAACGAGTCAATTGTTTTTCCCTTACTATCCATAGTAAATAATGTATAAAATACATCATCAGTATTATCATTTTTAGCTAAGATGATATTGAAACTACCATATTTTTCCAAGGATAATCTACTGTTGTAATTGGCAAGAGAATTGGTGTTTTCCCATTCAAATTTATCCAGACCTTCTTGCTGGATAGGAAGAGATACCTGTTTGGTATGATTGTTAAGTTTGAGAATAATAGCATCATCAAAATTATTTAAACTAATAGTTCCAAAATCTTTAGGAGTATAAATCTGATGTTGCTCTTCTATTCCTTCTGAAGTTTGCTTAGTTTTAAGGATATCTATTTTTTCTAAGAAAACTTCATTCGATTTGAATAGGAATGTATAGACCTTATCTTCAAGCATAAGATTAAATCCATTATCATTAGCTTTTAAATCGATATAAGGATCCCCGGATTGATTACCACATTGAGAACAGGCAATAATTTTGTCATTGGAACCTATTATTTTATAGGTGTTTCGATCATTAAGTTCCACAGCAATTGTTCTGTTACCTAATGGTTTCTTTTCAAAAACAATTACTTTATCTGGTTTACCATCTTTATTGATGTCAACAATTAGGGAATCAACAACTTTATCTTGTTTTTCAGTTGTAGTTTGATCTTTTACTTCCTTGGGTTTTCCACATGAAATAAGAAGAATCTGACTTGCAAGGACGGCTAGGATTATCTTTTTTAGCTTTTTCATTTCAAAATTAAAGCTTTATAATTTTCCCCTTCTGATCAATTTTAAACTTTTCAAATGCAGTAGCATCTTCTGTATTTCCTTTATACTTTTCAACGGTGAAGTCAGGAAATATTTTAAAAGTAATAGGGCTTTCGTCACCAATGGAACCTATTTCTTTATAATCAATAATTTTATTATTTTGAGTTGTAATTAAAATAAAATAATCTGAATCCCCTCTGGACATATCAACAACTAAATATTGAAAATGATCGTTAGAAAGGATGACAAAACTTTTATATGTTTCTCCATCATAGTGCTTGCTTTTTAAGAAGTCTATCAAACTTGAACTTACTTCATAGGAAGGGTATTTTGATTCGGAATAGTCATCTTTAAAATATTGGTAAAAACTGAATGGAAGACTTATTTTAGCAGGATCCTTTTCAAAAAGTAAAGTGCTATTTTTGCTTTGTATTTTTTCGAAACCTATTTTTAGTTGCTCTTTTGATTGATCCTTCTGGCAAGAAGAGCATATAGCAAATAATGAAAATAAAACCAGGGTAATTTTTAGTTGAAGCATAATCTGTGTTTTTAGTAAAAAGGAATTTCTAAGTTTTAGTCATCCATTTTAATTCTCATTACTTTTTTTTACAATTTTAAATCCATTAGTTTCAGGTTTAGTGATTATGTCAGAATCTATCCATTCAGACTGAACATAAAAACTTCCGTTGTCTTCTATTAAAACAAACTCAGGGTCCATATTTTTTCCAAGAGTATAGCCATCAAGATTCTTTTTATGTTTTAATATTAATCTATTTCCTTTTTCTGTTGCCGTTAACTCATCTTTAAATCCAATTTGATAACCACTACCTGAAGCAGTAATATTTTCACCATTGATATTGATCTCTAAATCCCACCCTGCATTCATCCCTCCAATTTCTCCATAATCAAATCGAACTTTATAAATACCATACCATTTTTTATCAATTCCTTTTTGTAGTATACTCGGAGTTCTTTCTGTTAAAGCAGAAGAATCTGTAATACTATTTTTATCAAAGAATTCACCATTGTTAGGAGGAATGGTTGTTTTGGTATCCTTACATGAAAGAAATAGGGATAGCAATAAGGATAATATGTATATACGCCTTTTCAAGATTAGTTTTTTAAGGTGGACCAAACTTATCAAATTCAGAAGCATAGGAAATCATTTCCTTTAAGTATGGTAAATTGTAATAGCTTTCTTTTTTTAATTGGTTTTGGAGCTTTATCCATAATGTTTCCGGGTAAACGAGATAGCAAAAACTTAAAATATTTCCCCACATTCCATTGTGCCAATTATCTGGAGATTCTTTCCAAAACTTCTTATGTAGCGGATCTGTAGTATTGGAAGCAAAAGCTATTATTTTGATAAGTTCTTCTTCTGTCCAAGGGCTATTTTTATCATCATAGAATTTAATAATTTCGTGAGTTACATATTTTTCCAATGCTAAAGTATATTGATTTTGTTGAGCTGTTGTGTTTTTTTGGATATAGCTTAGGATCTCTGTGTTAATTTGGAGTTTATTGTTTCTATCTTTTGTGAAAATTAAATGATTGGTAACTTCTTCCGGATTAGACTTGTTTTTCTCCATTATCTCACTTATAGAGATATTAGAAGTGTTATCTGAGTTAATACTCTTATCAATATTAAATTTTAGGTCCGTAATACTATTTCCAAAAGAAATTATAAGTTCATTCTTATTTTTATTTATTCTTATATTCTCTAATATACTCGACTCTTCATTAATTATAACTTCTTTTTTTCCTAAGTATTTTATACTAGTATTGTCATAAAAATAAGTATAAAATAAATGCCCATTTTCTAAAAAAGTATCAAATATTATTACTTTATTATTTTGGGGGCTTCCATATAAGTACATCTGATAACCTAACTCTCCCGAATTTTCAATATTCGCTTTAAAAACTATGTCCTTAATAGTAATACTTATCGTTTTTTCAAGAAAAGAAATTGCAACTTTATCTTTTTCACTAATGCATTTTTTTGCACTATAATCATCTCCACTGCACTTTAATATTATTTGTTTAAACTCAATATTCTTTTCTAAACTATCTAAAGCATTATCTTTAGAAGCAATTGGGTCCCTATTAACAGAATGATTCTCTTTACACGAAATTGTAATAAAGAAAAAAAGTAATACAATTAAATTTAATATGTTCTTCATTTTTGGTAATCTATTTTCCTGCTGTTTTGTCTTGAATTTTTCTCTCTTCAGTTGATAACTGTGTCTCATTTTTATAATTAATATAATAGGCTGGGTTATATCTTTCTGAGTAGCCTGATGGATTTTGTTTGCTTCTGATTTCAAAATGCAAATGTGGTCCTTTGGTTCCAGTAGCACCCGTATCACCAGTTTTACCTAGTACTTTTGTTTTATAATTATCAACTGTAATTTCTTCATGTAATTTTAATTTTGAATCTAACTCGCTTAAATGTGCATACATTAAATATACTTCTTCACTATCATTAATTCCTTCATATTCATCAAATTCACCAAACCCTAGAATATCATACTCATCTTTATTGTAAGTTCTTTTAGATTTTATATAATAAGGTGTATAGTTTCTCCTTTGCTTTCTAACGGTATCCAGATATTTTGGATCAACTTTTAAAATTAACCCATTACCATATCCTGTACCTGGAGATAAACTAACTACTTTTCCCGGTAGGCATGCATATACTGGCGTCCCTATTACTGCAAATAGATCTAGGCCATGATGTGGTCTTTTACCATTATCTTTCCCAGGCAAGTCAGTTCTTACTCTACCAAATGCAGATCTCCAAGGCCTTTTTTTTCCACCTTGCGTATAAATGGTAATTTGAGGATTATCCAACGGATTTCTCCAGATAGTATTTTTATCGTCAGGTGATTCTTGTACAGGTTTTACCTTAGGACATTTATCAACTTCAAAGACTATTTTAGTTTTTTGATAGTGCTCTTTTCTTTCTTTTCTAGAATTTGTATATCTATTAATTATATTCACAATTAAATCGACAACATCATTGTCAGACATTTTACCGGTAGAATCAGCAGCTGAATACATATTATCTTTAAGCCAGTCTGCCAGTCCAGTTAGAGCCGCTTCTAAAGGAGTCATATGTCCAGCATCTCTACTGATAGCCTTAGAAGAACTATCATATCTCTTTAAGATATCTACTCCTGAATCAGATGCATAAGTTTTTATTTGCTCTTGGATTTCTCCATAGTTACTTCTTCCGGTTATTTGTAATAAGCCTCTTCCCCTAAAATTCCAACCATCATTTCCTGTATTCTTAAACGATTTTCCCGTTTTATATTGTGGGCCATATGCAAAATTTGCTAATATAATTTGATTTGACTCTGGAATAGGAGCTCCATTTTTTGTTTGACGGGCATATCTTGCTGCAATTCTTTGCCCTTCATCTGTTCTAAATGCTTTCAAATCTGTATTTGGATCTAGTAATACATCTTTAAAATAGTTGAATGTTTCACCTTGTAATCCTGGCACTAATGAATGTCCTGCTTCTTGGATAGATTGTGCAAAGAAATGAGCTTTCCGTGCACAGGTATCAAGTTTGAAAACTTTCTTATATTTATTTAGTGTTGCAGCAAGTTGTTCCAAAATTTTTGAGTCTTTAGCATTAGTATATATTTGTTGTAGTTGTGCAACTGTTATTTGGGCTTCACATCTAGGACAATTATTTTCATTTTTTCCATTTAGTGGTTGATCCCCCACTTTCACCGCACCTTTATTTTCCACAATCTTAACCAACGTACTCCCTTTCTTTAGTTTAGCGGTTGCCATAGAGAAATCTCCATCGGCATCATATAAAACTTTTCCGTCTGTATTCTTTTCTTTTACGATGCCGTATACGGTCAATAAATTTACTTTATTTTTTATATTATTCCATACGATTCTTTGTTTGATGACTCCGTTTTGGTCTGCTTTGATGTTGGTTTGGTGTAATAGTAACGGATCTCTGCCTACTACTGAATCCCTGATTTCGAGATATAAGTTTTCAGTGGGAGAAATTCCCCGTGACTGAGAATAGAAAAAGCTTACCTCATCATAATCTACTACCGTATGTTTTTCACTGCCGTCTTCACTTCCTAATTTGGCATTAAAAATTTCTTTTTTGTTCTGAACATCGAGCTTGTATGTTTTGGGAAATACCTGTCCTTCACCTGTTGCTACTAATTCCGGAGCGGAGATTTTTGCATAGATTAATCCCTTGTCTCCGGCTTTACCTTTCATGGCAGCATCCAATGTTACCGGAATTAATCCTCCGTCATAAGCATTGATGGTAATTGTTTTTACAGGGTCGTCCTGTACCGTATCACTATCCCAGAGTACGATGGTTATTTTTTCATTTTCGAGTCCTTTCTGGTCAAGCCTGATATTGACTTTTTGTCCCCAGCCTGCTTTTTCCAATTTATTTCCGCTGCTGTCCGTAAACTGAAGGTCATTAATTGCAGGCTGTACTACCGTTATGGTTTGTGTAGAGCCTTTACCTTTTATTTTGCTGGTAATCGTTAAAGTTCCCTGTTTTTTAGGGGTGAACGTGATCGCCTTTCCGGTAACGGCATTTGAAAACCCTTGCCAAGACACTATTTCATTGGGAAGGAGATCCTGAAATATCATTTTATCAACGGTGGCAGTAAGAGGTTTGCCGACTTTGGGTGTACCACTCACCGTAAAACTAATCACATCATTTTCTTTCACCTCAAAATGCCAGTCATCATCTTCTTTTTTTGCATTTTTTCCGGTAGCATTGGCCACCATGCTGTAAGCTTCTACCACATGTTTTCCGGGTGTCATCAATCGCGAACCGGGTACAGAGATACTTTTCCCGTTTCCGATAAGAACGCCGTCCAGATTCCATTTGATTTCTGAAGATTCACCTGGAGTAAGAGCATAAGGCGAATTATCATCTCCGAATTTATATTTCATTTTCGAAACACTGAAAGACATTGAAGTTCCTGGTCTTACGACTTCTGCACCATGGCTGATGCCTAAAACCGCATTGCCTTCGGTTTCTCCGGAGATCTTTTTTTCTATCACTTCACCCTGTTCATTGGCATATCGTGCTACAATGGAGTATTTTGCTTTTGTATTTTTGGGCGTAAAAGTAATTGTGTCACCATTGGTTTGAACCCCTTCGGAAATGGTATTTTCGCTGGCATCCAGCACAGACATGGTAAGTCTTGATTTTTCTTCTTCCGTAAGATCAGGAATGAAAAATTTTGCCTTAAAAACAGAAGGAACCCCTTTTCTGAATTTTCTGTTTTTGGATGGATCAATACGGGCCGTAAAGTCAGCTGAGGTTGGCTCAATGTCGAGCAGTGTATTTTCTACCACCTCTACATCAATCGAACATGAAGGATCACATTTGTCGTATTTTCCTTTTTCAAATTCCTGGTTTTTGGGTTTACCATAGCCTTCAACCCTGAACTTACCCAGTCCTTCAAAACTTTGTGAGAATTCTGTTCCGATCTGTTCTCTTAAAAAGATTCTGTTTTCCTTTTTGCCCTGATGATCGCTGTATACCATCCATGAGGTCAATTGTTTGTTACCGCTTTTCAGATTGGCTTTAAAAGAAGCTTCTTCATCTTTACGCAGATAAATCACACTACTTTTAGTTTTTGAATCTATTTCTTTAAAGGTCTGTCTGTTTTCAACCTGAGTCAGTACGATGGAAGTCACTGAAGGATATTCTTCCTTTTTCTTGGGCTGGTCTATTGCAGGATTTACCATGGCCAGTTCTGCCGGGTTGGTATTGTCTGCATGGGCATTGCTCACAGAATCGGTTTGGCCGTGTTGAGAGATAGTGATTATTCCGCCTACAGTACATTTTAATTGAGAAATTTCTGTGAGCGTATTTTTTCCCATGACCTGAGTACTATCATAAGTGTTATCCCATTTTGGAGCGGGAGTTAAAACACAGGGAAGATAACCTCCTGCTGAAGGCTTCAATTTACATTTTACAAAAGTTTCAGCCGGGGGAATGAATGTTTTGTCATCTTCTGTAGCAGCCAGTTTACCCTGTTGGTCATTCAAGATAATAATAGAGTGAGAGGTGACCTGTAAAACAGCTTCCTTGTTTTGCGGAAAAGATTGGTCACAGATACATTTAGCACCATGTACTATAAAGTATTTACCGTCGTGATCACTTTTGGAAGCTTGTTCGTTTTTCTTCTTTTCTTCTTCTTTTTTTTTTTCCTCTTCCTGTTTTTGTTCTGCGGTCTTTTGCTCCTGAGCAGGATCCGGAGGTGGAGTTTCACCATTGATTCCGTACACCTCATCAGGAGGTGGAGTCATCAGTGAAAAACCTGTATAGGGAGTATTGCCGACTTTCGTTTCAGAGTTGGCATTATGGTAGTCTTTCAATTTTGTCCAGTCTTTGATACCCAGCTTTTGTGCGATATCCTGCAGCGTTTCTCCGCTTTGAACTGTATATGGGATGGGTGCTGACATATTTTATTTTGTTTCGATGGTGATAGTCTGTTGGTAATAAAATTTATCTTCTGCTTCTATGCAAACGTTGGTTTCAGCGTTTTCTATCCGGCCGGTTTTTCCGGTATACGTGATTTTATTTTGAAAATCGGCATAGAGTGGGAGAGTCTCCTCGTCAAATTTGACGTAATAATCATGCTTATGAATGTATCTGATAATATCATTCATTATATCCTGGGCATTGTCAATTTTCGGTTCAAAGGACAATGTGTTTTTATCTTTCTGGTATTGGGTTTCTCCCTTCCATTCACTCATTCCGAAAGGAAGAACTTTCCACATGGTGCCGTATTTTCTTTTCGGGTTGAATTTCTGCAAGCTATAATCTAACATTCTCATAAAATGAAGTTGTTGGATGAACTGAGAAAGCTTTTCATCGGTTTGAGTTGCGGTAAAGAATTGATTCTGAATATGATCTATTCCATCGCCGTTATAAATATCATGAATCTCAACATCCACTTGTTGAATACGTTTTCTGATCTCCTCCATATTTTCAATGGAGAGGCTGTATGTATTGATCTTGCAGGTCAGAGGAAAAAGAGCCTCCATATAAGCGTTTGATATTTCAAGAAACCTGGTATCTATTTTCTGGTTATTGACCTTCAAGTTAGTTCTGTTGATGAGTATTTCATCACTACCTTTTTTGCCAGGTTCTACATACAGCGTGTACGAGAGCTGTGCTTCATGCTGCTCCTTGCCAATCTTTACGGTACATTTATCCTGTACAGCATAGGTAGAAGTGGGAAATATGTCTGAAACTGGGGAAGTCATGCTTAATTGTGTTTTTTTGTTATTTCTTGTCGAGGACTTACAATCAGTATATGTTTAATATGTCGTAATAAGGAACGGCTATTTTTTTATCCTTAATCATATATTCGCCCAGGCTGCAGCCAAGCAAATTTTTACCTCCGTAATAGGGTGTGTTTTTAAAATTATATAATTTGAAGTTCAGATTGTCCGGTAGCTTTATCTCCAGCGTATCCGTGGTTTGTAATCCCGTAATGTTTTTAATTTTTAATTGTGAATCCTGTTGATTAAGTTTATGGGACAGCAGGATGTGCTGACCTTTTTTAATATGGAAAACCTGAGCCTTATCAAGGTTAATATTTTTATATTTATCGATAAATTTAAGAGTTAATGAATCATATTTGAATTCAATATTTTTGTTTTGGGCACATTGTTCCTGGTCCTGGATTTTTTGTTTTTTTTCGTCTACGCATGAGGTAAACAAAGAGAATATGCCAATGAGGGTTAATATGATATTTTTCATTGTATTATTTCATTTTTATATAGCCATTATAATTCATCATAAAATGTTGCCATGATATGGGAGCCTCAAGATAGGTATCTTTGGTTCCCCATGAATATACCTTAAACATGACTTCATCCTTTTTACTTTTAAAGAAGCCGGGTTCATAGTCCCATGTTATCGGGGTTTCCAATACTACCCAATGCAGATCAAACGATTTTCTATCCCATATATCCTGTATAAGATCCGAATCTATCATGAGCATTAACCTGTAGCCATTATTGAACTGTTTATTGATATCATCAATTTTAGTCTGCATTTCCATTGTGCTTGTCGCCAGTGGTTTTATCGGATTGTAGGCTCCTTTTGAATGTACGTCACTATATCCTAATAGCTTTTCACAGAGGTTAACAACTACATTAGTCCAATTGATTGCCTGAAATTCTTCATCTCCGCCTTTATATTTTGGATTATCAGTATTTCTTGTGGATGCCATTGTGACATAATCTGCTAGAGGCATATCCGAAGTATTCTGAGGAAACCCATTGGGATTAACTTTCTTTTCCAGAACATCAATACTTGGTTTTGCAGTATAGTTGTTATAAGTAGCTTCTCCGGTTCTGAACAGCTCCTTTGCAAATTTTTTATAGGCAGCAGGCTGCTCTTTTGCGAACAAATAGAATACACAAGCCATTCCGCAGAGAGAAGTTCCCGATTGGTTTATTCTTTCCGGATGTTTATCATCAGTTCTTACTTTTAATTCTGCTTCAAACATGGCTTCGTTGAACCATCTGAACCTGTTGTGATGCCATACTTTTAAACGTCCTTCTGATGCTTCATCATTAATATAAGCCATTACATAAATGTAGCTGCCGCACATATCTTTTTCATTCAGATGAAGGCTATAGTTTTCCCCGGTGATACTGGACAGATGTTCTATCCATTTATTTTTTGATGGGCTATAATATTTGTATTTCCACTTAATCTTTTTCTTATCCTGAGGGGGAAGATTCGTATAAGTAACAACCTGAAATCTATACGTTTTTCCGAACAGAAACCCTGGCTGAGTCTTTATTGGATACGCTTCTTCATTGGCGGAGCCATTATCTAAAGAAGTCAGTAACTTAATACTTTTGACCTTCGTAGGCTCAATACCCTTACGTTTGGTCTCTTTCTTTTTGTCAAATTCTACTCCCGGCATATTAATATTAGTTTATGTTATGGTTGGCTTTATTATAACTGTAGTAAATTATTCATTATCGGCTAATGGTTACCTTACTTCTTTTTACTCATTATTTTCTTTATAAAACTATCGAGCTCTTTCGATTCATAAAAATCAAGACACATGGCTGTTATTGTATTACTTTTTCCTTTTTCTGAATAGTATTCTGATTCAAATGCAGTGAATTTTTCGGTTGTTTTTTCTATATATTGCCTGATCTTTTCACTCTGAAAGTTGGAGATCTTTCCTAAATCTATTAATAAATTGGTAGATTTATCACCTATTTGAAATGAGTCGTTCAAATAGTTTTTATCTAATTTACTATTGTTGATAAACACACAATTGCAATATGCATACTTCTTCATATACCCAAGCTTAGTATCTTTTATTATTTGTGCGTTACTAAGATTTGAACATAAAAATAAAATACTTGAAAAACGTAAAAATTTGGTTACTCTGCTTCGCATAATCATTACATTATCTTGTCCGGAACAACTACTTGTTTGTAATATAAAACATAGTTATTCATCATTTTTTTATTTAAATCGGTTCCCATCTATCAGGTAATCTTTCATATCTTCTTCCAGATAAATGAATCTAGCTTTAAATGATTTTCCTGACCATAAAAATTAGTGTAGAATACAGATATCATTAAAAATAATATGTAGTTGCTTTTTTTCATTATAATAATATCACTACGTTCCTTTCCTGTTATATGGACTTATTTTTTACTTTTTTTTATTCCAATCATTTTTTTTATAAAACCATCTAACTCTTTTGATTCATAAAAATCAAAACAATCATATGTAATGGTATTTTTATCACCCGACTCAAAGTGAAGGTTATTTTTTTTTGAATAATATTCATTTGTTTTTGCAATAGTATAGTCATTGACTTTATTTTTCAAATCTTGGTCTTCTATAAATTTTCCAATGACTGAAGACTTTACTCCTGAACCATCTTTATAAACATCATAAAATGTTGAGTCAATTTTTGAATAATTGTATTGTAAACACCTGTTAAATGCATACTTTTTTATTTCGCTTACTTTATATTGTGCTGATAGGTTTATTGAAAACAATAACATCATTATCAATGATAATCTTATTATATCTATTTTAGTTCCCATAATTTTATTTCATCTGTTTGTATAACTTTTCCGTTTTGTTCATATTTCATATGAAAATAATAATATTCACTATTAGGATCATCGTGCACACTCTCTCCAGGATATATTAAATTTTTCCCATCCCATAAAGTAAAATGGCCCGAAGCATTTCCCCATCCTGATACTTTAAACATAATAATGCCTTTGATTTTATGTAAGCGATCCCATTTATCTTTTGGTAAACCAGTTTTTGTTTTGCCTACTCCTACTTTCTCTAATTTTTCGTCAAATTCAGGAGTGCCTAAGTGTTCTTCAAGATATTTTCCTAGTTCTTTTACTCTATACCAGTAATTAAGTTTATCTTTTCCAATATGAACACCTCCTTTAGCCCCTTTAGCTTTATACTTAGTATTATTATAAGGTAATTTAAAGCCGCTATAATTTAAGCCCTTGCTCATTCTAAACGAACAGGTATTTTCCCAATCATCAGGTGCTTTATTAAATAAATCTATGAGGCCATTTCCAATCTCATTATATAAGGGAACCGTTTTTTTAGAAGTGTTAGGGTAATTCTTAATCATATCTGCCCAACTCGGCCTCTTTACTTGTACGGCTTTTGTTTTCTGGCTACCAGACTGTGCAACAAACTTTCTTTGCTGTTCCAATAAAATGGGAATCAATTTTTCTATATTCATTGTCTGTATTTTTTAAGATTCTTCTTTATCATCCATTATCGTTAAAGTGTAAGCCTTTAAAGGTTCTTTGAATATGATTTGTCCTTTTTTTACCGTTCCGGTAAGGGTAAGTTCATCAAGACCTTCTGCAATGGGTTCTCCATCTTCAGCCTTAATGATCACTTCTATACTTTCCCCGTCATTATAGCCTTCAGTCTCAACTATAAGATTCATATCCACATAAAACTTGGAAGAATCCATTAAAGGAGTTTCTTCATCCCCATACGCCCAATACATTTCTGTTATTTTTCCAGTAGAAGATTCCTCATCTTCTGTTATAGCTTCTCCTCTGGAAAACCCTTGCATTATTGCCTTTTTCTGACTGGATAATTCCAGATTCTGTTTGGTTGCCTCAATCGTTACTTGCTGGGCTTCTTCACTGGAAACCTTACTTAACGAGGTGAAATTATTAGCAACCTGTATATTTATATTTTTTGCATTCTTTATAATAGCCATGACACTGATTTTTATAAGTCCTGTTTCTGTAATTTCTGATTAAACGGATATTTATTCTTTTTTCTTTCTCTTAATATTCTTAAGGAGATATAAAAAGAGATAATCAAAGCTAAAAAACCACAGAATATAGATTCAATTACATTACCAACCGGCATATATTTGTTGTCATTTTCCGTAACTGGAGGATTAACATAATCTGCAACATTATAGCTGATTACAGTAGTGATGGCCATTACAATAATGCTTATCAAAAATGGTAATACATAGAGTTTCATGATCTGTTTTTTTTAATGAGAATTTCCTTGTTCTCCGCTTTGAGATTTTACCGTTTTTTCACTTTGTAGAATCATATTTTCTTTGGTGCTTACCACGGTAACCTTTTCCGCATAAGAATCACTTTTTTTAGACTGAACATTTCTTTCGTTTTCGGCAATCTCAGTTCTCATATCGGAAGATTCATGGATATTTCCGGTTGCCGTCTGCATCAGATCTTTTCCTGCGGTATCAATCATATTAACTCCGGCATTAGAGACAATATTCACATTGGCTGTATCATACATGCTGTTTCCGGCGATAGACGTAATATCACGGCCGGCAGTCATTTTGATATTATTACCTGCGGTGAACGTCATATCTTTTGGAGCATTAACGGATATATTTCCTTTTCCGTCCATGAAATAAGTATTTCCACTCGGATCTTCAATAAAAATACTGCCTTCTGCATCGTTGAAAATGACTTTATTACCACTTCTGGTTTGTATCGATTTGATGTGATTGTTGACACCGCCTCCTAAAGCGACAGCTCCATGGAACATTCCTCCCATCGCAAATGGGAAATCCGGATGATGGTATTCAAAACCTACCATGACCTGGTCACCGACTTCCGGCACCGCCACAAAACCTCTGTTTTGAGTGATCGCATCAGTACCTCCTGCGTCGGGGCTCATCATTCTGATAAAATGAGTGGTGTCGTGCAGTTGCCAGTCGAATTGTACCTGTATACGTCCCTGGTTCAGCGGATCAGTGTTTGAAACGACAGTTGCAATCTGTGGTTCTGCCGGAACCTGTTCAAAATCGGGAGTAGGGATGTACCCTGTTCCTTCAGCGATGGCTTCAAATGATCCTGTGTAAACCCCTCTTGTATTCACTTCATGAGAAATTTCAGTAATCATCAGTTTGGTAAAATAAGATGTCTGATTGCTGTTGGGCTTTCTCATCTCAATATCTGCGATACATCCCGGATATAGAAACGGAACCGAAGTATCTGCAGAAACTGTAAAAACTTCTACAGCTGCGCTTCCAGCAGCACTTTTTTGAGCATCATCTACATTCAACGACATATTGGCATTGACGGGTGATGGGTTTAAAGCTCTGGTTTTATAAATACCGTCATTCAGATCATATGCTTTTGAAGCGAGTTGTCCAAGATGTTTGATATTGGCCGTGGAACTTAATAATTTCTCATTTTTACTGCTGTTGTACCCGAAGAATTCAGGTTTGGTATGAACCGCTTTTAGCTCTATACAAATATCGCTCACGTTACTTCCATAGGTTAGTTTTATCGGTTGTTCACCAGGAGGAAGTTTTCCGAAATGAAGTACTTCACCGTCATAATAAAACTGTTCACCATATGTTTCAGCCAGTCGTGCCAGGTAATTGTAATGCGTTTCCTTATACTGTGCACTATAGTTGATATAGCTCTTATTTTTTGTATCTACTTTAAAGTCATACTTGCCGGAACCCAGTGTTTCCTTGATTACTCTATCCGCAATGATAGAGGTATTCACAGGTTGATCACCACCAAAACTTTGGGTATGCGGAGCAGAATCCATTAAAATAGTAGGACTTTTTCCTTTCAGAACGATGCTTCCGAGACTTGCTTTCTCCTGGCTGAAGGCTACCTGAGTGATAAAACCCACAAAAGTTCTTTCCGGGCTTTCGTTTTCAGCATCTTTATATTTAAAAACTACGGTTAAGCGTTTTCCTAAAAATTGTTGAGCCTCTTCCAGGTTATGATCCTGCCCGTCTCCTAAAGTATCATGGGCAAGGGTGAGTTCGAAATTATGATGTTTCCGGATGCTTTGCTGCAGGCGGAAATGCTTGAAATGTCTGATAATTTTACCTTCAATCACAACATCCAGCTTTACCACGCGCTGAAGGCCTGCAATATGATTCTCGGCAATCTTGTCTGCATTGGTCGTATTTTTTTTCATCGGTTTTCTTTTTGTGGTTATGTCACTAAAATTAGAAATGTTTTGAATTACTCGGATATATAAACTGTTAAATTTTAAAAATTGTAGTAGAAGTACGACATTTGGCTGTGAAGTTTTCTATAAATTAATAAAATGGGAATAGTTATACTCTTTTTAATAGAAAATAAATCATATATTTCCTTATAAAGGGATATTTTTTACATAGAGCCCAAAAGACCATCCTTATTGATTAAGGATGACCTGTATAATTTTTTAGTAGATAAAAATTAAGAAGTAGGCCATAGTCCCGCGTACTGGGAAGTCCCGTAGTCAATTGTTTCTGCACTTACCACGAAGCTGATCAGCATACTGTTGCTGTCAACGGCGTCGAAATCTACTTCATGCTGGATTACATATCCGTTTTCCCAGTTTAACGTGATTAAAGTTCCTTCTTCATGAGATTTGTTGAATACAACTTCTCCTTTAGTGGGCTTGTATTTCCCGTTCAGTAAAGTTTCAAGGATGTCAGATTTTTCTGTAGCTTCTACAGTCAGTTTTATAAGTGCGTTGGAAGGATCCGAAGCTACACGTCCCGATACATCAGTAGATCTGGATACTTCGTAGTTCAGTTTTAATAATTTTTGTCCCTCACCTCCGTTGAATTTTAAGATTCCTCTTGAGTTTGCTGCCATGGTTATAAATTTTTATGGTTAATTAATATATGCTTTGTCGGTCTTACAAATGTATATTTCTTTAATTAATCTTAAAAATTTTTAGACGTAACTTTCACTTTTTGTAGTAGTTCTACGATTTTGTGTCGTAGTTTTACGACACATAACCACGAGTGGTGTAATTTGGGGATTATAAGTAGATAATCTGGGTTTTCAATACTTTTCTTCCCAGGCTTTCAAGAATGTTTTTATATCTTTCAACCTGTGCCTCATCCTTTGCCTTTTCCATTCCGGTTTTAAAATCAACAATAATATATCCTTCATCGCTTTTTAAAATACGGTCAGGTCTGGAAATGCGACTTTTCCCGTTTATTGAGATCATAATATCCTTTTCGTTAATAACTTCCCATTTCTCATCAAAAAACTCAGCGTACTTTCTGATGATTTCCTGAAGCTTATTCTGAATGTCATTTTTCTCCTCCAGGGTAATCTGACCTTCCAGTGCATACCCTTCCAAAACTTTTGAGATGTCTTTTTCAGTATTGATTTTAGATAGAAGTTCGTGAACAAAAAGTCCTATTCTTACTTCTTCCTTTCGTACCTGATAATTTTTGGATGGAGTGGCAATCCTGATGGAAGTGCTTTTTTCATTAATATTCTTCAGGCTCTCAATATTCTTTGTTTTAAAAGAAGAGCTTTTGTCCCTGGAATGCTTTTTCAACATTTCAGGATGTATATCATAGAGGTCAAACTCATCTGCGCCTTCAGTATTTTTAGCTTGAAGAAATTCTAAAATCTCAAGATTGTTGGATGTTTTATTCGCTTTTTGAAGATAGAAAAACAACTGTTCAACAGGCCTTGTAGTCGCAACATATTGCAGGCATAGGCGATCGATGAAGTTTTTGTAAGAATTTTTCTTATTAAATACCTGAATTTCCTCATCATAAACCTCCAGATTTTTGCTAAACTGATTGATATTCACGGATTTTAAAGCAGAACTTTCACTCGTATCAAACCAGTTCGTAAATTCACTATCCCGGTTTTTATTGATCATCGGAATAAAAACGATAGGAAATTCCAGTCCTTTAGACTTATGAATCGTCATGATCTGGATAGCATCAATATTTTCAGAAGCCTGGATTGTATACGAGGATGCTTCTTCATCCCAATACTTCAGGAACTCTTTTGTACTGGCGCCGGCATTTTGAGTAAAATTAAAAAGCATTTCCAGAAAGTTTAAAAGAAAGTCGGTTTCTTTATTCTCTACAGAAAATTCGTTGATGTAATACTCTATAAAATTATACAGATTAAACCTTGGGAAGTTATCCTGCTTAAGCTGTAGCAAATATTTCTGCTGAAGAAACTGAAGAATCCCCTCATGGCTTTCAATCTCTAGAATTTCTTTCATTTCTAAAGTGAAATCAGGCATATCAATTTTCCCCAAGGTATTCAGATAGTACATCATCATGATCAGACATGATTTGTTCTTTGGGTTGATTTCCCATCTTAAAAACTCTATGACGGCTTTTAATGTATTGGAAAGTTCTAAAGTAAGCCCTTTGTCAGAAATCGTTTTAATATTCATTTCTTCACCACGATAATGTACTTTCAGGTTCCCCAGTTTTTGAGAATAACTGAAAATATCAAAATTTCCACGGCATAGAATCGTAATATCCGAAAACTTAAAACCATTGTCAAGACACTCCTGGATATCTTTACGCATCCTTTCAGAAGTATCATCATAAAACTCCTCGTTGGTAAGATTATCGATGAGATTTACTTTTACACGGCCATCGATCTTTGATTTGGGACTTTGTTCAGCGTCTGTTCCGAAGATATTTTTATGTTCTTCCTCCAATCCTTCAGAATGGAAACGATACAGCTCATTATTGAATTGAACAATATTTCTGGCACTTCTCCAGTTGTCTTTTAAAACAAGAAGATCAGCCTCCTTAGGTGAGAATTCTTTTTTATTGATAATATCCAGCATCAGTTTACTTTCCCCACCACGGAACCTGTAAATACTTTGCTTCGGATCACCTACCAGAGTAAATGAAGTATATTCTGTGGAAACACTGTGATCTCTCAAAGGAACGAAGTTCTGCCACTGCAGTTCCGAGGTATCCTGAAATTCATCAAAGAAATAATGCTGAAATTGAGAACCTACTTTTTCATAAATAAAAGCCGATGGTTCGTTTTTAAGGTTTTCATTGATCAGGATATTAAATTTTGAAAGCAGAACAAGATCATTCTCTTCCTCGATTTTTTTAAGCTCATCCTGAATATCTTTATTAACTTTTAAAGGAAGAAGCGCTGATAAGACCTTTTCTTTCTTTTGTGTTTCAATATATAAAAGAATCAGCTGCATCCTGTTTTCAAGAAGCTGATCCAGAATTTCAAAAATTTCAGATTCTTTATGCTTTGATTTTGAAGAAGCTCCCTTTCTGTAATTGTTGATAACAGACTCTTCCTGAGTGGTAGGAAAGGGA
Organism: Chryseobacterium lactis; assembly: GCF_003815875.1. NCBI lineage: Bacteria > Pseudomonadati > Bacteroidota > Flavobacteriia > Flavobacteriales > Weeksellaceae > Chryseobacterium > Chryseobacterium lactis. The sequence continues at coordinate 1,959,663 of NZ_CP033924.1, forward strand.
AAACCCGGTCTTTTTTGTTGATAAAAATCAATAACTTTAGTAAAGAAACCTCCGATTCCGTTTTTGCCCTGAGCGAAATCTTCAATCTCAATATTCCTGGATTTGAATAATTCAACAGATTTTGCGGCAAGTTCGGCAGCCTGCTTTTTATTCAGCACAATCTCTTTACGGAGTGCATTTTTAATATTCTCATAATTGGCATCGTCAAAACTGCTGTTGTTTTTCAGATGTTCATAGTGAATATCCTTGACGAACTCTTTTGCCGAATCATAAAGGTTCTTGTTGAGGTTGATCCTTTCATTATTTTCAAGACTGTAGTCTACATAATCCATGAAAGAATTGGAGATGTTTTCGTTCTCCCCAATCTGATCTAGCATTTTATCCACTGCTTCAATCAGAAAAGGTTCTGCTTCAATTTCCAGATTAAAATTTTTAGCCAATCCCAATTCATAGGAAAAACTTCTTACCAATCTTGAATTAAAACGGTCGATGGTTCCGATATTCAGGGTAGAATAATTGTGAAGAACATAATCCAGCAGCTTTTTTGAACGGATATGAAGTTCATCAATCGTAATTTTCAATCCTTGCTCTTCAAAGGCTTTTTGAATATTTTTAAGATCAGTATTTTCGGCAAAGTTGGCAGCAGAGAAATTCCCTAGCCAAGACAAAATCCTTTCCTTCATCTCGTTCGCTGCCTTGTTGGTAAAAGTAAGAGCGAGAATATTCCTGATCGACTGCTGTTGATTAGGATAGCGGAGACAGATCATCAGAAGTCTCTGAACAAGGGCATATGTTTTCCCTGATCCTGCGGATGCATTGATGACTGTGTAAGAATTTTGCATTGTTAAAGGTCGAATTGAGACTGCAAGTTAGCTAAAATTTAAAAGAAATTTTAACAATTTAATTGCGCTATTTAACAGTTTCAAGGCTAAAAAATGAGTCGGAAATATTAAAACACGTTAACTGTGGTTAAACTTATGGTACAAATTAAAAATAATTTTAGCTTTGTTTATTAAAAATAGCCCGTGAAACTTAAACTATTCTTTCTTCTTTCTTTCATTTTATGCATTCATATCCATGCTCAAAGTTACATCTTCGGGAAGATAACTTCTGAAAGTGGAACAGAGATGCAGGATGTAAACATACTCAATACCAGGACAGATGAAATAGTTCTGTCAAACAGCGATGGCCATTTTATGATTTCCGGGAAAGCGGGAGATGAGTTGCGCTTCATAAAAGTGGGCTATGAACGTCTGGCAAAAAAAGTCTCACGGGAAAATATAGAATCTCCTATGAACATAACTTTAGTACGTTCTACGATTCAGATTCCTGAAGTGGAAGTAAAGCAAGGGCTCACAGGAAATTTAAAAATAGATTCAAGAAGTTATAACAAGCCTAAAAAAGTTGAAAAGCTTACCAAGGAGATTGATCGCTATATCGCACAAAAATCCGATCCTAGAATATTAGCCGCGAAACCCGGAGAATTTGTCCAGCCAAAAGGCGAGGGATTCTATATTGGAAAAGTCAAAGACAAGTGGGATGATATTGATTTGATGAGCTACATCAAATCAAGTCTTGGAGACGACTATTTTACCAATCTCAAGATAGAAAAACCACAAATCGAGCATTTCATTTATTATGTCTTTGCCGGCGGCTTTGAAAGAAAGAAAATTTTGAAATACGGATATTGCAGTGATGCTGATCTGTACAGATTTCAACGTTTTGTTTTGACAAGAATTTCGTCATATCGTGCTCCACAAACCCAGAAATAGAAAGTAATGAGAATTTTTATAAAATTATATCTGGGAACATTGTTGTTTTTAGGAGCGAACCTTTTCTCACAACAAAAATTAAAAGGACAAATTACAGACAATGGACGTGTGAACATAAACCCTGTTTTCATCATCAATATTTCTACCCAAAAAAGCACGGTGAGTGATATTTCCGGGAACTTTACCATTGATGCCAGTGAAAATGATGAGGTGAGATTTGTTAAAGAAGGCTATTATCGTTTTGATAAAAAGATTTCGCGGGAAGATTTGAATTCACCCTTGAATATTGTTCTTCAAAGAATGGAAATTCAGATCCCTGAAGTGGAGGTCAAATATAAACCTACCGGAAATCTTGCGAAAGACAGCAAATACCTAAGTGAGTCCGGCAAATTAAAAGCTCTGAAATCAGAAATGACAAATTATATGAGAGGTCCGCTTATTGAACCACTTCCTAATAATACAATCTCTAAAACATTTACCGGACATGATTTTAATGCTGGTCAGGTCAGCGTATTTGGGGTCTTTAATGCAGTATCGGACCTTTTTAAAAAAGCAACAAAACCTAAAATTACCAAAGCTGATTACTTTGAGACTCAGGATTTTCTTAACCGGGTGAAGCAAGATCTCAATCTGGATTTCCTCAGAAAATATGGAATGAATGACGAGCAAATTGACAGGTTTCTTCTTTACGCCAATAGAACGCGTACCCTTGCCAAAAGATTTAGAAAAGATTTTCAAAATGATGCTGTAGAATATGAATTAAAAATTGCATTTGCAGAATATAAAAAGATCAGTAAACTTGATGATTGGTAGAAGAAAATATATTTGTATGGTGTGTTTTTTGATGAATGTAAACCCTGGTAAAAACAAAGAATGAGACCGGCTGGTATAAGTGAAAGTATAACGATGATAAAAGGGAGAATATTTTTTATTTTCTTCATTTTCCTCTGTAGCAACTTGTTTTCTCAGCAAACGGTAACCGGAAGAATTGTTGATGACAGTGGCGAAAGTCTGAGCGCTGTAATTATCATTAATATGGCCACAGATAAAAAAACATACTCCAATTCCCAGGGAATGTTTTCCATTGAAGCATCTCCCAATGATGAGCTGAGGTTTGTAAAAGAAGATTTCAGAAGAGTATCCAGAAGAGTGCTTATGGACGGTGTTAATTCGCAATTGTTGATTACCCTTTTCCAGATTCCGAAAGAAATTGAAGAAGTGAAAATTGTTAAGAGACTGACCGGCGATCTAGATCAGGATTCCCGGATTGTAGCAAAAACAGATAAAGGAGAACAGGTGAGAAATGCTGTAGGGCTGCCACAGCCGGTGGGAAAAATGCGGGAAAAGCCTGCAGAAGTAAAAAGTGTTCTTTTGCCTATACTCTTAGGAAACCTCAATGTACAGGGAATGTATGATCTGATAAGTGGGAAAGCCAAAAGACAGAAGAGACAATACAGATATGACGACTTGCAGGAACATATTGCTTGGGTCAGAAGCAGGGTAGAGGACGAGTACTTTATAAAAGCGGGAATTCCGGCTGACAGAATTTCAGAGTTTATACAGTTTTCATTTGCTGTCAAACCCCAGGTAAGGACCTATGTTAAAGCAAAAAACCTGTCAGGTGTTCTATTGAGATTGGAAGAAACCATTCCTCTTTTTTTAGAAAAATCAAAATAATACTGCCTAATCAACCGCTAGAACTTAAAATTCCGTTCTCTATTTATTTTTTTTATATGTTAAAAAAATCTTAAAATATTGGAATGGAAATTGATGCATGAATGTTATAAAATTAATCAAATCAACAAATTTTATGAATAAAAATATTATTGCAGTGGCGGTAGGTGCTTTAGGCTTTGTTATCGGTCTTGGCTTCCTTGGAAATGCAATTAAAAATAGAAATAAGTCTGAAAATACAATTTCTGTAACAGGCCTTGGAACGAAACAGTTTACCTCCGACCTGATTACTTGGTCGGGAAGTTTTTCTAAAAATAATATGGATCTTAAATCTGCTTATGATGAACTTGCACTGGATAGAAAAGTGATTAATGACTATCTGGTTTCAAAAGGAATCAGGCAAAATGAAATCGTATTTTCATCGGTAGATATTCAGAAACAATTCAGAAACTATACTGATTCAAACGGAAACAATGTACAGGGAGAATTCTCCGGCTATAATCTGAGCCAAAAAGTATCTATTGAAAGCAAAGAAGTTGGTAAAATTGAAAACCTTTCCAGAAATATTACCGAAATTATCAATCGTGGAATAGAGTTTACTTCTTCTTCCCCTTCATATTTTTACACAAAACTGGCTACCGTAAAACAGGAAATGATTGCCGGTGCTACAAAAGATGCTAAAGAACGCGCTGAAAAAATTGCAGAAAATTCAGGAAGCAGTCTGGGTAATCTTAAAAAGGCCACGATGGGTGTTATTCAGATCACAGCCCCTAATTCAAATGAGGATTATTCCTACGGCGGAACTTTCAACACTTCTTCCAAAGAAAAAGAAGCGAGCATCACCATCAAACTGGAATATCAGGTAAACTAAGATATTAATGATAATTGAGAAATAATAAATGATGAGGTGCTTATCAATGGGAATGGGCTTTAGCCCGTTTTAATAAAAAAATAAAATCCATTGGCTTTAGCCGAAACTTATAGGTTAATCCTGGATCAGCTGCCATATCAAAAAATAAACGCCGGAATAGTTCCGGCGTTTTATATTTTAAGGATAAACAATATCACAAAGTTCTTTTTTAATCTCCTCAATATTTTCGGGAGAATAATTGGCAAGAAGCCATAAATTTAAAGATTGCTTTCCTTCACCATAGCTTGGCTGGATATAAGTGGTATCAACCAGACTGAAATTATTTCTTTGGTAAAAAGAATAGCGCCTTTGAGCATCTTCATTCAGATCGGCTGGCTCAATTTCTAAAATGATACTTGGATAATTTTCCAACAGATGGCTCATAATGTGTGATCCCAATCTTTTACTTCGGAATGCTTCAAAGACCTCAAAATGTTCTACAAAAACAAAAGAGCTCAGCTTCCATAAGATGAGGTATCCAACAGGTTCTGATTCATGTACCACAGACATAAAACTAACCTGCGGATTTGAAAATAATCCCAGAAATTGTTCCTTGTCTCTTTGCTCGTCTACAGGAAAAGTGCTGATATAAGAATTATAGATTTCCTGAACTCTATCATCCTCAGCATGCGTAATCGGTAAAAATTCCATAATTATAAATCAAAAACACTTGGTCTTCTGGTAATAAAAATATCTTTAATCCAGAGTGTAAATGCCAGTCCCAAATAAATCAGAAAGAAAAAACCTGCCGTGGCAAAAGTAGAGTAGATGAAGAAAATCCTTAATTTAGAGACAGGAATTCCAAGCTTAGCTCCCATTCTGGTCAGAACACCAAACCATTCTCTTTCCATTTTATGACGGATATTACCTAGCATTTTCAAGATTTTTTTAAAGGTTAAAATCTAATACTGCAAGGTAAGGAATTTTTTTGATAAAGGTTTTTTGAGGATAAGATTACCCTTTTAAAAGTTTAAATCCAATACCACATGACAGACAGTTTTTTCGGTCACAGTTATTTTTATAATGATAAATCAGACTCTGACTTTCCAGAGCATTATGGATATTCATTCCAAGATTTTTCCATCCTTCTATGACTGAGTTTTTCTCTGCAGCAATATTTCTGTAAAATTCTATAATTTCATCCGCAGCTTCCTCATGATGGTACCGATGATAAACATATTTTAAAGGAAGAACAGTGTTGAGAATAATAAGATCTACAAAATCTTTACTTAAAGTTTTAGGATGTATTTTGGATACGGTCCCGAAATTAAAATGACAGTCCCAATATTCGGAAGCTTTTATAGGTTTAAAAAGGTCATACAGCTGACCTGCATTTCTTGCTCCTATTATTTTTGAAAATAAATTCTGGTGCTCATAGTAAAGAGCCGCCAATTGTGACAAACGAATGGTTGGGAAATTGGGCGGCCGCAATCTTAAAAATTTAGGATGTAGCTTTAAATCAGAAATCTTAAACTTCCTTTTAATAAAGTCAAATTCTCTTTTCCAAATACCCATTTGTACATCTGCCGGAGTATCCAGCCATCCGGAAATTCCGAAAAATAAGGCTTCAAGTTGAATAGGATTTTGGCGTATTTTATTGATCACACTGTAATCAATACTTTCAGCAATCTGTTTGAAAATATGGGCATTTACCTTTAATCCGAAAGAATAGGCAAGACTATGAAATAGAACCGCTTCGAAATCATTTTTGTATTTCGTTAAGTCATTTTCAAACTCTTCCGATTTTTCTTCCAGTTTTTTCAGAATATTTCCTTCGTGGAAATTGACGGGAACTTTTTCCTGATCAAAAATATTCTCACAGGGAATAAATTGAGTGCCGTTGACGAGCTTTTCATATTTCCAGACTATATTTTCATCGATATAATCCTTCAATTCCAATGAAGGAATTCCCTTTCCTGTATGATCACAAACTTCCATATCATGTTGAAAGACAACATGAAGAATAATGTTTTGATAATTGGGATCCTGGGAGTGATTATGGAAAATCCAGTCTGAAGAACGGATGTGAAGCTCGATATTTCCGGCTAGAATAAGCCCGTTGGTTTTAATTTTAGCATCCAGGAAATCCGGCCCGGCATCTTTATTCCACTTTCCAAAGTGGATGATTTCAACGGAATTTCCTTCAATATCCTTGAAGTCAAAATGTTTGAAAACCTTATAGTTCCAAAGATATTGAAGTAGCTTTTCCGTCATAAGTGTGACGATAAATATAATAGAAATATTATACTTTCGTCAGCTCCTTATTAAAATTTTCTATGGTTGTTCTATACATTTTCTCATAGATAGGAAGAATGTTTTTCAAATCGAACTTTATCGCCTGATCTTTCGCATTTTGCTTCATTTTGGTTAAAAGTTCTTCATTGCTTAACAACTTGATGGTGTAGTTACTCATCGCTTCTACGTTTCCAATCTCTGCTAAAAATCCTGTTTCGCCCTGGATGTTTACTTCAGGAATTCCGCCGGCATTCGAGCTGATAACAGGAGTATACGCTGCCATGGCTTCCAAAGCTGCCAAACCAAAACTTTCCTGCTCCGAAGGGAGTAAGAACACATCCGAAAGCTGCAAAATTTTATACAGATCATTAACCTTTCCTAACAAACGAATTTTAGAAATTAGATCAGGATTTTCTTCAAGGAACTGATTTACTTTTTCCATATCCGGCCCTTCACCAATAATGATAAGTTTGGATTTTACCTTTTTCTCCACATTTTTGAAGATCTGCAAAACTTCATCCACGCGTTTTACAGGACGTAAGTTGGATACGTGAATCAGAATTTTCTCGTCAGGATTCGCAAACTGTGTTCTTTGGCATTCCGAACAGTCATCAAACTCAGAATTATCAATAAAATTGGTAATCACCTGAATTTCCTTTTTAATATTGAAAAACTGAAGGGTATCTTTTTTAAGACTTTCAGAAACCGAAGTGATCGCATCCGATTTATTGATAGAAAACTCTACAGCATGCTTATAACTTGGATGTTGTCCCACCAAAGTAATATCAGTTCCGTGTAACGTCGTTACCAGAGGAATATCATTATTATCTTCCTGAAGCATCTGTTTCGCTGTAAATGCAGCATATGCATAAGGAATAGCATAATGTGCGTGAAGCAGATCAAGCTTATAGAGATTCACGACCCTGTAGATCATAGAACTTAAGGCAATATCATAAGGCTGATATTGGAAAAGCGGGTACGTCTGAACATTTACCCTATGAAAGAAAATGTTGGGATTCGTGATGTCTAATCTTGCAGGAAGTGCGGAACTTATGAAATGAACTTCATATCCTTTATTAGCAAGAGACATTCCTAGTTCTGTTGCTACAATTCCGCTTCCCCCATATGTTGGATAGCAAAGTATGCCTATTTTCATTAGATTATTGTTGTTTTGATGTTGTAGTATGTATTGAAGGAAGAAGGGGTATATCGATACCCATCCCTGCTTTCAGTTGATCGTTGATCAATACAGGAAGTTTACCCCATATTTTTGTTTTTCCGTTTAAAGCATCCGCTGCCGCATTCATTGAATCGTCATTGTTTTCATAAGCAACAAGAACTGTAGATACTTTTGAAATATCAACCTCTTTTAAAGCATATGCACTTCCGAATACGGTAAGAATGACATTTTGGTTTTTACTAAGATCTGCAAGAACTTTCTTAGATTCTGCTGATATTTTGTACGGTTTGTAAGCTGTTGAATTATCCTTATGGAAACCAACAATTACAGTAGATCCTGTTGGAATTGTTCTGATTTCACTGGCTTTTTTAATGATAACGTTTGAACCTAGTCGATTGGCAAAAGTTTGATAGGGTGCTTCTTCCAAAGGAATATAAAATACCTGTTTCCCGGAAACTGGAAGCAATCCTTGATCATTCTTAATTAAAGTCAATGCATTGGCATAAAGATTCTGAACCAATGCTTTATGAGAATCATTATTTAAATCAGAATTAATATTCTCAGGATTTTTAGGAGTGTATTGGGTAAGTCCCAGGAAATATTTTGTCAATAAGATTTTCTTTACACTTTCCTCCACTCTGGATTGAGGAATTTCACCATTATCTATCGCCTTTTGAATCAGTTTTTTTCCTTCAGAAACACCTTGGGAAAAAAGCATAATATCATTTCCGGCTTTGAATGCCAAAGCATCCAGCTCTCCCGGTTTGTATTTATTGGCTACAGCTCCCATGTTTAAGGCATCCGTGATGATTAATCCTTTATATCCCAGTTTATCTTTCAAGAGTCCTGTAATAATATTTTTAGAAACAGAAGCAGGGATTCCTTTTCCTGACTCCAGGCTCGGAACATATAAATGAGCAACCATTACTCCGCCGATACCTTTATCCATCAATGCTTTGAAAGGAGCCAGTTCTACAGTGTTGAGTCTTTCCTGATTATGAGAAACTACCGGAAGATCAAGGTGAGAATCTGTACTGGTATCACCGTGGCCCGGGAAATGCTTGATAGCAGCTAATATATTATTGTCCTGAAGGCCGTTAGAATAAGATAACGCAGAACTGATTACATTAGGAACTTCTGAACCAAAACTTCTATTGCCAATAATAGGATTATTAGGATTGGTATTGACATCCACTACCGGCGCAAAGTCCCAATTAATGCCCATTCTGTGGCAGTCTTCTGCAATTTTGGCAGACATCTGATAAATTAAATTTTTATCCTGAATCGCTCCAAGCGTCATCGCCCACGGAAATTTGTGAGCGGTTGCAATTCGCTGAAATAATCCCCATTCAGCATCCATTCCGATCATCAAGGGGATTTTAGACTTCTGCTGAAACTCATTCACAAGATTGATTTCCCTTGCAGCATCGTCCTGCATTAAAATAAGACCACCTATTTTATCATTAGCAACAATGTTTCTGATCTGACTGATGAAATCTTCCCCTTTATTGGTATATAGTGCAACAATAAAGAGTTGCCCCAGTTTTTCATCCTGCGAAAGACTCATATAAGTTTTATCAACCCACTGCTGAGCCTTTTTCAAATCTTCAGGAGAAGCATTTTTAGGCTGGTACTGAGCTTTAGCTTTCGGGCTTATGAATGCAACAATAAAGAGAGAAGTATATAATAATTTCTTCATGACTTTTTGAATAAGAACAAAAATACAATTAAAAAAATTGACGAAAACAACGTTTTTGAAATTTTTGGTATATGATTTGAATACGCAATATAAATAATAACTAAACTTTTATAGAAATGAAAAAAATTCTTCCATTTATACTATTAGCCGGAATTGGTTTCTTATCATATAGCTGCGACAATAAAGATGATGTTGTGGTACAACAGAATGCGAATTTCCAGATGAAAGATATTACGGGAACATTTACCGGAGCAAATAATGCAAATTTTACGATCTCTCAAGGGCTTGGATTAAAGTCTACAGATGTTCTTTTAGTATATAGAAACATTAATTCAAACTCAGGTGGATCTACAATCTGGCAGCAAATACCAAAGACTTATTTCTTGACAAATAATAGAGAATTAGATTATAACTTTCTATTCAACAGTCAGAATGTTGACATTTCAACCAAAGCAAATTTTGACCAGACTACAATGACTGCAGCTGAAGCAAATACTTATTTGAATAATCAAACTTTCAGACTTGTCATTGTTCCTGCCAATACAACAGGTACAAGTAATAAGTCAGCTAAAGCACCTGTTGATTATAGCGACTATAATGCTGTTGTGAAATATTACAATCTTAATGATTCTAATGTACCATCAGTAAGAGTAAATTAAAATATCTTTTCAGTTTTTTATAATTAAAAAAAGCTCCGGGAGAAATCTTCTTCCGGGGCTTTTGATTTGGATATTATTTCAATCCTCAAATAAGATGATATCTTCGCTTAAATGATTTTTATTCAAGTACAGACCAAAAAAAAGCTTCAGAAAGTTCTGAAGCTCTTGTTTTTATTAATTATCATTGTCATCGAGAAGATGGCCAAAGAAATCTTTTTTGGTTTGCAGATATCCTTTACTATTTTCATTAGCAGGAATCTGAAGTGGAATTCTGGAATTAAGATGAACATTACTCTCTACCACATATTTTACCTTTTCAGGATTGTTGGTAAGAAGGTTGATGTCTTTTATATCCAATAGATTTAGGATTTCAATCGCTACTCCAAAATTTCTGTCATCAGCAGGAAGTCCAAGTTCAAGATTAGCTTGTACGGTGTCCAGTCCTTTTTCCTGTAAAGAATATGCTTTCAATTTATTGATAATGCCGATATTCCTGCCTTCCTGACGAAGATATATGATGATACCGCCATTTTCATGGGTGTATTTCATTGCCGCGTCCAATTGCTGGCCACACTCACATTTTTTTGAATGGAAAACTTCTCCGGTTATACACTCGGAATGGAAACGAACATTTACAGGTTTTGAAAAATCTGTATTTTCTGCGATAATGGCCATGTGAGGCATCCAATCGTTTTCGTTTTCGGAGAAAGCGATCATTCGGAAAGTGCCGTGTTCTGTAGGAACATTGGCTTCCGCCTGAATTTTAATCATTGATATAGTTCAATTAGTTTTTAACTTCCTGGTAGTGCATCTTCAATTACAGAAATATTCGTTTTTAAACGAACCAGATATCTGTTGAGCACTTCGTCGTCATCTTTATTAAGCTTTTGCCTAGATTTTTGAATCTTTTTGTATGATTTTTCGAAGCTTTTCAGTGCTCTACTTTTTCCTGAAGAATTATTAGCATCAATAGCATATAAATAATTCTGAAGGCTGTATTTCATACTGGTTACCTCATCATTCATTCCGGGGTCCTTAAACTTAGGAAAGGTAGAGATCAGATTTGAAATTTCAGAAGCGTTTACATTTTCTTTGATATTGATATTAAAACTCTTTTTTGAGCCTCTATCAGAATCAGAGCCTTTGGTTTCACTGTAAAAGTTGTTTGACAGCGGAGAAAGGTTAAGCTTTTCCGTTGCGCAGGAAGATGTTAATATAATTAGTACTCCAAAAAAAACTAGTCTTTTCATTTTTGTTGCCCTTTTTGATAAAGGATTGGGTTAAGACTTTCATCGTTATACATTTTCATTTGTTTGTATACCTTCATCTTAATATTCCCGTATTCAATATCAGCAAGCAACTGATCTATAGAAGTTGATAGGTCTTCCTTTTGAGTAAGCAGAACATCCAGTTTAGCCTGGCAGTTTTTTCTGTGTTCCTCAGAAGCGGATTCTCTATAAGCTTCTAACGACATGTGATAAACCTTTAACGCAAGAATCGATAGTCTGTCTACTGCCCAAGCGGGAGTTTCTGTATTTATTTTTGCGTCAGGTTTAGGAGTTATATTTTCAAACTTAGTAAGGAACCAGCTGTCAATATATTCTACCAGATCAGTTCTTTTCTGATTGGAGGCGTCTATTGTTCTCTTCAGTTGAAGAGCTTCAGCCGGATCAATATTTTCATCTCTAATTATATCTTCCAGATGCCATTGAACGGTATCAATCCAGTTCTTTGCATACAAAATCCGTTCCAAACTATCTTTTTCGAACGGGTTATTAATTAGAGCGTTAACGTCATCAGACACGTGATAGTCTTCAATACATTGATTGAAGACTTTCCATGCAGTCTCAGTGAAATTCATTAATTCTAAGGAATTTTAGTTACTGGTAGAATTATTATTTGTTGAAGAAGATTTGTTTTCAGAATTGGGTTTATCTTCTTCTTTTACCGCATCTTTAAATTCTTTGATCCCTGAACCAACTCCTCTCATTAATTCCGGGATTTTCTTTCCTCCGAAAAGTAAAACCAAAAGTATGGCTACGATCAGAATGTGCTGCCAAGATAAGGCAAGTATAGTTAGTGTATTCATCTCTTAAAATTTTTACAAAGTTACACTTTTTTTAATATGAAATCCAACCTAATGGATCAACTGGTGTACTTCCGTTCCATACTTGGAAATCAAGCGTATAAGCACCATCGAAATCCTGAGCAACAGTACCCACCGGAGTTCCGGAAGAAACCTGCTGTCCTTTGGAAACACTTACACTTCCCAGGTTGGAATAAATAGTGAAATAGCCTCCATGTTTGATGATAACAGTCTTTGTTCCGTCATTGTTTGCAAGGACGGAAGATACAGAACCGGGGAAGACACATTTTGCACGGGTACCTGAAGGAACTGAAATTTTAATTCCGTTATTTTCTTCAGTAATATTCTTAAACACAGGGTGAGGCTGTCTTCCGAAGCGGTGGGTTATCTGTCCCGCTCTGTCTGCCGGATACCCCAGTCTTCCTCTGTTATCTGCAAAGTTATTTCCTGAAGCTGTAGAAACTCCATAGCTGGTCATAGCTTTGGATTCTGCTGCTTTCTTATCTTCTTCTTTTCTTTTTGTAAGTGCTGCCTCTGCGGCTCTTGCTGCGGTTAATTTATCTGCAGCTTCTCTAGCTTTTACCGCTGCTTCGTCTGATGCTTTTTTAGCGGCAATTTTTCTGGCCTCATCTTTTGCATTGGATTCAGCTCTTGCGGCTTCTTCATTACGTCTTTTTTCCTCTTCAGCTCTTTTTGCTGCTAAGTCTGCGGCTCTTTTTGCTTCAGCTTCAGCGAGTTTTCTTTCTCTTTCCAGGGCTTCTGCCCTTGCTTTGGCTTCTGCTTCGATTCTTGCTTTTTCTCTTTCAGCAGCAATTTTAGCTAAACGTATTTTTTCTGCTTCAGCTTTTCTTCTTGCCTCTTCTTCAGCTTTTGCAATTCTGATTTCTTCAGCAATAATGGCTCTGATCTGGCCCTCAAGCACTTTAGATTGAGTCTGCTTTTGTTTCAGTTCAGCCGTAAGTTTTGATTCGTTCTTTTTGAAATCAGCCACAAGCTGTTCTTTTTGGGCTCTCTCGGTATTGATTGTCGCAAGATCCTTTTGCTGGGTTACCAACAGGTTATCTTTCTCTTTTATAGAGTTTTGTCTTTGCGAAATGGTTTTTTTGATTTGGTTTGCCGCATCGGTAATTTCAGCAGCTTTTTTATCCTGGTAATCTGAATATTGCTTTAGATACTGAACTCTTCGTATCGCTTCACCCATATTTTTGGAAGAAAGGATGAAGGTTACTTTGTTCTGTACCCCTTTGTTTTTGTAAGCATTTACCAGAACTTCAGCATAGTTTTTCCTGAGGACAGCCAATTCCTTATTCTGGCGATTGATCTCAAGCTGGCGCAGATAGATGTCATCTTCAATAAATCTCTTTTCTTTTTGAGTATTATTGTACACCTTTTCTCTTAATACTAACTTTTGATTTACGCTGGTAAGGTAGGCTATGGAAAGTTTAGATTCGCTTCTTGTTTTAGCTAAATCTGTATTTATTTCTGCAATTTGTTTTTTAAGTTCGGCATTCTGTTTTTGCAACTGTTCTTTTTTCTGCTGACCCTGGTGCAACCCGAACAGAAGAATACCTATTAAAAAGCTAAATTTTTTAATCATTTAATCTCAATTTTCTTATAACTGGATGGTACAGAATAAGCTGTTTCCATCCTCGAAAAGTCAAATTTCGTGTTTTCCAGTAAAATTTGACTAGATTTTGAGCCTTTTATAATTATTTTAACATTTTTAGGAAGACGGATTCCATTGAATTCATCCCAGTCGCTGTAAGAGATTTCCAGCTCATCTGATGATAAAACGTCTTTTAAATTGACACTTAATAAATCGTAATTGGTATCATATTGTAAGGCAATTTTGTACGCTCTGGATTTGTCATCCGTTGTGATTTTCTGATTGTCATTAGAAACCATTTTATACCCTTGGGCATTCTGTGTCAGCGTAAATTGTGAATCACTAATTTTCACAAAAGTTCTGCCCAACAGAATTTTTTCCAATGATTTATAGTCAATGAAATTAACATTCAGTAGATTATTAAGATAATCGAAATCTGAATCTATATAAACTTTATTTACTTTATCCTGTCCTTTTATTCCTTCCGGAGTAGCTAGTCCTCGGGCTACATTAATAAATAAGGCTCTGAGATTCATCCATACTTTTTTATCATTTTCAATATAGATGGTAGCATCAAGAGGTGGAATGTAGTTGCCTGTTTCTACCCGTACTTTGCTGTCGATCTTAATTTGTTCGAATTTTGGCGGAATCAATACATGTTCGAAGAAAGTAAGTTTGTCTCTCACCGGTTCATTGGCATCCTTCGGGTTTTTGTTTTCTTCGGATGTTTTGATACTGTCTCGTGTTGCTGTATTGTTTTGTATAGCATTACGGGTCTTACAGGATGATAAGACAAGAAGTAATAAAAGGAGTGGTATCCAATTTTTCATGTATTTATCTTTTCAATTTAAAAGTACGTTGCAATATTAACGCCAAACCACACAAAAAGTTTTGTGTGGTTTGATGATATCTTGTTTAAGTTAAATAAATTCTGCTTCTATCTATTTAGACAAAAAATCTAAAACAGAATAGTCTCCCAGAGAAATTTCTCTTGCTACTCCAAAATACTGTGCAGAGTTACCAATCATTGAATTAGAAAGATTTCCGTGATTGATTCTTGTATTTTCCTGAATCAGAGAGTTTTCAATATTCGAATTTACAATTTTTGTATTATTACCTAATGAAACTCCAGGGCCTACTTTTGAGTTGGAAATTGTTACGTTTTCACCAATAAAGCAAGGTTGAATAATCAATGAGTTTTCAATGACAGCGGAAGCTGGATATTGTGCCATTTCTTCTCTTTCATATTCAAGGATTTTACTGTTGGTTTCTACAGTGGCATTTTTGTTTCCGCAGTCCATCCAGTCATTTACCTTTCCTAAAGTAAATTTTGCCCCTTTTGCTCTAAGGTTTTCTAAAGCGGTTGTCAGCTGATATTCTCCACCGTTTTTAATATCATTGTCCATGATATAGTTGATTTCTTCCATCAGTTTTTCAGCACTGTTGAAATAGTAGATTCCAATGATTGCAAGATCTGAAACGAAGGATTTTGGTTTTTCAACAAAGTCAGTGATAAAACCATAGTTGTCTAGTTTTACAACTCCAAAAGCGGAAGGATCTTCTACACTTTTTACCCAAATTACCCCATCCGAATTTTTATCCAGCTGGAAATCTGCACGGAAAAGAGTATCTGCAAAAGCAATTACGATATCTCCCTGCATAGACTGTTCTGCGCATTTGATGGCATGTGCCGTTCCAAGAGGATCAGTTTGATAATATATACTTCCTTTTGCTCCAAGCTTTTCAGCAATCTGAATCAGTGATTTTTCGATCTCCGGACCAAAATCCCCAATGATAAATGCTACTTCTTCAATATTTTCTCCTGCGACTTTAGCAATATCTTCAACCAGTCGCTGTACAATAGGTTTACCGGCGATAGGAATAAGAGGTTTTGGAACTGTCAGAGTGTGCGGGCGTAATCTGGAACCACGTCCAGCCATCGGAACAATAATTTTCATAAATGATATAAAGATGTTTTTTGTTTAACTGTAGTTTATTTTTTGCTAAATATAGCAATTAAAACGTTTTTGAGACATAAGCATTATCATGTTTAATGTCTTTGTTTATTATGCAAAGATGTATAATTATCAAAAGAGAGACCAAAAATTAATTCTTTTTGATTCTCGATAAGATTAAGTTTTTTTCAGAGTAAATTAAAACTCCAAGAAAGAGTAGAAATAATATGTTGCTTGTTATAATGTTATAGTTGAGATACCTCACAATAATAAAACTAAAGACTCCCAGTAATATCAAAAAGAAAGACATTTTCTTCATTCTGTAAGGAATAGGGTAGTATTTTTGACCTAATACGTAAGAAACAATCATCATAACAAGATACGCTCCGAAAGTAGCCCATGCAGAACCGATCATACTGTGATAATAACTCAACGCAAGATAATTCAGGGCAATATTGATACCTGCTCCGATCCATGATATTGCAGTTCCCACACCGGTTCTGTCTGTAACTTTATACCAGGTGGAAAAGTTATAATAAATTCCGAAGCAAAGATTGGCCACAACAATAATCGGGATGATATCTATGGCAATCCAATAGGATTTGTTGGGAATGAAAACGCTTTTCAACCACGAAATATTGGCGATAATTCCTAATGCCACGGCACATGCGAAGAAAGCAAAGTATTCTGCTACGTTCGCATAGGTTTTCTTAGCATCACTCTTATCCATTTGTTTAAAAAAGAAGGGCTCAATACCCATTCGGTATGCTGTGACAAATAATGTCATCAATACAGCCAATTTATAACAGCCTCCGTAAGCACCGGCTTCTTCATCTGAAATAAGATTTCTTTGGATTGATTTATCAAAATTTTCATTCACCATAAAAGCCAGGCCAGCCAGCATAAGCGGGAATGAATACTTGATCATACGCTTAAACAAGGGCGTCACAAACTGAAATCTTACCTTTAGGATAATAGGAAATAATAATAAAACACCGAGGGCACTTCCTGCAAGGTTACTGAAGAAGGGGAAGTCTACATTTTGATCTAATCCAAAACTTCTGGATACATTTTCAGGAATCCAAAAGAATAATGCTGCTGTAAAAACTGCCTGAAATATTGCCTGAAAAACTCTTACTGCTGAATATTTTATAGGCTTATTGTGAAAACGCAACCATGCAAAAGGAATGACTAATAAATTATCGAAAAAGGCAATCAGGGCAAACCATCGGATATACTCGGGGTTATCATGGTATCCCGCATAATCAGCAATAGACTGATTGAATAAATAGCATAATGCCAGGAAAATAGTAGAGGTTGAAAATAAAAACCAGAACGAAGTATTGAAGGTCCTTTTTTCATTACCTTCTTCTGCAGAAAATCGAAAAAAGGCTGTTTCAAAGCCAAAAGAAAGCATAATATTTACAAAAGAAATCCATGCATAAAGCTGTGTGAAGATCGCAAACCCCTCATTAGGAATTTTATAGATCAAAAGTGGATTAAGGATAAATAAAATAATTCTTGGCGCGATAGCTCCCACTCCGTAGATGATTGTCTGGCCTAATAGTTTCTTATACAAAGTCGAAATTTTTTACAAATGTAAAACTTTAAGTATTCGTTTTGAGATTTTGGAGTGAATTAAAACATAAAATCTTAATTTTGCTGTTGTACTTAAAATGCAAGAAGTAAGAATTTTAAAATATAACTTCTTATCTATCAAATCTAATTTCTAAAAAGTAAAAATGAAGACCTTAATCAAGAATGTAAATATCGTCAATGAAGGAAAAGTCTTTGAAAGTGATATTTTAATAGAAAATGATGTAATCTCTACTATAGCTGCCGGTATTTCTGAAGATGCAGATCAGGTTATTGATGGTACAGGAAAATACCTTCTTCCGGGAGTGATTGATGATCAGGTGCATTTTCGTGAACCCGGATTGACTCATAAAGGTGATATTGAAACCGAATCAAGAGCTGCCATAGCCGGAGGAATTACAAGTTTTATTGATCAACCCAATACAGTACCTAATGCGGTAACACAGGAATTGCTGGCTGATAAATATGAAATTGCCACAAAAAAAGCTTACGCCAATTACGGTTTCATGATGGGTGGTACCAATGATAATCTTGAAGAAGTATTGAAAACAAATCCGAGAAATGTTCCTGGAATTAAATTGTTTTTAGGCTCCTCTACAGGAAATATGCTGGTAGATAATCCTGAAACGTTAGAGAATATTTTCAGCAATACCAAAATGCTTATCGCTGTTCATTGTGAGGATGAAGCGACCATCAGAGCTAATACTCAAAAATATATTGATCAATATGGTGAAGATATTCCTGTGAAATTTCATCACCTGATCAGAAGTGAAGAGGCATGTTATAAATCGTCATCCAAGGCTATTGAACTGGCACAAAAAACAGGGGCAAGACTGCATGTTTTCCACCTTTCAACGGCTAAGGAAACAGCACTTTTCAGAAATGATATCCCTTTAAAAGATAAAAAGATCACTGCTGAAGTATGTGTTCATCACTTAACATTTACAAATGAAGATTATGAAACAAGAGGTGGCTTAATCAAGTGGAACCCTGCAGTAAAGACTCAAAAGGATAAAGACGGTCTTTGGGAAGCATTGCTGGATGATAGAATTGACGTAATTGCTACGGATCATGCACCTCATACGGCGGAAGAGAAAAATAATGTATACACAAAGTGTCCATCCGGAGCACCTTTGGTACAGCATTCTTTAGTTGTCATGTTGGAAAACTATAAAAACGGTAAAATTTCCCTGGAAAAAATC
This sequence comes from Chryseobacterium lactis, assembly GCF_003815875.1. NCBI lineage: Bacteria > Pseudomonadati > Bacteroidota > Flavobacteriia > Flavobacteriales > Weeksellaceae > Chryseobacterium > Chryseobacterium lactis. The sequence continues at coordinate 1,978,237 of NZ_CP033924.1, forward strand.
GTTGAGAAAATGTGTCACAACCCTGCGATTCTTTTCAGAGTAGAGAAGAGAGGTTTTGTTAAAGAAGGATATAAAGCAGATCTTGTGTTGGTTGATTTGAATGCAGACTGGACAGTTGCCAAAGACAATTTATTATACAAATGCGGATGGAGCCCATTGGAAGGAATGAACTTCCATTCTAAAGTGACCCATACCTTTGTCAATGGACATTTGGTCTATGATAATGGAAAAATTACTGAAGAGAAATTTGGGGAGAGATTGCTTTTTGAGGCAAGAGAGTAATAAAACAACATTACAGAATGTGATATAATTCAATAGGAGCGGGCTAAAGCCTAGTGGTGGTCGGAAGAATGTCCGACCATTTTATTTTAAGTTTTAAAGACTTTATCAGGATTTCCACCTGCCCCTATTATTAATATGGATATGGCAAGGTTTCTTATCTCCATAGCAAATCTTCTTTTGGCTGTTTTATATCCTATATTATTTGCTTTTTTATAGATCAGTATAAGCATAGCTGTAATAAGAGTCATGTAAATCATTACTTCTATACCATTTTTATTGAGTGAAAGAAGATGACTTGCATGAAGTTCCTGTTTTAGAAATCTAAAAAAAACTTCAATATCCCATCTTTTTCGATAATAATTCGCAATATCTTTTGCAGAGATTTGAAAGTCATTGGTCAGAAACCAAAATTCTTTTTCAGGTTGCTGTTTGCTGCTTACTACAACCAATCTGAAATGTGTTTCAATTTGTTCCTCTTTATTATAAGTTTTCCCTTTTTGAGTTGGGACAGGTTTTGACGAATATAGCTTTACTAAACTGTCTTTTATCAGTACAATTTCTCCTAAGTCGATATTCTGATCTTTTTCAATAAAAGACTTTATTTCTTCATGTTTTCTATTTTCTTTAGATCTTATAACAAAAAACACCCCTTTATCATCAAATTCTTTCATTCTTTGGGCAGAACCCAATCCTTTATCTATAATATAAATATTGGCATGTTCTTTTTCTCTTTTCACATGTTGCAATACAGCTTCAGAAAGAGCATTATCTTCTGCACAGTATTTGGGAGTATTGTAAATTTCAACTCCGCAAGGAAGTAGTCCATCAAATAAGACACTGTACTTAATAAATTTCTTACCTCCGTTTTGAGCAATGCCTTCTTTTAATTTTCCAGCGGCTTCACCAATAACAGTGCTATCTGTTCTTATTAAATCATATTTTTCTCTTTCTGCCGGGTTATAGGAATCACAGAACATATTATAAATACAATCGTAGATTTCTTTAAAGTATCCTGAATCGATTTTCGAAAGCCTCTCAGAAATAGAACTGCGTCTGACAGTTTCAGTTTCATCAATATTGAATAAAGCCTTAAATACAGGATCTTTAAATGTGTCTTCCAGTGTTCGCTGGCTTAATTTTTCACTGCTGGTAATGGCAAATAATAGAAGATAAAACATCTTTCTGCCTTGAAGAACTTTAGAATAATGATCTACTTTAGTATTGGCTGAAAGATGGGATAAAAGGGCTTCAGGAATAAAGCTTAACAACTGGGAAACTGAAATTTTGTGTTCGTTGAAAATGGACATATTAATAAGTATACTTATCAAAGATAAAACTTAAGTAACCAAAAATGAAAATCGGAAGAAAAAATCTTCCGACCACCACTAGGCTTTAGCCCGCTTTCTTATTATAAACATTCCATTGGCTTTAGCCGAAATTTATTTTTTTTCTCGCAGATTTACGAGATTAAGCAGATTTTTATATTCGATCATCTGCCAGATCCGCTCAATCTGCAAGAATATATTATTTACTTTTTCGCCTTACTTCCCATATAAAATGTCAGCTTCCCACCATTCATAATCTCAGAATGTTTCAGAATGAAGTTTTTAATTTCCTTCCCATTCAGAAGAACCTTTTGAACATATACATTTGTTGGACTTTGGTTGATCGCCTCAATTTCAAAAGTCTTTCCATTTTCCAGATTCAAAACGGCATGGTCAATAGCCGGGCTTCCAATTGAATAATCCTCCGAACCTGGAGCAACAGGGTAAAAGCCAAGAGAACTCAAAATATACCACGCACTCATTTGTCCGGTATCATCATTTCCTCCTAATCCATCAGGGGTAGCCTTATACTGCATTTCCAAGATGTGACGAACTTGTGATTGTGTTTTCCAGGGTTGTCCCGCCCAATTGTAAAAATAAGCTACGTGATGAGCCGGTTCATTTCCGTGAACATATCCACCGATAATTCCTTCTCTCGTAATATCTTCGGTATCGGCAAAGAACTCGTCAGGTAAATGCATACTGAACAACTCGTCCAGTTTTGAAGCAAATTTTTTCTTTCCACCCATCATTTTTATTAATTCATCCGGATTCTGTGGCACAAAAAAACTGTAGTTCCAGGAATTCCCTTCAATAAAGCCTTGTCCGTGGGTACTTAATACATCAAAATCTTTTTTGAAACTTCCATCCGCTAAGCGTGGACGCATAAACCCGATCGTCTTGTCAAAATTGTTTTTCCAGTTTTCAGAACGCTTAATGAATTGATTATAGATTTCCGTTTCTCCCAGATGTTTTGCCAATTGAGCTATTGCCCAGTCGTCATAAGCGTATTCAAGCGTATTTGAAACTGAAGTTCCACTTTTTTCAGCAGGAATATAACCCAGGTCAATATATTGTCCGATGCCTTCATAATTTCTTTTACTGGCTGTTTCTACACAGGCTTTCAGGGCTTCTTTAGGGTCACCATCATAATTTCCTTTGATAATAGCATCTGCCACCACACTTACACTATGGTAACCACTCATGCACCAGTTATCGTTGGCATAATGAGACCAGATCGGTAACATTTTCATAGAAAACTGATGATAATGTGCCATCATCGACTTTACCATATCGCCATTCCGTTTGGGTTGAATAATATTAAAAAACGGATGAAGTGCGCGGTAGGTATCCCACAACGAGAACGTTGTATAATTGGTGAAATTTTCTGCTTTATGAACATTCTGATCCAGCCCTTTATATTCTCCATTGACATCCATGTAAACCGTAGGATTAATAAAAGTGTGATACATGGCAGTGTAAAAGTTAGTTTTTTCAGTATCAGAACCTTTGATGACAATTTTGTTTAATTCTTTATTCCAGTCTTCCTGAGCTTTTGCTTTAATTTGGTTAAAGGATAAATTTCCTGTTTCCTTTTCAAGATTCTCCAATGCATTAGACTGGCTCACCGGTGATATAGCAAGTTTAATTTCGATAGCTTCATTTTCCTGAGTATCAAAATCAAAATACATCTTCAGGTTCTTACCGGCAATTTCCGGGAAATTTTGCGTCTGATCGAATTTTCTCCAGAATCCTTTATACACTTGTGTCCCATCATAATTCTTCTGACCATAAGATTTAAATGGCTTTGAGAACTTCATGGCAAAGTAAACCGTTCTTGTTCTAGCCCAGCCGTTAGTCTGGCGATAGCCTGTAATGGTATTGCCATTTTCAACGCGTACATAAGTCCAGACATTTTTCCCGTCATAATTATAAATTCCGGCCATCAGATCCAGAATGACATGTGATTGGTCAGATTTAGGAAATGTATAACGGTGAACTCCAACTCTTGGGGTTGCCGTCAACTCTGCCAGAATATTGTGGTCATTCAACTTTACCTGGTAATATCCTACTTCTGCTTTTTCGTTCTGATGAGAAAATGTACTTCTGTAGCCGTTTTCAGGATGAGATGCCGTTCCCGGATTCAGTTGAAGCTTTCCAACCGTTGGCATGATCAGGAAATCTCCAAGATCCGAATGTCCGGTTCCGCTAAAGTGAGTAGAGCTGAAACCTACGATTGTTTTATCTTCATAGCGGTATCCCGCACAGTATTTGTACACCTCACCATTGTATTTTCCATTCAGTTCATAGGAAATAGTATCTGTTTCAGGACTTAGTTGTACTGCTCCGAAAGGAACAGTGGCACCGGGATACGTATGCCCCATTTTTTCAGTTCCGATCAACGGATTTACATATTGGTATAATTTTTCAAACTTTTGAGCTTTCAGCGATAAGCTTAAAAATAACAGTAACAGAAAAATAGAATTTCCCGGATTTTTCATGAGCAGATTAGATTATTAAAGGATAAAATTAATTAAAAAATAGAGAATATTATTTATGGCATTATTTATACTGTTATTTTAACCCAGATCCGTTCAATATTTATTATTTTTAAGAAAAAATATTTTATGAATCTATATACACAACCCATGCTGCGTGAAGGCGCACTGAAAGATAAAGTAGCGATTGTAACCGGAGGCGGAAGCGGCCTTGGAAAAGCGATGACAAAATATTTTCTTGAATTGGGAGCTCATGTAGTGATTACGTCAAGAAATCTGGAGAAATTACAGACTACTGCCAAAGAATTGGAAGAAGAAACAGGTGGCAAAGTGCTTTGTGTAGCATGTGATGTCCGAAACTGGGATGAGGTGGAAGCGATGAAAGAAGCAACCTTAAAAGAATTTGGAAAAATAGATATCCTTTTAAATAATGCTGCGGGAAATTTTATTTCTCCAACCGAAAAATTGACGCACTCTGCATTTGATTCCATTTTGGATATTGTTTTAAAGGGAACCAAGAACTGCACCCTTTCTATTGGAAAACACTGGATAGATTCCAAAACTCCGGGAACAGTGCTGAATATTGTTACCACCTATGCCTGGACGGGATCAGCATATGTGGTACCATCTGCTTGTGCAAAAGCAGGAGTGCTTGCTATGACAAGATCACTGGCTGTAGAGTGGGCAAAATACGGAATCCGTTTTAATGCAATTGCTCCGGGACCGTTCCCTACAAAAGGAGCGTGGGACAGACTTCTTCCAGGAGATCTTCAGGAGAAATTTGATATGAAAAAGAAAGTTCCGTTGAGAAGAGTAGGAGAACATCAGGAGCTGGCAAACCTTGCAGCATATCTGGTTTCAGACTATTCAGCATATATGAATGGGGAAGTGGTAACCATCGATGGAGGTGAATGGCTTCAGGGTGCCGGCGAATTTAACATGCTGGAGGCAATTCCGCAGGAAATGTGGGATGCTTTGGAAGCAATGATTAAAGCAAAAAAATCAAATTAATAAAATTTATATAAAAAAAGCTCCCGGGATTTGTAACAATTCCGGGAGTTTTTTTTACCTATGTATAAACTTTTTCAAATGAATTGTAAACTTCCAGCTCTTGTTTCGGCCGTTGCATTTTTCCTTTTATCAGGATCTGTACATGCACAGGAAACTCCAAAGTATGATTATGTAGAAGCTTTCAAGCCGTTCTTTTATCCACAGACAGGTACGGAAACCCGTTCTGCAAGCGGACAACCGGGGCATGCTTATTGGCAGAATTCAGCAGACTATCAGTTGAATGTCAGCCTGAATGAAGATAAAAAAGAGATCGCAGGTACCGCTGAAATTAAATATACCAACAACAGCCCGGATCGACTCAGCTTTCTTTGGTTACAGCTTGATCAGAATTTGTTTGCAAAAAATTCCCGTGGTAATGCCGTCGTTCCTTTATCAGGGAGCAGAAATGGCGCCCATGGTGAAACTTTTGAAGGTGGCTATACCATAAAGTCTGTAAAATTGGATGGTAAAGAGGTGAAGTATACCATCACAGATACAAGAATGCAGATCGATTTGCCAAAAGAGCTTAAAGGAAGAGGTGGGGTAGCAAAAATAACCATCGATTATTCCTTTGTTTCTCCTGAATACGGATCAGACCGAATGGGGGTGCAGGATACAAAGAATGGTAAAATCTTTACGATGGCTCAGTGGTATCCAAGAATGTGTGTGTATGATGATGTAATGGGATGGAACACACTTCCTTATGTGGGTGCTTCTGAATTCTATTTGGAATATGGTGATATTACTGCTAATATTACTGTACCTGCCAATCATTACGTGGTGGGATCCGGAGAGCTGCTGAATGAAAAAGAAGTCTACAATAAAGATGAAATCAACCGATGGAATCAGGCGCGAAACAGTGATAAAACAGTCATGATCCGTCCTGAATCTGAAATCGGTAAAAACAAATCTTCAGGAACAAAAACCTGGAAGTTTAAAATAACTCAAGCCAGAGATTTTGCATGGGCATCTTCTTCAGGATTTATTTTAGATGCTGCGAGAATCAATCTTCCGAATGGTAAAAAGTCATTGGCTATTTCTGCATATCCTGTGGAAAGCTCCGGTGGTAAAGCGTGGGGAAGGTCTACGGAATATACAAAAGCCGCTATCGAACATTATTCAAATAAATGGTATGGATATACGTATCCGGCAGCTACAAATGTTGCAGGAAATGAAGGCGGGATGGAATATCCGGGAATCGTTTTTTGTCATATGGACTCAAAAGGGGAAGAGCTTTGGGGAGTAACTGATCATGAATTCGGGCATAACTGGTTTCCTATGATTGTTGGATCCAACGAGCGATTATTTGCTTGGATGGATGAAGGTTTTAATACATTTATCAATGGGCTTTCAACCGAAGCTTTTAATAAAGGAGAATATTATAAAAAACAAAACATGGCCCAGACAGGAAGTTATCTGATGACGGATAATCTGGAGCCGATAATGGTAGGTCCAGATAATATGAAAGAAAGAAGTATCGGAGCTTTGGCCTATTATAAACCCGGTGCAGGATTATCTATTTTAAGAGAAACAATTCTTGGTCCTGAAAAATTTGATAAGGCATTCAGGATTTATATTGACCGTTGGGCTTTTAAGCATCCTACACCATGGGATTTCTTTCATACAATGGAGAATGTTGCCGGTGAGGAGCTGAATTGGTTCTGGAGAGGATGGTTTATCAATAAATGGAAAATCGACCAGTCTGTTAAGAATGTAAAATATGTGAACGGAGACTTTAAAAACGGTGCTCAGATTACGGTTGAAAATTTGGGGCAATTGCCTATGCCTACTACTGTTCAGCTGAAATTTAAGGATGGAACAACCAATACGGTGAAAATACCTATTGAGGTTTGGAAGAGAAATACTGAATGGACATTTAAAGTAGATTCAAACAAGGAAATCGATGAAGTGAAGCTTGATCCGGATTCTATGGTTCCGGACATTAATATGAAAAATAACAGATGGGCTTCTTCTGATGCAAAACCGCTGGATAAAATCAATGTGAAAGATTTTGCAGGAACCTACGGAAATAAGGAGTCTAAGCTTAAAGTAATCTTTGCTGAGAAAAGCGGTGTGCTATATGGAAAAGCAGGAGGACAGCAGGATTTTCCTTTAGAATATACGGGAAATAATACGTTTGTTTTTGAAAATGCCAACCTGACAATCGTCTTTAGTAAAGATAAGAAGACCATTACCCTTACCGAAGGCGAAAGAGAATTCAAGTTCAATAAGGAGTAATCATTTACTATAGATAAATTAACATTATTATCATATTCTTAAGACTTCTCTGTCACAGAGAAGTCTTATTTTTGTCTTTTACAGATAAAATAAACTATGAGTTTCAGATTTTCAATTATATTCCTCATGCTTTATGCATTGGGATTTTCACAGGATCTTACCGTAATGAGTTTTAATATCCGTCTTAATGTTGAATCGGATAAAGAGAATGCCTGGCCACAGAGAAAACAGGATGTTGCAGATTTATTAACCTATTATCATCCTGATTATTTTGGGGTTCAGGAAGCTCTTCCCGAGCAGATGAAGGATATCAAAAGCGGATTGAAGAATTATAATTATGTTGGTGTTGGAAGAGATGATGGTAAAGAAAAAGGAGAATTTTCAGCTATTTTTTATGATACCAACAGGCTGGATGTTGTAAAGTCAGGAACGTTCTGGTTATCTGAAACTCCGGAAAAACCCTCAAAAGGATGGGATGCAGCCTTAAACAGAATTTGTACCTATGCCATATTTAAAGATAAAAAATCAAAAAAAGAATTTCTGGCCATGAACCTTCATTTTGATCATGTGGGAAATGTCGCAAGAGTTAAATCTTCGGAGTTGATTTTGAAAAAAATAAAAGAACTTAATCCTAAGAATTTACCTGTAACATTAAGTGGAGATTTTAATCTGACAGATGATACAGAGCCCATCAAAATTCTATCCCAAAATATGAAGGATACTTTCTATCATTCGGAAACGAAACATTACGGACCGGTAGGAACATTTACAGGATTTAACGTTAATGAAATACCCAAAGAAAGGATTGATTATATCTTTACAAACGGTTTCAAAATAAAATCACACAGGCATATCAATGACAGAAGAGAAAGTCTTTTGTATCCGTCGGATCACTTTCCGGTCATTACCAATTTGTCTTTTTAAAAGATTACTGCGTTGGAAAATCTATTTCAAATCCAATTCCTCTGAGGGATTGGATTTTGATTTCCGGGTCATTGCTGAAATACTTACGAAGCCTGCTGATAAAGACATCCAGGCTTCTGCCGGTAAAATAATCATTGGTTTCCCAGAGATTATCCAGAATGTTGTCTCTTGTGATAGCGGAATGATTATGTTGAAGAAAGTATATGATAAGTTCCTGTTCTTTTATAGTCAGACGTACATTGCCCAACGGATGCGTAAGCAGAAGCTTTTTTTTATCTAAAGAATATTGTCCGATTTTTATGATGGATTCTGTAGCAGCCGGTACTGTTCTTTTTAAGATGTTTTTGATTCTTAAAACCAGTTCTTCGGGGTCGCAGGGTTTGGCAATATAATCATCCGCTCCAATTTTCAAACCGGTTAACCTATCAATTTTCTGGTTTTTGGCCGTTAAAAATAGTAATGGAAAATTACTTTTCTCTTTTAATATCATTTTAGCCAGTGAAAATCCGTCAATATTCGGCATCATCACATCCAGAATCCCCATTTGAAAAGGGAAGTCAGTAAGAAGTAGTTGTGAAATATCCTCAGGATTTTGAAACCAGCTGACCTCAAAGTCTTCCAGTTCAAGGTACTGTTTCAGGATCATTCCGAAATCCGGGTCGTCTTCTGCTAATAGGATTTTAGTTTTCATTGGTTGCGATTTTTAAAGAGGCATTTCATAAGGAATTGACAAAGAAAAGGTACTTCCTTTACCCGGTTGGCTGGAAACATTTATTTTACCATGATACTTTGTAATGATTTTATTGACTATATATAATCCGAGGCCAACACCTTTTGTGTTATGAATATTGTTCCCCTGTATCCTGTAGAATTTTTCAAAAATATTCTTTAATTCTTTATTTTCCATGCCCTGACCGTTATCGGATACTTCAATTTCCAGATTTTGTAAAGAATGAGCAATAGTTATGCTGACCCTGGAGGCACCATATTTTACACTGTTTTCAGACAGATTTTTAATGATAGTTTCCATTGAATTTTTGTCAAATGGAAGTTGATTTGAGACTTTATTTTCAAATCTGAAATCAGTTTGAGGATAGGTAAATGCTAGATCCTGCACGAAGAAACTCCAGTCTTCCGGTGTTATTGCAGTAATTTCATCAGAAACCTGATCTTGATGAAGTTGAAGTATCAGGCTTTCGAGCCTTGAGATTTGCCGGTCGATAAGGGGTAGTGTATCCGGGTTCCATTCCTTTTTTAATGTTTTGGAAGCTATTTTTAAGGTGGCAACCGGAGTTTTGAACTCATGGGAAATATTATCTACCACTGTATGAAGAACTTCTACCTGCCTTTGTTGTTTGATCAGATTGTTAATGGTGGAAATATACAACATGAGAACACATGAAAGAAGGAAAATACAGCAGATAATTAATAGGGCAAGCTCTTTAAAAACAATACTTTTAATATTGGTGATTTCAAATTCAATTTGACTTTTAACAAAAAATGTATCCATCCTCTCAATTACTTTTTGATCTGTATCCCTTTTTCTGGATGATGAGGTTTCCCAGCTGCTAGTGTTTGCTATTTTAGGATTTTTGACCTTATCTTTTGTTTCAAAAATAGTAAACGGCCGGTCAATCAGTTTGATGCTGTCCGGGAGGTGGATAATGGAAGTATACTGGATTCTTGTCGAAATCTTGTACCCATCTTTCTGTAGGCGGCTGTCTACATAATTGCTTAGTCTGTTCCTTACTGCCGCTCTGTTTTCTATAAAACTTTGGATGAAATCTTTTTTACTGATTTCTTTATTATAATATCTGACGATGATTTTCTGAAGAGAATCGTCCTTCTTTTCCAGTGTTCGATGACCACGGTCTGCCTTATCGATATAGTTAGTAAGCCCATCGGTAACAGACCGGTAAATATCCCTCTCTTTAACCTGATAGGTTTTATACATAAAATAAACCTGTATTCCCAGCAAGAGTAGGAATAAAGCAGCGAACGTAGGAATGAGATATTTGCTTTTGGGAACCATTAAAACAAAGATAAACCTTTAACTATTTTCAGAAAGTGATTATTTTGATGTTAACTTTTCATTAACCTCGTGAAATATACATTTTTATTAATTTTAAATACTAAAAAAGCGACTTACCATGAAAAAGCAGATTGTTTTTTTTATCCTGATGATAGGAGCTATAATGAATGCCCAGACCCATCGTTTCATCTATGAACTTCAATACAGGCCGGATCCAAATGATACCGGTTATGATAAAGGAGAGCTGGTATTGGATATTAATCCCGAAGAAGTAAAGTTCTACGAAATTGAGTTTTTAGTGAATGATTCTCTTAATCTTGTTCATGGAGATATTTCATCCCAGTACACGAGCTTGTGCGAACAAACCATCATTCGTAAAAGAAATTCCAATAAAAATAAAAACTATTTTCAGATCAGAATGATGCCTTATTATTATGTTTTTGAAACCCAGGATGCTATTCAATGGAAAATAGAGCCCGATACTAAAAAACTGAACAATTATAATTTACAAAAAGCAACCACAACATTTGGTGGAAGAAACTGGACAGCATGGTTTACACCGGATATTAGTATTCAGGAAGGACCGTATAAATTCAGAGGATTGCCCGGATTGATCCTTTATATAGAAGATGATAAGAAAGATTTCATCTATTCTTTTTCCAGAAATATTAACCTTCCTACAACCTATGACACAAAGGGTTTTCTTGAAAAACATTACTCATTGGATCCTATTACTATTGATTTTAAAAAATGGGTAAAGCTGAATCTCGAATTTTATAATGATCCTTATGCAAGAATGAGAACAGAATTTCAACCGGATTGGAATGTGAGAATTGAAGGAAAGCAGATCCGCAATAAAGAAGATTTTGCCGGATTAACGAAGCAGACCCAGAGAAGTATAAAAAAGTACTACAATCCTATAGAACTGGATCGGGCTATTCCTTACCCGTAAAATATCATATATTACTTAAAACCTGAATTTCCTGATTCAGGTTTTTTTTGATTTTAAAGGATAAAAGCATTAACCCATCATTAACCAACTGTTAACCGAAATTCTCCTTTTCAATCTTGAATTTTGTACCGCAGAACAAGACATAAAATGTTCTGTTTTTATTAAAAAATGTAAACATGTATAAAATTCTTCTTTTTCTTTTCTTTCCGATATTTATGCTAGCCCAAAAGCAAAAACTGGAGGGAACGATTGTGAACTCTGAAAATGAACATCTGCCACTTGTCAGTATATCAGTATATAATTCCTCAAACCTGTTGATTAAAGAATTAAAAACTGATAATGATGGAAATTTTATTCTGGAAGGAATCACTGAACAAAATATAAAACTGGTGGTAAAGAATGAAGGCTATTCTTTGTTTGAAAAAAACGTGGATCTTGAAAAATCTGCACCTCTACACATTATTCTTAAAAAAGAATCTCAGGAAATAGAAGGTGTCGTGATGACCAAGCGTAAGCCGCTTGTAAAAAGAAAAATAGACCGACTGGAATTCAATGTGGAAAACAGTAATATTTCATCACTCAATGCCTGGGAGATTCTGAAAAACACGCCTAATGTGACGGTGAATAATAATATTTTGAGTGTGAAAGGAAGTACTGGTATTCTGGTGACCATCAACGATAAAAAAGTGATGCTGACGGGTGACGAGCTCAAAAATCTTCTGGAAAATACTCAGGGAGACGAGGTGAAATCTGTAGAAGTTATCACCAATCCGCCTGCGAAATATGAAGCATCAGGAAGTGCCGTGCTGAATATTGTGATGAAAAAAAATAAAATTGAAGGCTACAGAGGTATTCTTTCATCCAAATACATACAGACTCAATATGCAAAGGGTGTTTTCGGACTTTCCCAATATTATAAAAAAGATAAGCTTTCTATAATGGCAAGCTATTACAAAGGATTAGGAACCTATTATCGTGAAGGAACAGATTACGTAAATTATGAGGAAAGCCGGACAAAATGGATCAGCACAATGAACAGGAAAGATAAGAATATGAGCCAGAATACCTTGAATTTTAATGTGGAATATGAGCTGGACAGTCTCACGAACCTCAGTCTCAATTATTCAGGATTTTTTGCTCCAAAATCGTTCGGAACATATAATGTGCCTACAATAATTTATAATAGCCAGGATGTTGCCGTGTCTGATTATACCACGATTAATGATCACCGGAGCCGTAGCATTAATAATTCTGTTAGCTTTCAGATAGACAGGAAACTGAATAAAAGAAGCAGTTTGTCATGGGTTAATTATTTTACAGGAAATAATGCTAAGAAATATCAGAATGTGATAACCTACCTTAATTTTGCCGGTGAGTCTCCAAGAGAAGATAATTTCCTTACCAATAATAAAGCGGATGTTCAACTGTATTCTACCCAGCTCGACTATCAATGGAAGAATGATAAGCTGGAACTGGAATCCGGAGTGAAGTATAGTTTAGCGAAAACAAACAGTACACTGGATTTCTCTGACAATGAAAATGGAGTGCTGCAATACAGACCCGATAAAAGCAGCATTTTTGATTATAAAGAGCATAATTTTGCTTTGTATTCGTCCCTTTCATATACTCTTGGAAAATGGAATTTTAAAGGAGGGCTTCGTGCAGAAATGACCGATCTTGAAGGAATTGTTTCTGAACCTTATGAACTTAATAAGAATAATTACTGGAAGTTTTTCCCCACTTTCTATGCACAGTATACCACGGAAAGTAAACATGAATTCGGTTTTTCTTATGGAAAAAGAATCAGCAGACCTTCCTATTCGTGGCTGAATCCGGCAAAATCTTACTACAATCTCTTTTCATATTACCAGGGAGATCCAAAGCTGAAGGCTACCATTACTCATAATCTTAATCTTACCTACTCATGGAAAGAATGGAACCTGGATCTTTATTATCGCAAAGAAATTTATCCATCGATGGAAATTTCATATCAGGAGCCCAGCACCAATAGCCTTATCTACTATTTTACCAATATTGAAAAGGGTGAAGCTTTCGGATTGAGTTTATATAAAAGCTTCCAGATAAAGCCGTGGTGGAATTTAATTCTCTCTGAAAACCTTGAACACAATGAAAATTACTTCAAAGGAATTGATGGAATGCTCTACAAAAATAAAGTATGGAACTGGGTTTCTAATATCTCAACAAGCTTTACTCTCGATAAAAGCAATGATTGGAAAATGGAAATAGGACATCGTTATTACTCTCCGGGAATACAGGGCACCTTCAGGATTTCCAGTAACTGGTCTGCCTATTTCGTCATGAACAGAAAGTTTTTTAATAAAAAGCTGGAAGCCAGTTTGGTTGTGAATGACATATTCAGAACGACAGGACAGAAAGTGAGTACCAAATATGCCAATCAGGATAATTATTTCCTGGATTATGGTGATGCACAAGGGTTTACTTTTTCTTTAAAATTTAACTTTGGAAATCAGTCCGTAAAAAATGCCAAAACCATAAAAAAGACAACAGAGCAGGATCGATTGTAGAATAATTTTAATGAAAAAATGATTATCGTAAAATGTTATTGTAAAAGAAATGCCCGCTCCGTGTTACATTTTCGCTATTTTTGATACTTATCTCTAAAAAAGAGCGTTATGAAGAGAATTTTTTCCGGAATGTTGGTGGCGGTTTCATTACTGCAGTTGTCTGCTCAGGAACTGTATATGCCCAGAAATATCAAAAAAGCCTATGAAAAAGGAACCCGTGATATGACAGGAGCACCAGGTAAGAATTACTGGCAGAATAAAGGAGTGTATAATGTAGAAGTAAAAGTAGATGCCGCAACTAAGATTGTTTCAGGAAAAGAAACAATTGTTTATACCAATAACAGTCCGGATAATCTCAATGAACTGGCTATACGATTTGTGAATAATCTTCATAAACCACAGTCTCCAAGATCCGGATTTGTCTCCAATGACTTTTTATCCTCCGGACTTAAAATTAAATCATTTACCGTAAACAATGAAAAATATGACATCAACAGTGATGACTGGGGAACGGTAGAAAAAGTAAAATTAAAATCAGCTTTACAATCCAAATCAAAAGCTGAGGTTAAAATAGAGTGGGAGTATCCGCTTTCCGTACAGAGTGGAAGAGAAGGGCAGATAGATCCTGAAACGTTTTATGTAGCCTACTCATTCCCAAGAATTTCTGTCTATGATGACTATAATGGATGGGATATGCTCCCACATTCAGACAGACAGGAATTTTATAATGATTTTAATGACTATAGTTTTGAAATCTCGGCCCCAAAAAACTATGTAGTTTGGGCAACCGGAGATTTTCTTAACCCTGAAGCAGTACTTCAGCCGGAATATCTGAAAAGATATAAAGCTTCATTAAAAAGCGATCAGGTAATGCACATTGCCACAGAACAGGAAATGAAGTCCGGGAAAGTAACAAAACAAAACAAATGGAATGTATGGAAGTTTAAAGCCAGTCATATTACAGATTTTTGCTTTGCAATGAGTGATCATTATGTCTGGGATGCAGCAAGCGTTCAATTGAAAACAAAAAGAGCCAGCGTTCAGTCCGGATATAAAGCAGGGGCAAAAGATTTTGAACAATATGTAGGCTGGATGCGCTACAATCTTGATTGGTTTTCCAAAAACTGGCCGGGAGTAGAATATCCTTATAACGTAATGACAGCGATCCAGGGATATGCAGATATGGAATATCCAATGATGATCAATGATAGTAGTATTCCGGATGATCTTAAAGATGCCAGGCTTACTGCAGACCATGAAATTGCCCACACCTATTTCCCTTTCTACATGGGCATCAACGAAACAAGATATGCCTTCATGGATGAAGGATGGGCAACAACACTTGAATACCTGATCGGAATTGATGAAAACGGCGAAGTAGCAGCCAAAGATTTTTATAAAAATTTCCGTGTTAAAAGATGGATTAATGATCCATCCACAGAACAAGATCAGCCGGTAATTACCATGAGTACACAGGTAAGCGGTTCCGGCTACGGAAATAATTCTTATGTGAAAGCTTCCTTATCTTACCTGGCCTTGAAGGACTATTTGGGTGACGAGTTATTTAAAAAAGCTTTGCATCATTACATGGATAACTGGAACGGAAAGCATCCGGTTCCGTGGGATTATTTTAATTCTATGAATGCTGGTTCAGGAAAAAATCTGAACTGGTTTTTCCAGAATTGGTTTTATACCAACAACTATATTGATTTAAAAGTAGCAGGAGCTTCCCAGATGAACGATCTGTTGACCGTTAATGTTACCAATGTTGGAGGATTCGCGATTCCGTTTGATACCATATTATCTTATGAGGATGGAACTACGGAGAAACTTCATTTCTCTCCTTCTGTCTGGGAAAAAGATCAGAAAATGACGGATCTTGTGATTCCTATCAAGAAAAAAGTAAAATCAGTACAAGTAGACGGAGATATTTTCATGGATTATACACCGGGAGATAACAGCAAAACTCTATAAAAGTAAAAGCCTTCAGATGATGAAGGCTTTTTTATTTAAAAGTAAGCGGTAAGTCTTAGTCCAAGAGTAAAATAATTGATTCTTTCTTTTGTCAGTAAGTTGTTGAGTTCTTGATTAAGCTGCTCACTGTCTTCCAACGTATCACTGAAATAGTAACGGATGGTAGATTTAATCTGATTATAATCCGAATATAAAGTAATCCCTAATCCAGGGTTGAATTTATAGGTTAAAGATGCTCCGGTACTCCAACGGAAGGCTGGTTTTGGTTTATATCTCGCAATTTGAAGTTCATGAGTAGGAGTGTCGATGTCATTACTTTTTATAAATACTTTTCCACTTGATGTCGCAGAGTAGCCTCCGGTCGCTTTTAGCGTAAGCTGCCATTTATCTGAAAATTCATGAGAATAATAAGGGCCAATTCCTGCACCAAGAAATCCTAAAGACTGCGTGATGATACTGTAGTCCCCAAAATCTTTACCATCATCTAATGTTTCTCTCAATGGTTTAATAGGGAAACTACTGAAGCTAATATCTCCTCCGATACCCCATTTTTTTGAAAAGAAATAGGCTCCTTCCAATCCTCCTTCAAAACCTATCTGTTTGTTATTATCAAGATCAGATTCTTTCAGGAAATTGGTTGTTCCAAAGGCAGAGCCCAGTTTTATAGCAAGGAAAGAAGGATAATCATTCCCTTGAATTCTTGACAGCATACTTAAATTATCACCTTTGTTCTTATAAATTTTATCAATAAAAAAGTAACCCAATTCTGTTGATATAATCCCAATACCTGCACCAGCCAGAACATCGGGAATCCAGTGTCTGTTATTTAAATTCCTTCCCAGTCCGGTAAGGGCTGCTGAACCATAGCCTGCAATACTGTAGGCGGGGTTTACCATTCCGTATTCTTTATGCAGAAAGCTGGCATTGGTGAAAGCCATTGCCGCATGGCCTGATGGAAAAGAATTATTTTTGGAACCGTCAGGACGCTCAACTTTAGCCGTATATTTGATAGAGTTAACTAAAATTCCCATGATGGCTAAACTGGTTACATAAGATAATGTTGCTCTTCCCAGGTTATTCCTTCCTTTTACCCCTGCCAGTTTGAGACCATAAACGGCCGCTGCGGGAGCATACTGAAGATAATCATCATATTTTGCTTTAAAAGTAGGTAAGTAGCGGTTACGAACTTCACGAAGATTCTCCTTTTCTCCCCATGTAGCCGCCGCAGCAGTAAAAAGGATAGCCGGAGCTACAGATTTTTTTACCCATTCCTTTTTAAAAAAAGGTGTTTTAACTTGGGTAATGCTGTCGGAGCTTATTAAAGCCAGATCTTTTTGAAGGTTTCGAGATTGTATGGTGTCTTGCGCATGATAGCAACATAAGTTTAATAATATACCGGTTGCTATTACTATTTTTTTCATCGTTATGGTTCCCTAATTTTAAACGGCGTAAAAATATAAAAAAAATCTATCTCACAGGTTGAGATAGATTCTTTTTAATGAAATAAGTGATTTTTTGAGAAAAATATTAATAAATGGGTATTTTGAAATACACCTTTAGTATAGTCTCAGACCAGATCTTGGACCTGATGATGCCACTACAGCCTGCATTCTTTGTTTTTGGTTGGCTGTAAACATATGCATTACCTTGTCATCCACATAATCCATATAATTCATGAAGATCTGTGAACGGCTAACACCACCACAAACTCTGTTAAGTGGGTAGCTTGGAACACCGAAATTTGGTCCCGGAGAAACAGGAGTGTCATTAGAATAATCAGTTTGACAACCTGCATCACTAGATCCCCAAAGATGTGGAAGATTTAAGTAATGTCCAACTTCGTGGGTAGTTGTTCTTCCTAAATTATAGGGTGCTGCCGTTCCAGAACCGGTTCCGATATAGGGTGCTGCTATTACTACACCATCAAGAGATGCGGTAATCGTTCCCGGATAATATGCATATCCAAGGGTGCCACCGCTCATTTTATTAACAATCCAGATGTTTAAGTAGTTATCAGGAGAAGTGGCAGCGATACCTGTGCTCGAAGATTTCATTTTGTTATCATCCGGATTCCAGGTTGTTGTGCTACTTTGTTTTCTAACGGTTTTTGCTAATTTGAATCTGATTTTTGTATCTCCTGCTTTCACAGGTACAAATTCAGCAGGTGTATTGTTGATATCGGAATTGGTAGCTCCGAAATCTTTGTTTAATACATCAATCTGGGATTGTAAACGGGCATCAGACACATTTTCACTGCTTGTATTGTATACCACATTGAATACGACAGGAATTTCTACAGTACCATCTGCCAGGACTTTACCTACCTTGATATCATTAAGGCGTTTTGAGGTGAATTCTTCAATAGCTTGGACTCTCGCTCTGGCAGCAGGATCTTTTTGTAAAATTTCCTCCCTCATCATATCTGAAGGACAAACTCTTTTACCTGCTAATTGTGATGATTCTGATTCCGGTGCTGCTTGTTCATTAACAGAATTCATGTCGTTGTTACATGATGCCAGAAAAATAATTCCAGCTCCTAATAGGAATTTTTTCATATCAAATTTTTTTTGGTTGGGAGTGTGAAATTAATTCAAATAATTGTGATGTGCAAATATTTTATGTTTTTGTTGGTTTTATGTTATTATTTTTATTTAATTGTTGTGATTATGTTAAGTTAAGTGCCTTTGTCTTAAGATTTATCTTATTAATTTATTTTGTATTTATTCTTTATATAAATTTTCCAGATTAAGTTTTAAATAAAATATTTCTATTCATTTACTTTGTTCATTTTTGCAATTATAATTCTATCGGCTTATAATATTGTTTTAGAGCATAGATAAAAAAATCCCTTCCTAAATTGGAAGGGACTTAATGATTTTTAGTATTAGATTAGTTGTCTTCTTTACTATCTTAATCCTGCTCTTGGACCGGATGCTGAAACTACAGCCTGCATTCTTGTTTTTTGATTCAAAGAGAACATAAACATAGCCCTGTCATCTACATAGTCCATGTAGTTCATAAACATTTGAGAGCTACTTACTCCTCCACAAGCTCTGCTAAGTGGGTAGCTTGGAGCACCGTAATTCGGTCCAGGAGAAACAGGAGTGTCATCAGAATAGTCTGTTAAACAGCCTGCATCGCTTGATCCCCAAAGGTGAGGTAAATTTAAATAATGTCCCACTTCATGTGTAGTTGTTCTTCCCAAATTAAATGGAGATGGAGTACCTGTTTTTCCAATGTATTGGTTAGCTATTACAATACCGTCATACCATAGCCCAGCATTTTCAGGATAGTATGCGTAGCCTAATACTCCTGATCTCCCATATTGATCAAGGATCGAATTGACAACCCAGATATTCATATTTTTGTTAGCATCTGTCGGATCAATTCCTCCTGTGCTGGCTTTTTTCATTTCATTTAGATCAGAACGCCAGTTTGTTTTTGTACTTTTTTTGCGGTTTGTTGCAACCAGTTTAAAACGAACTTTTATATCGCCGGACGCTGAAGGTTTGAATGCTGCTGGAATTTGAGAAACATCCGAATTAGTAGCACCAAAATCTGCATTCAGTACCTCGATTTGTTCTGCAATTCTTGAGTCGGAAATGTTTTCAGTAGTTTTGTTATAAATTACATTAAAAACAACTGGTATTTCAACTGTTCCATCCGCGAGTACTTTGCCCATTGCAATGTTTCTTGAAAAATTTTCAATTTGTAATTCATTCTCATTAAATTTACTTTTTAATTCTGGATTACTTTTAAGAATTTCCTGTCTTATTTCGTCTGATGGGCAAGATCTTTTTAAAGCAGTTGTAGTGACAGAAGCAGCATCTGCCGGTGATTCGTTTTGATTAGGCATATTATCATTGTTACATGACATTAAGCCAAGAGCAAGAGCTCCAAATAATAGTTTTTTCATATCGTAATTTTTTATTAAGGATGTGAAATTATATTATTTGAAATTAATATGCAAATAATTTTATCAATTAATTAAAAATTATTTAACGAATTTTAGTTTTTATTGATTTTGTTTTAAGTAAAACGTGAATGTATTGTATTTTAATCAAATTTATAATTATTTATATTTTATTTCACTTTAGCGTGTGTTTTAATTTAAAAATTATCAACATTCATTTAGCTTTAATGAAATATTTCAACAATTATTTTAGCCGCCAAACCCATTTTTAATGGCAAAAACGGCAAGTCCTACACGGGTTTTTAAATCTAGTTTTTCGCAAAGCTGATCACGGTAGCTTTCTACGGTTCTTGGGCTGCAACACATTCTGTCTGCAATTTCTTTATAGCTGAGCTCAGTTACGGTGTATTTCAGGAATTCTTTTTCCCGCTCGGAAATTTTCACCGTAATTTCGGTTTCCATGTCTTTATTGAGATTGGAGAAGATGATTTTTGAGGCCCATTCCGGGTAGAAAAACCCGTCGGAATTTAATCGGGTTAATGCAGTTTCCAGATCTTTTGGATGTGTATTTTTTAGAAGATATCCTTTTGCTCCGCTTTTGATCATTTTAATGACGCTGTTATCATCACCTTGCATGCTGAGAGCCATGATCTTAATATTGGGATGGTTTTTTGTAAGCCAGGCTGCTGTTTCAAATCCATCCATAATAGGCATGCTGATGTCCAGAAGGATGATGTCCGGGATTGTATTGCCTTCTTCCAATTTCTGGATCAGATCCTTTCCGTTTTCACAAACGTAGATGACTTCAAACTCATTAAAGTTACCAATAATTCCTTCAAGGGCTTTTGCAATAAGTATGTGATCGTCAACAATTACAATAGATTTTTTCATGATTGTTTTTTTAAGGTAATTTTGAGTGAGGTTCCGGTATTTCTTTCGCTTTGCAATTGGTAATCGGCACCGATTATTTCGGCTCTGTTTTTCATATTTGTGAGGCCTATTCCATTTGATTTGGTTTGTGAAGTATCAAATCCGGTTCCGTCGTCATGAATTTTAAGCTCCCAAAGGATATTTTCGGAAGCATTCAGACTGATAAAAATATTTTTACAATGAGCATGTTTTAAACTGTTCTGGATAAATTCCTGTGTAATTCTGAGGAGTACATTTTTATGAACAAAACCTAAATCCAGCTGTTCTACATTATGTTCAAAACTGACATTGCATTTTTTAAAAGAATTGGTATTGTGAACTTCCTCCTGAATCAAAGTTACAATTTCCTTCTGGTTAATATTGTCGTCTGTTAATGTTTTTGAAAGACTCCTGAGGTCCTGTAAAGATTGATTAATAATCTGCGAAACCTGATCAATTCGTTCACTGGCTTCAGGCACTTTATTCTCGTAAAGCATTTGCTGAACATACAAACTTACCAAAGTCAACTTCTGGCCGATATTATCATGAAGTTCCCGCCCGATTTGCTGCATTGTTCCCTGTTGAATTTCCAACTGAGTTGCTAAAAGTTCCTTTTGATGAATTTCATTTTTTATTTCCAATTCGTTCAGATATTCTTTTTTTCGTTGCCGGTAGTTTCTGATATAGATCACTACTGCAACGACAAACATTACAAAAAATATATTGAATAGAATAATAACTATTAAGAGCTCTGTTTTCCCCATATGAATGAAATTGAGAATAGGATATACATAATCACTCCTGATATAAGAAAATAATCAAAATAGACATTCCAGATTTCGAGATACTTTCTCAAGGGAGAGTAGAACGCAAAAAAAGGAAGTGTTCCAATATATGATAAGGTTACTCCCAAATTAATATAAAACATTCTGTTTCTTCCGAAATTAAGAATATTTTGTGAGGTAATTTGTTTATAATATTCCATGACGATCAGAAGCATTAAAATAAGGCAACCAAATGTATAGTTAAAAGCGAATATAATTTTACTTTCTGAAAAAAATAGCTCATTAGGGATGAATGAAAAAAGGTATAGCAATGATAGAATCAGAAAAAGTTTTGGCTTGCCTAAAGATTTTGCTGCATATAACCAATAGAAAAAAATGAACTGAGCAGGCATTACAAAATAATTGTAATATTTTGCTTTTGAAAAGTAGATGAAATTTCCCCATCTTCCAAATGCTTCACAAAGAAAAATGAAGACAAGATAGAACACGAAAAATTTCCAATATTGCTTTTTTACAGTGTTATAATGAAAAAGAGCTACCACTGCAGCAAGCCCTTCAAACCAAAGCATGCTTTTGCTTACAAATTCTTGGAAATCATTCATGTAATATAAGTAATGTTTTATTAAAATAATTCGCCTCTGGAATTATATGGCGGAATAATCTGGCCGTTATTTTCTCCAATTGTATCTTCATCCATCTTTATACCACGCGCATTTAATGCCAAAGCTACCGAATCACGATCTCCTGAAAAGTTGAAATCATAATGATCAGATTCACCCGCTTCGTTAGATTTTTTTACAGTAGGGATTAAAACCAGCGTATGCCTTTCCGCATATTCCTCAGGAACCGGATGTGTTTCCATAATATCCCAGTTTTTGCCATTGGGATAGGCAGCGTAATAGAACCTGATTCCTAAATCTTCTTCTGTAATATCCGGATTTGTTTTTGCTGCCTCACTTTCTATCATCGCAATGAATTTCTTTAGTTTAGGAAGATCAAACCAGATGGAATGAGCATCTTCTATTCCTAAAGCTCCGTTGATGGCACTCAAGTGATTCTGACGGTAATTGTCTATTAGATTTTGGATCAGTTTGGTTGACATTCTGCCAGGTTGTAACGGATCATTCGTAGATTCTGTTTTCATAGCTTAGTTGTTTACGATAAGTATATGTGATCTGCAAATTTCGTAAAAAATATGGTAGAAAATCAATTCATAGATAGGGAATTATACTATTTATTTTCCGTGATTTTACGGATTGTTTATTAATATATTAACAGGAAGGTCGAAAAATGAATAATATCATTAAAATGGCAATAAAAAAACGGAGACTTTTCTCCGTTTTACATTTAGATGCAGATATATCTTCTAGGGTCTCTGCAGATATAACCGTCTGCACAACATAGTCCCGGAGGACACATCATGTTGACATCACAACTCATAAGTTCGGCAGTTCCGCCTTCGATTTTCTTCAAATCGTTTCTTTTTAACTTTTTCATACTGATTTTGTTTTAGTTATTAATTTGTTGGTATGATAAAGATAATAATATTTCACTTAGTTTGGACAAATATTAAAAAATAAGTGCCGCAGATTTTATCTACAGCACTTATCTACAAAAATTAATGTATATGAAAAAAACTACTTTATTCTTTTATTTTTCAGTGGGTCTGAATACCAGTCCTGTTTCTACAAAATAATCCAGCGTAATTCTGTCGCCATCATTGACATTTCCTGCAAGGATTTCTTTTGACAGCTTGTTTAATACCTCCTGTTGGATCACTCTTTTTAAAGGTCTGGCTCCGAATGCAGGATCATATCCCTTATCCATCAGATAATCTACCGCATCCTGAGTAAATGTCATGATGATATTTCTCTTAGCCAGCATATCGTTGAATCCTCTCAGTTGGTACTGAACGATTTTTCCAATTTCTTTTTTTCTTAAAGGCTGGAACAATACAATCTCATCAATTCTGTTCAGGAACTCCGGACGTAAAGTCTGTTTCAAAAGATCGAAAACCTCTTCTTTTGTTTTGTCCACAATTTCATCCTGGTTTTCCTCAGTCAGATTTTCAAAATTCTCCTGAATAAGGTGCGAGCCTAAGTTCGAAGTCATGATGATGATTGAGTTTTTAAAGTTGACCACACGTCCTTTGTTATCAGTAAGACGCCCATCATCCAAAACCTGAAGTAAGGTGTTGAAAACATCAGGGTGAGCTTTTTCAATCTCATCCAAAAGCACAACCGAATAAGGTCTTCTTCTTACGGCTTCAGTCAATTGTCCACCTTCGTCATAGCCGACGTATCCCGGAGGCGCTCCAACTAATCTGGAAACACTGTGACGTTCCTGATATTCACTCATATCAATTCTGGTCATATTGTTTTCATCATCGAATAAAAATTCTGCCAGTGCCTTTGCCAGCTCCGTTTTACCAACACCCGTTGTACCAAGGAATAAGAATGATCCGATTGGTTTTTTATCATCACTTAAACCGGCTCTGTTTCTTCTTATGGCATCTGCAACAGCTTCTATTGCCTCATCCTGTCCTACAACTCTGTGGTGAAGTTCAGTTTCCAGGCTTAATAATTTATCTCTTTCTGATTGTAATAATTTCGTTACAGGAATTCCAGTCCATTTACCGATAACTTCAGAAATATTTTCAGCAGTAACCTCCTCTTTGATAAGCTCATTCTGATGATTCTGCATTTCCAGTTCTACTTTAGAGAGCTCTTCTTCTTTTTCACGGAGTTTTCCATATTGGATCTCCGCTACTTTTGCATAGTCACCGGACCTGGAGGCTCTTTCTGCCTCATGTTTCAACGATTCAATCTCTTTTTTGATCTGAGTTAAATCTTCACTTTTTTGTTTCTCTTTCAACCATTTGGCATTGATATCATTTCTTTGCTCAGAAATTTTAGCAATATCTTCTTTCAAATGATCAATTTTGGTTTGGTTACCTTCTCTTGAAATGGCAGCCAACTCAATTTCCAGCTGCATTAATCTTCTGTCCAGAACATCAAGTTCTTCCGGTTTTGAATTGATTTCCATTCTTAATTTAGCAGAAGCTTCATCAATAAGGTCAATCGCTTTATCCGGTAAAAATCGGTCTGAAATATATCGTTGTGACATTTCCACGGCAGCAATGATCGCTTCATCTTTGATTCTTACTTTGTGGTGTGCCTCATATTTATCTTTAATACCACGAAGAATGGAAATTGCAGATTCAGTATCCGGTTCTTCCACCATTACCTTCTGGAAACGTCTTTCTAATGCTTTGTCTTTTTCGAAATATTTTTGATATTCATTCAAAGTAGTGGCTCCAATCGCTCTTAATTCACCTCTTGCAAGGGCTGGTTTCAAAATGTTGGCCGCATCCATCGCGCCTTCACCACCACCGGCACCTACAAGGGTATGAATCTCATCAATGAAGAGAATAATCTGACCGTCGGATTTGATGACTTCATTCACTACAGATTTCAAACGCTCTTCAAATTCACCTTTATATTTTGCTCCGGCGATCAATGCTCCCATATCCAATGAATACAGGGTTTTATCCATCAGGTTTTCAGGAATATCACCACTGATAATTCTGTGGGCAATTCCTTCTGCGATAGCTGTTTTACCTACACCCGGTTCCCCGATAAGGATCGGGTTGTTTTTTGTTCTTCTGGAAAGGATCTGTAAAACCCTCCTGATTTCTTCATCACGTCCTATTACCGGATCCAGTTTTCCCTCAGCTGCTAATTCATTAAAGTTTTTAGCATATTTATTTAAAGACTGGTAGGTTTCTTCTGAACTTGCAGAGGTTGCCTTACTTCCTTTTCTTAATTCTTTAATCCCTCCTTCCAATAGGCTTTTGGTAACACCCATGTCTTTTAACATTTTGGAAACTTCAGAGCTTGTTTCTAAAAGAGATAGCCACAAATGCTCAATCGTTACATATTCGTCGCCCATTTTTTTAGCAATATTGGGCGCGTCCAGTAACACTTTGTTGGCCGATTGTGAAAGGTAAATATTGCCTCCCTGTACTTTGGGAAGTTTTTCTAAATTTTCACGGTTTCGCTCTCTTACAAGATTAGCATCTGCTTCAGATTTTTTTAGTAAGAAAGGCGATATATTTTCATCTACCTGAAAGATTCCTTCCAGGATATGTTGCGGTTCGATACTTTGGTTACCCAATTCCATGGCTACCTGCTGAGCGGCCTGGATGGCTTCCTGTGATTTTACAGTATATTGGTTTAAGTTCATATTTTATATATTTTTGGTCAAGATTTGTTCAACGTTTAGTTCTAAAAAACATCAAGAAACTAAATTTTCAGGCTCAGTTTCTTAATGCCATCAATTATTTAATCATTTATTCGATGACTGTACCGCAAAAACTGTTCAATTATTAAATTTACAAAAAATATGGACAAAATTTCCGAATTTAGTATTTTTAACGGAAATTTAACTTGACAAAATTTCCGATTCTTTAAATTTTTCTTTAAAATCCATGAACAAAAAGTCATAGTGGGATGAATTCTAATTTTTCAACTTAGAATTTTGTCTATTCTCTTGTTAAATTTCAACGTATTATTTTCAGAATACCTATTTTTGCATTTTTACAGATGGAACTTAAAGAAAAACAAAGAAAAATATTAGATGTAGCAGTAGAGCTTTTTAAAGAGAAAGGCTATATGGGAAGCTCTGTGAGAGACCTTGCTACAAAACTTAATATTAAAGCCGCTTCATTATATGCACACATCCGTTCAAAGGAAGAAATTCTGGAATGGATTTGTTTTGGCATTGCACAGGAGTTTTTCGATGAGCTTCAGGAAGTAAAAAATACAGATATGGCTCCGAAAGAAAAACTGAATCTTTTTATTGATAAACATTTATCGGTTGTTCTTAAAAACCGAGATGTTACCCATATTTATTCTAATGAATGGCGACATTTAGAGGAAAGACTTCCCGAATTTGTTGAATTAAGAAAAAATTATCAACAAGAGGTTGAAGCATTGATTTCTGAAATTTATCAGGCTGAAAATTGGGAATTAAGATCATCTGCTTTTACCACAAGATTTATTCTTCATACTTTAAATAATTCCTATTTCTGGTTCAAAAAAAATATTAAATCGGGTTCCGATATTACTGATGAAATTAGGGATAAAGTTCTTTTCGGGTTATTAGGAAATGAAAACAGATAAGAGTTTATCGATTTTTACTCACTTTTTAAAATTTGTACATCACCCCAGTATAAATAAAAGTTCAAATCCAATTGTCAAAAATTTGTTGCAACTTTTATTATTGTTCTTTTTGGGTTTAATAATAAGGTTTTTAATTGCATTTCTTCGACCTTATTTTATAGATGCACCCATGAAAGATAATTTAACAAGCTATGAAATAAGTATATTTGAAGTTTTTTTAACATGTTTATTGGTGCCATTACTAGAAGAATTAGCATTTAGATTACCATTATATTTTTCTAAAATAAATTTATCGATATCAACTACAATTATATCATTCTTTATAGTAAACAGATTTTTTCATTTAGAAGATCAGTATGATTTAAAGAATGACTTTTTTTTTAGAGTTTTGATAGCGTATTTATTAGGATTTTTAATGTGGTTAATTGTCAAAAATTATGGTAAATTTTTTGAGGATTTTTATCATAAAAGGTTAGGAATTATAGTTTATAGTTATTCTTTATTTTTTGCTTTTATGCATATTGCTAATTATGAAGTAAGTTCAAATTATTTGCTAACATCACTATTTATAATCATTCCACATTTTATTTCTGGACTTATATTAAGTTTTGTTAGATTGAATTATGGATTTTTTTATTCTTTATTCTTGCATATTTTAAACAATTCATTGCCTTTTATAATTCTTTCAATTATTTAGAATCATTCAAAATATGACGAAAATCATAAAAATTTTGTCAGCTTGCAAAATCTTTTTAAATTTACACCTAACAAATGTTAGTTAGTTTTATGGATTTTTCAGTTGAATATCTGGAGCTGGGTCAATTGAGACAGCTTCAATCCGACCGGTTAGTAAGCCTGATGGGTTATCTGAACGAGAATTCGGAATTTTATAGAAGAAAGTTTGATGAATTACAGATCTCTCCACAGGATATAAGGTCAATTGAAGATATTACGAAACTTCCGATTACTTACAAACAGGATTTAAGAGATAATTATCCTTTTGGATTATTTACCGTTCCGAAAAGCGAATTGCAGAGAATTCACTGTTCAAGCGGTACAACCGGTAAACCGACTGTGGTAGGATATACCAAAGAAGATGTAGATCTTTTCAGTGAAGTGGTAGCACGATCTTTACATGCCGCAGGAGCAAGACCGGGAATGCAGTTGCATAATGCTTATGGATATGGGATTTTCACAGGAGGCTTGGGGCTTCACTACGGAGCCGAAAAACTTGGAATGAGTGTTCTTCCTATTTCAGGAGGAATGACTGCCAGACAGGTGGATCTGATTATAGATTTTAAACCGGAGGTAATCTGCTGTTCGCCATCATATGCTTTAACTATTGCTGATGAATTCGCTAACAGAGGAATTTCTGCCGATGAAATCAGTCTTAAATATGCCGTATTGGGTTCAGAGCCCTGGACGGAAATTATAAGAAGTCATATTGAAGAAAGATTAGGTGTTCATGCCACCAATATTTATGGATTAAGTGAAATTATCGGTCCCGGAGTTTCGATGGAGGATTTTGAGGAGAAAGGGGGATCTTACATCTGGGAAGATCATTTTTATCCCGAAATTTTAGATCCTATAACCAAACAACCGGTTCCTTTCGGTGAAGAAGGCGTATTGGTGATTACCACATTAACGAAAAAAGCAATGCCGCTTCTGCGTTACTGGACCAATGACATTACCAGTCTTTATTATGATGAAAATGCTAAAAAGACAATGGTGAAAATGAAACCTATTGTCGGAAGAGCTGATGATATGCTGATTGTAAGAGGAGTAAATGTGTATCCAAGTCAGATTGAAGAGGCATTCTCTCACGTAAAAGGGGTGGTTCCTAATTATTACTTAACACCAATTGAAAAAGAACATATGTGTGTCGCCTTAGATATTGATGTTGAAATAGACGATGAACTGGTCAATGCACAAAAAATAGAAGCAAATACCGATGATTATTTTAATTTTGTCGGAAGCTTCGGGAAAAATATAGAAAACGAAATAAAAAAGAGGGTAGGAATCACCACAAAAGTGAAAGTTCATGCTCAGGACAGTTTGCCGAAGTGCGAAGGTGGAAAAATTAATAGAATACTAAAAAAATAATGAATTCATTTTATAAACTTAAAACTGTAAAGGTTCAGAAGGATACTTCAGACGCTGTGAATGTAGCGGTGGAGATTCCTGAAGAACTGAAAGACAAGTTCAGGTTCAAACAAGGACAGTACCTCAATTTCCGAATGATGATCAACGGAAATGAAGAAAGACGTTCTTACTCTATCTGTAATGCTCCAAGTGAAAAAAGCAATACCCTGGAAGTTTTGGTAAAATTACTGGAAAACGGAAAGGTATCAGGATATTTCAATGAGCATCTTCATATGGATGAAATGCTGGAAGTAATGCCTCCAATGGGTGGTTTCAACACTTCTTATCACCCGACTAACGTAAAAACATATGTTGGTTTGGCTGCCGGAAGTGGAATTACACCGGTTTTATCTAATATCAAAGAAAGTCTTTACCAGGAACCTAACAGTAATGCTTATCTGTTTTACAGTAACAGAAGCATGAATCATGTTTTAAGAAAATCAGAAATTGATAAGCTGGTAGAGCAGTTCAATGGAAGGCTTAAAGTGATTTATCTGGTAAGTCGTGAAAAGCATGAAGATCCGGTTTTTGAAGGAAGAATTTCTGCAGAAAAATTAGACCAGCTGTTTGAAAGGTATACAGAGATCGATGTAAAAGAAGCAACATATTTCATTTGTGGTCCTTCAGAGATGATTAAAGGGATTGCAGATTATTTAAAGAAAGATAAAAAAGTACCGGCAATTCAGGTTTTATTTGAATATTTCACCGCTCCTGACGAAGAGAATACG
The DNA here is from genome assembly GCF_003815875.1 of Chryseobacterium lactis. NCBI lineage: Bacteria > Pseudomonadati > Bacteroidota > Flavobacteriia > Flavobacteriales > Weeksellaceae > Chryseobacterium > Chryseobacterium lactis. Next base: position 2,007,718 of record NZ_CP033924.1, read on the forward strand.
AAGGAGATGAGTGATGAATTCAAAGCGATTGCCAATATCGAAAGTATGGTAACGGTCATTATTGATGATGATGAATATTCGTTCCACCTTAATTCTAAAAAAGAGAGTATCTTAGATAAAGCATTGAAAGACAATCTTCCTGTACCTTTCGCATGTAAAGGAGGTGTTTGTTGTACGTGTAAAGCGGAAGTTTTAGAAGGAGAAGTTTTTATGGAGAAAAACTACGCACTTACCGAAGACGAAGTAGCCAGAGGTTATGTTCTTACCTGTCAATGTCACCCGACAACGAATGTGGTGATGCTTAATTATGATGTTTAATAGAATTTGAAAATGTGCTAATGTGTTAATTTGAAAATTAATTGATGCATTCTCAGATTTTCAAATTTTCAAATTCAAAAATTATGGATTTAGAAAAATTTGTTCAATACGTTCACGAAGAAAATAAAGTAGAACCAAAAGATGTAATGCCCGATGATTACAGAAAATTATTGGTTCGTCAGATTTCACAGCACGCGCATTCTGAAATTGTAGGAATGTTGCCGGAAGCGAACTGGATTTCCAGAGCGCCTTCATTAAGAAGAAAAATGGCACTTCTGGCTAAAGTTCAGGATGAGGCAGGACATGGTTTATACCTTTATTCTGCAACAGAAACTTTAGGCGACGGAAGCATCAGAGCAGACAGAGATGCAACTTACGATGATATGTTGGAAGGGAAAGCAAAATATTCAAGTATTTTCAATTATCCGACATTAAGCTGGGCTGATATTGGTGCTATCGGCTGGTTGGTAGATGGTGCAGCCATTATGAACCAGGTAATGCTGATGGGGAACTCTTACGGTCCTTATTCAAGAGCGATGGTGAAAATCTGTAAAGAAGAATCATTTCACCAAAGACAAGGATATGAGATTCTGATGGCGCTTTGCCGTGGTACCAAACAACAGAAAGAAATGGCTCAGGCTTCATTAAACCGTTTTTGGTGGCCAGCTTTAATGATGTTCGGACCCAACGATGACAGTTCACCAAACTCGAAAATCTCTATGAATTACAGAGTGAAAAGAGAAAGTAATGACAGCCTTCGTCAGAGATTTATCGATGTTACCGTTTCTCAGGCTGAATTCTTAGGATTAACAATTCCGGATAAAGACCTGAAATGGAATGAGGAAAGACAACATTACGATTTCGGAGAACTTCCTTGGGGTGAGTTTATGGAAATTTTAAAAGGAAACGGACCTTGTAATAAAAAGCGTATCGAAACGAAGAGAAAGGCTCAGAGAGAGAATTCCTGGGTAAAAGAAGCAGCGATTGCTTTTGCAGAAAAACAAAACGAAAAAGTAAACTAAGAAATTAATGAAAATCTTATTTCAGGTATTATTTTTCTTTATTATCACAATCTTGAAAGGACAGGACATAGACAAGCTTGCAAGTATCCCTGTTAGTATAGAAAATAAGAAGGAAATAAGAATTTATCAAGGTTCCGGAATTACAAACGGGGGAAAAGTTTTCAGAATTTATCAAGAAAAGGGCGAGAATTGGAAAGCTGAAGTGATACAGTGGCGTTTACCTTATCATATAAGTAAAGATGAATCTGAAATTATACCAGCCAAAGTTATTCAACTGAAATCTAAAGATATTCTTGAAAAAGCTTTTGTTACGTTAGAAGCAATGAATATCGGTTATCTTCCTAACGAAGATCTTTTCAGATATAAGATGTCCCGATCAAAGGCAGTATATGACAATGATGAAAAAGGATATGTACTGTTTACAAGGGAATACAGTGTTACGGACGGAGTAGATTTTTTAGTAAAATACAAATCAGATAATAGAGAGAATGAATTTCATTATTCTAATCCTGAAAGTTATTTAAAAGATACTCCAGGAATTGATGAATATGAAAGTTTCATTAAAATATTAAAATATGTTGAAGATAATTTCAACATCAAATTAGATTAAAAAATAAAATAAGATAATGAGTCAATTAGATGTGTGGGAAGTGTTTATTCAGACTAAACCGGGATTATCTCACAAACACGTTGGAATTGTACAGGCGCCAACAGCAGAAATGGCTTTACAAAACGCAAGAGACGTTTATACAAGAAGAAAAGAAGGAACTTCTGTTTGGGTCGTTCCAAGTAAGTATATTGTGACTTCAGAAGGAATAGACAAAGAAGCTTTCTTCGATCCGGCTGATGATAAATTATACCGTCACCCGACTTTCTACGATATTCCAAACGATGTAAAAAATATGTAATTAAGAATATGACTTAGGAGATAATAGACGAATAGATAAAAGACGTTAAAGTTTACCTATCTATTATCTATCCATCTATTATCTATTGGTCTTTAAATCTACTAAACAATGAACCCATTATATAATTATTTATTAAAACTAGCAGACGACAGTTTCATTATGGGACAACGTTTGTCTGCGTGGTGTGGTGAAGGCCCTTATTTGGAGGAAGATATTGCATTAACGAACATTGCGTTGGATGAACTTGGACAAGCCAATAATTTTTATGTGTATGCTTCAAGAGTTGCTGATAACGGTAAAAATGAGGATGATATTGCATTTTTAAGATACGAACACGAATATTTAAATGCACACTGGACAGAGCTTCCTAATGAAGATTATGCACAGACGATCCTTAAAGTATATGTTTTCTCGATATATCAGAAACTGATGTACGAAGCACTATCAAATTCTGCAGATGAAGAGCTTTCTGCCATTGCTCAGAAATCATTAAAAGAAGTAAGATATCACTATACTCATACGGCTTCCTGGATGAAGATTTTCGCTCAGGGAACAGAAGAAAGCCGTCAACGTTTGGAAAAGGCGATCGAAGATATCTGGGAATATACAAAAGGGCTTTTTGCCAAATCAGAAGGAGAAGAGGATCTTGTTGTTCTGAATATCGTTCCGAATGTTGATGAGCTTTACAAAGAGTTCGTTGCCATTACAGAGAAAGATTTTAAGGAATTTGGATTAGAATATCCCTCCAATCCATTTATGCAGCCAAAATCCAGAACCGGATATCATACAGAATATTTCGGATTCATTCTTTGTGAACTTCAGTATATGCAGAGAGCATATCCGGGGTGTACGTGGTAAACTCAAATATACCAATATGACAGTTTACCAATGTAATAATGATTGCTAGACTGTTAGATTGTTTAATTGGTACATTTTTTAAATGAAAAATCCTTTAGAAATATTAGAAATGGTTCCTGATCCGGAAATTCCGGTAATCAATATTGTGGAACTGGGAATTGTAAGAGAAGCAAAAGTTACCAGTGAGAATTCTTGTGAAGTGACCATTACTCCTACATATTCTGCTTGTCCTGCAATGTTTACTATTGAAGAAGACATTATTAAAATAATGAAGGAAAACGGTTGGGATGCCAAGGTTGTCACCAAAATGTTTCCTATATGGACAACAGATTGGTTAACAGATGAGGCAAGAGAAAAACTTCGCGTCTACGGAATTACACCTCCTGAAAAAGGAGCAGACGAGAATCATATCGGAAAACCAAAAAAATGTCCGAGATGTGGTTCCGAGCATACCAAACAGATCAGCAGATTCGGGTCTACCCTGTGTAAGGCTTCTTATCAATGTTTAGACTGTCTGGAGCCGTTTGATTATTTTAAATGTCATTAAAAAAGATACGACGAGTTTTGTCGTTAGTAGCACTTAGTTTTGCTTCAGTATCATTTCTTAATGATCTTATTTAAAATAATCAACACAAAAAATTAATTATGACAAATTGTAACAGTCAGAAGTTTCCTTCAACATGTCAGGAATCTACTCTTGTTAAAACATTTCACAATACCGGAGAAGTTATCCGTTATCAGGAAATAGATTCTATTAATGCCAGCTTACTAGATGGTGTTGTTCTGAAACAAGAAAATGGGAAATATTATAAAGCCATTTATACAGAGAATACTATTAATATAGAATGGTACAGATGTACTTATCCCACTGATTTAACAAATGGAACCGGAGATAAAGTGATGCTAACTAAAGCAATTAATACTGCAGCATATTTAGGAGCGACTTTAAGATTTGATGCAAAAGAGTATATTATTAATGAGCAATTAAGTTTTACAGGTCTTTCCTGCTTCAAACTTTTGGGAGATAAGCAGCATACAACTATTAAGTCAGATAGTAAGCAACGTTTTAGTTCCTATTTTTTTCATTTCACAAATTGTAAGAATTTTATTATTGAAGGAATAACCTTTGACCTTAATAAAAGAAATTTGCAGGTTTATACCGCTGGGGACTACAATGCACAAAGTGAAATATTAAGAGATTTTAATGGAGGGATATATATATTAAACTCGATCGATTCTACAGATATAGAAATTAATGAATGTTGCTTTATTGATCTATATACTAGAGCGGTACAGTTTTATAACTGTGAGGGAAATATAAAAATTTCTAATAATTTTTTTGAAAGCGGTGTACAGTCACAAATGTTCAGAATGGAACATTTAGGACTTACACAATCCCATAATGCAAACTTTATGGTTGAAAATAATGTTTTTAAAAATGCACCAAATTTAGATTCATCAAAAGCTCCTTGCGGAATATTTGCATTTGATTGTGGATATTATGGATCAGTTCTGGTTAAGGGAAACTATTTTGAATATTGTGGAAGGGATAATACTGGACATCATAGATTATATGCTATAGACTTTTATGATAATGTAAACAATTTTATTATAAATAGTAATATTTTTAGAAATACAACATGGGGAGCTATCAGGTTTGATGGAACTAAGAAAAATGGTATTATTTCAGACAATTATATTCATCAGTTAATTGCAGATGACAGTGGAGTTATTAATTCTTCATCCAGGGTAACATTAGACCTTCCTAAAGAATTTAAAAATATCTCGATTAATAATAATATCATAGAAACATCTGATGAAAGGACTTATGGAATTTTAGTTCAGTCACATGAAGATGAGATCAAAGTTGATAATATCAATATACAAAACAATAATTTTAACAATGTGAGAACAGCGGTCACCATTGGAGGGAATATAAATAATATAAATATTTCCAATAACTGTGCTTCCAATGTACATGCTGCAGCAATAGAGTATGCAGCTTATTCAAACACAATTACAACTAATCCAGATGGGAGTACAACGACAACCAAAAGGCTTACTTCTGCATTGGGAAATGCATTGATTAGTAACAATAATTTCCAATCTGCAATTCACGGGGATTCTTTTGTGGGAATATCAATAAAAAGTTATACCCCAACGGAAGGAGAAGTTGAAAGAGTAAATGAGCTTACCAAAAGATTTGTTATTTCCAATAATTTAATTTACGGAAATGGGAGTAATTTCGGTGTCGTCGTCGATATTACAACTGCTACTATTCCTTATGGAACTTCATTAGATGGAAAAGTGACCGTATCTGGCAATGAAGTAAGTAATGTTAAAAGCGGACTTTATTTGAGATGTAAAAATACGATTGCAAAAGATAATATTTTGTTTAAATGTAGTGTATTGCCTATTGTGGAAGATCCGGGAGCCAATATAAAGCTTAATAATTATTATAATAACAATCCTATATAATACTGATCGAAGTAAGGTTTTTACTATAAATCATTTACCATATAAATAATACATACAGTAATGAAATCATGTAACAGTCTACTAATGAAACTTAGGATTATGTAACACATAACGATGGCATTGCCACATTGTTAAATTCGTAGACTGCTACATTGATTTATATTATTAAATTAGTGCATTGTTAAATAAAATAAAAAACTATGTATACACAACTCGATATTGAAACGCATTTTGACGGGAAGCTTAAAATCGCATACCTTAATCAGCCTGAAACGATGAATGCCCTTACTAAGCCTGCTTTATCAGACTTAAAAGACTTTATTAAAGAATGTAGCGAAGACGAAACAGTAAGATGTGTGGCTATTTCCGGAAGAGGAAGAGCGTTTTGCTCCGGTCAGAATCTGGATGAAGCATTCGTGACAGGAAAGGAACACCACGATCATGATATTATCAGAAAGATTGTTGTGGATTATTATAATCCGTTGGTTACAGAAGTTACCCGTTGCAAAAAACCTGTCATTGCTTTGGTGAACGGACCTGCAGTTGGTGCCGGGGCTATGTTGGCTTTAATCTGTGATTTCGTATTGGCAAATAACAAAGCGTATTTTGCGCAGGCGTTTTCAAATATCGGTTTGATCCCTGATACAGGTGGGACATATTTCTTACCGAAACTTTTAGGTAGACAATTGGCCAATTATTTAGCTTTCACCGGTAAGAAATTATCGGCTGAAGAATCTAAATCTTATGGTCTTGTTGCTGAAGTTTTCAGTGAAGAAGAATTCGGACCAAAGTCAATGGAAATTCTTGAGAAAATGTCGAATATGCCAACCGCAGCGCTTAAGCTTACGAAAAAAGCTTTCGCACATTCTTATACCAACACCTTGAAAGAACAGCTTGAACTGGAAGGTGACTTACAACAGGAGGCTGCCGAAACAGAAGATTTCATCGAAGGGGTAAATGCATTTTTACAGAAAAGAAAACCTGATTATAAAGGAAAATAAGATTAATATAACAATTTATCAATGTAGCAGTTTACCAATAAAAACAGATGCTTTTGCAAAATTTAATTTTTTGACAAAATTGTTACATTGGTAAGCTGATACATTGTTACATTACTTTTTAGACTATGAATATTGGAATTATTGGTGCAGGAACGATGGGAATTGGAATTGCCCAGGTCGCTGCCACCGCAGGATGCAAAGTTGTTGTATTTGATGCAAATGCTCCACAAATTGATAAAGCGATTTCAGGGTTAGAGAAAACCCTTCAGAAATTAGCTGAAAAAGGCAAAATTTCTCAGGAAAAAGCCTCAGAAATCAGAAATAATATCAGTAAAGGTGAAGCATTAAAGGATTTAAAAGATTCTGATTTAGTGATCGAAGCGATCATTGAAAATAAAGAAATCAAAACCAAAGTGTTTACAGAACTGGAGACTTATGTTTCAGAAAGCTGCGTTATCGGTTCCAATACATCATCCATTTCTATCACCTCTCTTGGTGCAGAACTCAAGAAGCCGGAGCGTTTCATCGGAATTCACTTTTTCAATCCGGCTCCGTTAATGCCTTTAGTGGAAGTAATTCCATCTTTATTAACAGAAAAAACTTTAGCAGAGAAAATATATAACCTCATGAAAGAGTGGGGGAAAACACCGGTTATCGCAAAAGATATTCCGGGGTTTATTGTTAATAGAATTGCCCGTCCATATTATGGTGAAGCCCTTCGGATTGTTGAAGAAAACATTGCCACACCGGAACAGGTGGATGAGGCGATGAGAACAATTGGGAACTTTAAAATGGGACCTTTTGAATTGATGGATTTAATTGGAATAGATGTAAATTTTGCCGTAACAACAACTGTTTACAAAGATTATTTCTACGATCCTAAATATAAGCCGTCTTTACTTCAGCAAAGAATGTCCGAAGCCAAACTTCACGGAAGAAAAACAGGAAAAGGGTTCTATGATTATAATGAAGGAGCTGTGAAACCTGAAGCACAGAAAGATGATGCCTTGTATCAACAGATCTTTTTAAGAATTATTTCCATGCTGATCAACGAAGCGGTGGAAGCCAAAAGACTAGGTATTGCCAATGATGACGATATTGAATTGGCAATGCAGAAGGGAGTAAATTATCCAAAAGGATTATTAGGCTGGGGACAGGAAATCGGGTATTCAAAAATCTCTGAAACCTTGCAGAACCTTTACAACGAATATCAGGAAGAAAGGTACAAACAAAGCCCTTTACTTCGTAAACTATAATAAAATATACCAATCTATCAGTTTACCAATACTGAACTTATCAAAGTATTTTATTAGTAAACTGATAGATTGATAATTAAAAGATGAATATAGAAGAATTCAGAGCAGAACTGGAAACACGGCTTTTAATTGAGAAACAGTATTTGGCTCAGGAAGCTTCTTCCATAGAAGATAGTCAAGAAAGACTTGAATTGCTGGGGAAGTTTAATGAAAAATACAGAACGTTAATTCAAAGACTGGCCAATGAAAGTGGAATTGATTTAAACGCAATCTATGAAGGAGAAAATAGCTCTGGTAATTCCAATACTCATCTTTCATATGAACAGGTGATTCTTGGTAAAACCATGAGTGTTTACGACAAATTATCCGATGAATTATATGAAGAAATAACAAACGTATGATAGAAGAAATGAATCCAAGACAAGTTGCAGATTATATGTTCAATCAGGATTATTTTTCCCAATGGATGAATATCAGAATGATTGAGGTAAAGGAAAATTATTGTTTACTGGAAATGCCTATCAAGAAAGATATGCTGAATGGTTTAAAAACTGTTCATGGTGGGGTTACCTTTGCTTTTGCAGATTCTGCACTGGCATTTTCTTCTAATAATACAGGAGATGCCGCCGTAGCTTTGAACTGTGTTATCAATTTTACCAAAGCTGGAAAAGAAGGCGATGTTTTCAGAGCTGAAAGTATACTGGTTAACGATACCAGAAAAACAGCAGTTTATGATATAAAAATTACCAATCAGAATAATGAACTGGTTGCAAAATTTGTTGGAACTGTCTATAAAATTGGAAAAAAAGTGACTGATCTTTAATAAAATTTTAAAAGATGATTAAAAAAATATCCTTTCTTGTTTTGGTGTTAACAATACTGAATGCATGTATTTCAAATAGAAATTTGAAGAATGAATTGAAAGATATTTATTATTGGGATCAGATCTATCGCGAATATTTTGATGATTCCACTTCTGCTAAAAGAAAATCAGAGATTAAAAATGAACTTTTTAAAAAAGGTGTTGATACTGCCAAAATAAACTGGAAATTAGTTGTAGAAAAAGACAGTGCAAATATTATTAAAGTAGAAAAAATCATTGCTGAATATGGGTATCCTGGGAAAAGCATGGTCGGAAAACCGGAAAATAAAGCGGTATGGTTGGTAATACAACATTCCAAGAAAATAGGGAAATACCTTCCTTTAATTAAAGAAGCCGGAAAAAAGAAAGAAATCCCATTCAGGCAAGTGGCAACGATGGAAGACCGATATTTAATGGATCAGGGAAAAGAACAGATTTATGGAAGCCAGGGATATGGAAGTTTTTGGAGTGAAGAGGGGAAAGATTATAGAACAGAATATATCTGGCCCATCAAAGATCCGGAAAATGTAAATAAAAAAAGAAAAGAAGCTGGTTTTACCAATACAATAGAAGAATACGGAAAAGAAATTTATGGGAAAGATTTTGTATATAAGGTGTATACATTAGATGATGTGAAAAATAACAAGATAGAAATAAAGGAAGGGAAGCATCCGAATCACTGATAATAAATTGTTTTAAAAATAGAGTAGGGCTCAAATATACATTATACTAATAACCAATTATGCAAAAAATATTGTTACTGCTTTCAGGATTATCATTAGGGCTTATCAATGCCCAACAGCAGAAATTCAATGAAAACCTGAAGAAGGAACTGGACGAGATCATGAAGGTGGATCAAGGGTACAGAATGCTTTTTGACTCCGAAATAACCCCGGAGAAAAAAAGCCAGATTCTGAAAGATCTGAATATTGACAGTGATGAGTTTGAAAGGAAAGGATGGGACTTGGTAGCTGAGCATGATACTCTGAATATAAAGAGAATAGAAAGTATTATTTCTCAATACGGTTATCCAGGAAAAACACTGGTGGGTGAGCCTACCAATCATGCCGCCTGGTACGTAATTCAGCATTCAACCAAAATTGCAAAATATTTTCCGCTCATCAAAGAAGCCGGAGAAAAGAAGGAAATTCCTTTTACGTGGGTTGCCATGATGGAAGACCGATATCTGATGAATGACAACAGAGAGCAGATCTATGGAACACAGGGAAAGGGCGAAATGACAAAGGATAAAGATGGGAAACAGGTCTTCGTTAATTTCGTATGGCCTATAAAAGATCCTGAAAATGTTAACAAAAGAAGAAAAGAAGCAGGATTTGACTCTACCATTGAAGAAATTGCCAAAAGAATGTTTGGAAAAGACTTCATATATAAACCCTATACTTTAAAACAAGTCTTAGAATTAAAGAATAAAAATAAATAGAAAAGCGAGTGAGATAGCTTGCAAATTATCTCATTCTCCAATTTTCAAATTAAAATTATGAACAACGTATACATCATAGACTATGTCAGAACTCCCATCTCAAAACTACAGGGAGGATTATCAGAAGTAAGAGCAGATGACCTGGCTGCTATTGTTATCAAAGAAGTGGTGGCAAGAAATCCAAATGTTCCTGTTGAAGAAATTGAGGACGTTATTTTTGGATGTGCGAACCAGGCAGGTGAAGATAACAGAAATGTAGCGAGAATGGGTCTTTTATTAGCTGGGCTTCCTTATAAAATAGGAGGTGAGACCGTAAACAGACTTTGTGCATCGGGAATGTCTGCTGTAGCTAATGCTTTTCGTTCGATTGCTGCAGGTGAAGGTGAAATTTATATTGCAGGTGGAGTAGAACATATGACACGTTCTCCATATGTAATGTCAAAACCTAGTGCAGCTTTCGGAAGAGACAGCCAGATGTATGATACTACTTTCGGATGGCGTTTTATCAACCCTAAAATGAAAGAGATGTATGGTGTTGACGGTATGGGTGAAACTGCAGAAAATCTTGCAGACATGCACCAGATCAACAGAGAGGATCAAGATAAATTTGCCCTTTGGTCTCAGCAGAAAGCTACAAAAGCGCAGGAAAGCGGAAGATTGGCTGAAGAAATTGTAAACGTTGAAATTCCACAGAGAAAAGGAGATCCCATCGTCTTTGATAAAGATGAATTTATTAAGCCTACATCTTCTATGGAAGGTTTAGGGAAACTTCGTCCTGCATTCAGAAAAGAAGGAACGGTAACGGCAGGAAATGCCTCGGGAATGAACGACGGCGCTGCTGCATTGATCTTAGCAAGTGAAGAAGCTGTTAAAAAATATGGTTTAAAACCTAAAGCTAAAATCTTAGGCTCTTCCGTAGCAGGTGTTGAACCAAGAATCATGGGGATCGGACCTGTAGAAGCTACTCAAAAATTATTGAAAAGATTAGACCTTTCTTTAGAAGATATGGACATTATCGAATTAAACGAAGCATTTGCTGCACAGGCTCTGGCCGTAACAAGAAGCTTAGGATTAAAAGATGATGACGCAAGAATAAACCCTAACGGTGGAGCTATTGCAATCGGACACCCACTGGGAGTTTCCGGAGCAAGAATTATAGGTTCTGCAGCGATGGAGCTTCAGAAACAAGATAAAAAATATGCATTGTGTACCCTTTGTATCGGTGTCGGACAAGGCTATGCAATGGTTATCGAAAAAGCATAATCAATTTGAAAGTGAGGTAATTTGAAAATTGAAAATGTTCGGCGAAATTGTTAATTTTCAAATTATCTCATTCTTAAATTTTCAAATTAAATAAAATGAACATCTACTCATATCACGGAATCCGTCCCATTATAAAGCCTTCTGCTTATATTCATCCGCAGGCGGTGATTATCGGTAATGTGGAAATCGGCGAAGAAGTATATATCGGCCCCAATGCAGTAATTCGTGGTGACTGGGGAAAAATTATCATTAAAGACGGAGCCAATGTACAGGAAAACTGTACACTTCACGTTTTTCCAAATATAGAAACCATTTTGGAAGAATCTGCCCATATTGGGCATGGAGCCATTATTCACTCCGGGCATATCGGAAAGAATTGCTTAATCGGGATGAATTCTGTTGTAATGGACAAAGCCTACATTGGTGATGAAAGTATTGTCGGAGCATTGGCTTTTGTACCAGCTAATTTCAGATGTGAGCCAAGGAAACTGATCGTTGGAAGCCCTGCGAAAATTATTCGTGATGTTTCTGATGAAATGATTCACTGGAAAACAGAAGGAACAAAACTGTATCAGGAATTAGCAAGAGAAGGAAAAGAAGCCATTTTACCTTGTGAACCGTTTACCGAATACGTTCAGCAGATTCCTACAAAAATTGTTGATTATAGCATTTGGGATGATGTAAAATAACTTTAATATGACACACCTAAACCTAACAGGTTTTTAAAACCTGTTAGGTTTAATTTCAGATTATAAATTATAAGCATAACAGTGAAAATATAAAATGATTAATACAGAAAGTTTTGAATTTGAAGGGATCTATCATATTTTCTCCCATGTAAATGGGACAGAAATTATTTTTCGCGAAGCTTCAAATTATCAATATTTTCTGGAAAAGGTAGAGAAATATATTCTTCCGATAGCTGATGTTTATGCTTATTGTTTACTACCTAATCACTTTCATTTATTACTTCGATTTAAGAATTTTGACGAGATAGATCATGAAAATGAACATCAGTTTTTAATGAAATCCTTCAGTGATTTATTGAATGCTTATGCAAAAGCTTATAATAAGGTTTATAACAGGAAAGGTGCTCTTTTTCTTAATACAATAAAGAGGAAAAAGATTCGGGATGAAAAATATTTGTTAAAGGTGCTGCATTACATTCATAATAATCCAGTTAATCACGGCTTTGTAAATCAAATTGAAGATTGGAGACATTCTTCGTATAATTCTTATATTAATGAAAAGAAGCCAAGTAAACTACAAAGGTCAGAAATAATGGACTATTTTGATACATTGAAAATCTTTATAGCCTATCATCGGTCTAATGTAGAGTATGATTTTATTGAATTAGAGTAGTATCAGTTAAAATAAAAATATAAGATTGATAAATCTGTAAATTACAATTAGTATTAAATCTATGATAAAAAAAGCTTTTATTTTTTGCAGTATTCTATGGGCTGCGAATTCTATGATGACGGGACAAACTGCAACGGTAAAACCGCTTACAATAGGAGAGGTAAGAACATTTAAATCTAAAACTTTAAATGAAGACAGAACCTTGAATATCTATTTGCCACAGGGATTTGACAAATCGAAATCATATCCTGTTATTTATCTTCTAGATGGAAGTATGAATGAGGATTTTATCCATGTTTCAGGATTAGTACAATTCTTTAATGAGATGTATTCTATGCCGGAAACAATTGTAATAGGAATTGCAAATGTGGATAGGAAAAGAGATTTTACTTTCCATACTGATATAAAAGATCTTCAGAAAGATTATCCTACAACGGGGCATTCTGATAAGTTTATTTCTTTTTTGGAAAAAGAATTGAAGCCTTATATTGAGAGCCAGTTTAAAACTACAGATAAATATATTTTCGGTCAGTCTTTAGGAGGGCTTGTGGCAACAGAGATCCTTTTGAAAAAGCCGGAAATGTTTGATAACTATTTTATCATCAGTCCGAGCTTATGGTGGGATGATGAGAGCTTATTGAAACAGGCAGGGCAATTACTATCCAAATCTCAGGATACCAAAAAGTTTGTCTATGTGTCTGTAGGAAAAGGAGAACATCCGGTAATGGTAAAAGATGCTGAAGAATGGTTCAATGTTTTGAAAAAGTCAAACAAGAAAAACTGGACAGTAGAATATAAAATGATGGAAACAGACAACCATGCTACAATTCTTCATAGAAGCTTATATGAAGGGCTGGTAAAAATGTTTCCCTATCAGGAACCGAAATAATTAATAAATGTAACAATAGACCAATGTGAAAATGTAATAATCCATTGTCGTGCTGAGCATAAACTGAAGGTTTACGAACGCAGTTCATGAAGTATCTCATTGATAAACCGATACATTTTTATATTGTTAAATTAAATATTTTATGGAAAAATTAAAAAACTATATCTACGGTGAATGGGTAGAAGGGACCGGGACCGGAATTCCTTTATACAATGCCGTTACAGGAGAGCAGGTTGCCGTTTCCGATACAGAAGGGCTTAATTTTGAACAAGCTTTGGATTACGGAAGAACAACAGGCTACAAGAACCTTTCTTCAATGACGTTCTATGACCGTGGAGAGATGTTAAAAAAAGTAGCTCTTTACCTGTTGGAAAGAAAGAAAAAATACTACGAATTATCTTATAAAACCGGAGCCACTCACGTGGATTCATGGGTGGATATTGAAGGAGGTTTTGGAACCTTCTTTACCTACTCGGGATTAGCAAAGAGAATGCTTCCCAATACTCCGTTCTGGGTGGATGGGGATACTCAGAAAATTTCTGCTAACGGAACTTTCCTGGGAACTCATATTTTAACACCAAGTGAAGGGGTTTCTGTTCAGATCAATGCCTACAATTTTCCTGTTTGGGGAATGTTGGAAAAGTTATCCACATCATTGTTAGCAGGAGTGCCGTCCATTGTAAAGCCATCTCCTTTCGGATCTTATCTTACGAACGCAGTTTTCCAGGATATGATTGAAAGTGGAATTTTACCCGAAGGAGCAATCCAGCTTGTTTGTGGAGAACCTGGAAATATTCTGGATTATGTAAAGGATGGAGATTCTGTATTATTTACAGGTTCTGCTACTACGGGAAGAAAGCTGAAATCACTTCCATCCGTTGCAGGAAATGCCGTTCGTTTCAATATGGAAGCAGATTCTTTGAACTGTTCTATCCTAGGGTTGGAAGCAAAACCGGGAACTCCGGAATTTGATTTATTCATCAAAGAGGTTCGTAACGAAATGACCACCAAAGCAGGGCAGAAGTGTACGGCAATCAGAAGAATTATTGTTCCTGAACATTTAATCGGGGATGTACAGAATGCATTATCTAAAGCTTTAGACCAAACAAAAATAGGAAACCCGCTAAGCAGAGAAACCAAAATGGGTTCCTTGGTAGGAAAACAGCAGTATGAAGAAGTTCTGAGAAAAGTAAACATGCTAAAATCAGAAACAGAGCTTGTATATGATGGGAAACACGAACTTGTAGATGCAGACTATGAAAAAGGAGCATTCATGAGTCCTAAATTATTCCTTAATGATAAACCTTTCGAAAAAAATATTTCTCATGATGTAGAAGCTTTCGGGCCGGTATCTACATTGATGCCGTATAAAGATGCAGAAGAAGCTGCTGCTTTGGCAAAAAGAGGAAAAGGAAGTTTGGTAGGATCCATCATTTCTCACGATGAAAATTTTATCGCAGAAACTTCATGGAAAATGGCTTCCCAACACGGACGAATCTTTGTGTTAAACAGAGACAACGCTAAGGAAAGCACAGGACATGGTTCACCACTTCCTACATTAATGCATGGAGGCCCTGGTAGAGCAGGAGGCGGAGAAGAAATGGGAGGACTAAGTGGTCTTCATTTCTTCCTGCAGAAAACGGCTATTCAGGGATCTCCGGATGTACTGAAAGCGATTACTAAAATTTATCAGCAAGGAGCAGAGAAGAAGTTCTCAGATAAGCATCCTTTCCAGAAATACTTCGAAGAAGTTGAAGTAGGAGATTCTCTAGAAACAGCAGGAAGAACAGTTACTGATGCAGATATCGTAAACTTCTCCAATGTTTCATGGGATCATTTCTATGCTCATACTGATGCTACAAGTTTATCGGGTACAATCTTTGACAAAACTGTAGCTCACGGATATTTCATCCTTTCAGCAGCGGCAGGATTATTCGTTTCCGGGAAAAAAGGACCTGTAATTGCTAATTACGGATTGGAAGAGTGTAGCTTCTTCAAACCAGTATATGCGGGAGATACAATTACCGTTTATTTAACTGCAAAAGAAAAAATCAACAGAGGCGTAAAAGGAAGAAATATTCCATCAGGAGTAGTAAAATGGCTGGTTGAAGTGATTAACCAAAGAGATGAGGTCGTTTGTGTGGCAACTATTTTGACTTTGGTGGCAAAACAATCTCCTTTCATCGATCTGAATGTGAAAAATGTTCAGAAAATATTGAGTGGATTAACAGAAAGTACTCCTTCTCAATGGGGGAAAATGTCTCCGCAGCAAATGATTGAGCACCTGGATCAGGCTTTATTGGTAAGTTTAGGTGAGCCTGAAGCAGATAAATGCTTCACTCCTGAAGAACATTTGGAAAAATGGCAGGATTCCCTTTACAATCACAGAGCAATGCCGAAAGAATTTACGGCTCCGTTTTTACCACAGGACGGTTCACTTCCGGATCCTGTACACAAAAATCTGGATGCTGCAAAACAATCCTTCATTGATAATTTGAAAAGATTTGTCGTGTATTACAAAGAAAATCCTCAGGCAGAACATATGAATTATGTATTCGGAAAACTGAATAAAGAAATGTGGGAACTGATGCATAAAAAGCATTTTACCCACCACTTCCAACAGTTTGGATTGATTTAATTCAGATAAAATATAAATTTACAGTCCCTTTAGGTTTTTACTTAAAGGGATTTTTTTAAACCATGTCAAGGTTCAAAGGCTTGACACAGTTTAATTTAAAAGAAATTTTTTAACTTTCTAAGATGAATTAAAAAACACAAAGATGGCAGATATCAGAACTACTTCAATCGAAGCGGATTGTTTTTACCATATTTATAATCGTGGTATTAACGGAGAAAATATTTTTAAGTCAGATCGGAATTATTCGTTTTTTCTCAATAAAGTTTTTGAATTTCTTATTCCTGTCTGTGATATATACGCTTATTGCCTTATGCCCAATCATTTCCATTTTTTAGTCAGGATAAAATCTGACTTTGAACTGGATAGCTTTGTCAAGGTTCAAAATCTTGCCAATGCTACGAAAACAGGACTCCATTCTCCTCAGAATATTTTCTCAAAGCAATTTGCCCGGATTTTCAATTCTTACTCCCAGGCTTTTAATAAAGAAAATAAAAGACATGGCTCTCTTATTGAATCTCCATTTAAAAGAAAATTAATTACCTCAGATAAATATTTGATTAACGTAATAATTTATATTCATCAAAATCCACAATATCATTCTTTTATTGATCAGTTTTCAAAATATAATTTTTCCTCTTATCAATCCATTTTGAGTACATCAAAAACTTTACTGAAAAGGGATGAGGTTATTGACCTGTTTGATAACAGAGAAAACTTCATACTAGCACATCAAAAGACAAAGACGGGTGAATCCTTGTCAAGGTTTTAAACCTTGACAAGGATAAAAACCGGCATCCAATCCAGGAATCACTTCTTACACAGAAGATTTTGACGAGAAGTAAATGAGTAGTACCTTTAAAGCTCAAATCATAAAATAAAAAAATAATGAACGAAAGCTGGATGCAAAAATGGGAGAAAGTAAAAGATATTCTTATCTCACCTGTAGATATTGAAAGTTATTTTACTTCTGATGAAATAATGGATAAGAAAATGGAAGTGATGGAAATAGGAAATGTTTCTCTGCCTTCCGGAAAAGTAATTGTAAGAGATCCACTGGTATTCCTCAGTGCACGGGAGAAACCTTATTTTGTAGAAGTACCCAAAGGGAATTTCCCTGTAAAAATTGCCGTGGTAAAACTGGAAGAATGGGGAGACCGGTATAGTGCGGTGAAAGTAGAATTCACAAAAGAAAAACCTGTGATATACAGAGAAGCGCTAATTGGAATTGAAGATCTTGAAGACATTAATGAAGGAGATTATTTCGGATTTGCAGTAGATGCAGGGTTAGGATGTATTACCGATGTGGAAGTGGTTCCTTATGTAGATAAATTTATTTCAGAATTAAATGTAGATAATGCTTACGATGACTATTTCGCTGAATTGTTTGCGAAAAGCTACAAAGAAGACCCTGCAAATCAGAGAGAGCTGGGGGATTGGATCAATTGGACCGTTCCCAATACAGAATACCAGATTCCAATGTTTGCCACTGGAATAGGAGACGGTACTTATCCGGTTTATTTTGCTTATGATGCACAAGGAAAAATATGTGGTCTTTATATTCAATTTATTGATATTGAATTAGCACTATCAGATAACGACGAAGATGATGAGGACGAAGATGATGAAGTTTCTGATCAGGCGGATAATTTCGTCTTTTTAAAATAATTTTTCAATGAATAAAACTTTTGCAGATCAGGTTATTGAATTCAATAAGAATCTCTCATATTCAGGAGAACTTCCGGAAGGTTTTCAGGTTATGAATCCATACCTGGATAATCCGGAAACAATGATTGTGATGCAAAAGTTTTATAACAAATATTATAATGATTCCAACCAGAGAAAATTTATCATAGGAATCAATCCCAGCCGTCATGGAGCCGGAGTTACAGGAGTACCGTTTACCGATACCAAAAGACTGGAAAGCATATGTGGTATAAAAATGGAATCTGCCCGTACCCACGAAGTTTCCTCAGTTTTTATGTATGATATGATTGCTGACTATGGTGGTGCAGATCTTTTTTATAAAGATATTTATATCAATTCCCCATTTCCTTTGGCTATTGTAAGACAAACAAAAAACGGGTGGCTCAATGCCAATTATTATGATGACAAAGGGCTTTTTGAATCTGTAAAACCTTTTATGATAGAATCTCTGAAAAAACATATCAGTCTCAATATTGACACCTCAGAAGTTTTCATCCTTGGAAAAAAGAATGCTGATTTTATCTCAAAATTAAATAAAGAGGCCCAATTATTTGAAAGGATGACTGTCCTGGAACATCCCAGGTATATCCAGCAATACAAGTCAAAAGAAAAACAATTGTATATTGATAAGTATATTCTGGCCCTAAAAAAGGAAGAATCCCCAAATCATTGACGATTAAGGGACTTTTCCATTCATGTATTAGAATCTTTACTTGAGGGAACAATACTTATGTAAAATTTAAAATCTTATTTTTTAATAACTTTACTGGATCCGTTGGCTGTTTTAATAAAATAAACACCTTTTGGATAATCAGAAATACTGATTTCATTCATCCCTTTTTTAATCTGTAAGCTTTGTAATAATTTTCCATCCTGGCTGTAAATCTGTGCCTCAGAACTATTCTCTGCTTTGATAGATAAAGGTCCGGTAGTAGGATTTGGATAAATACTCATATTTTTCTGGGAAGCTTTACTTTCTGTGGTTCCCAATACAATATTGCTGTCTTTTACCCAGGTGAAAGCATCTAAGGCAACATACCTGAATCCACCGTTAGCGGTTATTTGAAGTTCATCAATAACAATATTTGAATAATTCTGGCCATTTAAATTTGTCAGATCAATGAGTGTGTAACCGTTTGTACTTCCCAGAGATGTTACAAAACCGTTTGTCTTTGTTTGGGTAAATTTTGTTATCCCACTCAATTTTCCGGTGACAGTCAAACTTCCTGTTACATTGAGATCCAGGTTGAGTGCAGAAAGATACATCCAGAATCTATTTACTTTAAATAAATTGGATGTGGTTTTAATACCGAAAGATGGTGGTGAAGCCATATCATTGGAATTATCAATATATCTGTTATCGAATGTTGTTCCATTCCAGCCTGTTGCAGGAAAATTAGCTTGAATATCGAAAACACTGACATATGAGATAATATTAAAAATTACTCCGTTATCCGTAAAGCTGGTGCTTCCGTTTGATTCTGTTTCAAAAGACTCTGTACTCGTCTGCCCGAATGAAAAAATTGAAATGAGCAGACTACAGATCGTTAAAAAGGTAGTGCTTTTCATGATTTCTGTTTTAAATGTTAGTTTATTGTGTGAATAGTATTATCCACGTGAAGGATAGACCCCTTCTACGCAGATGATATAGTTTAAGCCCAGATAGGGAGGCATATTATTGATTGGAAGATTTTGTCCAACAAATGCAATAGATTGTGCATTAATGGCTGTATCCGGATTCGCGTTGTTTACAAAACTTGTAACAGCATTGAAATCTCTTCCTACTTGTGTGCCTGTGATAGCAATAGATGCTGCAGCTGTAGGAGTAGAAGTATTGGCATTTTTATTTGCCACTTTCAATTGAAATCCGGCACCTATACTTGGTAGATTCTGAGCTAGCAAAGTGGTTTGTTCACTTCCGGAAACAACACCTAGTGGATAAAATTTATTGGCATTTACGTTACCTGCACCCAGAGCCATACGTCCTTTTAGATTAGGCAACGCAAAAGTAGTGATGCCGTCGCCACCATAAGTTGTTCCCAGAATAGAAAACAAAGCGCTGTTTTGAGCGATGCCTAATAAGCTTCCGTCACAAAACATCCAGCCTCTTGGTGCAAAATTTCCGGCAAATAACTTGACAATTCCAATGTATTCTTCCATGATATATAGTTTTTCAGTTTTTTTAATTTTCCTACTCTGTTTCGCTGGCTTTTCGGATTCCGCCCATTGGTTTGATTTAGTAAGCCAAAGGAACAACGAATAAAAAAACAGAACTAGAGTAGAAAATACCAAATTATCAAGTCCGTATTTCTACGTAATAAAAGTTGAATAAATACCCCATAATTTGTAGGACTTAAGTTTCTCTGAAAGCACTGTATTTAGTATTTTTGTAAGAATCCAATAAAATTAAAAATGAACGAATTCGTAGCATCAGAAATTAAAAATAATATCGCCGAAATTACTTTCGGAACCCCAAAAAGCAATTCTCTTCCGGGAGCCATCTTAGAAAAACTGGCGCAGACTATTCTTGAAGAAGGTGCTAAAGATGAGGTGAAGGCAATTTTGGTAAAAAGCGAAGGCGAAAAAGCTTTTTGTGCAGGAGCCAGCTTCGATGAGTTATTAGCTATTGACGAATTGCAAGCTTCAACTCAATTTTTCGGTGGTTTTGCTAAAGTTTTAAATGCGATGAGAAACTGTGGGAAAATTGTAGTGGTAAGAGTGCAGGGAAAAACTACCGGTGGAGGAGTTGGTATTGCCTGCGGTGCAGATTATTGCTTTGCAACCAAAGATTCCGCTTTAGCACTTACAGAAATTAATTTAGGAATCGGACCTTTCGTCATCGGCCCTTACGTAGAAAGAAAAATTGGTAAATCACAATTTTCGGCAATGGCTATTGACGCGGATTTCAGATCTGCTGAGTGGGCGGAGCAACATAATGTGTATCATTCCGTTTCAGAAACTATTCAGGAAATGGATGAAAAGCTTGAGAAGTTTTTACAGACATTGGCTTCGAGAAGCAGTGAAGCATTAGCATTGATTAAGAAAGTTTCATGGGAAGGTACAGATCATTTCAATGAATTGATGCCGGCAAGAATTCACATGAGTGCAAGCCTGATTCTGGAAGATTCTGCAAAGAAAAATATCGAAGCCATTAAAGAAAGATTAAGAGCAAAGTAAATAGTAACTTGTTTAAAAATAGATAGCCGTTGATAGATTCAACGGCTTTTTTATTTTGACAGAATGAGAACGTTTAATTGACCATTAGAAATTCTCTTTATAAATGATAAAAAAAATTTTGCAGATTAAAAATAAATTATAACTTTGTAATTCAAAGTTCTTTTTATGGAGACAAAAAACTATCACGAAGATTTATCCCATATCCGTTCCATGATGGAGCGGTCTTCCCGATTTATTTCTTTGAGCGGATTATCCGGAGTTGTTGCCGGTGTAGTTGCCCTGTTGGGTGCCGGATATGCTTATTATGCCATGGAAAGAGAAAAAGTAAACTATACTCATGGTGGCAGGCTGTTTTATGACAAGTCTTTAGTACAGGAATTAGTATTGACGGGACTTATCGTGTTAGTAATAGCTGTTTTGAGCGGATATATTTTTACTGCGAATAAAAGCAAGAAGAAGGGACTGAAAATATGGGATGCCACTACAAGACGATTGATAGTAACCTTTGCAATTCCTTTAGCAGCCGGTGGAATATTTTGTTCAGCTCTTATTTTCCATCACTTATTCGTATGGATTGCTCCGGTAACCTTGATTTTCTATGGGTTGGCTTTGGTAAGTGCCGAAAGATACACATTACCGGATATCAAATATTTGGGATATTGTGAAATAGTCTTAGGTCTTTTAGCCTCATTTGTATTAGGATGGGGATTGGTCTTCTGGTCAGTCGGTTTCGGCGTTTTGCATATTGTTTACGGACTGATTATGCATAAAAAATATAAATAAAAACTAAATTTGCAGCTCTTTAGTCGCTACTTCTATAGCCTGCAACCTAAGATCTGCAATTTATTACCTCATTATGATAAAAATAAATCAACTCAATAAAGAATTCGAAAGCCGTGTAAGACTGGGGATTATGTCCGTTCTTATGGTCAACGACTGGGTTGATTTCTCTGAAATGAAAGGCTTGCTCGAAATCACAGATGGTAACCTGGCCAGCCACAGCAGCGCTTTGGAAAAAAACGGGTATATTGAAGTAAAGAAGGAATTTGTGGGAAAGAAGCCCAAAACATCTTATCGTGTAACCCAGAGTGGGAGACAGGCTTTTACAGAACATCTGGATGCGCTTGAAAAATTATTGGGAAGGTAAGTCCTATATTTTTTTGCTTTTTAACTTTGTAATTCAAAGTTCTTTGTTATTTGAAATTTAAAAACTATTATATTTTATGAAAGACCAGGAAATAATAAACTTAGGCAAATCGATATTCGGATTATGCTTTTTATTGGGAAGTATTTGCCTTTTCGGATTTATAATAACACGGTTCAATGAATTTGCTTTTGGAGGGTATGTGTTGCTTGGCTTTGGTACTGTAATCAATGTACTGATCGTTTTCGGTCTGTTGATTTATGGTGCCATAAACACACGTCAACTGAATGTCTGCCTCAAAGCCGTTGGAATCATTGCTATCAATATTCCCATTGCTATTCTTTATGCCATAATAGGAATTAATCTTCTTTAAATAAATACATTATGAAAAAAATACGCGTTGCCTTTCTGCTTTTGGTGTATGATAAAACGCAGAAATTGTACAGAAAATATTTTAAAAAGAAAAAACGACAATGGCAGTTTAATGAGAAGCAGCTGCTGGAATTTCAGGAAGATTCTCTCGGAAGAAAGCTCGGTGAGTTTTATAGGAAACATGGCTTCTCAATGATTCCCAAAATGGAAAATCACGATGTTCACCATCTGATTACAGGATGCGGAACCCATTTTGAAGATGAAATTGCCATGCAGTATCTCTTACTGGGAAATGGTAAACTCAATGCCCACCTTTTGGCTGCCGTCGTTTTAGGAACAATTATTCTGCCTGAATATGTGAAAATTTATATCAAAGCATATAAAAAAGGTCAGAACATGAGAGCATTTCATCACTGGGACTTCGAAGAATTACTATGGCAGAATTTTGAACATGTGATGGATTTTATTCAGCAGAAAGAAACCGTTGTACTTCATTAGTTGTCAGATGAAAAATATAAAATTCAGCAATCAGGGGAAAAGCACGTTCCTGATATCTTCTGTAATAAGCCCCCATTTTATAAGTGGCTCTCTTTCCTCTTTTTAATTTTTAAATCATTTAATCTCATGAAAACACATCATTATATAGTATTGACCGCCTTTTTATTTGTTATTCTGTTTTATGATCAGGATATAGGCCTTAACCTTGGAATTCTTGCCATTGCCTATGCGGTACTCACCTTATTCCGAACCCCGGAAAGAAACAGAACCCGGACTTTTCTTATCCTTTTCGTCACAAGTATGCTCTCGGCAATTGCTTTTGCATGGTACGGAGATTTCCCGTCTTTCCTGGCGGTGGCAAGCTCTCTGCTTCTTTTTGCCTACAGATCAAAAAACAGAAAAATGAAAATCCTTTTCCTTGTTCCCGTTTTTGTGATCAACTGTCTTACCTCATTTTGTAGATTTTTCAGCTTTGATCAATGGCTGCCCAAGAAAAATGTTCCCGGATTATGGCAAAAAACTTTAGCCTTTATCTTAATTCCTTTGGTGCTTGTTTCTGTTTTTTTCGGAATCTATTCAGCCGGGAGTAATCATTTCGCAGCACTTTTTACAGACTATGAACTGGATATTAATTTGTGGCAGGTATTCTGTCTTTTTGTTTTGGGATTTTTTATCGCATTTAATTACTGGAACTACGCTGTTGAAAAGCTGATCTATAAAACCAATCATGTATTGGATAACGATTTTTCAAAGGATTCCCGGGTTCCAAAAGCCACTTACTCCTTTCTGGATCTGGACGCCGAAAGGATGAGCGGAGTAATCTCTTTTCTTTTATTGAATATCTTACTGGTCTTTTTCATCATTACTTATAACTACGAACAGTTCTATGAAGTTTCAAAGACACCGGTTCAGCTTTCGGAAGAAACTCATGAGAGAGTGAATGCAGTGATTATGTCTATTATTATGTCCATCCTGGTGATTATGTTTTACTTTAAATCCGGTTTTAATTTTGATCCTAAGGCAGGTTTGATGAAGGTTTTAGCCAAAATCTGGATTTTTCTGAATGGCGTTCTTGTCGTATCGGCAGCCGCAAAAAATTATGATTACATTCTCAGTTACGGGTTTACCTACAAAAGACTGGGGGTATTTGCATTCCTGATTTTATCTCTTGTTGGACTTGCTTTAACTTTTATTAAAATTCAGAAGAAAAAAAGAAATGCATTCATGTTTAATACCATGACCTGGTATATGTATGGAACGATCCTGGTGTGCAGCTATATCAACTGGGGCGGTATTATTACTTCTCAAAATATGAAGCGTAAGGATTTTGTAGTAAACTATCATCTTAATTCTATTAATTTCAGTGATAAGTATCTTCTGAAATATGCTGAAGAGAAAGATAACCAGAAGCTTAAAAACGATATACATGATAAAATTGAGGACGAAAAGGCCAAAACATTCCTTTCAAAAATTATGTATTATCAAACGATTAAATAGCCTGATTATGAAAATATTATTGAAATCCCCAAGATTTACAATGAATGCATTGTTGGGATTGATGACTTTATTTTGTTTCAGTCTCTCTCTTTTCAGATATTACATCACTGAAACCAAAGTGTTTTTCTTTTTGAACTGGAATTTATTTTTGGCCTGGATACCGTTGTTATTAAGTTCGCTGATTATAGTTTCGAAAACTAAAAGTAAAATATCAATTCTGTTAATTATTGCAGTCTGGATTTTATTTTTTCCAAATTCACCCTATATCCTTACCGATCTTTTTCATTTAAAAGCAAGAAATGCCATACCCATCTGGTATGATCTCATTGTTATTCTTTCTTATGCATGGACGGGGCTGATCTGTGGTTTTATAAGCCTTAATGATATTGAAAAATTACTTTCCGATTACGGGAACAACAAATGGGTGACCGGAGTAGTTATAATTTTCCTTTTTATGAGCAGTTTTGGGGTTTACCTTGGACGATTTTTAAGATGGAACAGTTGGGATATTCTCAATAACCCTTTCGGATTATTTAATGATATTATTGTACGATTTATATATCCAATGGAGTATACAAAAACCTGGGGAGTAACCATTTTAATGGGAATCATGCTTAATTTTATGTATTTCACATTTAAATCAATAAGAAACAATAATGATACAATACCACAACTTGAAAAGTAAGCAAATAATGAAGAATTGGAACAATTTTAGCATGTAAAAAGACTTAACTAAATGTTGAATTGGAACATCCATAAATTATTTATTATGAAAAAAAGCTTATTGTTAATTCCATTGATTATTATTTCATGTAAAAAAGAAGCCAACGTAACAGAAGTACCGGGTAAAGATTCTACCATTGTCTCGGAAATGCCGGATTCTGCGTATAAAGCTGATTCGATAGCTTTAAGGAAAAAAGATTCAATTATTAACAATGCACCTGCCACAAAAGAGGTTTTGCAAAAAGGAGTCATGAGAAGTGAAAAAGAAGGACAGGTCATAAGAACAGCCGATGCCTCCCAATTGCCTTTCACTTTAGGTGAAGAATTTACAAAAGATGGGCAGGAGTTGGTATTAAAACTTACTAATTACAATCAGCCTAATATTAAGGCTAAGATTTTAACCAAAGAAAAAGATTTTAATATCCGTTTTAATCAGATAAAACTTCCTAATGGAGATTATGACGGACCTTTCAGTAGAGATATTACCTATGAAACTCCGGGAAAAGGAGAAGTATGGCTGATCATCGGAAAAAGTAATATGGCTTCAGGAAATACGAAAGGAAGCTTTACCGTAAGTGTTGAATAAGATTAATGAATTTGGTATAATTTCTGCAAACTTATCTTTAAGTTTAAATTTAATATTATGAAAAATATCGTTCTAACAGCAATGGCCGCTTCAGCTGTACTTGTAAGTTGCGGAACCGTACAATCGCTGGTTCAGAATACGTTTCCATACACAACCAGTGTTTTAATCTCAACAGGTGTACCTGCTGATAAAGAAGTTTCCTCTACCGCTACTGCTACCAATGTACAAACATGGTTCGGAGGAAATAATAATGCCAAAATTAAAGATGTAAGAATTTCAGATGCAAAAATTTCTGTAGCTTCACCTTCAGGAGGAAACCTAAGCGCATTCAAGTCCGTGAAAATTTATGTTTCATCATCCGGAACCGGCGAAAGACTTATCGCATCTCGTTCCAATATATCTACCAATTCTTCCAGCCTGAATCTGGATCTTAATGATACAGGATATCTTGATGAGATTGTGAAAAGTTCAGGATTGACCGTAAGAACTGTTTATGAACTGAAAAACCAAACCACTTCAGACATGAACATTAAAGTAGCACTTAATTTCAGCAGTGTTCCTGCGAAATAGTTTTTATAAAAGTTTATTATAAGAAAACGTCTTTCAATAATTTGAAAGACGTTTTTGATTGTTAGTTTGTTTAAAGCTTTATGAATTTTTCAACCACTCTTCGCGGTCCATCATTAATATTGATGAGGTACTGACCAGGTTGAAGGTGAGAAATATTGATCTTTTCATTAGGGGAAACTGTACTTTTTATGACAGATCGTCCTTGCATATTGATAATTTCAAAATCAAGTTTTTTGTCTTCAGTATTTTGAAGGCTAATGTAGCTACCTGAAGGATTAGGATACACTTTTACTTCTAACGAAGGGAGAGTTTTAACCGGTGTTGCCAGTTTTCCTTCCAATTGTAAGATGGCATTTTTTACATTGGGAAGAGGTCCTATTTTTTGATTGGCAACTGTACCGCCTTGAGGAATTCCTGTAGTTATTAAAAGGTTTTTCATCGCTGTAGGTGTCAGATTTTGCCCCGTAGTCTGACGATAGAAAGATTGAATCAATATTGCTGCAGAAGCCACCGTAGGAGTGGCAGAACTTGTTCCGCTGAAGTAATTGTATGTTCTGTTGTCATCATTATCATATTTAGCATACGAACCATAGCCTGCCGCTAAAACATTGCTTCCCCAACCCTGTACATCGACTCTGTTTCCGAAGGTACTGAAACTTAATTTTGAATGAGTCGTGTTAGGAGAGCCTGCGCCTACAATAATTGCCCCACTGTTTCCTCTTGCCATATATGCAGCATAAAAAGGATCATCAAGATTCTGATTTCCGTTACCTGCCGCGGCAATAATGATAATCCCGGAATCTGTAGCTGCTTTTGTCATATCCCAGATTACTTTATCATATTCTGCAGGACAATATTGCCCGTCTTTACCTCCAGTCTGCATTTCATATAAAATAATATCGCCGGCCTGAGAAGCATTAATGGATCTGCTGACGGCAGTAGCTCTGTTGTATCCAACCGTTGTCCATTCCATGTAACCTTTTATTTCAGAGGTGTTGTATGCAGCACCGGTAAGCCCAATATTATCTTTTACAGAACCCAGAATACTTACCACAGCTGTTCCATGATCTCTGTAATTATTTCCCGATAACCCTGAATTGGGACTGTATCCCGGCTCCAGTTGGATAGAGTTTTGATTAGCCAGCATTTCATGAGTTTTGTAAAAACCATATTCTACATCACGGACCCTGATATTTTGGCCTGTAATTCCTCTGGACCATGCATATTTGGCGTTGATTCCCGGGTTATCATTCAGGTAAGTCTGAACACTTTCCAAATCCGGAGTAGCAACAAACATATTAATTAAAGGAGGTTCAACCGGCGTACCACTCATGATGGAAACATATTCTACTTCTGGAAACCTTTCAAGTGCATGAGCCAGTTTTTGGGTAGAGCTTTCATCCTGAAGAGAAAGATTGGCCTTGAATATTCTTGTCAGTTTTTCCACAGACTCGGTTGAATTGCCGTTTGCCTTACTGTTTCTGGCCATATCAGAGATTTTTTCTTTACTAAATCCAAGATCATAAGTAAAGGATATTCCGTTTCCTCTGGCAAATTTTTCAAGTTCAGAATTTTTGGTAAATGCTGCTTTTTCTGAAGTAATTCCTTTAGAAAAACAAACATAAATATTGGCGTTTACATCATGATCTCCGTTCGATGGTTTTTGTCCGAAAGACAAGGAAAAACAGGACATAAACAAGAAAAGTTTAATTTTTGTTTTCATATAAATTTTATTAAATGGTTGTGAATTTGATTATGTTGAATCAAAAATAATAATAAAATGAAAACAAATCACATTTTTGTGAAATTATTTTAAGTTGTGCTTTCTTAAGGGAAGCACGGAGATTTCTGTCTGAGAAATTGTAGAATGAAAGGGAGTTTCAAATAAAAAAAGCGTCTCCTAATAGGTTGGGAAACGCTGTTGATTTTTTTTATTCAATATATTTTAATTGTAATAATATCCTTCTGATATGTCCGGTAATAAAAGCATTGTTATTGGTGAGCCAAACAATAGACATCTGCTTTTCAGGAATGATCATAAGATGTGATTTAAAACCTCCCTGATCTCCGGCATGTTCAATAACTTTTACCTTTTCTTCCGTTTTTATTCCGGAATAGAACCCGTTATGAACGAACCAGATTCCGGTGTGATCGGCCATTTTTTCACTTTTCCAGTTAGAAGGTTTCCAGACGGTTTTGGATTCTTCGATAGTCTTACAATCTGTAAATTTACATTGTTGAAGAGCCGAAATGTATTTTTTCAAGTCCTCAACAGAGCTCCATACACCACCATTTCCGGCAGCCGCAAAAGTTGGGGATTCACCATAATCATATTCTTCGTAGGCATTTTTTCTGAGAACATATCCGTGAGCTACACCTTTATCCGGAAAACTACCGTCAGTAATAGTCGTATTTTTCATCCCTGAAGGCTTGAATATATTTTCTGCAATAAAATGCTGCCATTTTGTATGGCTTGTTTTTTCAATAATTAAAGCAAGTCCATTATAAGCAGGATTGGAATAATTCGATTTCGTTCCCGGCTCAAATTCCAGTGAGTCTGTTAATTTTAATGGATTAAAATTTTCTTCGTCCTTCGCTGTCAGATAAAATATACTGTCTTTGTCAACATGTCTGATATCCGGAAGTCCGGAAGTATGGCTTAGAAGATGACGAAGGGTGATGCCGGAAACAACTTTTCTGTTTTTGAAGTCGGGGAAGAACTTCAGAAGAGGATCTTCAAGGGAAAGCTTTTTCTTATTCCGGAGAATCAGGATTCCATAAGACACAAAAGTTTTTGTGATTGAACCTAAATTAGATACTGTTTTATTGGTAAATTTTTCCTTTGTTTTGAGGTCGGCAAGTCCAAATGAATTTTCATAGAGTATCTTATCCCCTTGTTGAATCAAAATACTTCCTCCGGGATCATTTTCATTAAAAACCTTTGAAAACGCAGAGTCAAGTTTTGTTTTTAAAAGCTCTTCCCGGTTTTGTCCGTAGCAAATAAATGTTGTCGTAAGAATCAAGAAAAGAGAAGCTTTTGCTTTTAAATAAAAATGAATAAACATGGTTTTTGCGGTTTTAGTTTTAAATGTTTCTTATAATTCTGATGCTTCTTTTTCTTTGTGATAAAAAATAGTTTTTTTATTCATGATCTCGTATTCAATCCCTATACTGTCCTTATTAACGTCTACAAGTCTCGCCTTTTGGATGGGTTGGTTTTCTCCCTCAATGTCGTTGGTAAAATGATCCTGAAATACCTTTTCTACAATAAACAAATAAGGAGTTTGGTAAATGCCTTTTTCAATAATTCCTTCTTTTTTGTAGACAGAAATCTGGGGTTTATGTAAGACATTCGGACGTGTTCTTTCAATTCTGTAAGTATCATCAAGCTGAATTTGCTGATAATCATCCAGCGTAGAAAAATAATTGACCAAAGCAAAGAAAGGAATCATCATCGGCAGCATGCTCAAAAGTATGGTAAAGGCCAGGAATACAAAATAAGCCTTCATGATCTTTTTTTTCCAAAACCAGATGATCATAAATAGGGTCATGGCCAACCAGATCCAGTTGATGATTTTATCAGTATAATAGCCGGAAAAGCTATAATGATTAAAACTTAAAATAACTTCTGTAAGAAAAATTAAACTGACGATCGAGTAGAGTATGGTGATGTGGGTATTCTTCATTTTATCATCAGCTTTTGGTGATTGAATCCATCACAATCGTTACAGGTCCGTCGTTGATAAGAGAAACTTTCATGTCGGCACCAAAAATTCCACTTGCTGTTTTTAACCCTGATTTTGCCATTTCCTCTTTAAAATAATCAAATAAAGGAACTGCTTTATCAGGTTTGGCTGCTTTTATAAATGATGGTCGGTTTCCCTTTTTATAATCTGCAATCAAGGTAAATTGGCTGATGCAGAGAATCTCTCCCGAGATATCTTTTACCGAAAGGTTGAGTTTGTCGTCTTCATCTCCAAAAATTCTGAGATTTAAAACTTTTTGTACCAACCAGTCAACGTCTGTTTTTTCATCATTTTCATCAACACCTACCAGTAGTAGTAAGCCTTTTCCGATTTCTCCGACGATTTTTCCGTCTACTTTTACATGGGCTTCTGAAACTCTTTGTACAACGATCTTCATTTTAAAATAATAATGGTCAACAATATTTGTGTTTTTTCTTAAAAGAATGTAAGTATCCTGGAATCAAATTATAATTCTGTTTCTTTTTAAGCTTAAAAATAGAATGTTACCATTTTATTGCTATCCTACATGGAAACTTAATTTCTAAGTTTCATTTCTTTTCAAAATTTTATACGTAAAAATACTGTTTTTATTCATATCATTGCCTGTCTTTACACATTTATGAATCCAGGATTGATGGACCCTTTTCTTTCTTAAGGACGATGGAAGTAATGTTCAATCTTTTTTAGGAAAGGTTTTGCCAAATTTCCAGAGATCGATTGTAAAGCGTTGAGAAAATAAAAACTAAAAAAAGAATACCATGAAGAAGATGATTGCTTTATTATTACTGATTTTCAACGGTCTGCTATTTGCCCAAAATGACCGGTTCATTTATGAACTCAAATATAAGAGAGATTCCGTCTCCGCGGAGATTACAAAAGAAAATTATTATCTGGATATTACCAAAGATGATGTTGCCTACTACAACAGGTTGTATTACATAAGAGACTCCATATTTACTGCGACAGGAATGCATGGATTTCAGGGATTTAAATTAACTTCATTTTTAACCAAAAAATTAAATAGTTCTCTATATGAAAACTATGAATATATCGGTGACGTCAACTTTTATAAAATCGAAGAACCTGTACATCTTGATTGGAAAATTTCAAATGATACAAAGATGATTAATGAATTGAAAGTTCAAAAAGCAGAAATATATTTTGGAGGAAGAAATTGGACCGCCTGGTTTACGCCGGAAATCCCTTTATCATATGGACCATATAAATTCAATGGTTTGCCGGGACTCATTACGGAAATGTATGATGATAAAAAGAATTATATTTTCAAACTGGTTAAAAGTGAAAAAATTCCGGAAAATTATGAGAGTTATAATGTGAAGGAATTTAGGAAAGGCGCAATACCCACCAATTATAAAAAGCTATCCACATTAAAACTGGAATTATATAAAGATCCGTTTAAGTATGTTTTTAACGGAAAACTCAGTATTCCCGAAGGAAAGAAACTGCTGCTTGATGACGGAACTATTTTAAGCAAAGATGAATTAAAACCTGCTGAGAAAAGAGAAAGAGAAAAAATCAGATCATTCAATAATCCTATAGAGCTGGATAAGGCTGTTAAATACCCGAACTAGAGTAAAAAACCACAATACTTTTATTGTGGTTTTTTATTGATATTTAGTAGTAAATACTTAAAGTTTTGGTTGCCGCATCATAATTATAAGGATAGGTTTTAGGAGGAAGTGAGGTTTTAGAACCTGATTCCGGCTGCCCGGTTCTTAAGATCCATCGGGTATTATCTGCAGGACATATAATGGCGATATCATCCTTTACTTCAAGTGTCGTGTTGTTGGCAGGACATAAATGAGGTGCATTACGGTCATACGCTTTGAATCCATTTCCGGTGTTGACAACGATTAATCCCCTTGTTCCGGATTGTTGTTCATTGATGTAAACCCAGCCATTATTATAGTTCAAATTATTGTAGGCAGGCAGGTTTAAATTTAATGTAACGTTGATTGGATTATTCGGAAAGCAGCTTACGGTATCTTCTCTACTTCCGCAAGAGTTTATAGATAAATTACTGAAAATCAATAAAGTAAAAAAGGATATTATTGAGAAAGTTTTTTTCATTTGAATTTAAATTTTTATATATTTGTAAAAATTAAACGATTATAACACGTAAAACATTGTCCGGCAAATGTCGGATTATTTTTTTATACTAAAACTAAATTTTGAAAATTATGGCAAGCTACGTAACTAAGGAGGGGCTAGAGAAAATGAAAGCTGAGCTGGAACAGTTGGAAACTGTGGAAAGACCAAAGATTACTCAACAGATCGCTGAAGCAAGAGACAAAGGAGATTTGTCTGAAAATGCAGAATATGATGCGGCTAAAGAGGCTCAAGGTATGCTTGAGATGAGAATTTCCAAGCTTAAAGATGTTATTTCTACCTCTAAGATTATAGACGAAAGCCAATTAGATACTTCAAAAGTTTCTATCCTGACAACGGTGAAACTTAAAAACAATGCGACTAAACAAGAGCAGGTATTTACATTGGTGCCGGATAACGAAAGTGACCTTAAAACAGGGAAGATCTCTGTAAATACACCTATTGCAAAAGGCCTTCTTGGAAAAGTGGTAGGAGAAACTGCGGAAATCACGCTACCAAACGGAAATAAACTTTCTTTTGAAGTATTAGACATTACTTTATAGTCTGATCACAACTTTCCATTTCTAACTTCTCACATCTAACCTCTAACTTCTATTATAAAATGAGCACTATATTCACAAAAATCATCAACGGTGAAATTCCCTCGTACAAAATTGCGGAAGATGAAAACTTTATAGCATTCTTAGACGCAATGCCATTGGTGAAAGGACATACCCTTGTAGTTCCTAAAAAAGAAGTGGATTTGATTTTTGATCTTGAAAGTGAAGAATACAAAAACCTTTGGGGATTTGCCCAAGAGGTTGCCAAGAAGATCAAAACTGCAATTCCATGTGTAAGAGTAGGAGTAGCGGTAGTAGGACTTGAAGTTCCTCATGCACACATCCATCTGATCCCTTTAAACAAGATGGAAGACATGAACTTCAGAAATGAAAGATTAAAATTAACGAACGAAGAATATACAGAGATTCAAAACTCAATTATTAATTCTTAAAAAACCGAAAATCGTAAAAAAGAAATTTTTTACGATTTTCTTTAACGTATACATATATTATATAATATGAATTCAAACCAGTGTTCTTTCTGCGGTAGAAAAAGAAATGAAGTACAGATGCTGATTTCTGGGCAGAACGGTTTTATTTGTGAAAATTGTATAGAACAAGCACACACTATTGTTAAAGACAGTGCCTCCAAAACAGAATACTCACCTGCAGACAGTATGGAGGAGCTTAAAAAGCCGAAACAGATCAAAGAATTTCTTGATCAATATGTAATTGGCCAGGATCAGGCTAAAAAACAGCTTTCGATAGCTGTTTACAATCACTATAAGAGACTTCTTCATGCTCAGGACGAAAACAGAGAAGTAGAACTTGAGAAGTCCAATATCATTATGATAGGAGAGACGGGAACCGGGAAAACGTTACTGGCAAAAACGATTGCCAGAGAACTGAACGTTCCTTTCTGTATTGTAGATGCAACGATTCTGACTGAAGCCGGATATGTGGGAGAAGATGTTGAAAGTATTCTTTCCAGACTATTGATGGTTGCCGATTATGATGTGGAAAAGGCAGAAAAAGGAATTGTCTTTATTGATGAGATTGATAAAATCGCAAGAAAATCAGATAACCCGAGTATTACAAGAGATGTTTCCGGAGAAGGAGTACAGCAGGGATTATTGAAATTATTAGAAGGAAGTATCGTAAACGTTCCACCACAGGGAGGAAGAAAACACCCGGACCAAAAATATATCCAGGTAAATACGCAAAATATATTATTCATTGCTGGAGGAGCTTTTGACGGGATCAAGGAGATCATCGAAAGAAGAATGAACAAACAGGCAATTGGTTTCAGCTCAGAAAAAATCAATAAAACGGATGAAGACGAGTATGTATTAACAAATATTAATGCAGTCGATCTTCGTTCTTTCGGATTAATTCCCGAACTTTTAGGAAGATTTCCAATCATTACTTACCTCGATAAACTCACAAAAGAAACGTTGGTAAGAATCATGAAGGAGCCTAAAAATTCAATTGTGAATCAATTTGTGGAACTTTTCAAGATGGATGGCACGGATTTGGCAATTACGGACGGAGCAATCGAAAGAATTGTAGAAGAAACCATTGAAAAAGGATTAGGAGCGAGAGGGTTAAGAGGAACTACTGAAAAAGTTCTGGAAGACTATATGTTTTCAATCGGAGAGGACAAAAAGATTGTCTTAACTGAAGATAATATTTTGATTAATAGATAAAAATATTTTTTTTTTATAGAAAAAAATAATACCTTTGCGGGTGAAGATTGTATTAACACACAAATAATTTATACAATGAGAAAAAGTTTATTTGCTATAGGTCTCTTAGCAATCAGTTATTCTGTTCAGGCGCAGATATTATGTCATGTTGACACTGGTGCTAATATGTATGTGAGCGAAGGCACCCTTGTTTATAGTGGGGGCGGTGTACAAACAAGAGATAATGGTCTTGTTGAGTTACACGGAAACATGATGGTCGTAGGAGCAACTACAGACGCTTTTAAAACAATTACAACTGCCGGCGCAGATAAAACTGACGGTGGAAATATTGTTCTAAAAATGAATGATGCTGCCAACTTTGCGACTTCTACTTACGGCCAGTTATATATTCAAGGTTTATCCCAAGCCGGAATTACTGGTATCGTAACTAAGGAATATCGTACCAACAGACAAGGTAACGGTAACTACTTCCAACAAATTGCCCTTCCATTCTTTGGAAAAGCAGTTAGTTCATTATCTACTGAGCTTGGTAAAACTTTTGGAACTACCAGAAGTGTAAACAACGCTAACTCTGTGAATAATGACCTGATCTTAAAATGGAACAACACAAGTGCTGTGTCTGACCATTTCGCTAACCTTTCAACGACGACAAACGACGGTTCAGGTTACTACATGCTAGGTTCAAGAAACAATAACTTGAATTTAGATACTCCTGTATCAGGTTCTGTCTTTACCCTTAACGGAAGGCCTTACGCAGAATTTGCAGCTCCTGTAAATTTGCAAAACGCGGGGAATGTTAATTTTGGACCAAACGGTACCTTTAAAAATTCTTACCAGGAATATTACAATACGTATATTCAGGATCAGTTTGATTTACCTAACGGATCTTGGACAGGTACTTATGGTAAAAACATCTACCAGTTTGGTAACCCATTCCTAACCAACCTTGATTTATCCAAAATCGGATATATTGAGAACGGAACAATTACTGATGGTAACAACATTACCAATGTAATGGGGATTGAGTATACCTCAGGTACTGTAGTAACACAAAATTCCGGAGGTTCTTCTGCAACGTATACAACGGGTGCTCAGATTCAAACATTTGACGCAGCAACTGGTATTCCTGTTGGGGATACAGGGCTTCTTATTAAGCCAATGCAACCATTTATCATTAAGCTTAGAGATAATACAGCTCAGACGTTAAACTTTAACACATTGAGAAGATTCAAAGATGTTGTGAGAGCAAACGGAGTTGATTATAACGTTAACGCGGCAAAAATGAGTCATGGTAATGGTAACAAATCTACGGATAGAGGTACTATAAAACAATTAGCAGTCATTGGTCTTGATGCCAATAAAAATGAAATTGCAAGAACATACTATGTAGTGAGTTCTACTGCAACTTCAGGACACCAGACTTCTATTGCTTCTACAGTACAGGCAGCAGCAACTCCAATGAACCTTATCGGAACATTTGAAGAAGATGCTATCAACGGAGGTTATGATAACAACTATACTGGTAAATATTGGTTGTATATCAATGAAGCTAATGAAAATAACTTCCAAGGGAAGAATGTAATGCTTGTAAACTATGATCAGACTAAGATTAAGTATTACAAATTTGAAATAAAAGAAAATGCTGAACTAATTCCTACAGGAACACATCCACTTTCTGCTGGAATAGGATTCTACTATAAACCTGAAAACGGATCGGTACAACAGGCTAAACAAGGAGATATAATCCCTGTAACTAACGAGGAATATAACTTATACTATGGAGAGCCTAACGGTACGTTAGCTGTTGGTAAAAAAGAAGCAAAACCTTCAAGAACAGCAGTGGTTTATAATCCGGCAATTACAAATTATATTGTTAGATTTGATCCAAACTGGAAAAAAGCAGATATTGAAGTTTATGATATGAGCGGTAAACTAGTAATCTCTAAAAAAGCGGTTGATACATCCAGAGATTTTGTAATCGAGCTTGATGGCTCAGTTAAAAATTCTTACGTTGTAAAAATCGTCTCTGATAAGGGAGAAACTGTTAACACTAAAATCTTAAAATAAACAATATGAAGACTATTAATAAACTAGTATCCGCATTTTTTCTTCTTGCTGTGTTGTTTGTACAAGCGGCGCCACCTGTACCAGGTGGAGGCGGTGGTACCGGAGGACACGGTACCGGTGGGGGAGACCCGGCAGCACCAATTGATATGTATGTATATGTACTTTCTATTGTAGCAATCGCATTTATTGTGTTGTTTACTAAAAAGTATAAAAATGTAAAAGCATAAAATTTTATTAAAATAATATTAAACTCTCTGATTAATCAGAGAGTTTTTTTATTTTTACTCTATGAAAAAGATTTATACACTAGCTGCGGTTATGGCCGCTTTTGCTTTGCAGGCTCAATTTTCAGTGACCATTCAGACCCCTGCAGATTTTAAAGATCAAGACGCTATTCTATATACATTAAACGGTTCAAAAGATGTTATTGTTACTAAAGAACAAAGTAAGAATAACACATGGACATTTAAGTATCCTAGCCATTATATGGGAATGATGAAAGTCTATTTCCCAGGTTCTAATAATACTATAAATTTTATTTCTGAAAATAAAAATATAAGCTTAAAGCTAGACGTTCAGAATAATAAAGTTAAAGATATAATTTATCTTGACGAAGCCAATGAGCTGATGAGTAAGCAGCAGGAAGGATCACAAAAGAAAGAGCTTATTCTCCCGGCTTTAGCTCAGATAAAAGAATATTACAAAGATAATACTGACTTTGGAAAAGCACTGAAAACAGAGATTGAAAGACTTTCCGGAACTTCAGGCTCGATTGATGCTGCACAGCACCCGTTTATATCATATTATAATAGCAATTACAGCAAGTTTCTATCTAACTCATCAGATCCCGCTAAAAAGGTGAATCAGGACGAAATTATTAATTTCCTTGATAAGTCTAATGATATGCTTGAGTCTTCATCATTATTAAGACCGGTATTAGTAGCTTATCTGAATTCAGGTGGAAATACAAATGTAGCAGGTTCTGTGGATAAACTTCTGGATCGTTTAAAAGTAGAAACTCCGAGAGGGCAAACTGTTTTATCTGAATTGATTGAGATCTTTGATGTATACCAGATGGATGATCTTAAGACCAAATATCTTGGTCTTGCCAAGAACCTTAAATGTACTATCAACGATCGACTTGCTTCTACCTTAAAATCTAATGCCAATGTAGAAATTGGAGCAGCTTTCCCTAATTATAAATTCAAGTCACCGGCTAATACGACAGCAAAATCAATTTATGATGTAAAAGCAGATAAAAAGGTTGTTGTTTTCTGGTCTTCTACCTGTTCACATTGTGAAACTGAGCTTCCAAAATTATTGGAAAAATACAATGATTTAAAGTCCAAAAATATTCAGGTGATTGGCCTTTCTTTAGATGTTGACAAAAGCTCGTACACAAAAAGGATTGCGGCATTTCCATGGGTTAATGATTCCGAATTACAGGGATGGAATAGTAGTTACGTAGATATGTACAATGTGCATGCAACTCCGACGTATTTTATTTTAGATGCTAACAACAAGATAATCAATAAACCAGAGCATGTTGGCAATGTTTTAGAGTATTTTAAACTAAAATAATTTTGGTAGTTAAAATATAATTTCTATATTTGCACCACCAAAAAGGCGAGGTAGCTCAGTTGGTTAGAGCGCAGGATTCATAACCCTGAGGTCACGGGTTCAATTCCCGTCTTCGCTACAAAAAGCCGCAATCATTGTTTATCATGATTGCGGTTTTTGCTTTTAAAAACCATAAGGTTTTCTATTCTAATTTCTCAAATTATTTTCTTTTTATAGACTTACATCTTCTTAACCTAAAATTAAAGATATTCCGGGTCTCATTCTTATATATTGTAGATTCTTACTATTCATAGTTTTTTTGAGTCAAACAGCAGCTAAAATAGGATGATCTGACGGGAACTCCATCGTATTATGTAATTGTGACAAAAAGTCTTTTTTGACTTTCTTTTCGATGTAATTATTCATATGTGAACGTGCAGATGTTGATTCAGTCGGCATGCACAAAAAAACCGTTATCACTGTATGAAACGGTTTTGTTTTTTTATTCTTAATACAATTTATCAGGATTGATATCCCAGTAGCTTTCTGATCTGATAGAAGAACCTTTCGATAAGTCTTAAATCCTGCGTAACAATTTCCGCACTACCTCTAAGCTCTTTATCGAATACCAATGTTTTATTATAGCTTGTTTTTAGCCCTTTCGGTAAAACTACATCTACATAGTAATTTCCTTTATCATCAGGAATAAGAGAGATATTCTGTACTTTTCCTTCTATAATACCATATTCCTGGAAACGGTAATTGTCAAGTTTAATCAAGACTTTTTCTCCCTGAGTAATCTTTCCGGAATTAATTGTAGGCACTGACATTCTACCCACTAGTTTTTCCTTGTTCCTAGGTAGGATAGATAAGATCGGTTCTCCGGCCTTTACAAACTGATTTTCGCCAAAAAACTGTTGAAAGCTGGCAACACCATCAGTAGATGAAATAACAAGATAATTCTGCTCCCATTGCTTTAATGATTTGCGTAGCTGTTCAAACAACTGCAGTGTTTGTGAAGAATAAGTGATCTTATCTTTTTCAGTATTAATGGCGGTTCCACTTTTGGTTTTGTTAAGATTGGAAATACCTTCTTCTGATTGAGAGATGGAAATATTAATATTTTCCATGTTTTGTTGAGCCTGAAGATATTTAATCTTTTCATTTTCAAGTTCCATGGCAGAAATAACTCCTTGATTGTAAAGTTCCTGAGATCTCTGGAAGTTTTTCTTGGTAAGATCATACTTCGCTGATTCCAGATTTTTCTGCTGCTTTAATGTAGCAATTCTTATTCTGTATTCTGAAATGCTGTTATTGGCAGCCAGGCTTTCCGGAGCATAAGGTTGTAATCTGGTGAAAAGCTCTTCATCCTGAAATGCTTTTGCAAAGCTGTTGTAATCACCCTGTAATTCTCCAAGTTTAAATCTTGAAGCTACAGCAAGTGGAAAAGATACGATCTGATTAGGCGCAATAGAATCTACCAGTTTTTTCAATTCCAGTACATCTTGATAATTGGCAGCAGATTGCATCACCATCATTACATCTCCTTTTTTTACTTCCTGATGGTCTTTGATAAATATTTTTTCAATTTTGGAACCAATCCTTGCCTCCATTTTTTCAGGAGGATTTTGAGAGGTTACAATAATAGGAGCCGGTACGAACTCCGGATATTTTATAATATAACTCATTGCGAGAATGAGCAGGAGAATAATAAATATAACCGTGTTTCCCCAGCGGATCATCCAATGTGGAGGCTGGGTAAGAATATCCTGTACGCTTTCTGAGCGGAGTTCAATATTGTCTAAAACGTCTTCTTTCATTTTTCTGAGGTAAAATTTCCCCCATTATTTCAGAGGGAATATAAATTAAATAAATGGACAGTTTCCGTCGTACCATGACGGAGGACTTGTATCAGCATCCGGTGGACATGCAATGTGATGCATTCTGCATGGCATCCAACTTCCCAGGCACCAAGACCCACAACAGTTGTTGTCCGGAGGAATTACAACTCCTCCACTTACGAAGGCTAGATCCTTTCTTGAGATCTTTTTTAAATTTTTCATAAATATTAGTTTTTTTGTTTTTCCTACTCTGTAAGCTTTTCGGATCCCGCTGTATTGATTTTCATGATATTAATTTCCTAATTCCAGCTGATTTCTAACCAGCCTGTAGTATTCTCCTCTCAAATCTACTAAATCGGCATGACTTCCTTCTTCTACAACTCTTCCGTTATCCAGTACAATGATTTTATCAGCATGTTTTACGGTGGAAAGTCTGTGGGCAATAACTACTGCGGTTTTTCCTCTGAAGAACTGTTCGAGATTTTCCATAATGATTTTTTCATTATTGGCGTCCAATGCAGAGGTTGCTTCATCAAACAAAATATATTCAGGTGATTTGTACACTGCTCTGGCAATGAAAAGTCTTTGCTTTTGTCCTCCACTTACTCCAACTCCTTCATTTCCGATTTTTGTATTATAGCTTAAAGGAAGTCCTTCGATGAATTCTTTGATGTTGGCAATTTCTACTGCACGTCTTAGTTTCTTTTTGTCAATATGATCTTCACCAACGGCAATATTATTGGCAATAGTGTCATTAAATACGTAGCCTTCCTGCATTACGACACCACAATGGTCTCTCCAGTACCTCGGAGATATATTTTTAAGGCTGGTGTTTCCGATTCTAATATCACCCTGGTCAGGGTCGTAAAATTTCATCAGGAGTTTTAATAATGTTGTCTTTCCACTTCCGCTGGCACCTACAATAGCGGTAGTTTTTTGATAAGGAATGGTAAGGCTCAGATCTTCGAAGACAGGAACATCAGATCCAATATATCTGAAGGACATATTGGTAATTTCAATATCCCTGTGTGGAATTTCTGTAGCATATTGTTCATTTTTATCTTCTTCATCTTCTTTATCGTGAATTTCACCTAATCTTTCAAGGGAAATTTTAGCATCCTGCGATTGTTTTATAAAGTCGATCAATTGCAGAAGGGGACTGTTAAGCTGTCCGATAATATATTGTACCGAAAGCATCATCCCTAAAGTAAGATTTCCGCTCAATACTAATTTTGCAGAAAGGAAACTCACAAGAATGTCTTTCATCTGGTTGATAAAGTTCCCTCCAACGGATTGCCACTGTTCTAAAGAAAGAGATTTTATTCTGATTTTAAATAATTTAACCTGAAGAAATTCCCAATCCCATCTTTTTTGTTTTTCGGCATTATGCATTTTGATTTCCTGCATCCCGTTAATCAGCTCAATCACCTTGCTTTGCTCCTGAGAAACCTGAGAGAATCTTTTGTAGTCAAGTTCTTTTCTTTTTTTAAGGAAGAAACTGATCCATCCGATATATAATACAGCTCCTACGAGATAGACAATGAATAGTCTGTAATCATAAAATAAAAGAACGATACTGAAGATGATAAGGTTCACCAATGAGAATAGAGTATTTAACGATGAGCTTGTAAGAAGCTGTTCTATTCTGTGGTGGTCGTTGATCCTTTGCATGATATCTCCGGTCATTCTGGTATCAAAAAAGCTTATCGGCAGTTTCATCAGTTTGATAAAGAAATCGGAGATGATTGAAATATTAATTCTGGCTGAAAGATGGAGGAGAATCCAGCTTCGGATTACTTCTATTCCCATTCTTCCAAGGAAAAGCATAATTTGGGCAAGCAATACCACGTAGATAAAGTTAATATCCTGGTTCTGTATCCCGACGTCTACGATACTTTGGGTAAGAAACGGGAAGATTAGCGAGAGTAAACTTCCTCCTAAAAGACCTACCGCAAGCTGTATAACAAGAGATTTATAC
Source organism: Chryseobacterium lactis (assembly GCF_003815875.1). Lineage (NCBI taxonomy): Bacteria > Pseudomonadati > Bacteroidota > Flavobacteriia > Flavobacteriales > Weeksellaceae > Chryseobacterium > Chryseobacterium lactis. The sequence goes on from NZ_CP033924.1 coordinate 2,049,852, forward strand.
TTAAGGAGATATTTAGAAAGGAAAGTGAAACTAGCCTTGCTCTCATCGGTATCAAATTCAGTTTGGAAGAATGCCGGTGTAGTTTCCAGAATAAGGGCGATTCCCTCTTCTGTATTTTCGTTAGCGTTTTCTCCGATCCAAAATGTAATGAATTCTTCTCGGGTATAGGTGATCAGTCCATAGCTGGGATCTGATATATATACTTTGTTATTTTTGTCAATTTTATAAACAACAACAAAATGATTTTTATTCCAGTGTACGATACACGGAAACGGAACTTCTTCTACAAGGGTATTAAAGTCGATTTGGACTCCCACTGAACGGAATCCCAGGTTTTCTGCAGCATCGCTCAGACCAAGAAGGCTACTTCCTTCGCGAGTGGTCTCAGAAAGGTTTCGGATTTGTTGTAAAGATATGCTTCTGCCGTAGTATTTACTTACGATTCTAAGGCAGGTAGGCCCACAGTCTTTAGTGTCTGGCTGCTTATAAAAAGGAAATTTTTTCAAAACTAATACTCATTATAAAATGTCGTCATATTTTGACGACATTTTTTCTTTTATTCAATATTATAATTCAAATACATGGTTGTTATTAGTAATAACACCATTTGTTGCAAGCATTTATTGCCCCTTCTTTAGGTGGGTTTGTTTTGGATTCACAATAGCTTGCCTCACTTTGGATTCTGGCACATTCTTGAGTAATACCCCCTTTCAGGGTTCTTAGATTCTCTCTTGAAAGTTTTTTAATGTTTTTCATGATCAATAGTTTTTAGCTTTTCCTACTCTTTTATAGCTTTTCGGATATCGCTTTTGTTTTTCCTAAGATAGTGAAATTTTAATATCAACGACATTTATTAACTGATGTCTTCATCTTCTATTAATTCATCAATAAAATACACAATATCTTCTCTGTCATATTTCTCAGGAAACTGATATCCGTTGATAATAAGGATGGGAGTAAAGTTTAATCCGGCGTTACTATTTTCTCTGGACATTTCAACTAATGGTTCCAGGTTTTCTGACGTTACAGTACCTCCTGACAATTGATTGATTTTACTTTCATCTCTTGTTTCAAACCACTCTTCTACAGCGTGTAAAAATTCTTTTTCCGGTTTATTGTGATAAATATATGTAAGATCAGAAATTAAATGAGTGTACTTTTCGTTGGCTCTGTCCGGAGTATAATTGAATCTCATTTGTAAAGAAATATCATTAGGATACTTTTCTAAAAGTCCTTCTGCCAATTTATGAGCATCTTTACAGAAACCGCAATAAGGATTGGAAACGATGGAGATACGAAGCGGAGAATCTTTTTTTCCCACTACAAAAGTTTCAGTATTCTGAAATTCTACTTTTTCCTTTTCTAAGAGTTGACTTTTAAAAAGCTCGTAGTTTCTTTTAAATCTAAGATTTTTTGCGTTGGATTTTTGAAGTACTTCTTTTTGTTCAAGCAGGGTATTAAAATATAAAACAGCGGAAAAAATAAGTACCCATAAAATAGCCGTTAATAGAAATGCGCCTATTCCTAAAGGTGAATTTTGGAAAAATAGAATGCTGATTACCAGTTGTCCTACTAAAATTGAAATAATCAACAGACAAACTCTACAAAATGCTTTCTCCACGAAAGCCTGAATGTATAGAGAATACCCAATTGCTATAATGGAAACAAAAGTAAATCCTTTCACAATATAAGCTGTTGTGGGTAAAAATAACCCTAATACTGCAATTCCTGTAAAATAAATCAACGAGAAATCTGCAAATTTTAAACCTAAAATACTGGTTTTATCCTGCTTTATAATTTTATCACAGGAATTTGTTGTTTGGCTAGCTGCAGCGCTTCCGCCTCCACCACAAATGCTCCCGATTACAGTTGAAACATTTCCGAATTTTTGGTTAAAAATTTCAAGTGAAATATACACTCCTGCTAATGAAAGAAGGTTAAAAATGGCTTCAGTGATGGTTTGGCTTATCGCAGAATAAATAAGGATAACGGCAAAAAGAGCATACAGAATCGGTTTGAAGTCGAATGCCGATTTATTTTCTGCACTTTCAGTTTTTTCAAATAACAGTACAAAGTCAGTAGAATTTTTATAAAGTTCTTCTTTGTTGAGTGTTTTTGCTTTCTCAGAATACACAGAATAACTATTTCCTGATTTTTTTACCAGAGAGAAAGAATTTTCAACAATGGCTATAAACTCTTCCGGAAGTTCGTCCCAATATTCTTTATCAAGTTCATAGGCATCGTTTTTTACACCCAAAAAGTTTAAAGTATCACTGAACGCCAGTGCTGATGGGTAATTGGGATGAGAATTGAACTGGAAAATAAATTCCTGTTTGTCAAGTTTCAGATAGTTTATTAGTTTGTCAAAAATCATATTAATATTTTTATCTAAAATACACAGATGTTTTAAATAAACAAAAATTTTTTTCTTTTATTAGTGAGATATAAGCGGGTGTTGGTAGATTTGATTTGAGTTTCAATATTTTATTTTACGATGTTTTATTTTTGTAACAGATTTTCAGGTTGTAATACTGTATTGCTTTTTGTTTCAAAGGATTTTTACTCCAGTCTTCCAATTCTACACAATATGGATTGTAACCACATTTCAGGCTTTTACCTGAAACAAACATACAAAAGTCTGAATCTCAAAAAAAGCTTTAAGATTTTAGATTTATAAATTTATAATGGTTTTTTATAAGGTTGTAGGATTTAAATAATTGACAATTAGTTATTTAATTCTTTTTTTGTCGTCTATATTGTTGATTTCTTTAATGTACATAGACAAAGTAGTGCCTGTTTTTTTCTTAAAAGCCAAAGAAAAAGCCTGTTCATTATTATATCCCAATTCTTCAGCAATGACAGCTACTTTATAGGAACGGAACTTCTTATCTTTTACCAATCTGTTTAGAGCAAAATCAATTCTAAGATCATTCAGGTAGGTAGCAAAGTTTTTCCCTTTATGAGTATTGATTATTTCTGATAAATAAGCTGTGTTTGTTTTTATATTTTTTGCCAAGCTGGCTAAAGTGATCCCTTTTTTCAGAAAAAGCTCTCTGGATTCAAATATTCTCAATTCTTGTAATATAAATTGAATGACCTCTTCAGATATGATTTTAGAGGCCTTATCATCTTGTTCACTTTGTTCCGGAGTTGGTATATGAGCTATTTCAGTATCTTTGGCTTCATTTTTTATATTGCTTTCTTCAAGAGTTCTCTTTTCAACCCAACTGATTAAGTCCTGTGCAATTTTTCTTTGCTCTCTTTCTTTCTTTTTAGATTTGAAATAGAGATATATAACCAATAAAAGAGTTATTATCAGTAGGCTGACAGAAATGTACAGAATGTTTTTTCTTGTCTTTAGATCTTCTATAATATTTTCTTTTTCCTGTAAGAGGTTAGGAGTATCATATTTTTTTGGTAATTCTGTAGATAGGTAAAGAACTTGTTCATCAAGCTTCTTATCGACTTTTAGGAATCGATCGATATAATACAATTGCTTTTCTTTATTTCCTTTTTCCTTATAATAATCTACTAGAAAAGTATACGCCTCCCGAAGTTCAGGAAATACTAAGTCATGTTTTTGTACACTGGAATCTAATTTAATATAAGCCTCTAAAGCTTTTTCTTTATTTTTTGTTCCTTCATAAGATTTTCCAAGATTGTAAAGACTGTAATTAGCACTGCTATTTTCGCCGGATTTAGAAAAATAATTGTAGGCATTGTTTAATTTGGTGATTGCAGTATCGTAATTTTTTACCTTAAGATCGTAGCTTCCGGATAAATACGAATAGAGATATGGCTCGTATTTATTTTTATTGATGAGCGCTAATTTTTGTCCTTCATTAATTAAGATATTAGCAGAATCTAGTTTATTCATTTCCAGATAACAACTTATTAAAGCTAAGCGCATCTGGCTGCTCTGTTGATCATCTATTATGTTATCCCTATGATAAAGATAATATCTGAAAACTTTTGCAGCTTCAATATTTTTACCTATATAATTATTGATATAGGCAATATTTATATTAGCATAAGCGATTTGCTTTTTATCATTTTGTTCTTTTGCATATTTAAGTCCCAAAATGTAATTATCCAGTGCTGCCTTTAAGTTGTTGTGCGTGTAATATAGACCTCCTTTGATGAGATAAGTGCGTGCGGGATACAAACCACCTTTTATATTGTTTGTGATTGAAGCCATACTATCAATATATAGTAGAGCTGTTGGAAAATCTGCATCGAAATGAACAAGATTATAACCTTCCGCTATTTCGAGAGTATTTTTTTCTTTTTTTGCTCTCTGGAGATAATATTTTGCTATTTGAGCGGCTTCAGAAATTCTATTATGCTGAAAGTGATCATAGATTTTATCCTTCAGTTCTGAATATTTCAGTTCATCCAGGCTATCAGTTTTGTTCTGTTGTGCAGTAATGAAACTGCTAAATAATATTATAAATAAAAAAAAATATTTCATCATCTCATAAATACAGTGACAAATTTACATTTTTATTGCTAAAAAAAAATCACTACTAGACTGTGTCAATAAAAATGTAATTGACTGATATTGAATTTTTTTTGAAGTAATTAAAATATGAATTTATAAATCTAGGGTTCATTTTTATGGTAAACTTGAAAAATATTCTTTTATTTGTCACAATGTTTTAAATATATTATCATGAAAAAAACAATTGAACAAGGAAAAAAATTATCATTGAAAAAAACACAAATCATGAAAATTAATAACATGAAGACTATCACCGGAGGCGGAGGTGGTCGTGAAATGAATTTTAATACCGGTGGAGATGAACCTCCAACACTTATTCCTCAAAAACCTGAGACAATAATACGTTAGGAGCATGAGGCAATTAATACTTATCATTACTTTTTTTTATTTAATTTCTGTACATGGCCAGAAAAGTAATCCGGCTCCATCTTTTCCGGTAACCGAGGAGTATTTTGGAACTAAGGTGGTGGATCAGTACAGAAATTTGGAAGATTTGGAAAATCCTTCTACAAAATTATGGATGAAAACACAGACCGAATATACCAATTCTCTGCTTAATCAAATTCCCAAAAGGCGTTACTATCTGGAACAAAGATTAGGATTTGATGGTAGACAAGGATTTTCTGTATCTGACTTAAAAATTACAAGTAATAATAAATATTTTTACCTGAAGAAAAGTAGTAATGAAAAAACTGCCAAGCTTTATTATCGAGAAGGATTTTCTGGAAAAGAAGAGTTTCTTTTCGACCCTACAAATTTCAGAAACTCTGATGGGAATCACGAATACATAATCAATTATATTAGTCCAAGTCACAAAGGAGATAAGATAGCTATTGCCATGGCTGAAAAAGGAAAGGAATTGGCAGAAGTAGTTATTATGGAGGTTAAGGATAAATATATCCGCCCTGAAATTATAAGTAATACAATGCCTGCTAATGTTGGTGGAATATATTGGCTTGATGATAATTCTGGTTTTTTTTACACTTATTTTCCTCTTAATGATGTAAGATCTCGTGACTTCTATAAGAATACACAGATTATTTTATATAAAATAGGAACTAACCCAAAAGAATTAAAGGATATTTTTTCTACTAAAAATAATCCTGAATTAAAATTAGATGAAAATAAACCTCCCATTATCTTAGATGATAATGAGAAGTACTACACAGTAATGCTGCTTGATAACAGTTATTACAGGCAAACATTTATAATTTCAAAACAAGATTTATTAAAAGATAAAAAAACATGGAATCCTCTTTATGATAAAGATGATAAGGTAAGATCTTTACAGCTTGCTGATAAGGAAATGTATTTTTTATCTCAGTATAATTCTCAAAATTACACTCTTTGTAAAACTAATTTTGAAAAACCAAATTTCAGAAATCCTATAACCCTGGTTTCTGAAAGAAAAGATGAAGTTATTGGTCAGTATAGAATAACTAAAGATGGGATCTACTACACAACTATCAAAAATGGAGTAGAAGCGAAACTATACCTATATAAAGATGGTAAAGATACTCCTATCAAGCTTCCATATCCATCGGGAAGCATCAGCTTACAAGCAAAAGGGAAAGAATTTTCGGATCTGTGGGTTAGCTGTTCCGGTTGGGCAAATGAAGAACAACGTTTCAAATATGAGCTGAATACAAATTCCTTTTTTACAGAGAATATAGCTCCTACCACAGAATATCCGGAATTTAAAGATATCGTAGTTGAGGAAATTACTGTGAAAGCAAGAGATGGTGAAGAAATACCATTGTCTCTTATCTATAATAAAAATAGTAAAAGGAATGGGAAGAACCCTGTTTTAATAGATGCTTACGGAGCTTATGGAATATCTAGAAATCCGGTTTTTGCAAGGATGTATTTATTATGGGTAAAAGAAGGAGGTGTTTTTGCGATTGCCCATGTAAGAGGAGGTGCAGAAAAAGGAGAAAAATGGCGTTTGGGAGGATATAAAGAAACTAAGCCTAATTCATGGAAAGATTTAATTGATTGTACGGATTATTTAATTAATGAAAAATATACCTCAAAAGATAAAGTGGCAATCTGGGGAGCTAGTGCAGGAGGAATTACAGTAGGACGAGCAATAACTGAAAGACCGGATTTGTTTAAAGCTGCAATTCTGGAGGTTCCAACGACTAATGCTTTACGAGATGTACTCTCCTCTACGAGTAGTGCAGATGAATATGGTTCAACTAAAGATTCTGAAGGATTTAAAGCCTTATTGGAAATGGATGCTTATCAACATATCAAAAAAGGAGTCCGTTATCCGGCAACTTTTATAACGGGTGGAATAAATGACCCTAGAGTATTTGTCTGGGAGCCTGTGAAATTTGCTGCAAAACTGCAAGCGGCTAATGCGTCAAAAAATCCTGTATTACTTCAGGTGGACTATGAAGGTGGGCACGGCATGAATACCACTGCAGCTCATGCGCATTCGAATCTTTCAGATATTTTTGCCTTTGCTTTCTGGCAGTTGGGACATCCGGACTATCAGCCAAAAGAAAATACAAAAAAATAAAATGCCTCGTTTTCCCTATCAATTTTTTGATAAATTTATTGTACGTACTCCCTTATTTTCATACAAGAAGTTTGAAGAGACGTTCAATCAAGAAGAGATTTCTCATGATGAGTTGACAGGTATTTGTACTCATCGAGTATTTCAGGAAGCCATTTATTTAGCCTCCCCATATCTATACAATGAGATTAAACAATGGCTTTCCGGGAAAGATCTGGCATCAAAGCAGGATCAAAAACTTAAAAATACTCTATTGAAATATTATAGCCGAATGACTACCAGATGTACTCCTTTCGGTTTATTTTCTGATGTGGGGTTAGGTAATTTTGAAGACAACAAAATTGAGCAGAATCATTCCCTTTCAGAGAAAATAAGAGATACTAAACTGGACATGCATTTCCTTGTAGGTTTGGCTTATCAATTTATTAAAACAGAACATATCAGAAACTGCTTATTATTTTATCCTAATAATAGCATTTATCGCATTGGGACCAAGATTCGTTATATTGAATATCAATATGATAAAGGGAAGAGAGACTATATCATATCATCAGCTCCTATTTCTGACGAATTGCAAAAAATATTAGACTTTTCAAAAGAAGGAAGAACGATTAAGCAACTTTCCGGGGTTCTTGTTAATGAAGATATTGCATCAGAAGATGCCGAAGAATTTATAAATGAATTAATAGAGAATCAGGTTCTGGTAAGTGAAATGGAGCCCAATGTTTCAGGAAAAGACTTTCTCGATATTCTGATTTCTGTATTGAATAGAATAGATGCTGATACTGAAAGTAAGAGATTACTTTTAATAAAGGAAAAACTAAGCGGGCTAGATCAAAATATTGGAAATGACCCTTTTCTTTATGCTGAGATCGAAGAACTCATCAAGGCTTTTACAACAGAATATGAACAGAAATATATTTTTCAAACAGATCTTTACAATAAAAATGAATTTTCTTTATCATCGGATTGGAAGAAAGAATTAAAAAAAGGAATCGGTTTTTTAAATAAAATTACTTTGTCCCGAAAAGACAGTCATTTTGAAAAGTTCAAAAGAGTTTTTAGTGAGAGATTTGAAGGTCAGGAACTACCTTTGAGTTATGTTCTGGATACTGAAGTCGGAATTGGCTACAGACAAAATCTTTCTGCCGATGGTATTCATCCATATCTTGACGATTTAGATTTTTCGAAACAACCACAAAATTTAATTATTGAGATCAATCCGGTGAGTAAAATTCTGAACAAAAAAGTGCAGGATGCTTTACTTGAAAATCAGAATACCATTCAATTAACAGATGAAGATTTTATAGATTTTGCAGAAAATTGGGATCTTATACCGGATACGCTGTCTTTTATGGCTGAAATTGTATCTGAAAATCATAGTGAAAAATTATATTTAAAAGGGAGTAGTGGGAGCAGTGCTGGAAACTTGTTAGGCAGATTTTGTTCTGAAAAAACTGAAATAAGTGAATTAACAAAAAGAATCACAGTAAAGGAAAAAGAATTAAATCCGGATCATATCCTGGCGGAAGTTATACATTTACCCGAAGCGCGAATAGGAAATATTATAAGAAGGCCAACTTTAAGAGAATACGAAATTCCATATTTAGCGCAATCTGTAGTGCCAAAAGAAAACCAGATACCGGTAGAAGATCTGTTAATTTCTTTGAAAAACAATAAGATTGTATTGCGGTCTAAGAGGTTAAATAAGGAAATTAAGCCTTGCCTTACTAATGCTCATAATTACTTTACAAATACTTTACCTGTATATCATTTCTTATCAGATTTTCATTCACAGGATCATAGATCCGGACTATCTTTCAGCTGGGAAGGGCTGGATAAAATATATAATTTTTTACCCAGAGTAGAATATAAAAATAGTATTCTTTCAAAAGCTCGATGGAAACTAAGTGAAAAAGATATTTCTTTTTTGGTGAGTAAAGGTTGTGAGAAGAAACAATTTTTAAATCAAATTACAAACTGGAGAATTAAAAGAAAAATTCCTGTATGGATACAATGGATAGAGTTTGATCATACTGTAACGATGAACCTTGAAAATTACGATATGGCAAAGCTCCTTATTCAAACCATTCAAAGTAAGAAGACCATTGTTATAGAAGAATGTCTGTTTAATCATAATGAAGATTTTAAGCGTGAATTTATCTTTCCAATGTATAAATTAAAATAAAATGTTGATAAAAAGAACGTTTATTCCAGGAAGTGAATGGCTGTATATCAAAATTTATACAGGAGTGAAAACAGCGGATGTTATTTTGGAAGAAGCTGTGAACCCTTTACTGCAAAAATTGCAGGAAGAAGACTTAATAAGAAAATGGTTCTTTATACGGTATAATGATCCAAAAATTCATCTTCGGCTGCGTTTCGAACTTTCGGACATTCATCATTTTAGTAAAGTTCTGTCACTGATCACTGATTGTTTGCAGGAGCATATCGATTCCGGAGAGATTTCGGAATTTTTAGTAGATGTCTATAAAAGGGAAGTTGAGCGGTACGGAGAGCAAACTATTGAAGCAGCTGAATTTTTATTTTGGAAGAGCAGCAATGAAATACTTCGGGAGTATCTGCACTTTGATGATGAAGAGAAAATTATGGTCGCCCTTTTTCATATCGATAAAATGTTAGATTATTTAGGGTTAACGATTCACGAAAAAGTAGAGTGGGCAGGCCATGGTAATCAGTCTTTTAAAAAGGAATTTAATGCAGATAAGAGACTGAACAGTCAGTTGGATAAGAAGTACAGGGTGTTTACTTCTCAATATTCAGAATTTGTCGAATCCGATGATTACATGCCTTTCAAGAAGATTATTCAAAAGAATATAAATGAGTGTGAAGAGGTGTTACAATATATAAAAAGTAACAACCCAGACGCTATTCAAACCTTTTTTCCAAGTGTATTTCATATGCATGTCAACCGGTTGTTTATTTCAAATCAGCGGTTGTTTGAGATGATTATTTATGATTATCTGTCCAGATACTATAAATCACTTGCTTTTAAAAATTGATAAAGAATTAGCTTTCATTATTGGAATAGGTCTTCTATTTTCAAACAATTTAATCTTTCTGATGGCTTAACCGGAGGATATTATACACAGAAATACCTTATTTCTAAGATTCCAATCTTAAATTATTGCGTCCAATAATAATATCTTTCTAAGATTTTGAGTAGAAAAAACTTCAAAAGTTTAATGAACTAAAGAGCATTTATTTTTAAAAATATTTTTAATTATAATGAAGATAACTCCAATTTTTCATTCATGAAAAATATAGAATAACTGGAATATTTAATTATTAAACAAATGTTTGATTTAATGGCGTTTTTGTACTTTAAGTATACTTTTAAGTGTGTTTTTATAGTTGGATAGAACGATTGATTATGATAATGTTAGTATCGGTTGAACTCAAAAAAACTTAAAAAATCATAAAGTTTTCATAAAGTTTTAAAAAAGGATAGAAATGTTTTTGTATTTATAAAATATGTCGTACTTTTACATCGCCTTGAATGAGGGAACAAGTCAAGGTAATAAATTTTTTTTCATCATTTGTGTTTTTAGAATCGTATCGCCTGATACGATTCTTTTTTTATGCCTATTTTTCATAGTTGAGAAGAAGGTCAATAAAGTAAGAATAGGTCACCGAACCTTCCTGTTGATTGCTCTTAAGAAACAGATTATTAGTATATCCGAAGAAGTCATCCAGCCACCCCTGGTGAGTAAACGCGAATTTTTTTTCATAAATCCTGTCTCTTTTCATTGCAGATGAATAATTAGTAAGAACAGATTTTACAAATTCAGGATCTTCTTCAACAATAAACCTTAGAAGACTTTTCAATGTAAAATACTCTGTACTATATCTCAGATCCGTATTACTGGAATTGATGCCTATCAGGTATCCCACAAAATTAGCTTCCTGCTCCCTGGCAAAGCCCAATTGATGAGAGCTTTCATGTGCTGTAGTAAAAGGAATGAATATAGAAGGAAGTTCAGAATTATATTGAGCTTCAGCAGTAAAAGGATTGTAATATCCCAGTATTCCGGTAAAACTCATGACATTCTTAAACAAGCTCGGTTTAATGGCCAAAATTTGCGTTGTTGTTTTATCTGAGATATAATGAGGGAGTTTGGCCTGTTGTTGCAAAATTTCCTGTTGTATGGACTTTAGATCCGTTATCATGAAGACTCCTTTCTGATCTTCATGCACGGATTCTCTGGTGAGCTTGCATTTTTCAAGATAACGCAACGCCAGTTTTTTAGCCTTTTCTGTCTCCGGCTTCTCCTGGCTCGACAGTTTTTTAATGATCGGAGTCTGGAAATACATCATTCCCCAAAATATCTGATAGACAAAATAGAAGATATTGACCATGATCAACATCTTCAGAAGAGAGCCGTTTCTACGCTTCTTGTTGAATAAAGAAATGAAAAGATACACAATAAAACCTCCCAGTATAAAGTAGAGCAGATCTCCCACAGAAAATGGAATCCAACTGAATAGAATTTGATGAAATCCTTTTTGAAATTCAAAGAAATTTTCAAAAAAAGAAATCATCAGTGAAGACTTTGAGAAAAGGTAAAACAAAAGAAATTGGGCAAGTAATAAACCTGCCCAACTTCTTTTTTTATATATTATTTTCGTACTGTTAATGACCATTGCCTTTAGATATATGATCCAGGCTAATTCCCTGGCTTTTTAAAATACCGGTTACACGGATTGCATAGAATGCAAGATAAGCAAAACAAATAACACCCACGATATAGCTAAACTGGATATTGATAACATCTGCTACGTATCCTTGTAAAAGACTTACAAGACCACCTCCCATAATCATCATAATCAGGTATCCTGACCCTTGATTGGTATGCTTTCCAAGACCGTTGATAGCCAGCGCAAAAATACATGGCCATAACGTTGAGCAGAATAAACCTACACTTGTGAATGCATACACAGAAATCATTCCTGTTGTAAACATACCTGTTAGCAATGCTGCTATTCCTGCTACTGAGAAAATCAAAAGCATTCTTGCAGGATTTCCTTTACTCATGATATCACAAATAATCATGGCGATGATAACAAAACCATACACATAAAATGGTGAAAGATCATGCTTGGCAATTGCGTTCACAAATAAAAATACACCAAATGCAAGATATGGAGCCAGGAATCTTAGTATCTTTTTAAAACCTGCATTGACGTCAAATGCTTCCACGGCACCCGTCCAACGGCCAATCATAAGTGATGCCCAATATAAAGAAACATATGGCGCTACATCTTTGGTTTCAAAACCTAAGTTTTTCTCCATATAGGCAGGAAGGTTACTGGCTGTAGAAACTTCCACTCCAACGTACACAAAGATAGCAATCATTCCCATTACCAATTGAGGGTACTGAAACGCTGAACTTTTATGCTCTCCCGGAGTTGAATCATCTGTATTTTCAACATTTGTTGGCGTTACAGCAGGAAGAGATGAGAACTTCAGCATTATTGCAACCAATACAAAAGCAACTCCCAAAATTAGATAAGGAATTTTCACACTCTCGATACTGGCTTCCGTGTTGGCTGCCGAAGCAGAACCGAAAATAGCAAATGCAACAATAAGAGGTCCGATCGTCGTTCCCAGGTTGTTGATTCCTCCGGCCATCGTTAACCTTTGAGATCCTGTTTCCGTAGGACCTACCTCAATGGCAAGCGGATTGGCAACAATCTGCTGAAGAGAGAAGCCTAAACCTACAATAAATAATCCTGAGATCATTAGTGGGAAAGATTTCAGATTGGCAGCAGGGTAAAATAACAATGTCCCCAATGCAGAAATAAGCAATCCCAGAATAAGCCCGTTTTTATATCCGATTTTGTTAATCAAATCCTGACGAATACTTTTGGAAATACCCATGTAGATTAAAGAGCCTACAGTATATGCAACATAAAAGCAGATCTGTACCAGCATACTCTCAGTTTGGGTTAAATTGAAGGCTTTTTGGAAAACTGGGATCAGAATATCATTACTGGCCGCTACAAATCCCCAAAAGAAGAATACAGTAACCAAAGGAATGAATTGTGCCCAATTGGTTTGTTTAGAATAATTTGACATATTTATTAAAGATTTCACAACAAATATAACTATTTCCGTTAAACGGAATACTTAACTAAGGTTTTTTTTATTTCTTCGAAACTTATTGATTTTGAGTCTTTTGGAGAATGTGTAGTATCTATGACTCCATTGAAATACACCTTTACAGTACCGGGGTGCCCCTTAGCATTGTCAAACGGAAACATTTCTTTCAACCCAATAAACGTGTAAACAGCAATAGGGGAGTTGTGTTTTGAGGATAAAATAAATGCCCCATCCTTAAAGTCATCCAAAAGAACAGAGGTATCATCAGGAACTCCTCCTTCAGGGAAAATGGCAACGCTGTTCCCTTCCTCCATTTTTTCAGCACATCTGCGGTATACATCGGCCCGGCTTCTTGCACTGCTTCTGTCTACCATTACACATATCCTTTTATATATCGTTCCAAAAATAGGAATCTTGACAAGTTCTTTTTTTCCTACAAAACAAATCGGATGATCCGGAGATAAAATACAAACCAGCATAATATCCATAATCGAGGTATGATTGGATATGAAAACATACGGGATGTTTTTGTCCATTTTTTGTTCGGAAAGCTTAATGAGATCATACCTGAAACCCATTCCGTAAAATATTCCGAAACACCAGAGACGGATGAATTGATAAGCATATTTATAATGCTTTTTATTAAAAGATAAAATATAAACAGGGATACCAAGAGTGATGGTTAAAACAAATGCTAACACAAACAGCCAAAGTCGCCAGAGATGATTTAAAATTTTTGTCACTACTTAACCGTTAAAAATTACTTTCTTTTTTACCGAATAATTAAGAATGGAAACCAGCAATATTGCTGCAATTTTACTGATTATTTCCGGGCTCAAGGTATAAAAAAATAAATTGATATTATCCTTAAAGATTAAACTGTAAAATATCTGGAAGAATCCTAAGCTTAATAAAGTTGATACGAATGAAACGGCCATAAAATAGACAAATTCCTTTTTCTTGGAATGCTTACCTCTTTCGAAAACAAACCAAATGCTCAGAAAATAGTTGGTGATAATTCCGCAGCTCGTCGAAAAGATATTACTCAATGGATAATGGATCCCATGAAAATTCGTTTCTTTTGCGAGAAAATGAGGAAGGTAAGTACTGAATATCTTGAAGCTGCCAATTTCTACAATAGCACTCAGTCCTCCTGCCACGATAAAGAACAGAACCTGTTTCTGGCGTATAAGTATTTCTTTCATTTAATTTAAAATAAAACTTGAAAATATTTCCGTATTAAACTGATGTTTAGAATGTTTTGTATAAAAACCATTTTTAATCAGTAGTGTTAGTTTCGTCAATAATGAATAATGTCTATTGATAAACATAACATTTCATAATATGGATATGCAAATTTATAACTATATGTTAAACACTGAAAAAAGTTGTTAAAATATTTTTTTAAATAAAAATTATGTCTAATTTTAATCAACAGAATGATGTACAATAACCTGATAATAAATTCATTTTCAAATTCTTGTGTTAATGGTTTTTTCTATCTTGTAATGCACGGTTGAAGGCATACTCTCCAACATTTTTTGATCCAATTGATAATAATATTTGTATGAAACGTCAAAACAAATACAGAAAATTCCAGCTTCAACAGAAAAATATTGAGGCTCTTGAAAAAGAAAACTCCCGCTTCAAACGAGTGTATTCTGAGTACGAAAATATGTCTAATGAACTTTGGAATCTTGAAAACTCCAAAGGAGAACCTGTACCCGATGATTTTATTAATGCAATGGTACTACAGACTTCTTATCTTGAAGATGAGATTGAAGACTGGCTTTTGCAGTTTAACGAAAAAAAGACTGATATAAAACATTCGTGATTTTAGACAGCTTCCGGGTTGTTTTTAAATGCTAATTGAAGATAAATTCATAATTTAGCATCCTTAAATTAAAATCTAAAATATGGTTGCTATTGTAGATAGTGGTTCTACTAAATCGGATTGGGTAATTCTTGATGACTTTAAGAAAGTTTTTCTGAAAACAGAAACCATCGGCTTTAATCCGAATTTTATCAATAGAGAACTTATCGCTCCTGAAATTCAGAAGAACAGCAACCTGATGTTGGTGAGAAATTCAATTACCAAAGTCTATTTTTATGGCTCAGGATGTGGAGTGCAAAAGAATTGTGAAACCATAGAAGAAGAGCTTCAGAAAGTATTTGGAAAAGCTGAGATTATTGTAAAAGAAGACCTGATGGCCGCTGCCTATGCTGCCTACAGCGGAAAACCGGCAATTGTCTGTATTCTGGGCACAGGCTCAAACTC
Organism: Chryseobacterium lactis; assembly: GCF_003815875.1. Classification (NCBI taxonomy): domain Bacteria; kingdom Pseudomonadati; phylum Bacteroidota; class Flavobacteriia; order Flavobacteriales; family Weeksellaceae; genus Chryseobacterium; species Chryseobacterium lactis. The sequence continues at coordinate 2,065,276 of NZ_CP033924.1, forward strand.
TTGCTATTTTGACGGTAAAAATCTGAAAATAGAATTGCCATCCCTTGGATTCCTGATTGGAGATGAGGGAAGCGGAAGCGCGATCGGAAAACAACTCGTTCGCAGATATTTTATGAAAAAACTGCCGTCTGATCTTCATACCGAATTCGAAGCAGACTACAATCTTACCGTAGAAGATGCATTGAAAAATATGTATCACGCTCCAAGGCCAAATGCTTATTTGGCTAATTTTACCAAATTTGTGATCGAAAGAAAAGATCATCCTTATTTCAGGGATATGGTTTTTGAAGAAATGAAAAGCTTCTTCGAATACCAGGTTTTGCCTTATCATGAAGCTAAAGATGCTGAGATTAATTTCATCGGCTCTATTGCTTATTATTACGAAAATATTCTACGTTCTGTTGCTACAGAACTTCATTTAAATGTGGGACATGTTGTTCAGAAACCAATTGAAAGCTTAGTAGATTACCACATTAAATATATACTCTAACAAAAAACGAAATTTTATGTCAAGTAAAAACCACCGCGACGAAAAGAACTTTAGCCAGGCCGCGTTAGATTATCATAAAGCAGAACCCAAAGGAAAAATAGAAGTTATCCCATCAAAGCCACACTCTTCTCAGAGAGATTTGTCATTGGCATATTCTCCGGGAGTAGCAGTTCCTTGTATGGAAATTCACGATAAACCGGAAACCGTATATGATTATACAGGAAAAGGGAACCTGGTCGCTGTAATTTCTAACGGTACTGCTGTACTTGGACTTGGAGATATTGGTGCTGAGGCTTCAAAACCGGTAATGGAAGGGAAAGGTCTTTTATTCAAAATATTTGCAGATATCAACGTATTTGACATCGAAATTGATGAAAAAGATCCAGACAAATTTATTGAAATTGTAAAAGGAATTGCTCCAACCTTTGGAGGAATCAACCTTGAAGATATTAAAGCTCCTGAAGCATTTTATATTGAGCAAAAGCTGAAAGAGGAATTGAATATTCCTTTAATGCATGATGATCAGCACGGAACTGCAATTATTTCTGCTGCCGCATTGATCAACTCACTACAGATTGCCAATAAGAATATTGGTGAAGTAAAAATGGTAGTGAATGGAGCCGGTGCTGCTGCTATTGCCTGTACTAAGCTTTATATTTCATTAGGATTGAAAAAAGAAAACGTCCTGATGTGTGACAGTAAGGGGGTAATTAACCACAAAAGAGAAAACCTTACGCCTGAAAAATTAGATTTCATTGCTAATACAGATATAGAAACATTAGAAGATGCTGTAAAAGGATCTGATGTTTTCGTTGGATTATCCAAAGGAAATGTAATGACTCCCGAAATGTTGTTGAGCATGGGTGAAAATCCTATTGTATTTGCTTTGGCTAATCCGGATCCGGAAATTGCTTACGACCTTGCCCTTGAAACCCGTAAAGACGTGATCATGGCAACAGGAAGAAGCGATTATCCTAACCAGGTAAATAACGTATTGGGATTCCCTTATATTTTCCGTGGTGCACTGGATGTTCAGGCTACAGGAATTAATGAAGAAATGAAATTGGCAGCGGTGCATGCTATTGCTGATCTGGCAAAAGAGCCGGTACCTGAAGCTGTAATTCTAGCTTATAACGTTCAAAGTCTGCAATTCGGAAGAGACTACTTTATTCCAAAACCATTTGATAACAGACTGATCACGAAAGTTTCAAGTGCTGTAGCAAAAGCTGCTATTGAAAGTGGTGTTGCCAGAAAGACAATCTCGGATTTCGAAGAATATGAACACCAGCTTCTGGACAGAATGGGCAGAGACGAAAGGTTGGTAAGAATGATGCAGAGCCGTGCCAAGTCTAACCCAAAAAGAATTACCCTTGGAAATGCAGAAGAATATAATGTGTTGAAGGCTGCTCAGATTCTTTATGAAGAAGGAATTGCTTATCCAAGTCTTTTAGGAGATAAAAAATACATCAAGGAACAAATGGATCGTTATGGAATTAACCTTGACATTCCAATCATTGATCCAAGCGATGACGATCAGAAAGAAAACAGAAAGAAATACAGAGAAACCCTTTGGAAACTTCGTCAGAGAAAAGGAATGAACGAGTACAAAGCGAAAAGATATGTTCGCCAGAGAGATTACTTCGGACCTTTAATGCTTAAGCATGGAGATACTGACGGTCTTATCGTTGGATTCTCTAAAAATTATACCTCAGTATTACGTCCTGTTTTGGAAGTTATTGAAAAAGATAAAGGAGTAGATAAAGTGGCGGCGATGATGATGATCCTGTCTGAAAAGAAACCTATTTTCTTTGCAGATACTTCTATCAACCAGAATCCTACATCAGAAGATCTTGTGAATATTGCTAAAATGGCGGAGTTTACAGTGAAGTCTTTCGCGATCGAGCCAAGAATTGCAATGCTTGGTTTTGAAAACTTTGCTGCCATCTCTGAAACATCCAAGAAAGTAGCGAAGGCAGTAAGTATTCTTCATGAGAAGTATCCTAAAATGATCGTAGACGGTGAAATTCAACCGGATTTTGCCATGAATGCTGATCATTTAAGTGACTATCCTTTCTCAAAATTAGGAACAACACCTGCCAATACATTTATCTTCCCGAATCTTGAAAGTGCCAACTTATCATACAAAATTCTAAGAGGAATGAAGGTTGCACAGGTAATCGGACCTATCTTAATGGGATTAAAGCAGCCGGTACACGTACTTCAGATGCGTTCCAGTGTAGATGAGATTGTGAATCTTGCCACTATCGCAGTTCTTGATGCTCAAAGAAGAGAAAAGAAAGCGTAACAAATAAACGATTGTAAAATCGGGATAAACCAGACGAATATTCGTCTGGTTTTTTTGTTTTTGTATATGATTAAACCTTATCGAAGGACAAAATAGGAGTATTGGAATGCTTGTTTTTGTGATGTGGCAAAAAATAGAGGTTAATTTTTTTTACTATTTTTTGTTATTTTGATTCAAATTGTATCTTGGTTTTTAGAGCTGAAAATGCAAAAAGTATATTGATACATCGTTTCTTATGAAATGTTATTGTTTTTTTTAAATGGATAAGATTATTTAATATCTTAGGTTTATAAAACACAAAGACGTACTAAAAACACAAAAATACAAATGCATGAAAAAGGAAAAAAAGTTTTCGGGCGGATAAAATCGTTTTGTTATAAGTTGATCATAGAAAGCATAATGATTGATCCGAAAGGAAGCGTACAATGTTTCAATAATCAGACTTAGATAATTCCACTCACATTCTTAGATTCTTTTAAATAGCAGATGTTCTCTTCTGTTGGGGAGTTTGTATTGTTTTTAGTTGGTTCTTCTTAGAAAAACACTATTGAGAAACGACTATGAAAAAAAGAACACTTGCAAGATCAGGATACCTGTTTTTTTTGGCAACAGGATCATTATTGTATGCGCAAAAAATTAATTTTAAATCACATGAACTCTCTTCCAATGGCTATTTAAGAACAGGTTTTGGATGGACAGAAGGAGGTCAGATGGTCAATTTTATAACTCCGGATAACGTTCATAAATTCAGAATGGGTAATGAAGCCAACCATTATGCCGAATTTCAATTCAATTACCGATACAAAAACAAAGATTCCGTTAATCTGTATGAAGTCACCTACATGATGTCTAAGTATATTCCTTTCGGTGGAGACAACTATAAGCAGTTTCCCGAAACCGCTCAATTGTATGGTAAAATAAACAAAGTCGTTAAAAATGCCAGCATTTGGATTGGAAAGAGATACTATGATCGTAGAAATGTAGAAATGTTAGATTATTTTTGGATCAATTCTGCTCAAAATTCTCAGTTAGGAATTGGATTAGAGAATTATCAGGTCAAAAACTCCGGTACCTTGAATCTGGCCGTGATGAGATTTAAATACGGAAATAATGACGCTCACTCCTATGTAACGGATTTCAGATATCTGGACATTCCGGTCTCGGAACACTCCAAACTTAATCTTTTAGGACAGTATAGTGTGAAAACTCAAAATGATATTACAAATACACCACGCTCTACAGGCTACGCTGTCGGAGGTTGGTGGACTTATTCCCAAAAGAATATCACAAATACTTCCACTGTAATTTTCAGGAAAGGAAGCTCCATTACCGATAATACTTACACAGGAAAAACAATAACGGAAAATGCAGGCGATAAAATAATGTATAATCTTGATAGGGCCAATTCCTTTGATGTGATTAATAATTTTGTTTATGATGATAAAAGAAAACATGCCGTACAGGCATCTCTTACCTACCAATATAGAGATTTTGGTATTGGCAATACCGATAATAATGGAATAATTATCGACGATAAAGCGTCAAGGAACCTTTTTAGCGTGGGTTTCCGATATCTGTATTATATCAATAAACATTTTAATCTTGCTTTGGAGGCTGGAAACGATTATGTAAAAAATAACAGATCAGGAGTAGAAGGAAGTTTACAGAAAGTCACATTTTCGCCTCAGATTTCCTGGGATTACGGATATTATTCAAGACCGGTATTAAGACCGTTTGTTACCTATGCGCATTGGTCTGATAGTTTTAAGGGGACTACAGGGATGTCAGATTTCAACACAAGGCTTATCAGTAAAAATAATGGGTTTTCATTTGGTCTCCAGCTTGAGGTATGGTGGTAAAGTAATTTGGTTAAAATAAGAAATATTTTAAACCATAAAATGAATATTTAAGAAATTTTATTTTTTGGTGATCTTTTATTTTTATAATAAATTGATTGAATATCGCTTCAAAATTTAAGTTAAAAAGCATTCGTGTGTGAAATGAAAATATTAATTAGTTTAAATTGCTATATTTGGGAGTTTTAAAAATTAATAATGATATTTTCTTTACAAGGCACAGTTCAAGAACTTACGCCTACCTACGCCGTAATTAATGTACAAGGAGTTGGTTACTACGTGGGAATCAGCTTAATGACCTCACAGACGCTGGTTCTTAATCAGCAGACCTTTCTGTTTATTCAGCAGATCATCCGTGAAGATGCCCATCTTCTCTTTGGATTTAACACTCGTTCTGAAAAAGAAATGTTCAATCTGTTAATAAGTGTTAACGGAGTAGGAGCTGTTTCTGCTCTTATTTTATTGTCAACACTTAGTCTTGACGAGATTGCTAATGCAATCCTTTCAAAGAACAGTGCGCTGATCCAAAAAGCTAAAGGAATTGGGGCCAAAACAGCTGAGAGAATTATTGTTGATCTTAAAGATAAAGTACAGAAATTCAGTGTTCCGGGTGAGAACATTTCTGCGCCTGTGGATAATAAAATTAAGGAAGAATCGTTATCTGCATTAGAAGTTTTGGGGATTCCGAAGCGAATGAGTGAAAAAATTGCAGACAGAATATTGAAGCAAAATCCAAATAGCTCAGTTGAAGAATTGGTTAAACAAATTTTAAAAAACATTTAACATTTGGTGGCGAATAATAAGCATTTTAAGATATTTTTGTTCCTGTCGTTCCTGTGTATGTCTGTGAGTGCCTTTGCACAGCAGAAAAAGACAGACACACTGATCATAAGAAAACAATACGAAGTGGCTGACCCTACAAGGTATGAGGCCTATTACGATATAAAAACCGGGATGTACTATGTATATCCCAAAGTCGGAAATACCATAACCGGTCCTCCTACTGCCATGTCTCCTGAAGAGTATAAAGAATACATGCTCGCCACACAGACTAAAGCATATTACAAGGAAAAATCCGATAAATACAATCTCCTTTTCAGAAAAGATAGAAGTGATGCCAGAAAAAAAGGGCTGATTCCTTCTTTACTCATCAACAACAAATTATTTGAAACTATATTTGGAGGGAATAAAATTGAGATTATCCCTTCAGGGTATGCCTCAATTGATTTTGCAGGATTATATCAGAAGATTGATAATCCACTTATTCTACCACAAAACAGAACCAGTTTTACCTTTGATATCGACCAGAGAATTCAGCTTGGATTATTAGGTAAAGTAGGAGAGAACCTTCAGTTAAAGGCTAACTATGATACCCAGAGTGGATTTGCATTTGAAAACAGAATGAATCTCGTTTGGCAGGCAAAAGGAAGCTGGAAAGATCTTCAGAATAAAGGTCTTGGAAATGTTGACAAACCCAGCGAAGGAGGAGAAGATAAAATTATCAAAAGAGTTGAATTCGGTAACGTAAATATGCCACTTTCAACCAGTTTAATTCGTGGATCCCAATCTTTATTCGGGGTGAAAGCAGAATTCCAATTAGGGAAAACCTTTGGAACAGTCGTTCTCTCACAGCAACAGGGTGAAGCCAGAAATATTGTAGTACAGGGTGGTGGTGTGATGAATAATTTTAAAGTCAACGCTATTGATTACGAAGAAAATCAGCACTTCTTTTTAGGACACTATTTTCTTAATAAATATGATGATGCCTTACAGAATTATCCACAAATCAATTCTACCATCAATATTACAAGAATAGAAGTATGGGTACTGGATCAGGGAAACAGCAACTTAGCCTATCAGAAAAGTATTATCGGGATCAGAGACCTGGGGGAAGGCCCGGGTGGCACCACGCCATTGCCGGATAACTCGCAGAACGGGTTATATGATGCTATATCAGCAGCAGCGGGAACCAGAGAAGCAGGTAAAAACTATGGTACCATCTTACAGGGGCAGACTTTTCCGGGAAGTACAGTACCATACAATAACAGTGATCAGTTTATCTATAATACCAAAGCCAGAAAATTAAACAACAGTGAATTTATATTTCAACCACAGTTAGGATATATTTCATTGAATCAGAAACTTAATGAGAATCAGCTTTTGGCCGTTTCTTATTCATATACTGTCAATGGAAGTAATAAGGTGTATAAAGTCGGAGAATTCTCTGAGGAAAGCCCTGTTTTGATTACCAAAGTACTAAGGGTAAACAATAAAGTAGATACGGAATCGCCAATGTGGGATCTGATGATGAAGAACGTGTATTCTTTAGATGCAGGTCAGGTATCACCGGATGGATTTATTCTGAACGCTTACTATAGAGATCAAAAAACTGGTGGTAAAGTCAATTATCTTCCGGATACTCCTGTAAAAGATATCAACTTACTGAAATTATTCAATTGGGACCGTCTGAATATGAACGGAGATATTCAGAACAATAAAGATGGTACTAAGGGGGATGGTATTTTTGACTTTGTAAACGGAATTACTATAAGACCGGAAACAGGAAGGGTTATTTTTACGAAGGTCCAGCCTTTTGGAGATTATATGCAAAAAGTATTAGGAGGCAGTAATGATCCTCAATATGTTTTCCATGATCTCTATGATAAACAAAAACAACAAGCACTTTCCAGTAACCTTGCACAAAGATATACTCTGGAAGGGCGATACAAAGGAGTTCAAGGACAAGGTATTTCTTTAGGTGCTGTAAACGTGCCGCAAGGATCTGTAAAAGTCTCAGCCAATGGAGTACAACTTGCCGAGGGGGTAGACTATACTGTAGACTATATGCTAGGTACAGTGACCATCATCAATGAAAATGTAAAGCAGTCCGGACAAGCCATTAATATTTCATTAGAAAATCAATTGACCTTTAATACCCAGAGAAAAAGATTTTTGGGATTAAACCTGGAAAGAAGGTTTAACGAGCACTTTATCTTAGGAGGTACAGTAATCAATTATTCAGAATCTCCGCTTACCCAAAAAGTGAACTTCGGGCAGGAAGCTGTTAACAATACGATGGCAGGGATCAATTTGATGTATAACAATCAGGCCCCTTTCCTGACAAGATTGACAGATAAACTTCCGTTAATAAAAACTGAAGCACCATCCAATATTAACTTCAAGATGGAAGGAGCTTATTTGATTCCGGGATTAAACAAGGCAACAAACAGTCAGTCTTATATTGATGATTTCGAACAAACAACTTCTAAAATCTCATTAAAAGAACCGGCAGCCTGGAGTCTGGCCTCAAAACCTGAGAAAAATACACTACCGCCATTCAATACGGTTCCTGCTAACGACGATATCACAAGTGGTTATGGAAGAGGGCTATTATCCTGGTATAATATTGACCCAAGATTCTGGAATGTGGGAGGGAAAGCTCCCGGTGGAATCACACCGCAGTCTGTATCCAATCATGCCTCCAGAAGGGTGCAGTATTCTGAAATTTATAATAACAGAGACTTCGTAGCAGGTGAGCAAACCTACACGAATACTTTTGATATCTCTTACTATCCTCAGGAAAGAGGACCATACAATGTAAATCCGGGAGCAGAGCAGGCACAGAGTAGATGGGCGGGGATTATGAGACCAATTAGTGTTCCTAACTTTGTAAGTTCAAATATTGAATATGTTGAATTCTGGATGATGGATCCATATGCGGATGGTAATAAATTAGGGGATAACGCAAAACTTCTACTACACTTAGGAAACGTTTCCGAAGATGTATTGAAAGATGGAAAAATGCTTTATGAAAATGGACTTCCAACTCCAGCTACGCAATCATCTACGACTACTTCAAATTGGGGGACACAACCAAAGCAGCCACCTATTCTATATGCATTCTCTACTGAAGGAGATGACAGAAAGAGGCAGGATGTTGGATATGATGGTTTAAGCTCAGATCAGGAAGCAATGAAGTTTGGAAATACATTTGTAAATCCGGTAACAAATATTGTTGACCCTGCAGTGGATGACTTTGTATTTTATTTGTCGGATAAATTTACAGGAAGCCAGGCTTCTTCATTGATCCAACGATATAAATATTTCAGAAATCCGGATGGAAACTCTGAAGCCAACTCTCTGAATGTGGCATCACAGACTCCGGATGCGGAAGATATCAACAGAGATTATAATCTTGATCAGACAGAAAGCTATAATCAATACTCTGTAAGTCTAAAGCAAACAGATCTGGTATTGGGCACAAAGAATAATAATATTGTAGATGTAAAAACAGTAAAAGCAAGTTTCCAAAACGGGCAGTCTGCAGATGTAAAATGGTTCTTATTCAGAATACCGGTTTCTCAATTTGATAAAAATGAAGGAACGGCAGATCCCTCTGTATTGAATAATGTGAGATTTGCAAGATTAATGCTGACAGGATTTGAGCAAACCTCTACATTAAGATTTGCGACCATGGACTTGGTGAGATCAGACTGGAGAAAATATCCAAATAAAATTGCAAGTCTAAATGTAGGTGGAAACCAGGAAGGAATAGGCGAAGTATCAAATGATAACTTTGATGTAGGAAGTGTGAATATTGAAGAAAACGCATTTAACCAACCTCCGTACGTTTTGCCTCCGGGAATAGATCGACAGGTACTGAGTGGAAATGCCGGAGCACAAAGGCAAAATGAAGCCTCTTTGTATATAAAGACCAATCAATTGGAAAGTGGTGATGCCAGAGGAGTATTTAAGAATACTTCTCTTGATATGAGAAGATATAAAAAACTTAAGCTTTTTACTCATGCTCATGATCCGGCGAATAGAGATAAATATTTAGGAAGAATTGATCCTAAAACTAGATTTTTTATTCGTTTTGGAACAGATGCCACAGACAACTATTACGAATATGAAGCAGCATTAAAACTAACGAGAACTACAGAGACAACACCAATGGAAATCTGGCCAATGGAAAACGATGTTGATCTTGATATTCAAAATTTTGTAGACGCAAAGATTAGAAGAGATAAAAATAACCCGAATAATATTGCCGAAAGGACACTTGATAATGTTTTTGGAGGAGGTGATAATGATAAAAAAATCTATATCAAAGGTCGTCCTAGTTTAGGAAACGTAACAACCATTATGATTGGGGTGAGAAATGGTGTTGCAAGGGGAGAACAAGATGCTATGCCTCTTGATAGGGTTCTTTGGGTAAACGAAATCCGTTTGTCTGAAATTGAAAACGATGGCGGATATGCAGGAAATGCAAGTTTGAATTTCAATATGGGAGATTTTGCTACGGTAAACGCCAATGCTTCTTATACCTCAGTTGGTTTCGGAAATATAGATTCAAAGCCTGCAGAAAGAACTCAGTCTACACAGTCTGCGTTCAGTATCAATACTGCAATCAATGTAGATAAGCTTCTTCCTGAAAAAACGGGAGTAAAGATTCCTTTAAATTATTCTTATTCACAAACCATTGAAGATCCGAAGTACAATCCTTTGGATACCGATGTGGAGTTTAGTAAGGCACCAAACAAAGAACAGCTGAAGAAAGTAGCAAGAACATATACCCAGCAAAGAAGTATCGGAGTGGTGAATATGCGTAAAGAAAGAGTTAATCAAAATAAAAAGCCTAAGTTTTATGATATTGAAAACGTTTCGGTAACTGCGGTTTATAATGATGACTATTTCAGAGATATTTATACCAAGAGAAACTACAGACAATATCTGAGAGGGTATATTGATTACAACTATACCTTCAAGCCTTGGGTGGTGAAACCTTTTAACAAAATGATCAGCGATACGGCGAAGTCTACGAAGTATCTGAGATGGGTAAAAGAATTTAACTTTAACCCTATTCCGACAAGATTATCTTTCAGAACGGAAATTGACAGAAATTATAATGAACTTGAGTTTAGAAACGTAGAATCTATTTTAAGCGGAAACACCAATGGAAACTTTGATGCGATCAGAAACAGAAACTTCTACTTTGGCTGGCAATATGGTTTAGGATTCAATTTCACCAAGTCATTAAAACTTGAAATCAACTCTGCAACCAGAACTCTTAATGATAATATGGACGTTAATGCGATGGATAGTAAATCGATTTTCGGAAATGTTTTCAGAGCGGGAAGACCTGTATTGTATAACCACAGAGTACAGCTAAATTATAAACTTCCCTTCCAGTACCTTCCTTACCTGGATTTTATTGATGCAGAATTGGGCTACGGATTTACCTACAACTGGAATGCGAGATCTACTTCAATGCTTGGATTTGTAGATCCTGATACCAATAGGCCGGCAAGTTTAGGATCTGTAGGACAGAATACAAATGTGATTCAGGCTACAGCGTCGGCAGATCTTCCTAAGTTCTTTGGACAGTTTAGTTATTTTAAAAATATCAGTGCTAAACTTCAGAAGCGCAAGCAGGAAATGGATTCCCTGAACAATGTGTATACAAAACAGTGGGAGAAAAACAGATACCGATACAAGAAATATAAATTTAAGAATAAGCTTACTCCACTTCAAAGTGCAGCCTTTTTCTTAACCTCTTTCAAACAGTTGAATGTAAGTTATACAGAAAATAATGGTACGGTACTTCCGGGATTACTATCTGCTCCAAACTTTTATGGATATGGGCAGACATTAGGAGGGCCTACAATTGGATTCCTTTTAGGTTCACAGGCTGATATAAGAAGAACAGTAATGGAGAATGGCTGGGTAAGTGATTCTAAATATATGACAGATCCATACGTAAGAATGTCGACAAAAGAATTGAGGGCAGACCTACAAGTGATGCCGATGAATGATTTCCGTATTGATCTTAATGTGCTCCATACCTTTAACAGTAATTTTACCCAGAGTGGCTTTAATTATATAAATGGTGGAGTAGCAAATCCGGACTTTACATTTGCGAACGAGATGGTAACGTATTCCAATTCTACGATGCTGTTAGGAACATCCTTTAAAGACGGCCAGGCTGTTTATCAGACACTGAGAGAAAATGCAAGGGCGTTTTCACAACAATTAGGTGGACCTGGTGCAACTCTGGATAATAATGGATTTGCCAAAGGCTATAGCATTGCTAATGCTTATGTCTTGATTCCTGCATTCAGAGCAGCGATGGAAGGAAACTCTGTAAGTCCGATGGGCAACCCTAAAAAATCAGGTTTCCCGTTACCAAACTGGAGAATTACCTATTCAGGATTAAAAAATATCCCAATCATCAGCGGGCAGTTTACGAAGTTTGATATCTTACACGGATACACTGCAACGTATACAGCAACAGGAATTCAAAGGAATATTGATTATCATAGTAATCCTGGTGGGTTTTATCAGACAGTGGATGATACAGGTGCCGTAGTAAAAAATGGCGGAGATAAAATTAATCCTTATACATTTGCTCAGGTAGGATATGTTGAATCATTCTCACCACTGATTGGAGTAGATGTAACGATGAGAAACAATATGCAGTTTGGTTTGCAGTACAACAGAACCAGAATGCTGGTGCTCGGATTGGTAAACAATACGCTTACAGAAGATGCCAACACCGAATATGTAGTCAGATTAGGATACATTGTCCGAAACTTTAGATTGGGAACAGCCAATATCAGAGGAAGAGGTACCAGAGGAAAAGGAAGTGATCTTAACATCAGGGGAGATATTGCCTTAAGAGACAGCAGAACGTCTATTATGAATATTCTGCTGAATGATGCGCAGGTAACCGGAGGACAGCGACTTTTAAATATAAAACTCTCTGCCGACTATAATGTTTCTGAAAACTTAAACCTAAGAGTGTTCTATGAACAAATGACCTCGAAGTATAAGATTTCAACAGCATTCCCATTATCTACGATAAGAGCAGGTATCTCTGCAACATTTACATTCGGAGATTCCGGTGGTGGGCTCTAGCGATCATATAAAAATATAAAAACAAAATCCCTTTCTGAAAAGAAAGGGATTTTGTTTTATGATAAGCGAACAAATTAAGGTTTTTGTTTTGTAATTTTTATACTCATCCTGTATAAATACGACATGTTTTGTCGCTTTGACAATATACTTTTGTATACCATTCATAAAAAAGCACAATTATACGAAAAGGCGAGTTTTAATTCTCATTATTGGGATTTTAAAACTACAAAGGATTAAATTTGCACTATTACATTAATTAAAAAATTATGAAAACTAAATTATTATCGATTGTTGTTTTAGTATCATCTTTTGCTAGTGCACAGTTATACACACCAACTGGTGGGGTACAAACTTCATCAACTAATTATATTGGAATCGGAACCAATGCTCCACAAGGAAGTCTTGATATTAATGCTAATAGTAGTATTCCTATCATTAGAGGAAATGGAGATTATATCCCTACTGGACTAAGATTTATTGATGATTCATATAATCAGGCTGGCCAGGTGAAGGAATGGAGTATATGGAAAGGGAATACCTGGGCAAAAGGGTTGGGGTTTATGAGGTATGATGCTGTAAATCGTTGTGCTGGAGGTATTTGTGAATTGTCTTTATTTTTAGCAGACGATGGTAATATAGGTATAAATACCAGTACACCTAGAGAAAGATTGGAGGTTAATGGAAATGCCAAATTCAGTGATTTTATAAGCTCAGGGAGTAATTCTTGGATTTTCCACACTCCTGATGATGGTAGGAAATCATTGCATATTGTTCCAAGGAATACTAATAATGTAGATTGGGATTGGGGAAAGTCATTTGTTATTAATGGAGAAAATGGAAACGCTTTATTAAACGGGAAATTTGAAGCAAAAGAAGTTAAAATCATCTTGACGCCCACAGCCGATTTCGTATTTGATGAGAACTACGATTTACCAACATTAGATGAGGTTGAAAAACATATCAAAGAAAAAAAGCATCTTCCTGAAATAGCCTCTGCCAAAGAAATGGAAAAAGAAGGTGTGAATGTGGGAGAGTTTCAAATCAAACTTTTACAGAAAATTGAAGAGTTAACTTTATATACAATAGAGCTAAATAAACAAGTGAAAAAGCAAACTGAAGAAATTGAGACTTTGAAAAAAGCGGCTAGGAAATAGTTTTGAATAAATACAAGAAGAAAAATCACTACTATGTTTTGTGATAATTCATGACTGTTTTTTAATGGATAGACCTCTTCTAATAAGGTCATCAAAAAATAAATGATTCATTTGAAATCGCTGCTAAGGCAGCGATTTTTTATTTTGAGCCAAAATTTCATAAAGATGCCTGTTAACCCTTTGAAGCTTTTAGAATTTTGAATACATTTGTACAAATAAAAATTAAAAAATGAACACACCATCAGAATTAAAGTACACTAAAGATCACGAATGGATCAAGATTGAAGGTAATATCGCTACCATTGGTATTACAGACTTCGCACAGGGAGAGCTTGGAGATATCGTATACGTAGATGTAGATACTGTAGATGATGACCTTAATGCGGGAGATGTTTTCGGAAGCGTGGAAGCAGTAAAAACTGTTTCAGACTTATTCTTACCAATCGCAGGAAAAGTGACTCAATTCAATGCAGAGCTGGAAGATCAGCCGGAACTGTTAAATACAGATCCTTATGGAGACGGATGGATTATTAAATTGGAAGTTGCTGATGGTGCAGATCTATCTGAATTACTTTCTGCAGAAGAATACCAGGCTATCATTGGATAAAATTTCAAAAATATTTAGTAAGATCTTGCCCATTTATTGGGCATTTCTTACTTATATGCTTCTCAAACCCGGAGAAGAGAATCATGAGTACTGGTTCATGTTCAGCGGCATCGACAAAGTTTTGCATTTCTGTATATTTGCAGCCTTAGGCTTTTCTTTCATTGCCACATTCCCCAAAATAAAATTCTCTTACTTTTTACAAATTATCCTTATATATGCCTTCCTCACCGAAATCTTACAGGAGGAAATGGGACTGGGAAGATCAATGGAAACATTAGATATCGTAGCTGATGCCATTGGATGCTTAGTTGGATATTTTACATATAAGATATTAATCAAACGTTTTTTCTAATCAGACACCGGGATAGATCAAGATCAGATTTCAAAACTTTGTATACAGACATCTACACTTTCAATTGTACATTCTTCATCCCCAATCTTTCTATCTCTACCCATTCCCAATTTTCCCTTACTTTAAAGCCTTTGTATTCTAATACTTTCCGACTCCTCCAAGACTCTAACCCTTCATTCTCTCCAACTCTCTTACTCTCAAACCCATTCAGGAGCTTCATCCCGCTATCCACTCATACTCCTCGCGCCCGCGCTGTCATCCTGAGCGTAGCCGAAGGATCCAACGCTTGCTGCGGGGTATCCGTTGCTATCGGGGCTAGGGGTATAAGTAATGAGTAATAAGTAATAAGTAATGCTGTATTACGTAATATCACTTGGTTACTTTATTTTCTTTCAGCTCTCTACTTTCCATTCTCCATTCTCCATTTTCAATAATATAGGTTATTATAAGATTAGGGCGACTTCAATTTGTTATCCTCATTATTATTCCCCAATATACATTCGCTTGTGTCATCTCTCAGAGATCCAGACAGCGTTATCCACAATTCTGTCATCTTAATTATGAATGTAGGTCTCTATCATCCTATCATCATCAATAGGAGTGGGCTTTAGCCCACTCAAATCAATAAATCCCTTTCCTCTGGCTTTAGCCAAAACTTACATCAGACTGTGCTTGTCCATAATATATACTAGACATATGTATTATATATATATGTGTATTATATATATGTATACAAAGAACCTCAGATCTATTTAAATATCGAAAAAGCAGCCTCAAAAGCCCTTTTAAAAACAATTTCACTATTGTTGATAAGTGTTGAAAGGTTATTAAAAGCTGCATTATCAGGTTACTAGATGTCAAACTTTCCCACAATTGTATTATGTGGATTAATTTTATGTTAAATAAAGTTGCGTGGTAATGTTGAAGTTTCTATCTTTGCCCCACTGAAAAACGAAAGATATTCAGTAAGCGCAGAAGGGCTTTTAGATAAGCAGAAACATTAAGATCTACGAAAGAAACGAGACGAAAAAAAACTTTTACTTTTTAATAAAAAAGGTTGCGAGTTAAAATAAAGTTAGTATCTTTGCAGTCCCAATTAAGGGAGCGCAGGAGTAGATAGATTGAGGGTTAGAGAGGAATTAAGGTTACAAAATAAACTTTAAAATTTTCTTCAAAAACATTTGGTCATTAAGAAATAAAGTTTTACTTTTGCACTCGCAAATACGGAGCGCCACTGACAGAAGAGAGTGCTTCGTTGAAAAGCGAAAGACAAGAAGTTCATTGAAATATAATATAACAACCAAGTAAGGAAAAACTAAAGCGTTAAAAAACTTTGAGTGAGTCAGACAAACATACAATGGAGAGTTTGATCCTGGCTCAGGATGAACGCTAGCGGGAGGCCTAACACATGCAAGCCGAGCGGTAGAGATTCTTCGGAATCTTGAGAGCGGCGTACGGGTGCGGAACACGTGTGCAACCTGCCTTTATCTGGGGGATAGCCTTTCGAAAGGAAGATTAATACCCCATAATATATTGAATGGCATCATTTGATATTGAAAACTCCGGTGGATAGAGATGGGCACGCGCAAGATTAGATAGTTGGTGAGGTAACGGCTCACCAAGTCTACGATCTTTAGGGGGCCTGAGAGGGTGATCCCCCACACTGGTACTGAGACACGGACCAGACTCCTACGGGAGGCAGCAGTGAGGAATATTGGACAATGGGTGAGAGCCTGATCCAGCCATCCCGCGTGAAGGACGACGGCCCTATGGGTTGTAAACTTCTTTTGTATAGGGATAAACCTACTCTCGTGAGAGTAGCTGAAGGTACTATACGAATAAGCACCGGCTAACTCCGTGCCAGCAGCCGCGGTAATACGGAGGGTGCAAGCGTTATCCGGATTTATTGGGTTTAAAGGGTCCGTAGGCGGATCTGTAAGTCAGTGGTGAAATCTCACAGCTTAACTGTGAAACTGCCATTGATACTGCAGGTCTTGAGTGTTGTTGAAGTAGCTGGAATAAGTAGTGTAGCGGTGAAATGCATAGATATTACTTAGAACACCAATTGCGAAGGCAGGTTACTAAGCAACAACTGACGCTGATGGACGAAAGCGTGGGGAGCGAACAGGATTAGATACCCTGGTAGTCCACGCCGTAAACGATGCTAACTCGTTTTTGGGCTTTCGGGTTCAGAGACTAAGCGAAAGTGATAAGTTAGCCACCTGGGGAGTACGTTCGCAAGAATGAAACTCAAAGGAATTGACGGGGGCCCGCACAAGCGGTGGATTATGTGGTTTAATTCGATGATACGCGAGGAACCTTACCAAGGCTTAAATGGGAAATGACAGGTTTAGAAATAGACTTTTCTTCGGACATTTTTCAAGGTGCTGCATGGTTGTCGTCAGCTCGTGCCGTGAGGTGTTAGGTTAAGTCCTGCAACGAGCGCAACCCCTGTCACTAGTTGCCATCATTAAGTTGGGGACTCTAGTGAGACTGCCTACGCAAGTAGAGAGGAAGGTGGGGATGACGTCAAATCATCACGGCCCTTACGCCTTGGGCCACACACGTAATACAATGGCCAGTACAGAGGGCAGCTACACAGCGATGTGATGCAAATCTCGAAAGCTGGTCTCAGTTCGGATTGGAGTCTGCAACTCGACTCTATGAAGCTGGAATCGCTAGTAATCGCGCATCAGCCATGGCGCGGTGAATACGTTCCCGGGCCTTGTACACACCGCCCGTCAAGCCATGGAAGTCTGGGGTACCTGAAGTCGGTGACCGTAATAGGAGCTGCCTAGGGTAAAACAGGTAACTAGGGCTAAGTCGTAACAAGGTAGCCGTACCGGAAGGTGCGGCTGGAACATCTCATTTTAGAGCGTCTTTTAGACGATAAACAAAATTAGTATCTTAGGATACAAGTACTTACTTAAAGTAAAGCTTTAGTTTTTTGTTTGGTTGATTATATAAAAAAATACAACACCCACTAGAAATTAGTATTAGGGAAAGAGATTGAGCAATGCAGAGGAAGAAGGAATTACTTATTACTCATCATTCATTACTCATAACAAAGTCTCGTAGCTCAGCTGGTTAGAGCGCTACACTGATAATGTAGAGGTCGGCAGTTCGAGCCTGCCCGAGACTACTAATTTTGAGTACAGGAGTTTGAGAGTATAAGAGCATAAGAGTTAACACTTAAACGCTCCAACACACTCACTCACCAACTCGACTAGAGGGGAATTAGCTCAGCTGGCTAGAGCGCCTGCCTTGCACGCAGGAGGTCAAGGGTTCGACTCCCTTATTCTCCACATAGTTACAGTAATGTAACAAGAATAGAAGATATTTATAAAATAAAACACAGGATTTTAGCCGATAGGGGCTAGAGCGTCCCGATTCATCGGGAAGGTCAAGGGTTCGACTCCCTTATTCTCCACAGTTTTGAAAGCTTAATTTAAAAGTTACGGATAGAGCCAAAAACAATATCTGTTCATTAAGCTGACAAGAAGACATTAAGATCATTGACATTAACGGTAAAGACATCACAAAGAGATAACCGAGCACTTTCGAGTGCCGAGTTTATAAAAATATCGATAAATTAAATTTTATCAAAAAATACTGAACTAATTTAATATTAGGAAAGAAATCGTTAAGGGCGTATGGCGGATGCCTAGGCTTTCAGAGGCGACGAAGGACGTGGTAAGCTGCGAAAAGCTGCGGGGATTGGCACACACGAATTGATCCGCAGATGTCCGAATGGGGCAACCCGGCATGTTGAAGACATGTCACTCTAAATTTATTTAGAGAGCAAACCCGGAGAACTGAAACATCTAAGTACCCGGAGGAAAAGAAATCGAAGAGATTCCGTAAGTAGTGGCGAGCGAAAGCGGATTAGCCCAAAAGCTGATATATGTTTAATAGAATGTTCTGGAAAGAACGGCCGTAGAGGGTGATAGCCCCGTATATGAAAGGCATATTTGAGTGATAAATGAGTAGGGCGGGACACGTGAAATCCTGTCTGAATATGGGGGGACCATCCTCCAAGGCTAAATACTCCTGAAAGACCGATAGTGAACAAGTACTGTGAAGGAAAGGTGAAAAGCACTTCGAATAGAAGGGTGAAATAGAACCTGAAACCGTACGCCTACAAGCGGTCGGAGCACCTATATGGTGTGACGGCGTGCCTTTTGCATAATGAGCCTACGAGTTAATTTTACTAGCGAGGTTAAGGTATTAAGTACCGGAGCCGGAGCGAAAGCGAGTCTGAATAGGGCGTATAGTTAGTAGGATTAGACGCGAAACCTTGTGATCTACCCATGGGCAGGTTGAAGCTCTGGTAACACAGAGTGGAGGACCGAACCGGTTGACGTTGAAAAGTCTTCGGATGACCTGTGGGTAGGGGTGAAAGGCCAATCAAACTGGGAGATAGCTCGTACTCTCCGAAATGCATTTAGGTGCAGCGTCGTATATAAGTTTATTAGAGGTAGAGCTACTGATTGGATGCGGGGGAGTCAAATCCTACCAATTCCTGACAAACTCCGAATGCTAATAAATGTTCTACGGCAGTGAGGGCATGGGTGCTAAGGTCCATGTCCGAGAGGGAAAGAACCCAGACCAACAGCTAAGGTCCCCAAATATATGTTAAGTTGAAGCAACGCGGTTGGACTGCATTGACAGCTAGGATGTTGGCTTGGAAGCAGCCATTCATTTAAAGAGTGCGTAACAGCTCACTAGTCGAGCGGTCCGGCATGGATAATAATCGGGCATAAACATATTACCGAAGCTATGGATTTGTATCTTAGGGATACATCTGGTAGGAGAGCATTCTATTTGCGCCGAAGCAGTACTGTGAGGTATTGTGGAGCGGATAGAAAAGAAAATGTAGGCATAAGTAACGATAAAGGGGGCGAGAAACCCCCTCACCGAAAGACTAAGGTTTCCTCAGCCATGCTAATCAGCTGAGGGTTAGTCGGGACCTAACGCGAACCCGAAAGGGGTAGTGGATGGACAATGGGTTAATATTCCCATACTTGCTCACACTAAAAAGGGGACGGAGTGCCGTACTTACTGGAGACTGACGGAATAGTCAAGGCCTAGCCTTCGGGCGAAGCTGCTGTAGGGAAAGTGCTTCCAAGAAAAGCCGAAGTGAAGCAACCCGTACCAAAACCGACACAGGTAGTCGAGGAGAGAATCCTAAGGTGCTAGAGTGAATCATGGTTAAGGAACTAGGCAAAATAGTCTCGTAACTTCGGGAGAAGAGACGCCATCAGCAATGGTGGCCGCAGTAAAGAGGCCCAGGCGACTGTTTATCAAAAACACAGGACTCTGCAAAATCGAAAGATGCAGTATAGGGTCTGACACCTGCCCGGTGCTGGAAGGTTAAGGAAGGTGCTTAGGGTTAAACCGAAGGCATTAACTGAAGCCCCAGTAAACGGCGGCCGTAACTATAACGGTCCTAAGGTAGCGAAATTCCTTGTCGGGTAAGTTCCGACCTGCACGAATGGTGTAACGATCTGGGCACTGTCTCAACCATGAGCTCTGTGAAATTGTAGTCTCGGTGAAGATGCCGAGTACCCGCAATGGGACGAAAAGACCCTGTGAACCTTTACTATAACTTCGTATTGACTTTGAGTAAGTAATGTGTAGGATAGGTGGGAGGCTGTGAAGCGGGCACGCTAGTGTTTGTGGAGCCAACGTTGAAATACCACCCTTTACTTACTTGGAGCCTAACTTCCTTTGGGAAGGACATTGCGTGGTGGGTAGTTTGACTGGGGTGGTCGCCTCCAAAAGAGTAACGGAGGCTTTCAAAGGTACCCTCAGCACGCTTGGTAACCGTGCGTAGAGTGTAATGGCATAAGGGTGCTTGACTGTGAGACCTACAAGTCGATCAGGTGCGAAAGCAGGACATAGTGATCCGGTGGTTCCGTATGGAAGGGCCATCGCTCATAGGATAAAAGGTACTCCGGGGATAACAGGCTAGTCTCCCCCAAGAGCTCACATCGACGGGGAGGTTCGGCACCTCGATGTCGGCTCGTCACATCCTGGGGCTGGAGAAGGTCCCAAGGGTTGGGCTGTTCGCCCATTAAAGTGGCACGCGAGCTGGGTTCAGAACGTCGTGAGACAGTTCGGTCTCTATCTATTGCGGGCGTTAGATGTTTGAGAGGGCTTGATTCTAGTACGAGAGGACCGAATTGAACAAACCTCTGGTGTATCAGTTGTACCGCCAGGTGCACTGCTGAGTAGCTACGTTTGGAAGAGATAAGCACTGAAGGCATATAAGTGCGAAACTCGCCTCAAGATGAGACATCTTTTAAGGGTCGTGGGAGATGACCACGTTGATAGGCTATAGGTGTAAAGACAGTAATGTCATAGCCGAGTAGTACTAATTACCCGTAGATTTATAGCCTGATATGGTGCTACGAAAGTGCAGCAAGGTTAGCTCTTTGTGAAAGTTTTTATCGATTAAAACGCAAAAGGCAAACAGCAAAAAGTGATTGGCAAACAAGCCAGGAGCCCTATGCAATAAGCCAGATGCTATATACAACCTTTAGGGTGGTTTTAGCGGTGGGGCTCACCTGTTCCCATTCCGAACACAGAAGTTAAGCCCACCAGCGCCGATGGTACTGCGAAAGCGGGAGAGTAGGCCGCCGCCAGTTTTTATTTTATTTTAAAAGTCTCATACAGTAATGTATGAGACTTTTTTTTTGGTATATACCCCCCGGGAATAGGTAATGAGTAATAAGTAATAGGTAATGCTGTATCACTTAATACCACTGGATTACTTTATTTTCAATCTTTCAATTCTCAACCCTTTTTCTACAGCCTTTTTCATTCTCTATTTTCAATTTTAAATAATAAATAGGTTTTGGCTAAAGCCAATGGAATATGTTCTATGATGATAACGGGCTAAAGTCCGTCGCTATTGAATGTCTACATTGTAAATCCATTATTACTTACAAATCAAGCGTAGAAGCATATTCAATTTATTAAAATCACTGCTGCTTCTGAATTATCACTTCCTTTTGTCATCCTGTAAGGATCCAGACGATTGAAAGGTTATAGGAGTTGTATTCTAATTAAAAAATTGAATAATGTCGTCTGGATCTCTACGAGATGACAAAGTGTGCGGATATGCGTGTAGATAAGGTTTGTAGGTTTTGGCTAAAGCCGATGGAAGGATTGATTATTTGTACAACGGGCTAAAGCCTGTTGCTATTGAATATCTACATTATAAATCCATTATTACTTACAAATCAAGCGTAAGAGCATATTCAATTTATTAACATCACTGCTGCTTCTGAATTATCACCTCTTTTTGTCATCCTGAAAGGATCCAGACGGTTGAAAGGAGATATGCAGTATTATATTCTAATTACAAAATAGAATAACGCTGTCTGGATCTCTACGAGATGACAAAGATTACGGATATGCGATTGCTTATTGTTTTGGGGTGATTATTTATTGCCCATTACTGGTTGCTCATTACTAATGATTTATTCTTTATCCCACCAAATGCGACCCCAAATATTGTTTGGATTACCGCCAAAACCGGGATCCTGATTCATCTGATCAAGGGCTGTTTGTTGGTTTTGATAATTTAAGTTATCTTTTGATGGAGTTGGAAGAGCAATTCTTCTTGGCATTGTCAATGGAAATCCATCGCGAGTAGGCTCTTCAAGTTTAAGGGCAGTTGATGTATTAGGCATACCAGTTCTTTTTATCAATGCCCATACTTCGCTTGGCTGTTTGAAATAATTAAGATATTCCTGAAGAATGATTTGTTCAAGAGCTTTTGAAGAATTGAATTTAATTTTAGAACTATTGAGATATATATTAGTATCAGTTCCTTTAATAGGTATATATTTATCTATGATAGCTTCTTTTGCTATATTGTCGTACATTTTAATAGAAGCTTTGATACCTTCCATATAGAGGGATTCAGCATTACCAGGGATCAGATTTCTCACAACCAGCTCTGCTTTTAATAAAGAATAATCAGCATAGGTAAGGAGTGGAAATATAGCGTTTCCGGTACCAATAGTAATGCCTACAACATTTTCCGGGCGCCATATTCTATATTGTAATCGTGAAACTGTATCATAATTAACCTGATTTAATACTCTTTTTGCCGAAGTATAATAACGGCTTTTATTAGCTGGAACCAAATCGGGACTGATGGGGCCTCCCACATATCTTTCAGCAGTATCCACTTGCTTCATTAGCCCTGCTGCTACAAGTTTATTAATGTTTTCCTGGGAATAATCATTCTTTTCGAAAAATATGCGTCTTCTAGGATCTTCCGTAGTATTCATAAAATCAACCATAGGTTTTGAGGCTAACATGCCAATAGGATTAAAATTACCATGTTCTGTAAATCTTCTTGATCGTAGTGAAAAATCTTCTTCCTGCTTACTAATCTGATCTCTTGACAATACCTCTGTAGCAATAGCTGTAAGTTTTGTTGAATTTCTTTTCATTAATCTTGAAGCAATCTTTAATCTTAATGAATTAGCAACCTTTTTCCATTTAGTAATATCACCATCAAAAAAGAAATCTTTTGAACCAACGTTTACCTGTATGGATTGATTAGCTCCTTCAATTGCGGTATACGTTTCACTTAATTGTTTATCAAAAATATCGTATAGCTGCTCCTGTGTCTCATATTTGGGAGTTTGGGTTCCTCCATAGCGAGCTTGGAAAGCTTCTGTATAGGCTAAACTACCATTTACATCAGTCACATACCATGCATAATAAACTTTCAAAATTGTAGCAATACTTTTTAGATAGACATATTTTGTTTGCTGATCTGTTGGCATTTTGTTGATCTTGTAAATGATATCAGTAAGCAAAGCTCCATGATCGCCGTAAAAGGTATCTTTTCTTTGGTTCATATTAGAACCATCATTCATAAATTGTCCGGAATTGCCTGTACTCGGTACCAATGTTTGTGTCCACGGCATAATCCTGCGGTAATAATCATAATAGTATTCGTAGCTGGCACTATATCCCGCTTTAATTGCTAGTGGTAATAGTTCTTCAGGAGTAGCGGTTACCTGATCGATCGGATTGGTATTGATTTCAGCAAAATCGTTGGTACATGAGTTGAATAACTGCAGCGATATGATGAGTAAAAGTATTTTTTTCATTTGAGGTAATTTTAAGTATTAGAATGAGAAATCCAGATTAAATCCGATATATCTTGACATGGGTGCTCCTCCATATTCTGCAAAGCTTCCTGCACTGTTGGAGTATTTTCCTTCAGGATTTATTCCATCAGGTAATTTATTATATATATAAAAGAGGTTTCTTCCTATTATAGACATATTAAGAGTATTTAACCCAAGGGGTTTAATCATTTCCGGTTTAAAGAAATAGGTTAATCTTGCTTCTCTAAGGGAAACCCAGGTATTTTCAAATATTGCATGTTCTCGAATACCTCCTGCCCACGAGGATAAATTGTTGTAATATCCGACTGTGCGTACAGGGTTTACCCATCCTTTGTCATATACTTCCTGATAGGTCATGCCTCCAACTTGTCTGGTATTTCCCTGCTTATCTTTTATTTCAGTACCTTGGGCAAAAACCCCTTCAGGAATTAATCCAAATTGGGTGTTGCCAGCGTTGTCAATATATTTAATACCTCCTTTTTCCTCATCCCGGTACTGTAATGTTGATGCTAGATTTCCAAACTGAACGCCGTAATTATAGGTAGCAGAAAGGAGATCTCCTCCCACTCTAGCATCTATTAAGACACTTAATGATAAGTTTTTATATCTTAAAGTATTTCTGAAACTGGTTAAAAAATCAGGAGTTGATTTACCTACTGTAGTATATCCCTGATTCTGATAAGAGTCTGATCGTAAGTAAGTACCATTCGGTTTCAGAACTTTCATTCCATTTCTGGGATCATCAATTTTGTTACCATTTGCATCGTATGCCTGATATCTTGCATAAGCATATTTGGTTTGTATTAAACCATATTGTTGTCCTGGTATGGCAATACTTTTCACATCATTTCCCATCCCCCAATTGATAACGTATTCAGTTACACCCGGGTAAAGTTCCAGAATTTTATCTCTGTTTTGAGAAAATGTCCATGTTGTATTCCATCGAAAATCTGATGATTTAACAGGAACAGCATTGACAATTATTTCTATCCCTTGATTTTGTAAATTTCCTGCATTGATTTGTTGTTGGCTAATACCGGATTCCTGTGGTAGTGATAGGGTTAATAGTTGATTGGTCGTATTGGTTTTATAAAAAGAAACATCAAAATCTAACCGATTATTAAAAAAGGCCATATTCACTCCAAATTCTATGGATTTACTCAGTTCATTTTTTAAATTGAGATTAGCCAATGAATTACTGTTAAAGCCGGTTAACGGGATCCGGGTACCACCCGGAGTATTGTAGGCAGAAGGATCAGGTTTATAATAAAGTCCTGAACTGGTATTATAGGGAGAAGTATCTCTTCCTACCCAGGCTAAACTTCCTCTCAAACTTCCAAAATTAATCCATTTTGGAAGCTTAAATGAATTAGAAAATGTCCAGTTACCAACAAAAGATGGATAAAAATAGCTCAGACTTCCGTGACCGTCGGGATATGCAAGTGTAGAAGACCAGTCATTACGCCCAGTAATATCAATAAACAACTGGTCCTTCCATGCGAAATTTGCAAATGCATATAAACCCTGAATTCTTTTTGGAGATTGCCCATCAGAATAGGATGGCTCATTTGTTATTGGATCTATAGAGTTTGAGAGTTGAAAAACTCCTGGGCTATTTAAACCTCCGTTGGTCCATTGCTTGCTGGCTTTGTATTTAGATCTGAAATCTTCACCACCAACAGATGCATTGAGTGTGAGATGATCTGTCAGTTTAAAATTTCCATTTAATAAAAATTTAACCATATATTGCTCTTTTGTACCTTCTAATACAGTATAACTTCCCCCTGAAAAGCCAGGATTTTCTCCCAGAATTTTAGATTCGTTAACGAAATTATAATTGTTAAAGTTGCCACTCACAAGTAGATTTAACCAATCGGTTATTTGAGATTTTAGGTCAAGCCGTCCAATATAATTATTTTCTTTTTGCGTTCTTGTATTCTGGAAAATATTAAAGTAGGTGCTAGCCATTCCATATGGATCTGCAGTATCTTGCCTTATACCACCTTTTACAGGATCTAAATAATTGTTTCTCCAATATGCAGCATCAAAACTCCTGGGTAATCCGTATATAAAACTGAATAAAGGGCTACTATTTCCGCCTTGTGGTACGGGATTTTGTCCAAATGATCTGTTATAATTAAAACTGGCATCTATTTGTAAATACTTGTTAAATTCATGAGTTGCACGGAGGTAATAAGCATTTTTAATAAATTTGTTACGAGGCAGAATACCTTCTGCTTCCTGATTGGTATAGCTTAATAAAAAGGTAGATTTAGCGTCTCCTCCGGAAATCTCGAATGAATTTTTACGATCGAACCCTACCTGATAAAGATTTCTGTAATTTTTTGGCTGAGGATTCCATAATATGGTTCTACCATCAATATCTTTTACTGGCTTTCCATCAAACTTTGGTCCATAACTACGGAAAAAATTACTTGCATCAACAAAACGGTTACCATTAACATCTGTTGAAAAGGTAGGGGCAGTACCAGCTCCAAATTCATTTTGAAATTTTGGACCTTCGTATACATGTTGTGTAGTAAGGGAAGAGTTGATCCTGACACCCAATCCATTTTTATCTTTTCCTTTTTTAGTAGTGATAACAATAACCCCATTGGCGGCACGAGAACCGTAAAGAGCAGACGCTGCCGCACCCCTTAATACTGTAACTGATTCAAAAACATCAGTGTTAAGGTTTTTCATCTCATTACCAAAATCATAACCTGATCCCCATTGATCTGCACCAGTAATGCTGTTATCAATAATAACACCATCTACAACGATAAGGGGCTGGTTATTGTTTCCTAGTGAAGTGTTACCTCTGATCTGAATTCTGGCACTGGATTGAGGTCCACCTGAACCTGCAGAAATTTCCACACCCGGCAGCTTCCCTTGTAGAGCTTCCATTGGATTCACCACGCCTGCTTGCGTAATATCTTTAGTTTCAACTTTTGTTATGGCATATCCTAATTTTCTTTGATCTCTTTTGATTCCGAGAGCAGTTACCACAACCTCCTCAATTTGTTTATTTTTTGTGGTGTCTTTTTTTGTTTTTTGAGCATTTAAATGGTTGGTAGTGCCCAGCAGAAAACAAAAGACACTTACAGTAAGGGGAACCCCTATGTTTAATTGTTTCATTTGTCCATCATTTGGTTAATGCTACAATATTAACAAAATAATGGATATAAAATTAAATTTATTTAATGTAACTTATTGGTATTCAGTATTTAATTGCGTAAATTAGGATGTTTGAATTAATATTTAATGTATAAAATTCTTTAATATTGAATATTATAGATATTAAAATAAACTCATCTTTTTTTTATATGAATTTTATTTTTTTCACGAATAGATATCCTAATTTATTAAGTTTTGTTTAAAATAGGCGTTTATCAATAATATAAAGAATAAAAAATCCCTTATCAACTATGATAAGGGATTGGTATAATTATATGAGATCAAAATTACATTTACATCACACCTGAATGACTCCTAAATTGAATTTTTCGGTAATAGGAGAGTGGTTAGCAGCTTCAATGCCCATCGAAATCCATTTTCTGGTATCTGCAGGGTTGATGATGGCATCTGTCCATAATCTTGCGGCTGCATAGGTTGATTCTGTTTGTTTCTGATATCTTTTTGAAATCGTGTCAAGAATTTCATTATGTTCTGCTTCGGAAATTTCTTTGCCTTGTTTTTTCAATGTAGATTCCTGAATCTGAGCTAATACTTTTGCCGCCTGAGCACCTCCCATTACAGCCAGATCAGCCCAAGGCCAGGCTACAATAAGTCGTGGGTCATAAGCTTTTCCACACATGGCATAATTTCCGGCACCATAGGAATTTCCTGTAATAATGGTAAACTTAGGAACTACTGAATTGGCAACTGCGTTGACCATTTTAGCTCCATCCTTAATAATTCCACCATGTTCTGACTTGGAACCTACCATAAAACCGGTAACATCCTGTAAAAAGATCAATGGTATTTTCCTTTGATTACAGTTGGCAATAAATCGGGTTGCTTTATCTGCAGAATCAGAATAGATCACTCCTCCAAACTGCATTTCACCTTTTCCGCTTTTTACCAGTTTTCTCTGATTGGCCACTATTCCCACAGACCAGCCGTCAACTCTGGCGGTGGCGCAGATAATACTTTTACCATAGTCAGGTTTATATTCTTCATATTCCGAGTTATCCACAATACATTTCAATATATTGTAAGTATCATATTGCTCGGCTCTGGAAACCGGCATAATTCCAAAAATATCTTCAGGATTTTCTTTAGGCGGAAAGCTTTCTACTCTGTCGAAACCAGCTTTTTCAGTGCTTCCTAAAGACTTCATAATGTTTTTAATTCTATTTAAAGCATCTTTATCATCTTTAGCCTTATAATCGGTAACTCCTGAAATAGAGCAATGGGTCGTAGCTCCTCCCAATGTTTCGTTATCAATACTTTCTCCGATGGCAGCTTTTACAAGGTAGCTTCCGGCAAGAAAAATAGAGCCTGTTTTATCAACAATCATCGCTTCGTCACTCATGATAGGAAGATAAGCTCCTCCAGCTACACAACTTCCCATTACTGCTGAGATCTGGATAATACCCATAGAACTCATCTTGGCGTTGTTTCTGAATATTCTTCCGAAATGCTCTTTATCAGGAAATATTTCATCCTGCATCGGAAGATAAACACCGGCAGAATCTACCAGGTAAATGATTGGAAGTTTATTTTCCATGGAGATTTCCTGCGCACGAAGGTTTTTCTTTCCGGTTATTGGGAACCATGCACCTGCTTTTACAGAAGCATCGTTAGCCACAACAATACATTGTCTTCCGGAAACATAGCCAATCATAACGACTACACCACCGCTAGGACATCCTCCATGCTCGGGATACATTTCGTATCCTGCAAATGCTCCTACTTCTATGGAATCTGAATCTTTATCGAGAAGATAGTCTATTCTTTCTCTTGCCGTCATTTTTCCTTCATCACGAAGCTTTTGAAGCCTCTTTTCACCACCTCCTTTTTTGATTTCGGCGAGCAGGCGATTTATTTCTGAAAGTTTTAATCTGTTCTGATCTTCCCGTTTGTTGAATTCAATGTCCATAAGATTTCAATTTTTTACGCTTAAAGATACTATTTTTATGAGGAATATAGATTTGAAGTAAAACGGGTGTTTAATACTTTGGTTATTAGTAAATTGTGAAATTTTTAACAGAAAAATATTTTTTAATGATTTATATTTTTTCTAACTTTACAGTAGAGTAACAGAGGTGATATTCTCTGCAAAATACTCTAAGTTCCTAGTTTATTTTTTTAATAGTTTATTATTTGAAGGCCCTGAAAGTTTAACAAATTTTCAGGGTTTTTTTTGATCTGTCATTGAAATCAATGGTAATATTTTCTGTATTCTACAATGTTAAGATCGGTAGCAGAATCCTTAATCTTCTTATACTTTTTGAAGGGAGTGAAGCCCAGTTTTTCCGGAATCTTTCTGCTTGCAATATTTTGTTCATCTACTGGATATAAAATATATTGGAAGACAAAATTATTTTCCAGAAATTCAACGAGTTTTGTGATAATTTCAGTACCGAATCCTTTGCCCTGAGAACTCTTTTTTAACCATAGTCCAAGCTCAATTGACTCCTTTGTTATATTATGAATCCCACAACATCCGACAAAATCTCCATTTGAATCCAAGGCAGCCATTATCAGGTCTGTATTTTCTGATAAGGTTCTTTTTGACTCATTGACAAAACTGACAATATCGTTTCTGTTGCCTTGTGGACTAAAGGGCATATATCTGGTGATTTCACTTGTGAAATGTTCCAGAATATCATCTATGTACGAGTCGTCAACAGGTTGTAAGGTTAGCCGTTCTGTTTTGATTTTAATATCTGACTGCAATATCATGCTGTATTCTATTATTTTTTCTCCTTTTTATGTGATTTTTCAAAAAAATAATAACAGAGATCATGCATCAGTAAGAAAAACCAATAAAAACGTTTATTTATTAAAGTAAATTTATATTTTTTGTGAGATTTATACAAGCCTATTTGTAAATTTGCATGTTCAAAAAAAGAAGAAGATAGGTTATGCATAAATTGGCACTTTTCAGGTTACATTTAATTGTATTTTTATGGGGTTTTACGGCTATTTTGGGGAAACTGATCGATGCCAATGCTCAGATTCTGGTATTTTACCGAATGTTGTTTGCTGCTATTTTCCTTTTTGTATTTATCAGGGTATATAAAAAGGAAAGTATAAAAGTTTCGAAAAAAATATTTTTTCAGCTCGCTGCCATAGGTTTTGCGATGGCGCTTCACTGGTATTGCTTCTTTTATTCCATTAAGGTTTCGAACGTTTCCATTGCCTTAAGCTGTTTGTCATTATCTACACTTTTTGCTTCGATACTGGAACCCATTATTTTTAAAAGAAAGGTAGATGTATCGGAAGTGGTCATGGGGATGGTTATTGTTGCCTGTATTTTATTGATTTTTAAGACTGAATTTCATTTTAAAGAAGGGATTATGTATGGAATTCTATGTGCAGTATTCGGGACTATTTTCTCAGTATTTAATGGAAAAATGTTTGGTAAAACAAGTTCCGGAAACATTATATTTTATGAAATATTCTGTGGTTGGTTTATTCTGATGATATTTTATCTGTTTTCAGGTCAAATTTTTCAAATGAATGAAATAAACTATAGAGATCTGGCGTTAATATGCTTGTTAGCCAGTGTTTTTACTGCTTTTCCGATGCTGGAATCAGTGAAATTAATGAAGTATATATCGCCTTTTACTCTAATTTTAACAGTTAATTTGGAACCTGTTTACGGAATTATACTAGCTTTTTTTATCTTTGGGGAATCAGAACATATGAGCCCTATATTTTATATTGCTTCAGCAGTTATGATATTGGCAATCATTGTTAATGGATTAATAAAAGCCAGGAAAACAAAAAAACTTTAACTAAGCATCAAATTTATATGATGAAAAAATATTTTTTACTTGCATTTTCACTGCTGTTTGGGCTGTCTCAATCTCAGATTATCAGGAAGTATTCCAATGAATTTTTAAATATCGGAGCCGGCGCAAGAGGATTGGCAATGGGAGGAGCAGTAATTTCCAATCAGGATGATGTGTATTCTCCTATGTGGAACCCTGCAGGATTGATGTCTATTGAAAGAGACTGGCAGGGAGCTGCAATGCACGCCGAATATTTTGAGTCTATAGCAAAGTATGATTATCTGGCCTATGCCAAGGTATTGGAAGAAGGTGTTTTTGGAGTTTCAGTAGTGAGACTGGGAGTTGATAATATTTTGAATACCACTCAGATGATCGACTCTGAAGGGAATATTGATTACGATAAAATCACAAAATTCTCACAATCTGATTATGCGGCTATCCTTTCCTATGCGTTCAGACCAGGGGGGAATCCTAACCTGGATGTAGGGGTGAATGCCAAGATTGTTTATAGAAATGTGGGTAAATTTGCAAACGGATATGGATTCGGATTTGATGTAGGAGCGATCTATAAAGCAGACAACGGCTGGAAATTCGGAGGGATGATCAGAGATATTACAACCACGGTAAACTTTTGGAGCATTAATCAAAAAGAACTGTCAACGGTTGTCAACGGAGAAGAATTCAACCCGGCTCCGAAAGATAAAATGGAGCTTACCATGCCGAAATTAAATGTTGGAGCGAGTAAATTATTTCAAATCAACAGCAGTGTATACGTATTACCTGAAGCAGGTTTAAATGTTGATTTTGCTAAAACTGCATCATTGATTTCAACGGATTTTGCAAGTATCAGTCCTTATGCAGGGGCTGAACTGGGCTATCAGAAAATGATTTTTGTACGATTGGGGATTAACAGATTCCAATCTATTACAGATATAGAAGACCTTAAGAGAAAAGTTTCTTTCCAGCCTAGTGCAGGTATCGGGATAAGATATAGAGGGCTTACTTTGGATTATGCTATTACGAATTCAGGGATAGGCGGTTCTAATTTTTATTCCAACTTCTTCTCATTGAAGCTGGATATGGGAGCATTTAGAAATGATTAAATTGGTAAAAGAATGAAAAAGATATCAGTACTTATATTAGCAGTATGTTCAACAGTTGTTTTTGGACAAAAGGTTTCGGATTATAAATATATATCCGTCCCTGAAAAGTTTGAAACATTTAAAAGCGGAAGCTTCGGGTTGGAAGCATTTCTTACGAAAGCTTTAAAAGGAAAGAACTATGTGGTTTTGCCGGCAGGAGTTGATCAGTGGCCTTCGGAAGCCAAAGATAATTCTTGTAATATCCTTAATGCTGATGTAATTAATGATAAGAGCTTGTTTACTAATAAAGTAATACTACAATTTAAAGATTGTAATAAGAAGGTAATCCTTGAATCGAAAGGCCGCTCAGATATTAAGGAATTTGAAACAGGATATCCTGATGCTTTACAGCAAGCTCTGGTAAAAGTTGGGGCTTCTAATCCTGTTGAGATGTTACCACCGACACAAATGTCAACACAAGTTCAGGACAAGACAAATGCTACAAAACAAGCTTCAAATTCTGAGACATCAACTCAAGTGGTTTCAGGGCCACCCGCCAGTAATTATTCAAACGGGCAGGTAGATCTTCAAAAAATACAGGTTGATGCAGGTCAGTTTATTTTAGCTAAGGCTGGAAGTTCGGTTCCTTTTGCTGTTTTTAAAACTTCTTCCAAGAAAGATGTCTTCATTGTTAAGCTATCTGACGGAAGTACAACTTTAGGTTATTTTGAAAATGGAAATATAGTGATAGATATGCCTAAGGCTGATGGAAGATATGCTAAAGAAGTTTTCACAGGAAAATAAATGAAATATAATACATATGTATAAAAGGCTCTTTTTAAGAGCCTTTTATGTTCATATATGATGATGTGTTTTCTTTGAATGCAGTTACTAGGCAAATTCTTATGTATAGTCTTTGTTAGCTTATACTAATTTATGAAAAATATTATAAATAATGTTAATTTATAAATAATATTTTATTAATTAATGTTTATAGTTTTATATTTCCTGTGTTTATGGTGCTTTAGTGTTATGTTGTCTTGTTTTGAGATAATAGGATTCAACATATAGTAAATCATCTTAATCAATGCCACAAATAATCTAAAAAGACCATTCCAACTAGTGAAACGGTCTTCCCTTATTAGAAAATGGATACTTTATTTTTTTATGAATTTAAAAACCCGTATTCCGGCACTTGTCTTTATTTTAGCCGTGTAGGTACCTGGAATTAGATTTGAAAGTTTAATAGAGGCATTCTTTTTATTTAATGAATAATCATTTTTTATAAGCTTCCCATTAAAATCATAAATTTCAACTGATTGTATTGCTTGTGTATCTTCAATAGTCAGGATATCGGAAACCGGATTAGGATAGATTTTGGCTTTTGATAAAGACATTTCCTTTGTGGAAAGAGTTTGTGTAATAACTAAAGTATAATCTACCCAACTGCCATATCCAAAAGAATCACATGGGTTTCCTTCCACGGAATTACCGAGACGGTTCCAAATTCTCATCCTATAATTCCCGGGGCTTAATGAAGAGGGAATAGCAAAACTGCCACTATAAGTTTGAGGACTATTTCCAATATAATCTGGCATAAATAATATTTCACCAGCATCATCAAAGCTTCCGTTTTTGTTAAAATCTATAGCCATCCCGCAGCTAAGCCATCCTTTGGTTGTTACATTAATAGTGTAGGTAGTATTGATATTCATATTGATCATTGTGGAGGTTTTATCAGTCTGAGTGGAACAGGTTCCCGAAAAATTGGAATCATTGAAGTTGACTTGAGGTATTTCCACTTTAGTTATTTTCCAATTAGAAACGGAACAATTAGAATAGGTTGGATTGCAATACGTTTGTCCATTGACAAGACTAAAGCCTAATAAAAGGCATGCAAATAAAATTGCAGAGAAGAAGTGTTTTTTCATAATTGTGATTTTTTAATTAATACCTAATGTAAGAAAAAAAACATTAAATCACTATTATGTGAATTTATTAAATTGTATTTATACTTTTACACGATCTTTTTGTTAAAAATTTCTGATTTTGTTGACAGATTTTTTTAATATTCTGATTTGTTCTGGAATTTATTTACCCACCTTTTTACCTGTTTAGAACAAAAGTGTGCTGATTAATCGGTTGACTTTCAATAATAAGTGATTGGTATTTGAAAATTATTAATTCGAATTGAAAAATTCCCATATAACCTTAGCTTTACTTTTCCCCAGAATTTCTTCCAAAGTTTCCAGATTAGATTCTTTTATTCTTTTAACAGATTTCAATTTTGATAACAGAAGTTCAATCGTTTTTTCACCAACGCCCGGAATTTCCTCCAATTCAGATTTTATAGTGGAGTTTTTTCTTCTTGTTCTGTGATGCTTTACTCCGAAACGGTGCGCTTCATCTCGCACTCTTTGCAGGATTTTTAAAGTTTCAGACTTTTTATCAAGATATAATGGGATAGGATCTTCCGGGAAGAAGATTTCTTCCAGTCGTTTGGCAATTCCTACGATGGTAATTTTCCCATACAATCCTAATAACCGTAAGCTTTTTACGGCAGAAGAAAGCTGACCCTTTCCACCATCAATCAGAATCAATTGAGGTAAGTTTTCACCTTCATCCAGCATTCTTTTATAACGGCGGTAAATTACTTCTTCCATCGTTGCAAAATCATTGGGACCTTCTACAGTTTTAGGATGAAAAATTCTATAGTCTGCTTTGCTTGGTTTTCCATCTTTAAAAACGACACAGGCAGAGACAGGATTCGTTCCCTGAATATTGGAGTTATCAAAACCTTCAATGTGTCTTGGCTCAACCGGCATTCTCAGCAACTTTTGCATTTCAGCCATGATCCTGTTGGTATGTCTTTCGGGATCTATGATTTGCACCTGCTTTAATTTTTCCAGACGATATTCTTTTGCATTCTTTTCAGAAAGCTCTACAATTCTTTTTTTGTCACCAACTTTTGGAACGATCAGCTTTACATTAGGTATTTCTACAGACAAATGAAAAGGAAGCAGCACTTCTTTGGAATCGGAGTTAAACTTTTGCCGGATCTCAATCAATGCCTCTTCCATAATGTCTTCATCTGTTTCTTCAAGGATCTTTTTGATTTCCGTAGTGAAACTCTGGATGATATTTCCGTTTCTTATTTTAAAGAAATTAACGTAAGCGGCCGTCTCGTCACTGGTCATTCCGAAAACATCTACATCATCAATATTCGGATTAACAACTGTATTTCTGGCCTGATAGTCCTCAAGAATATCCAGTCTTTCTTTAATAATCTGAGCTTCCTCAAACTGAAGATTAGAGGCATGCTTCATCATTTGATTCACCAGATAATCCTTGGCTTTACGGAAATCTCCTTTGATAATCCCACGGATGGCATCTATCTTTTCATCATAATCTTCTTTACTTTCAAGGTCTTCACAAGGTCCTTCACAATTTTTAATGTGATATTCCAGGCAGACTTTGTATTTTCCATCGGCTATTTTCGCTGGAGCCAGATTCAGGTTACAGGTTCTGAGTTTATAAATATGCTTGATGGTATCCAGCAAAATTTTTGCAGGACGTACCTTTGCATAAGGACCGTAGTATTCGGAACCGTCTTTAATTTTATTTCTGGTCAGAAAAATTCTCGGAAAATCTTCATTTTTAATACAAATCCAGGGATAGGTTTTGTCATCTTTCAACATGACATTATAAAACGGCTGGTGCTCCTTGATCAGGTTGTTTTCCAAAAGAAGTGCATCATACTCACTGTTAACAATGGTTGTTTCAAGACGCTGTATTTTGCTGACCATTATTTTGATCCTGTATCCTGAAAGATTTTTATTAAAATAAGAGAGAACCCTTTTCTTTAAATTTTTGGCTTTACCGACGTATAATAGCTGTTCGTTTTTATCATAATAACGATAAACACCGGGTTCCGACGGTAAAGTTTTGAGCTGTAGTTCTAAAGAAGGATTCATATAACAAAATTAAGGAAACTTTCCAGATTTAAAAAAAGAAAACCTGCAGATCGCTCCACAGGTTCAAATTATTTGTTTAAAATATTTTATCCGTTTGTCATTGTTGTGTATTCATTCACAAGAAAACTGAAATAATCCCATTCAACAGATTTCTTAGGATATTTTTTCATGAATTCCTGATTGTCTCCAAAAAGGAAGTCATAATTGTCTTCAAAATCATCTTTATGAAGCCACATTACTTTATCTCCTTTTTTTATATAATACGATTTGATCACACCACCTCCCAGCTGTGGACCTCCTCCGATAGAGAAACCACCTGTTTCTTTGGCTCGCGGATCGTGATATACTGCAATGATATCATCAAAACCGGGATTGATGACCTGCATCAGAAATTCTTTATCATCTTTTTTGTTCTTTAAAGAAACCGTTTGATTTACAAAATAAATCCTGTCATTATTGGTGTTCTTGGTAAGTTTCTTTGTTCCAAAATTTCTGATGTTACCCATATATTTGGCAACTTTGGCAATCTTTTCAGCATTGCTTGGGTACACATACATTTCACTGATGTCATCAGCGTTATAGGTATTGTTCTTTTTCGTAGCGCTGTCTTTAATGGCTACTTCATAGATCTGGCCTTTCTTGGTTTCTATTTTATTACAAAAACCTTTAAAAGTAGATCCGTCTTTTAAAATAATAGTTGATGTTTTCTTGGGAGATGGAGCGTTAAAACCTTCATTGAAAAGGTAAGTCTCCATTTTTTTGATGTCTTCTTTAGAATATTTTACTTTCTGGGCGAAGGTTGTACTCCCTGCAACGCATAAAGCAAGCAGTAAAGTTTTCAGTCTCATGTATTATTGTTTTTAATTTCGGGGCTAAAAATAGTAAATTAATTCACTTCTTTCGAGAAAAATATAGAACGATGAAATTTAGTTTCGCCAATTATTGTTAAATGCGTAATTTTAAGAAAATTTTTTAGAAATGATATACGGAGTAGATGTTTTTACTTTCCATGATGTTCTGGAAATATGTAAAAAGCCAAATAAGGCCAAATTGAACAAAGCCGCCAAAGAACAAATTTTAAAATCTCAGAAAAACGTACAGGAAATAGTAGAGTCTGATCGATGTGTATATGGGATTAATACGGGATTCGGACCGTTGTGCGATACTAAAATATCTGCTGACGAAACAGCACAGCTACAATACAATCTGATCATTTCTCATGCAGTGGGAGTAGGAAAGCCTATTGATAAGGAGTTTTCCAAAATCATGATGATTGCTAAAGTTCATGCTCTGTCCAAAGGATTTTCCGGTGTTTCTCTGGAAGTTATCGAGAGAATGATTCTGATGCTTGAAAAAGATATTATCCCCGTAGTACCGGAACAAGGATCTGTAGGAGCTTCAGGAGATCTTGCTCCTTTAGCACATCTGGTATTACCTTTACTTGGACTGGGAGAAGTTTGGGAAGGAAACGAGGTTGCTGATACATTGGAAGTTTTGAAAAAACATGACCTTGAGCCATTAGCTTTAGGTCCGAAAGAAGGATTAGGATTAATCAATGGAACACAATTTATCCTCGCTCATGCGATCAAAGGACTTGAAAAGTTTGAATACCTGTTAGATCTTGCTGACATGACGGCGGCAATGAGTCTTGAAGCTTACAGAGGTTCTGCCAGTCCGTTCAAAAAAGAGCTGCACGACATCAGACCTTTCGAAGGAAGTAAAAAGGTGGCGGCAAGAATGCTTAAGTTTTTAAAGGGATCAGAAAATATGAAGGCTCACGAAGATTGTGAAAGAGTTCAGGATCCTTATTCTATGAGATGTGTGCCACAGGTTCATGGGGCGAGCAGAAATGCATTCGAACATCTTAAAGCTATGGCTGAAACAGAGCTCAACTCAGTAACAGATAACCCAATTGTTCTTAGTGCTGAAGAATCTATTTCAGGAGGTAACTTCCACGGACAATTAATGGCTTTACCTTTAGATTACGCAACATTGGCCGCGGCTGAATTAGGAAATATTTCAGACAGAAGAAGCTACCTTTTATTAGAAGGAAAGTACGGACTACCAAGATTATTGACGGAAAGCTCAGGATTAAACTCAGGATTTATGATTCCTCAGTACACTTCAGCAGCTTTGGTTACAGAGAACAAAACTTTATGTTTCCCGGCGTCTGCTGACTCTATTCCTACAAGTTTAGGACAGGAAGACCATGTTTCTATGGGAAGTATTTCCGGTAGAAAATTCAATCAGGTTCTGGGTAATCTGGTGAATATTTTATCCGTAGAATTAATGTTTGCCGCTCAGGGATTAGAATTCAGGCGACCATCCAAATGTTCTAAAATAATTGAAGAAAATTTTGCTATTCTTCGTTCTAAAGTTTCCAAGCTTGAAGAGGACAGATTGATCGGGAAAGATATGCTGGCAATCGCAGAATTGATCAATGAGAGAAAATTTGTTGTCAACTAAATCAAATAACATTGAAGCTTCCGAAAGGGAGCTTTTTTATTTCTGAATATTTTTTAAATGATTTAATTTTTATCAAAACATGACGATACGCAGAACAGATTCCACGAACCAGGATTTCAGAAATTTAGTGAAATTACTAGATTCTACTTTGGCTGAACACAATGGCGATGATCACGATTTCTTTAACCAATTTAACACAATTGATACGATTAAGAATTGTATAGTGGTTTATGTAGATAATATTCCGGCCGCTTGTGGAGCCTTCAAACCATTTTCAGAAGATGCTGTAGAGATCAAAAGAATGTTCACCGATCCCAAATTTAGAAAAAAAGGGCTGGGTTCAGCCATTGTATCAGAATTGGAAAGTTGGGCTAAAGAGTCCGGTTTTAAAAAAGCAATACTGGAAACTTCATCAGAATTGGATAATGCAATTTCCGTATATGAAAAAAGTGGATTTTACAGGATTCCAAATTATGGACAATATATAGGAGTAGATCAAAGCGTGTGTTACGAAAAGATACTTTAGACTCTTTGGGGTTTGCGTTGGTAAGAGATTGGTTCATAGGCGATCATTAATATTCATGTAATGCTAAATTCATTTTTAAAAAGTTTGTAATTCCCATTAAAGTGTTATATTGTGGCACACAACCAAAATTATAACATATGAAAAAAAGTGTATTCTTATTAGCTTTATGCATTGCTTTACACTCCTGTACAAGGGATGAACTTCAAAATGAAAGCCCTAAAACCGAAATGGCTCAAAAAGATCCGTTGACAGAAAAACAGATCAACGAGAGAATCAATCAATCTATTAAAACGGACGGCTCTTTCAATTGGAGTAATGAATCTGATCACTTTTTATGGAGTGCTATTTTCCGTGGAAACAAAATGGCTTCTGTAGGCTTCGGTTCTTCAAAGGATGATTTTGACAGAAGCAAATCTCCTGATAATAAAAATATGGAGAATGAAATTGTAGAACTCATCAAAAAATACGAAGGAATAGAACCTGCCAGATTTCTTCTTAATTCGGATAAATATCTTAACCAGATGGATATTGTCATCCAAAATGAAGAGACTTTAACAGCACTTAGGCAGATGAAAAATATCCGATATGTAGAGCCAGCGGATTATCATTATTTTGAAATTGAAAATAAGTATAATTTAACATCAAAATCTTCCGGCAGCGGCTCTTCGGGATGTGGTTTCTCTTCAACAGCATTAAATGCAGCCGACTATACATCAACCACTCCGGGGGCAAAAATTCCGTGGGCCTTTGCAAAACATAATATTCCTGATGCCTGGAACTACAGTACAGGTGCCGGTGTAACTATCGGTCTTGTGGATACAGGAGTCTCACCAGAACAGACTTTGCTTGGGAATAGCTTTAATAACGGAGCATCATCGGGTAGAAGCATCAGTAAGTTTGGGGTATTCAACTCAGATGGTCCTAATGACCAGTGTGGACACGGAACCAAAATGGCTTCAGTAATGACAGCGCCAAGAAATAATGCAGGATTGCCTGTAGGAGTAGCTTATAACGCGAATTTAATTGCTTACAGAGCTGCTGAAAATGTAGTATTGGAAACTTCCAACGAACAAAACGGAGTAAAAACCGCGTTCACGGAGTTGGGTAACAATGCCAATGTAAAAATCATTTCCATGTCAATGGGACATATTTTTTCAGTGGGAAAAATAGAAGATGGGGTAAAATATGCCTATAACAGAGGAAAACTAATCTTCTGTGCAGGAGGAACCTCAACAAGCTTTACCAATTTTGTAGGGGTTATTTTTCCAGCATCAATGTCGGAAACACAAGCAATAACAGGGGTGAAGGAAGGAACTTCCAATCAGAAATGTAATGTCTGCCATTCCGGAAGCCAGATTGATTTTACCTTCCAGATGGAAAGAGCGTCAGGAAATACAGTGCCTGTTCTGAGTTACTATAACGGACAGTCTGATTATGTAGGTGGTTCTTCAGTAGCAACCGCAGCCACCGCAGGTATTGCGGCTTTAGTTTGGGCTAAAAATCCTTCATGGACAAGAGATCAGGTTCTTAATAAAATGAGGCAATCGGCTACTTATTATCCAAATGTAAACTCCAGTTATGGGTATGGAAATATCAATGTATTACAGGCGGTACAATAAAAACAAATAATAAACAGACTATAAAAGGAAAGGAAATATCTCAGCTGAGGTATTTCCTTTTTATTTTCAGAGAAAGTTTTTTAATCATAAAAAGAAATGAGTGGCTTTCCCTCATTTTCATCCTGTATTTTATCCAATTCTTACACTGGTCATACTTAGCGAGCCGCCAATAAGCTCATCATTAAATAATGTCAGTTCCTCGGATGTATCCTTTAATCCCAGAGTATAAATTAACGGGAGGTAATGGTCGGGAGTAGGAACAGCATATTGTAAAAAAGTACCTTGTTTCTGATACTCGATAATATTTTGGAAATTACCATCCAGCATCCAGTTGTTGGTCTTTTCACGTGCTTCTATTGCCCAATCCCAGCCGGCACCTACTGTATCGATATTTTTCCAGTCGATAAGGCGAAGGTTATGAACAATATTTCCGCTTCCGATAATTAAAATTCCTTTTTCGCGAAGCTTATTCAGGCGTTTTGCCAGATCGTAGTGATATTGAGCTGGTTTTGTATGGTCAATACTGAGCTGTATCACAGGAATATCTGCTTCAGGATACATATGTTTGATAACAGACCAGGCACCGTGATCAAGTCCCCAGTTGTGATCTTCCTCTACCTCGATGGGTAGTAAAAGTTCTGCGGTTTCATGTGCCAGTTCAGGACTTCCGGGTGCCGGGTATTGCACATCAAATAATGCTTTTGGAAAACCATAAAAGTCGTGAATGGTTTTAGGCATTTTCATGGCGGTAACAAAAGTTCCCTCCGTATACCAATGTGCAGAAATACATAAAATAGCATTAGGCTTAGGAATTTCTGTAGCTGCTTTTCGAAATCCCTGTACAAACTGATTTTCTTCAATAGCATTCATAGGCGATCCGTGTCCAAGAAATAAAACGGGCATTCTCTGAGTTGTATTAAAACTTTCGCTTATGTTTTGAAGATCGTTAAGGTTCATAAATATTGAAGATTTATAAAAAAATAAAGGTTCAAGGCTTTTAGACAAATCCCTGAACCTTTTATAATGTATGTTAAAAAACTATGCTTGCTTTACAAACTGTAATTCTCCGGCTACTTTTACATCGTCACTTACCATCACACCTCCTGCTTCAAGAGCTGCATTCCAGTTTAATCCGAAGTCTTTTCTACTGATTTTTCCTTCAAAAGAGAATCCAGCTTTTGTATTTCCCCATGGGTCAACATTGATTCCTCCGAAATCTACATCCAATGTTACAGGTTTTGTAATTCCATTGATGGTAAGATTTCCTACTACCTGATCATTCAGTGCCTGAGAGTCAAAAGTAATGGTAGGATATTGTTCAGCATTGAAAAACTCACCGGACTTTAAGTGATTATCTCTGTCAGTATTGTTGGTAAATACAGAATCAGTCTGGATAGTTGCTGTAGTTTTTGCATTAGCGAAAGTATCATCCTCTGCTTCAATTTCTGCAGTGAAAGTTCTGAAGCTTCCTTTTACGTTAGAGATCATCATGTGTTTTACTTTGAAAGTAATTTCACTATGCGTAGGGTCTAGGTTCCATTTTGTTGCCATTGTATTTTATATTTTTTGTTTGTTATTAATGATGCAAATTTAGGATACAGCACATATACAAGTCATTGATATAGGATAAGAAATGCTGTTTACACTTAAAATTGTCAATTTTGAATCAATTAAGAGTAAAGTTAACAGTCGATATTGCTTCGCAAGTGAATGGTGCATATCTATTAATCTTCAACTTTCAATTCTCCATTTTCAACTCCAAAAAATTCTACTATTAAGTTAAGGAATAATTTAAATCAATTCATTAATTCTATTTTACGAATGTTTTATTTTAACGTTTATTAACGGATGGTTTTTATTTCTTATTTTTGATGGATTCAATTTTATGCAATGAAATTATATAAATTTTCTTTATTGATACTGGTTTTGGGCAGCTCAGCATTTGCTCAGACCCAAAAATTTACTATGGCGGAGGCTGTAAATGGGATGAGAACCAATCTTGCAGTGAAAAATATTTCACAATTTTCATGGTCTGCAGACGGAAAATCGTATATCCAATCGGTGAAAGGAGGATATTTGGTTACAGATTTGAAAACCAATAAACAAGACACCCTGGTTTCTTTAACCCAGCTGAATAAACAATTTTCAAATGATAAGCTGAAAGCAGTTCCACAGATTAAGTTTGCAGGAACCTCCCAGGGTTATTTCAATAACGGTGGCAAAATGTTCTGGATTGAAAAATCAGGAAGTGACTGGAAAGTAAAAAACTCAGCCACAGTAGATCAGGATGCGGCTAATGTAAAAATGTTCGGGGACGGTCAGACTTTTGCCTTTACAGCAAAGAACAATTTATTTGTTAATAAAAACGGTAAAACGATTGCGGTAACCAATGAGGCTAATGAAAATATCATCAGCGGACAAGCGGTTCACCGTAATGAATTCGGAATTGATACCGGAATTTTTCCTGCTCCCAACTCAGAAAGTGTAGCTTTCTATAAAATGGATCAGAGTATGGTCGCAGATTACCCGATCATTGACTGGTCAGTAACTCCGGCCGTTAGCCACAACATTAAATATCCGATGGCAGGTCAAACTTCTCATCAGGTAACTTTAGGGGTTTTCAATATTAAAAATCAAACAACCACTTTCTTAAAAATTGAAGGTGAAAAAGATCAATATTTAACAGCCGTTACCTGGAGCCCGGATTCAAAATATATTTTTGTAGGCGTCTTAAACAGAGGTCAGAATCATATGAAAATGAATCAATATGATGCTGTGACAGGAGAATTGGTGAAAACCTTATTCGAAGAAAAAGACAGTAAATATGTTGAACCACAGCATCCGCTTACTTTCTTTCCAAATTCCAATACAGACTTCATCTGGCAAAGTCAGAGAACCGGTTATAACCATCTTTTCCACTACAGCCTGGAAAAAGGACTTGTAGCACAGATTACAAAAGGAGACTGGTTGGTAACGGATATCTTAGGTTTTAATGAAAAGAAAAAAGAAATTTTCTTTACGTCAACAAAAGAAACACCTTTAGAAAGACATTTATATAAGATCAATTGGGCTAATTTCAAAATGCAGAGACTGGATGATGCTCCGGGAATGCACATCGGAACATTGAGTAGTGACGGAAATTATTTGTTTGATGCATACAGCAATGCAAACTCGCCGAGAGTTGGTAATATTATCAATACAAACAATTTAAAATCTACCAATATTCTTACTTCTGAAAATCCATTAAAGAATTATCAGAGACCGGAAATTAAAAATGTAGAGTTAAAAGCAGACGACGGTACACCTTTATATGGAAAGATCATTCTTCCAACGAATTTTGATCCTAATAAAAAATACCCGACAATCGTTTATTTGTACAACGGGCCACACCTACAATTGATAACCAACTCTTTCCCGGCTTCCGGAAACCTTTGGTATGAATACATGGCACAAAACGGATATATTATTTTCACAATGGACGGAAGAGGATCTTCCAACCGTGGGATGAAGTTTGAGCAGGCTGTTTTCAGAAACCTGGGAACAACGGAAATGAACGATCAGATGAAAGGTGTGGAATATTTAAAATCTCTTCCTTACGTAAATGCTGATAAAATGGGAATTCACGGATGGAGCTTCGGAGGATTTATGACTACAAGTTTCATGCTTCGTAAGCCGGATGTCTTTAAAGTAGGCGTTGCAGGAGGGCCTGTTATCGAATGGAATATGTACGAAATCATGTATGGTGAAAGATATATGGATACGCCACAGGAAAATCCACAGGGATATGCAACAGCTAATCTTCTGGACAAAGTTCAGAACCTGAAAGGAAAGCTATTGATGATCCATGGAGCGCAGGATGACGTTGTAGTTTGGCAACATTCTATTAAGTTCATCAAAGCAGCCGTTGATAACGGAGTACAGCTTGATTATTTTGCTTACCCAGGACACCCGCACAATGTGATCGGAAAAGACAGAGTTCACCTGATGCAGAAAATCACAGATTATTTTGATCTGTATCTGAAGAAATAATGAGAAAATCCAGCCATTTTGGTTGGATTTTTTGTTGATTTTTGTTTGAAATCGCAAGGGCGCAAAGAAAGTTGATGTGATACTGTTGTAAGGCGCAAGGATTTTATCTGTAATAAAATTGTAAAAGGCTAAATAATTGTCATGAATTCACGAATGATTATTTTTATTTCCCGTAGATTACACGGATTTCGCAGATGATCGCTTAAAATGAACCTACCTGATTTCCTATCTTCGCGAGAA
This sequence comes from Chryseobacterium lactis, assembly GCF_003815875.1. Lineage (NCBI taxonomy): Bacteria > Pseudomonadati > Bacteroidota > Flavobacteriia > Flavobacteriales > Weeksellaceae > Chryseobacterium > Chryseobacterium lactis. The sequence goes on from NZ_CP033924.1 coordinate 2,110,019, forward strand.
AATATTAAAAATCTCTTGCTGAAAATCTTCGATTTTCTTGCGACTTAAAAACGGCATAATTTTTAATCCCCTTGCGCTTTCCAACAATATAAAAACCGAATTTATTAATGCTTAAAGTATACCCTTCGATCTTACCAAACATCAATGCATCTGACATTTTATAGCTGTAATTTTGCATTACTAAAATCAACAATATGGAATTAGGAATAGGAATGTTCGGGGATTTGGCTTTAGACCAGTCAACCGGAAAATATAGAGATGCAGGAATAAAGATCCGTGAAATATTGGATCAGATAAAATTAATGGACGAGGTAGGAATTGATGTTTTTGCCATGGGTGAACACCATCGTCCCGATTATGCGGTTTCATCTCCGGAAATGGTATTGGCAGCAGCAGCCAGTATTACCAAAAATATAAAATTAGCAAGTGGAGTGACGGTTTTAAGTTCTTCGGAACCGGTAAAAGTATATGAGGACTTTTCAACACTGGATTTGATTTCAGACGGAAGAGCAGAGATATTTGTAGGCCGTGGAAGCTTTATTGAGTCATTTCCGCTATATGGATATTCATTGAATGATTATGAAGAATTATTTGATGAAAAACTGGAATTACTGTTGAAAATTAATTCCGAAGAAAACGTAACATGGTCAGGAAAACTTCGCGCACCTATGCAGAACCAAACCGTTTATCCCAGAGCAAAAAATGACGGGAAATTGTCTATCTGGAGAGCAGTTGGAGGTACACCACAATCTGTTTTAAGTGCTGCACAATTAGGAATGCCTCTAGTAGTAGCGATTATTGGTGGTATGCCGATTCAGTTTAAAAATCTGATTGAGTTTTATAAACAGGAATATCAAAAAGCAGGACATGATGTTGCCAACATGCAGATTGCCGTTCACTCCCATACTTTTGTGAGTGATGATGAGAAAATAGTAGATGGATATTTCAACAATTATAAATCTCAGATGGATAGGATAGGAGCATCCCGAGGTTGGGCACCGTACACAAAGATGCAGTATGATGGTGGAAGAAGTAAAGACGGCGCTCTGTTTATCGGAAGTCCGGCAGAAGTAGCAGACAAAATTGCTTATATGAAAGAGCTTTTCGGAATTACAAGATTCATTGGCCATATGGACGTTGGAGATCCTGCTCATGACATTATGATGAAGTCTATTGAACTATTCGGGAAAGAAGTAAAACCGTTGGTGCAAAACCTGTAATTATTCATAGTATTTAACCATAAAAGTCACAAAAGTCTTTAAACACTTTAGTTCTTTTTAAGGGACAAGCTTTACGCATAGGAAGTACACTTAAGCCTTATGAAAATCTTTGATTTTCAACTTATGTGAACTTTTTGCAGTGTAATTTTCAACTTAAGTGAACTAAAGTGTTTAAAAATAAAGTTTTGTGACTTTTATGGTTTAAAATAATATAAGTTAGACTATTTCAATCAAGCTTCCTCTTTCTTCATCCTTGATAATAGTAAGTGCAGTTGGAATCTTTTCTTTCAGTTCTTCCACGTGCGAGATAATTCCTACAATCCTGTTTTCTTTCATCAGATTAGTTAGAGTTTCAAAAACAATATTAACTGATTCCGTGTCCTGAGTTCCAAAACCTTCATCAATAAAGAAAAAGTTTTTCTCTGCCTGTGCATTTGCCTGAACACTTTCTGCCAAAGCCAGTGCGAGACTTAGCGATACCTGAAAAGACTGTCCGCCCGACAGCGTTTTTACACTTCTGCTTCTGCCTTCGTTGAGGTAATCGATGATTTCAAAATCGTTGTTTTCATTAAGCTGCAGGCTGAGCTGATTTCTGGTCATTCGATGGAAACGTACATTGGCATGATCACAAAGCTGTCTTAAGTAAATAGATGAAACATACTGCACAAAACCAGCCCCTTTGAATAAGTTTATCATCAGTTTCAGATTTTCAGAGCGCTTCTGAAGCTTTGAAAACTCCTTTTGCAAATCTTCCTTTTTAAGAAACTCTTTTTCCAGCCTCTCAATCTCAGTCATCATTTTTACAACAGAATCGTTGATTCGCTGGACTTCATTTTTGACCTCCGTAAACTGTTGCTCAGCAAGAGAAAATTGTTCATCATTGAATGAAAGATCTTTGAGTTTCAGCTCCAGACCTTCAATGACCTTTTTTAAAGTTTCGAAATCAATTGTAAACTTTTGGATGTAAGCTCTGGCCTGCTGAATATTGATTTCCTGAGCTAAAATACCTTCAACCTCTTTAAAATTACTGAATTTCTGTTCTGCCAAGGCATTGGAAATTACCACCGCATTTTGAGAAACTTCTTTTTCAAGTTCACTAATTTGTTTTTCAGACTGACTTACAATGGCTTTTTGTTCTGCCAGCTGAGGTGCAAGAACCTTTTCCTGCTGGGTGGCAATCTGATAATTTTTTTCTGTTTCAGTATTAGACTGCACCAACTTTTGATACTTAGCTTCTACTTCTGCTATTGTTTTCTGCTCATAAAGATTCCATTCCAGCGTTTTTACGTTGGAACGACTGATATTAATTTGCTCTTGCTTGGTAACCTCTTCCAGTTTAAAAGTTTCCAGAGCAGATTTATATTTTTCTAAAATTTTATGTTCCTTTTCCAGAGTTTCACGTTCTGTAGAAAGGTTTTGCTCGGCCTCTCCAATTTTCTTTTCTACAGCAAAAGATTCTTCCCTTTTTTTCTCAAAATCATCCTCCCGATCTGGACTGAATTGTTTCCACGTAAAATGCTGAAGATGATTTTCAATCTCCGTTTGAAGCTGAGCTGATTTTTTTTGTTCAGCGACCAGTTGCTCTTCAAAGATTTTTTTTCTGTCAAGGATTTTTTCAATTTCAGTTTCCTGTTTTTGAAGACTTAGAATTTCCTTTTCAATAGCTGTTATTTTTTCCTGAATCGCCAGGATTTCCGCATTGACATCGTGGAATTCTACAATATCCGGATGCTCTTTGGAACCGCACAACGGGCATGCTTCTCCATTATGAAGCTCGCTTGCAAACTGAGAAAGCTCTTTTTGAATTTTTAAATGATCCAGTTTTTGGGAAAACTCTTTCCTGTTTGTTTCAAGAAGCTCTTTTTTTGTATTGAAGACTTCTTTATAATTTTCCTGAAAGTTAAATGGTTTTAATTCATCAGAAACTGCTTCAAGTTGCTTTTGCTGTTTTTCAATTTTTTCAACCTGTTCCTGCTGTGATTTTTTAAAGTTCTTAAGTTGCAGAAACCAATTTCCAACACTTGAAACCAAGGCTGTATCAAGCTTTTTTTCTTTTAAAGCAATAATATGCTGAGAAAGTTCATCAATCTTTTTCTGAATGCTGGTTTTATGAGTTTCAACTTCCGTTACTTTCTGAGAACCGTTTTGAGTCCTTTCATTGAGAATTTTAATCTCATCAGAAGACTTTAAAATCGTAATAATCAGACTCAGGTCATTTTCCTGTATTTTAGACTGATCCAATACCTGGAATTTGGGCTCCAGAATAGCAAGTTGCTCTTTTACGGTCTTAAAAGCGGCTGCAGTTTCCTGTAGTGTTTGAGTCTGCTTCTCCTTTTCAGCCTGTTTATCTGAAATTTCTTTTACAAGCTTATTTTTTTCAACAAGTAAAGGATTGAAAATTCTGAAAACACGATCATATAATTCTGTCCGTATTTCCAGAGCATCCATTTGAGGCTTTTGTTCAGAGAGTTTTCCGAAATTTTCTTTATTCTGTTTTAAACTTTCAAAATCAGTTTTTAAATTTTTTAATTGTTGATAAGTGTTGGAAATCTTCTCCAACTTTTCATTGGAATCGGTAAGCTTTTTTTGCTCTTCCGTTAAAAATCCTTTCTGAAGTTGAATTTTTTCCTCATCAATTTCCTCAAAACCTTTTAATTGTCCCTCAAGTTGATCCAGTTCAGATCTGTTTTTTGTATTGAGCACGGAAACGTTATTCTGAAGATCAAATTTCTGAAGATTAAAGATCTCCTTCATCATATTCGTTCTTTCTGCAGCGCCTAATTCAAGGAATTCTTTAAACTGTCCCTGTGGGATAATGATCGTTCTTTTGAAGTTCGAATAGCTTAAACCAATAATTGTTTCTGCATTGGTATGATCCAAAGGAACCCATTTGCCATTACTATTCTCATAAAAAGCAACAGAATAGGGCTTTACATCTTCAAATTTTTTAGAATTACGCCTGAAATCCCTGGTTGCCCGGAATAGCTTATTCTCATAATTGATGAAATCAAATTCTATATAAGAAGAATTCGACTTTAGATTCATCATGTTATAAGCTCTTTTGTCACGCATATTCAGACGTTCTGTTTCACCGTATAAAGCAAATGAAATCGCTTCAAGAACCGACGATTTTCCGGAGCCCACAGCCCCGAAAATACCAAACAATCCAGCTTCGGTAAGATTTCTGAAATCAATAATTTGACGTTCCTGGTAGGAATAAAGTCCTTCGATCGTTAATTGTACAGGAATCATGGCTTATGCATTTAAAATTTCGTTAAACAAATTCATCAGTTCTTCATTGGCTTCCTGGCCCCCGTTTTTAGATTTAAAATAATCTCTGAATAATATATCAATATCCTGACTCAGATTGATTTCGTGGTTTGCACCTTCCATAAGTTCCCGGTTTTTGACTTTGGGAATAAGATGAACGATACCATTGTGCGATTGATAGATTAATTTTCTTTCATCCACCGTTAAAAAAGTCTCACTCTCTAAAGTCAGTTCAATAAAGGTATTCGGATTTTCTTTAAGCCACTGAATAGTGTCTTCTACAGATGTGAATGTTTTTCTAACCAGAGTTCTTCCGTTTTTCAGCTGCTTTTTTTCATATAATGCTGCCTTTCCCGGGTTCGCTTCAATAATAGAAATATATTTTTTCTGGCCTGCTTCACTAAAGCTGTAGCACAAAGGGGAAGAAGAGTATATCACCGGTTTTTCCGCAGTTCCGATGTTTTGAAAAGCATGAAGGTGCCCCAAAGCAGTATACTGGATCTGATCCGGGATAATATCTGAATAAATAATATCTGCATTCCCTATTTTGATAGGTTTTTCTCCTTCCGGTTCTTCCAGAATCTCAGCACCCCTTTTGTTCATGTATAAATGAGCGGTCAGAAGATTGACTCCCGAATCATCACAAAACTCATCTGCAAGGTTTTTCCAGGTTTGTGCCAGCACTTTGTTAATTTCTTCTTCTTTATTTTCTCCAAAATATTCTTTCAGACGAATTTCGTTGGCATAAGGTGTATGAAGGATTCTGACAGGGAAATCTGTATTTTCAATTTTCAGTTCTATAAATCCTGCTTTTGATTTTAGAATTTTAAAATATTCATTTTCAAAAGGCAGAATTTCAGCTTTGGGATGACCAATTAAAATAATTCCACACTCCCTGGCCAAAGGATCCGGAGCATCGATGAGGTTGGGAGAATCATGATTCCCTGAAATGGCAATTACTGGACGTTTCCCATTTTGAGATAGACGCTTCAGTGTTTTATAGAACAATTCAACAGCTTCTACGCTGGGATTAAAGCTATCAAAAAGATCACCGGCAACAATAACGAGATCAACTTTTTCATCATCAGCAATACTTATAATCTCTTCCATGACCAAAACCTGTTCTTCCAGACGGGAAAAGCGATCCAGTCGTTTACCTAAGTGCCAGTCGGCAGTGTGTAGAATTTTCATAAAAGTATATCATTGTTTAAAGGAAATATGAAAGGTAATGGTATATAATATTTTTTCCAATATTGTTCAATACCAAAGATAAATGAAGTTGTATTGTAAAAAATACGGTTTACCTTAATTTATCAGGAGGTGTAATTTAACCAAAAAAACTGTTTGCAACAAAGCAATAGTTGGCTTAGGAATGAACGATTTTCATAGTTTATTATCGGTTTCTTGGGTCTTGAAACCTTCCTGGATTTGTTTTAAACGAGCTTTCCTTTCTGCTTCTGCATTTTGTATTTTACGTTTTTTCTGATCAATTTTCTTTTTATTTTTTTTCCTGTTTGCTTCGTTGTTTTTGCTCATATAGGTTGGTGAAGAATAATTTTTAAGTGATAAGCAATAGCCTCTTCAAAAATACTAAAGATTAAGAGTTTAAACAATTTTACTCGTTAAGTCTGGTAAAATGTTTTAATTTTACTGCGTTATGGAAGAAAAACCAAAAGATCCTTTACACGGAAAAAGACTTGATGCTATCCTTGAAGAGCTGGTAGAATACTATGAAGGCTTTGAAAAACTAGGCGAGCAGATCAATATAAAATGTTTTACAGACAATCCGAGTATCAGTTCTTCGCTGAAGTTTTTGAGAAAAACACCATGGGCCAGAACTAAAGTAGAAAGTTTGTATCTTTTTATGCTGAGACAGAAAAAACGAGACGAAACCAGAAATAAAAAATAAAGCCAGCAAGCCTGAAGGTGGATGCGACTATTGGTCTTATGACTGCTAATGGTTATTAATGGGGAAGCTTTTAAAACATAAAATGCAGATGTAGTGGTTCTTTATGCCCTTCATAACTTCCTTCTTTAATCTCCCATCTTCCTACCAGATTAAATCATTTCAAAAATAGTATATTTGTGCCATTAATCGTGAAGAAACTCACGACAAAAAAGAAAAATATGACAATTGAAAACAATCACGTTGTAGCGGTAAAATACATCCTTCACACAATCGAAGAAGATGGAAGTAAGATTCTTGTAGAAGAAACTACAGCAGAAAATCCACTTACATTTTTGTATGGTGCAGGAATGATGATTCCTAAGTTTGAACAAAATATCCTTGGCCTGAAAGCCGGAGATAAAGCAGCTTTTGTTATTCAGCCTGAAGAAGCTTACGGTGAAAGACAACCTGATGCTATTGCACAATTACCGGTTGAAATGTTTAACGAATCCGGACTTCCTCCTGTTGGAGCGATTTTACCTTTGTCTGATAATCAAGGAAACAATTTCCAGGCTTTTGTGGTAGAAATCACTCCGGAAGTTGTAGTAGCAGACCTTAACCACCCAATGGCTGGTAAAGTTTTAGATTTCCAGGTGGAAATTTTAAATACTCGTCCTGCGACAGAAGAGGAATTGTCACACGGTCACGCTCATGGAATTGACGGAACTGACGCTCACTAAAAAATAAAAATGTCCGATTTTTTCGGACATTTTTTCTATCGGCTTTAGCCAAAACATAAAAAAGACGCATTTTTAAAAATGCGTCTTTTTATTTTACCGAATAATAGTCATAATATGCTTGGCATTCCCCTCCGCTGGAGGGGTGGGAAATCTTCGATTTGACGGGGTGGTTTACCACGTTCTCTTACTCCATGATCATTACATAAAATTCTTCTTCATCAATCTAAAAATTCACCCGAAACATAATACCAGCGTTCATGCATTTTCTGGAAAAAAGAAAATTCATGATGGATCTGTGGATGACCATCCTGATCCGTATAATAAGCTTTGAATTCTACCTGGTTTAATGCCGGGGTTTGGATAATTTCCAGCTTTGTCCAGTCATTGATCTCTCCCCATTCCTGCAGATCCTGTTTGTTGTGGTATTTTCGCTTTCCCGGAAGCGTGGTTTCCATTAAGTATTCCCCATTGGGAATAGCAAAGGCAGAAAACCTTGAACGCATCAATGCTTCAGCACTGGGAGCATACTTTTCTCCCGTGTGATAAGGTTTACAGCATTCTTCGTAGGTTTTTCCTGAACAGCAGGGACAATCCATATGTTGTATTTTACTTTAGGCCACAAAAATAATAAATATCAATAGAAACAAGCTTAGCCTAAATATGAAAAAGCATCCTTTACAGAATGCTTTTCGTTATTTTAATTTTTATCTTCTATTTTCGTGTCAATGAAAGTATATTCACTGCCAGCCATTTCCATAGTGAGACTTTTCGACTTATATTTTACATGTGAGCTATCAAGTACTTGATATGTATAAACATCTGTTCCTCCAGAATCAAAATGAAGTTCATGAAACTCTCCGTTTTCGATCCACCATTGTCCTTTTTCCACGTGTTGATCTACCTCACAATTCTGAACAGTTGTAAAAATAAGCACAAAAGTCCCGTCTTCTTTTCTGTCCATGATCCAAAGCTTTTCCATTCCGGCAATCTGCTGGTCTTTTTCGCTGCCTTTCCATAGACCGACCAGCTTTTTATCAATTTTATTGACCTTTGGAGCACTCTTTTGTGCACATGCTGTTCCAAAAGCAAGGATCAATGTGCTTAAAATGATTTTTTTCATAGTTATTTAAAATGTATTGTCATTCCCATCTCACTGTTTACAGGAATTCCCATGCTTTTTGCGGGAACCCATTTGGTATCCTGAACGAATTTCCTGAGTTTATTAATAAAATAAGATGAGTATTTATAGTTTTTTTTGTTTTTAAAGCTGATATTAATTTTTACATCCGAAATCTTTCCCGTTTTATACAAAATAAAGTCGGCAGACATGTAAGAATAAAGATCTTTGTCTTTTCTGAATTCAAAATCAGAAGGATATTTTACATCTCGCCAAAAATCTCTTTTGCCGGTTTTAGAAAAGTCGTTGTAATCTTTATCACCAGGATATCTTGAAGTGAAATCACATTCTTCAAAGCGATAAATCCTGTTTGGATTTTTCTTTACGAACTGTATTTCAGCAACACGCCTCAATGAATCAGTAAATTTGTCCCCAAACCTTTTTTTGATTTCCCTGTCCATTACTTGGCCGTAGCAATTCTGCAAATGTTCGGGAACAGTGCAATACGTAAGGGCAGAGTCTATCTCAATATTGTATTTTTTCAAAAGAGAATCCATTTCCGCATTGCTATTGTAGTGATCTACCATTCCAAAGTAATGAAAAAAAACAAGTTTGTTTTTCTTAATATCTGCTTCCGCTTTTGCTGTTTCCGAAGTGCAGGTAGAATCCCAGTATTTCCTTTCTTCTTTCAGAAAATCTGCCATTTCTTTTTGAGAAACAGAATCCGGAATAGTATCGGTTCTTTTTTGAAATAAAGATTCTGACCTGCTTTCAAATCTTTTGTTGTTAATTGAGAAGCAAGTCAGAATGATTAATGAAGACAATACCTTTATACTTGTATTGAATAGCATATATTATTTAATAAAACCTCTGTTTCTTAATAAAGGTTTAATATCCGGATCATGTCCTGTGAAATCTCTGAATGCCTGGTTAAGATCTACAGAATTTCCCACCGAAAGAATATATTTTCTAAAGCGGTCACCGTTTTCTCTTGTTAACCCACCATTGCTTTTGATCCATTCCCATGCATCATTATCTAGCGTTTCAGACCAAAGATAAGCGTAGTATCCTGCAGAATATCCACCTCCCCAAATGTGAGCAAAATAAGGAGTATGATATCTTGGTGGAACTGTTGCTAAAGTGAATCCATGGTTCGTTAGTGATTGTTTTTCAAAATCTAAAACAGGAATAAACTGTTTCTCATCACTTACCGTATGCCAGTCCATATCCAGTTCAGCAGCAGAGACCAATTCAGTCGTCATATATCCCTGATTGAAAGTAGATGCTTTCTTAATTTTTTCTACCAAAGTCTGTGGAATCGGTTGCTTGGTTTCATAATGAACCGCATAGTTATTCAATACAATCGGATCCAAAGCCCAATGTTCATTGATCTGCGAAGGAAACTCCACAAAATCTCTCGGTACATTAGTTCCGGAAAGAGATGGATATTTCTGACTTGCAAACATCCCATGGATGGAGTGCCCAAATTCATGGAAAATTGTTGAAACATCATCATAGCTGATTAATGAAGGTTTCCCGGGAGCCGGCTTCTGATAGTTGTAGCAGTTTACAATCACAGGTTTTGTTCCTAACAAATAAGATTGCTCAACGAAATTGCTCATCCATGCCCCTCCATTTTTAGAATCTCTGGTATAGAAATCCAGATAATAGATCGCAATAGATTTCCCATCATGATCAAAAACTTCATATGTCACTACATCAGGGTGATAAACCGGAAGATCAGTTCTTTTCTTGAAAGTTAATCCGTAGAATTTTTCAGCAGCAAAGAAAACTCCTTTTTCCAGAACTGTTGTAATTTCAAAATAAGGTTTTATTTCGCTTTCATCAAGATCAAATTTTGCTTTTCTTACCTGCTCTGCATAGAAGTTCCAGTCCCAAGGCTCTACCTTGAAACCACCTTTCTGCTGATCGATCAGATCCTGAATATCTTTTGCCTCACGTCTCGCTGTTTCTACTGCCGGAGTAGCCACCTGATTCATCAGTTTGGTAGCAGCTTCTGGAGTTTTTGCCATCTGATCCTGAAGTTTCCATGCAGCAAAATTCTTTTTGCCCAGAATCTGAGCTTTCTTAAGTCTCAGTTTAGCCAGTTTCTCAATTGTTTCTCTCGTATCATTAGCATCCCCTTTCTCAGCTCGTGACCAGGAAGCTTTGAATAGTTTTTCTCTGGTCGCTCTGTTTTTTAAATTTTGTAAAAGAGGTTGTTGCGTTGTATTTTGTAAAGCCAGAAGATACTTTCCGGGTTGTCCTGCTGTTTTAGCATCAGCCGCAGCTGCAGCAATTTCATCAGCAGAAAGTCCGTCAAGTTCTTTTGCATCAGCAAAGAATACACCACCTTGTTTTCTTGCTTCCAATAGCTTGTTGGCATATTGAGTCGAAAGTGAGGCCAGATCCTGGTTGATCTGCTTTAATTTTTCTTTCTCAGCTGTAGAAAGATTAGCCCCTGCAATTTCAAAGTTTTGTTTATAATATTGTACCAGTCTTTTGCTTTCAGAATCCAGTCCGTCTTCTTTGATAGACTTGATTCTTTTGTAAAGATTCTCATTCAGGTACATTTTATCATAATGAGCAGCAAAAATAGGTGCATATTGCTCATCTAAAGCCTGTAGAGTAGGATTGGTATTCGCACTCGTAAGGTTGGAAAATACAATTTGAGTTCTTCTCAAAACTTCACCACTTTTTTCCAGGGCAACTATTGTATTTTCAAAAGTTGGAGCTTCAGGATTATTCGCAATTTTTACGATTTCAGCTTCATGCTGTTTTAAACCAAAATCAAAAGCAGGTTTGAAATGTTCGTTTTTGATTTTGTCAAATTCCGGAGCTTCGTACTGAAGCTTGCTTTTCTTCATAAAAGGATTAGAAGATAAAGAGGGATCAGGAGCAGGAAGTTCCTGTTGAGTATCGGTTGGTTTCATTGTAGTACAAGATTGATTGAACGCCAAAGCAGAAATTAATAATACCGATGAAATATTCTTCATAAATATAGTTGTTATTAAAAGCTAAAGATATTAAAAACTTGCTTCATAGAAAGTATTTGGATGGATGTATTTAATGAAATGGTAAAATAGACAAAGAAAGAAGAGGGTGGTAGAGTCAAGCTTTATTGAAAATTTTAAATAACAGACAAGCAGGGTATTTTTAATGGTAATGTAATATTTTTCATACATTAGTTGTTATTAAATAAAGTATCAACAAAAATAATATATAAAAGAAATAAACATGAAAACAAGGACTCTTTTTATTTTTTCAGCCTTAGTGGTTTTAGCCTCGTGTAACGAAAGACATGAGAAAAAAAACAGAGAAAACAACGGGTGGGTAGAAAAAGTAATCAATAAAGAAAGTGGGCCGATCCAGCAGAAAGAATTTACTGGAGATTTTGATGAGATTCAGGTTTCACAGGCGATCGATGCTGAGGTGATCAAATCCGAAACAGAGAAAGTTGTCATTTCAGCTCCTCAAAGTATCATCAATGAAATTCTTGTCGATAATGAAGGTGGAAAACTCCATATTCATTATAAACGTGGCATCAGAGTGATGAATATCAATAATGTGACCGCAAAAATTTATACCAAAGACTTTACGAAGCTTGGTGTAGATTCTGCAGCAAAAATTACAATAAAAGATAAGTTTACCCAGGAAAAAACAGACGTTGAGTTATCAAGTGCCGGAAGCATTTCCGGAGATCTTGAAGCCAACGACTTTAATATCAATGCAAGCAGCAGCAGTAATTTCAGTGGAAAGATCTGGGCTGTAAATCTTGATATTGAAGCTTCTTCAGGTTCCAGTATTGATGTTTCAGGAAAAACAAAACATGCTGATGTTACTGCTTCTTCAGGCAGTAGTATTTCTGCACAGCAGGTAATTGCAGACAGTGTAGAAGCTGATGCATCCAGTGGTGGAAGTGTTCAGATGAGTGCCGTAACTTCCGTTAAAGCTTCAGCATCTTCCGGTGGAAGTGTAGACATTTCTAAAAAAGGTGAGCTGAAAAATGTGAGCAAAGAAGAAAGCAGCGGTGGAAGCGTAAACATCCAATAAATTAATCCTGGGACTCTTCCTCATCATCTTCGGTTGAGGAGGAGCCTTCCCAGTTTTTATTATCAAAATTAAGATTATCAAAAGCTAATAATTCCTCCTCACGCTGGAGGATTTCTTTTGTGGTAAATAATGCAATATCATCTTCTTCTTTCGATTTTGCCAGTTTTCTGATAGACGCCTTATCAATAGCCATAAACCTTTGTCCCAGACGTCTTGCAGCATATTTTCTCATTCCTGTCTCATGAAGAACGTCGATAGCCATATCAACAGCAGTTCCTAATGTTTCCCGATAAATATGATTAATACCATTGTTAAGATATTCATAAGCGTCAATTCTGTTTTTGGCTCTTACATAAATTTTAACTTTCGGATAATGTTCACGAACAAGCTCTGCGATAAACATATTGTCATCAGGATCATCCAGGCATAAAACTAAAATTTCAGCGTCTTCAATGCCCGCTGCTCTTAAAATAGGAATTCTTGTTGCATCTCCATAATATACCTTAAAGCCATAGCTTCTGAGTAATTTTACCCTGTCTGAATCTCTATCCAGAACAGTAGCTGATATTTTATTTGCTTTTAAAAGACGTCCTACCGTACTTCCAAAATGCCCAAACCCAACAATAATAATTTTCTTTTGACTGATATCATTGTCGAGAATATTAAAATCATTTTCTTCTTCAGGGATTTCCTTGATAAATTTTGGAGTGATGAATTTATCATTAAGAATAAGCAGAATGGGTGTTATACACATTGTAATAGCCGTTACGGCCATCAATTGAGCATTGAGTTCCGGACCTAAAAGATAAAGATCTGAAGCATAATTGATCAGTACAAAGGCAAATTCACCCACCTGCGAAAGTGCAAATGCATAAAATAAGCTTTGAGGATTATCCATTCTGAAAAACCTTCCGATAGTATATAATACAATAAACTTTACAAACAATACCGCAAAAACAGTAGTGAAAATAAATAAAGGATCTTTTTGAATAATATTAAAATTAATCGTGGAACCGACACTTACAAAGAACACAGCTAATAAAAGCCCTTTAAACGGATCGATCTGTGCTTCAAGTTCATGACGAAACTCGCTGTTGGCAAGCATTACTCCGGCAAGAAATGCTCCCAATGCAGGAGAAAGCCCGATCACCACCATCAGCTCAGAAACTCCGATCACCAGAAATAGAGAAGAAGCAGTCAGTAGTTCTGTCATTCCCGATTTTGAAACATATCGTAAAAAAGGGACAAATACATATCTGCCCAGCAAAATAAGTAAGGCAACACCAAAGATTACAGTTCCTGCCTGAAGCCATTCCGGAAGTTTCTGAATCAGGATTTGAATTTCATTTTCATGATGTTTTGCTTTATAGTTTGCAATGATCGGAAGTATAGCCAGAATAGGAATTACTGAAATGTCCTGAAACAGCAAAGTAGAGAATGAAGCTTCTCCAGCCATAGTCTTCAGGTTGTTCTTTTCCTGTAAGGTTTGGAGAACAATAGCAGTAGAGGAGAGCGCAAAACACATCGCAACCGCAATGGCTTTATCTATTCTCCAGCCTACACAGATGAAGACAAGGAATAGCAAAGAAATTGTGAGAAACATTTGCGTGAGGCCCAATCCCATTATTTTTTTTCGCATTTCCCAGAACTTTCGGGGCTCAAGCTCAAGACCTACCAGAAATAAGAGCATAATAACCCCGAACTCACTGGCATGCATGATATCATTAACATTGTGTCCCGTAAGTTTCAATGCATAAGGACCAATAATAATTCCTCCCAAAATATAACCGATTACAGAACTCAACCCCAATTTTCTGGCCAGTGGAACCATAATAATAGCTACACCTAAGAAAATTAATGTGTTCATTGCTAAGCTGGATTCCATAGGCTATTGATTGAGTAATTCTGTAAACTCTTTTTTATGTAAAATGATTTCTTTTTTAGACAGCTTGTTAGCTTCGTAAACGATTTTGATATGCTTAATATCTGCTTTGAAAACCTTTAAGGAAACAATCAGTCCGCTGATCAGTTCATCAATGGTATACTGGTAGGTTCCTGTTTTGCTGAAAGAACGTTCTTTTCCGCCGGTGGTTACCAGGATGTACACTTCTTTACCTTCCAAAGGATTTTCTTTTTCCGGAAGAAGCCAGTCGCGGTCAAAAACTTCATCAATCCATAATCTTAGCAAAGGAGGCATTCCGAACCAGATTAAAGGAAACTGAAAGATAAAACGATCATAATTGGCTAAACGTTTTCTTTCTCTGAAAGCAGCAATGTGAAAATCAGGATATTCTTCATAAAGATCACGTAGGGTATAATGCTGGTGTCGAACGTAGAAATTGATGAGCTCTACATTCGAATTGGAGTGCTCCAGATAAGGGTGTGCAAATACGGTTAATGTCTTCTTCATAATCCTGTTTTCAGTAAATATAGTAAAAAAATATTGAATTAAAGGCAGTATTTAGGTTGATTTGTTAATTTTTTAATATGTAAAAGTCAATTTAATATTAATAAAAATCAAAGAAATGCAGTTATTTTAGTTTTTTAAATAAAAAAATCAGGTCATTGAGACCTGATCTGTTTTTTATAGTTGTATTTTTTATAAGATTACCATCCACCGGATGCGCCTCCGCCTCCAAAGCTTCCACCGCCTCCGAAGCCACCAAATCCTCCGCCACCGCCGGAACTGCCACTACCAAAGCCTCCTCCTCCGAATCCACCAGGGAACGGGAAGAAGCCACCGGGATAATTTCTTCGTCCACGGCGTGTAATAATTACATCATCGTCATCATTATTTCCCCCACCGGGGCCGCCACCTCTGTTGCCAAAGAGAATGGCAATAATGATAAAAATTATAAAAGCAATGACCAGAACTTTAAATGCACTTCCGTTGCCGGAAGGTGCGGTAGTTGCTACAGGTTTAAATTTCCCCTGAACAGCATCCATAATAGCTGAGGTACCCCCGTTTATCCCTTCATACCAAAGCCCTTTCTTAAAATTAGGGGTGACGATATAATCAAGGATCTGTCCTGCTACCGATGCCGTAAGATACTGTTCAACAGCCCTTCCTTGCTGGATAGACATGGTTCTGTCTTCAGTTGCAATCAGGAAAACAACCCCATTATCCACTCCTTTTTTGCCGATTTTCCATTTCTGACCAAACATGGTCGCCAAAAAGTTGACATCCTCACCTTTGGTAGATTTGATGATAACCACTTCAATTTCTGTTGAGGTAGTATCTGCAAATTTGATCAGTTTATTATTAAGCTCGTCTTTTTCCTGTTGAGAAAGAAGATTGGCTTCATCGAAAACCGGATATAAAACCGCTGGTTTTTCGGGAATGGTGTATTGTGCTGATACAATCGTGTAAAAGCAGATCAATAAAAATGAAAATACTATTTTAAGAGAACGTAATTTCATTCGGAAGTTGGTTTGGGTTTTCTCCTTCTACAGGAAAGTATTTTTTGAGTTCAAGACCTGTTTCAAGGACGGCACTTTTGAGTGCTTTGTAATAATTTCCTTTTGCAAATTCAGCCGTAATATAGTCATGCAGATGATCCCAAAAAGATTGTTGTACCTTTTCATGTATTCCGATATCACCAATAATGGTTAAATATTTTTTTTCAAAATTGACATGAAAAAGCACAGCATTCCGGTCGGTCGTTTTATCCATACGAAGCTCTTTGAAAACCTCAAATGCTGTTTTAGCATGATGATCGTCTGTATGAGAATCGATGTGTACTCTGATCTCGCCTGTAGAATGGTCTTCTGCTGACTGAATCGCTTCCACAAGGGAAGCGATCTGCTGATTGGTAAGGAAATTACTCATTATTTGAATACTTCAGGGGCTTTTTGAGCGCCTGCTTCAGCCTTGAAATAAGGTTTTTCTTTAAAATTGGTGAAATTCGCCAAAATATTATTTGGGAAAGTCTTGATGGATGTATTATAATCCTGCGCAGCTTCGTTGTAGTAAACAGTTTCAGTTCTGATGCTGTTTTCAATGGCTGTATACTCTCTTTGGAAGTTAATATACTGCTGATCTGCTTTTAAATTAGGATAAGACTCCACCACAGCCATTAATCGGCTTAGCGCTCCTGATAATTCTCCCTGTGCAGCCTGGAATTTTGCAATATCGGCATCCGTCATATTGGTAGGATCGATATTGATTGACGTCGCTTTAGAACGTGCTTCAACGACTTGAGTTAACGTTTCCTGTTCAAATTTTGAATACGATTTTACCGTTCTTTCCAGATTAGGGATAAGATTTGCTCTTTTCTGATACACAGTCTCTATATTAGACCATTTTGTGTTGACATTTTGTTCTTTGGTAACAAAGCTGTTGTATCCGCTTTTTCCCCAGAAGAATAGAACTGCAACAATAATAAGGAGGGCAATACCAATTGTTCCGGCGCCCAGACATCCTTTATTTTTCATAGTTTATTTTTTTTAATTTTTTGTGCTAATCAAATATACAAATTATGTGCTAATTTTGTAAAAAATTATATTTGAATGACAACAATAGTGGTGGCAATGGGAGAGAAGAATGAGATTGGTTTTGAAAACCAGTTGCTTTGGCATCTTCCCAAGGATTTAAAGCATTTTAAAGATATAACTTCGGGACATCCGATAATTATGGGGAGAAAAACCTACGAAAGTATCGGAAAACCTCTTCCGAACCGTACCAATATTGTTATTTCAAGAAAAAAAGATTGGTTTGAGGAAGGTATTCTTATCGTAGGAAGCATTAAAGAGGCTGTGAAATTTGCTAAGAAAATTGATGAAGAAGTTTTCATCATCGGTGGTGGCAATATTTATGAGCAGACAATTGATATGGTAGATAAACTTGAAGTTACGATGGTGAAAGCTGATCTTGAAGCCGATACATTCTTCCCTAAAATAGATGCTAAGATCTGGAAAAAAACAAGTGAAATCTGTCATGAAAAGGATGAGAAAAACGCATATGATTTCTGTTTCCAGACTTTTGAAAAAATAAAAAGAGAAGCTTAGCAGTTTATTGTCATTTTTTGCTTAAGAAAGTGAACAGTGAATCGCTGCCCGATATGAAAAATTGATAAACACAGTGAATTGACCATTCACCATTGACTTTTTGAACTTTAAGCCTTAAATTTATTATCTTTGCACTTCTAAAATTTAAAAATGAATAAATACATAAAAATTGTAATAGCAGCGCTCCTTATCATTACAGGACTTTTGATGATGATTTTCACAAGAAATCTTGGATGGGGTATTGTTATTTTTCTGCTGGCAGCATTTCCAATTTTGCTTTTCTTTAAAAACGAATATATCCTTTTGGCATTCTGGCAATTGAGAAAACAAAATATGGAGAAAGCAGCAGAATGGTTGACAAAAATTACAAATTACCAGTCACAGCTTCACAAATCTCAATATGGATATTTCCATTATTTATTAGGATTAACGCAAGCTCAGGAACATCCTACGAAAGTAGAACCGTTGATGAAAAAGGCGCTGGAATATGGTTTGAATATGAAGCATGATAGAGCAATGGCCACTTTAAATCTTGCAGCTGCAGCTATTTCTAAAGGAAGAAAGCAGGAAGGACAGAAGCTGTTGGAAGAAGCAAAAAGATTAGACAGTGCAGGAATGATGACTGATCAGATCAAAATGATGAAGGATCAGCTTAAAATGCCTACAATGCAAAAGCATATGCATAACCCGAATATGAGACAAAGAGGGAAATTCTAACAGAATTTGAATCAACACTTAAGATATTGTAAAGAAAACAGCCGTTTCACAAAAGTGAAACGGCTGTTTTTAATTTTATTCTTTGATGATTTTTATATTTTGTAGAGAATTATTCTTGTCTTTGACTTTTATGATATATTCTCCTGGCTGAAGTTTTGACAAATCCCAGGCGGTTTCCGTAGTATTAGGTTGAGCAGATATTATTTTTTGACCGGTTACATTATATAATTCAAGTGAAGTTATATTTTGACTGTTAGAAATGTTGAGTTTATTTTTAACAGGATTCGGGTAATATTTTAAAGTTGTATTTTTTGTTATATCTACTGTACTTAAAGTGTTTTCAAAATATAATTTGATATTGGATCTACTTCCCGTTTGATTCATGTATGTTGTTTCTTTCCAAGGAAGATTTGGATTAGTTTGTAAATAATTAGTTTGTTTGCGATAGCTAGTACCTCCACTAAAACGTGGAGATGAACTATATGTATTATCAGAAGCTGTAGATGTGATAAGAAAAAGTAAATTTTTCGTCGAATCATTGTATGCAAATGGAGTAGTAAGCAGTATGTTTTGCCAACCTATTGTACTACAATTAACAATTCCTGAATAGACTAGTGTGTAATCATTTAAACTTGTAGGAGAGCCAAGTTCACTTTGAGTACTCATCTTCATGTAAATAGAAGCATTTATTTGACCATTAAAAGGTTGTGATTTTATATCCCAGCCAATTCTTGTAATTGTTCCGGTCATTCCAATTTCAGATCCATTGTAAAGTATTTCTGATGCAGCCTGAGCTGCTCTTTGAAATTGACGTGAAGAGCCGGTTGTTCCTGATCCGACAACGACTTCCTGTTGTGCTTGAATGGTACTCATTCCCAGCACCAATAAAAAAGTAGAAATAATGTTTTTCATTTTGTAAATTTTTTAACAAGATAAAAATAGTACAAAAACATATTTCTACATAATGGGATTTGAATATAATCAGTTGTTGTTCAGTTGATTGTGTTTTATTGTTGATAAATATAATTTTGTTGATAACAATCCTTTAAAATATTCTTTGTAAGTTATTTTTAATAGGATTTTGTAATGAATGCATAGGATGAATAAGTGTATTTATCTCAAAAAAAGAGGATCATATTCAATCAAATTTTTCTCATAATTACATTTCAGAATTGTGATCATAGCCATAAAATTTAGGCATTTGCCAATGGTATTTCACGGCAAAAGTTCTGATGGCAACGATTAGTAAAATCGTGAAGATTTGTATAAAAGTATAGGATAAAGTAGTATACTTGGTCATTAACAGAAATGCTGCACCCCCGACAATACATGCTGTCGCATAGATCTCTTTTCTGAAGATTAAAGGAATTCTGTTGAGCAAAATATCCCGGATAATTCCTCCAAAGCAGCCAGTGATGGTCCCCAGTCCGATACAGATTAAAGGATGGATTCCTACATTTAATCCTTTTTGAATTCCAATAATGGTAAATAATCCAAGGCCGAAACTATCAAAAATAAATAAAGTCACTTTGAAATTTTTTTCCAATGACTTAAACAGCATGGTAAATATACTGGTAACCAATATCAGAATACACATCAAAAGATCATGCATCCAAAATACAGGAATATCCAGCAGAAGATCCCTCACGGTTCCTCCTCCTACAGAGGTTACAAAGGCAATAATAAGTACACCAAACGGATCAAGCCGCTTCTGCATTGCTGCAAAACTTCCTGACATGGAAAAGGCAATGGTTCCCAATACCTCTATGGCAAAATTGAACTGTTCGTGCATAAATTATGAGTAATGAATAATGAGCAATCAGTAATAAAAATTATGCCATTTAAATCTGAGATAATTTAAACTTATAGGTAGTCATAACTTTTACAAGTTCTTCACATTCTGTTTTTAAAAGTAAAATTTTTTCCGGATTTATATATTCTAAATCTTCAATAATTTCAAGCCAAAGCTGTGTTTCGTCAATTTCTTCGACTACTATGCACATTTTAGCAAATTTTTCTTTATCAGATCTTGCCCTGGACACTGCCCTGTAATTGGCTGCAACAGAAGTTGAAGATCGAATAATTTGTTTTCTGATTATTGAAATATCATCAGAATAGGGTAATGATGAAAATGTTCTAATGATAGCAATAGAAAAATTTTTGGTTCTTTCCCGAAAAATCTGATTAAAATCCATACTATCAGAATTATTCATTACTAATTGCTCATTACTAATAGATTTACTTCTCCACTCTTACCGAGTCCGGAACTAAAAGTTCATACTCACCTCCGTGATTAATAATCTCTCTTACAATGCTGCTGCTGATGAAAGATTTGCCGGATGACGTGAGTAGAAATACAGTTTCTAATTTTTTATGAGCTAATGTTCTGTTGGTATGGGCAATTGCCTTTTCAAATTCAAAATCAGCCGGATTTCTCAATCCTCTGATAATGTACTGAGCGTTTTTTTCAAAGCAATAATCAACAGTCAGTCCCTCGAAATAATCTACTTCTACATTGGGGAATTCTGCTACAGAATTTTGAATGAATTCCATTCTCTTTTCCAACGGGAACATATATTTCTTCTGGGAGTTTTGTCCGATGGCAATAATTAATTTATCAAATAGCGGTGCCGCTCTCTCTATAATATCGTAATGTCCTAGTGTAATCGGGTCAAATGACCCAGGAAAAACAGCAATTTTCATGTTGTACGAGTTATGATTTTACGTTAAGAATTATGAGCCATAAAGATATCCCATCTATAGCTTCTCATCTTCAATTTTTAACTTCTAAATTATTTATTAAGTGCTTTTTCAACTTCATTTCCACAAAGATCCATAATGGAAATTCCATAATGTTTTGCTTGTTGAGGAAGAATACTTGCTGGGGAGAACCCCGGGTTGGTATTCATTTCCAGCATATAAGGAATGCCGTCCATCAGAATATATTCGCTTCGTGAAAAACCACTCATACCAAGAGAATTGTAAGCTCTTTTTGCAATTTCTTCCACTCTTTTTGTGGTTTCTTCATCAATTCTGGCAGGTGTAATTTCTTCAGAAGCTCCCTCGTATTTGGCTTCATAATCGAAAAACTCATTGGTAGGAACGATTTCTGTAATTCCCAGAACGATAGTTTCTCCCTTAAAGTCGATCACTCCCACAGATACTTCCATTCCGTTCAGGAAACTTTCGATCAGGATTTCATTATCTTCTTTGAAAGCTATTTCTGTTGCTGCAATTAATTCTGATTTTTCTTTTACTTTGGAAATTCCCAGAGATGATCCGGATTGATTCGGCTTTACAAAAAGAGGAAGGTTTAATTCGGAAACGATTTCATCAACATTGATGTCTTCTCCTTTTCTTAAATAAATGCTTTTTGCGGAAGGAATTCCATATTTGGATAATACAGCGAGTGTATCTTTTTTATTGAAGGTAAGGGCACTTTGATAAAAATCACAACCTGTGTATTTTTGACCTATTGCATCCCAATACGCCTGTAATATTCCATTTTCACCTGGTGTTCCATGGATAATATTGAAGCAGGCATCAAATTTTAATTTTTCACCGTTATTTAGTGTGACAGAAAAATCTCCTCTGTTGACCTCATATTTTTTATCATTTTCTCCTAAAAAATACCATTCATCTTTAAGGACTACGACCTTATATACATCATAAAGATTTCTGTCTAAGGAATCATAGATCAACTGCCCGCTTTTTAAAGAAACTACATATTCATCAGAATAGCCTCCCATTACTACGGCAACACGTTTTTTGTTCATAACCATATAGTATCAATTAAGGCAAATTTAATGATTTTATATAATGCAATACGGGAAATAAGGAAATTTTAAGATCAAAAATGAATTGTGTTAAATAAAAAGCCCATTCTAAAATTATTAGCTATATTTGCGGTTGTAATTAAAGTAATTTTAAGTATGCTTAAATCACTTTTCAATTGGAAAGTTTTACTGAATTTAGTAATAGCCATCGGCGTTTTCGTAGGTCTCGTGTGGCTTACATTTCGTTGGTTGGAATACCATACGAACCATGGTCAGGAAATTCCTGTTCCCAATGTAGTCAATAAATCTGTACATGATGCAGTAAAAATATTAGATGATACCGGACTGGAATATGAGGTTGACAGTACCAATTATGATCCTAAGTACAGGCCTTTTCAGGTGCTACAGATTTATCCGGCACCGGGTTCCCGTGTGAAGGATGGAAGAACAGTGCGTTTAAAGGTTAATCCAAGAACATGGGCTCAGATTGCGGTACCTGATGTTATTAATAAATATTCAGGGCTGGCATTCCAGAGATTGGATCAGGTAGGTCTTAAAATCGGAGATACCATCTATGAACCAAGTATTCAGAAAGATGCTCTTTTGAGAATTTTATATAAAGGAAATGCCGTAAATCCGGGTGCCCGTTTACCTCGATTCTCTGTTATTGATGTAGTTGTAGGATCAGGTCCTATGAGAAATATTTCAATTCCTAATGTTGTAGGTCTCTCAGTAAAAGAAGCAAGAGCGGTCATTACAAAGAGTATGTTTGAAGTGGGATTGGTAGAACACGAAGAGGGTAGTAAGGATGAATCTGATATTATTTATTATCAGGATCCGGCTTCTGGAGATGTTCGTGACCAGGGAATGCAGATTGACCTTTGGGCAAGTAAGAAAACTCCGGCCGAGTTAAGAGCCAAGGTTGAGCAATTGAACTCTATCTACCGTATGAAAGTAGATACTTCTCTGCCACCGGTACAATATGAAGAAGTTCACTCTGAACCAACTTATGTACCACCTGTTGCTCCTGTACCAAAAAGAGAGGTTCCTAAACCGGAGCCTGTAAAAACTGAGGCACCAAAGACTCAGAATACTCCAAAACCGGCAGCATCAGCTACTGATAAGCCTAAAACTTCTAGCGGAAACAATAACCAGGCTTCAGGAAATACCCATAAACCTGCTGCATCAGGGACTAAAGAACCGGCGGAAAAACCAAAAGCTAAAAAGGTAGTCGTAGAATAATACGAAACTATTATAAATAAAATATAGGCTTCAACTGAAAAATGTTGAAGCCTTTTGTATAAAAATCAAAAACAATGTCAGAAGATAACGAAGATTTTTTAGACGAAGAGTTATTAGACTCCAACAGTATTGAAAACATCGATATAGACGAAGAAAATAAGGGGTTGTATGAGCACCTTAATATCACTGTTGATCCCAAGCAGGAACCTTTGAGAATTGATAAGTTTCTATTGATATACAGGCAAAATTCTTCAAGGAATAAAATTTCACAAACCTGCAGAGCGGGAAATGTTATAGTCAACGGTACCGCTGTAAAGCAAAATTACCGTGTAAAGCCGGGAGACCAGGTTTCAGTGCTTCTCACGCACCCTCCGAGAGAGAATGTGATCGTTCCACAGGATATTCCGGTTAATATTATCTATGAAGATGATGATCTGGTTGTCGTGGATAAAGAGCCGGGAATGGTAGTCCATCCGGGACACGGAAATTGGGACGGGACATTGGTGAATGCATTGGCTTATCATTTTGAAAAGAACGGGCAAAAATCTGACCTGGACAGAGTAGGTCTTGTTCACAGGATTGATAAGGATACTTCCGGACTTCTGGTCATTGCTAAAAATGAATATGCATTAAGCTTTCTGGCCAAGCAGTTCTTCAACAGAACTACAAAAAGGCTGTATTGGGCTTTTGTGTGGGGAAATCTTAAAGATGAAGAAGGAACCATAAGAGGACATATCGGAAGACATCCTAAAAACAGAATGCAAATGTCTGTCTATGAAGATGGAAGTCACGGGAAACATGCGGTTACCCATTTTAAAGTATTGGAAAGATTCAAGTATATGACCTGGGTAGAGTGTAAGCTTGAGACAGGAAGAACTCACCAGATCAGGGCACACTTCAAGCATATCGGGCATACTTTGTTTAATGATGAAAGATATGAAGGGCATACACCGTTGAGAGGAGTAAATCTTCCAAAATACAAACAATTTATCAAGAATGTCTTTGAAATTTTACCAAGACATGCTTTGCATGCGCATACCCTAGGATTTATACATCCTACTACAAAAAAGGAATTATATTTTGAAAGCCCAATGCCCAAAGATATGGCGGATGCCGTAAAAAAATGGAGAAATTATTTAGAAAACTAAAAATATATTGAGATTTTTTTTATATTTGTTGAATTGAAATCAAGATTTGTTATGAGAAAACTATATGCTATCGTATGTTTAGCTCTTTTGTCAAATGCATACAAAGCACAAGAATCACTACCATATTATCAACAGTATCTTTTGGATGGTGACTTCCTGTTCAACCCAGCTCAATACGGAAAAACAGATTACGTACAGCTGAATGCCATTTATCAAAAGCAATTTTCAAAATTCAGCGAATCCCCAAACGTACAATCAGTGGGAATCAATGCAAACATTTTCGATAGAGTCGGTGCCGGTTTAACCGTTTTCAGAGACAGCAACGGAGCTGAATCTGCAGGTGGTGTTACAGCGGGTGCTTCATATTTTATTCCTCTAAGTAGTGACGGAGAAAGAAAAGATCAGTTCTCTTTCGGTACTAGTGTAAGTTTGTATAATAGAAATTTTGACTATTCTAAAATTAACGTTGAAGAACAGGGAGATCCATTAGTAAGAGGAGATCAAAGTAATATCTTCATGGCGTATGCTAACTTCGGTTTGGCTGCTACGTATAAAAACCTTTTTGGAGGGGTATCTGTAAATGATATTGCATTAGGTAACGATAGACCTATCGTTAATGGTTATGAACCTTCACCGATTAAGTTCTTCTTAAATTTGGGATATAACTGGCATATTGCTGACAATATCATGATCACGCCGGCAGCTATGATTAACCTGAATACTAACTCTACAAGAGTAATGGATTACAATTTAATGGCTACGTTCTCTAATGATATCAATGCATTTTCATTTGGGGTAAGCTACAGAGCTGCTCAAAACAGATTCGATAGCCAGCAGTTGGAAATCGCTCCGGTTGTTAAAGTAAGATTTAATAAATTTATGATTGGTGCTACTTACAACCTTGGATTGTCTGATATCCAGACGTATGGTGGAAACAGTTTCATGATCGGTCTCGGGTACAACTTCGATAACTTTATTAATGTTAGAGGATATAGATACTAAATCAATTTAATTTAAATAAATTTGAGCTCTGAATTTTTCAGAGCTTTTTTTATGATATATATTCACATTCCCTTCTGTAAACAAAAGTGCAGCTATTGCAATTTTCATTTTTCAACATCCCTTAATTTTAAGGATGAAATGCTTCGAGCAATGAAAACCGAGCTCTTGCTTAGAAAGGATGAGTTACAGAACAAAAGTTTAAAATCGCTTTATTTCGGAGGTGGAACTCCTTCTATTCTTTCCGTGGACGAGATCAACTCTTTGATTGATGAAGTTTTGCGTTATTTTAGCTTTGAAAAAGATATAGAAATCACATTGGAAGCTAATCCCGATGATCTGGATAAAAACTTTTTAAAACAATTATCCCGAACTCCGGTTAACCGTCTGTCCATTGGTACCCAAAGTTTTTTTGAAGAAGATTTAAAATTGATGAATCGTGCTCACACGGCTTCTGAAGCTGAAGGATCTATCAAACGTGCCCAGGATTTCGGCTTTGAAAACCTCAGTATTGATCTGATTTATGGTTCCCCGACTTCCAATCTGGAAATCTGGAAAGAAAACCTGCGTAAAACAATAGCGCTGGAAGTTCCTCACATTTCTTCATATGCTTTAACGGTTGAGCCTAAAACAGCTTTGGAAAACTGGATTTCAAAAGGGAAAGTAAAAAGCCCAAAGGAAGAGGAGCAAAACAAAGAATTCTATTATCTGTCAGACTTTTTAAAAGATAATGGATTTGAACATTATGAAGTTTCCAACTTTGCCAAACCCGGATTTTATTCCAGACATAATTCTGCGTACTGGAAATATCAGGAATACCTGGGAATAGGCCCTTCCGCACATTCTTATAACGGATTTGATGTCAGAAGCTGGAATGTTGCCAATAATCAGCAGTATATCAAAAAGCTTAACGAAAAAGTTTTAGCAAAAGAAGAAGAAATTCTTTCACAGGAAGATCAGTTTAATGAAATGATTATGATTGGGCTGCGAACAATTTGGGGCGTTGATCTTTCAAGCTTAAAGAATAAATTTCCCGATAGAGTAATGGAATATTTTCAAAAAGAGATACAACCGAAAATAGCAGAAGGTATTTTAATTATCGAAAATGACCACTTAAAAATTCCCGAAAAACATTGGTTTATGGCAGATGGGATTGCATCGGATTTATTTCTGGTATAACGTTATTTAATGTATATTTGAAGTTCAACTTTAAATAAAAACTATAACGATGAAAGGAAATTTATTGCTACTCTTTCTTTTTTCAGGTACTCTGTACTTTTCTCAAAAACCAATTTTTACAAAAGCAAAAGTTACCGCAGTGAACGTATATCGAAGCTCTGCCGAGTTGCAAAATTCTGTCAATGTTTCACTTCCTGCCGGAACATCTGAGGTTGTAGTGACTAATATTTCTGATGAAATTGTTGAAAAATCGGTACAGATTAACACCAATAACAAGAATATTTCAATTCTTTCTGCACAATATAGAGATGACTACAATTCAACCTATTTTGAAACTCATAATCCTAATGGAAAGAGGATTAAAGATAGTATAGCCATTTTAGAAAACCTTTCAACGAAAATCGGTATCGAGCGTCAAACCAATGAAAAGACGTTGGAGCTATTAGACAAAAATCAAGCTCTTTTAGTGGGTAGCAATACTTCCACAGTGGCTCAGCTAATGCAGTTAACAGAATATTACAAGACTAAAAGAAATGAGATCAGTATTGCTCAGCTTGATATCAATAAAAAATATACAGAGACTACATCAAAGCTGGAGAAGTTAAAAAATCGGCTGAAGGCCAATACGGAAGCTGAAGAAACCATCTCTGATGGCGTTCTTGTTTTGAAAATTGCGAATAATGTTGCCGGAAATGCAAAAATGGATTTGGGGTATCTGGTGGAAAATGTATCCTGGGAACCGTTTTATGAGGTCAAAGGAAATAAACTGACAGAACCTCTGGATGTGACCTTTAAAGCAAAGCTTAGACAAGATACCGGACTTGACTGGAAAGGTGTAAAGCTTTCTTTGATCAATGCAAGATCCTCAAGAAATAATAATGCTCCGGTCTTGAATCCTTGGTTTTTAAATTCCTATAAAAATGAAGATAGGCCAAGCTACTCCTCGTCCAGTAGAAAAGATACAGTGAGAACGAAGGAGATTGAAGAGGTTGTAGTGATTGGTTATTCAAGCGATTTTAAGATCAATGAGAATCAATTGAACATAAGTTTTGATGTTGATATACCGTATGATGTTTTGTCAAATAATGAGGATCATTTTATTAATTTAAAGCAAATAAAAATCCCGGCTGATTATAAATATTACACGGTACCGAAATACAATGCAACTGCTTATCTGATAGCTGATATCAAAGATTTTAATAAATATGATCTGATCGCCGGTTCTGCCAATGTGATCTTTGAAAACATGTATGTTGGAGAAACGAGGATCAATCCTAATCAGACAGATGATAAAATGAGCATTACGCTCGGTGATGATAAAAAAATTAGTATACGTAAGGAGGTTGTGAATGATAAGGCAAGTGAGAAATTCTTTTCTTCTTATCAGGAAAAAACATTTACCTACGATCTTATTGTTCGTAACAATAAAAAAGAGGTGATCAATATTGATATAAAAGATCAGATACCTTTGAGTAAAGATGAGTCGGTAAAGATTGAACTTCTTCAAAGTGACAATGCCGATGTTGATAAAGAAAAGGGATTCTTAACGTGGAATGTTAAAATTTCACCTTCGGAAACCAGGAAGTTTAGAGTAAGTTATAAGGTGAGATATCCAAAAGATTTTTCGATCAGTAATCTTAAGTAAGATACCGGATTATTCACTATTTTTGTATAAAATTTCAGTTCATTTGAAAACTAAAAAACAAGACTATTCGCATCTTTCACCCAGCCAGCCTATCGGTATTTTTGATAGTGGAGTGGGAGGTCTTACCGTAGCTAAAGAAATCAAGAGACTTCTTCCTCACGAAGATCTGATCTACTTTGGAGATACCAAGCACCTTCCGTACGGAGAAAAGTCGAAGGAAGCGATTATAGAATATTCTACCAAAATCACCAACTTTTTGCTCGAGCAAAACTGCAAAGCTATTGTAATTGCCTGTAATACGGCTACTGCCAATGCGTTGAATGAAGTGATGCAGTCTGTGGCAGGCAAAGTTCCTGTAATAGACGTTATCAATCCCGTCGCTGAAAAAGTTTCCTACGAAATTCATAATAATGTCGGCGTTATTGCTACCAAAGCAACGGTAAATTCAGGATTATACAAAAAGAGTATCCGGAAACATAATAAATGGATCAAGGTAGATGAGCTGGCAACTCCATTGCTGGTACCTGCTATTGAAGAAGGTTTTAAAAACCATCCGATCACGCATGCAATTATTTACAATTATCTAAGTAATAGTAAATTAAAGAATATTGAGACGTTAATTTTAGGATGTACGCATTATCCCCTTTTAATTGATGAAATAAAACAGTATTATGGAAATAGGGTGCGTGTCATTGATTCTCCCAATATTGTAGCCAATCACCTGAAGATTATTCTGGATAAATATAACCTCTTGAATGATCATAATCCAAAACCAAATTATCATTTCTATCTTTCAGATCTTACCAAGAACTTTGAAAAGATCTCCAAAAAATTCTTTGGAAAAAGCATTGATTTAGAATTTAAGGTTTTATAATGCCTGGATTTGAGTATTATTCAAGACAATTATAAAAAATAAAGAGACTGCCGGTACATGTAAATTATCGGCAGTCTGCATTCTAAAAATATATTAAATGGTATGAAAACTCGTCTGAAAAAAAGGCTATTATTTAGGAATAATTCCTACAGGGCTTAAAAGAATGAAAACTACAATGGTAAGAATAGCGATGAAGATGCATGCTGGCTTTACATATTTCCAGTTTTCCACATTTACGGCTCCGGTATCCTGAATCACAAAATTGTTTTTCCTTGGATAGTATCTGCTTGCGATAATCAATGTAAGAATCGTAACAATAAATGCCACCGCCAAACGATGCAGGAAATGTATATGAACACCCATCGCTTCCATTCCAAATTTGGAAAACAGATAAAGCGATGTACCGGTTATTAATCCGATTTTTGCTGCCTTTGCTGAAACCTTTGGGAGTAATAATCCTGAAATGATAATGGCAAAAATCGGCATGTTGAAGATGGAGCTAAACTCCTGAAGAATAATATAAAGCCCCTTGCCTGCCATACTGATAAAAGGAGCAAGAACAATGGCTACAATCGCCATAATGGTTCCACTGATTCTGCCTATTTTCACAATTTGTGTTTCGGTGGCATTTTGGTTCATATAACCTTTATAAATATCGATTGAAAATAAGGTAGATGCACTATTTAAAGCTCCGTTAAATGTGCTTAAAATAGCTCCTACTACAATCGCAGCAAAAATTCCGATAAGGCTTACCGGTAATACAGCTTTTACCAATTCCGGGTATGCATAATCCGGATCATTTAAGCTATTTTTAAAATAATAATAAGCAATAATACCCGGCACGACTACAACAAAAGGAATGAATATTTTAAAAAAAGCAGTTAGAAGAACTCCTTTTTGTCCCTCTGCCAGATTTTTGGCTGCAAAGGCACGCTGAATAATTGATTGATTCATCGTCCAGTAAAATATTTGTGGAATAAACATTCCCGTAAAAAGTACTGAAAAAGGCACATCGGAAGTAGATTCTCCAATGGCATTGAAACGATCCGGAACAGCTTCAAAAACGGTATGTACACCTGTTAAAAAGTGTCCGTCACCTATTTTACAAAATGCAAGTATCGGAATCAGTGATCCGCCAATAATTAAACCAATACCATTAATTAAATCAGAGATAGCTACTGCTTTTAATCCTCCCAGAATAGCATATAAGGAACCAAGAACTCCAATGCCCACTACCATAATTACAACAGCTGTTAATTTATCAATATTCAGATTTTTTGAAACATCGAAAATACTTTCCATGCTGATTGCTCCCGTATAGAGTACAATCGGAAGAAGAGTCGTAATGTAAAGCAATAGAAATAATCCGGAACAGATTACCCGGGTTTGTTTATCATAACGAAGCTCCAGGAATTCTGTAATGGTTACCAGGCCCATTTTTAGATATCTGGGAAGAAAATAGACGGCCATCAGTACGAGGGCTAATGCAGCCATTGTTTCCCAGGCCATCACCTCCATTCCAAAAGCATAAGCACTTCCGTTAAGCCCCACTAAATGTTCTGTAGACAGGTTGGTAAGCAATAGAGATGCTGTAATTAAAATAGCAGTCAGGTTACGTCCTCCGAGAAAGTATCCTACGGAAGAATGTGCCATTTTTGTCTTTCTGGTAAACCACCAGGAAGCAACAGCTACTCCGGCAGTAAATAGGAAAAATGTAATTAATGTAATAAGCATAAGATTATGTGTTTTTTTAGTTGAAATTTTAGAACATTATTTTTATAGAAAAATTATTTTTTTTTGTTCTAATGACTTTTCACAGGCATCAGCCAATATTGAAGCTTTAAGAGCGTCTTCCCCTGTGGAAGGAAACTCTTTTTTCTCCTGTATAGAAGTGATAAATGCTTTTATTTCTTCTATATATGAATCCTTATATCTTTCCAGAAAAAAAGGTTCAAGTACACTGCTTTCTAAAGAATTTTCTGAATAAAAAGTGAGATGGTTGATCTTTTTATTTTCTACAGAGATCATTCCTTTGTCTCCCAATATTTCCAGGCGTTGATCATAGCCATAGGAAGCCTTTCTACTGTTATCAATATTACAGATGATTCCATTTTTAAACTTTATGGTAATCAGTGTTGTATCTGTATCATCTGTATAATTTTTAGAACCTACGGCAATTACCTGCTCAGCTTCACTTTCACTGATAAAGCGAGCCATATCAAGATCATGGATGCTCATATCATTGTAAATTCCTCCTGAGGCCCTGGTGTATTCTGCCGTTGGAGGGAAGGGATCTCTACTGGTAATTTTAATAATAGTTGGTTTTCCTATTTTTTTTAAACTTGCTTTAACGGCAGCAAAGTCAGGATCAAAACGTCGATTAAAACCTACCATGAGCCGATGGTTGAGGTCGGGATAAATATCGATTAAAGATTGAATATTATTGCTGTCTTTGTCCAGAGGTTTTTCACAGAAAATATATTTGTTACTGTCCAATGCTTCCTTTACCTGTGCAAGATGATAGCTTGTAGGAGAGCATATCCATACTGCATCAATATCTTTTTGTTGAAAGATGTCTTGGTAATTGGTGTAAAAATGAGGGATTTGGTATTCTGCAGCTGTCCATTTTGCAAGTTCCGGAGAAATGTCAGATACAGCAGTAATCTTGATATTTTTAAATGTTTTTAATGCTGCCAGATGTATTTGCCCAATTCGCCCAAGTCCTATAACTGCTATTTTTAATATAGTATCCACTGTGTGTATCGTTTTATTGGTGTCTTTTTTATGAAGCGGGAAAAATCTAAAATGTTCTTGACCAGGTTTTAGGCCAGCGTTCAATCACTACTTTTGTTTGGGTATAAAATTCAATTCCATGGCGTCCCTGTGCGTGAAGATCGCCAAAGAAAGATTCTTTCCATCCCGAAAAAGGAAATTGAGCTACCGGAGCGGCCACACCTACATTAATTCCTATATTACCTGCCATTGCTTCACTTCGGAATTTCCTGGCTGAAAGACCGTCTTGAGTGAAAATACAAGCCATATTGCCATAACGTCCACTGTTAATAAACCGAATGGAATCATCCATAGATTTGAAATTGAGCAGACTCATTACCGGTCCAAAGATCTCCGTAGAAATAATCTCTTTATCTAATGGAACATTTTCTAAAATAGTAGGGTAGAGGAAGTTGCCTTTATCAAACCCGGAAACCCCTTTCTGGGTTCCATCTACCAGAAGATTAGCGCCTTCATTAACTCCTTTTTTAATAAGTCCTTCAATTCTTGTTTTACTTTCCTGAGAAATTACGGGCCCCATTTCTATTCCATCTTCCAATCCATAGCCTACTTTTCTGGATTTTGCTGCTTCAATCAAAGCTTCTTTGATATTTTTGTTGTCTCCGATTGTAATGATAAGAGAGGCGGCAAGACAACGTTGCCCGGCGCAGCCAAATACTGAATCTGTAATGATTTTAGTCGTCATATCAATATCAGCATCAGGCATAATAACGACGGGGTTTTTTGCTCCACCCTGCGCTTGTACGCGTTTTCCATATTTTGCACCCTCAGAGTAGATGTATTTGGCTATTGGAGTTGAGCCTACGAAACTAATGGCTTTCACATCCGGATGTTGCAGTAAAGCATCCACAGATTCTTTTCCACCGTGTACCAGACTTAGAAGACCTTTAGGCAAATCTATATGTTGGTGAATAAGATCAAATACATATTGCATGGTGGTAGGTACTTTTTCTGAAGATTTTAAAATAAAAGCATTCCCCGTAGCAATAGCATAGGGAAGAAACCAGAAAGGGATCATTCCCGGAAAATTAAATGGCGTAATACAAGCACATACCCCTAATGGCTGCCTGATCATGAACTCATCTATTCCCGGAGCTATGTTTTCTGAAAACTCAGATTGATTAAGAACATAGGTGGCACATGCAACCTCAATATTTTCAATTGCACGTTGTATTTCACCTAAAGATTCCGTAAAGGTTTTTCCGCACTCATTGGTAATAAGCTTTGCAATCTCCTCCTGATGGTTTTCTAATAATGTTTTCATTTTAAAAAGCGGCTGTACTCTCTTCATTGCAGGAACATCTTTCCATTCAAGATAAGCTTGATGAGCATATTGTACAGCTTTATTAACATCCTTTATGGTATCCGGACCATTAGGAACTTGTGCGATAATTTCCTGAGTGGCAGGATTGTGTACTGAAGTATATTGTGTGGAAATACTGCTTTCCCATGCTCCGTTGATGTAATTTTCTATTTTTTTCATCATTTGTATTAATTAGTATTGGTTAGGCTTTATATACTGCTGTTGCTGTTTTTTATTTAATTCATACTGTTTTCTGGCTTCAATGACTTCCGGAAAAACTGATATTTCAGGGATGGGCACTTCCCACCACGAGTAAGCGTAGCCCTGAAGTTTTCTATCCCGGATGGTCTCTACATAAATAACAGTTGTCTCCGTATTGTTTTTGGCTTTCACAAGACTGTCTTTAAACTCATCCATATTTTGTGGTCGGAAAACTGTTGCTCCCAGGCTTTCTGCATTTTTTGCCAGATCTGTCATTAGTGGCGGCCCGTCAAGTTGTCCTGTCTCTTTATTTCTATATTTAAAATAAGTTCCGAATCCTTCTTCACCCACAGATTGAGAAAGACCTCCAATAGAAGCATAGCCACTATTGTTGATGAGTATGATTGTGATTTTGTATCCTTCCTGCAAAGTGGTGATCAGGTCAGAAGGCATCATGAGATAAGTAGCATCACCACACATAACATATATTTCCCGATCAGGAGAGGCCATTTTAGCGCCAAGTCCACCTGGAATTTCATATCCCATACAAGAATTTCCGTATTCAAGATGAAAGCTTTTTGAACTTTTAGTCCTCCATAGTTTATGAAGATCTCCCGGCAGAGAACCGGCTGCACATAAAACAACATCCTGATCATCTATAAAATCATTGAGAGCTCCAATATATTCTGCCTGAACTGGGGCATCAGGATTTTCACATGAATATGCCTTTGCTACAATCTTGTCCCATTCACTGTGGTATGCATGAATTTTTTCCACATATTTTTTTTCTGTATGGTAATTACCTAATGCTTTCCTTACTACTTTCAGGATTTCTCTTGCATCCCCCTGTAAAGGAACAGCGCTATGCTTAAAAACATCGATTTCTGTAATGTTGATATTAATAAAAGTAACCTCCGGATTTTTCCAGGCTGATTTTGATGCTGACATAAAATCTCCGTAACGGGTGCCTATTCCAATGACTAGATCTGCTTCTTCTGCAATTTTATTGGCTCCCTTAGTCCCTGTACCTCCTATTGCTCCAAGATTAAATGGATGTTCATAATGAAGTGATCCTTTTCCTGCATACGTTTCAACAACCGGAATTCCAAATTGCTCTGAAAAAGATTTTAATTCTTCTTCTGCTTCAGAATAGATGACTCCTCCTCCAGCGACAATCATTGGCTTTTTTGATTTTCTGATAAGGCTGATGGCATGCTTTAATAATTGAAAATCCGGTAGAGGTCTTGGGATATACCAGATTCTTTTCTGAAAAAGGTGCATAGGAAAATCATAAGCTTCCGTTTGTACATCATGTGGAAAAGCTAGGGTAACAGCACCGGTCTCTGCCGGCGAGGTAAGAACTCTCATCGCTTCCAGTAAAGACGAAGTAAGCTGCTCCGGACGTTGAATGCGATCCCAGTATTTTGAAATCGGTTTAAAGCAATCGTTCACTGAAATATCCTGAGTATGACCCGATTCTAATTGTTGCAGTAATGGAGAAGCTGAGCGGGTTGCAAAAAAGTCCCCCGGAAGCAATAAGACGGGAAGTCGGTTAATAGTGGCTCCTGCAGCTGCAGTAATCATATTGAGAGCTCCAGGGCCAATGGAAGTTGTGCAGGCAAATGTTTGTAACCTGTTCTTCATCTTTGCATAGGCTGCAGCCGTATGAACCATCGCCTGTTCATGGCGGGTCTGATAATATGTGAAATCGGGATTCTGCTTCAAAGCTTCTCCAAATCCAGCCACATTTCCATGTCCAAAAATTCCGAAACATCCTGCAAAAAATGGCTGCTCTTTTCCATCTCTTTTTGTATACTGTTTTTTTAAAAACTCAATCGTAGCCTGTGCTACAGTTAATCTTTTTGTGTCCATAATTCAACATTGAAGTAGTTAAAAGCCTCCTTTATCTTTAATAAATTGGATAATTTCTTCATAGGTAGGAGCGTAGTTACTACATCCCTGCCTGGTCACTATCCAGGCGCCACAAGCGTTAGCAAGCCGGCAAGATTGATAAGTATCCCAATTTTGAAGATATCCATAAATAAATCCGGAAGCAAATGCATCTCCTGCGCCCAATACATTTACGACTTCTACAGGAAACCCGGGTATGTTTTCTATTCTGCCATCGGGGTAATAGGCAGACACTCCTTTGGCTCCCGTTTTTACCAACAAAAGTTTGACTCCGGAAGATAATACCTGTTTAATCACGGCATTGATATCTCCTTCTATAGTAGGTGAAGAAATGGCATTGTCTTTAATTTTTACCTGATCAGACTCTGTGAGTCCCATTGCCAGAAGTTCTTCTTCTGTACCCATAATAATATCACAAAGAGGCAGGTATTGGCGAAGGGTAACTCCGAATGCACGTACATCATGCCATAAATTAGCTCTAAAATCTATGTCTAAAAAAATGGTTGCTCCCTGAGCTCTGGCTTTTTCGGTAGCATAAATAGCTGCACTCCGGGTAGGCTCAACAGATAGTGCAGTACCAGTCATCAAAAAGGACCTGTAATGGGTGAAATCTATCGTATTTACCATGTCAATACTAAGGTAATTGTCAGGAGCTTTATCCCGATAAAATACCAGCGGGAACTTGTCAGGGGGAACAATGCCGCAGACTACGGCAGTACTTGTAGTGCCTTCTATTGTATTGACATGCGAAACATCTACTTTTTCCTGTTGTAAAGCATTGATAATGAAACTACCTATAGGATCATTTCCAACGCCTGTTACGATACTGGTTTTAAGTCCCAATCTCTGTGCTCCTACAGATATATTGACTGGTGAGCCGCCAATTGCGGTGCTGAGTAGTTTAATATCATTAAACTCCGCCCCAATATTTTTAGAATATAAATCGATACTGGCCCGTCCAAATGTTAATAGATCAAATTTCATTTTTACTTTTTATTAATTGTTTACTGATTATTCATGGCAGGAGTGACTAAAGGAAGGCGGGGATCTTTTTGTTTCCATGAATCAAAAATCCATTCATAGTCGCTGTCCGTAGTATTGGCTAAAGACTGATCTGAGCCTGCCAGAAAATTTAAATAATAACAATGGTAGCCATGGGCAGCTGCTACCGGATGATAACCTTTTGGAACCAATACGGCATCATTATGTCTTGCCCGTAAGATCTCATCTAACGGATTTTTATCGTCTTTGGTATAGATCTGTTGAATCGCATATCCTTCCGGTTCCTGAAATTTATAAAAGTAAATTTCTTCCAGTTGGGCTTCCTGTAATTGGCCTCTGTCGTTTACAATTCTTTCGTCATGTTTATGAGCGGGAAATGAACTCCAGTTTCCGGATGGGGTATATACTTCTCTGCATACGATTCGGGAGCAGGCAAATCCGGGAGGGATGAGGTCATTAAACTGCCTTGTAGCATTGTCTCCACCAAAAATTACTGAAGGAGTTTTTTCGGGAGTGATCAGATGAGGTTCAAAATCGTGATCAGCTTTACACCAACAGTAGGCTATATCCAAAGTATCAGAGGTTGATGTAAGGGTAAATTGTGTTTTTCTGGGAAGATAAAGGGTATGGGCTACCCCTTGAAATACATTTTTTCTTCCATTGCCGGTTTCCCAGTTTCCCCGGTTGCTTTCTACTTTGTAATTGCCGGATAATAGGACAATAACCATTTCATGTTCTCCCGTATCATAGGTCCAGGTTTCAAGTGGACCCATAAGGCGGGTTTCAAAATTTAACCATGTCCAACCTGCACTTTCAGCAGAGATACTTTGGTAAATTTTTTGTTTTTGAGGTTGTATTAAAAGACTCATTTGTGTTGCTGTTAAGGGTTTTATCTAAGAGATCAGATCAGCAATAGTAATTGGTTTTTTCTCTTTGAAAGATTTTGTTAGAGCTGTAGCTACCAGAGTTGCATTGGTTGCATTATTCATGGTAAGTTCAGGCTGCCTTTTTTCTAAAACATGATCTACAAAAGATTGGATTTGTGTTAAAAATGCAGCTTGAAATCTATCAAAAAATGTTTCCATCCCTTCTCTTCGGATACCATATTTATCTGAAATCTGAAGCATGTTTTTTACTGGAGGATCACCTATTTTCAAATTCCCTTCTGTGGCAAAAATTTCCGTACAGGTATTGTGACCGAAAGAGGAAATTCTGGATGCCAATACTATGGCCATCGTTCCGTTTTGCAGTTCACACATAGCCGCTGTATTGTCTGCATCTCCGGCCAAACCGAACTCCGGGAATCTATAAGCCCCTCCCAGGGCCCATACTTTTTCAATCCTTGAGCCTAGATACCAATGAGCAAGGTCAATGTCATGCACGTTATAATCATGAAATATACCGCCGCCAGTGGTGCAAAATTCAATTTGAAACGGAGCAAAAGTATCTTTATCTACGGTTTGAGAACGCAATAAATAAGGGGTTCCTACTAGTCCCTGGTTGATCTTAGTTTTAGCATCAGCATAACTGGCATCAAATCTTCTTACGAATCCTAACATAGTAATCCGGTCAGCATGTTTTGCAACTATTTTTTCAACACGGATACAATCTTCTATATTAAGGGCAAGAGGTTTTTCACAAAAAACATGGTAACCGGCTTCAACAGCTTTAATGATCTGATCAGCATGTTGATCTGTTGAAGTAACGATCACTACAGCTTCCATATCTTTTTGCTGATCGAGCATTTGTTCATATGAAGAATACAGATTGGGAACATTATAGGTATCTTTTACATACTCCAGTTCTTCTTTTTTGATGCTGCATGCTGCAATCATGTGGGCATTGGGAACCAGATAAGTCAGATTTTTTACATATTCTTTGCCAAGTCTTCCCAGTCCGACAATTCCGATATTCAGTTTTTTCATAGATGTGTTTTTCTTTTTTAGAATTTTAAAATGTCTTTCATGAATTGATATCCTTTTTGGGCATATTCAAAAGGATTGGCTTTAGCTGGGTCCTGTTCGGCTTCCACCACAATCCAGCCTTTGTATTGGTTCTCATGAATAATTTTAGCTAGAGCCTGCATATCAAGATTCCCATCACCGGGCACGGTATATATTCCCAGTTTTACGGCCTGCAAAAAACTTAAGTTCTCCTTATATACCTGCTCTTTGATATTTTTTCTTACATCTTTAAAATGAATATGTGCCGTACGGCTTATGAATTTCTGCAATGCTTCTACCGGATCTTCATTGGCAAAATCGAAGTGCCCACAATCATAATTAAGTTGTACATATTTTTCTTTTGTTTCGTTCAATAGACGCTCGGTTTCATCGATAGTTTGTACCATTGTACCCATATGATGATGGTATGAGAGATGCATTCCGAAATCGTTCAGGGCGATTTTTCCAAGTTCGTTCAATCCGTTGGTGAGCTTCTTCCAGTCTTCATCTGAAGCTTTTTTTCGTTGCGTGATAGCCGTGTTGTATTCTCCATGAATGGTATTTCCACACTCTGCACCGCCTACTATTTTTGAATTGAAATGTTTTAAAAAATTCAGTTGCTTGATAAAACCCTGTTTTACCTGTTCATAAGATTGAGTTGTCAGTTGGTAACTGAACCATTGGTTACAAATAGTAAGTCCTCTTATGTCGAGATGTTTTTTTAAAACAGAGGGATCTTCAGGATATTTGTTTCCTACTTCACAGCCTGTATAGCCTGCCAGAGCCATTTCGCTGATACACTGTTCGAAAGTAATGTCTTTCCCCAGTTCAGGCATGTCATCATTAGTCCAGCCGATGGGAGCAATTCCTAATTGTATCATAAGTGTTTTTTATAAAGTTGTGTTTTATTGCTGTTGCCGAGTATCTCAAATTTTTTTTCGAACAGTTTTTTTAATTCTTCTATATATTGAATGCCTGGTTTTAATGGATCCAATTGATCAGGATGGTTCTGGAAATATTCTCTGAATACTCTTATCCATAATATTCTGAGATCGGTAGCGATATTCAGTTTGCATATCCCATAGGGGATAGCTTTTCTTATTTCTTCCTCAGTTATTCCTTTCGCATCTTCTTTGATCTTTCCTCCGGTAGCATTAATTCGTTTTACCTCGTCGATATCTATGGAAGAAGCACCATGCAAAACAATCGGGAATCCGGGCACTCTTCTCTGAATATCTTTTAAAAGATCAAAACGAAGACCTTTGCCTCCAGAGAATTTATAGGCACCATGGCTTGTACCTACCGCAACGGCGAGACTGTCACATCCTGCTTCTTTTACAAAATATTCCACGTCAGCAGGATTGGTGTATAGGGCATTCTCTTCTTCTATATTCAAATGATCTTCTACACCGCTCAGCACTCCAAGTTCTGCTTCTACAGAAATATTTTTAAGATGAGCCCTGGTAGAGACCAGCTTTGTCCGCTCAATATTTTTTTCCAAAGGATCATGAGAGGCATCAATCATTACAGAGGTGTATTCACCCGACTCAATAGCATGATAGATATGAGATTCATCACCATGATCCAGATGTAGAGCAAAAAGAACATCGGGATATATTTTTGCAGCTGCCTTTACATAATTAAGAAGCATTACGGGGTGCATATATTCTCTTGCAGCAGGAGTTGTTTGAATAATAAATGGCGCATTCATTTTATGTGCCGTACTAAATAAAGTATACACCTGCTCGGGCATGGAAACGTTAATTGCAGGGATACAAAACTTCCCGTAAGCTTCTTTTAAAAGGGTAAGTGAATTAATTTTCATCATTTGCTAATTAAAGTCTGTTGTTAATTATATTATATGTAATAAATTAACCATTTTATTTAATATTTTTACATTGTGTTCGAACACGAATTTATATATTAATTTGTAATTAGCAAAATATTTATTAAAAATTTATTTTAATTATTGTTTATTTGTAGGATTAAAGGGAATTTGAGAAGGGTGAGAAAAACGAGAAAAATGTTTTTATATTTGTTATTATACTAAATTATATATTTTGACAATCAAGGAAATCGCCCGATTAGCTAACGTTTCCCCCGGAACAGTTGATCGTATACTGCATAATAGAGGAGGAGTATCAGAAAGTACTGAAAAAAGAGTAACGGAAATCATTGAACAGGCGGGAGGGTTCAAACCTAATGTTATTGCGCGAAATCTTGCTCTGAATAAAATATATCAGGTGGCCGTTTTGATGCCCTTGTTTAATGCTGCCAGTCCATTTTGGGAATATCCTAAAAGAGGAGTTCTTAAAGCTATTGAGGAGGTTTCCAGTTATGGAATGAAAGTTTCCGTGTCCTATTTTGATGAATTTAATGTAGATTCTTACAGCAAAGAATTAGACAAAATTCTGAAGAATAAAAATCTGGATGGGATTATCATTGCTTCACATTTTGTTAAAGAAACGCAGGAAAGAAGTGATATACTGAATGCTCTTAATATTCCTTACCTATTTTTAAACGTTCCTTTGAAAGGATTTAATAATGTCTCTTTTGTAGGACAGGATTCATTCGGAAGCGGGCGTCTAGCAGCCCAACTTTTTCATATTGCAAGAAATACGGAGAAGCCAAGAGTTTTAATCATGGAGGTCCTGGAAGATTTTGAAAATTATTATGGACTGGATCAACGTGTAAAGGGGTTTATGAGCTTTTTCGCAGATTACGAGTCTCATGTGAAAGTTGAAAAAATAAGAGTTCCGAACAAGAATACTAAGCAATTTTATAAATTACTTGGAGATAGTCTGGATATCTATAAAGATGCCGGCGGGATATTCTTTCCATCCAATGCGGTAACTAAAGCAGGACGATATTTTGAAACACACGGGATAAAATTAGATATGATCGTCGGGTATGATGTGACTGAAGAAAATAGAAAGTTTCTGAATAAAGATATCATCACTTTTCTAATTGGTCAGGAACCCTTTCAACAAGGTTATAAAAGTGTTAAACTTATGTTCGAGCATCTTGTACACGGTGAAAACCTGAACAAGGTTTATATGTCTCCCATTCATATTATAACCAAAGAAAACCTGGAATATTACATGCATTGATCGATGAAATATTCCAGGTTTTATGTAGAAAGATAATTATGCTTCCACAATTACTTTTTCAGTTTTCAG
This sequence comes from Chryseobacterium lactis, assembly GCF_003815875.1. Classification (NCBI taxonomy): domain Bacteria; kingdom Pseudomonadati; phylum Bacteroidota; class Flavobacteriia; order Flavobacteriales; family Weeksellaceae; genus Chryseobacterium; species Chryseobacterium lactis. Next base: position 2,151,226 of record NZ_CP033924.1, read on the forward strand.
CCTCGTCTTTGGATTGAATTTCGGCTGATTGGCGTCTGTTTCATCTCTTTTACCAATAGCAACTGCAAAAAGAGTCTCGTATTTTTCATTGTTCAGAATTTGATCATATTTATCAGGTTCAATACCTTCCATGGGAGTAGAATCTATTTCCATATCAGCGCAGGCAGAAAGAAATACTCCTAATGATAAATAAACCTGGTGTTTTAGCCAAGACTTGATTCCTGTTTCTCCTTTTGGCTTTACAAAGTTGTTGTAATAATTTACAGATCCTTCAGGTAGAACCCCTTCAATTTGTTTTTCAAAATCTTCCGGATTTTTAAGTGCTTGGAAAATAATTAAATGGCTGCTTTCCAATACTTTTTCTTTGTTCCAGTAAGAGGCCTCCGCCAATTGATCTTTTACTTTAGAATCATTATTTACGAAAATAAAATTCCATGGCTGGCTATTGATCGAAGAAGGACTCAATTGCAGAATTTCTTTAAGCTGCTGGATTTTCTCTTCACTTACTGTTTCTTGTGGATTATACTTTTTTACAGTATATCTCGATTTCATTTTGTTTAAAAAATTCATAATTTTATACTATCATTTTTATAGTTACAAAATTAATTTAAGTTTACTAACTTTGCAATAACGGTAAAAAATGATAGTATAAAAATGTATACAATTGATAATAAAGAATACCCTTGTTGTACCAGTGTTACCATGAAGTTTATCGGGGGGAAATGGAAAGCGGTTATTTTACATCATTTAATTGATGGTGCTAAAAGATACAGTGAAGTAAGAAAATCTATTCCTACGATTACGGAGAGGACATTAAGCTTGCAGCTTAAGCAGCTGGAGGAAGATGGTATTGTAAACAGAACCGTTTTTACAGAAAAACCTCCCTTAGTGGTTGAATATGAATTGACAGAATTTGGAAAAACCTTATTGCCTGTTTTAGAGGCGATCACAAAATGGGGAATAGAAGCTCCGGTGATATCAAAAAAAATAATCAGGAATTAAAGTTCCTGATTATCTTGTTTATTCGGTTCAAAAAAACTGAAAGTGATATTTCCGTATTTTCTGGTATCAATCAGATTAGGATGATCCAGCTTCATACGACTTTGATGTTCCACGATAAGAATTCCATTTTCTTTCAGGTATTTATTGTGCAAAACTAAAGAAATCAGTTCGTGATATTTTTTTTCTTCCATCTCGAAAGGTGCATCAGAGAAGACAATCTCAAACGATTTTTTGTTTCTGAATTTCTTCAGCCAATCGAAAACGTCTCCTCGCTGTACATTGATCTGAACAGACATGTCAAGATCAGAAGCCGTAGAGTTGATAAATGCGGTATGTTTCGGATTCATTTCTACAGAAGTAACATCCTGACATCCTCTCGAAGCCAATTCCAGAGAAATAGAACCAATTCCTGCAAAAAGGTCAAGCACAGAGATCGACTGCATATCGTATTTATTTTCAAGGATGCTGAAAAGTGCCTCCTTTGCGAAATCAGTCGTAGGTCTTACGTCAAAGTTTTTAGGTGCAGCAATTTTTTTTGCCTTCCATTTGCCTGATATTATTCTGAACATATTTTTTAGGGTTTAGGTAAAAGCTTCAGGAAGTTAAAGTAATTCCTGATTCTTTGTTCCTTAATTAAGTATAAAATTTTTATTGGGAACGTTGTCAAAAACAATCTTCAGGTTTTTAACGAATTTCTGAAGCTCAGAAATAAATGTTTCGTTCTCCGTTGTCTCACCATAAGCAAAGAAATTGGTTTCATTAATTCCGAAACCTATTTTACTCAAGGTAAACATAATGAAGTAAAGAAAATCAACTTCCGAGTTCACATCCAGGTTGTTGTAAAGGATGATCTTTTTAGAATCAATAGCAAAAAATTCACATTGATTATGATAAAGATTGATGTGAATTTCCTTATTGTTTTTATTGTTGATTGAGTTCAAAAACTTTTCTCCCGAGAAATTAAAGTGTACCGGAATAGCCAGCTCCTTTATTTTTTTATAATAGTTTTTCGGAAAAGTATAATAAAACTGAATATTGAATTTTTTATTGATAGAAAGCATCAGTTCTTCTTTGTCCTTGTCTGCCGGAGCATTATAGGAAATAAGGTCAAATCCGGCATCATGCTCAGAAAAACCTTCGGGCATCAATGTAAAATGATTCCATGCGGAAACCACCTGAATCTCATCGAAACGTTGTTTGATAAGAACTTCATCCAGTTTTTCATCAATAAGGCTGGCCGGGGTTTCTTCGGTAACGAAATAAGACTTTTCTTCCAGAATGTTTTTATTTTTCACAATCTGATAGATCAATCCGTCTTTGGTAAAAAGTAAATTAAGTACGTTCATAATTCAATTGGTGCAAATTTAGTGAAATTCTACCATTACCGCACCTGATTGATGGTGAAGTATTTCCTTATTATAAAAATCAAGTTTAACCTGGCTTTCCAAAACGTCATGAACCATTCTTTGCAGGGTTCCGTCACCAATACCGTGTACGATCTCGAGTCTCTTTAAATTATTTTTCCGGCAGAATTCCAATACTTCAATTAATTTTTCCTTTTGAATAAACAATCTTTCAAAGCTGTCATAGTCATTAGGATTCTTTACCAAATTATGAAAATGAAGGTCTAAAACCAAATGATTTTTCTGATGTTTTTTAGAAATGACTTTTTTAGGTTCTGCTTTTCTTACTACTCTGACGTTTTCATAAAGATCCGAATCCTTCGGAACCAGTTTTTCTTTGGGATATTGATGCGTAAAACCATATTCATCTTTAAAAACCACAATATTCCCTTTCACGGAAGTTACAACTCCGCTTAAATCTTCATCTACTACAGAAACTGTATCTCCGATTTTCATCTTTTTTTCCTACTTTGAATTACCAACGCAACCTTGACAGGTTTCTAAAACCCTACTACTCTAAACTCTTGATCCTAGCTCAATTACCTCCAGATCTTTTATTTCCTCACCATCCACTACAAAGCGCATCATGGTTCTTACCTTATGCCAGCCCTGTTTTCCACAAGCTCCGGGATTCAGATGTAGAAGTTTATTTTTCTCATCATACATTGCCTTCAGAATATGAGAATGTCCTGAAATAAATAGCTTGGGAGCTTTTTCTGTAATTTCTTTTCTTGTTAGTGGAGTATACTTTCCGGGATAGCCGCCAATATGAATCATCAGGACTTCCAGATCCTCACAGAAAAAACGATTGACTTCCGGAAATTCTGCACGTATTTTGGCATCGTCTATATTTCCGTAAACCCCTTTCAGAGGTTTTATTTTTTCAAGCTGCTCAATAACGTTCATGCTTCCAAAGTCGCCGCAATGCCAGATTTCGTCGGCTTGTGCAGCATATTCCAGAATTCTGTCATCTATGTAGGAATGGGAGTCGGAGAGGAGAAGAATCTTTGTCATTATCTTAGTGTTCTGGCAGTAATATTTTCGTCGTATTTTTCTTTGAATACAGAAAGTCGGTCAGGATTTAGCTCTCCATCCTGATTCAATACCCTTTCCTTTAGTAGCCATTTTATGATTTTCTCCATTCCTTTTTTCGAGTTCATAAAGTTGGAAACCTTTCCTAGATCTGTAGACTCTATTTTCACTTTTTCAGTCAGAAAATTCAGAATAAAATAATCATCGCTTACATAGCTTGGCGTTTCATTATCCATGTATTTATACAGTAAAACTTCATCATCATTCTTCATGGAAAAAAAAGAATATTGGGCAAGATTGATTTTTTCTGCTTTTAAGATCTGTTTTCCATCCAGCAAAACTTTATCATCTTTGATGGTTACGTTCTGTGAGAAATATAAATTACAGCTTATCATCAATATGAAGAAAGCCAATAATCGTTTTATTGTCATTTTTTAATGCTTTTTATTCTGCAAATATAAAGAAGCTTGAATAAAATTATTTTGATTGAGATGATAATTCCCTGAAGAAGGTTTCAGAAATTAATCGAGAATGTTTTTTTCCCTGCGGATAGAATCCATTTTCTTTTCTGTTTTTGCGTCGAAGAGTCTTTTTAATTTTAAATCACCACTGGTAAGTCTTGAAATAATAAAATTGCCATTCATGCTGGAATTCGAAGAGAATATGACAGTGAGTGTACTGTCGGAGGTTTTTTTCCATTCTCCTGTATAACGTTCAAATTTTAATTTTTTATTACTAAAATCTTCCATGAAGCCACTTCTGTCTCCTGCCTGAGGTAAGTTGGCCTGCATTTTCCCATTCTCTTTAAATCTGATTCCAAAGCTTTTGTTGTCAAAAACATCTTTTCTTTCAAACGTATAAATATAGGTGTCCAGTTTTTTCAGCTTCCATGTCTGTAGTAGCAAAGGGTTGGAAACTCTGTCCTGGCTTTTAACAAAAGTGATTGTAAAGAAAGACAACAGTATAATACAAATAGATTTTTTCATCGGTAATAAAAACATATTGAATGTGATATAAGTGAATTTTAATGCAGCAAAGTTAGCATCATATTTACTAAATTTGGGAAAATTAAAAAAATAATGAAACAGAAACTTTCTTTTTTCATTTTTCTTTTGACCGTAGGATTGGCCAATGCACAGGTTGAAGAAAAAAAACTGGATGAGTTGATCCAAAATACCCTGAAGACCTTTGATGTGCCGGGAATGTCGGTAGGAATTGTAAAAGATGGTAAAATTACCTACTCCAAAGGCTTTGGTGTGCGCTCTCTTACTACGAAACAACCCATGGATGACAATACTTTGGTGGGAATTGCTTCTAATTCTAAAGGCTTTACCTGTGTCGCACTGGCGATTCTTGCAGATGAAGGAAAGTTGAACTGGGACGACAAAGTTTCTAAATATATCCCTGAATTTCAGATGTATGATCCCTATGTTTCTCAAAATGTAACCATTAAAGATCTGATTACTCACAGAGCCGGATTAGGACTTGGACAGGGAGATTTAATGTTTTTTCCGGAGGGAGGTAGCTTAACCGTGAATGATATTGTTCACAATGTAAGATATTTAAAACCCGAAAATCCTTTCAGAACGAAACTGGACTATAATAACATCATGTTTATCGTGGCCGGAGAAGTGATTCACAGAATTTCAGGACTAAGCTGGGCAGAATTTATCGAACAGAGAATTATGAAACCGGTAGGAATGACTGCGAGTTTTGGAAGTTACAACAGAGCCAAAGCTGCAACCAATAAGATTGATGCCCACGCCCCGGTAGACGGAAAAGCAATAGCCGTTCCTCACGACTGGAATGAAACGGGTAACGCCGCCGGAGGAATCATGAGCAATATTAAGGACATGACAAGCTGGGCAGAATTTTTAATGAATAACTTTACAACCAAAGATGGCAAAAAGCTGGTGTCGGATAAAAATGCTCAACAGTTATGGAGCCTGCAGATTCCTGACAGGGTTGCTGCAAAAAATCCATATGATACAAGTTTCTACGGATATGGTTTAGGATGGTTTTTAAGTGATGTGAAAGGTCACAAACAAGTACAGCATACCGGAGGATTAATCGGAACAGTGACACAGTTTACTTTAATTCCTGATCTTAAATTGGGAATTGTGGTATTGACTAATCAACAGTCCGGGGCTGCTTTCAATACCATCACAAATACGGTAAAAGACTCATATCTTGGAGTAGCAGACAGAAACTGGCTGAAAACATACGGAGACAGAATGTCTAAAATAAATGCAGATTATGACAAACAAAAGAAGGAAGCATTTGCAAAATCCGAAGCATTTAAAAAAGAAAAAGCACTTCAGCCAAAAGCAGAACAGTTTATCGGAACATATAACGATATTTGGTTTGGGGATGTAGACATTGCTCAGCAAGGAAATGCATATAGAGTTTCGTGTAAAAACTCACCAAGATTAAAAGGTGAGCTGCTTCCGTTTTCCAACAATTCTTTCATTATAAAATGGGATGACAGAAGCTACGATGCCGATACCTATATCATTTTTGAGTATGATGAGAACGGAAAAGCACAATCTGCAAAGTTGAAGCCTATTTCTGATGTGACGGATTTCAGTTTTGATTTTGATGATCTGGATTTGAAAAGGAAATAGTCAAGTTTTTGCCACAAAAAATAAAAGAATCCATATTTATTTATATCTTTAAAATGTAAATAAATATGGATTTACTCTTTGTAAATGAGTGCGTTGTGTGTTCGTGGAGTAAATGGGAAACAAGTCAGTAATACCATGATAAACAAACTTTTTTTTGCACTTATTTTTTTATCTCTTTTCCTTTCATCCGGATGGGTAGAAGTGGTATCAGCACAAAAACATATTCCTGTCATTAAAGCTACCAGTGATCATTCTGTAATTTACGACGGAACTGATGTTAAAATAGACTGGAAACTTGATCCAAAACTGCGACCTGATATTTACTACGTAAACATACCTTACAAGAAAAGTAAAGTGGAGCTTGTTACTGATCAGCAGAGGATAAGTTTCAATACCCAATATGGAGAAAGTCATAATCTGATTGTTTTGTTAAATGGAAAAGACAGTTGTTTTGTTCGTATCATGGCCAAAGAAGATCCTTCTTTTAATTCATTGAAACCAGCCGGGCCTTATCCTTTGGAAATCCCTTTCACTATTATTGGCTCACGGATTTATTGTAAAGGACTTTTGAATGAAAAAGAAGAAGTCAACATACAATTTGATCTTGGGGCAGGAACATCATGCGTTAATAAGCTATCTTCAGAAAAACTGAAGCTTACGTTTACAGGTAAATCAACAATAAGCAATACACAAGGTACCAATGAAGCACGTACCAGCTCCGGAAATACATTGAAAATAGGTAATGCTGTTTGGAATGATATTCCTTTAACAGAAGTAGGCAATATGAAAGCTGAAGAAGATCTTATTGTAGGAAACAGCTTTTTTAGAGATAAGATTATTGAAATTGATTATGACCGGAAAATAATGATGGTATATACCGAATTACCGGCCAAAGCAAAGGAATTTAAGAAACAAAGAGTCTTCTATGAACAAAATCGTCCGAAATTTAATGTGAGTTTTGTTCAGAATGATAAGAAATACTCTTTTTGGTTTCTGTTTGATACGGGAAGAGACGGAACCATGCTGATTGGAGATGATTTCACAAGCCAGGGCAAAAACTGGGAAAATTTAAAAGAGCTTCAAATGGTGAATGAAAGAAAGCTTGTCCGGTTAAATGCTTTTATCGGTGGGAGAGAATTTAAGGATATTGTAACCAATGCTGCAGATCCTTTAAAACCTACCGGAAGGCCAACATTGTTTGGAAATCAAATCCTGAGTCAGTTTAATGTAATTCTGGATAATACAAAAGGAATGCTTTACTTAAAGCCGAACGGTCGCGAAAAGGAACCTTACATGAATTATGAAAGATATTTGAAAGAGGTCGTTAATAAAAAGTAATTTGAAAATCTGAAAATTGTTGAAACGCTTCATCATGATTATATGATCAGCTTCCCGGTTTGTAATAAGAAAGCTTTATATCATTTAAAGAAATTATGTCAACATACACCTCCCGCCTTTTCTGACAGGAAAAGAAGATGAAAGATATTCAAACATGAAGAAATGTAGAAAGAATTTATATTTTCCCGGGCTCATAGAAGAAAAGGAGTTTCTTTTTGGCACCGTCAAATTCTGACCATGAATTGCAGTCTACTTCAAAACCGGCCACTCCACAGGTTGGGAAATGGAAGATGTCTTCAGAAATAGAATTGGCAAAATTGGAAATTCCATTGTTGTGGGAGAAAAATGCTACAGAACTCAGCTGGTCATCCAGGTCATAGATTACAGATTCAAAACTTCTTTCAGAGGGATTGTACAACTTTTCGTCGGTAGAACATTTCAGCTGATACGTTTGGTTAAAGATTTTGCACGTGTTCAACGCCCGTACTGCCGGGCTGGATACGAAATGATCAATCGAAATCTGATTGTTTTTTAAAAATCTGGACATGTTCATAGCATCCTCCAAACCTTTATCTGCCAAAGGTCTGTCAAAGTCCTCCGTTTCTTCCGGCCAGTCGCTTTTTGCATGTCTTACGAGGATGAGTCTCTTCATATATTTGTTTTTTGGAAGATTAAAATTATAAAAAAAATAATGGAATAAAACATGATTTATATAAAAAAACTGCGTTATGAATAAAATCAGTAAATTTTACTAAATTTGCAGACTTATGGGACAAATCCTTGCAATAGACTACGGAAAGGCTCGTTGTGGCATCGCTGCAACGGATGATATGCAGATTATAGCCAGCGGACTGGATACGGTTGAGACCCGATTTTTGTTGGAGTTTTTAAAAAAATATTTCAATGAAAATAAGGTAGATGAAGTAGTAGTTGGGCTTCCCATAGATTTGAAAGGAAATGTTTCAGAAGTGGAAACTGATATTTTAAAATTCATTGAAGAATTTAAGAAAGAATTTTCGGATATTGCAGTCCATCGTTTTGATGAAAGATTTACTTCCAAAATGGCGTCTTTTTTTATATCCCAAAGTGGAAAAAATAAAAAAAAGAGACAAGAGAAAGGACTAATAGATAAAGTAAGTGCAACCATCATATTGCAGAATTTTTTAGAACAAAGAGTAAGATGATATTACCGATAAGAGCTTTTGGGGATCCTGTTTTGAGAAAAGTAGGAAAAGATATAGACAAAGATTATCCCGAATTACAGGAATTGATAGATAACATGTTCGAAACGATGTACAGCGCAAATGGCATAGGTCTTGCTGCGCCTCAGATCGGTTTGGATGTTCGTCTGTTTGTAATCGATGTGACGCCGCTTGCGGAAGATGAAGATTATGAGGATATCAAAGATGAATTGGCAGAGTTCAGAAAAGTATTCATTAATGCCAGAATCCTTGAAGAATCAGGTGAAGAATGGAAGTTTAACGAAGGTTGCCTGTCTATTCCCGACGTAAGAGAAGACGTGAAAAGAAAAGGAACAATCGTTATAGAGTATTATGACGAAAATTTTGTAAAACATACAGAAACTTTTTCCGATATTAGAGCCCGCGTAATTCAACATGAATACGATCATATTGAAGGGGTCTTATTTACCGATCATCTGAGTTCATTGAAGAAGAAACTGGTAAAAGGAAAATTGGCAAAGATTTCTCAAGGTGATGTAAGCATCGGTTACAAAATGAGATTTCCAAAATAATTTAAACAAGGATATAAAGAAATAATAAAAAGCAAAAAGCTTAGAGCTGATTGCAGAATTTACAAAAAATAAAATTATGCTGTTAGAAAAAATAATTTCAATTTCTGGAAAACCAGGACTTTACAAATTAGTTTCTCAATTAAGAAACGGGTTCATTATTGAAGATGTTACCAACAAGAAAAAAGTAAGCATTGGAAACTCAAGCCAGGTAAGCTTATTAGATAATATCGCAATGTTTACATTTGAAAAAGAAGTTCCTTTGTTCGAAGTTTTTGAAAATATTGCTAAAAACAATGAATACAAGGAGACTATTTCTCACAAATCTTCAGATGGAGATTTGAAAGATTTTATGTTGTCTTCACTTCCTAATTACGATACTGAAAGAGTATATGCTTCTGATATCAAGAAATTGGCTCAGTGGTATAATATTCTTCACAAAGCTGGATATATTACTCCAGACAGCTTCGTAAAAGCTGAACCTGAAACATTGGACGGTGAACCTGCTGAAGAAGTGAGCATTGAAAAAGAAGCTAAGAAAGCGGCTCCAAAAGCAGAGAAACCTGCTGTACCAAAAGTGAAAGCTACTTCAGCTGCAAAATCAGCTCCGAAGAGTACACACTCTAAAAAAGGATAATTCATTTTTGAATTAATAATACAGACCTTGTTAAGATTTTCTTGACAAGGTTTTTTTATTGCCCAAAACCTAACTGGTTTCTGAAACCAGTTAGGTTTAATTAGTAAGTAGAAAGGAATCTGACAACATTTTATTAATAGATTCTTTATTTCCCTTTGCCGGATTCAGAATAACAGAAACAATCCTTAAATTTGTAAGACTTGAATTCTCAAATTATGAACACAAAACAGGAAAAGCTGGATGCTTTCGGAAGATTACTGGATATCATGGACGATCTTCGTGAGAAATGCCCGTGGGATCAGAAACAAACATTGGAATCACTTCGCCACCTGACGCTGGAAGAGACGTATGAACTTTCAGATGCCATTTTGCAGGGTGATTTACAGGAAATAAAAAAGGAGTTGGGTGATGTTTTGCTTCATTTGGTTTTCTATGCTAAAATTGGCTCTGAAAAAGAGAGTTTTGATATTGCAGATGTGATCAACTCACTCAATGAAAAGTTGATTTTCCGTCATCCGCATATTTATGGGGATACAATTGTGAAGGATGAAGAAGAAGTGAAGCAGAATTGGGAAAAACTGAAGTTAAAAGAAGGCAATAAATCTATTCTGGGAGGCGTACCAAAGAGTCTGCCGAGTTTGGTAAAAGCCTACAGAATACAGGATAAAGTAAAAGGTATCGGCTTTGAGTTCCATGATGCTGAAGATGCCTGGAAGAAAGTAGATGAAGAAATTCAGGAGTTTCATGAAGAGACTGATCCGGTGAAAAAAGAGCAGGAATTGGGAGATGTATTTTTCTCATTGATCAACTATGCCCGCATTTCAGGAATCAACCCGGATTCTGCTTTAGAAAGAACAAATCTGAAATTTATTTCAAGATTCCAGAAAATGGAAGGACTGGCGGACGAACAGGATTTAAAACTGGCAGATATGTCCCTTGAAGAAATGGATGTTCTCTGGGAAAAAGCAAAACGACTGTCATAACATTCTGATTGGAATGATTAATGCTTCTTACTTTTAGTTTAATTTAAAAAAAAGAAAACATGCTGCGATTTCTTATTGTACCTTTTTTATTTCTGCTGAGCTGTAATCCCAAAGCTCAAAATTCTCCTACAACCAGCGAGGAATTGCAGACCCTTTTTTCAATGCCTAAAAAATTGAAGGAAGTATCCGGAATGACTTTGTCAAAAGATCAAAAGACAATTTGGTTAATAGAAGACAGAGGCAATAAAAATGCAGTATACGGGATTAATGATAAAGGCGATATGATAGCAAAAGTTCCTGTCGAAAATGCTGATAATACGGATTGGGAAGATATTATATCAGATTCACAAGGAAATATATATATCGGTGATTTTGGTAATAATGATAATGAAAGGCAGGATCTGGCGATTTTAAAAACGGATTTGAAAAGCAGTAATCAGACGACAACAAAAGTGGTTCAGACAACCAAATTTCGTTATCAGGGGCAAACAGAATTTCCACCTAAGAAATCAAATTTATTGTATGATTGTGAAGCTTTTGTAGAGATGGATGGTAACTTTTACCTGTTTACTAAAAACAGGAGTAAAGGTTTCGATGGAACATTTCTGGTATTCAAAGTTCCTAATAAAGAAGGGAATTTCGAGGCAAAGTTAATCGGTAGATTAAAACTTCAGGGAGGATATAACGATGCAGCAATCACATCGGCAACAATCAATACGACAAAGGATAAAATTGTATTGTTGACCCATAAAAATATTCATGTTCTTACCGGGTTTACAGCAGATGATTTCAGTGCGGCTAAAATTCAGAAAATTCCTTTAAACCATAATTCTCAAAAAGAAGCGATTGTTTTTAAAAATGATAAAGAATTATTAATTGCCGATGAAAAAGCAAAAAATGAGGGCGGAAATGTCTATCACTTTTCTTTTTAGAGTAACATTCCATACCATATCAAAATCCACAGAAAATAGCTGTGGATTTTTTTGATTAGTATAGTTGAAGTGATTAAAGTTTAGTTAAGGAGTAAGGTAAGAGATGTGAATATTTCCACTTGATAATCTAAAGCTTTGCGTATAAACACATCGGATTCTGAACGTTTCTCCCACATTGAAATAGTTAATAGAAGACATATTGTGATAAACCCCTAAAGTACGTTCTCCGTGCCCCGTTGAGGTTGAGGTAAGAGTCGTTTTGGTGGGTGATACCTTTTCAATGGTTGATTTTGCTGTTCCTGCAGTTTGCCCGTTTCCGTTTAAGTTGAGATCGTAAGTTACATAAGGTACAATATTATAAAAGCCGGCTTTTACCACTTTAAATAATCCGGAATTTATATCATAGGTAAGATAAGCATTGTCAATTTTATTGCTCACATTATAAACATACGTTTGTACATAATTTTCGTGGGTACTGACAGGTGTGCTTCCTGTTCCGGTATAGCTTCCTGAGCTGGGACTGATATTTGTTTTGTTGCCTACAAAAACGACTTTCAGAAAGTTTTCAGACTCGATGCTTCTCCAGACAGGAGCATTTCCGGCACCGGTTGACATCAGAAACTCGCCTCTGTTTCCCGAATTTCCTTTGGTATTTGCATTCCCGCCGACATTAATGTCTTTTACAACCTGAAGAGAACCGTTGACATGTAGTGAATGTTGTGGAGTAGGAGTTAGTATCCCAACTTGTGCATTTGCACTTATGGACATAGCAAATAATGCCATGTATAATAGCTTTTTTTTCATCATCTGGTTTGTTTTGGTTGAAATAATTTTAAACAAATATATATTCTTTTTAAAATATCCGTTTTTTTATAAATCAATAAACATATTAACCTATGTATGTGTTTTGTCTATAATGCTGAAAATATGGCTCTTATATAAAAACCATATTTTAGTTATCGGTGAAAGATGTTAATTAAAAAGTAGAATTATTAAATTTTATTTAAATTTATCTTTTTGTGAAATAAATTCTTTAGCAGTATATAATGTGCTGATTATTAATGTTAAAAAGGTTTACGGGTAGTGTTTTTCTAGTCAAGAAAATTAGAGTTAATTTGCTTTTTATTAAACAATTTTTAAAATTTCATCCCTATTCCGGCAGAAATTCTTCCTCCGTCTGAACCATAAAAATAATTCAGTCTTGCCGACATCATTTCCACGATGCTGAGCCAAAGTCCCGCACCTACGGACTCGTGCCATTTTCTGGAATTTTCCGCATCATTCCATACCCGGCCGATGTCATATCCAATCAGGATTCCCAGATTGGCAGGAGCAATATTGTTTCTTATTCTTCCAAAATCCCATCGTATTTCAGAATTGTTGATAAAATAGGATCTACCGGAGAATCTTTCATTTCTGAAAGCTCTCATCCCGTTGTTACCACCGATAGCTGCCGCCTGATAGAATTCAAAATTATTATTGTTGATCCACATGACGTTACTTGAGTTCGCAAATACGAAAACTCCTTTTTTATCAATCCGGTGGTCAATCGCCAGTTTTCCTTTCAGCGTAAGAAAGTTTTTGTTGAAATCTGACAACGTTGATTTCCAGTCGGCATTAAGCATAAACTCTAATCCCAGGGTAGGAAAGGCTACATTATCAGCATTTTTATAGCCAAAAGTATAGTTGGCTCCCACAAATTGCTGACTGTTGAAAACCTCAGGTCTTACATCCGGAGAGATGTTGATAAAACGATCATCCTTTCGCTGAACCTTATTATCCTCAAAAGTAAGCTGAATCTGATGGCTGAGATTCATCCAGCTTTTCTTAGAAATAGATGGCGCAAAATTGAATTTTGAAATTCTTGCTCTGTTGTACTCCCTTTCAGTATCTTCCTTGTCATAAGGGCTGTCGTTGGATAATCCAAAGAAATTCTGAGAAAATCTCGGGGTTGTATAGGCCGCATCCAGATTGAAATCCCAACCGTAAATTGCCTTTTTGAAAATTCCTTTATACACAAGACTGAAACCTGCAGTAGCCGTATAAAAATTGGCTTTTAAGCTGTGTTTTTGAGTATAAGGATCTCTGATGAAGTTATTCACGGTATAATTCGCCAAAACACCAATGATTACTCCATCATCGGGGTTATAATCTGCATTGGGATAACCGGCTACCGAGTTGTATTTCGGATGCTTATAATTATAAGAATTGATATCATAATCGTCAGAGATATTTTTGGTGGCACTGCCTGCATTATAGGTGTTTTTTTGAGATTTGAAATCGTAAATTTTCACCTTTCTTCCGTCTTCTACATTATATACATCATGGTTGTAGCCTCCGATCAGTCTGATCGTCATTTTAGGATTTCCTTTCCCTACTACATCATAAATGTCATCATCTTCAAGACCATAAATCCAAAGTTCTTTTGTTTTTGAATCATGGTATGTTTTTTCAAAAACAAGTTCATTTTTATCTTTGTTTTTGCCCAGTTTATACTGTTGTACGAGTACAGAGTGTCCATTTTTTGTAATAACGAATTTATCAGGATTAACGGTACCGGCCAATGGTACTTTTTTCTGAAGTACATCATAATATTGCGAGGCGTAATTCTGAAGTTTCGTTTTTCGTATTTTCAATTTTCGTTGAATTTCAGCGATCGTGTCATCCTGAACTTCTTTTGGAAGATTACGGAAAGCTTCATCAATATCAGCATCCGTCAAATGTTCCTGGATGTACTTTGCCTGTGCTTCCCAGTCTTCCTGAGTAGCACCTTTTAAGAAAACTAAATCCATCGGGTAAGGTTCCATAGCGAGCCATTTTACACTGCTGATGTCTTCCGTGAATGTCTTCATATGTCGTATGGCCGGAACATTCATAATCACTTTAAATGCGGCACCGTCATATTTACTGAAAGCCTGATCTCTGTCTTTCGGAATAGGTTTATAAACAATTTTATCACCTAATTCATATTCTGCCCATTTCCATTGATCCGAATGTCTGTCCCAGTCACCAATCAACATATCAAAAATTCTTGCTCTGATGTAAGATTCTTTGTCAACGGAATATTTGGTGTTTTTGTTGAGATTCTTTAATACATCATCACTGGAAACAATATCTTTTGCATTGTCCAGAGAGGCTAATGTTTTCGGATCCGAAGAAAATCGTTCTTCGATCATATACATTTCATCCCCATAATTTTCATTGTATTTTCCTAAAGCCTTTTGTCTTGGTATATAATACAACTTAGGATCACTATGGAAAATGTTCAGCTTTTCAGACATATTTCCAATGGAAAACGGAGTGAAAGGATGGTTGGTAGTATAAAAATCCAGTAGGAATTTCTCAGGGAAAGTATCTGCCAGTTCTTCACCTAGCGTACTTTTCTGGAAAGCCATATTATTAAGAAAGCGGATGGCGCTTTTCTTTACTCCACGCATGACAAATTCCTGCCCGTCTGATGATTTTAACCGTAAACTATTGGACTGGTTTCCTCCTCCTTCTCTGAACGGGATGAATCCGCCGTTTAATTCTGAAAGATTGGCGGTAGGTGCCTCAATAGGAATTCCGTAATACTTTCTGTAATGATCTCCCCAAAGCCATCGGTAAAATTTACGTTTTTGAGTAAGCTGAACCGGGTATATAGTAGAGGAGAACGTTGAAGGAAATGAATTGGGAAAATTATTGACAAATACATCAGGTTTGGAAGTCACCGAAATATGGGTAAGCTTTTTTAACTCCGCGTCTTTAGTCGAGAAATACTCAATGTCAGTACTCTTGTCATTTCTGATATTTAAAATAGCAAAACCACTGCCTCCATATGAAAAGTCTGTAGGTTCTACGATGGTAGCCGGATCAATTTTAGAACCTGCTCCACTGATGACCTGTCTGATATTTCCATCCTCATGATATTGAAGATTATGGTCATGGCCGGATACGAAAATGATATTTTCTTTATCCTGAACAATACTTTTCAGTCTGTTGGCCAGATCTGCATAATGCTGATTGTTGAGATCCGCCGGACTGGCACCGGAAGAACTTCTTAATGTATTGATGATGCTTCCTATAACAGGAACCGGGAATTTACTTTTAAAGGGATAAAGATGAGATTTTGCAGAATTAAAACCTGCATGTGTTCCGCTGCTTATGATAGGGTGGTGGAGTGCAACAATAATTCTTTTGCCCTGGTTTTTAATAATAAGATCTTTGAATTCTGTATAAAAATCTTCACGGGTTTTGATATTGCAGTTCTTGTTGATACCGGGATGGTTGTCCCAGTTGGTAATGACCCATTCCGTATCAATAACTATAAGTTTAATATCTTTCGAAATATTGATGTCATCAATAGGACAGCCATTTTTAGGGAGGAATGCTTTTTTATCGTCAAAATATTTTTTAACGAATTTTTCCTGAGCATTTAATCCGTCCACACCATTGTACCAATCATGATTTCCAGGAATAACCAATGTTTTTCCCTTGAAATTTTTGGTAATGGTCAGCTGGTCTTCCAACTTTTGTTTTGCTAAAGCATAGCCTTCATCCTTTTCTTTAGGCATTCCGTTGGGATAAATATTGTCTCCAAGGAAGATGAGCATAGAATTGTTGTTGGCAGAATCAAGTTTGCCTTTCAGTAGATTCAGAGTCTTTTGAGCCTGTGTTTCATCTGCATTTCCGGCGTCCCCGATCAGGAACAATTTAAAATCATTATCAGATTTTACGTCGGAATCTTTTACTTCGAATAAGTTTTTGCCCTTTTGTACGTTATATGTTGCGCAGGAGTACAGTACTCCGGCAGACATTACGGTTCTCAGAACAATAGAAGTATTTTTTAGATGAGTTTTAAAGGATAAATTCATAAATTTACATTAACAAAAATTCAGGGATGAGCATTCTACACAAAGCTAAAAATTATGTTGAAATCTTATTCAAAGATAAGTTATCTTCGGTATATTTTTATCATAATTTTATACATACTGCCTATACAGTCAACAAGGCTGAGGAAATCATGAAAAACACACCTGTTTCAGAAGAGGATCAGGAAAAAGTACTTGTGGCACTATGGTTTCATGATACAGGATATATTGAATGTGCGAAAAATCATGAAGAAAGAGGAGTGGAGATCATGAAAGATTTTCTTCATCAGGAAAATTATCCACAGACTTATATTGATGATGTTGAAAAGCTGATTCTTGCTACAAAAATCACTCATGAACCCGACGGATTGCTGGAGAAAATAGTGAAAGATGCAGATTTCAGCCATTTTGCAGGACATGATTATGGTGATATTTCTGATGCCTTAAGAAAAGAGTGGGAGCTTACCAACGTAAGATGTTTTTCCAATGAAGAATGGAATGCCGGTAATCTGGATATGCTTAAAAACAAGCACACCTTTTACACCGATTATGCGAAAGAAAACTGGGAGCCTTTAAAGAAGAAAAATATCAAAAAAATTGAAAAGAAGCTGGAAAAGGAAGAGGTGAAGAAGGAAGATAAGAAAGACAATTCAGAAGGAAAAAAAGATAAAGAAAAATCTGACAGAAGTGTTGATACTTTGTTCAGGGTTACTCTGAATAATCACACCAGGTTAAGTGATATTGCAGATAGTAAAGCGAATATACTTCTTTCGGTTAATGCAATTATTATTTCAGTTTGTCTTTCAGTGCTGGTTCCGAAGCTGGATGCTCCGAAGAATGCCCATCTCATTTTGCCAAGTTTTATATTGCTTACCTCAAGCGTACTTACCATTATATTTGCGATTCTTTCCACCAAACCGAATGTCACGAAAACGACTTTTACATCTGAGGATATTACCAACAGGAAAGTTAATTTGCTGTTCTTCGGAAACTTTCAGCAGATGCTTTTTGATGACTATCACAATGCGATGAGGGATCTGATTAAAGACAGAGATTATATTTATGATTCTATGGTGAAAGATTTATATTACTTAGGCAAGGTTCTCGACAGGAAGTATAAGCTTTTATCAATAACCTATAAGATTTTCATGGCGGGAATTATTATTTCTGTCTTATCCTTTGGAGTGGCTTTTCTTAGTCTTTAATTTCGACTTTGAACAAGGAAAAACTCCACAATTAGAAATGAAAAAATCTTATACGTATTTTGTGGATTAATCATTTGAGCTTAAAGAAACCCTCAAAGCAAGCAGTCCGGTAATTCCCTGAAGATCTTCTACTTTAAGGAACTCAATGTCATGCTGAAGGACACCTTTTTTCTGAAGTTTGGAAATATATTCCAGATATTCTTTCTGATTTTCCATGCCGAAGTAGACAATAGTTATTTTTCCGGGACTGGTTATCCTTTCCGCAGAATCTTTTACATGAGCTTTATCCAGACGTTTCTTGATAATTTCATAATAAGAATTGTAGGCACCGTCCACATCGAAGCGCTTTTCATCCATTCTGAAACGAATGTCTATCTTTTCGTTATAGACAAAGATTAATGAGGCAATATCCAACTGAATAGGAAGGTCTTTTTTAAAAGATTGAAAATCCAGTTCCATTTTACAGATGGTTTTCAGTTGCCAGTATCTTAGTTTATGAACAACTTTTGACGTATAGTGAAGATCAGGAGCAATTGTAGAGCCAATGTAGAGATTATGCTCTACGCCGTCAGATTTAAATCTTTCATAATAATGCGGAAAGATCTGCTGAGCCTTGATTTGGCTTTCATCCAGCATATCCGCCAGTTTTCTATTGACAAGCGTAATAGAATCATCCAGATTTTTTCTGTGATTGTAGAATAAATCTGTCTGAGCCAATATCTGAAGGAAATAATCCTGAATTTTTGCTTTTATTTCTTTGGAAGTTCTTACCTCCAGCTTGCCCTGTAAAAACGGATGAATTTCCTCACGCAGCAGCCTTTGGAAACGTTGTTCCGTATCCGCTTTGATTTCATGATTCAATTCACTTTCAAAAATATCAAGAGCTAATGTAAATTTTTCCGAATCTGAATTGGTAAGTGTAAAAATATCTTTCAGCCATTCAATTTGCTGATTGAGATCTTCTAGCATCAGATTAAAACGCTTTTCCGAAGACGAACGGATATCAGAAACTCCAAATAATGGAGTCAGATTTTTAAAGGAAATCTGTTTCAGGGAATACATTTTCTTTCCCATCGAAGCGGTAAAATACTTCTCCGCTTCATTCCTGAATTTCCAGACCACACTGTCATGAATCGTAGTATATTCACGTTGAATAATGGCTTCTATCTGATAATTTTTTTCAAAATAAAACCTGCTCAAAGAGAAAAGAACCATATCGGTGAAAAACTCCATTTTTTTGAGTTTTAAACCATTAAAACTGCCAACAACAGTAGAGGTAAATTCCATGATCGCAAGAAGTTCTCCGTCTTTAATGATGGGAATCACCATGAAACTATTGATGTTGTTATTTTTTAAAATACTGAAGGAAGGAAGTTACTTCACGTTTTCATCCAAATTATTAACATTGGAAATAACAATTGGTTTTGAATTGTTACTTAAATTGTTAAACGTGTTTTTCCGGGTTTCTTCATCAAAAGTATTGATCCAGAAGTCAAGAATATGATTGGTTAAAAGACTTTCATAGATCGGAAGCTTATCCAGCTTTTGTTCTTTTTTGTTGAACGTCATGATTCCGAAATTAAGCTCGGAAACGTCAAAATAAGATTTGAAAATTTCGGTCAGATTTTCATTCGGATTCAGATTTTCAGGATCGATCTCAATCATGCTTGATTTAAGATCAGATAAAGCAACTTCAGACGTACAATCAACCAATGATATGATGGTGAATCCTTTCAGTATCCAGGATTGGGACGGAAAATATTTTTTCCACAAGTTAAAATCATCCAGATTTTCCAAAAGCATATCCAGAATATCCTCTGATGGGATTTTAGCACTTTCTGTAGGGATAATTTCAGTAAAGTCTGAGTTTACCGTAATTTTATAATGTTTCATGATTCCCTGTTTATTAGGAATATCATAATAAAACGGAATCATTCCTTTAATGTCTTTTTTAAAATAGGCCTGAAGAATCAGGCAGCAACAAAATACATAAAATTCGTTGTCAGAAATATTTCTGAGTTCTATTTCAAAATCTTTCCCTGCATCCTTAAGAATTCCTTTAAATCTTTCGGTATAATTAAATGTGATATTGGAAAGAGGAATACTTGCTGCCTTGATTTCATTATGAGTAAGGCCGGTAGGGAAAAGATCAGCCAGCAGCAATCTGATGAGGTCTTCATTTTTTTCCAGAAGACGGATGTCCTGAAATCCATCTTTAAGCTCTTTGACATTCTTTGTCCTGTCAATAAGGGATTCGGCATAGTTAACCCTATACTCCAGGCGGTCATTATAGCGGATATGTTCCAACACATCCAAATACTTTTTGAATGAAATATAAACCTGAAAGGGAGAGTCTTTGTTGTAAAGATTAGCCAAAAGCTGAAATTTAAAGTAAAGTTATGAAAAAAACACTAGTTACAAATGTGTTTAGGATTGGTAAAAATGATCTTTTGCTGTTGTTTTATTTTGTTTTTCTGAAAGAACTGTAGAAAAGGATATTACATTAAATGATTCTTCTTTTTCTTTTTGAAGATTTTCTATCTGCTTTGCTTTTAATGATATTTCGAACAAAAAATTGCCTCCGAAGAACTGAGGCAATTTTCATTATCTAAAAATCTATGAAGACTAAAATTTGATATTATATCCCAATATAAACTGTGTTCCGAAAATACTGAAATGTTGAGCATCATAGCTGGATTGCTGATATCGTCCATTGAAAGTAACAGTATTGTAAACTTCATCGTACGTCTTATCCGAAGGCAGATTTCGTAATTCCCATTTTGGTAAAATATTAAAAATGTTCAATACTCCGACATTAATCGTGTTTTTACTATTGATGTTGTAATTGATGGTAAGATCTGTCGTAATTCTGGGCTTAAATCTCAAATAAGATTGTGAACCTGCAGCAGGATCATTCCAGGCAAGGTTAGCTCCCGGCATGCCACTGTTGGCGTAAGTTGCCTTACCAAATAGTGTATTATTAAGCGATAGATTCCATTTTTTAATGGTGTAATCTATTCCGAGAACGGCTTTTAATGAGGGTCTTGAAGTGGTAGCCAGAGCTTCTTCAGTTCTGTTAAATGGAGCCACAAGATTAAGACCATTCAGTTTATCCGAGTTCTTCGTTATTTTAGACTGATTCATATTCATGGCAAGATTTAAGGCAAGCTTTCCTGTAGCCAGATCAATATTTCTGTAGTTGGCCACAAGATCAAGACCTATGGTTCTGGTGTCGACTCCATTAATGAAAAAGCTCGCTGCATTAACTGTTGTTACTCCTATACTGCTTAAAGGATCCAGAATAGTAGCTTTATCACTCATTCTGGAACTTAGTAAAATGCGGTCATATACCTTGATCAGATATCCATCAAGAGTTATTGAGAAGTTTTTATTGGGTTGAATGCCTAGTCCCAAAGTGAAATTAAGTGACTTTTCTGCATCTAACTTCGGGATACCAATTGCCTTAGCTTCTTTACCTACATTATTGAAAAGTCCTTCTGATACGATCTTTCCATTATTAAAAACATTCTGAATTGTTGAAAGATAGACCTGCTGAAGACTTGGCGCACGGAAACCTGTAGATACAGATCCTCGCGCTACCAGTTTTTTTCCTATAATATTTTGTCTGGCACTCACTTTCCAAACTAACGCATTCCCAAAATCGCTGAAATTCTCAAAACGTGCTGTGGCATTGAATGTGGTTGCTTCAGAAATATCAAAAGCTGCATCTGCATATATTCCGATGTTATATCTGGAGAAAACACCTGAATTTTCCTGTGATAGTCCCGGAAACGAAATGGAACCCGTCTGATAATACGAAGCCGGGTCACCTGCATAGATTTCGTATTCTTCTCTTCTCGCTTCAGAACCAAATGCAAGGGCAACATGATCTGATAACCTTTTGGAAACATCAATATTTCCGATAATATTATTGAATCTGAAACCTCCGGGTTTAAAGTTAATAGGACTTAATGCTCCCAATGCTGCATTGAAAGTGTTTCCGACAGTATATAGAATTTTATTTCCTCCAAAAGTGGCGCTCAGATCAATATTCCAGTCGCTTTCTGTTTTTGTTTTATATCCCAGAGTTGCTCCATAATCTGTGAGATCTCCAATGAAGGTTGGAGTAAATCCATCCGGTGAATTGAGTACATTTTTAGGACTCACCCAATAAGGGACTCTGTGATTGGCAAAGCTGCTTACTTTTTTAACCGCAAAAGAGGCGTTGGCATAAAGACTTGAACGCTCAGAAACGGGTATTGAGGTATTCACCAAAAAACTGATGCTGTTCTTTTTTGGATAAGCATTTTTATTTTGGGCATCGGGATATTGAGCTAAATAAGCATCCACTTCATTTTGATTGGCTCCAAAGGTTTGGGCTTCCCAATATGAATTTACCTTTCCGTTTCTATAGGCGTAATCATTGTTTTGAAAGTTGGTAGAGAAAGTAAGAAAGCCTCCGTTTTTAAACGTAGATCCTGTAATCAGGTTAAAATTTTGTGAAAAGCCATCTCCTTTGGAATATAATCCCAGATTGGCATTAGCTTCCGTAAAGTTGATTTTATCTTTCAATAGAATGTTGATAACTCCGGCAATAGCATCCGAACCATATTGTGCAGAAGCACCATCTCGCAGAATTTCTATTTTCTTGATCGCAATAGAAGGAATAGAGGAAAGATCTGCTCCGGTTTCTCCTTTACCAATGGTGTTCTGTGTAAATATAAGGGATGACTGATTTTTCCTTTTACCATTGATTAAAACCAAGGTTCTTGATGATCCCATATTTCTGATTTCAAAAGGATCCAGTAACGAGGTAGCATCCTGCACGGCGGCACTGGTAGAGTTGAAAGACGGAATTCTGTACTGTAAGGCTTGTCCTACGGAACTATGCCCGGATGATTGGATAATAGCGGCGTCTATATTATCAATGGGTAGAGGAGTAGAAATACTTGATCTTGGAGCAGTTCTGGTTCCTACCATCACGACCTCGTCAAGTTTTTTTGAGGTTGCTGAGTCTTTTTCCTGCGCCTTTACTAAGCCTATGGTGCATAATAAAAATGCCGCAGCGGCATTGCTGTTTGTCTTCATCATTTTGTCGTTTTTTGTAGTGTGTTTTTCGAAATAGAAGACAAATATATCGAATGTTATTTTGTTTTGGATGTTTATTTTTAACTTTTTTTAAGATTTTATTTTTATTAAAATTAACATTTGTTTATTTTATTTTAAATTTTAATCAATTAAGCTTGTGTAGTTTATAATTTTTTATTTTTGCTTCTGTGAGTTAATATTTTTTCAATGTATAGAATAATGATTGTTTGGTATCTCTTTTAATAGTGAATATATTTGAGCTTGTTCATCTCATTTTTTAAACTAAAAAAACCTTCCAGTTGGCTGAAAGGTTTTAGTATTATTTTGTTATAATGTTGTTTACAATCCGAACATACTTGCGAAAAAGTCCGGGAAGATTCCCAGGATAATAATCAATGCAATTACGACTACTGCTACAATATTATAAGTAGGTGTTACTTTTTCTGATGATTTGAATGTTGATTCTTTAAAGAAGAACATAGCAACGATCAGTCTTAAATAGTAAGCGATTGATAGGGCAGAACCCAACACTGCGACTAATACTAAGAAAGCTGCACCGTTCATAGCCTGGGAAAATAAAGCAAATTTCCCCATGAAACCAGCTGTTAACGGAACTCCTGCCATTGAAAGCATAGAGATTGCAGCAGCTGTTGCCAGTAAAGGTTCTGTTTTTGCCAATCCTTTGAACGCTCCGAAAGAAGTTTCTCTTTTTAATTTCTCTACCCAGATCAAGCACATGAAAACGCCTACTGTAGATAATGAATAAGCGAATAAATAGAACGCTAAGTTATACGTAGAAAGGCTTGTCATTCCGAAGAATACCAATCCGATGTATCCTGCGTGGGAAACTGAAGAGTATGCCAACATTCTTTTTGCATTCGTCTGAGCAAGACCCATAACGTTTGCCAAAAGCAATGTAATGATTAAGAATACTCCCAGAACATTGATCCATTCGTGGGTTACTCCGGCAAATCCGATTGTCATCAATCTGAACAAGGCAAAGAAACCTGAAATTTTTACCACACTCGCCATGAAAGCCGTGATCAATGAAGGAGATCCCGCGTATACATCCGGGCTCCACATATGGAAAGGAGCTAATGCCACTTTGAATGCCAATGCACAAAGAATCAGTAATACTCCTAAGATGAACATTACATTCGATGCATTTGCTACTCCAAAGTCATGGATTTTATATAAATCAAAGCTACCTGTACTTCCGTAGATGAAGGCAATTCCGAAAAGTAAGAAACCTGTCGCAAATGCACCCATTAAGAAATACTTGATTGAAGCTTCGTTTGATCTAAGATCGGTTTTGTTGGCTCCTGCCATTACATATAACGGAATAGAAAGGATTTCAATACCTAAGAACATGGTTACTAAGTTCTGGTATCCGAAAAGTACAATTCCTCCCACCAATGCAAATAGCATCAATGCATATAATTCCGACTGGTGGCTTCTGTGGTTGCTGAAAGCAAAACCTCCAAGGAAGAATAACAATAAGGTTGTTACAATTGATATTTTGGTAAATAATGCAGCATTAGCGCTGTATTCATACATATGCTTGTAATGATCGAAGAACGAACATTCCGGCATGAAACTTACGTACAATGCAATGATTAATCCCAAAATCCCAATGTATCTTGCGAATTTTCCTTGTTCAAAAACTCCTGAAAATAACGCAATAACTGCCGTTAGGAAAACAATAATTAAAACACTCATAATATAGATTTGAGATTTGAGATTTAAAGTTTAAAGTTCAAGGTTTAGAGTTTAAAGTTCCGGGTTGAAAAATTTCCGTCTCTTATCTCTGCTTCTTTATCTTTATTCTCTCTAATCTCTTAATTTTTTAATTTTTAAATCTTTTAATTTTTTAGTTAGCCATCGCCATGTAGATAAACTTCACTGAACTACCCACCATATCGATTATCGGTTGAGGGAAGATACCAAGTAAAATCACAAAAACCGCTAAACTTGCCAATACAGAAAATTCTACTCCTGATAAATCTTTTGCTGTACTTAGAACTGCTGCATCTCCTTCTCCAAACATTGCTTTTCCGTAGAATCTCAATAAGTACACTGCTGCAAGAATGATCGTAAGACCAGCAATTACTGCTGCTGTTCCGTTAAAATCATACACTGATTTCAATAGAATAAATTCCCCGATGAACCCATTCGTCAATGGAACTCCCATTGAACCTAATATAATGATCAGGAACAAAACGGCAAACTTCGGAGCAACTTTCGCTAATCCACCCATTTGTCTGATGTCTCTTGACTTAAATCTCTTGTATAAAATATCACAACAGTAGAATAATCCTACTACGTTAATACCGTGAGCAAAAGTTTGTACCAGTGCTCCTTCAGCACCTTCAACATTGAATGTTCCTCTTAAAGTAACTACTGCTGAAGCGAAGATACCGGCTACCATCAACCCTACGTGAGAGAAAGATGAATAGGCAATGATTCTCTTCATATCACTTTGGATAATCGCGATCAGTGCTCCGTGAACAATTCCTACAATAGCAAGAATAATCACAATCTGCCCGGAAATTCCTGCAATAGGAATTGGAGTGATTGGGAGTAAATAACGCATTACGCCATATACTGCCATTTTAAGCATGATACCGGATAACAACATCGATCCCTGAGTAGGAGAGTAGGTATAGGTATCAGGCTGCCAGGTATGGAAAGGGAATACCGGTAATTTCACTGCAAAAGCAAAGAAGATAAACCAGAATACCACAGTCTGTTGTGTTTCGTTCAGTTGCGCATTGTAAAGATCAGTTAAAGCGAATGATGCAGAGTGGTTGTACACATAGATCAATCCGGCTAACATAAATAAAGATCCAACGAATGTATATACGAAGAATTTCGTAGTGAATTCGAACCTTTTATTCTCTTGTCCCCAAAGTCCGGCAATAAACCAAATTGGAATCAAAGTTACTTCCCAGAAAATGTAGAATAATAATCCGTCTAAAGAAGTAAATACTCCCACAAGACCAAATTGCATCAACAGAATCAAACCGTAGAATGTATTTCTGTAATTTACATTTTCGTTGAAAGAAGATAAAATGATGATTGGTGCTAAAATATTGGTCAATAATAAAAGCAGCATACTCATCCCGTCAATTCCGAAATGAAGAGTACTTTTAATAAATTGTGACCATGGATAAGTGATTTCGTACTGAAGCTTACTGTCTACTGTCGGAGTAAAATCAAAATCCGAAAGTGCATAGAAAGTAAGAAGCATCTGTACCAATGCAATTCCAAGCGCCAAATATTTGCTGGAATTACCCTTCCATGCAAAAACTAATCCCGAACCTACTAGAGGTAATAGTAATAATGTTAATAATAAACAAGACATTATTATTGTAATAAAAAGTTAACAATTAATATAATTCCCACTGCTAAAGACATGATAAGAATATACGTCTCTACATTTCCGTTTTGAACACGCTTCATAGCTTTTCCGCTGTCTTCAGCACCATCACCTACAAAGTTTACAAAACGGTCTAAGATCCCCTTATCAAACATCTTTCCTCCGCGTCCTAATCCTTCAACAGTTTTTACAATCAATGCGTTGTAAAGTTCGTCAACGTATAATTTCTTAGCAGAAAGCTTTTCCCATCCGGTATAGCTTTCTTCTGCAATAGCCATTTTTTTCTTTTTCACGTAGGTATTTCTAACGATAAACCATACAGAGAAGAACATCAGTACTGTTGCTGCTAATAAGATCATTTCAGTATTGAAATCTACTCCTGAAAGAGTAGCTTCCATCTGGTTGTAGCTTTGTTCCGTAAGAACAGGCTTTAACCATTCCATCAGTTTGGCATAATGCCCATGACCGATGAAGTGTGGCAGGTTGATGAAACCTCCGATTACAGAAAGGATAGCCAATACGATCAATGGTAATGTCATATTAGACGGGCTTTCATGTAAGTGGTGTTTTTGTTCTTCAGTACCTCTGAATTCTCCGTGGAATGTCAAATAGTACAGTCTGAACATATACGTTGCAGTGATTGCCGCTAAAACAAATAAGATTACCCAGTACATTGGATTTTTAGCGAAAGCTGCTACTAAAATTTCGTCTTTGGATATCATCCCTGATAATAAAGGGAAACCCGAGATGGCTAATGTTCCGATCAGGAAGGTAGCGTGGGTAAGAGGAATATATTTTTTAAGACCTCCCATGAAACGCATATCCTGCTCGTTGCTCATTGCATGGATTACAGAACCAGCTCCTAAGAACAATAACGCTTTAAAGAAAGCATGTGTCATTACGTGGAACATTGCTGTTGTATAAGCACCAAGACCTAAAGCGATAAACATAAATCCAAGTTGTGAAACTGTAGAGTATGCCAATACTTTTTTGATGTCGTTTTGGCGTAGTGCATAGAATCCTGCTAAAGCTGCAGTTAAGAATCCGATTAATAAAATTCCTCCCTGTACCGTTGGAGCTAAAGTAAATAAGAAATTTGATCTTACTACCAAATAGACCCCCGCCGTTACCATCGTTGCCGCGTGGATCAAGGCTGATACGGGAGTTGGTCCGGCCATTGCGTCCGGTAACCATGTATATAAAGGAACCTGAGCTGATTTACCGGTTGCACCGATGAATAAACTCGCTGTGATAAAGATGATCACTGTTCCGTCTAATTCAAATTTTGAAGCATTCTCTGCTACAGAAAGATAATCTACAGCATTGGTCTGAGAAGCGATCATAAAGATACCGATCAATAACGCAAGGTCACCAATTCTGTTCATGATGAAAGCTTTTCTTGCCGCTTTACCATATTCTTCGTTGGTATACCAGAATCCGATCAACAGGTAAGAACAAAGACCTACACCTTCCCATCCGATGAATAGGATAAGATAGTTGCTTCCCATTACTAAAAGTAACATAGAGAAGATGAAAAGATTCAGGTAAGTAAAAAACTTATAGAATCCTTTATCATGACTCATATATCCGATAGAGTATAAGTGGATCAGTGAACCGATCCCTGTGATAATCATGATCATCATTAATGAAAGCTGATCAATCTGGAATCCAAAATTGATTTGAATACCATTTACTCTAAACCATTCAAAAGCTTTTACGATTACGGGCTGGCTTTCAGAATTGAAATTCATAAAAAGACTTACAGCGATGCAGAAAGATCCGAATACTGCTGCAGTGGCCAAAGAACCTACCAAGATTTTTGGAAGATTTTTCCCGAATAAACCGTTAATAAGAAACCCTAAAAGTGGTAAAAGTACTATTGCATATACTAGATTCTCCATTCTTATCCTCTTAATTTATTAAATATACTCACATCTACAGAACGGGTATTTCTATATAGCATAGCAATAATTGCCAAACCTACTGCTACTTCTGCAGCTGCAACCACCATAATGAAGAAAACTAAAAGTTGTCCGTCGCCGTTGCCTTTATATGCTGAAAAAGCTGCCAACAAAAGGTTTACAGAATTCAGCATAAGCTCTACACAGCCCAGAATCACAATAGCATTTTTTCTAAGCAATACTCCCATCACTCCTAAGCAGAATAATACTGAACAAAGGATAATGAAGTAATTCAAAGGGATGCTTTGTATAAAAGTATTTACTTCTCCCATAATTTTATAAATCTTTTTTACCGATTAATACCGCGCCTACAATACCTGCTAAAATCAGGATAGAAGCAAGCTCAAACGGTAAAACATATTCATTAAACAAAAGTCTACCCAGATTTTTAGTAAGACCAATACTTCTGTCTACATTCTCTACCACAATATGGTTTTGCTGAACACCTCTGAATACCCCTAAAACTCCAACTAAAAGAAGACCTGCAGTAAAAACTCCAATAAATTTTAAAGTATTACCCTTCTTACTTTCGTCTGCTTTATTAAGGTTAAGCATCATTAAAATGTAAAGGAAAAGTACCATGATGGCACCTGCGTACACTATAATCTGGATAATTGCAAGGAACTGAGCATTCAAAAGAATGTACATTCCGGCAATTGAAAACATCGTAACAATCAATGACAAAATAGCATATAAAGGATTTCTTGCAAATACAAAATACACTGCACTTGCCACTGCTAAAAACGCCACCAAGAAAAATAAAAACTGATCCATTATTTTACCGCATTTTTTTGTTTCTCGGATTGTCTTGTCGTGATGTCAATCCTTTCATTTATTTTTTCAACTAATTTATCTTTTCCGTAAATGAAAGATCCTCTGTTGGTTTCTACGTCTACCAATCTGTCGGTAAGATAGATGGCAGATTTAGGACAAGCCTCCTCACACATACCACAGAAAATACATCTTAGCATATTGATTTCATATACTGAAGCATACTTTTCTTCTCTGTAAAGGCCTTTTTCCTCTTTAGTTCTTTCAGAAGCAGTCATTGTAATGGCTTCTGCAGGACAAGCTACCGCACAAAGTCCACAAGCAGTACATCTTTCTCTGCCTTCTTCGTCTCTTTTCAAAACGTGCTGACCTCTCCAGATAGTCGTTCTTGGCTTCTGTACTTCCGGATACGAATATACTGCGGGAGCACCTTTTATCACGGTTCTTACAGCGTGCTTAAATGTAATCCCCATCCCTGTAAAGATCGCAGGCAGGTAGATTTTTTCAGCAAGGGTCATTTCTTTATTGGAAACAACTTTTGATCTGTTTGTAAGTTTCATTTAATTATAGATATTAGATGTTAGACACCAGATTTTAGACTAATCTTGTCTGCTATCTTAATTTTTAATATTCAATATTCACACAAACCTAACAGGTTTTTAAAAACTGTTAGGTTTAGATAATTTAATTTCCAAACGCTAAAATTACAGCTCCTGTAATTAATAGGTTTACTAATGCCATCGGGATTAATGTTTTCCATCCTAAGTGCATTAACTGGTCATATCTGAATCTTGGAAGCGTCCATCTGATCCACATGAAGATCAGAATTCCGATTACCGTTTTCGTTAAGAATGCTACGATACTTAAGATTCCTGCAATGTTTTCACCCCAATGTTGAGTTACCCATTCAATACCAGGATAGTTGTAACCTCCGAAGAAAAGAACCACCATGAAAGCATTGGAAATGAACATGTTCACATATTCTCCGAACATATATAATCCTAATTTCATGGAAGAGTATTCTGTAGAGTATCCTGTTACCAATTCAGATTCACACTCAGGTAAATCGAATGGGTGTCTGTTGGTTTCAGCCAAAGCTGCTACAAAGAAAACAAGGAAAGCAACCGGCTGATAGAAAATATTCCAGTTCATCCCGGAAACCCAAGGAATAATTCCCCATAATTTTCCGTGAGTCTGGTTTTCAGTAATTACTTTTAGATCCAAGCTTCCAGCCATCATAATGATAGAAAGAAGTGCTAATCCCATTGCCAGTTCATAAGAAATCATCTGAGAAGAAGCACGGATAGCACCTAGTAATGAATATTTGTTGTTCGAAGCCCAACCTCCGATCATAATTCCGTAAACCCCGATTGAAGCCATTCCGATGATGAAAAGTACACCAACGTCAATGTTAGCCACCTGAAGATCAAAAGAAGTACCTGCAATATTTAAACTTTTACCCCAAGGAATTACTGCTCCTGTGATTAATGAAATAAACATTACTAAAGCCGGTCCCAACACGAAAAGGAATTTTTCAGCATTGGCAGGCGTAAAGTCTTCCTTAAAGAAGAATTTTCCACCGTCAGCAAGAGGTTGCAGCAATCCGAAAGGTCCAGCTCTGTTAGGACCAATTCTATCCTGCATGATAGAGGCAACTTTTCTTTCCGCCCAGGTAGAGTAGGCTGCAATCGTTAATGACAGCAGGAAAAGTGCTAGTACAAGTATAAGTTTAAATGTAAGTAAATCCATTTTATTGTTATAGATGTTAGAAGTTATGAAGATGGGAGCTGGAAGACGGAAGTTATAGTCACATCACCGGAATCTCTCATTTTCAAATTAACTCATTATCAAATTTTCAAATTTTATTTTTCGTCTTTTTCACTGATCTCCTTGGCACCAGGATTATCAATCATTATCAATTCGTCTTTTGGCTTCTGGTAATGATTCAATGAAATGACAGAGTGTCTGTCGATATGTCTAGGACCTTCGATATTCCAGTCTGACAATGCTTTTCTTTCGAAACGGCATGTATCACAGATGAATTCTTCAACTTCACCCCACTGGTCTTTTCTTGCAGTTACCCTTACAATTTCGTCACCTTTCATCCAAACAACAGCTTTCCCGGAACATTTATCACATTTACAAGTAGCATTCATTGGTTTAGTGAACCATACTCTGCTTGCAAAACGGGATGTTCTGTCTGTTAATGCTCCTACAGGACAAACGTCGATAACGTTTCCAATGAAGTCATTATCTAAAGCCTTATTTAAATAGGTAGAAATTTCAGCATGATCTCCTCTGAAAAGAATTCCGTGCTCTCTTTCACCTGTTAATTGGTTGGCTGCTAATACGCATCTTGCACAAAGAATACAACGGTTCATGTTCAGTTTGATGTTCGGTCCAAGATCATCAGCTTCGTAAGTATTTCTTTCGAATTCTGTTCTAGTCTCAAGGTTTCCGTGCTCATATCCAAGATCCTGAAGATGGCATTCACCGGCCTGATCACAAACAGGACAGTCTAGCGGGTGATTAACCAATAAGAATTCGGTAACCGCTTTTCTTCCTTCCTGAGCTTTCTCAGAAGTAAGGTTTTTTACTTCCATACCATCCATAACGTTGGTTCTGCAACTTGCAACCAATTTCGGCATAGGACGGGGATCAGCTTCAGATCCTTTAGAAACTTCTACAAGACAAGTTCTGCATCTTCCTCCACTGGTTTCTAACTTGCTGTAGTAGCACATCGCAGGAGGTACAGATTTACCACCGATTTGTCTCGCAGCTTCCAGAATAGAAGTACCAGGCAAAACTTCAGCAGTCTGTCCGTCTATAGTTATTTTGAATTTTTTAACTTCTTCGCTCATATTATATGCTTTAAGCTTTATGCGTTAAGCAACAGGCTTTGTTATTTATATTTTTTCGTATTAAATGTATATCCAACTCCCGCCATAACCTGTCCGAAAACAAAATCCTGCTGGGCTTTGTCTGGTTTATTATTCAATGTGGTTTTAATATCCCACATGTTAATATAACCGGCTTTTCCTTCTACTCTTACCATCCAGTGGTTCCACAAAACTAAGTTAAGACTGGCTCTTACGTCAGTTCCCATACCTGCTACATGAAAACGGTCACTTCTTTCATTACCAAAAAGCTTTATATTACTTTTTGGAAACATTACCCCGATTCCGGCACCATAAGACCAGACTAAGTCAACATTTTTTTTGTTGATCAGACTTTGATACCTTTCCAGACCTAAGTTTTCATAATTAAGTCCGTCTGTATGTTCAAAAGTAAGGAACTTCTCATCTGCAAGATTTACCTGCCCGTTCTGTACCATTCCGGCATATTCAGGATCTGAAATATGTCCCTTGAAATTAACAGTCTGGTTCTGATCCATCACATACTTCATATGGTCAATTCCAAGGACAAGTGCTAAATTATCTTTAATAAAATATCCTGCTCTGAAATTGTACTGAACTACCGTAAACCATCCCGGATTAATGTAAACAATACCAAATTTTGTTGGCCTATCCTGAGCAGTTACATTATTCAGTTGAAAATCATAACCATTTCCTTTGAAACGAATATCAGAATTACTGAATATTGCCCTGTTCCATCCAAAGAAAACAAACATCTGTCCCTTTTTACTCAAAGGTTCAGGTTTCTTAACAGAAGTGGTTTCAAACGAATCCATGCTTCTATCTATCAAAGTATCTTTTTCCTTTTTTTGTCCGAAAACTAAACTCGACATCATTAAGCCGACAACCAATAACTTTTTCATTTACGCGTTTTTTTCAACGGCCGGAATAGGATCTGCATAATGTGCTAATCCATAGTTTTGAGTTTGAGACAACTCAGGGTTTTTCACGTGCCACTCAAATTCATCTCTGAAGTGACGGATTGCTGCTGCAACCGGCCAAGCTGCGGCATCACCTAATGGACAGATCGTGTTTCCTTCGATTTTTCTCTGAATATCCCAAAGTAGATCGATATCTTCCATTTTTCCTTCTCCTTTCTCAATTTTTTTCAAAATCTTGTACATCCATCCTGTACCTTCACGGCAAGGGGTACATTGTCCACAACTTTCGTGATTGTAGAATCTTGCTAAAGTCATTGTGTGATCTACAATACACTGATCTTCATCCAACACGATGAAACCTCCTGAACCCATCATTGTTCCGGTAGCAAAACCACCATCTGCTAATGATTCATAGTTCATATATCTTGGCTCTCCGTTCACGGTTCTCAACAATAAGTTTGCTGGAACGATTGGAACAGAACTTCCTCCAGGAATACAAGCCTTTAATTTTTTACCGTCTTTAATACCACCGCAATATTCATCTGAGTAGATGAATTCTTCTACAGTGATGGTCATATCAATTTCGTATACCCCCGGTTTGTTGATGTTTCCACAAGCAGAAATCAATTTCGTACCTGTAGATCTTCCTACCCCGATTTTAGCATACTCAGCACCTGTAATATCAATGATTGGAACGATTGCTGCAATAGACTCAACATTGTTTACTACCGTTGGTCTTTCCCAAAGACCTTTTACCGCCGGGAATGGTGGTTTTAATCTTGGGTTACCTCTTTTTCCTTCAAGGGATTCAAGCAATGCAGTTTCCTCACCACAGATGTATGCTCCACCTCCTCTCTGAACATAAATTTCACAATCGAAACCTGTTCCAAGGATATTTTTACCTAAAAACCCTGCTGCTTTGGCTTCTTCAATTGCTTCTTCTAAAATATCAGGAATCCAGGAATACTCTCCACGGATGTAGATATAAGAAACATTTGAACCTAAACAGTAAGATGAGATCAGCATTCCTTCAATCAATAAATGAGGAAGGAATTCCATTAAATATCTGTCCTTGAATGTTCCAGGCTCAGATTCATCTGCATTTACCACAAGGTGTCTTGGAACGCCCTCTGGTTTTGCCAAAAAGCTCCATTTCATCCCTGTTGGAAATCCGGCTCCACCACGTCCTCTTAGTCCTGAAGCTTTTACTTCTTCAAGAATTTCATCAGGAGTCATCTTCAAGGCTTTTTCTGCCGCTGTGTAACCTCCCTGTTTACGGTACGTTTCAAAGTAGCGAATACCTTCTATATGTGCGTCTTTAAGTAAAAGTTTTTTACTCATTGTTTATTATGCTTTTAGCGTTCAGCTATTGGCTCGTGGCTTTTAGCTTATGGCTATTTTTAATGTGTTAAAATTTATTTAGTCTAAAGCAAGTTGTCCCTGTCTGCAAAGATCAAGGATTTCATCTACTTTTTCTATCGTTAAATTTTCATGAAAGAATTTTCCAAGCTGTAGCATGGGTGCGTATCCGCATGCTCCAAGACATTCAGCTGGCTTTAAGGTGAACATACCGTCTTCAGTAGTTTCCCCATCCTTAATGTTCAGTTTGGTTCTGATATGGTCAAGGATTTTTTCGCTTCCACAAACCATACAAGGTCCTGTTCTGCAAACTTCCAAAACATATTTACCTACCGGCTTCATGTTGAACATCGTATAGAAAGTAGCCACTTCATATACTTCGATCGGTTTGATACTTAATAGTCCGGCAACATAATCCATCACAGGAACATCTAACCATCCTCCGAATTCTTTCTGTGCCAAGTGAAGTACGGGAAGAAGAGCAGATTTCTGTCTTCCTTCAGGATATCTTGCGATAATTTTGTGTACCTGTGCTAAACTTTCCGGTTTAAAAGCTATTGTTTCGCTCATTTTTTATCTAAGATTAAAGAACATTAAAAAAAGAGAATAGACTCTGAAATTCGTGTTCTAAATTCGTTTTATATTGGGTGAAGAAAGTCTATTATCTTTTCTTCTATTATCTTTTTAGTCTAATCTATTATGCGTCTAATTCTCCCGCAATAATATTCATACTACACATCGTTACAATAGCATCTGA
This sequence comes from Chryseobacterium lactis, assembly GCF_003815875.1. NCBI lineage: Bacteria > Pseudomonadati > Bacteroidota > Flavobacteriia > Flavobacteriales > Weeksellaceae > Chryseobacterium > Chryseobacterium lactis. The sequence goes on from NZ_CP033924.1 coordinate 2,186,093, forward strand.
AATTACAGAACCTGTAATCATTTCAGGATATGCCTGATAGTAGATGAAACATGGTCTTCTGAAGTGAAGTCTGTAAGGACTTCTTCCTCCGTCACTCACAAGATAGAAACCTAATTCTCCGTTTCCACCTTCTACAGCATGGTAAACTTCTCCTTTCGGTACATCAGTTTCTCCCATTACAATTTTGAAATGGTAGATCAATGCTTCCATTTTCTGATATACATCTGCCTTTTCAGGAAGATAGAAATCAGGAACATCCGCGTGGAATGGTCCTTCCGGAAGGTTTTCGTATGCTTGTTTGATGATTTTAAGTGATTCCCAGATTTCCTGTTGACGAACCATGAAACGGTCGTAAGTATCTCCTGAAGTTCCTACAGGAATAATAAAGTCGAAATCTTCGTATGATGAATAAGGCTGTGCAACTCTCACATCGTAATCTACGCCTGCTGCACGTAAGTTTGGACCTGTGAAACCATAGCTTAATGCTCTTTCGGCAGAAATAGCTCCTGTACCAATGGTTCTGTCCATGAAAATCCTGTTTCTTTCTAATAAAGTACCGAATTCTTTAAATCTTCCAGGGAAGGTTTTTAAGAAGTCCTGTAATAACTCATGGAATTTAGGTGTGAAATCTCTTTCGAACCCTCCGATTCTTCCCATATTGGTGGTCATCCTCGCTCCGCAAATCTGCTCATACATATCGTAAATACGTTCTCTTTCGATGAACATATACGTAAGACCTGTAATCGCTCCTGAGTCCATTCCGGTTACCCCGTTACAGATCAGGTGGTCACCGATTCTTGCTAATTCCATTAAGATAACACGCATATAGTCTACACGCTTAGGAACTTCAACGCCAATCAGCTTCTCAACTGTCATGTGCCAACCCAAATTGTTGATGGGTGCAGAACAGTAATTCATACGGTCAGTAAGGGTGGTGATCTGAGAATAGTTTCTTCTTTCAGAAATTTTTTCAAATGCTCTGTGGATATATCCTACCGTTTGCTCAGCGTGAAGGATTCTTTCTCCATCCATCGTTAAGATATTCTGGAAAATCCCGTGGGTAGCAGGGTGGGTAGGTCCTAAATTGAGGGTGTATAATTGTCCGTCAATCTGTTCCTTACTTTCGTACTGGTTTAGTATATTAGATAATGAGTTATCTTTCATAATGATTGCTTTTAGCTATTTGCTTCCGGCTATTGGCTAGCAGCCATTGGCCATTCGCTTTTTTATCTTCCGAACATATTATCATCCTTATCGGTTCTTGTACCGTCTTCAAGGCGATATTCCTTCAACATTGGATGGTATCCCAGATCTTCCATATTCAGGATAGGTCTCAAATCCGGATGTCCTTTAAATTTAATTCCATAGAAATCAAAAGTTTCTCTTTCCATCCAGTTGGCACCCGCAAATAAATCTACAAGAGAATCTACTTCGATATTTTCTCTGGACATAAAGATTTTCAGACGTAATCTTACATTGGTCATCATATTATGCAAATGATACACAACTCCTATTTCCTTTTCCGGAAATTCAGGATAATGAATTCCACAGATATCGGTAAGGAAATTAAATTCCAATGATGAATCTTTAAGATAGTGAATGATTTTCTTGATATCTTCTTTCTTTACTTCAATAGTCAGCATCCCGTAAGGTTCTGAGCTTGAAATAACAGATTCCGGAAATTCTCTCGTGATTGCTTCTAATACAAATTCGTTCGTCATTTCCGTTTAGTTGCTTATGTTGTAAGAATCTAATAACTTCTGGTATTCAGGCATATCTCTTCTTCTGATGCTTTCGCTTTCTGCAAGAGCCTGTACCTGCATTACTCCTTCAATGATCTGTTCAGGTCTTGGAGGACATCCCGGAACGTATACGTCTACCGGAATAATTTTATCAATTCCCTGAAGTACGGAATAGGTATCAAAAATACCACCGCTAGAAGCACAAGCTCCAACGGCTACCACCCATTTGGGTTCAGCCATCTGAGTGTATACTTCTTTTAGGACTGGTCCTAATTTCTTTGATATAGTTCCGCAAACCATCAGCATATCTGCTTGTCTTGGGGAGAAAGAGTTTCTTTCCATACCAAATCTTGAAGCATCATAAGTAGGGTTCAGGGTAGCCATAAACTCGATACCACAACAAGAGGTAGCAAATGGTAATGGCCAAAGTGAAAACTTTCTTGCCATCCCGATTACACTGCTCAGTTTTGTTGCGAAAAACCCTTCTCCTTCATAGCCTTCGGGAGCAGGTGCATCTGTTCTTATTACTGGTTTTTTATCTGACATTTTCTTTGATTTTTGATTTTGAATTATAAATGCTGGATTATTGATTCAAAACCCATCATTCAAAATTCATAATTTACTTTATTTATCCCAATCTAACGCACCACGTTTCCAAACATAGAAAAACGCCATGAAGAAGATGGCCACGAATGTAAGTACTGCCAGGAATCCTTCCATGCCGAATTCTCTGAAGTTTACCGCGTAGGGATAAAAAAATACGATTTCAATATCGAATAGTACAAACAATACCGCAGTCAGGAAGTACTTGATAGAAAACGGTGTTCTTGCATTTCCTTCACTAGGAACTCCACATTCCCAGCTTTGGTTTTTCACAGAGTTTCCTTTTTTCTGTTGTGGCCCCAGGAAATGTGCCCCAAGCAAAGAAACAGCTACAAATCCTACTGCTACACCAGCCTGGATAAGGATTGGAATATAACTTTCAGGTAAATTCATTTTTGCATTATTATCTCAATTTGCAAATTTAGCGAATAAACAAGAAAGCATGAAATTTATGAGCTTAAAAGTCGGATGAAAATTAGGAAAACCGATAATTTAGAATCAATAAAAATAACAGGTTATTTCTTCATTTTTTTAAGGAGAGTGTAGGCCATAAATGAAATATATCCAAAAAGGAGACTGGCGAAAACAATATTGATCAGCGTATTTGTTTTGTCATCCGGTGACTGAAAAAAGAAATTATACACGATAAATCCGGCGATTAAAACGGCAAAAATGATAAGCTGTGGCTTCATGAGGTGAAAGTGTTTGAGGGTGGGAGAGTTTTAGAGTGAAGGAGTAAAGTTGTACTTACTCATCATTCATCATTTATCATTTATCTCAAGTGAGTACGTTCTTCTTCTTTTATGATTTACAGGATTGTAATCCTGCCAAAGAACCTGTACACTTTTATTTTCTTCCAGTTCAGGATTGGTTTCTGCAAAATTAATTCCCATACTTGTAAACCGGACAAAAATTTCTTTAAAGATAATAGCCGTTACACCACGTCTCTGGTATTCAGGATGGATTCCGATCAGGTAAAAATTGGCTCGGTCGTTCTTTTTTGTAGCCTGTAAGAAATGCCACCATCCGAAGGGGAATAGTTTTCCTTTCGACTTCTGTAAAGCCTTAGAATAAGAGGGCATTGTAATAGCAAAAGATACCAGTTGCTGATTTTCATCTACCACACATATCACATAGTTTTTATCAATAAGAGGGAAGTATTTCTCTTTGTACGTTTTGATCTGTTCGTCGGAAATCGGGGTATAAGTAGAAAGATGTTTATAGGTCTCATCCAATAACTTAAACATGGGTTCTACATAAGGAAGTATTTCATCTTTAGATTTGAAATTAAGAACTTTAAGTTTGTATTTCTGAGCAATTAATCCACTGAATTTTTCTACTTTTTCAGGAAGTACTTTCGGGAAATTCATTTCATATTCTACCCATTCTTTTTCTTTGGTTAATCCAAGATTTTCAAGATGTTTAGGATAATAGGCATGATTATAAATTCCAATCATGGTTGCCAGTTTGTCGAACCCCATGGTCAGCATACCTGCCTTGTCAAGATTGGTGAACCCCATTGGGCCTTCAATCTTGTTAAGATTGTGTGCTTTGGCATAATCAATTGCTGTTTGGATTAAAGCTTTGGAAACTTCGGCGTCATCAATGAAATCTATCCAGCCAAACCGAACTTTTTTAATGTCTAATTCTTTTTCTTCTTTATGATTAATAATTACAGCAATTCTTCCAACTATCTTCTGGTCTCTTATAGCCAGAAACTGTTTGGATTCTGAATAATCTAAGGCCGGATTTTCTTTTGCATCCCAGATTTTCATTTCATCTTTAATAAAGGATGGAACGTAGTATGGATTATTTTTATATAAATCCATCGGAAATCTTACGAATTGCTTGAGCTGGTCAGCTGTTTTTACTTCAATAATTGAAATTCTAGACATGTTTTTTGAGGTAATTTAAGGACAAATATAAATAATAATATCGTATACTTTGGCACAGTTTTTATATCATTATGCTTAAAAATTGAACACAAAATCTATATAAAATGGTGGGTTATTATATCATTATTGGAATTTCAATGCTGGTCAGCTGGTGGGTTTCATCCAGGTTGAAATCTAAATTTGAATATTATTCCAATGTACATCTTCGAAATGGCCTTTCGGGGAAAGAAGTAGCGGAAAAGATGTTGAGAGATAACGGGATTAATGATGTTCAGGTAATATCGGTTCCTGGGCAGTTGACGGACCACTATAATCCGGCAGATAAAACAGTAAACCTTTCTGAAGGAGTCTATATGCAGAGAAATGCAGCCGCTGCAGCTGTAGCAGCACATGAGTGCGGACATGCCGTACAACATGCCGTAGGGTATGCTATGCTGAATTTACGTTCGAAACTGGTTCCTATTGTTAATATAAGTTCTAATCTGATGCAGTTTGTCCTTATCGCAGGTATTGCGATTATGGCAGCATCAAGAACAATCGAAAATCCAAATGGAAATACAACCGTTTTAGCGATTGGGGTAGCCATGTTTGCGATGACGACTCTTTTTGCATTTGTAACGTTACCGGTAGAATATGATGCGAGTAACAGAGCAATGAAATGGCTGAAAGATACTGGTACTGTAACCCAGGAAGAATTTGTCGGAGTACAGGATAGTTTAAAATGGGCTGCCAGAACTTATGTGGTCGCAGCTATCGGATCATTAGCACAGCTGTTGTATTGGGGTTCTTTACTTCTCGGAGGAAGAAGAGATTAATCTTTAAATTCAAATGAAACATATTGCATCTCGGATAATTTTTCCGAGATGTTTTCTTTTTGCACCAGTTTTAAAGAGGCTGTCAGGATACAATTTTCATTAGCATCAAAACTTAGGACCTTGGCATCAAATTTTGAAAGTAAAGTGAAAATGGTATTTTGTTGATTAAAATTGAATTGAATTTCAACTTCTGTTTCCAATTCTTTTGTAATGATATTGGCTTCTTCCAGAGTAACCTTTGCAGATTCTTTGTAAGCTTTCACCAAACCTGAAACACCGAGTTTTGTTCCTCCGTAATAACGAACAACAATAACCAGAATATTGGTAATTTCATGAGCCAGTAACTGATTGTAAATCGGTAACCCTGCACTTCCGGAAGGTTCACCGTCATCATTCGCCCGATAATTCTCCCCATTTAACCCTATTCTGAAAGCATAACAATGGTGAGTGGCCTTTGGATGTTCTTCTCTGATCTTTTCCAATGCAGCCCTTAACTCAGTTTCATGATGTACAGGAAAGGCAAATCCGATGAACTTGCTTCCCTTTTCCTTTATTAAAGTGTTTTCTATAGGTTTTTCTATGGTTTTGTATTCAAACGTCATTCTGGTTCCGGCTTTGTCATGCAAAAGTATTAAATGCTTTATTAATTTTTAGCATATAAATAAAGAAGCCATCAAATTTTGATGGCTTCCATGAATATTTATTTTTTTAGGATTTTTTGTGTGAACCATTTTCCATTGGTTTCAAATTTGATAAAATAAGTTCCAGACTCCAAGTGTGAGATATTAATTCCGTTGTTCTCTTTTATAAATGTCATTATTTTTCCCTGTACATCATAAACCTGAACTTTGTCTAAAGTGATTGGTGTTTTAAAGAAAACCGAAGCTGTTGTAGGATTAGGATATATCTGATTATTTGGACTATCTTTTGCTTTTTCATTTTCATTGGTTCCAAGAGTTTGATCAGGGAATTCCACGATGAAAATATCTGAAGTTGTTCCAACAGCAATAATTTTATTTTTAAAAAATTTTATGTCATTAATTGTTACCAGATTAAAATTAAAATAGTTAGTACTCGGAACAACAAGTTGCGATGTTAGGCCTCCGTCTGCTGTTCTGTATATGTCCCAACCGGAATCCATGCGATAGCCTATAAGGTCACTAATATAATGGTATTGATCATCATCTGTATTTTCAGTCCAGGTAGAACCGGCATTACTACTAATATAATGCATGTCATTATCTGTGCCTATCTGTATCTTGTTTATATTAATAATATTGATATAAGTTATTGATGTTGGTACATTGTAAATGTTATTCCATGTTATTCCTCCGTCTGTTGTTTTATAAAGCTTTTGGTATGTTCCGGCATAGCCAATCATATCATTATAAAATTGGATTGTTTCAACCTTATCAGTTAGTGTAAAATAAGAGGTATTAGATGTTGTAAATAAGTGTATTCCATTGTTGGGTGAAACATAGGGGGATGCAGTTCCTAATAAGACATCACCATTACTTTTAAGCCAGTAAGGAGATACAAATGTGGGATGATTGATTATGTTTGAATTATCCCACGTCTTACCAAAATCTGATGTGAAAGAATGGTTTCCATTACCAATAAGGACTCCTTTGCCGTTTTCTCTTATATGTGCACCTTTGAAAGCATCCAGAGTGAAGGTTGCTTTTTTGTTGGTCCAGTTGTATCCTCCATTTTCAGTATAATATACTACACTATAGCCAGTTTGATTTCCTACGATAACTCCTTTGTCATCATTACCGAAAGATATGTTTTTCAAGTTAGATTGATATATCCCCGGCACCTGGATAGTCCAGTTTGTACCATTGGTCGATTTATAAATATTAGCATCACCGCCTACCAAAATATTGCCATTTACAAATCCTATAGAATAGAGACTGTTATAAGGGAAGGCGTCAATCAGTCTTTGCTGTGTCCAGGTCTGTCCCATATCTGAAGATTTTAATAACCTGTTATCGCTGCCTACAGCATATAATTTTCCAGTATTGTATTTAATATCATACAAGCGGGATTGGGTATTGGTGCTTAAAGCTATCCAGGTGTTTCCCTGGTCTGTTGTTTTGAAAATTCCTCCGCTATTTCCTGTAACATACCCTTCATTATCATTAATGAAAAGGATTTTGTCAATTCCGGTTGTATTTAGAGGAGTTGGGATCCAGGTTGCTCCCTGGTTGGTCGTCTTGTATAATGTGCCATTTTCTCCAGCTACAAATCCTATGTTCGGATTGATAAAGAAAACATCATTTAAGGTTGTATTGATAGAAAGAGATACGGAGGTGAAGCTGACTCCTCCATTGGTTGTTTTATAAATTACACCTGTATTACCACAGACGAAACCAACAGATTCATTAACAAAATACATGTTTTTCAAGAAATCACTACTTACAGGGTATGGTGTGGAAGTAGCAAAAGCATCTGTAGTTTTGAAAATCTGATAATCTTTTAAAACGAAACCTACATTATCGTTAAGCATTTGAATGTCTAAGCATCCAGATCTGAAAAGTTTTCGCCACGTAATTCCGCTATCTCTGGATGAAGAGGCAGCCTTGTCTTTGTCTACGATGTATACAGTTTGATTTGGGGTAACTTCTAAATTTTTGATTATAGAATACCCCTTTACAGGAGTTAAATATTTCCATTCCTGCGATTGAAGAATAGAAATTATGCTCAAAAAAAGAACACTAAAGAGCTTGTTCATATAAGGTTATTATTTTTAGCAAATATATAAATTCAGGATGAATGAATGTTTTGTGGAAATATATAGAGGTAAAAAACAGATCTATATCATTTTTTAAATGCATTCTTATAGAAAAATATTTTCGGATATAATGTTTTATGTGTTTGTTTTACAGTGTTTTGGTTGGTTGTGTGTCGTGTATTCATTTTTGTAAAGAAAGAGTAATCGATTTCTGTTTTGCATCAGATATTTGACTACATTAAACCTGTTTTTAACAGAAAAAAGCAGAAAAGAAATCTCTGCCGGCTATATCTATGATTTCTATGAAAAGAAATTTATTTGGTCTCTTACTCAGTATGTTTACGCTTCTTTTTTCAAAGGCGCAGATTCAGCTGTATGTTTCTACAAATGGTAATGACAATAGTCAAGGGAGTATCACCCAACCTTTCAGAACTCCTGAGCGGGCTATACAGGAAATTGAAAAAGCTGCTGGAAAGGCTGTGACCATCTATTTCAGAGAAGGAACTTATTATCTCCAAAAACCAATTATACTGGATCACAAGATTGTAAAAACAAAATCTCTTCTTATTAGTTCTTACGCGGATGAACGTGCTTATATAAGTGCAGGCGAACTATTAACAACAGATTGGAAACCTTATAAAAATGGAATATATGTGACACCGGTTCCTCAAAATGCTGGCTTTGAAAGATTTTTTGTAAATGGAAAGCTACAGATACTGGCTCGTTATCCTGATTATGATGCTACAGCCCGTGTTTTCAATGGAACTTCAGCAGACGCTATAAATCCTGAGCGGATCAGACGATGGAAGAATCCAACAGGTGGCTATGTTCATGGCCTGCATTCAGGAGAGTGGGGAGGTCTTCATTATAGAATTGTAGGGTTTGATGAAAAAGGAGAATTAAAATTAGAAGGTGGGTGGCAAAATAATCGTCCATCTCCATTGCATAAACAATTCCGCTTTGTTGAAAATATATTTGAAGAGTTGAATGCTCCCGGAGAATGGTTTCTGGATAAGGAAAAGAAATTGCTCTACTACTATCCGTTCAAGGATTCAGATTTATTAGGATCTAAAATAGAAGTTTCCCGTTTTAAAAATAGTATTGAAATCAAAGGCGGTGAAGGAAACCCACTATCAAACATAGAAATTAGAAATCTGAGCTTCCTGCATAATGAACGGAGCTTTATGCAAACAAAGGAACCTCTTCTCAGGAGCGATTGGACTATCTACAGAGGAGGAAGTCTTTTTCTGAATAATACTCAGAATATCCGGATAACAGGTTGTCAGTTTATAGATGTGGGAGGTAATGCCATTATGTTAAGCGGATATAATAAAGGAAATCTGATACGGGGCAATTATATCATTGGAGCAGGTGCCAGTGGGATCTCTTTTGTTGGTGAAACTGATGCCGTTCGTTCTCCTTCTTTCAGATATGAAGATAGTGTTCCCTATGAGCAATTGGATAAAATCCCCGGTCCTAAATCTGATCATTATCCCCAGCAATGTATCGCAGAAAATAATCTGATTCATGATATTGGCCGGATTGAAAAACAATCTGCAGGGATACAGATTGATATTGCCTCGCAGATTGCAGTTAGATACAATAGTATATACAATACGCCCAGAGCTGGGATTAATATTGGTGACGGCGCTTTTGGCGGACATATCTTAGAATTCAATGATGTTTTCAATACTGTTCTGGAGACCGGAGATCACGGTGCTTTCAACTCGTGGGGAAGAGATCGTTACTGGAGTCCTTCCAGAAAATATATGGATAGTATTACGAGCAAACATCCGGAATTGATTTTACTCGATGCATGGCAGACTACTGTTATCCGGAATAACAGATTTCGTTGTGATCATGGTTGGGATATCGATCTTGACGATGGTTCTTCCAATTATTCTATTTATAATAATGTACTTCTCAATGGGGGACTTAAGCTTCGTGAAGGCTTTAAACGAAGAGTAGAAAATAATATTATGGTTAATAACAGTTTTCATCCGCATGTTTGGTTTAAAAATAGTGAAGACAGCTTTCTTCATAATATTGTAATGACCCCCTATGCTCCCATTCAGATTGATGATTGGGGGAATAATATTGACTATAATCTTTTACCTGATAAAGAATCTTTACAGGCTGCACAAAAGAGAGGCACTGATTTACACAGTGTTTTTGGCAGTGTTGATTTTATTAATCCTCAGAGTGGAGATTATAAGGTGAATAATAATTCTCAGGCTTTAGCTATCGGCTTTAAAAATTTTGCAATGGATAAGTTTGGTGTTCAGATTCCTGAATTAAAAAAAATGGCTACTCAACCGGAGTTTCCTGCATTAATTGAAAATTCAAGTGATGATCAAAAAATAACAACAGGTAATTTCCTGAATGCAACATTGAAATCAATTGATGGTTTAGGAGAAAGATCTGCTTACGGTTTACCTGATGAGAATGGAGTTGTAATCCTTAAATTGGAAGAAAATAGTCTGTTAAAAAAAGCCGGATTATTGGAAAAGGATGTTATCAGAACGATGGATAATACGCCTGTCAAAAAACTTAGCGATCTTATGAATATTTACCAGGTTTCAAAGTGGAAAGGAAAATTGAAAGTAGAGGTGATTCGGAATCAGCATCCATTGGAAGTGGATCTGCTTTTACAGTAAAAATCTGCCTCAATGGTGTGAGACAGATTTTTATATTGTCATTTAAAAATGAAATTATTAAAGCTTAAAAAAAGAAACCAAATTATCTCTGAATTGTTCTGTTTTATAAGCTGTATGATTAAATTCCGGAGCTTTTGTTCCATTTTTTAATTCCAATCCTTCGTTTTTAATAACAATTGCTTCATCCCAAAGATCAGCATCAATAAATTGCTGCAACGTAAAGCGACCTCCCTCAATAATAACAGATTGAATCTGTTCTTTGTACAGAGCATTCATCAAATAAGGCAAGAAGTTTTCTTTTCCGATTTTTATGAATTGAACATGGTCTCGAGTTTCTTCTTTGATAGAATTAAAGATCAATGTTTTTGCCTCCTTGTTATAAATTGCAGAAGTTTCAGGAATCTTTAGATCGAAATCAATTAAAATTCTGACAGGATTTATCCCTTCAGTATTTCTTACGGTCAAACTTGGGTTGTCATTCAACGCAGTTTGAGTTCCTACTAAAATAGCATGCTCATCGGCTCTTAACTGATGAACAAACTGATTCACTAAAGTGTTTGAAATAGCTGTAGGTTTAGAGTCTTTATCTAAAAATCCATCAGCGGATTCTGCCCATTTCAAAATGATATACGGCCTTTTCTTTTCATGATAGGTGAAAAAACGCTTATTCAATTCTATACATTCTTTTTCCAGAATCCCGGAAATAACCTCAATTCCTGCATCGTGAATGATTTTCTTGCCTTTTCCATTCACTTTATCATGAGAGTCCATGGCACCTATCACTACTTTTTTGAATCCTAGCTCTTTAATTTTTAAAGCGCAAGGTGGTGTTTTTCCATAGTGAGCACAAGGTTCCAACGAAACATAAATAGTAGATTCGGGGATCAGTTCTTTGTTTTCCACAGAATTTATTGCATTAATTTCTGCGTGATTTTCTCCTGCTTTATGATGATAGCCTTCTCCGATGATTTTTCCGTTATGGACAATTACACTGCCTACAAGCGGGTTAGGATAGGTTTTTCCTAACGCTTTCTGAGCGAGCTCAATGCATCTTTGAATATAAAGTTCGTCGTTGTTCATATCTTTAAAAAGAAAAAGCGAAGACAAATTGCTTTGCTCCGCCTTTATTTGTTGTATTAAGAATTAATCTCCGGTAATAATATTGTGGAGATTCTGTTTTAATGTTTCCAGATGAGCTTTTTTCTCATCGATTGTATTGTAAGTATCCTTTAATAAAGGATTTTCTCTTGACGGTTTGGTAAAGAAGGCAAGGTTGTTTTCCAACTTTACAATTTCTCCTTCAAGATCTGAGATTTGATTTTTGATCTTTCTTGCCTTATCGGTAAGCTGGTTTTCAGATAAACCTTCTTCTTTTAATTCAAGTTCGTTGATCTTATTGATCTTTAATTTCTCTCTTAAAGTCTTGTTGAATTCAGTGTTGATCGAAATTTTATCTCTTGGAACTTTTCCTATGTTATTCCATGACGTTTTGATCTGTTCAATTTTTTCGATGCTTCCTTCGTCATTACTTACCGTTTTCAATTCATCAAGAAGCGCTTTTTTATTTTTGTAATTCTCCTTCCAGTTATCTGTAGAAGTATTGCTTTTCTCTCTGTAATTGTTGAAGAATGCATTACAGGCATCACGGAATTCATCCCAGATTTTATTAGTCATGCTCTTTGGAACGTGGCCGATTTTCTTCCAGTCTTCCTGAAGTTTTTTGAATAACGGAACAGCAATATCCCATTCTTCATTGTTCATATTGTCCTGTGCAGTCTGGATCAATTTTAATTTTTCTTCCAGGTTAGCCTGCTGAGAACCTTTTAATGATTTGTAATAATTATTCTTGGTAGTATTGAAACCTCGAAGTGTTGTTTTGAAATCATTCCAGTTTTGGTTGGATAATTTTCTTGGAACACTTCCTGTCTTTAAGAAATCAGAACGCAGATCTTCCACTCTTTTGATGGAGTTTTGCCAGTAATTGTGATTAGGAGTTTCAGAAGGTTCTGAAAGCTTTTTAATTTCAGCAATAATCTGATTTTTCTTCTCAAGATTGGTATTTTGCTCCTGTTCGATCACTGCAGATAATTCAGATTTTCTTTCGTGAATTTTGTTGGAGATTTCTTTGAACTCTTCCCATGTCTTTTCACGGAACTCTTCTGCTACAGGCTCAGCTTCTTCTTTCCAAAGCTTATGAAGATATTGCAACTCATTCAAAGCCTTTTGAATTACCGGTTCATTTTCCAGTTCTTGCGCACGGGCAATAATGTGTTGTCTTTTTTCTAAGTTGTGGCTGTATTCCTGTTCCAAAAATTCTTTGTTCAGATCCAGCATTTGATAAAATTGATTCAAATGGTGGAAATAGTTGTTATTAAGAATTTTGAATTCAGATTTGGCAACCTGTCCGGCTTTTGACCAGTCTTCTTTGATCTCACGGATTGATCTGAAAAGATTAACCCCCGGCTCAGAATTGGTATAAAGATTTTTAAGTCTTTCAATAATACTTTGACGGTGGTCAAGGTTTTTCTTCTGCTCTTCTTCCTGACCTTTCTGGAAGTCATCATGTTTTTCTCTGAAGATATTGACTAAAGCAGAAAATTTAGTTTGAGACGGATGCTCATAACTGAAATTTTCAGGAGCATTTCCTGCCTCTACATATTCATGTTTTTTGTCTTCCACTTCATCATGAATAAAATGACTTGCTTTTTCCTTCAGCACATTGAATTTCTTGAAATTCTCACCGGCGTTGGGAGTGTTAATGATTTTTTCCATTTCCTTTAAAGCATCTGCTAAAGAAATTTCAACATCATCATGCTCTTCAAGGTGTTCTGCATCATCATCATGGTGAGTTGCATCAGGAGAATTTGTATTTTCTGATGTCTCTTGAGGTACTTCGTTAGAATTTTTTTCTTCGTTTTCAGAAAGATTGTTTTCTGTAATCATAGCAAATCTTTTATGTGAGTGGCGTTAATATCCTTCAAATATAGCCGTAAAGCCAATTAAAGCACTAATTTATGTTATTTTTTTTGAAAATTCCAAATTTCCCAGGCTTTTTCTGCTTGCTGTTCAAGCATATAATAACCGTTCACTGTTTTTGCTCCTTTTTCAGAGGCTTTAAGGATAAACTGAGTGTAATTTGGATTGTATATAAGATCTATAACCAGGTGTTCTGAAGTAAGTGCATCAAACGGGAAATCCAGGCAATCTTCAGTGTTTGGAAACGTTCCTACGGGAGTACACTGAATAATGATTTTATGTTCCTGAACCGTTTCCTTATCCAGATTTTCAAAGTTAATTTCTGTACTTCTGGAAATGGTTTTTGAAGGGATATTAAGTTTATCTAAAACATATTTTACCGCTTTTGCAGCACCTCCGTTTCCTAAAATCAATGCTTTGTCCTGAGTTGGTTTTTTATGTAAAAGAAGCGTCTTTTCAAAGCCAAAAGCATCCGTATTATATCCTGTTTTTTTTCCATTTTGAATAAGAACACAGTTCACGGCACCAATTTTTTCAGCTTCGTCACTCAGTTCATCAAGATAGTTAATGATTTTTTCTTTAAAAGGAATGGTTACATTGAATCCTAAAAGCTCAGGTGATGAAAAAAGATTTTCCACTTCATCAATTTCATTAAGGTCAAAGATATCGTAAGAGAAATCCTTAAGCATAAGCTTTTGGAACTTGTTTTCGAAGAATTTTTTAGAAAAAGAATAAGAAATATTTCGTCCTATCAGTCCTAATTTTTTATTAGAATCCATAGATCAAAAATAAAAAAAAGACCGGACAAATCCGGTCTTTTAAAGTGAAATATTTTTTAAGACTTAGTCTACGATGAACTTCGTAGAGAAATTGTCAGTTTTCAAGATATAAACTCCTTTTGTCAAGCCTTTAAGATTGATTTTATTGGAAGCTTTGAAAGGATTTGCAATCGTTTCAATTAATTTTCCTGAAAGATCATAAATGTCGGCCTTTGAAATCTTGCTAAGGTTTTCTCCTTTTACAAATAATTCATTGTTTTTAATCGGGTTAGGGTAGATGGTAAACTCTGATTTATTTTTCTGAGCGTCAACTGTTCCTAATGAACCGTTATAACATGTCCAGCTTAAGTCATCCAGAGCAACTCTGTTTGTCGCTAATGAATTCGTTAATTTAATAACGATATTTCCGGTTACATTGATATTGTTAATCGTAGTAGTTGTTGCTGTTGCGCTATAAGGAACCGATCCTACATTCACATTATTGATAAAGACATTAATCGTACCATCACTTCCAGCGAATTTTAACTGAGTAGTTAATGTTAAACTCTGAATTCCACCGGCTAGGGTTGAACTTGTTAAATTACCATTTCTGATGGTTATTGCTTTCCCGTTGATTGTCTGATCAACTCTTGCATCTGTGGCAATCCATGTAATCGTATTATTAGTCCATGTTGCTGTCATGTAGGTGTTTGCAGCACCTGAGATCGTTTCAAAATCTTCTGTTCCACAGCTTCCACCCACAGGACCGTCAAGTGTAGTTGCAACGGCATTGTTACTTTGTGGGGAAGGGTTTCCTGAAGCATCTTTAGCAATAATATAGAACGTATATTGTGTAAGCGGAGATAATCCTGTTACTGTAGTGGAAGTTAATGTTCCATCTACTGTCGTTTTTAGAGTTCCGTTTGCATAAATATCGTAAGCCGTTACTCCGATATTATCTGTTGCTGCAGTCCAGTTTAATGCAACTGAATTTGATGTAGGGTTACTGGCAACCACATTGGTAGCCGCTGTTGGAGGCGTAGTATCCACAATCGGATCTCCCCAGATCTGAGTAGCATATTCCGGGTGATCAATAAATGGGTTTCTGTTTCCCTGGTAGGTGTATGAAGCATTATTTCTTGCTATTTCTTCCGGAGATACAGGATCCATGACGTGCCATGCTAAATACTGCTGAAGCGCCCAAGGCTGTAAACCTGGAAATGCAGAACCTCCTAGCATTCCTCCGGATGTAAATCCTGAAAGTTTAGCTTCATATCTTGTTACAAAATAAAAAATCATTCTGGCAATATCTCCTTTAAAGGCATCGATGGGTTCAAATACAGTACCCGAATATCCCGGAGAAACAGAATTACCAAGTTTTGAAAAATTTTGTGAAGTAAAAGAAGCTGTTCCTACTTTTCCGTATGGAAAGTTTGATCTCTTTCCATTTACTTTTCCATCAGTAGGACGAATAAAGTGAATATCTGCTACCATTGGTGAAGCTGAGCTAAACAAACTTTGAGGAATAACGTGCTCACGGTTATAGCAATCACCTTCGTTGCTGTAATTTCCACATTTCTTAAGTCCCGGTGTAAAATTGTATGGATCAGGACCTGTAGGATTTTCAGAGTAGATGTCCAGAACAGTTCCGTCGTTTTCATAGAAATAATCACGATCTGTTGTGGTGTAACCATTCCATAGTCCATCATATCCATGATCTACATGTCCATTTTCTATGATGTTTTTTAGAGCCGTTTTAAGAGGAGCTCCTGTTAATCCGGATGCGTTATTATAATAACCCGGAGGAATTTGCGCTAATGCATGGATAAATGCAAAGCTTAATAAGAAAAAAGATAAAATTCGTTTCATTTCTTTTAAAATTGGGGCGTAAAGGTACAAAAAAATGAAACCGTAACGGATTAATTATATGAAATGTGTAAACGTTCTATGTTAATTTTTAGTAATATACTCCTTGCTGATCTTTGAAAAGAACCATGAAATAGCGATTCCAAATACAGATGCCGTAAGGGCTACAATAAGATAGTTTTTGCCCACAATCTTTACAGGGAAAGGAAGAACTTCATTAGCTCTGAAAAATTCCGTGTACAATTGGAAATAGCAAAGTGCTGTTCCGAATATTAAACCGGTAATGACTCCCGAAATAACGATAAGAATTCCAGTATAGAAATAGGTCATTCTTAGATGGCTTAAAGGAAAGCCTAGTGAAATAAGAGATTTTGCCTGTTCTTTTTTGTCAAGCTGCAAAATAATAATAGCTCCTGCAAGATTGAAGGTGGTGATAAAGATGACAAGCGCAAAAATAAGGTAGATGAATAGTTTTTCAGTATTGATCATTTTCCAGAAAGCAGCATTTTCCTCTTCTTTGGTTTTTATTTCGATATTTTTTCCAAGAGAAGAAAGAAGGTTTTGCTTTACAGCATCTGCATTTTCCGGATTTTTTAATTTAATAACAATCTGATACGCTGATTTTTTAGGCAGACTCAATAGTTCCTCAGTAAGTTCAATAGGAGAAATAATGTAGTTATCCAATTGATCTTTCCCTGGAAAAACGCCTGTTACTGAAATATCTCTTTTGTTGTAGATATCTTCTTCTTTATTAATGATCCCGGTTCCCGGTTTCGGCATAAAGACAGTTGCATAATGATTGGAAGAGTCGATGGGAATCGATAACCTGTTGTCCAGGCTGTTTTCCATCAATACTTCGTTTGAATATTTAAAACTCGGATAGGTTCCGTAGAATACATCTTTATTAATAGGATTGACTTTGATGTACGCAGAATCCACTCCTCTTAAAAAGGCAATATCACCTTTGCCATTGAAGCTGACATATACTTTCTCTTCAATAACGCGTGAAAAGCTGGTTATTTCTTTGTTGTTGGATAAAGTAGCGGCTACTTTATCCAGATTTTTAATGGTTTTTCCTGATGTACTTTTTAAGGTAAGATCCGCATGAAGATTAGAAATAAGATCCTTATTCAAATCTTCAAGTCCGGAAAAAACTGAAATAATAACGAACATTGCAACCACAGCAACCGTCATGGCACCCACAGCCAGCCACGTAATGAACGTAACAGCAGTGCTGCCTTTCTTAGCCAAAAGGTATCTGGATGCTATGTAAAATGCAATATTCTTCAAGATCTATAATACAGGATTGTCACCTTCGCCTCTTAGTTCTCTTTCTAATTTTTCAACATCATCAAGAGCGGTGTCCAGATAGAAGTTAAGCTGAGGAATAATACGTACCTGTTTTGCCATTTTCTGGCCAATGAAATTTCTGTATTGAGGTTTGTTTTCTTCAATCTCCTTCATGACAGCTGTACGGAATTCCTGTGGGAAAATGCTTAAATAGATTTTAGCAATCCCTAAATCTGCCGTTACTTTTACGTCTGAAACACTCACTAATATACTCTGCTTACTCTCTGAAGCCTGTTTGCGGAAAAGCTCTGCGAAGTCTTCCTGAATGATCTGTGCTACTTTTCTTTGTCTGTTACTTTCCATAAGTTGTGCAAATTTAGTACTTTTGTTTGAATTGATACTTCTGAAATTCAGCCACAGTATCAAATTTACGATTAATTATAATTATTAGCAGTATATGAAGCTAGAACATATCGGTATTGCCGTAAAGTCTTTAGGAGTCTCTGACGAGCTTTTCGCCAAATTATTAGGAAAGGAATCCTACAAACATGAAACTGTGGAAAGGGAAGGGGTGGTCACTTCTTTTTATGAAACGGGAGAAAGTAAAATTGAGTTACTGGAAGCTAGTAATCCTGAAAGTCCCATCTCAAAATTCATCGATAAAAAAGGGGAGGGCATTCATCATTTAGCTTTTGGAGTTGAAAATATTCTGGAAGAAGTAAAAAGATTAAAAAAAGAAGGATTTCAGTTTATCTCCGAAGAACCGAAAGAAGGTGCTGATAACAAATTAGTTGTATTCCTTCATCCGAAGTCTACAAACGGTGTGCTGGTAGAACTTTGCCAAGAAAAGCAATAAAAAATTTTGTAGTGAAAGAAATTTTACTATTTTTGCAAACACAAAATTTAACCAAGTTTTGAGGTCCTATAGCTCAGTTGGTTAGAGCACCTGACTCATAATCAGGTGGTCCCTGGTTCGAGCCCAGGTGGGACCACTTTTAGAATCAAGCACTTACAGAAATGTAGGTGCTTTTTTGTTTTGTTGGGTGAAACATAGGTGAAACATTTCATATTTTTGAAAAATGAATAAACGTCAAGATTTATTTCTTAAACCTTTAGAAAATTTCTTTACAAGCCCAAACTTGGAGACACTCAAAAATCAATTTTATGAGGACTTTCTTGATGAAATAGGAAGTGTTCCAGGTAACTGTCTATTTATAGATGAAGGTGTTTGGAGGAATGACGAGTTTTTTCCATTAAAAAGCCATATTTTAGGTGAGTATTATAAAGTATTCAGCTATATTAGGGACAATTTTGATACAACTATTCTTTCTACGCCAACAGAAGATATTCCCAAGCTCTCGAAATATGTTGAAACATCTTTTAGATATATAGTTACTACCTACCAAAGTTTTCTTGATGATTATCCAGAAGTGACGAGAAGTTTTAAAAGTTTTAAACAATACTTATTACGAAGATATTCAATAACAATAACCTTAAAGCAAAACAGTAAATTTACTCCAGACAGTAACTTTGGATATATAGGCACACTTCCTAACTTGAAAAAGCTATATCGTTTATCTGTTAATTCTGGTATTTTCGATACAGACATAGATACATTTATTGAAGTCTTAACAAAAGAAAATTCTACATCTTACATTAAATTCAAAACATCTACACCTATAATGGTAGGTTATTTAGAGATCATATCCAGGTTATTTCGTAATATGGATATACGAAATATCGTAAGTAGTAGAAAGTTTGTTACAAGAAGCGATGATGAGGTATTTATAACCTCTGAAAACTACTATACTGCAACTACGAGATTGAAGAAAAAACCAGAAGAAAAAAAGATGCTGGAAAATATTCTTCAATTTGTTGATTTACAGACTTTAAAAAAGAAATAATCTTACACTTTTCTTACATCACATCTTACATGCTCTTACACCTTGACTACAAGGTGCTTTTCATCTCTTTACATTTGCTACCACAACATTAAATCTATTACAATGGAGAACATTGAGAAAAAGATTTTAAGCTTTAAGGAAGCTGTTTTATTCATGGACGTCAGCAAGTCACTCTTGTATAAACTGACATCAGAAGGCAGAATCAACTTCTTCAAACCTAACAATGGTAAAGTCTACTTTAGAAAAGAAGATTTGGAGAACTGGATGATGCAGAATGAAGTGAAATCTATTACGAGTTTAGAAGAAAGTATAATCGACAAAATGAGAACAAGTGGAAGAAAATATTAATAATCCATTGATACCTGATAAAGTATATAAAAGTTTGCCAGACATCCTTAAAAAAGTGACTGATAATTTTTCAGGCAGAGAGAAGGATATAGTTCTTACTTCAGCTTTAGGAGCTTTAAGCAGTGTCACTCCAAATGTATTTGGCTACTATCATAGTACCATAGTCTATGCAAATATTTTTACCATTATAAGCGCCCCACCTGCATCAGGCAAAGGAGTGATGATGAAAGCTAGAATGTTGATTGAAAAAATACATGATTATTTGCTTGATGGTAGCCAAAATCAATGGAATAAATACGAACAGGATGAAGTAGAGGAAGAACAATCAAAAAAAACTAAATCTGGTAATAACATAATTTTAAAAATTGTGCCAGCAAATATAAGTAGTGCAGAACTCTATAATTTTATGAATAAAATAGAAGATGGAATACTTATAATTGAGTCAGAGGCAGACACAATGGGAAATATGTTGAGTAATGACTGGGGTAATTATTCTGATGTGCTTCGTAAAAGTTTTCATCACGAGCCTATGTCAATGAGTAGGAAAGGAGATGGTTTATATATAAGTGTCAAGAGTCCAAGATTATCAATAGTATTAAGTGGTACACCAGCTCAGTTGAAATCTTTAATAAATTCGAAAGAAAATGGACTTTTATCTAGGTTTATCGTTTATTCTTTTGACGAAGTTATAGATTTTAGAAACCCTTTTATTGATGGAAATGATGATACTAATGAACTGATTAGAAACCAATCAGAAAAGGTATTGCAGATTTACAAAAGTTTAAAAGATAGAGAAAGTCAGCTTAAATTCGAACTCACTTTACGTCAACAGCAATATTTTGACCAATATTTCAGAAATAAGCAAATTAATTTATTAAGAAATGGTGAGGTGTCCTCAAGCTTTATTTCTAATCTACATAGGCTGGGATTAATATTTTTTAGAATTTGTATGATTTTTTCTGTTTACAGAGAATGTGACGACTTATCTCAATTATCGAAACTTACTTGTAGTAACAAAGACTTTATACTCTCTTTAAGACTAATGGAGGTTTATTTCGAACATTCTCTGTTTAATTTTAAGAATATTGACCAGTATGGATTGTCAGAAAATGATGAAGAACTGTTATACTCTGTTGAGCAGAATTTCACAAGAGAACAAATTTTAGAAAAAGGAACTGAATTAGGAATTCCCATTAGGACGATAGATGATAAACTAAGTCAATGGACAAGGAAGAAAATTATCAAAAAAATATCCAGAGGAGTCTACAAAAGATTCTAATAGTTTTCCAAAGCCTGTCTTAAAAGACAAGACAGGCTTTTAATCAATTAATTTTTACAATGATGAATAACCACGCAACCATAAAAGTTGTCATGGGTAGTAAGCCTTTGTCTGATGGTCAGCATCTGGTTTACCTACGCATAACAAAAAATAGAAAGAAAAAGGAAATTTCTTTGAATCTTAAAGGCTTTAAAGAACGTTTTATAAGTGAACAATTTATAAAGCCACATCCTAATCTGAGAATAGAAAATGAACTTATTTTAAAACTTAAGCAACATGCTTTTAGTATCATCAGGAATTTTCAGATAAATGATGAAGATTTTACATTAAATGAATTTGAGCAAAAGTTCAGAGGTATTCCAGATACTAATGAAAATTTTTTTGTCTTTACTAATGAGATTATTGAAGAATTGGAGCTGTCTAATAGATTAGGGAATGCAAGAGCCTACAAAGAAGCCAAAGAATCTTTAGCGAAATTTATACTTAGCTATGCTGAAAATACAAACCTTAAGTTTAAAGATGTTACCCCAGAATTTCTTGAAAAGTATGAGGTCTATATGCGTTCACGAGGAAATGACAATGGAGGAATGGCTTTTAAGATGAGACAGATAAGAGCAGTATTTAATAAGGCTATTAATAGGAAAATTATCTCTCAGGACATTTATCCTTTTAAATACTATAAAATTTCCAAGCTTAGAGCAAAACCCAACAAAAGAGCATTAACAGTTGAAGATTTTAAAAAGTTGAAAGATGTTGATTTATCACAGTTTCCTCATCTTATGGAAGCATACAATTACTTTATGTTCTCATTTTACACAAGAGGGATGAACTTTGTAGATATGATGTACCTTAAAAAATCAGATATAGTAAATGGTAGAATATACTATACCAGAGCCAAAACCAAAGGTAAATTTAGTATAGAAGTTGTTGATACAACACAGAAAATTATTGATTTCTATATCGACAAGACTAAAAATACTTCTTATGTTTTTCCAATATTGTTGAGTGATAATATGACACCTAAGCAAATTGAACACAGAAAACATAAAGTTCTAGGACGTTATAATAAGAAGTTAGGAGAAATAGCGAAGATTGCAGGTGTTGAATCTCACATAACCTCTTATGTAGCAAGACACAGCTTTGCAACTATCCTTAAAAAGAAAGGAACAAGCACAGATTTGATTTCTGAACTGATGGGGCATTCCAATGTACAAATAACCATGACATATCTGAAAGAGTTTGATAATGAAGAATTGGATAAAGCAAACAGAACACTATTAAATATATAGTTGAAAGGTTAGTTTCAATTTGAGATTAACCTTTTTTCATTTTTAACTTAATAAAAATTAAAGAAAATATTAACTTTTTAAATACAAACCATTATGCAATTAAAACAATCACAAAGACAACAAGTAAGGCTCAGATTAGGATTGTCAGGAGCTTCTGGATTTGGAAAGACCAAATCAGCACTATTATTATCCTATGGAATGACACAGGACTGGAGTAAAATAGCAGTCATTGACACAGAAAACTCCTCAGCTTCCCTGTATTCTGACCTGGGCAGTTATAATGTACTGGATTTACAAGCACCTTACAGTCCTGAAAGGTATATTCAAGCCATAGAACTGTGTGAAAAATCAGGAATAGAAGTTATTATCATAGATTCAGCCAGTCATGAGTGGAATGGTTCAGGTGGATGTCTGGAAATTCATGAAAAATTAGGTGGCAGATTTCAGGATTGGGCTAATGTAACCCCAAGACACCAGGCATTTATCAACAAAATTTTACAGTCAAGTTGCCACATCATCACCACAACAAGAAGAAAGATAGATTATTCTTTGGATGTTGGCAGTAATGGCAAGACTAAAGTTGTAAAACATGGAACTAAAGAAATTACCAGAGATGGTTTTGAGTATGAATTAACCATTAATTTTGAGCTAGTTAATGATAACCACTTGGCTAAAGCAAGTAAAGACAGAACAGGACTGTTCATGAACAAGCCTGAATTTCTGATAACCCCTCAAACTGGTAAATTGATTTTAGACTGGTGTAATGCAGGAATTGCAGAAACTGCAACTATTGCAACTTCTGTACAGAGTTACCTGGAGCCAATAGAGATAAGTGAGCTGATAAGTAAAATTGGAGATTGTAATACCTTGACTGAACTTTTGACTCTATATAAGCAGTACCCAGGTTATCAGGAGGAATTAAAATCAGAGTATGAAGCCAGAAAATCATTTTTAATCAAATTGTCTAATCCTCAAAACTTTTCAACTAATGGAGTACACAGATAATACAGCAGTAATGGAACTGCAAAATGTTCAAAAAAGCAGTCACCTTAACCTGGAGACTGTAAATATCCAAGATGCAGGGGTGTTTTACCCAAGCAGAATGAATGAAATAAAAGAGGTTGAGCCAAGAAGTGTTCAACCTCTTTTGATTTCAAATACTGCCACCACCAATAATACCACCTATGTTCACAAACCATTTATTGAAGCTAATACCTTGCAGGTAGATTTGAGCCACCTTAAAAGTGATTGTATCATTCCTGTATTCAGTAAGGACAATGAAAAGACCATTGCTCACCAAGAATTTATAGAAATTGTTACTAATACAGTAATGAAGCTATTTCCTCACCACCACATTACAGCACCAGAGATAAGAGTAAGCCACCAAATCAAAGGGAGGACTCCTGATGCCATATACAAAAGTGCTAAGGATCTGTTAGACCATGAGAAGACCATTTATTATGAAAGAATGGCTTTTATTATTCAGATATCATCTATTGTAGATAATATTAATGGTAATGAATTGGCGCTTACTTTGGGTGGAGTAAGGAGTTATAATCTGGAGAATTTGTATAATAAGAAAACTTTTGAAAAATTTAAGTTTTTTATTGGCTTTCAAAACAAAGTTTGCTGTAACCTCTGTGTATCTTCTGATGGTTTTGTAGAAGAAATGAGGGTGGGGAATTATCACGAGCTACAGGAGAAAGTTACTTCTGTTATCCAGAACTATAATGCACAAAGCCACCTAGAGGTTATGAAATCTTTATCTCACAGCAACATTACAGAGCATCAATTTGCACAACTTTTGGGTAGGTCAAGATTATATCAACACTTACCTAAAAAAGAGAAATTAGTGATTCCAAATCTGAACTTTAATGATAGTCAGCTCAACACAGTAGCAAAAGACTACTATGAGGATGAAAGCTTTTGTAGGAATGAAGAAGGAGATATTAGCCTCTGGAATGTTTACAATCTTTTTACACAGGCTAATAAATCTTCATATATAGATACTTTCTTAGACAGGAATCTGAATGCTTTTGAGTTTTCAAAGGGTATTCAGAAAACACTCAATGGTAGTTCTGATTATCATTGGTTTTTAAGTTAATTTTCCACCCTACACTAGTGGGGTGGATTTTAATCTTCTATGAAAAAGCTTTTTCCAAATTGAGGTTAATTTTTCTCTTTCGTCTGCATTAAGGTTTTTTAAAATAATCTCGTCATTGAATTTCAATATTGCCTCTATGTCATTTTTTGATTTAAACTTCAGATTTAATTCATTTAGATTTCCATTATCAATATATGGCATATATACTTTTTTAAATTCATTAGGCGTGAGTTCTAAAACACCTCCACCATAAAATCTACCTTCTAGCTCAGCATAAATAAAGGTTAGAGTATTGTAAAATGAATAGACAAAATGTTCTACATTATATTCTTTTTTCATTATAATCCTGTAAAAAGAATCTGTTAGTAAGTAGTTTTCAGGATTGTATATTAATTTTGGATATAAATGACATCTTTTAACAAAAAAAATATCACTAGACCATGTGCTTGGAATTTCATACCAATTATTTCTTTTCTTCATTTTGTATCTCCCAGATATCTCAAGTTCAACACCTGTTGATAGATAATCTTTTACCACTTTATGATGAATATCTTCTCTTTTTATATCTATTAAAAAAGCAGGTTTATTATCTGAAATGATCTGGGAAAAAACTTCTTTGTCAAGAATTATTGAGTTTTTTAATAGATTGCTTTTCCTGAGTATTTCCTTTGAAAATTTCTTTAAACCAATATTTTCTATCTTTTCGTATGTGCTAATAAAATAGTCATTAGCAGCTGTAACAATTCCTACTTCTGCTTTATCGCAATAATGATTAACTTTTTTAAAATTTAGCTTTTCTGTAACATCAATTATAAAATCTAGTTCTTCTTCAGATAGTATATAATTAGTCCATTTATCTAATCTTTTCCTATTAACATTTGAATTTTTTTCAGCATAATCAGGAATCTTTAGATCATCAAGCTTTTGTACTTGAAAAAAAGAAACATTATTGTTTTCGACAGCTCTTTTCTTAACACCAAT
Organism: Chryseobacterium lactis; assembly: GCF_003815875.1. Taxonomy (NCBI): domain Bacteria; kingdom Pseudomonadati; phylum Bacteroidota; class Flavobacteriia; order Flavobacteriales; family Weeksellaceae; genus Chryseobacterium; species Chryseobacterium lactis. The sequence goes on from NZ_CP033924.1 coordinate 2,211,334, forward strand.
AAAAACTATTACATCTTGCTCAATATTATCAAATATTAATTCATTAAATGCAAAAATTTCAATTTTATGAAAATTTTCTAAAATATATTTTCTTATTGATTCTGTATATTTAACTTGAAGTAACTCAGCTGGCAGAACTAAACATAAAACACCATTGTCATTTAATTCTAATGTGTTTTTAATTAAAAATGCTGGCCAAATATTTTTTACTTCACCTGTATGTCCTGCGTTAGCTTTAACAATATCCCCTATCCTTAAAATTTGCTCAGTATTTAAGTGTTGTTTAGATATGTATGGGGGGTTGCCTATTACTAAGTCGTACTTTTCATTGTCTTTTTTTAAATAATCATCATTAAATACTCTATCCACCTTAGTTTTGTTATGTCTAACAAAAGCAAGCGTCTTATTTAATTCATCTTCATTTATATCACAGATTGTAAACGAAATTTTTTTATTTGATTTTTTAATTAAAGATTTTACAAAAATTCCATCTCCACAACTAGGTTCAAGAATTTTTATTGTCTTCTTTTCATTGAAAAAGTTATTTAGAATATGATCTGATAAAAAGTCACTTAAAATCTCTGGAGTATAATAGGAACCAGTCTCTTTATTATTTATACTCATCTAGAAATATCTTGTTTTTTATATGGTATCATTGTATTTAAGTCAGCATACAATTTTGATATCTTGCATTGATGCTCAAAAAACTTCTCTAAAAGTTTTTTCGTTTTTTCATTTTGTGAATTCCTTAATAATATTTTTATATACTCTTGAAAAAGAGGAAGAGTATCTAAGAATTTTTTATTATACCAATAAAATATTCTTTCATTAATCAATTGCCTTCTATTTAGATATAATTTTTCTATGATGTAATTTGCTGTAAAATTATTTCCTCTAACATTTCCATTTTCATAATCTACTTGTATTAATTCTGAATAATTATATTCTATAGGGTTAGGGTAGAATGCAACATCAAATGTTGGCTGTTGGTCATTGGGCCAATCATTTCCTTTGAATCCATTACATACAGAACAAGCATAAAAAAGATTGTTGTAATTATTAATATCTTCTGTAAATATAGATTTAGGTTTATAATGTTCAACATGAAAATTTCTTATTCCTCCCCATCTACTTTCATGAATGCAACAATATACACACCTATGTTTGGCTTCAACAGATAAATCCTCTTTACAAAGTTTATATGATCTGTTCAAATTAATTAAGGCATCATTTTTAACAATTTTCTCCCAAATCATCTGTAATATGTTTTTTTATTTCTTCAGCAATTAATTCATAATCTTTTATACCTTGTGAGAATTCTTGTAGCCAAGAATCTAATGTTTCATTATTATCAGAGCCAAAGTGATTTTTTATAAATTCCTGTAAATTAGATAATTCTTTTTCTTCACCTGCAGTTATTTCATTATTGGCTTTTTTAATTGACAATTCAGAAATTTTATTTTTTTTATCATTAAATTCTTTATAAAAATCTTCTCCTGATTTAATCATCAAATTTACATATTCATCTCTTTTAGCTTCAAAATCAGATTTTGAAATAATAAGATAATATAAATCATATACAGAATTAAGATTTTCTTCTCTAGGATATGCAGTAATACAAAAGATAGGTATGTCATTAAAAAACGTTTTTAAATACTTGACTACATCATGCCCTAAGCAAGAAGTAGCTTGATCATTTAATTTTTCATCAATAACAATAACAGAGATTTCATTTTCATTTATCCAATTGATATAATCGCTTACCTCTGCAAATGGAGGCGTGTCAATGACATCCCAACCTTTTCCAATCATGGGTCTTTTAATTGAAAGTTTTAATGCTTCTCGTGAAGTTTCTCTATCATCTATTAATCCTAAATTATACATATTCAAATTTTTAAATTTCTATTGGCAACCAAATTTTAAACTGGGCTCCTTTTAGTTTAGAATCTCTACCAACCTCTATGGTTCCTTTCATTTCATCAACTATTGACTTTACGATAGTTAATCCAAGTCCTGTCCCATTGTGTTTCTTATCACCTGATATTTTAGTACTAAATAAAGGCTCAAAAATTCTCCCTTCATATTCTTTAGGTATTCCCTTTCCTGTATCACTTACTGTTATCCTATATCCAGCAATTTTATTAAATACTACTTTCTCTAAATTAACTCTTATTTTTCTTTTTACGTCCTGATTTACACAAAATGTATATGCGTTGGTAACTAAATTAATAATTATAGACTCTATATCCATAGTGTAAGTTGTAGCATATAATTCTTCAAACTCTCTAATTAGTTGTATTGATTTTGCTTCTAAAGCTGGCTCTATCAAATCTAAAGATTCGTTTAAAATTTTGGAGATTTTTCTTTTTCTTTTTCCTCTCTTCTCTCTTTCAACTCGAGATAAAGCAAATTCTCCCCATCCAGAAATTAATTTTGATTGTTCATAAGCCTTATCTAATTGTTGTTTAGTAATTTCAGGATCTGTATCAAAATATTCTTTTGCATTTCGTAAATGTAGTTTGAAATTACTAACTGCAGTTTCTGTTTCATGCCCAAATACAGCAGAAGAAATACCTAATGTAGCTAGAGCATTTAACACTCTTTTCTCATCAAACAGTTTTTCAAATGTTTCTTCTGTTTCTATTATTGCAGAATCTAAAGTTTCTATAGATTTTGTAAGTGATGTTTTACTTGTTTCATCAAGATTTACAACCTTTTTTTCAATATTTCTTAATTCAGATTTAACTTGCTTTAATTCTTTTGTGATATGTTCAATACTTTCATTTTTTGTTGTAGAATTTTTCTTTGATTCTTTTTTTTGAGTATTTATAATATTTACTCTATGTGATTCTAATAATATTACAGTCCCTAACACAATATTTTGTAGTTCTTTAAAAGCTGCATTTTCAACTAAACCTTCTCTATTGGAACTGTCTTTAATATTTTCATTCTCATCTCTTTTTATAAAAATTCCACCAACTAACTGATTAGGTGAAACTTTATATGTGTCTCTACTAACCCCTGCTGGATCTCTTGCTTTTCTTTCTGCTAATCCTAACCAATCATATCCAAGTGAACTATTTACAAACCCATATGGTTTTACAACAATATCATCTCTATAAATTTTTATCCCAGAATTATTATTTAAAAAATCTCTCAGATCTGTCAGTTTAAAACCTGAACCAGATAGTAATGAACTTTTCTGAATATATAAAGAAATTGTTAGAAAAAATGGACCACAATCAATAGTTTTTGTTTCACTATTAGAATTTACTAATTGGAAAATTTCATTAATTTCCATAATTTTAGTGGTAGGCTTTTTAAAATACTTATCTTTTATCGTGAAAAGTAATTTATTTCCATCATAAACACAGTCTATATCTATTTCAGAAAATTTATTTATTGTTGAAGATACTTTTTTAGAAAAGCTTTGGTCGTAATCATTTTTTAAATCAATTTCAAAATCAATTTTTTTATTTTCAAGAGGAGTAACAAAATACGATAGTTCATCATACAGCTCTTCTATTGAAGAAGAATCCCATTGTTCTCTTAATTCTGTAATTATTATTTCTGTACCTGATATTTCTTTATCTGCTCTTTTGGGAACAGTTAGTATTGGGTTGTCAATTTCTTCAATTTCAATATTCTCAATAGGTGTTTTTTCAACATCAAATTGCTCCCAATTAATTTTTAATCCTTGAATATTGTCTTTTTTTGATTTAGTTTTTATTTCGACTATTTTACCTAATCTGTCAGTCGCAATTCTACCTATACCTTTTTCACCTGTTTTTCTTCTACCTTTCTCACTTTGTTTTGATGCTCTTTTTTCTGAAAAACCAATTATCAACCAGTTGTCATTAATTTCTTGTTCAGACATACCAAATCCATTATCAGCTATTCTGATGTAATCTTTCTTAATTTCGACTTCTACTTTGGTTGCATCTGCATCATAAGAGTTTTTTATTAACTCTATTAAAGCTGTAGTATGGTTTTTAATACTATCTCTGCCTAATTGTAAAATTAATCTAGCATCTATGGAAAAATTTTTACTCATCTTAAATAATATTAACAAATATAACCAATAAAAGTTGGTTTACTAAAATTATAAAATTCTACTAAACTTATGAACTACTAATCTTTATTTATTAATAGACAATTAACTCATATTTTAGACGTGAATTGCATTTTAAAAATAAATAAGAACTCATAAAATGCCATAATTATTTAGACACTAATTAATATTTCTTCTACCTCTCATTTTGTGGTGTGATTAGTTACTTGTATCTTAAGCTAAAATTTTATTATGAATGAATTAGAGATTTCTCTTCAGCAAAAAACAGCTGAAGTAATGGAAAGAAAAAAAACTCAAGGATATGGAAGTTTTTCAGAAGAGGACATTTTCAGGGATGTATTTTTAGAAAAATTTGTGGATATAATAGTAATTAAGAGAGATTCTCCTAGTCAAGATATCAGCGAAGCACTTGAAGCTTGTGTGTATGCAGAAGCAAGAAGTAAGGGTTATTCTCCTGAATCTGCTGTTGAAGAAACTGCAAAATTTATGGAACAAGAAAAATTAAAAAATAGTAATCCTTGATAAATCAATAGTTAAATTTGCAGACTTTTACTTTTCAGTTAGGTTTAAGGTTTTACTTCTCAAAAAAATAGAAAGGACTTTCTCAAAATTAAAAAAGTCCTTTCTTATTTTAGTGTCTAGATTACTTCCATTCTTCCTCTGAGATGGTTATTCCAGTTCTTGCGAAATAACCATCAAAAATAAATGACCTGTTCACTATTTCACTGAATTTTTTTATTAAGTCATGATATTGTCTAGGAACTGAAACATTCCCATGCTCATCATAATCTGGGAATGGTATTTCACATCTGCCACCATCCACTATACAATAAGCAACTCTGAAAACAAGGGCGTTATTATAGAAAAAATCCAAATAGCTTGACCTGCCTGGGCTTGGGTCTGGATTATTTGTAGCCCAAGGTCTATCAACACCTTCATTTTTATCTCCCACCTGTATACCCCAAGCTATAGTTATCGACAAATTTGGCATATATGAAGCCATACTACTATGCTCTTTATGTTCTAGCACATAGTTCTCTCCTTGATATACTTCTGAAAAACTGAATTGGTCTCTGTAAGATGGACCACTCCCATATCCCCACGAACTCATTGTGTTCCATTCTTCCTTGTCAGAATTGATAAAAGTTTCTAATAACTCGTCAAATGTCATAATAATTGTTTTTATTGGTTAATGTTTTTTATGCTTAATCTGAAGCATCTCAAATATAGCACTTTATAAATCATGAAAAATTTTTATTACTAAAAAATATTCAAGAGCAAATGCACTAGCATAATCCCCCACTTGGCTTTTAATTTGGGAAATCCCCCTCCCCACTTTACAAGAACTTGCAATTTTCACAGGTCTATATTAGATATGTGAACAATTGCAACTTCAATTTTAGTTCTTTACTTGTGACAGCACTGGATCACCTTGTGAATGTACTTTCACTGCACCTGCCTATACTGATTTCTATTCATCTCACCTCAACACTGAACCTGGAGCAGTTAAAGTAGAGTATCAATCTTTCTTTTACAATGCAACACTCCTGAATAACCCTCACTTGTGGGGAAATAACATACATTAAGCCTTTAAACCCAGTTAATAGTGGTGGTGTAAAGGTTTGTGTCTTGTTTCAATAATTAACAATTAACTCAAAATCAAAAAGACTATGGTAACGATTACGAATTACACCAAAAGAAAAAGAGAAGATGGCACAGCCTTTTGTGTCCTTGAAATTAACAGTGGTATTGAACTTATACAAAGTCAGACCACAGGTCAGTATTATGCAACAGCAAAGAAATGCTATATACCTGCAACATTTGATGAAGCTGTATGTAGAAGTCTTCGAGGTACTATGATGAAAGGTGATATTATCAAGATTGAATGTGAACCTTATCAGTATACTATCAAAGAGACTGGAGAACTTATCACCCTGAATCACAGGTATGAGTACACACCTGATGAAAGTTCACAACTAGCACACAATAACTATTTAGAGAATTACACAGCTCCAGGTAACCTTGTGAGTACTATCCAGTAAAAATCCAATAAGTCCTAATTTTTGTAAAATGTATGTATACAAAAACAAAAAGTGGGACTTATTTAGGACAAAATTTACCTGGAACCTATAAAGAAAGGGAGTAAATTTTGTCCTTTTCTTTTACTCTATTTTTTCCTGTTTACTGATGTTTACCTTTACATCTGCCCAGGTAACTTTGACTTTAAAAGTAATTAATGACTGGGTAAGATTTTATTAAATAGCTGAAGTTTCCATTTATACCAAACTCATTGAGCATACTATAAGAAGAATCCAGGTAACCTCTTATTGGAAGATTACACTAACTTTTGGTTTGCTGTAGAGAGATAAGGTTAAAGATGGGAATTATTCTATCACATTTGTGATTTCAGAGAGTTTCACCTCTAGGCTGATAGAAATCTTGTATAAAGTAAAACTACTTGGACAGGTTTTACCTGTTTCAATCCTGTTCATATTAGACTTCTCAAAATTGCATAGTAAAGCTAGTTCAGCCTGAGACATATTTTTCTCTTCTCTTAGCTGTCTTATCCTTTTACCTAAAGCTATTTGAAAGTTTATTTTCTCCATTAATAAAAATTACTGACTTCAAAAGTGGTCAAAAATGATAATATTTTCATTATCATTTTTGATAATTTAATATATTTGTTAAATCTAAATTTTTATAGAAATGAAAAAAATCTATTTGTTATTTATTCTATTTTTCTTCACTATTGGTTATTCACAATCCTCAGAAGAGGTGTTTAATAAGTTTGTTAATTCAGGAGGAATTGTATGTTTTTACACAAAAAAAGAAAACTCACCCATCCAAAAAGAAGTAAATATGTTTGTATTTTGGGAAGAAAAGCAAGAGGTTTTAAAAGTCTTGGATAATAATTTTGCTGAGTATCCTGCAAAATTAGACAGAACTTATATTGAGCAAGGTCTATATATAAAAGAATATATACCATCAAATCTTCTTAATAACCCTGTTAAAAGGATATTTAAATTTTGCTACAAAGAAGATAGTAAAGAGCCAATAGTTGTAGTAGAAATTACCTATACCTCCAAAAATAACTACACAATTACAAAATATTTCACCTCAGAATGGGCAAGGTTAACCAACTATAATTAAACATTGTACAACTTAGCTGTAAAAGTCAATTTTTCGAATATTCAAAATGAAAAATAATCTTGTTTAACATGAAACTAAAATCACTACTAATCACAATCACATTTGTACTGGGAATACTGTTAGCAGTCTTTGGAATTAAATTCTACCAAGAATCAAATATCGAAGGATATAACCTTGTCAACTATCCTGTACAGATAGTTCTACCAGAAGACTACAAAGAAATAACTCCTAAAAGTAATATTCTAGGATATTACAACAAGAGACAGAACAAACTCTACATTGCATTTACTGATGATAAAGAAGATAGTCCAATCAATAAGAACGTAGATTCAACTAGCATTGCAGACCAGAAGTAATGGTGTTAGAGGTTATTCACTATTACACAGTTCCAAGTAATATTGACATTGATAAAGGTCTTAAACAGGGTATGTTCATCATAGTTACAACTTCTACATTTTTTTTGAGTAATTGTGTAATAGCCTGGCAACTTAATAATGGTAAGCTGTATATCTGTGAGATATACAGTAAGCATGATAAAACTTATGAGAAATCTTATGTAAACCAGATTCTTGAAGATGATAATAAGGTCTTTCATGATTGGATAAACTGTGAAATATTAGCTCCAGGTTATCTAATTCCAGGTAATACCAAAGTTGATGGTTATTTCTCAATTAAAATCAAAAATGGATGCGTAGAAGATGTGAAGTTCAAGACAATTCTTGAAGAATATAATCAGCAGAATATGCCCTTGTAAGCAATAATACAGCCATCTGGATTAGAGGTGGCTTTTAACAATTAACAATTAAAATGATAAATGACATATATGAGCACTTAAAATTCAGATTGGATGATGAACACCAAGATTTTGAGTTTGAAATCATATCTGTACCTCCTTATGAGTTCATAGAAAACAATTTATCTCTCGTCTCTTATGAGTACTTTGGAGAAATAAACGAAATACTGGGTTCAAAGGTAAAACAGGTATTATTGTACTTCAATGCTGACAGGCTCATGAGAGTAGAACTAAAGTATAAAGAAAACAAGGTTGAGAGTCTTAAAAATAAATTAGAAGAATTTACAGTCTCTTTTCCCAGTTCTGTAACTCTGAAACTTTATTATCAGCAAGAGGATAACTTGACTATTCTGATGTATCAGAAAGAGGTTTTAAACAGGTTTTACGATTTTGGAGTTAAAAAAGCATAATACAAGCTGTGTGCCCCCCACACATACTTCAAAAAAATTAAAAATGAATACAGAAACAAAAGTATCAGAGATACAGGTAATATATCATCCTTGTAAAATGTATGAAGCTACTCTTACTACGAGCAGTGATGTAATAGCAATTCTAAGGACAGTGTGGGATGAAGGGAGAATAGAAATGCAGGAAGAAGTAAAAGTTCTTCTTGTAAATTCATCAAATGCAGTGATTGGAGTCTACAACTTGTCTAAAGGTGGAATTACAGCAAGTTTAGTAGATATCAGATTGATTTTATCTGTAGCTTTAAAATGCCTAGCTACAGGGCTTATATTAGTTCATAACCATCCAAGTGGCAATCTTAACCCAAGTAGTGCTGACCTTTCAATAGTAAAGAAGCTTAAGACAGCTTGTAAATTACTTGACATTTCCCTCCTTGACAGTATTATTATCACAAAAGAAAGTTATACAAGTTTTAATGATGAAGGACTGTTGTAACAGTTGCAGTTCTTGCAGTTTCTGCAAATTGACTAAAAAATATCTGGGTGAAACATAGGTGAAACATTTTATCAGAATAATACAAGATATTATAAAGAAATGAAAAATAAAAAATCTTTATTTTGTTGAAAATCAGAACAATGAAAAAGAATGAAATAAAATGTAAAGTAACTTTTTTCGTCTCATAATCAGGTGGTCCCTGGTTCGAGCCCAGGTGGGACCACTACATGGGAAGCCGTTGCCACATTAGGCTTCCTGTGTTTTATACAGCTTTAACATGAGTATAAAAAGTCTGAAAGGTAACTTTTCGGGTAACTTTTATACATCATGAAAAAAAATCTTTTAAACGGTTGTTCAAGAACCGGTGTTTTTATTAGTCCAGCGGGCTATAAAAAATTCACAAACAAATCAAAATTTCCTCGACAATGGAGAGTGAAGTGTATATTTCATGACCCTACACAAGTTGATAGATATCCAAATGGATTTCAATTTGTGAAGAAATTTTCAAGTGATGATCTTTCCTTCTTGAAAGAAGAAGCAGAACTTCAGAAAGACATCATGGAAGACATGTTAGATAATAGGAACTATAATCCTATTACTCATAAATACATGACTTCAAAACTTCTTAAGCTACATCCAAAATTACCAATGATTGAAGCGCTTAAAATAGCTCATAAAAACAAATCTATAAGATGGTCCATCGGCTATTCAAATGATGTTTTAAGGCTTATTAATGATATAGATGACATTCTTATTGAAGTTGGATTCATGAAACTATTAATAAGTGATGTGGAAACTTGGCACATTAAAACTATCCTTGATTATTTAAATTTAACTGATAGTGTTTTTAATCATTCACGGAGCCACTTGCAATCACTTTTTAAAGAACTTAAACAATATGGCTGTACAGGCAAAGAAAACCCGGTAAATGACGTTGAAAAAAGAGTAGAGGAGATAAAGATCAGGGAGGTGTTAACCAAACAGGATATGATCTGTGTCCATAAATATCTTCAAACAAAATGTTACACATTTTTCAGGTATGGGAAAATTTTCTTTTATGCTGCAGGCCGCTCAACTGAATTTATGCAAATACAAAAGAAACATGTTGATTTGAATAATCAAGAATATAAGGTTTTGATTAAAAAGGGAAAACAATATACCTGGGAAAAAAAGATAATTTTAAGGGCTGCCATTCCTTATTGGAAGGAAATCTTATCACTATGTCAAGATGAAGAGGATTATCTGTTTTCTGCAGGATTGGTTCCAGGAGAAAAACCAATAAACGCAAAACAAATTTCCAGACGATGGAAAAGACATGTAAAAGATTCAGATGACATAAAGGATGATGAAGGAAATATTTTGAAAGTAACAGCTGATTTTTATACTCACAAACATTTATTCCTTGACATACTTGATGAAATGAGCAATAATATACTTAAAGAGGTGGAAGCACCGGCAAAAAGAATGGCAAATCATGCCAAAGATGAGACAACAGGAATATATGCAACTGGTAGAATGAATAGGAAGAATAAAGATTTGAAGGAATTAATAATTTCTTAATTTAAAAGTGTTTTGTGAAATTTATTTTAATTCTAACCAAATTCCAACTATCTATTTCTTGCTGTTAATAATACTTTGAGCCCAGCCGATTCCGGGACGCTCGTCATCCTTGTGTCTTTTTGATTCAGGTTTGGGCTTAATTGAAGTGGGGAAAATTATGTAATCAAGCCACAACTTAGCGAGCTTAATCTCATTAATTTCTTGTGTTTCGATTTCAATTTTAAAATGCACAATAGATCTTACCACCACCACATGCCAATGAAGTAGTTTGAATCTATTGGGGGAAAGGAAAACATCTATCTCTGATTTTCTTTTGCCTTCTAAACGAATTCTCATTCTATCAGAATTGATACTAATAACTTCACCTTTAATTTCCATGCAGCAAAATTGATACAATTTCAAACATTGTAAAAATAAAAATTGATATAATTTGTAACAAATTTAATTTTTGTCCTTTTTATAATGAGTTGAAGCATTCTGTTCCCTAACATGTTGGAAATAAGTTAATTTTTCTATGGTTTTAAAATCATACAGAAATTAACCTAAATATGCTATATTTGCCAATACACATGATAAAAATTTATTAAAAGCCATGAAATTTAGAAACGACATTTCTTTCCTGCGTGCATTTTCTGTTTTATCTGTACTTTTTTATCATTTTGGCTATGGCTTTTTCAAGGGTGGATTTATAGGGGTTGATATTTTCTTTGTGATTTCCGGGTATTTAATGACTAGAATTATTTTATCAGGTTTTGATAATGATAATTTTAAACTACTGAATTTTTACAAAAAAAGGGTTGAGAGAATATTTCCAGCGATGTTATTAATGATCACAACGATCTGTATTGTTGTATACATTTTAGTTCCCACACAATTCATATACACTTTAAAAAATGCTTACAGCAGCTCGTTATTTTTTTCAAACATCTTTTATTATATTAACACTGGTTACTTTGATCAATTTTCAAAATTCAATTTCTTTTTACATACATGGTCACTTAGCTTAGAATGGCAATTTTACATGGTTTACCCATTATTACTAATGACCTTAAAGCCAATTTATCAATCTAAAAGAAATAGATTTAACGTGTTTTTCTTTGGATTGATAATAGTATCTTTTTTACTCATGTTATTTCACAATAAAACAGATAATTCATTTTCTTTTTTTCTTCCATACACAAGAGCCTGGGAGATGATGATCGGCGGATTAGCGTTTTTAATTAAAAATAACAAAGTAGATAAAAGTATAAGATCTAAAATTGTTTATTCTTGTATTGGTATTCTTTTATTTTTAGTTTATTTTATTGATCATGATAAATTTGCTTGGCCCTCTTATTTAACATTATTACCGGTTTTATTCACTACAGTAATTCTAATTTTTAATATAGAAACGCCTTTTTTTAATAATCGAATTGTTAAATTTTTTGGCGACATATCCTATTCATTGTACTTGTGGCACTGGCCATTTTATGTTTTACTAATTTTTTTTGACGTCAACGAACGAATTAAATACAATATTTTGTTTATGGTTATATCTGTAATCATTGCAACTATTTCATACTATTATATTGAAAAAAGAACATACAATGATAAATTAAAGTACATTTTGTCCTTTACATTTATTTTGTTTTGTATTAGTTTTATTGCTTCGAAAATACCATTACAGTATTTATTTAATGATAAATTATCTAAGTTGATTTATTATAACTCAAAATACAAAGACACTGATGATGTTAAGACACAATTCAGCATTAATAAACATCATATGAGTGACGAAATGAAATATGAAAGTTTTGATATACAATTGCCGGAAAATAATAAGAGAAACATCATTTTATTGGGAGATAGTCATGCTGGAGCTTTCTCTAAAACACTTAATTTAATATCGAAAGAACAAAACTTTAATTTAATACAGTTCACCGGAGATGCCACTTTTCCAATTAAAAATTCTAAGTCCATCTTCAAAAACCCCAAAAGACTTTTCAATTACTTTTATGATGAGTATTTTCCACGGAATCATAAAAATATTGACCTAATAATTGTCTCTTCTTTTTTTAGTGGTTATCCATTAGATCGTGATTCAAATAAAGAAATAAAGGAGATAGAAGAATATTTTAAAATGTATTTTGTACCAACTCTATATATTGGCCAAAGCAAAAGATTTTTTGTTGACTATCCTACAACATTAATCATGAGGGACCAATATGGTATAAACTATAAATATAATAAAGTACTAATAAATACTGATTTAAAAATAAATGCAGACCTTAAAAAGTACTTAGGGAATAAATACATCGACATTCTTAATTATCCGATTAAAGAATTAAATGTTGATTATACTCCATATATCTACGATTCAAATCATTTTACAAATTATGGAACTCTACAATATTATGATTTAATTAAAAAAAATATTGATTCCATTTTGCTTTACAATAAAAAATCCCGGAAACTCGTCCGGGACAGATAAAAAACATCTCATTTTTTTAAGTTAAACAATATTTTGATACTCTGCTTTAGCATCAAACGAAGGACAGGCTTTTTTGACTCCTTTGAAATCTCTGTGCCCTTGTATTTTTGCTGAAGGAAACTGTTTCTTTAGCTGTTTAAGCAGGATCAGAAGAGCTTCTTTTTGCGCTTCAGTTCTGGTATCTTTTGGATTCCCCTTAAAATCAATACCTCCTACATATGATATATTGATTATTTCAGAATTATGACCAGCAACACCATTTGAAACTTTATCAATAGGAAGTAGATTCACTACATTCCCGTTTGCTTCTATGATATAATGATAGCCGGGAGACTTCCATTTAAGTTCATTTCTCCAGTAATTTTGAATACTGGAAATTTTCGTATTTGGTTGTGTTGCTGTACAGTGAACAACCAAGTAATTTATATTTCTCATTTTCTAAAAATTATTCGTTTTGCTAATTCCCATAAAATAACACCGGATATAAGAGAAAAAATAACAATCCATACCATGGAGCCAAATGAAACTCCAGTTCTCTTGACATTAAGGTTTTTGGATGTCTTATCGGTTTTGAAGAAGGTTTTAGTTTGATACTTAATATCCTTTATGTATGTTGTGTGTATCTTATATACATGATGTATAATAGTTTCTTCTTTCTTTTCAGTAAACTCCAAATCTGCGGATCCGGAAAATACAAGATCACCATATCTCAATTCATAATTTTGGCCGGTTGATTTTATTTTCAATCCATTATTGATCAAAAAATTTCTAACATCAGCAACTGATGAGGTACTATTTGTTAGAGAGGTACTTTCATTTAAATTTGAATTGTTTTCAAATCTGGTATGATCTTCTGTTTTTGTTAAGTTTTTGGTCCTGGAACCGCACCCTAATACAAAAAGGCTAATCAGTGCTAGTATTGTTGCTCTCATCTTTTTTAACGGTATTAATTAGGTCAATAATCGAATCTTTATTTTTCAACAGATCAAAAAGACCTGAAGCAATCTCTCTATTTGACCGGTCTGTTTTTCGTCTTAATTTTTGATCTGCTTTTTCCCGGACAGACTTTGCCTCTGTTAATACTAATCCCGCAGCACAAAGGATGGAAAATAATGGTGCTACTTTAAGGATATAAGCAATGTTCAATGATATTGAGACGGGTAGAAATAGAGTGTCAAAAATCAAAGCAAAAAACATCATTGAGTAATAAAAAGCGAATTTCTGTATACTCCTTCTAAATCCCTCTGAAGAGGTATGTTCACCTATTGATTTTGACTTTTGGATTCCAAAATACAAATCAATCAATATTGCAATTAAAACGCAGATCCAGGCGCCACATACCATGAAAAGTTTTGCAATAATGATCTTATATGCCTGATCATCAAAACCTATAATCTCTATCATAATTTTATTTATATTGTTAATAAAGTCTTTTATACTGGATTCCCATTTAATTTTACATTATCATATGAGTAGGTGTATTGTCCATCAGATGATTGTGAAAGTTTTTCTAATATTGGCAAGTTTGTTCCAGTTGGCGTTACTCCTGTCATTGTTAAATCTTTAATAGAACATGACAATACTATTTTCGCACGATTAATCGGAAATGCAACTGATGAGGAAGGAACTGTAGTTGTAACACTTTCAACTGTAATATTTTCAATATTCCCTTTTCCTGGCTTATCTAAGCCATTCGGATTTTGCCAGTAATTATCTACTATTATTGAATAATTTTTTGTTATACCACTGATGTTTTTAATAATAATATTACTTATTTTACTCTGTCCGGAAAGCAATCTAATTCCAAATAAAGAATCATTGAAAACAATATTTTCAATGACAATATTTTCAACAGGTCCATTGGCTGAAACAGGAAAAAAACCTTTAGCTTCGGAGGTTGAAACATTAAGTAAATCATCCGCATTAATTCCAATTCCATCATCATAGCTTCGTATATTACCATCTTTTATTGAACAGTTTTTGCACCATCCATCCCAGTGAACGCCGTCCATATTTATTGCCGGATTAGTTCCAACATCCACAACAAAATCAGATATATGACCATTGACCACATTAATTGCATGCTGTGCGTATACTTTAGGAGTATACATTTTGTGATTTTTCAAAGTCAAATTCTCTACCCCGTACCACGAAAACAGATTAGCAAAACCGAACTGTGATGTTCCCTTAACCGTCTGGCCTGCTGAGTTACCATTCCAGATTCCGCCATCAATAACTATATTTCTATCAATTATAGAATTGTTATCTGAAAATCTCAACGTTCTATTACGCATCATTGGCTTGTTAACTGAATTTTTCAGTACAGCACCCTTACCGCTAATTGCTGTAATATTGGTATTGCTTTCAATTAGCAATGTATTAGATAATGAGACAGCTTTATCCCAAAGCAAATTCACGTATCCACCCAACAAAGCACTTTGAATAATGCTATATGCATCATCTCTGATTATCTGTGCTTCGAGAGTCAAAACACTTTCTTGAAAGCCCGGTGGAAGTATGTCACTTAAGGAGATATTTCGCATTACTTTTTTTGCGGCCTTTTTCTTTATCGTAATTATATAATTACTCATCTTTTAAAGAGCTTCTAATTTATAATCAATCATGAAATCATCAATTCCGACGAAAATCATTGAAAAGTAATTCCCTGTTCCAGAAACTGGAATGTCGCAAACAAATTGATTGTTTATCGTAAGATGAGCTGTGTTTCCATTAACTAATATCTCTACAGGGTATCCGCTGGGCGCAGAGGCGGGAATTGCTGTGGTAGTTCCTAAGCTGACACCTGAAGGATTTGCCGTTGTTTTTTGTTTTATTGTTGACGTGGGAAATGCCGGGCTGTTTCGCAAAATATCTATGTACTCTGCATAATCAGTAGCAGATGTACGATTAATTGCAAACTGGAACGATGTAGTAAAAGCCATTGTAATCGTGACTTTGTAATTAACAAGATTTCCTTTATTGATTGCTATAGAATCTGAAAGCCCGGTAGCCGTTGTTGTAGCCGTAAGCATGGTGCTTGATGTATTAATCTTAAATCTGCCTGTATTTCCTATAAAAGAGCTTCCACTTTCTGCAGCTATGTTTGTAAGTAATGTATTTGGAGATTTTCCTGAAAAATTGTAATATGAAACATAATCTGGAATTATTGGTTCCAAAGGAAATGTCTCAACAAAATATCTTACTTTATTGTATTCTTTCCAAAATGTGATCACATTTGTTTTGGTAGAGTCATATGTATCTGAGCCTTCTAGTGCTGAAAAATTGGAGCCAAATAAAACATCACCACCTGTCAATTTATACATAGAAACTTTTCCAAAAACACTATTTGGTCCTTCAGAAAAGGTTGCAGTACTTGATAATTGAGAATACTTTACAAAATTATCTTTCTCTAAATTCACAGTGTAAGTAAGAATTCTCAGCGAAAAATTAACATATCCTGTAATCTGTTTTCCTGCTTGTGCATTTTCATCATCATTTGGATCAAACTCATTAGCAACACCTAATTTTGGAAGTTTTGTTTCAACTTTCTTCCAAACCGAACCATCATAATATGCTTCATTAATTTCACTATCTATGGTAATTATTGTTATAGAGTTCCCGTTTTCATCAACGGCAGGAGT
Organism: Chryseobacterium lactis; assembly: GCF_003815875.1. NCBI lineage: Bacteria > Pseudomonadati > Bacteroidota > Flavobacteriia > Flavobacteriales > Weeksellaceae > Chryseobacterium > Chryseobacterium lactis. The sequence continues at coordinate 2,227,920 of NZ_CP033924.1, forward strand.
TAATTTATTGTATGTACCGACTTCTAATAGCCGATATAAACCAGTCGCATTTGGTGCTGTTGTATTAATTTTCAAGTATCCTTTATACATGCTTGAAAACATAGGAGGCAGTTGAGTGTAGGGGATCTGACCGTTTATCAAATCAGCCTTATCTTTATTAACTATGTCAAAAGCACCTGCAATTCTTTGTTTAGTATTACCTTCTTCAGCAACTTCATTTTTTATAAGGATGCTGATGTTAGTTAAATCTTGTGAACTCATTAGTCTTCGTATATATTAGTTATGAAATTCGTTTTTCTTATATGGGAAACTCCATCTACTCCCGTTAGTTCACCATCACATCCACATCCTCCACAATCTTTACAGTAAAGTGGAAAATTTTCTTTGTTCTGGCATATCCATAAGTGCATTCGTTCAATCAAAGGATCAATGCGATCCTGAATTGATGAGGCTTGTTTAAAGTTTATTTCTTTTACTCCTCCAGAGGCAGAAGATGCTCCATTACCACCAATTGCGTTTGGATTATTCATCTGTTGCCCTATTGAAGTATGCCTTAACCAACTTGGAACAATAGAAGTCATATCAACGCATTCTGCACTAAGTTTCCAAAGGAATCTTTCCCACAATTTTACATACCACAGATTATCAACAAACTCAATTGCATTGATGATCATTCCAATTTTCAGATCAGAATCTTTTATTGGATTCAGCCCATCAAGTTCAAAAGACGTGTTAATTTTCTGCAACAGATCTGCTTTATTCTCTTGGGTAACGGTTACATTTTTTTTTGAAATAAAATCTTCATAGAACTTATCACAAATTGCGTTGGCAATCCAACGTTCTTCAGCAACAATTATATTTTGCAAGATCTGCCTCTCAGCAATCTGTTGATCTGTTGCAGCATGAAAAATCACTTCATCTGGAGTGATAAGAACATTTCTTTTCAGATTATTGAGCCTGTACATCTTTTTTATTTTTTGCTGTTGAAATGAATTCAGATCCCTTTGCTTTATCTTCCATGATAGGTTTACCAAGAATTTCACGGCCTTCATCTTTTGTCAGACATGAATTAACATCAATTTCACCTATGAATGATGCTGGCGAAACCGTTTTGAAACCAAGTTCAAGATCGCTGAATTTTGTTCCCATCCAATCATCGTAAATTGCAAAAAAAGGCTGAATAAGATCCTGAATAATTAATTCTTGTATTGGCTCAATAACAGTTTTATTTTTTGTCTCAAAGACTGCAGATAGATAGGCAAAACCACCATTTCCAATTCCAGATGTTTTTTGTTGACCATAAAGAGCAGTATCCCAATTATTGGAATCAACAATTTTGCTTTCAACACTTTCATCTAAGTCAAGAAATGACCCATCTGTTTTTGCATCGAATTGCTGAAGAGCAGAATTTGTAATTCCTTTGCCACCTGTGACAACGGTCCAACGTCCTCTTTTTCCATCTCCAGTATGAGAATAAACGATGTCTTGTCCGATTTTTTTACCTTCATCCTGCGTTACATTTCCTTCTAAGAATATAACCCCTCCAACAACAAGATTGTTATCAATTATATCAAGATTATATCTTACATTTTTATATTCTAAAACTTGATAGGGTAGTGATGCAATATTGTCTGGCATTCCGTAATACTCATATCCAGGCAAATCATTCTTCACATGAATCACACAGTGTTCAGTACCTGATTCACTTTTATACCACTTTAGATCGTCCAGATCTCCACAATAAATTGGAAGTTCAACAGCTTTGTCTTCAACTAAAGTCCAGGCGGTTTTTCTCCTGAATTCTTTAGAAATAAAAACGGTTTCGCATATATCATCATCATTTGGGGTTGACAACCTACAGTCAAGATATGGACGGTTTACAATCCACATGAACTTTTTATTTCCGACTTCTCCCCGGATAATCTCCACAAAATTGTTACCAACAGTAAAATGATTATTGAAAACTGATTTTATCAGTTTATCAAAGTTTTGCCCTTTTTTATTGACACGTTTTTTGAACTTATCAAATTCTTTGTTTTCGGATCCATCTTTAATGAATGAACCTTTTCCAATACAAAAGTTAGTTTTTGAGTTTACGCATGAATTATTAGTTGGGGAAAGAAGTTTTGCCTCCAAAAGCAATTGAAAAAAATTGTCTTTCGGCTCTAAGAACGGAAGATATCTCTTGACTCTTCTTGTAAGATGAAATGCAGTTGATTCCCCTGAAGGTTCAAAGGGAATTGGATTTTTAGCATCAATTGTGGCAACATTTGATACTACTGTATTTTTATTTTTTACAGAATTATTCATTCTTATCACCTTCTTTTTCTTCTTTCATGAATTTTTGAGTCTTAAATTTCTTAACATCCTCGGCTGTTGGTGTTTTATTAAAAAGAATCAAAAGTGAAGGATCTTGACTATTAACAGCAATTTCCGCTAAAACTGCAAAATCATCTCTTTCCCCAAGGGGAGCAGCCGACCCATTAAAGCCGACTACTTTATTTTTATATTTTGGTCTTATTGTAAACATTATTCAAAGGTTTTATCAAAAGTTCGGTCAAAGATTTTTTTATGAGAATCACCTCCTATTGAAAAGCCTCAATTACAGAAATGTCGCCTGAGAATTCGTTTGCCATTCTTCCATATTCAGCTTTGAACATGACTTTAGCCCCATTGAAGTCTTCCATCTTTCGACCTGAACCACCTTCTGTTCCATTCATGACGACTTCGAAGTACGGAATCGTTTTTTCGTTGACATAGCGTTCACCAATAACAAATATTTTTCCAGAATATAATCTGATAACCATTCCAAGCCCACAGCAACATCCGGCAGCATCTAGGCTTGATAAATAGTTTGTTAATTCCTGGGATAGATTAGGAAGCTGGGCATCAAGATCATATTCATATTTTACTGAACATCCATTCAAGGTGTGTTTGAATTTAAATTCTGCTTCTTTTCTTTGAAATTTCAAAAGATGCATTTTTGCACCTCCCACAACTGTTGCCCCCTCTCTTAAGGCAAGGGCTGTATAGCTTTTTGTTGTTTCGTCCTGTGTCCAATTGAAGTCTGAAGGATCAAAGATAAAAAGATCTGAAACACCTCCTGTTGTGGCAGTACAAGGCACAGTATATGATTTAAGTGTTACACAAAGCATGTTAATTAATTTTAAATGTTAAAAACAGATATTGTATTAAAAACAATATCTGTATATAATTTTTTTTAGGCAATATTAGTCATACCAATTACAGAGTGTTCTGGATAAGCGATACCGGTGCCAGCTCTCATAAAGTTTGCATACTTCCATGTAAGTTCATCAGTAGAGTACCAAACCAATAGAGCTTTCACACCTGCTGGTGTGGCTTCACCATATGAATTATCAGTAGCAAAAACGAAGTTTCCTCTAATTGTAAGAACACATGCGTGAGCTGCAACACCATTGTTAAGAGCAAACATGATTGGATCCCAAGTAGTTTCAACCAAAACATCAATATTCTTATATTTTAGTTTCTTAAATCCATTTTGGTACAACATGATGTTATTTGAACCTCCTGTAAGGGTTAAGAACTCTTCATATGCATCAAAAATAGATTGAGATACATAAAAAGCTTTCATATTATCAGGCAGGTGTTTTAAAAATATATCTTGATTTTTGTAAGCCCAATGAAGATATTCTTTTCCATCTGTCGGAGTCAAATCTCCACTATTGAATGCAGTTGTTTGATTAGGCTTAATTGTTCCGTCACTGATAAATTTTGCATAATGTTTGAAAATTCCATCAAACACATTCCAACTCCAAATTCCATTCCCATCATTTGCTCTGTCAATGTCTCCAAAATACGCATTGGAAGTGATATCTACCTTGATTGCTTTTAGGAAGAAGTCCATGATATAATCCCTGAATTTAGGATCTTTGTTTCTGAAATCTTCCAGGCAGCCTTTATAGAATTCATTTTCACAATGTTTGGTTGCTCCATAGATTTCATCTGTTTCAATTTGTCTGATGGAAGCTTTCCCAACTGGTGAGAAAATAATATTACATGAAGCATCCCTTCTTTTCAGAATGTTTTGATTACCCATAATCTCAACAATCTTTCTTTTACTGGAAACATCATCCATTACTGTGAACTCATTTAGAGTTCCATTAAAAGAACCATCCGGGAGTAAATCTGCAAAATGTGGTTTCACCAACATTTCATAATAACTCTTTGGTCCTACTAAAAATCTTTCGTTCATAGCTTAATTTTTTAGTCTCTTACTCCTTGATTATTTTTGTTTCCAAGCTGACCAGAAAGGGCAACACTGCCAATACTGTAAATACCTAAATCGGCTTTACATCCTTTGGTGCTGATCACAGTTCCCAGAATGTCAATACTTGATAAATTCAAACTTGAAATGTCTAACACAGCATTTCCTGCATCTGCAGTAATTTGCCCGTGTTTTTCTTTTCCGTTTTTGTCGTAAACATGAATGTTTGCAACATTTAGATCATCACCTGCGCCAAATGTGGAAGCATCGGTGACCGTAGCTGTTTTGGCTGTTGCATCAACTACATAGTTGAGTTTTGCAACAAAACCGGTGCATTCGCAGCCCTCACAAAGGCCATTTTGTAGCACATCTTTTTCTAAGCCAGTCATATTATTGTTTGTTATTATTATTCAGAGAATCCAACATCATCTGCATCAAACTTGGATTCAGAATTTCCACCATTATTTTTCGGCTTCGCCTGTCCCATATTCTTAGCAACTGTTTCTTCAATTTTTGTAACTCTGTTTTCAAAACCTTTGAAGTCTTCAGAATCTTTGAAGTTTTCAGGTTTAACATTTTCTTTCACAACATTTGTAATCTGTGCAATCATGTTTTCCGGAAATCCATTTTTGAAGAAATTTGTAAGTGCTGTACTTACTTGTTCATCAGTAGGGACTTTTGGTTCCATGTCAAAATCTTTCAAAGCATTGTTTAAAGCTGAAGTAAGGTTTTCAACTGTTAAAGGGTCCGTTTTATCACCTTTGTCATTTGGGACCAAATTCAGTGCTTTAAATGCATTTACAATAGCATCTGTTAATTTGTTCATATTTAAATTTTGAATTAATTTTTCAGGATCTTCCACTGTTGGTGGAGTAGTGGCAAGAGAGTTAAATACATTTAATGCATTTTGATTTTTAAAATTCCAATCTGTCTTGTTAATAGGTTTAAATTCCTCTTTTTGGTCAGTTGTCGAACTAACAAAGCCGTTTTCAACTGCCTGTGTTCCGGTAAACCATGTTTCAGCATTCATCCATTCTTCAACCTGTTCTTTGGACTTTCCTGTTAGATTCACATAAAAATCCCTGATACTGTTATTGAAGTTTCTCAAGTTTTTAGCTTGTTTTTCCACCTCATTAACGTCTCCCCAGGCAAATCCGGAAACATTGTGTATCATGTACCAAGAATTAGGGGAAATTTTAGAGTTTTTTGCAGCCGATAGGGGATAGGTAGCAGCCGAACAGATCATTCCCATTCCAATAGTTTCAACAGCATATCCATCATTTTCAAGCTGCTGAATGAAATCATGCATTGCCATAGCATCCCCAATCTGTCCACCAAATGAATTGATTGTGATTCTGATGTTTTTTAAACCAGAATCAAGAATTTCTGAACGGAAGGACTTGAATGAAACTGAAGTCTGATCATTAAACCAATCTTGCAGGATCTCCTGGGTTTCGGCATCCACAATAGTTCCATCAATGAAGACATCAAGTCTTTCACCATTATTGGAAACTTTATAATTAAAAATTGGAATCTTTTTCATGCCTTAATTTATCAGTAACAAAGATATTTTGAAAGATTTAAATATTGTTTTAAAAACAATAAAACCGTGCGAAATTCAGGCACGGTTTTTAATTTTACACTAAGCACCTTTCACAAATATTCCTTACGGTTGATTTTGGAACTTTAAGTTTTTGAGATATCTGACCAAAGGTAAGGCCTTTTTTACGTTCTATGCAGGCTTTTAATTGAACCTGATTGACTCCTGCATACATACAGAATTTATCAAAATCAGCAATTGCCATTTCTAGAGCAATATTTTTATAATCAGCACTAAGAGATGATTTGGGATTTGTCGTTGTTTCTTGCATTAATATTTTGTGTATTTGTTATTATTTTGGCACTGTCATTTAAAACTGCATTCACGTAAGATTCCGGCTGTAAATTAGATGTTGTGTAAGAGTTTCCCCATCCATTGAACATGAATGTACTTTTATCATTGCCATTTAAAGTTGTTTGAGAAGTATCTCTGGCAGTTAAGTAAGCGTAGGCCCATGAATTAGCTGTAACACTGATAACGGATCTTCTGTTTGATTCTATCTCAACCATAGAAGTATTATTCAAGGTAATATATGCTCTTGCAGCATAAGTTATAACCCTGCAACGGGAAGAATTATTTTGTGTCAAGTTTAATGTACCATTTTCCAACAAGATAATATCTGTGTTCATATCTGACAAAGTTACCTCCCGGTTATAAAATCCTTCAGATTCCAAATCATCTACTGGGAAATATTGGATTAAATCCCGGAAACCATTATTAAATATCCATCGATAGTTTCCTTCAGACTTGACTATTCTTAGAATATCAATGTATGACTGTGCTTTTACAAAAAGAAAGAAAAGTTTGTTAATTTCAATCTTCCTTTGGCTATCTATAATCAAATATTTTAATTCTTCAAATGTCATCATAATGTTGCGATTTCAGATTGTTTTTTTGATTCATTTTGCGAGTTCGTAATATCTCTTTGGACAACATATGTTTTTCTCATAGATTCCTTTTTTTGAATAGCTGCCAATTCTTCGATACTTTGTTCAATTCTATCAAGTCGGTCAAGGTTGCCAGTGTTTCCGAATGTACTACTTGCTTTTTCATAATAGCTTCTAAATATGGGGGGCTGTAGATTACTTCCCAGATACGTTCCTCCTTTCATGAATTTCTTCATTGTTGCTCCACCATCCCAATCTACTCCCCCACCAATGGAGTTGATTTTACTTGCAATTTGGGAGGGCGTTCCGGTGACTGTATATGTACTTTGGTCCTTCATGGAATTTTTGTTGATGATAGCTTCATCTTTTTCAATAAAAGCTTCTACCTCATTTGTTTTTGGATTAATGATGGGCATTCCGTTATTTTCAGAATGGTAAGAACCATTGTCCAAGCGTCCACCTGTACCAAATCTTTTTTTAAACTGTCCACCAAAACCATATTGAACTTTGTCTATATTAGCCATAGTGGAAGCAAATCTGACTGTGGCTAGTGTTGATAGAATTGCACCGAATATTGGCCCTGCGATTGGCCCTAATTGCATTACAGTACTCCAAATGTTACCAAGTTCTACTAAAAAGGCAATTCGAGCTTCAGCTTTCTTAGTTTTTTTCAACTTCTCTCCGGCTTCCTTATCTGCTTTTTTCTTTTTCTCATTGGCTTGTCGTTCAATGCTTTCTCTTTCAGATGATGATTGAGCAAATCTTTGAAGTTGCTGGGTTTCAATGTCAATACGTTCATATGCTAATTGTTTACTCTGTTCAATTCTGGCACGTTCTGCGTCAAAATAATCATTCATAGCCTGTTGCGCTATATTAAATGATTCAGCAATGACAAGTCCTGCCTGTTCAGAATAATCCTTATCACCAATCATAAATTTTCCATCCTTGCCAGAGATAGATTTTGTAAGAGATGAGGCTAGTCCTGAAACACCACTTCCAGGAATCCCAGAAGAGACTGTTGATTTTGAATCTTTATAATTTTGTTCCGCTTCAGCCTTTTGTCCCTCTAATTTTTGCCTTTCTTTTAGCAGCTTATTGAACTCTCTCATCTCATCATTATTCAGTTCACGCTTTTGCATTTCAAGTTCTAAAAGCCTTATTTTGGCAATGACACTTCCTAATTCCGCATTAGTATTTTGTAATTCCAATCGTGCAGAAATTTTTTGAAGTTCAATTTTTTTCTGTGCATTACTAAGCTCTTTGCTTTGTAAAACTAGTTTTCTGTCAGAAGCTGATAACATTTCGTTTGAGTTGGCCAAATCTTCTGTTGTTTCATCCACTACTTTAAAAGAAACTCTTGTAGCTTTTATACGGTATTCACGATTATTTTTATTCTCAGCATCTAATTTTTCTTTGACAGCTCGAAATAAACTATTTGTTTCTTCTATGGAACCTTTAGAATATTGAGATTGTAAATCCAGTAGTTTCTGATTATAACTAATCTGCATACTTGTACTTTCTTCATAATATGATTTTTCAGCATCTAATTTTTCTTGTTCATTAGAATAAGGGGAATTAATAACAAGGTCTCTTTTCTTCACTATTGCATCCTCTTCATTTTTCAATTCATCATCAAATCTTTTTTTGGTAATGTTATACAACTTTTCATTAGTTTCCTTTGTAGCCTTTATTTTGTCCAATTGAGCTTGTGATTCCTGCTTTCTTTCTTCTGCATTTCCTTTCTTCAAATACGCAATCTTAGCATCATAGTATTTATTGTTACTTGCTAGACTTTTTTTAAGATAATCATCTTCCTGAATAGATCCCTGCATAAAAGACTTTTCCAAGACTGATAATTCATTATTTTTATTAGCTTCAAGATCTCTAATATAATCTTTCTGTGTTCCCGTTAATCTCGACCCTTTGTCTGAAGCTTTTTTTTCGGTTTTGGTAAGGGAATCAAGATAGGCTTGCTTTTGTTTAATTTGTTTGTCAAGTTCATTATACCTTTTAGATCCGATTTCAGCTGCATCAAATTCAGCTGTTAAAGCTTGTATTTCTTCTCTTAAAGCAGCTAATGTTCTTGATGGAACACTACTACCTTTATTTTCAGTGAATCCATTAGTTGTCCCCTTGGCAACATTTTGCACTTGCTCTTTTGTTAAAGTATTTATTTGCTTTTGAAGATCAATCCTCTCCTTTAGATTATTATTATAAACATCTTCAGCATCACCAGGGCCAATTCCAATCATTCCACCAACACCACGAGCGAATTCACCCCAAGATCGGCTGTCAAAAACCTTGTTTTTATATTTATCTGCTTCAAGTTTTGCATTGGCATCATCAGTTGCCTTCATCTCAAGCTCAACCAATTTTTTTTGCTTTTCCTGAACAAGTGATTCAACAGCTTTTGCCCTGGCAACTTCAAGAATCTTTTTCCGGTAGGCCTCAAGAATTTTTGTTCCTTCAGCTGTTTTAACATTTTCGAGAGTAAGAGCATTTAAATATTGAGGATTAATATTAATTAGCTCTTGAAGTGCAATTTTTTTTGTGCTTAATGCAATAGTATTATCCTTTAAAATACGGGTTAAGATCTCAATTTTGGCTATGGTATCAACTGTTGCGTCAGTAACTTTTTTGGTTAATTCAGAATTCAACTTCATGTCCATTGCAGATTGTTTCATTGCATTTCCTTGTTTCTTCATACTTTCAGCACTGGATTCTGTTCTTGCACTTAGTAAAGCAATTGCACCTCCTAATGCAATTATACCCCCTAGAATCCAACCAATGGGCGTGGTAGCCATAGCAATGTTAAGGGATATCCATGCGGCTCTTAATCCTGGAATTACGCTATAAAATAGAACTACTGTTGCATTTAATACTCTCCATGCTGCATTGGCTGCAAGTAAAGCTAAAGTCTGAGCTCTGATAAGAATATTGGAAGCAGTGATTAAGGCATTTCCAATAACAGTTCTGGCAGCATAAACAATTGTTTGTGAAATTGAAACTGCTAAGGCTTCAATGTTTTTCCAATAAGCTAAAGTTAAAAGAGTTATTAAAGTAATCCATCCAGTCAAAGGAATAGCCCCAATTGCGCCTGTAATTGCAGTAATTAAGACAATGGCACCTCGTAAAAAAGCTTGTAGATTTTTATTATTACCCATATCGGTAAAACTCTTTTTAAGTTTGTCCATCCCAGCAGCGAGGTTTTGATTTTTTTTATCAAAAGCATCTGTAATATTGGAAGTATCCTTGTATGCATCACCTGCACTTTTAATACTTTTTCTGAATGTTTCTGAGTTCTTTCCAAGTACACCTAATGCTGTGACAATCCCAGCTCCACCTTTTTTAGCAAGTTCAGAATCTCCAAGAGATTGAATCAATTCTTCAATTCCAGCCTTATCTTTAGTAATTCCTTCTGCAACACGAATAAGTGCTTCAGCTGGATTAGTATTTATTAAGTCAGAAAATTCTTTCTTTGTCATTTTTGCAAACTTTGCAAACTTCTCTGTATCACTTGCTAGTTTTGGAATGATTCGAACCAATGCAGTAGAAGATGTTTCCGCAGATTGTCCATATTGCTCAAATCCGGAGGCTAGACCAAGAACCGCTGGCAATGTTATTTCTGATATTCCCTTTAAACCGGCCATCCTTTTTGCAAAATCATTCAGAAATGGAACAGAAGCAACAGATTCATTTGCGAGCGTACGCACAGCATTACCAGTTCTTAACATTTGCTGCTCAGTAACTCTTCCATTTTCAAAAACGTTGATGAGTTTCACCAAACTTTCGGTACCGGTTTCAACATCACCGAAATCTTTACCAAAAGCTGTTTTTATCTTATCAATACCGGAAACAACGCCTGCAAGATCATTTTCATCAACTCCTGCTTTGATAGCAATATTTCCAATGTTAACTAATTCTTTTAGATTTGTTCTGGTGTCGAGTTGTGCTAGTTTATCAACAAGACTTTGAGCGCCACCAGCAGCCTTTTGAAGCTCTACCTCCATTGAAGTAACACTATCACTTAGCTCATAAGTATTTTGAACCAATTCTTGAGTTTTGGCAATTGCAGTATTAAAAGAAAGATATCCAACTAAAAAGCCAGTGATTTCCCCTTTAAGGTTCTTAAAATAATTTTTAAGGTTATTCGTCACCTGCGCCCCAATAGTCCCTGTATTCCTTAAATCTGTTTGAATTCGATTGATTGCGCTTGAAAATTGGGAAGCTGCATTTCTGTTTTCAATAATTTCTCTCTGAATAGCTTCAAGGTCTCCAGTTCCATTTGTCTTAACTGCATCAAGTTTATTTTTCAATACGGACAATTCGGCATCAAGGTCCCTAACTCTATTTTTAGCCTCATTAAGTTGGGTGGCAATAACATTACCAAGACCGGACTTAACCAATGATTCAAGAGTATTTTTATTTAAACCTTGCAACATTTGATTTCCGGGATAATTACCAACATTTCTTTGAAACTGGCCAAGGCGTGATTCAATCTGCTTCACTTTACTATCTAATGCGGTAACTTCAGCCTGTGCAGTTTTGAATTCTGAAGAATCGATTCCAAATTTTACCCCTAAATTTTTAGCATTAGTTCTGGCTTCATTTAATTGTTTAAGAAGTAGTTTCCATTCGCTCGTGCTATTACGGGTTTCTTCACGAGATCTTTTTTGTTCTGCAGTTTGTTGTTTGTTGGCATTATTGAGTGCTAAAGTCTCGTTTTTAAGACGGATGGTCTCCTGTCTCAGGCGTTCGGTTTCCAGTTTTGCCTGATTCATTTCTTCCTTATACTTTGTAGCATCTCCAGAAGAAAGGCCACCTTGAGAAATCAAATCCTTAAGCTGCTTCCATCTTTTTCTCGCATCATCAAATTCTTTATTGACCTTTTTCATGTCTGCAAGAACAACACCTTGCCCTTGAAGTTTTACTTCATATATTTTGGTAATATTAGCCATATTTATTGTTTTAAAGACAATATTTTACTTTAAAAATTTTTATCGCGGAATATCTGTATACAAGCACATTAATCGGTTGTATTGCGTGTCAAATACTTTATCAATAATTGTATTGTCAGTGTTACTAATCGGTTCAGTCAAAACTTCGACAGCATCTGTCAAAATGCTTTTTTCACTTGGATATGTATTTTTATTTTCTCTCTCAGAAACCGGCACCCATTTTCTCAACAAACATCCGGTTGAAGTATCTTTTAATGCCTTATAGCCATCAATTTTAATAAGTTCAAACAATTCACCATGTATGGCAATTCTTTCACGATGAAACCAGTTTGTTACATCTTTGTTTGTCATATCCATGTAAGTGTTTAGTTGCCTTCCATCATTCATTATCGCTAATCTTTGCCAGAAGAATCTTTTAATTAATCCACGACCTAAGACATAGCTTCCAGAATCACCAATCTTTTCATCTGTATAGGAAAGGATAGGATCATTTTCACCACCTTTTTTATAGTTTACAGCGAATAGATAAGGGAAATCATTATAAGTTGTAATTGAACCATCATTGTCCTTAAATCTCCAGCCTCCAACACCAGAAACACGACCTTTATAATATGCTGTTTTTGGCGAAAATGTATTTTGAGATTCACCACTTGAAGTATTTGAAATGTTTTCTGGAACCATACAAATTATTTGTGGTGCTTGACCTGTCACATCTGAAAAATCGTCGACATTAAAGTGCATAGTAGGTGAATAGAATCTATTTTCATACTCTTTTTTTTCTGCCTTAAATCTCTCAGAAAATAAATATTTACCGCTTGCAAGTGTGATTTTATACCGGTCTTGAACAATTTTCAATGCTCCATCATTAGAATCATCTTTAAACTTAAATACGAATTCTCTTGCGTTGTTGTTGTAGATTTCAACATGACTTTCTTTAGAAATATCTTCTTTATAAGTCCAATCAATCACATTGCCGTTGAAATAACCTTTCTTTTTTTGTGATTGATCATGAGTAATAGAATATTCATGAGTAGGTTCAATCAGTACTTCCTTGTTTACAGGATCTGTTTGAAATGATAGATTGTATAAATCAACTTCACCTCTTAGAAAATCTAAAAATTTATGTTTTTGAAATGGCAGGTAAGAATCAAAAGAAACATTACCTCCCAACGGAATTTTGAAGTATTCAATTTGAAATTGGTCAACCTTAAGAGTACATCTAGCAACAGTTGCTGTTTTACTTTCTTTTACTCTTAGTTTTACTTTACAGATTACTTCGTCATTTGGCTGAACAAGAGTTGAGAAAAATACATTTGCAACATCACTTCCTTCTGTACTTCCAACGGTCGGGGCTTGGTGATCAAAAATTTGATTCTGTTGTTTCTGCACCATTCCCGAAGCATTTTTCTGATACCAAAACACATTTAGTTCTACAATGGAAGACAGATCTATTTTATAATCATAGAAAAGCTGTAAAGAAAACGTTACTTCTAAGGGGCCATAATGAGGCGTCTTATATTGCCAAACCATATCTGTACCACCTCCATGTTCATCATTACCCCGATAATCTCCACCAGGAACAGTGTTGTTATTATCAAAACACGGTGTTGGGGTATCTCTTACATTCAGATCAACAAAATCATCCATTTCCTCAAATCTCCTTTCAATATCACTTTTTGCTAAAAACTTGTGTATATCATACTTTGTTCCTCCGGATGTAAGGAAATTTCCAAAAGTCCACAAAAGAACTTGTCTGCGATAAAACGATGAATCAAAAAAATCAGATTTTATTTTATATCCAAACATTTTAAAAGCCCAGTAAGTAATGAAGTACTTTGATAGAGATGGTCTAAAATTCTTTATATGATAACTCTTATCATTATTGTCTTGAAGATCTAAAGGAGCGGCATATTTGACGGGTGCAAATACATATGGAAGATTCTCATCTGTTCCATCAAAATTCCAAGAATTAATAATCGTGTTTTTATCAAATATTAATTGTAAATCTTTTAATATTTCAAATAATGTCAGTTCCTTCATATCAATAATCCAGTCACCATTGTTTCCAAAAGCATCAATTTCATAAGATGTTGGCTTATTTGCCTTTCTGAAAGCTTTTTTTGGTAATGCTTTTCCTATAAATATTTCATCACCATTTGCCTCAATCACAATTCTTCTCATTCCTTTAAAAAATTCATTAGGCGTTAAATCTTCTACTGAAGTATTATGGAATGTATTTAGGATTTTTTGATTACTTTGTGTTGCTGGAAGTTTAATTCCAGTTGATTCACTGCTTTTTTTAGCTTGGAAATTCTCAACATCTTCCAGTTGATAATCTATAGCAATAGGGAAATCAGAATTGGTGTCAATATCCAATTCCTCATTATCTAAAATAAGTCTTAAATAGTCACCTCCTGCCATTATCTTAATGTTACATTATCATTACTCATTGTAAACTTGATTTTAACAATGTATTCATATCTTCTTTCATTCTTACGAGTAATCAATTTCAAATCTGCAATTTCAATGGGTATAAACTCTTTTTTGATACTTTCCTTGAATCCGTTTGGAAGATTTAATTCTATCCATGATTTCGGTGTGTTCATCAAGTCTTTAAACCAATATTGATCAGATTCACCGTAACATCTCGTTTCAACTTCGTATGTTTCATTTGAGGTTATATTTTTTCTATAACTCCCTCCTTTAGATCGATCTAAAGGAAACTTCAGAGACTTTTCCCACGACTCAGATTTTGTTTCAGTTTCTTCAAGAACTCGAATGAAGTTTACGGAATCAATCTCACCAAATGAGTTAATGAAATGTATTCTTACCTTATCATCAAGACAGCAACAATCAACTTTATTAATGCGGCTTTCTGCTATGGTAGAACTATTATTCCCTTTGACAACTATGGAGTACTCTACTATTTTTGACCAATCAATTTGCGGAAATAATGGTTTTAGGTTTGTTACTCCTTCCGGTATATAATATATATTGTTCATATTGAAGTCATTTTAAATTGTTATCTCTGGTAATTCGTTGAATGAATTTGAAATACAACTTCCAATCACCATTAATCTAAAGTTCATAACTCCAATTGAATCAACAGATATGATTACCGGTTGCATCATCGGGTATTCTTGATAGGTCCAAGTGGCTGTATTTTGTTTTTTCCAGTAAATTCTGACTGCAGATTGGTTGTTAATGACTGGATTTGTCCATGTGATTTCAAATTCCTGTGTAGTGCCAATTATTTTCTTAACAACATTTACATTAGAAACAAAGGGACAATGCATGATTTTGTCTGAACAAATAGTGATTACTTCACCAGTTACTGTTTTATATTTTATACAAACTTCTTTTGGTTCTACATTTGAGATAATAGGGAAGTGAGAACTGTCGTTTTTACAAAATAAATAAACCATAGGGCGCTTCGTCAATGGATAAGTTCCATAGGCCCATAATCCTGTTTTGTACGAATCTAAAAGCTCATCAAAGTTTTGGCTTTCCTCATGTTGTATTACAGAATTCAATCCATACACTTCATTTGATTTTGTTCCACCACCAGAAACTGGTTGAGTCGATGAAGTACCTTGAATTGGTTCTAATTGCTCACTTTTAATAAAACCATTGGGGTCATTAAATCCATTCCGGAACTTGACATATATATGTTTGATTGTATTAGTGAACTTTTCAACAATAAAACCATTCATTATGGGAAGGTTATAATCCATTAATTCCTGAATTGTATCTTGTATATCAAATTCATATTCAGGTGACAAACCGTCATTTTTTATATATTGTGTTCTTGAAAGTGTTTTATAATAAATACCTTCAACATAAATATCACAATACACAACTGGACAAATATATTTATCTGTTGTTGAATTTGGAATCTGAGCCTTACATCTAAAAATAAATGGTCTATAAGCAGAATTCAATGAATCTGTCTCTGGTTGATATGTAACTGCAGTAACTGGCATTATATTATTTCAGATTTTTGTTTATCAAGTTCATTAAAAAAAAGAGTATCCATTCCTTTATCCATTACAGAGTCAACTTCACGTTCTTTTTTTTTCCAAGTCGCCTGGATGAAATATCTTCTTTCTCCTGTTTTTGAAAGCATTCTTGAATATTCTGTTGGTACACCTTCACGTAGATGATGAGGAAGAAGTCTTTTAGCTTTTTTAAATGCTCTTTTTGCGTCAAAACCTAATTTGAGATAAAAACCATACAAAGCTTTTAAATGGGTAGATGCACTCCCTAATTCTGAAGGGCGAACCCCAAATTCCATTTTTTGAATATAGTCTACTGCATAGCCTTCCAGAATACTAATGTTTTTCTGTTCTTTAATTTTTACATTTCCTTTGATGGTAGCCTCAAGTTCATCCAACAGAACATGTCCTTGAAGGTGTAATTCTTGAATAATACCTTCATTTAAGATCTGGGAAATACGCTGTAACTCTGCATTCATAATCTTTGTAGCTTTTGATATTCATTTTCAAGTTCAATAAGAAATGGTTTCATTTGATTAAAGTTTGTAAGAATATTTCTTAAACAAATTGGGCAGCTTGTCACTTCTTTTCCAGGTTCAATAAAGGTGTGCCAGATCTTCAACAATTTTTGCATATTGGAGTTATCCCAAACTGCAACAGTATTTGAAATTATGTCACTTTCTGTAAGTAGAACCTGACTTCTTACTTCATCCGGAATTTTGGCAGCTATATTCTTAATGCTCATGATGTGGGTGTAATTCGTTTGTGTTTATAGTAAAATTGTTAATATCATCTACAGAATAGTCTTCAATATCACAGCTGATTGATAGGTCAAGTTCAAATGTTAATCCTACACCTGCAAGGTTGTCATTCCCAACACCTGAAAAACGTTCTATCATATCAATAGATGTGCATTCTCTCAAACCGGCTTCTGGAAATTTTTCAATTAACATATTCAGGAATCTTCGGAAGTCTTTGGCACAAACCCCCATATCCTTCCAAATCTGTTCGGTAGTATGTTGCGATAGGTTATTGAAAGGGTTTCTGTTTTGAGTTCCGTTAACATCATTATATTGTGGAGTAAGAAACAATAATCTACATCTATATTTGCTCCAATTGGTGTCAAAGTTTGGCAGTTCCACTGGTGGAAACATTATACAAATAGGATATTTATTTCCGTCTGATATTCCCTTCAGAAAATCTTTTAGAACTTCACCTGCATTGTCTTTATTAAGTTCATCACCATAATTTGGTCCGGTCACAAATCTTCTCATTACCTTTGATTTAGTAATGATGTCTTTAAATAATTGATATAATCCTAATTCATTCATTTTATTTCTTCCATAGGTTCATTGGACACTTTTCATCTTCAACCAGGCTTTTTTCAATGATTGGACAACCACATTTTTCACATGCCTTTGTTTTTTCCTCCATTGCTTGATTCTCTCTAAACTTTAAAAAAGATTTCTCAACAGCAAAAGGGCAATTCCGGCACACTACAAGTCTTTGTTCAGAAAGTATTCTTATTTTTTCTGACACTGAAAAGTAGGACCGGAACCAACCTTTTAATATGTGAATGGGTTTTAACATCCGCAAAACCAATATTTATGAATGATAATTCCTAAACCAATGCAGACTGCAGCCATAATTAAGATTACAACGCAACCGGCTCCCAACTGGGCTTTATTGATTTGATTATTATTTTCCATTATCTTCCTTTGAATGGAATTACATTCTTACCGTTTTTAGGCATCTGCAAGGCAGCTTGTGTTTGCAGTTTATTCATAAGTTCAGTTCTGATTGGAATAACCAATTCATTCCATTGTTTTGATAGATCATCAGAATAGAACAGATAAACATGATATTCGTTTGCAGGAATCCCCAGTTCTTTTGGAGATGTCCTTGTAAGTGCATTAAGCAAGAAAGAAACTGTGAACAAATTAAATTCAGGCTTTTCCTTCAATAGTTCGTTCAATAACCCTCCATAGATGGAAACATCACAATCCAAGTGATATAATGAACTTACATCCATTAATTTTTTCCAGATGGGAATTAAATGGTGTGCATTCTCTTTTGGAATTTCAAATTTTACTACTTCAAGTCTTTCTTTGAATAATTTTTCAAAATCTTGCTGTTGTTGATTCATTTTAAATATGTTTTTAAATATGTTGTTTTTAAGACAATATTTGTGAGTAAAACCCGGTCTACTTTATTTCAACCGGGAAAACACACAAATGAAAAAAAGTTTGAGCAAAGTAGCAGATTTGAACTGCTGAACATCCGGGTTGCAATCGGCTCCCTTAGACCACTCGGGCAACTTTGCATTTAAAGCACTTAAAAGATCTTCTGTGCTGATTAGGGTTTATTGAAATTAAATGATCATTGAATGTTTACTAACCACCCCGTTCGATAAGTGCTTTATTATTTTAATTCGTTTTTAAACTTTCATAATATTCCTGGATGAACTCTTCATGATCTTTTTGTTCAGAAGCCCAAATAAGAATGTCATAAGCTTTAGTTTCCTTTATATTTTGCAGGTTTGACTTTTCATTGTTCCGGTAGAATATCGTTCCCTTTTCGGCAACATATGTCAAGAATGCTACCCATCCCCATTTTTCAAAGTGCGCTGCTAAATTTGGTCCATCTCCTGATTTTCCTCCTGTGAATACACTAAAGTTTCCAAGTACATATTCATTGAATTCTGCAAAAAAAAACCTAGCGCCATTGTTATATCCATAGGTAAATCATACATTAATTCTAGTCTTTCGTTACCAGGTGAAAGCCAACTTTCTTGAAACTCTTCTCCTTCTTTTTTAAGATAGATAGCAGCCAGGTAGGGGATGGCTTCCCATTTACCAACAGATAACTCCTGCATTTGCTTAATAATCTGTTTTGAAGTAATCAGCTCATTGAAGGTGATCTTACTTTCATTAGAAAGGACTGGTGGCTCAATCTTCCAGAATTCGTCATTAAATAAATAATCTGTTTGTAACTCAATATGGTCCTGCTCTTCAAACAACTGGTGAAAACATGAAAAATATAATTTCATTACATCATCAATGTTCATTTCATTTTCAACTTCTTCAATCGGAATTCCCGTGAAATATGAAATATTCATTACTGCAATGGAAACATTCATCAGAGAAATATCCATTTCATCCACTTCCAGTTCATTCCCATCTTCATCCTTCTGGAAAATATTGTCGTGAAGCTGCTTTATTTCTTCCCTAAATAACTGATCAAATCCAATTCTTTGACGAACTGTGATCTGATTAAGTGTAACGGGCAATGAATACTTTTTTCCTTTGAAGTGAAAATCCATTATTTCTTGTTTTGGTTTGGCGTTGTAGTCGTTTTATTGCCTTTAGAAACCTGATCTGTTTCAAGGTTTTGGTTTGCAACAACAGTAGGCGTTTGAGATTCTTGGATTGCAGTTTCAGCCGGATCCGGAATCTGTTGTTCCTTTTTCTGATCAGTTTGACCAGTCTTCACTTCATTGTCCAGATTTACATTACCAGTTGAGGCTTCGTTAAGTACTTTTTTTGCAGCTTCTCTTTCTGTTTCAAGGTTTTGGTTTGCAATGATCTTTTCCTTGATTTTTTCAATATAAGCACCATCAATTTTGGCTTCTCTATAATCATTTAGACCAGCAACCTTTGCAACACCACGTATTTCAATTTCTTTTAAAGAATCTAATAAATCAATGTTATCTCGGTTAAGCAAATTATCATGAAGCAGCTGGATTGTTTCCTTGAATGATTCTTCATCAGAAATTGAAATTGGCGTAAGTTGTAATGTTTTCGGGACAGGTGTTTTAACTTGTTTACCTAATACTGATGTTAGTGGTTGAGGCTTAAATGCTCCTTTGCCTTCACTTCTGACGGTACCGGTTGCGTATGAAAGGGAATTGACATATTGATTAAAAACCGATTCAGTTCTTATACAAAAGGTTAGATTATCCTGATGCCTTTTGAGGATCTTTGCTTTCATTTCCTCAACATCTTTGATTGTTTCTTCAACTTGTTCTGGATTTAGCATAATTAGTAAGATTAAATGTTTGTGTAAATTTAAATAAAAAATATTGTTTTTAAAACAATATTTTAATCTAAAAAGTTTAGTAACTCAAGACCATTGTCAAAATCTCTGGAAGAGTGGGAGTGTACAGGTGCAATTTGATTCACTTTATAATACCACCATTCATTCATCATAAAGCCATCAAGAACATCCGGGCTTTCTCCACTAAGAAGATTTTTCATTTCGCTTTTCTTCATTATACGAAGTTTCCCTTCATCATCAATCTTATCTCGCTTGATTGCCTTTCTTTCCCATATCATTCTTTCTTTCAATGTCATTTCATCATCATATCTCTTGTTCGCCACTTCGGGAGGAATGTAATATTCACCCATTGAAACGGCTTCACCTGACTTGTAGTAGCACTGAGTTTTGAGATTGAAATAATTTTCAATTTCTTCTGTTTCATCATTTGGTAACGGCCGTGAACCGTTATTGAATTCTTGAGCACCTTGAATGAACCCATCAACGAATTGGCCAACTCCGTCATTGTCAAATAGGATATTGCTTTCCGGAACATTGTATGAGAATGCAGCTTGCTTAATCAGGTCAATAACCTCATTACCTTTTGACTTATCCATCACAAAGAAATCCAACACACGCTTTCCGGACCAAACCCAAATGGTGAACTTGTTAGATCCTTTCATTGCAATATCGGTTGTTATACGCTTCTCACCATGAGGAACAAAAGAATTGGTGAATATGTCCAGGAACTTCTTGAATGAATAAATATCATCACCCTTGGAAGATACCTTCCAGTTACCCAATAAAAGTCTTTGCCTTTCAGCTTCATCCTGTGCGTTGAGGTTACCTAAATAAGCCGGGTTAACTCTCAATAACTCCTGATTATCATATATTGATCCCGCAATGAATGTGACCGATTTGATAAAGTCATTAGGCTGAACCAATCCTTTAGACTTCTGAACCTGCGCATCAATATCCTCCTGGCATTTCCGGTAAACTTCATCATAAGAGCTTCCCCAAACCAATTCATTATTCTGATTGTAAAAGTATCTTAACACACCTTGTCTTTCCGGAATAGGAAAACCGTAATTGGGAGAATTCGGATCTTGATCAATCCACCATGCAATGAAGTCTGCAACCCAACTATCAGGATCAGGGTTGCACGTAGCTCTAACATATGGTTTTACCCCACACGTTGAACGGTTCCTTGACAGCATATAGAAGAACATCTTTCTTGAGAAGTGTGTAAGTTCGTCAAAACAGATAAGGGGAATTTCCGGACCTTGCCAGTCCATTTCATAAGTATTCGGATCCAGATGGGAAAACTTCAATTTCACTCCACTTTCAAATCTCCATTCCAAAGTGTATTCCCGGGGATCGGCCCCGCTTATTTTACCATATATTTTTTTTGATGAATCCCATAAACCTCCCTCGGTCCTGATCATTGGGGTGGTTTTCCTGAATATAACAGCCCCAAAGTTTTCAACGTTGATGTGACGGATAGGCTCTAAAAGCAAAGAAAACGTTTTCCCTACACCTGCAGCAGCCCCGCCAATAAGAATATCAGCGGGGGAGGAAAGAGCATCCATTTGATAACCCTCTTGAGGTCGTATGATGTTGATACTACTCACTATCTTGCTACATCGGCTATTTTAAACCCGAATACATAAAAATATTTTCTTCTGTTACCCTTAAACACCCATATAGATGTTGAAAATGGTGTCAGTAAGAATCTAAAATCAATTATTCTGTGCATAATTATCTGTTGTTATTTGGTAATTGAAATATTGTGACTTGTGAATCCCCCTTCTTTTGCTCATTGTCTTTTGAATAGAATCCTAACATCCGGTTTATGGTGTCGATAGCCTTTAACTTATCATATGATTCTATTTTTTTGACAGTAGATTCAACAAAGGCTTCACCCCGCAGCTCCGTCTTTTCAGATTGAACCGTTACAGACTTTATTGAGGCCGAAACATCGTTTTGTAGGTCCGATATGTTTATAAGACGGCCAAGATCATCAAAATAATTTTTCACGTCTCCAAACGCAATCTTCACAAGCTCCTGCAACACCTTTGTTTGAGTAATGTCCAATTCTTGTGATTTTTTTTCCTGAAGTTCTGAAATGTAATTCTGAATGTCAAGTTTTGACAAGTTTTCTGATCCAATCTGTCTGGCATTATCAGAACTATATCCGGAACGGATGGCAGCCTGTGTTGCGTTGAGATCAATCAGGTATTCTTCACAAAATCTTTTCTGTTTGTCTGTAAGGTTCATTCTTAAATTTTAAAGTCCTATATGAGCATTTAAGCTCTTAACGTATGATTCTTTCTTTGGATCAATATGACAGGTTCTTTGTACATGGTAGATCTTTATGGGGTATGCTCCTGCATCTTCTGCAAACATGAAGTCTTCTCCACACGTTGCAATATTTCCATTATTGTCAACCCACAAATATTTTTCTGACATAGGAAGATCTGCAATAGCTCCTGGGAAAGAATTAATCCAATGGTTCTTTGAACGTATTTCAAAAACCAATTGACCATTTATTTTTATTTCCTGCATAAATTAATATATTGGTGGTTTTGGTTGAGGTATTCTTTGATAGTGGGTGTTGAACTCCATCCAAAGATCAATTGTAGTTTCACAGTCCCAATCAATGTAATCAAAATCAATTCTATTTTCTGACACTTTGTTTTTAACCCAATAATGACCTTTCTCTTTTGGAAGGTCTTCTTCACTTTCAATTTTAATCCAACCATTATTGTCATTAATTCCATTTAAAGAAACAGGTCTTTTGAAATAGCAATATTTTGGATCATATGGGTCCATTGTTTCAAGTTCTATTCCCTCCAACCCCTTAGAGTTCCCAAAGTCTCCCCATAGGGCCTTGAAATCACACCATCCGTTTTCATCCACATAGGGTTTTACCTTCTCCCAGTGGCTGCTGTAGGCTTCCTGTATTTTTTCCTGCTTCTTCATTGCTTTGATTTTAGGGTTTCCAAGTCCGTATTTCCGGATGAAAGAAGTTTGTATTGCTCATTATTCAAAAAAAACAATACAGGAGTACATTTGCCAGTTTGAATATTTATTAAAGCTTTCAAATCTGCACCCATTGTTATCTGTGCCCCCTGCTTAACGCTTTTACCTTCAACGAAGGTGTCAGCACGGGTAATGTCTAAATCATTTGAGGCCATAAAAGCCATAATTTCAAGTAAATTCATATTGTTGTTTTTTTATGGGTTTATATTCCGATTTTTTTTAAGGCAGCAGGGGAGAGGTACAGGGTTATATCCGGACAATTTGCCAACTCTTCAACAGTTCGTGCGGAGAATTTTCCAAAAATGAAAAGGCCGGTTTCTTTTGAGATCATGAACCTTCTATTATTCATAAAAACAACATCTTCACCATCTTCATAATCATCTATCAGAAATAAGCATTTCTTTTTTGCTTCCTCCCATTCTCCATATTTGGCATTCTGCCCTTCATCCACACACCCTTCATTCCAAAAATCAACAGATTCTTCAGAGTGCGGTTCCATAAGAAGATTCCCTTCATTATCCATTGGGACCATCATTCCGACTTCCAATTCTTGAGTGAGGAAATCAGCATAATTTGGGACTTCCGTGATAAATTGGAGAACCGTATATTTCGGCTCCCCAACTCTCTCTTGAATCTTACTAAACATTTTGTCACTTTGCATTTTCACAAAGCTTGTCATTGACATTAATTCTAAATTTTCCATGAGTGTAAAGTATTACAAATTTACTAAATTATTGTTTTTAAGACAATATAAATATTTTTAAAAATTACTATTTTAAAGCCTCTCTGAACTTCTCTTTATAGTGTTCAATTTCTACTTCTTCGGTACAGCATTCAATGAATTCTTCCATGACTTCTTTCATACGGTACTCTTTACTATTTCTTAGCAAATTAAGTACTTGCTTCAGCAGGGTATCATAATCAGACTTGACTTTAATCAAATATTGATCTTGTGTCTTTTCTAATTGTTTGTGTCTGGCTATGATCCTGGCTAAACCTCTTATTTCCGATAGTGAAACGATAAACAAGCCTAAAAAAGCTATTGTTGTAAGAGATAAAATAAATTCCAATGTTGTCATTTGATAAAATTGTTTTTAAAATTAAAATTTGATTTACTAATATTATTACGGTTTTCCTTACTGGGATTATTTTAATTTTATCCAACCGTAATTGATCAGGGTTAAAACTGATTTTCCGTCATATGGAACTGCAAAACCTTCTGCCCTTAAATATTCATTTACTGCTGCATTGTACCCCATTGTATCATTATCTTTTGCATAATGAAGATTAGAAGCTATTATTTTGCCATATTCAACCTTCAGATATTTTTCTGATTGATAGCATCTTTTTGCAACTTCCAAGGCTTGTTCATCAGATATTTTAAGGCAACTATTAAGTTCTAAATGACAACTTTTAATGTGATATTTGTCCATATAGGTTCCACCGACTTTTTGACGAACATCATTTTCATTTACAGTTACTGCCATTATTTTCTGGCCCCAGTGTAAGGCGAAGAAAAGAGATTTGTTTTCTAGTGTGTTTTTCATGTTTATGGTTTTAATACGATTAAAATGTATTCTTCATCATTTTGAAGTATTTCAATTTTTTCTTTTTCAGATCCTATATAGGATTTAACAGCGTCCAGAATATTGTTTATATTTCTTCCAGAATTATCTGTAATTCTCATTAATAGGGTGAAAACAAAGTCATTTTTAAGGGAGATAACATCACCAAAATTTGCTAATTTGTATTTTAATTCTACTAGAATGTCCATATCACTGTATTATTGTTTTTGAGTTAAAGTTGCTTTGTTGATGTATTCGCATTCCGGTAGGCCGAAGACGTTGAAGTGGTTTTTAAATAATTCTTGCCAAAAATCATAAGAGAATTTGCAGGTTAAAAATGATTCAGCATCTAAAGCTATTGCTTGTTCAAGGCTTTCGGAATCTGTTTCATTTTCCCAAATAAAATTAAATTCGTCTTTTGTTAGATAGGAGAGGTCCCAAAGTATTGGCTTCATTTTAAAAGAATTAGATTTCCCCTGATATATTACTGAACTCAAATTTTTTAAATCCAAAGTTTGAATTTCAACAGAGGCGGGATAAATATTTCTTTTAAATTCTACCTGCAGTTTATACGGCAGATAAGCCGAGTATATACGTAGTTGTTCTTCTTTTGTCATGGCTAGTAAATTGGTGGTTTGTCGGTAATTAATCTATAGTGCGTGGGATCTATACTTTCTCTTATTTCATCACTGAATTCTTCGTCATTGTCACAATATGAATGTGAGATAGTAACGTAGGTATCTTGATAATTCCAGTAATGAGCTGTGGTCCATTCAGAACCATTTAAAAAACCTATTCTGATACCTTTTGGATTAAAATCTTCATTAATCCAAGCTTTATTAAAACAAACAACCTCTCTTCCTTCATCTGGAAGAACATCTTCTACTTTTATCCAGCCGTTGTTATTTTCTATCCCATGTAGGGATAAAGGACGAAAATCAGAAAACCTAAATTCCAAAGGCTTGATTTTTTCAGTCATTTCATGTTTTTGAAAATCAGGATATTTCCCCCACCCATCTTCGTCGATGAAGTCTTTGAATTCATTATAATTGAGTCCCCAAGCCTTTTCTATTATCTGTTGTTTAGTTTTCATAAGTTTTTATTTTTTTGATAAAGGTTTCTAAGTCACAAGGATTATCTTCATGATAATCTTCTTTTATATCAAAAGTTGAATAGTCTTTTTCCTTCCAAGATTCGCGAGCGTTAGCTATAGTTGAAATTAATCCACAAATGAATTCTTTCCCCTGAAAGAATGATAGAGGTCTAAAGCCTAACGATTCTAAAGCTTGTCTCGCTTCTTTTGTATTTTTAGTAAATGGTATTTTCTCTTCTTTTGTCATTGTTTTGTTTTTTTAGATTATAGTTTTCCTGATGTCAGGAAGACGTTATTTTTTTATCAATCCGTTAAGGAAGTTTATTAGTCCCGGGGATTGGTCTTTAAGGAATGGTTTTGACATATCCCATTCGATCCAGTTTTCAAATTGATCGTAGAATCCGCGTGTATAAAATCCTTGACCATTATTCTCGGTAATTTCAACATGCTCATCGTACCATTCCAGCACATCGTTAAGCATTGGTTCTTTACCGATAATTAATCGTGTTTCTTGAATTACAGATATATATTCAACCCTATGTTGTGAGAATGTTTCTACTCTATTAAAAGAGATCATTTCTTTTTCTTCCTGAGTAACAATATAACTAATGTCTTCTGAGGTTGGGTAGCAAAAAATACATCCTATACCTAATTCTTTCAGCCTCGGCAGCTTCTCCCGTATATCGGCTGTTAGCTCTTCTAATGCTTTCATTTGATAAAGTTTTCGCAGTTAAGTATGGAGTCTTTGTCAACTGTAAGATTGTCCGCTCCGGCTTGATAGTATTTTAATTGCTTATCTGTCTTGAAGTGGCCATCGTGAAAATTAATTCGGGCTTTCTCCGCTATTCTCTTCTGCTGTTCCTCCTGGACTAGATTGCAGGCAGCGAAAACATGCAACATGAATTCATCTTTATTAAGCAAATTAACCTTATAAACATGCTGAAGTGATGGCCAATCTGTGAAGTTTTTGCTTTTCGCGTAAGCGTCGAAGATCTCTTGTTTCTCTTGGTGGCTACTCATTGTTATTTTTCTTTAAAGGTTGTTGTTTGAGGCGTCAGAAGTTGACGCGTTTAGTAGTTCAGGATTGGAGTGAATGTTGCCGATAACAATACTTCTTCCTGTCCTATAAGTATTTAAAATTGATTCGGCACCATTTGGAGTAATGTAAAAACCTCCTTCTTTGTAATATACAGAACCGCTCCAAACTTCATGTTTATGCTCTGGCATACCAAGAATATCCCCCTCATATATCTCTACTCCGTTTTTGTCTTTTAGCCCGGTATACTGGCCAACTGTTTCGGGAATTACTTGATAGTTGTGCGTTTCACCGTCTTTTTCGGTTTCCCAAATTTGATAATCCCCACCCCAATACATTAAATTACCTGTAACCAACTTTTCACCAATTATAGTTTTTGCTCTAAATTTTATTTCTCTCATGACATTCTATTTATTTCATCTTGAAAGCCATCTTCTAATTGAACATCGATAGGAACTACGGAATCTAAACTTATCAGCGGCTTTCCAAATAGAGTTGCAGAAGCTTTATTCATATGATTATTTATATGTTCATCAATTTTGTAGATTGGTGCAATTTGTCCTTTCTTTAATCCGTAATAAGGAATGTCGATGATTAATTCAACATATATTGGGAAGTCATCCGCTTTTCTTTCTTCAAACCATTTTAAAGGTTTAAATAAGTGGGGGAAGTCTGAAACTATATGTTTAAAGCCATCTTCATCATTTCCATCCAATCCCCAATCTCTATCTAGTATTTCATCAATTTCCCATTCACATCCTGGATAAGTGTTTATTACTTTAAATCTTGGGTTTAATAATTGTTGCTTATTCATAATATTTTTGATTTTAATTGTTTAAAATAAAACCGGGTGACGGAAATGATCAAATGCCACCCGGAAAAACTAATAACCATGTGACCGTTATTGGTGGTCAACCTTTTTTTAAAGCTTTTAAAAGATTATCTATTTGCTCTATTTTGTCAAAGTCAAATAAAAATATTGAGACTCCTCTTTGATCGAGAAAAACATTATTACTCACTTTACCATTGTGATCAGAAACACCCAAGTAAACTATTAAATCTGTAGGCACTTCTTTATTTACATTCAAAGTATATTCATAATATTTGACCTTTATAAACCCTAATTCTTGTAATGCTAAGTCCATTTTTAATTAATATTAATTGTTAATAAAAGCCCGGCAGCGATCCACCACCGCCAGGCAGCCAAATTTTAAATAGGTAGTTTATTGACTTGCCTAGGTCAGCTCAAATTTTAAGTAGAAATGATAAATTTTAATTATTGAATCAAAACATTCTTTTGATTAAGTTGTTTCAAATCTAAAACAAATTTTGATAATATCCAAATTTATTTTGGATTTATACCTTTTTTATCAAAATAAACTTTTGATACTCTATCTTTGTAGGATAAAATAATATTATGAAACTATTAAGATTAAAAGACATTATTAATGAGCGTAATTTGAAAGGAGAGGATGTGGCAAAAGATTTAGGCATAACTACGACCACTCTTTCAAATTTAAATCAAGGAAACACGTTTCCAAAAGCTGATATGCTTGTAAAACTTGCAGAATATTTTGATATTGATATTCGGGAACTTTTTTACCCAACTAAACCAGAAAACAATCTACAAGAACTTTTTATTAAGCAAGAGGATGGTATTTTTAAGTCTATTGGATTCTTGTCTAAGAACTCATAATCCATCTTTTTAGACAGCTGTTTTGCTCAAATGCATTAACGATATGTGTCAAATATTTGTCTTCTTTACGTGACACTAGAAAATATCCGGTTACTGTTGAAGAAGAAATAAAAACATAAAAGTACTCGACATTATTTCCTCCAGATCCAATACAAAGTATTTTAGCATTGTAGTCTTCTGGAAGAGGTTCGTTATTGATTGCTTTTACACATATAGCTGAAATCTCTGAGCTTGCAGGTTTTAAAACTTTTCCTCCTTCTTTTATTTGGCCGGATTTAAAGTCTATCTCGATTAGATATTTCGGGTCATATTCGAAAGTTTCAATATCAGATGAACATGATGCCAAGAGAATCGATAGAATTAAACTAATAATTAAATTTTTCATGGTTTAGATTTTGATTTTCGTTTTTTGTAAGGATGAAAAGTCTTGTCAATTCTGTTTTTCTGATAAGTCTGGATAAGACTTCTTAATTCTGGTTTAATCTTTACGGGTTTCATTTTTAACATTTAATCGTTTCCAATGTTGCATCCATATTTCTTCTGATGATTCATGAAGTTTTAAATAGATGATATAGTTTTTAATCATTTCGTTCTGGAATTCCAGATATGCGTCTTTTTTAATCAATTTTGGTAGGGCAGTACCATCTGCACTTAGTTTGCCTTCTGCAGTTTCTGGAGCATAATTTTTTAAAAAATTCTCAACAAAAACTAATTTTACTCGGTCGCCTTTATCTTTTTTAATCAATTCGTAAAAAATGGGAGTAGCTAAAGTTTTTCCATCAGCTTTGAACCTGTGATAATCCTTTCGAATGTTTTCTAATGTTAAAGCTTCGTATTCTTCAGGGGTCATTTTCTTTTCCGGAGGGGAGAGAAATTTTTGAATTGAATCTTTAGCATTCTGGTATTTTTGATCCCGGATTTTGAAATCTATGTAACCCATTTCATATTGTGCAAAATGCGCTTGATTAATCTCACGGAAAAATCTCACTTTCTCACCGTCAATTTGCAACAGTCCTTTCTGGGCCATACTAATAGCAATCATGAATTCCTTTTCTGTCAGATCTGACCTCTTTGCATAGTCAATAACCCTGTTTAATGCTATGTTTGTAGGGCTTAAAGCATCTTCCGGATCATCATTGCCATCATCTTCAATTTTAGCATCTATCTCAAAAACCACTTTATTTGCGAAAATCATTCGTGCGGCTTCATTGCAGTATCTAAGTTTCGGTTGTGAAATTTCCGCCGTAACTGTTTCCGGCAGCTTGCTTACGAGCTCGTTCGGCAAGTATGGCAGCAGTGGATCTTTTCCCACCCTTGCCAATTGTATTTTCTGGACGGTTGTTAACTCCGTTGTTTGAGTTGTAACTATTTGATTTTCCATTTTGTTCTTTTTCTACCCATTGATATTTGAATCCCTGCCAACTATTCTCTGCACAGTGCCTAATTGCTTCAGGAAATGGATAATTATGTTTTTCACATTCCCTGAGAACAGCATCAATAACACTTTCTGTAAATGAAGCTCTTTTCTTTTTCCGGGCCTCAATCCAATCATCAGCATGTTTTTCTAATGCTCCAAGACCAATAAGCTTTTTCTTAAAGTCTGCCTGATTGAAATATTTTTCTTTTTTTGCGCAACTTTTTTCTTTTTTTTCTGATTGTTGATTTGCCAGATCTGATTGTGGAAATAATTCTTTAGATTCTTCAATTGAAATAAAACCTTGTTTTGATTCTTTTTCTAAAAGAATAGAGTTTGGTTTAGTATTGTTTAGTTTATTAATGGTATCGGTTTGCGTAACGGTTTGTGTGTCGGCTTGTGTAACGAATTGTGTTTCATTTTGCGTGTCACTGTGAAACGCAATGACTTTGTAAATACAACTTTGATTGCCTTTTCTCTCTTTGAAATCCAGTCTGCCAAGTTGTTTAAGCGTGTTTCTAGCTCTGATTATCGAAGATTTACTTAAACTCGTCTTCACCTGTAGTGTTGATATAGCCACCGTAAATTCTACTTTCCATCCCGACTTATTATTTATATGCATCATAGCATGCCATAAAGTAATTACAGAATCAGAAACGGAATTTAGTTCGAGCCAATCGTAAAACGAATTTATTTCTTTGATATAGTTCATTCTTACCAATGAGTTTTTAGTATTCTGTTTTTCTTAGGAATAAAGATCCTAATGATGATATGGGATAGTCTCATTTTGTTGGAAGTTCAATTTTCAAAGTTTTAATATCCTTATGGCCAAGTGTAATGTCAAAATACTTATCAGGACCGTTTTCAAGGCTTTTAAAAACTATTTTTTGAACTTTGTAACCGGACAGCTTAACTTTATTAATCCCCTTGTATTTGTACCGGAATCCGTTAATAATCACTTCCTGTTCTAGTTTTAAATCTGTTACCTTCATATTTGCATATTTTTTTGATGAACCTCTGTCAGGTATTCTTTAGTAAGTGTATTGGCGTGTGCTTTCTCATGGCAGGTTCTACACAATGCAATAAGATTTTCAATTTGATCTTGTAGATGTTTTGTTTTGCTGCCGAACTCTGATCTTCTTTGAATGTGGTGAATCTCGGTTGCTTGTTTATGGCAGATTTCGCAATGATAGAACCCGTTATGAGAAGGAAAAAAAGCAAGATAATTTTTCGTGTGCTTTTCCATTTTTACCCATCAACTTTTTCAATATCAAGGTATTTTGAACTGAAAACTGAATCAATGACAGCTTCACACGGAATTACTTTTGCAGATTGAAGTATTAAATGAAATTCTCCAAGATCATTTTCCTCTTTGAATTTGTTGGTTAAAAAGGCTTCAATTAATGCTTTTCCGTTTTCAGCGTTTAATGCTTTCACAATAAATCCATTGTTGTATGAGTGTTCATCCTTTTCAATTTCAACTTCAATCATGTAGAATTTCAGCTCGCCATCATTTTCCTGTGAAACATTTGTGATAAGAACAGCATTATTCAATTCTTTAACTCCTGCAATTCCAAAGTGCCCGGGATAAGATTGTTCAATAAAGTCTTTGGCAATATCCAATGCAACAAATACTGAATTGGCATACATATAAATATTCTTCTTTTTACCTCCGATTACTGCAGTAACACACCAAGTTGAGGTTAGATATTCATCTGAAAATATTCCATCCCTTTTTTGATTACTTACATCCACTCTGGCAATATCACCAGAACTTAAATGAAAGTCTACAATTTGTAAATTGTGATTATCTAAAAGAGTTCCTATGTCAAGGATTATTTCGTTACGTTCGATCGAAACAACCTCACCGCTATCTTCATCAACAAAATCTTCATTCCAGGTTCTTAACAGTCTTTTTGCCAGATACATCCCTTTCATTTCTTTCAGATCTGATGTGACGAATCTTATCTCTTGATGTTTGGTTTCTAATTTATTTGTCATTTTTTAGATTGTTTTTTATTGCGTTCAATTTCAGTTTCAAGAACATGAAGGTTATCTTCAATGTATTCTTTCACAGGTCCGGCACACTTTCCTTCTTCATACAGCCAAATAAGATATTCAGCTGGTACATCTTGCATTTGCCGACCTTTATGAATTCCGTAAGGCATTATGTCTGTATCTTCCATAAATTATTTAGTATAAGTTTCTTCTAAATTTTTTCTAAATCTTTCGACCATTTCATCAATGGTGATTTCACCTGATTTTACAGTTTCATCCAATTGCTCCATGCTTAATTGTTCATCTTCTTTCCTGTCATAGTAAGTGAAGTCAGAACATAAATCATCTATTGTATTGAGAATTATTTCTTTCATAGGTAAATTTTGTTGTGATATTGTTCTAATTGATTTTTGATTTCATCCAGATGCACAAGATCTTTCGGTTCCGGCAGGTATAGATTTAATGTCCGAATTGAATAGTCTCTAAATCTTTCAGTTGCTAAAGACATTTCTTCAGTGTTCAATTCTGCTGAACTTTTCCAACGATCGCGAACCTCGCCCGTCTGGTAGTTGATAAACTCCGTTTTGAAAATATCCGGATTCACTATTTTTTTAAAGTGTTCCTGTTTGATTTCTTCAAGCATATCGCCATATTCCAACGCGTACCATCCAAGAATTAAATGCAGATAATTGTTTTGACTGTAAGTCCTGTTTTTTTTCTTTTCCAAAACTTCAATTTTTGCTTTTTTATCAAGTAGGTGTTTAATTCTGTTGATTGCTTTCTTTTTCATTTCAGGTATGGAAGTATCGAAAATCATATTAAATCTTTTTTACAGTTACTTTCTTAATTTTTAAGTGTTGTTTTAGAAAGTTTTCTTTTTCTTCTATTGAGGTGTTTGGATTGAACTTCACACCTTCAATTACATTCTTATCAAACTTTTTGAGACTTGTAGAAAATAAAATGTAATCTTGATCTTTCTGGTCATTGTCAGGATATTTATGATATGTTATTATCCTTTTGTAATAGATTATCATTCTTACTTTCAAATTTTCTGATTAAATTATCTTCATGATTATCAATGTAATCTTTAGCTTTTTGAAGTAGATTAGAAAGTAATCCGAAAGAATAATTTCTTTTATATAGTTCAGTAAAACCTTTTCCATTTTCTTTACTGATACTCATGGATGCACCGTTGTAGGTTCGTAATCTGATAACATATCCCTTGTATTCGGTTTTTGATATGGTTTCAGTTCCATTTTTCAATTCTTTTTTTGTGAATTGAACAAAATCAGAATTTTTGTTTTCCATTTTACCAATTGTTTAAAAAGATTTGTTTTTGATTTTCTGCCATTTTTAGGCGGGTTTTGATTTTCTGAATGTCTTCTTCATTCCTATGAATTTCGACCACATGGAGTTGTAATTCTTTCTTTGTAAATCGATCATCATAATCAATGAAGTAGCATTTCTTTCGTCCGGTTGCTAAAAAGTTTCCTTGAATCTGCCAATAATAATCTTTCTCATGTTCCTTGAAATCAGCTTGATTTTTGATCTTTTTAACTCTAAAAGCATGAGTTTTGCAGTCAGGACATTTCACCTCAATCATGTCATCAGCATCAATCAAACCATCTGGTGTACCTCCGAAATATGAACACAATTCAACGAATTCTTGATTTTCTCCTGTTGCATAACATTTAACATCATACTTTTGTTCAAACATCAAAACTGCTTCAAGTTCCTTTTCATTTCCACGATCCATTGAATCATTAGAAAATCGTTTTACACTTTGTCCTTCTGTAAGAATTTCAAGGGCTTTTTCTTCAATGTATGTTAATGCTCCTGTTGATAAATGTTCGCTAAATTGGAAGTCCGGTTTGATAATTTTTCTTATTAATGATTCTTCAAATCCATATTCTTTTGATAAATCGGAAGTCGAATATTTATCATTTCCTCTTGGTTTGTATTTATTTCTGATTTCTTCAACTTTTGAATCTGTTAAATTCAAATAATCAGTATCTGCCATTAACCGTCCTAAATCAGAAGATGTAAACTTTCCAAGTCTGGATTTGAACCATTCTTCACGTTTCCTTTCAGCTTCTGCAGTTCGCTCAATTGAAGCAAGAGCCGCCTCGTGTTCGGCTCTTAATGCTTCAAAATCAACAACAATGTTATCTTTAGTCAGCATTGTCGAAAAGATTTATATTTAATTCATCAACATCGAATAATGGAATATCATTTCCACCTGTTGTTTTTGTTGATCCAGTACAAGTGATCCTAACACCTTGACCGATTTGCGTGTTCATTAATGCCTGTACAAGAACTGTTTGACCAGCAACAAAGGCTTTCGCTCCATCGTGTAATTTTGCAAGGAAATAAGTGTTTCCTTTGCCGTCTGTTGCTTCTTTAAACCCAAGAAAGAAACATTCAACTGGCTTTCCTTGTTCAGCAATCCATTCTTCCTTTTTCTGGTATGAAACTGTTAACTTTCTGTTAGTATCAGCATTCTTTAATGCGCCAATAGCATTTGTTGAAGGCATGATAAATGTGATTTCACCGTTCTTTGGATATAATTCCGGTTTTTGTTCTGAATTTTGATTTTCGTTTGACATTGTAGTATGATTTTATATTATTTGAAATTTTTAATTACAGAAACTGCATCTGAAATTGCATCCTGAATTCTTTCCATTGATCTGATGAATTCAGCTTTTAATTTTTCGTCTTTTATTTCTGGATCAGCAATTGAATATTGTAAGCTTTGTAAGAACTCAACAGCTTTTTGCTTTTCTGGTTTTAAGGCTTCAAGCCTTTCCGATTCTGCTTTTGCCTTTGCTTCTGCTTCTGCTTTCTCTTTTGCAGCACGTTCTGCATCTTCCTTTTCTTTACGTTCTGCATCTTCTTTTGCAAGGCGATCAGTTTCAATTTTAGCCAAATGTGCTTTTTCTGCTTCCAGTTCTTCGCGTTGCTTTCTCAACTTTTCTTCCTCAGCTTCTCGCAGTTTTCGGGCATCTTCTTCTTTGGCTTTTAATTCTGCATCATGTTTTTCTTTTTCTGCTGCCAGCTTGTTGCGTTCTTTTTGTACTCTTGCTTCTTCTGCTTTTCGATCAGCTTCCATTTTTGCTTTTTCAGCATCCAATTTTGCTTTTTCTTCCTGCAGTCTTATGTTTTCAAGTCTTTGCGCTTCTGCTTCTTCAAGTGTTTTGATTTTAGATGAAAAGGCATTTTTGAATTGAATCAACTTTTCATTAAAGTCAAGTTCAAATTCTTCAAATTGAGAAACATCCGTTTTATAAAGACCTTCTTCAAAATCAACTTTTAATGATTCAATGGTTTCAAAAGAACATTTATTGATTTTCATATAGGCTTCATCAATAATGCAACTAATCGAATTCTTGATGTTATTCTTTCTCTCTTCTTCCAGGCGCAACTTTTCTTGTTTTTCCTTTACCTTCAATTCTTCCCATCTTTTAACTTCTTGTTGCTGCTTTTCTTCGTGTGGTCGGGTAATGGAAATAAGTTCTTCACTAGCCCCTGCAACGGTTTCACGAAACTTTTTTATTTTAGAAGCAATTAGTTTGTCCTGATTCTGAATTTCAGTTCTGGCAGTGACAAGGGTTGTTCTGGCCTTCTTTGCTTCATCAAAAGTTTTATTGTCTATAATTTCAATGAAAGGGTTTTCCTTGACAATTTGAAGCTGTTTTTCGCGCATTCCTTGTAATTCTGGAAGTTGGCTGACATCTAAGGTTTCAATTTTTAATAGTTCGTTCATTTTGAAGTTTTTTATCTTTTAGAAATTTGTTAAGTGCTTTTAGTTCTCTACCTGATAGTTGATCATGCCCCAGTCTTTTACCATTGACATAATACACGCCCATATCATTAATGATTTCTATTGTTGTGTTTTCCATGGTTGGGGCTGTTTAAGTAGTTGGTAAATTCTTTATGATAGTACCGGAAGAATCCAAAGAAAACGTAGATGAATAAGGGGAAAATAAAATCTATTGGATTCTGATTTTCTGATATTGCCAATACATAAGCAGTATTGACAAAAAGAATTATTGTTAATGCTGTTTTCATACTATGTTAAAGTTTAGATGGTTTTGTAAGTGGTTTTCTATTTCTCTTTTTTCACGAAGAATCAAAGGGAGATCTTCACATTCTATACTATCATATGCAGATAGAAAATGAACTTTAAAATGCTTTACAGAGTTTCCCCATTCTGGGTTTTGATCTATTTCAATTTCAAGATTTACATCAACAGAAATTTCATCATCTTCAAAAAGCGTTACATCGATATCTAAAAATCTATCATTTCCAGATTCTATGTTGATTAACATATTTTGCTTTTTTATTTGGCTGATTGGATCCAATAGTGTTAAATTTGCTGTATTCATTTGTTTGACTTTTAATAGTTGAACATTTCGCCATCTGTTGCTGCAGGTGGCTTTTTTATTTGTATGAAGCTCTTATTCTTGCTTCCATTTCTTCAAGCCTTGTAGACTTGTTCTGTTTCGGTTGCTTCGGTTCAATTGCCACATTTCCCCGGAGTGCTATAATTTCAGCTTTAACATGAGATATGTCTCTTAGGACACTCTTCTCAATTTTTTCTAGTTGTGACAAAAGTGCTGTCGCTTGTTCTTCTGTCATATTTTTTTATTGTTTAATAAGTTCTTTTCTATTGTTTATGACTTTTTCAAGAGCAGAGACGGTTTCAAAGTGATTCTTTTGATAAACTCTGAAAAATGCTTTCTCAACAGATGCAGTAGGAATATCAATCATTTCAGAAACAAGCTTCCAATCTCCATGTCTTTTCTTTTTAAGAAGATCTTCAAGACTTTTTATATATTTCTTTTCTTCTGCACTTTCTGGAATCAAGGAAAACTTACTTTTCATAGGTATTTTTACGGTATTTACGGGCTTCCTCATTTTATGTCTGTTTTTTGTCTTATTTTTGTCCTGATAACAATACAAAAGTATAGCATTGCTATAATATATACAATAGCAAAGCTATTGTTTTTGTGTTAAAGTTTTGTTAAAATTTTAAATATTTGGCAATGAGTGTTAAAGAAAGGTTGAAGAAGTACCTTAATCATAAGGATATTAAGAGTATAGAGTTTACTGATTCTATTGGGGCCTCACAAGGCTATATAAATGCTATCAGAAAATCTATTTCCCCAGATAAACTTGCTATAATAAAGATAAAGTATCCAGATTTAAATATTGATTGGTTAATTTATGGTGATGGTCGGATGCTTTATGATATAAATAGCAATGCTATTGTTGAAGAAGTTTATAAAGATGTTATTCCAAAAATTTATCCAACACATTTGGAGGTTAGAGTGGTAACTAATAAAGCAAGAGGAGGGTATACGGATAGTTATTATGCAGATGAGTATTTAAAAGATTTGCCAGTGGTATTAGTAGAAGCAGACAAGGAATATAAAGGCAAATATTTAGCTTTTGAAGTTGATGGAGATAGTATGGAACCAGAATATTATCCTGGTGATATAGTTATATGTAGGGAGGTTAAAAGGGATTTATGGCAGTATAAGTTACATTTTAAAGAGTACGATTTTGTAATTGCTCACGGAACGAAAGGGATTATGTTAAAAGAAATAGTAGATCATAACATAGAAACTGGAGAAATTACTTGCCACTCCCTAAATAATGGCGATGGAAGAAATAGCGATTTTATTTTGAACTTAAAAGAAGTTTCATTCTTGTATAATATTGTGGAACATCGTAGAAGTGGAAAAGCTAAAAGAAGACATAGATAATTAAAAGCAAATAAATATGAAAAAGGTAATTATATTAATTCCCTTATGTTTTTTAGGTTGTAGTAAAGATGATGATTCAGCCTGTTTTCAAACTTGGAATGTTACAGAGTATTGTACACGGTCAACCGGATGTAGTATTGTTGGTTGTGGTGAATCTCCAAAAACTCTTGAATCCAGATTTAAATGTGATGAGGTTCAAGGAGTAAAAAATGGAGACGTAATAAATTATAAAACTGTTGAATGTGCAAAGTTTTATAGAAAGTATAATTTCAAAGTAAACTAATGATTGAATCAGATAAAAATATGTTGAAAGCTATTGATATGCTAAAACAGTCGAAGGTAATCAAATTCAAAACTGAAGCTTACTTGGTTATGAATCTTAATACGGTTTATGTTCATAAGGTCAAAAATCCGGATTTAGAAAAGTATAGAAATTATTATCATTTCACAGCAGAACATATCAGATTATTTTGTACACAATATAAAATCAACGCAAACTTTATCTATGGATTTGAAACAAATATGTACCGGAAATAGGATAAAAATTAAGCAATTTTCGGGTAACTTTTCGGGTAACTTTTGAATAAAAAAACAAACAATCTTTAAAATAATAATTCCGTAAAGGGTTATCTTTCAGTCGATTAATAATTCATGATGTATAGGGGCATTGCCTCATAATCAGGTGGTCCCTGGTTCGAGCCCAGGTGGGACCACAGAAAAGCACTCAATTTGAGTGCTTTTTTTATTTCTATACTGTAGTTCAGTCTTTTATACTTACATTTTATCAATAATTCTAGTTTCTATAGTTCCTTCTGATGGAGAAAAGGCATATAAAAAGGCACATCTTCATCATTAAAAAGGCATACCCTTTAAAATTTATTAATTAAATGAATTACAATAAATTACATATACTATTTGTGATAGATAAAACCAATGTGAATACAAAAGGTAAAGCTCCATTGAGGTGTAGGTTAACCTATTCAGGAAAAAGAAAGGTTTTTTCTACAGGATTATTTATTATTTCTAAACAATGGGATAGTAAACAACAATTAATTAAGCCTCCTAATGAAGAAAATACATTTATTAATACTTCACTAAGTCTGGTTAAGAATGGAATTAATCAGGCTTTTTTATTTCTACAGGTTAGTGGAAATGATTTTGATATTAACGATATTTACTTACAATACAAAGGAGATATTCCTAAGCAAGACAAAACTATACTTCAGCTTTTTCAAGAACATAATATAAGAGTTGAAAAACTAATAGGGAAGGAGTATTCTATAGCAACCTTATGGAAGTTTAAACAAGCGAAAGAGTTGTTAAAAGACTTTATAAAATCTCATTTCAACAAAGCTGATTATCATTTTAAAGATTTAGACTTGAAATTTATTCAAGATTATGAGTTTTATTTAAAAACAGAAAAGTCTTTAGCTATTGCTACTACTAATAAGATGATACAAAGGTTCAGGAAAATTGTCAAGGTTGCTCTCTCAGAAGATATTTTACACAAGGAACCTTTTACTAACTATAAAGTAAAACATATTAAAAAAGAAATAACTTATTTAACTGAAGAAGAATTAGCTAAGCTTGAGGAATATCAATTTAAAGCTGAAAAATTGCAGATGGTTAAGGATATGTTTGTATTCTGTTGTTATACAGGTTTGGCTTATAGTGAGATGGTTAATCTTGAAAAATCTCATATTATAAAGGGATTTGATGGTAATGAATGGATTAATATGATGAGAGGAAAAACTCAGCATTTGTTAACAATACCTCTGTTTACTAGAAGTAAAAGAATCATTGATAAATATGACTATGTTGATGAAAAAAGAGTTCTTCCTAAGTTAAGTAACCAAAAGTTTAATGTTTATTTGAAAGAAATAGCTGATATAGTTGGAATAAATAAAAGGCTTACTCATCATCTAGCAAGAAGAACCTTTGCAACAACTGTATTACTTTTTAATGATGTCCCTATGGAGATTGTATCACAACTTTTAGGGCATTCAAAAATTACTATAACCCAGCAACATTATGCTAAGGTAGTACAGAAAAAGGTTAGTGAGCAGATGAATAGATTGAATTCTAAGTTGAAATAACTTAATATTAGTTACTATGTTCTATTTTTACTAAATATTTAATATTATTTTATATGGAGTCAACTAATAGCCATTTTGATGGTTTTCCTATAGATTTTAAAGAAATAAATAAGGAGGATTTTCCAGATTTTTCTGTGAGTGATAAAGTAGTAATAAGTCCAAACGATGATGGGTTTATTGGTCAGGCTATTATCGATAATATAGATTTGCAAGAAAAAAATACAGTAGTTATTAATGCTGCAGTAGGTCAGGGTAAAACTACAGCTATAATGGAAGTGGTAAAAGACTATTATGATAATACTGATTATTTAATATTCATAGTTTCACCATTTACGAGTTTAGTTGAGCAATACTATAAAAAA
The DNA here is from genome assembly GCF_003815875.1 of Chryseobacterium lactis. Classification (NCBI taxonomy): domain Bacteria; kingdom Pseudomonadati; phylum Bacteroidota; class Flavobacteriia; order Flavobacteriales; family Weeksellaceae; genus Chryseobacterium; species Chryseobacterium lactis. The sequence continues at coordinate 2,267,711 of NZ_CP033924.1, forward strand.
ACTGCTAGTATAGGAATACCCGAAGAGGATATTTATAGATATGAGCTAATTGGTAAGGATATGTCTAGAGATGCGTGGAATAGTAGGGTTCAGATTGCTACAGTGAATTGTTTATTAGGTAATCCAGGAGAGGAATCTTTAATAAACAGCGAAGCTAAAAGAAACTATATAAACTACTTAAAGCGAATGTGTGAAGAAAGTGGAAAAAAGGTAGTTTTTATCTATGATGAAATCCATGATTCCATTCATAATTTTAAAGAAAGATATATTTTCAACTTATGGAAATGGAAAAATGTCATTCATAAGAATTTTATATTAAGCGCCACTTACAATGAAGCTTCTAAGGTTGTAATAGAGTATCTGGCTGAGCTTACAGATGATAAAATTCAAATTATAGAATCTGAAAGAAAAGTGTTTATGGATAAGCAATCAGAATTATTTTTACATTTTAATACTGCAAGTAGTTATTCAGAAAGTAATGATGGTATACAAGCAATAGTTGAGGATTTAGTTAGAAAAGGAAAGAAAATAGATATTCTTTCATATTCTAAAAATCTTGCAGATAAAATATGTAATAATATAGATTCAGGTATTGGTAAGTTATTGTTTGATGCTTTTGGGGAGATTAACAATTGTACTTCAGATAGTAAATATTCATTTGGAGATATATTCGTAAATAGGTATAATCCTGAGAAATGTAATGTAGGGACAAACTTTAAATCTGGAGTAAGTATTGAAAAAGAAGATCATGCTTTAATCATAATTCTTCCTCCATTAGGTACAAAAGGAAATTTAAGTAATTATGGAATATTTTCAGATGGAGTAAATTCCATTATCCAAGCTTTAGCAAGACAAAGAACTAAAGGAGAAATTCATATTGTTCTCCCTCCACCTGATAAGTTTGATTCGACTACATTAATGATGTCTGAGGAATTAAAAGAAAGATTTATGGATTCCTATGAAGTACATCAGGATTACAAAGCCTCAAATGATAGATTAGTACAATATTATTCTTTTAATCAACAGGATGAACTGCTTAAAACTTTTTATGATGAAGTAATTCATGAAAATGTTAGAGATGAAGAGCAACATATACAAACCTTATCAAGAGAAAATAAACTTTCACTAACTTTTCCTAGTTATAAAAACTATAAAATTTTGGAGGGAGAAAAGTATTTTCCAAAATATCATAAATTTTTTGGTGGAGATTTATCTTCATTTATCTTATATTCTGCATTAACAAATCAATTCGTTAATTGTAGACTTGCAGATACAAATGCTAAATCTCTCTTGATTTTTGAAGAAGGGAAGATTCAATGGAAATTAGAGCAATTTTTAAAAGAGTATCTAGATGAAAATTTTTTGTGGCTTCTTCAGACTACTACATCAAAGTATTTTTATAATTATCTTAAGGATGAGATATTTAGTAATTATAAAGTTTTCTATAAAGATTCTGTTGGAAGAAAAGAGATAATTAAGGATTCTCATAAAAATTTTGAACAACAGCTGATAGCTTTTGTCCAAAGGAAGTTTTATCCCCAAAATAAGATTTTTAATTTTCAGTTTTACTCTACTAGTGGGTTTGTTATAGATGCTTCTTATCCTAGAGGGGAATATTTAATGTCATGTATATCACATGCTTTAAAAATGAATGAAACTCCAGATGATATTTTAGACAGTGATAAATTAGTGGTACAAGCTTATTTGGACTTAAATTATTTTAGAGAAAAAATGTTGAACTCAATAATCACAACTAGAAGAGGTCAAAGGTGCTTTCCTAATGATGTACCAGAGAATTTTATTTTACCTGATGAAATGGACAGGTATAGTAGAATGATTGAAGTCTTAATTACTTATGACCCTGTTATTAGTAAAAACCTGTTTGATTTTAAGAATCTATTTACAAGAAGTAATTATTCACAAGCTGAAAGAATTAAAGGTTTTTATAATTATATGAAAGTTGATTTTTTTAAAGGAAAGGCTAAAAAATTTAAAAGCTCAACAATGAATGGGTATTATTTTATAATAGAGGAGGATGTGGTTCTTCCAGATTCTAATTTAGTAATGAACTTTCTTAGTGTAGAAGATTTTAGTATTCCTGAAGAAGCAATGCCAACCTTAATAATAGATGCTGATGGAAACCCTTTTATTCAATATCTAAATGGAGATAGAGAGGCATTTAGCATTTCTTAAACTTCTATTTCCGTATATATCCCTATAGAGTACAAAAACGAAATTGGAAGTTTCTAAAAATCCCTACAGAAATTGTAGGGATTTTTCATTATTTAACCTTAAATCAATTTATTATGCAATTAAGACAATCACAAAGACAACAGGTAAAGCTCAGATTAGGATTATCCGGAGCAAGTGGATTTGGAAAAACCAAATCAGCCTTATTATTAGCCTATGGAATGACACAAGACTGGAGCAAAATAGCTGTTATAGATACAGAAAATTCCTCTGCTTCCTTATATTCAGACCTGGGAAATTATAATGTTTTGGACTTACAAGCACCTTATAGCCCTGAAAGATATATCCAGGCTATTGAATTATGCGAGAAATCAGGCATTGAAGTTATTATCATAGATTCAGCTAGCCATGAATGGAATGGCTCTGGTGGATGCTTAGAAATTCATGAGAAATTAGGTGGCAGGTTTCAGGATTGGGCTAATGTAACTCCAAGGCATCAAGCATTCATCAACAAGATATTACAGTCAAGCTGTCATATCATTACCACCACAAGAAGAAAGATGGATTATTCTTTAGATATTGGTAGCAATGGTAAGACTAAAGTCGTGAAACATGGAACAAAAGAAATCACTAGGGATGGCTTTGAATATGAACTCACTATCAATTTTGAATTAGTTAATGATAATCATTTGGCTAAAGCAAGTAAGGATAGAACAGGACTATTCATGAATAAACCTGAGTTTCTGATAACCCCTCAAACTGGTAAGGTGATTCTTGACTGGTGTAATTCAGGAACTATTAACCCAACCCAGGTAACCTCTTCTATGCCTAAACAAAGTTACCTGGGTGCTAATGAGATTAACACTCTGATTAGTAAAATTGGAGATTGCAACACAATTAATGACCTTTTGGCTCTTTACAAACAATTTCCCCAATATCAGGAAGATTTAAAATCTGAATATGAAGCCAGAAAATCATTTTTAATCAAATTATCCAACCCTCAAAACTTTTCAACTAATGGAATACACAGATAATACAGCAGTAATGGAACTGCACAATGTCCAAAGAAGCAGTCACCTTAACCTGGAGGCTGTAAATATCCAAGAGGCAGAGGTGTTTTATCCAAGCAAAATGAATGAATGTAAGGAGGTTGAACCAAGAAGTGTTCAACCTCTTTTGATTTCTGATACAGTCAGTACAACTATTGGTACAACAGGCTCTGCCTATGCTCATAAGCCATTCATTGAAGCCAACACCTTACAAGTTGATTTAAGCCACCTTAAAAGTGACTGCATCATTCCTGTGTTCAGTAAAGACAATGAAAAGACTATTGCCCATCAAGAGTTTATAGATATTGTGATGAATACAATATTAAAGCTGTTCCCACATCACAGTATCAGCAATCCTGAAATTAGGGTATCACATCAAATCAAGGGCAGGACACCTGATGCCATATACAAAAGTGCTAAGGAATTATTAGACCATGAGAAGACCATTTACTATGAAAGAATGGCTTTTATTATTCAAATACCATCTATTGTAGACACTATCAATGGTAATGAATTAGCTCTAACTTTGGGAGGAGTACGAAGTTATAACCTGGAGAACCTTTACAACAAGAAAACCTTTGAAAAATTCAAGTTCTTCATTGGCTTTCAAAATAAGGTTTGCTGTAATTTATGTGTTAGTTCTGATGGTTTTGTAGAAGAAATGAGAGTTGGAAATTATCATGAACTACAGGAGAAAGTTACCCATGTGATTCAAAACTACAATGCAAAAAGTCATCTGGAGGTTATGAAGTCATTATCTCACAGTTATCTTACAGAGCATCAATTTGCCCAGCTCTTAGGCAGGTCAAGACTGTATCAACATTTACCTAAAAAAGAGAGATTAGCCATACCAAGTCTGAACTTTAATGACAGTCAGCTTAGTACAGTAGCTAAAGACTACTATGAAGATGAAAACTTTTGCAGAAATGATGATGGAGATATTAACCTCTGGAATGTGTATAATCTCTTTACACAGGCTAATAAGAGCAGTTATATAGACACTTTCCTTGACAGGAATTTGAATGCTTTTGAGTTTTCAAAAGGTATTCAGAAACTACTTAATGGTAACTCTAATTATCATTGGTTTTTAAGCTGATCTTACTTCCTAGTTTTTTATTGGTGCATATTTAAACCTCATGAATGATTATATTTGTAGTCAAAAAATCATATTAATGATCCATTTTATAAATAATGTACTCAAATATAAATCTTTATTTCATATCATAGATATTCCTTATAGGGACATTCATTTAATACAAAAGAAAGTGATTAATGATCTAAAACTAAATAATTTAAATCAGCTGAGAGATAAATTTGAAGGTGAGCAGTATTATAAGAATAATCTTCACAAATGTTTACCAATCTTAGCTCTTGAAAAACTATTTACCAAAAGAATTTTTGATTGGGATAATTTAGATCTAAAGAGTATCCAGAGTATACTCACAATTGAAAATACTAAGGTATATTTAAAACTGTGTGAATATGGGAAAACTCCAGAGGTTGAGAAAGATATAGATGGACCTGTGATTTTTTTTGTTTATGATGATAAAAAAGAAGTATGGATATGTGGACTTGCACGAAAGGAGACTATAAGCAGGTTTCAAGGTAAAGAAAGAACAATAGGTATAGGTTCAAGAGCCAAAAGAGTTGTTGAATTTATAGGATTTGAACATTTAAAAAACTTTAGTTCATTTGAAGAACTATCATTAATTGTAAAAGAAGAAAATGAATAAAAAATTCACAGTAGGAAGCTTGTATGCTGGTATAGGAGGAATTTGTTTAGGATTTAAAAAAGCAAAATTTAATATTTTATGGGCAAATGAATATGATAAGAATGCATGTGTAACATATAGACAGAATTTTTCCCATCAACTATATGAGAATGATATTATATCTTTTGATATTAATAAGCTAAAGAAAATTGATGTGCTAGCTGCAGGATTTCCATGTCAGCCCTTTTCAGTAGCTGGTTATAGAAAAGGATTTACAGATGATAGGGGAAACCATTTTTTTCGTATAATGGAGATTGTTGATCTAATTAGACCTAAAGTAGTTTTCTTAGAAAATGTAAAAAACTTAGTGGGGCATGACCATGGTAATACCTTTAAGGTTATACAAGAAAGCTTGGAAAGCAGAGGTTATACATTTGATGCAAAAGTTTTAAACACTAAAGATTATGGAGATATTCCTCATAATAGGGAGAGAATCTTTATGGTTTGTTTTGATAAAAACATTTTACAGTACCCAGATAATTTTAAGTTTCAGTTTCCTAAAAAAGACCCTTTAAAAAGGAAAATAAAAGATCTTATTATTCATGAAAAAGTTGATGATAAGTTTTACTATGGAAAAGATAAATATATGTATCACATGTTAGAAGAAACTATGACAAAAGAAGATACTATTTATCAGTTCAGAAGGCAGTATGTAAGGGAAAATAAATCTAATGTATGTCCAACACTTACTGCAAACATGGGAACAGGAGGACACAATGTTCCTATGGTTAAAACAGAATTTGGCTTTAGAAAGTTAACTCCAAGAGAATGTTTTAGATTTCAAGGTTTTCCAGATGATTTTAAGCTTCCTGAGATTGCAAATTCACACTTATACAAACAAGCAGGTAATTCTGTAAGTGTTCCTGTTATTGAAAGACTTGCAGGTAAAATTTTTGATGTACTTGAGTCAAAGATCCTTTAATTTATTATACATCAAGTTAATGTCTTTTAAATCACCACTTTGGATGTAATAATTGTCAGCATCCATTGTGGTTTGATTTAGTTTATCCCCTTTTTTGAGTATGTATTCCCTTTTGATTATTTCTTTTAAGGTTTCGTGTGATAGAACTCCAGGAATATCAAAATACAAATCCTGCATATTTAAGATCTTAGACATTTTTTCTATATCAGAATCTCCATTTTTAAAAAGATCTTTTAGGTTAGGTTTGATTCTGACACATACAAAATAATCATATATAAATGCTCCTCCATCTGGTGTGTAGGTTCCATTTTCATCCCAGTCTTTACATTCTAGTAAAAATAAATTTGCAAAGAATGCCATAGATTTCACATTAATATTTTTGCCATTTGCAACTATGTCTCCATGATCCCATATTCCTTTTTCAAATATTCCTAAATCAACTCCAGAAGTTGTAATATCATTTTTTTTTAATTCATCATCCAAAATTAACTCTGCAAGCTTACCTTGGAAAGTGTTAGCAAAAACCTCATCTGGAGTCCTAATTAAACTTCCTCCACTTCTATGATCTCTGTGAAACCCTTCTCCATATGCCATTTCATATGCAAATTTGAAAGCTATACTAATAAATTCCTCTTTAACCATATTTTCAGTAAAAGGAATTTTTTTAGTTATCCTGTATATTCCATCTTTAAATTCAAGTCTGCTCATCTGTATTAGTTTTAGTTAAAATTAAGAAATTAGCTCTTTTAAATTTGTAACTTCTAAGCTTTTATTCTCCAGATACATCTGCTGCCAGTCTTTAAATGGACATAAAATAATTAATATTTTTTTACCTGGGTATAACTCGTATTTAATATCTCCAATCAATATTATATTATTAATTATAACAGCATGCTCATCTTCTTTAAGTTCTGAAAATTCATCCTCATTTGCTGGGAAAAGAAAAAAGTTTCCAATTGCTTTTTCTATTTTATTCTCAATATGCTGTTGGTATTGAAACTGTTTTAAAATGTCTTTGTATCCTGGTTCTCCAGATAGAGTGCTTTTAAATTTTAGGCTGTAATACTTTGCATCAAATAGATAGGTATTATTTTCATTATCATTTATAATAATATCTGGTAATAATATACTTTTAGATTCATAATTATTACCTAAAATATCCCATTTAGGTCTTGGAAAATAAGAGTTTTTTGAATGCTTGTACTTCCATATCTGCTTACATATGTCTTCCCAAATAGTTGAATATGCTTTTGTACCATACAAAGACATATCATTTTCCAAAGCTCCAGTCTTACTTCTAATTAAGAATATTAATGATTTTATTAAATATATTTCTCTGTCAGTATAAACAGTTTGTAATAACTTTAGAAGATGATTTATTAGCTGCTCTGGATTTCCTATTTCACTTAGATTCTCTTCGTAATCAAAATCAAAATTAATAAGATCTATTCCTAGAAATACTGAATATTTTTCTGAAATATAATTTAACCCCCACTTTTGAATAGCTGCTGTTAAGTTAAATATATCTTCAATTATAGTGTGATTTATAGTATCAGTATAAACTGGCTGACCAGAAGAATAGATTGGATCAATATCATTAACTGTATGAACCCAGTGAATGTCTCCATTCCCATTTATTTCGTACAGTCTATCTCTGTAAGTGTAAATTCCATTACTTTGAAAGTCCTCTAATAAGAACTCTGCAATTGCTAATTCAGAACATTCAGGATTATCAGGCTCTATGTTGAAAAAATCAATTCCATCAAATAGATGTCTATTGGTTTTTGTATATCTTTTTAAAGTTTTAATTGTTAATAAGGCAGACTCTTTTAGCTCTCTAGTGTATATTTTAGGTATAACAGCAAATGCGACACTTCGTACAGATACAACCCCAACAAAAGTAAACTTATAATAGGTATTACTCTGCTCAATTATACCTCTTAAGCCTAATGTGAATAATTCCTCTTCTGAAAAAGAAATCAACAATTCAGACTTAGTATATGACTTTTGTTCAATATAAATAACAGGATTATTCAAAAGCTAAAGTTTCATCAAACACATTATTTCCTTTATCATACTCTTCTGCTATTTCAGAAAAGGTCTTCAAAGAACTTTTAAATATTCCAGTTTTATATCTTAAAACATCTTCTTTTAGATACAGAAGCAGTTTGTTTTTAACTGATTTCTGATTTGTAATTTCTCTTTTATTTAAAAAGAAAGGACCTACAAGTTTATCTTCATGAATTCCAAGCTCAAGAAGCTTTTGGTTTATGATTCTTCTAAAAGTATTCCATTTAAGTTCTGGCTTGCCTTCAAGGAAAGGCATATTGATATTAACATCATTTATATGGATTTCACTCTTATTAATTCCTAGATGTTCAAAGCTCCAGCGTCTTTTAAAAGCTGTATCAAGAGGTAATACTCCTTGATCTGCATTATTCATGGTTGCCCATATATATAGATTTGAAGGGATTTTAATTTCAGTCTCAGCAATATTTCTCCCTCTTAGATAATCATATATTGAAGTTTCTAAGGTAATAGGATATTCACTCTCTCCATTATCATTTCTATCAAGCAGTTGAAATAGCTCTCCAAAAACAGCAGTAGTGTTAGCTCTATTCAACTCTTCTATCAGTAATAAAAAATTGTGATCTGGATTTTTGACTGCTCTCTCATACAATATTAAAAAAGGTCCAGGTTCAAAGGTATATTCAATAACAGGTTCAACCTTATGTTCATTAATAGTAACCCTGTCAGAATTAAATATTGTTACTCCTGTTTCTTTGTATAGAGGTTTGGGTTTATATGAACCAACAAAGTTTCTATATGAATAACTCGAGTGGAATGTAACTCTTTTGTATAAAAGTTCATTAGGGAAGAGCTCATTTGCTCTTTTGTTCATTTCATAACTTTTACCTGTTCCAGGGGCTCCATATAATATTAGATTTTTAGGGAAGTCTTCTGAAATAGAATTAGGATTTACTTCTATGTTTGAAATCGTATTTAGTTTCATAAATCCTCCCTCAATAGCTCTAAGATTAGTAATGTGAAATTTATTTCCAAAAATTGTTGTTATTTCATCTTCAAGTTCTGGAAAGATGTCAAGTAAAATACCAATTAAGTTTCTGGCTTGTTCTATTGTTATGCTACTGTTAGCCTGATTTTGCTCATTTTTTATCATTGGTCCTATAAAAGGAATGCTATAACTATTAAAATAACCAATGAATTCGTGTCTAGAAAGCACTTTAGGTAAAATAAGCAATGGTTTTAACTTAATTTTGAAATATCTTGGGTTGTTAGTGTCATAACCTTTAGCATAGGGTCCATGAGTAATAATACAAATAGCACTTAATCCAAAAGCCCACTCAGGATTGTCACCATGTTGGTTAAAAAAAACAATATCGCCAGTATTAGTTATTGCTTCATGCTGATAAATTCCTCCAAATTCAAATTCATCTTCACCTGGACTAGCTCTATCTATTGATGTAACAGTTGTTTTAAATGAGTAATAATGTATAGCCATAGGATCCTTTATAATATACATATCATAATATATTTTTAATATAGGTGGAAGCTCACTAAAGTATTGACTAATATCAAAAGAATTACTTTCAGTACTCTTTAATGTTTTATTATCTAGAGTAATATGAAAGTGATATTTTCCATCCTTTGGTACACCATGGAATCCATTGATTAGATCATTAATAATAGATGAAGGAATATTGAAATATCCTTTGGGTCCAAAAAGAATAAATGCTGTTACCTCATGTTCTTTATAAGAATCAATATTATCACTATTAATAGTGAACCAATAGTTATTGTTTTTCCTTTGAATACTTGAAAATCTTATTACATATCTATTTTCTTCATTTGAATAAATATCTCTTGTAGTTTTTTCAGCAGCTAAGAAATTTGCCATTTCTTTTTTTTGTTCTCCTTGTCTCATTATTAAAATGCTTCTAAAAATGTTTCATACTCATCTAACTTTGTAAAATCTATGTAAAATTTATTATCTGTTGTTTTTGTTATTTTAACACTATCATAACCAATCTCAATAAGTCTATCATAAGTTAAAATTTCCCCTTCTCCTAAATTTAGAATATCTCTTAACATCCAATCTGATAGCGCATTATTTGGGTTGGTCATTAGTGCTTTTCCATTATCCTGACAGACTTTTGCAGAGAGCTCTTCTCCACTAGGAATTACTAACGTGAATGGAACTTCCCTTGGTGGGAGAAAGTTTGGTGCTAAATCTCTAATGTCTGCAGGTATAGGTATATATACTTCCCCATAGTCTCTAGCTCTTCCACCTGCATTCCATTGATTTAATTGGCTTTTTTCAGGAACTATATGATTTTGTCTTGAAGCTTTCCTTTTTGCAGAATATAATGGAAGTATAATGTAGTCCTCACCTGGAGCTAGTTCATTTTGAGTAATTTGATTAGTTGGTTCAGTATAGCTACTGATACTTTCAATTAAAGTGCTTGGATTAGCAATTGCATTTCTCAATAAAGAAATTGGATCATTAAGAATCTCAATTTCCAAAGTTTGGCAATTATCAGGTACTACAAACCTTTTCATTAATACACTTTTTGAGTGGTTAAAAGTATATTCATTAAAGGTATCTTTGAATTTTAATGTAACAGCTGTATCAGAAATTATTTCAATAGATTCTTTATCTACTAGATCATAGCTGTCTTCAAAGATTTTAATTACACCTTTATCTCTTCCAATTATATGATAAACCCTGTTGTTAGTATCATATGCTCTATCTGCAATTAAGATTCTTTCATTTCTTAGATCAGCCAATTTTTTTGCCAGCTCCATTCCTCTAAGTGTTCTAAGTAGGGAACTATCTGCATTAAATTCAGCTACTTTTTCAACTTTAGAATTACCATTCAATACGAAAGTTTTAATCCCAATTCCAAATTTATTTATAACTGCATCATATGCTCCATCAGCTCTAGCAAGATTTTCAGCATTAAAAACATCACAAAATATATTTTCAGCAATTCTATACTGAATATAAGGCTTATCAGATTCACTAAAAAGCTTCGAGAGAGCTCCTATAGCCTTTAACTTTTCATGATATTCTTCAATACTATGCTGTGCCTGTGTATTTAAAAACATTTAATTCTTCTTTAATTTTGAGATTTCTTGTTGAATTATTTCTAAGCAGGAAGAAAGATTTTTTTTAACTTCTTTACTCCAGAATCTTATCACTCTCCAATTGTTTGATAGTAGGTATTCAGTGACCTCTTTATCCCTCTGTATATTTCTTTCAATTTTTGGAATCCAATAGTCTCTATTAGTTTTTATTCTATTTTTTTGAGTTTCCCAATCTTTTCCATGGAAAAATTCACCATCTACGAATATAGCTATTTTATATTTGGAAAAACTTATGTCAGGCTTTCCAAGTATTTTTTTATTATTTTTTCTATATCTGTAACCCAAATTCCATAAAGCTTTTGCAAGCAGTACTTCTTCCTTAGTCTCTTTGCTCTTAATTGCTTGCATATTTTTTCTCCTTTGTTCTGGTGTTAAATTATCCATGATGTAAAGATTTATTATAATTCTTTATTTGCACTAAGTTAATCCATTTAGTTCAATCTCTCCATAGTATAAGAACATATGGTTTACAGTTCATAAAAAAATTTTACTAAAAATTTTATGAGGCTTTCTGTCTTTTGTTTCTCTACCTTTCAACAATCTCCCCCAATTTCGTAAATGGAAAATTCCCCCCTCCACTTTACAGAAATTAGAAAATTTTCAAAGGTCTATTAATAAATCTGTGAACAATTGCAGCTTCAATTTTAGTTCTTTACTTGTGATAGCACTGCACCATCTTGTGTATGTTCTTTCTCTGTACCTTCCCATACTGATTTATACTCATCTCACCCATTCCTGAACCTGGGATGGGAAAATGAGAATATAAATCTTTCTCTTTTACAATACAACACTCCTGAATAACCCTCACTTGTGGAGAGATAACAGATATTAAGCCTTTAGACCCCAGGTAATAGTGGTGGTGTAAAGGTTTGTGTCTTGTTTCATTAATTAACAATTAACTCAAAATCAAAAAAACTATGGTAACGATTACGAATTACACCAAAAGAAAAAGAGAAGATGGGACTATGTTTTGTGTCCTTGAAATCAACAGTGGTATTGAACTTATACAAAGTCAGAGTACAGGTCAGTATTATGCAACAGCCAAGAAATGCTACATACCTGCTACCTTTGATGAAGCTGTATGCAGAAGTCTTCGAGGTACTATGATGAAAGGAGATATTATCAAGGTTGAATGTGAACCTTATCAATATACCATTAAAGAAACAGGAGAACTTATTACCCTGAATCACAGGTATGAATACACTCCTGATGAAAGTTCACAATTAGCCCCAAATAATTATTTAGAGAATTATACAGTTCCAGGTAACCTTGTGAGTACTATCCAGTAAAAATATTAAAAGTCCCAGTTCTTGTAAAATGTATATATACAGAAACAAAAAGTGGGACTTATTTAGGACAAAATTTACCTGGAGCCTATAAAGAAAGGAAGTAAATTTTGTCCTTTTCTTTTACTCTATTTTTTCCTGTTTATTGATGTTTATCTTTACATCTACCCAGGTAATTTTGACTGTAAAAATAATTAATGACTGGGTAAGATTTTATTAAATAGCTGAATTTTTATTTGTGCCTGTTGATTATAAGAGTATTGAATATAATATCAGAGTCCCCAGGTAACCTCTTACCAGAAGATGACAGTAACTTTTGACTTTGTTAAGAGGGATGTTTAAAGATGTGGGAATTATTCAATAACATTGGTGATTTCAGAGAGCTTAACCTCTAAGCTGATTGAAATTTTATATAAAGTAAAACTACTTGGACAAGTTTTGCCTGTCTCAATTCTATTCATGTTAGACTTCTCAAAATTGCATAACAAAGCCAGCTCAGCCTGAGACATCTTTTTCTCTTCTCTTAGCTGTCTTATCCTCTTACCTAAAGCTATTTGAAAGTCTACTTTTTCCATCAACACAATAACTAATGTCAAAAGTGGTCAAAAATGATAATATTATAGTTATCATTTTTGATAATTATATATATTTGTCTAATCTTAACTAAACATTTTTAACTATGATAACAACCTTAACATTGAGCTTTCAACACCTTGTAATTGTATTCATTATACTAGGTATACCAACCTTGATTATTTATCTAATTATCAAGTCAAGAAATAACGACAAAAAATTAATGCTGACTTCTGAAGTTAATACCATTGGTACTGATAATCCAACCTTAAATATTGATGAAGAAACTAATACCAACCTTGAGAAGTATGGAAAGATTTCTGAAAAGTCTAATCTCTTTCTGTATATCTTAACCTTTACATTCTTACTATTCTTCACAATGGTCTATACCATTAACAAAAGAGGTAATTATGATTTAACTGATGGGGCATACCTTGCAGGGACAATATTAGCAGGTTTAATAACCTTTGGATTCTACATAACAATATTTACATTACTGTTTAATCCTATTAGAAAACTTTACAAGAGATATCTTCAATTCAGTGAGGGGACCATTGATGCTCCTGCCTTTAAGAAATTCAAGAACAGAAGTAGGACAAATACAGTCATTCTTAGTATTATCTGCATTCCTTTATCTTTTGGGGTATTTGGGTTGTTGATGATACCTCATTACAAGTTTTTATCCAACCTTAATAAGCTTACATTTTAACAACTTTAAATATGAAAACAAAGCCATTACTAATTACAATCACTTTCGTTCTGGGAATACTCTTAGCAGTTTTTGGGATTAAGTTCTATCAAGAATCAAATATAGAAGGGTACAATCTTGTCAATTACCCTGTACAAGTGGTTCTACCAGAAGATTATAAAGAAATAAGCCCAGAAAGCCATCTTGTTGGTTATTATAACGAGAGACAGAACAAGCTCTACATAGCATTTTATAATGAACATGGTAAGAAAATCAATACAAACAGCACAGCCAAAGACACCAATGAAAAGCATTAGTATAATATGTCCTTAGTTTATTGTTTTTTGGCTTTTCTAAGCCTTAGCCTACATAATGCAACAAAAAATGTTGCTGAGGAGGATGGAAATATTCCTACTATCTACAGAGGAACAAATACAGTACTATTAAATCTTTGGTTCTTTCTTACAGGTTTAATAGCACCCACAATAACAATGTTTCTTTATACCAAGTGGTATTGGGCAATAATCTTCATAGTTGCAGGGTTACTGATTTCAATGGTAATGGCTAACAACTATGTGTACAAATATCATATAGTTAGAAGACCACCATTATACATCCCAGGTAGGGTTGATGTCAGGCTATCATTAATTACAAGTATGATTAGTATTATCTTGCTTATTGTTCTGATAGCATGATATTAGAAGTTATTCACTATTACAGTGCTCCAGGTAATGTTGACTTTGGTGAAAACCTTAAAAAGAGCATGTTTACCATAATAACTACTTCTACATTCTTCCTTAGTAACAGTATTGTAACCTGGGAACTGAACAGGGGTAAGTTATACATTTGTGAGATATACAGCAGATTTAACGATGAGGTTTATCAGAAATCTTATGTTAATCAAATTCTTGAAGATGATAACAGGGTATTTCATGACTGGATTAATTGTGAAATCTTAGTCCCAGGTAACCTCTTTCTTGGCTTTAATAAAACTGAAGGGGATTATTCTTAATTAAAATCAAAAGTGGTTGTATAGGAGATATACAAAGCAAATAAGTTCCTAAAGAATATGACCAAGAAATCTTTTGATACACAACAATCAGCTATTCCTATTAGCTTTAACTATCTAAAAACAAATGAAGAATGACATATACGAGCACTTAAAATTCAGGCTAGATGATGAGCATAATGACTTCGAGTTTGAGATTATATCTATCCCCCCTTATGAGTTTATTGAAAATAATCTCTCCTTAGTACCTTACGAATACTTTGGAGAGATAAATGAAGTTCTTGGCTTAAAAGTTAAGCAGATACTCTTATATTTTAATGCTGACAGGCTTATGAGGGTTGAGTTGAAATACAAAGAGAATAGGGTAGAGAATCTTAAAAATAGACTAACAGAATTATTAGTATATTTTCCTAACTCAGTAACTCTGAAACTTTCCTATCATGATGAAGAGGATGTAACTATCTTAATGTATCAGAAAAGAGTACTAAACAAGTTTTATGATTTTGGGGTTACAAAAAATGTGAAATAAGCTTCCTCACATACTCCAAAAAAAATGAATACAGAAATAACAGTATCAGAGATTAAGGTAACATACCATCCTTGCAAAATGTCTGAAACTAAGCTCACCATGAGTAGTGATGTAGTAAATATTATCAGGACAATCTGGGATAATGGAATAATAGAAATGCAAGAAGAGGTAAAAATACTCTTCGTAAACTCTTCAAATACTGTCATTGGCTTCTATAGTCTATCCAAAGGAGGTATTACAAGTAGTTTGGTAGATATTAGATTGATTTTATCAGTAGCCTTGAAATGCTTAGCAACTGGATTAATATTGGTACATAACCACCCAGGTGGCAATCTTAATCCAAGTAATGCAGATTTAGCTATAGTAAAGAAGCTTAATACAGCTTGTAAGCTACTTGACATAGCTCTTCTTGACAGTATCATCATTACAAAAGAACATTATGTGAGTTTTAATGATGAAGGATTAATATAATAGTTGTAGTTCTTGCAGTTTCTGCAAATCGTCTAAAATAGATAGGTGAAACATAGGTGAAACATTTTGTCAGAAGAAAACAAAATATAGTAATGAAATGAAAAAAAGAATAAGTTTTATTTTATTGAAAATCAACATGATGAAAAAGGATATAATAAAATATAAAATAATTTTTTTCGTCTCATAATCAGGTGGTCCCTGGTTCGAGCCCAGGTGGGACCACAGAAAAGCACTCAATTTGAGTGCTTTTTTTATTTCTATACTGTAGTTCAGTCTTTTATACTTACATTTTATCAATAATTCTAGTTTCTATAGTTCCTTCTGATGGAGAAAAGGCATATAAAAAGGCACATCTTCATCATTAAAAAGGCATACCCTTTAAAATTTATTAATTAAATGAATTACAATAAATTACATATACTATTTGTGATAGATAAAACCAATGTGAATACAAAAGGTAAAGCTCCATTGAGGTGTAGGTTAACCTATTCAGGAAAAAGAAAGGTTTTTTCTACAGGATTATTTATTATTTCTAAACAATGGGATAGTAAACAACAATTAATTAAGCCTCCTAATGAAGAAAATACATTTATTAATACTTCACTAAGTCTGGTTAAGAATGGAATTAATCAGGCTTTTTTATTTCTACAGGTTAGTGGAAATGATTTTGATATTAACGATATTTACTTACAATACAAAGGAGATATTCCTAAGCAAGACAAAACTATACTTCAGCTTTTTCAAGAACATAATATAAGAGTTGAAAAACTAATAGGGAAGGAGTATTCTATAGCAACCTTATGGAAGTTTAAACAAGCGAAAGAGTTGTTAAAAGACTTTATAAAATCTCATTTCAACAAAGCTGATTATCATTTTAAAGATTTAGACTTGAAATTTATTCAAGATTATGAGTTTTATTTAAAAACAGAAAAGTCTTTAGCTATTGCTACTACTAATAAGATGATACAAAGGTTCAGGAAAATTGTCAAGGTTGCTCTCTCAGAAGATATTTTACACAAGGAACCTTTTACTAACTATAAAGTAAAACATATTAAAAAAGAAATAACTTATTTAACTGAAGAAGAATTAGCTAAGCTTGAGGAATATCAATTTAAAGCTGAAAAATTGCAGATGGTTAAGGATATGTTTGTATTCTGTTGTTATACAGGTTTGGCTTATAGTGAGATGGTTAATCTTGAAAAATCTCATATTATAAAGGGATTTGATGGTAATGAATGGATTAATATGATGAGAGGAAAAACTCAGCATTTGTTAACAATACCTCTGTTTACTAGAAGTAAAAGAATCATTGATAAATATGACTATGTTGATGAAAAAAGAGTTCTTCCTAAGTTAAGTAACCAAAAGTTTAATGTTTATTTGAAAGAAATAGCTGATATAGTTGGAATAAATAAAAGGCTTACTCATCATCTAGCAAGAAGAACCTTTGCAACAACTGTATTACTTTTTAATGATGTCCCTATGGAGATTGTATCACAACTTTTAGGGCATTCAAAAATTACTATAACCCAGCAACATTATGCTAAGGTAGTACAGAAAAAGGTTAGTGAGCAGATGAATAGATTGAATTCTAAGTTGAAATAACTTAATATTAGTTACTATGTTCTATTTTTACTAAATATTTAATATTATTTTATATGGAGTCAACTAATAGCCATTTTGATGGTTTTCCTATAGATTTTAAAGAAATAAATAAGGAGGATTTTCCAGATTTTTCTGTGAGTGATAAAGTAGTAATAAGTCCAAACGATGATGGGTTTATTGGTCAGGCTATTATCGATAATATAGATTTGCAAGAAAAAAATACAGTAGTTATTAATGCTGCAGTAGGTCAGGGTAAAACTACAGCTATAATGGAAGTGGTAAAAGACTATTATGATAATACTGATTATTTAATATTCATAGTTTCACCATTTACGAGTTTAGTTGAGCAATACTATAAAAAAACTGCTAGTATAGGAATACCCGAAGAGGATATTTATAGATATGAGCTAATTGGTAAGGATATGTCTAGAGATGCGTGGAATAGTAGGGTTCAGATTGCTACAGTGAATTGTTTATTAGGTAATCCAGGAGAGGAATCTTTAATAAACAGCGAAGCTAAAAGAAACTATATAAACTACTTAAAGCGAATGTGTGAAGAAAGTGGAAAAAAGGTAGTTTTTATCTATGATGAAATCCATGATTCCATTCATAATTTTAAAGAAAGATATATTTTCAACTTATGGAAATGGAAAAATGTCATTCATAAGAATTTTATATTAAGCGCCACTTACAATGAAGCTTCTAAGGTTGTAATAGAGTATCTGGCTGAGCTTACAGATGATAAAATTCAAATTATAGAATCTGAAAGAAAAGTGTTTATGGATAAGCAATCAGAATTATTTTTACATTTTAATACTGCAAGTAGTTATTCAGAAAGTAATGATGGTATACAAGCAATAGTTGAGGATTTAGTTAGAAAAGGAAAGAAAATAGATATTCTTTCATATTCTAAAAATCTTGCAGATAAAATATGTAATAATATAGATTCAGGTATTGGTAAGTTATTGTTTGATGCTTTTGGGGAGATTAACAATTGTACTTCAGATAGTAAATATTCATTTGGAGATATATTCGTAAATAGGTATAATCCTGAGAAATGTAATGTAGGGACAAACTTTAAATCTGGAGTAAGTATTGAAAAAGAAGATCATGCTTTAATCATAATTCTTCCTCCATTAGGTACAAAAGGAAATTTAAGTAATTATGGAATATTTTCAGATGGAGTAAATTCCATTATCCAAGCTTTAGCAAGACAAAGAACTAAAGGAGAAATTCATATTGTTCTCCCTCCACCTGATAAGTTTGATTCGACTACATTAATGATGTCTGAGGAATTAAAAGAAAGATTTATGGATTCCTATGAAGTACATCAGGATTACAAAGCCTCAAATGATAGATTAGTACAATATTATTCTTTTAATCAACAGGATGAACTGCTTAAAACTTTTTATGATGAAGTAATTCATGAAAATGTTAGAGATGAAGAGCAACATATACAAACCTTATCAAGAGAAAATAAACTTTCACTAACTTTTCCTAGTTATAAAAACTATAAAATTTTGGAGGGAGAAAAGTATTTTCCAAAATATCATAAATTTTTTGGTGGAGATTTATCTTCATTTATCTTATATTCTGCATTAACAAATCAATTCGTTAATTGTAGACTTGCAGATACAAATGCTAAATCTCTCTTGATTTTTGAAGAAGGGAAGATTCAATGGAAATTAGAGCAATTTTTAAAAGAGTATCTAGATGAAAATTTTTTGTGGCTTCTTCAGACTACTACATCAAAGTATTTTTATAATTATCTTAAGGATGAGATATTTAGTAATTATAAAGTTTTCTATAAAGATTCTGTTGGAAGAAAAGAGATAATTAAGGATTCTCATAAAAATTTTGAACAACAGCTGATAGCTTTTGTCCAAAGGAAGTTTTATCCCCAAAATAAGATTTTTAATTTTCAGTTTTACTCTACTAGTGGGTTTGTTATAGATGCTTCTTATCCTAGAGGGGAATATTTAATGTCATGTATATCACATGCTTTAAAAATGAATGAAACTCCAGATGATATTTTAGACAGTGATAAATTAGTGGTACAAGCTTATTTGGACTTAAATTATTTTAGAGAAAAAATGTTGAACTCAATAATCACAACTAGAAGAGGTCAAAGGTGCTTTCCTAATGATGTACCAGAGAATTTTATTTTACCTGATGAAATGGACAGGTATAGTAGAATGATTGAAGTCTTAATTACTTATGACCCTGTTATTAGTAAAAACCTGTTTGATTTTAAGAATCTATTTACAAGAAGTAATTATTCACAAGCTGAAAGAATTAAAGGTTTTTATAATTATATGAAAGTTGATTTTTTTAAAGGAAAGGCTAAAAAATTTAAAAGCTCAACAATGAATGGGTATTATTTTATAATAGAGGAGGATGTGGTTCTTCCAGATTCTAATTTAGTAATGAACTTTCTTAGTGTAGAAGATTTTAGTATTCCTGAAGAAGCAATGCCAACCTTAATAATAGATGCTGATGGAAACCCTTTTATTCAATATCTAAATGGAGATAGAGAGGCATTTAGCATTTCTTAAACTTCTATTTCCGTATATATCCCTATAGAGTACAAAAACGAAATTGGAAGTTTCTAAAAATCCCTACAGAAATTGTAGGGATTTTTCATTATTTAACCTTAAATCAATTTATTATGCAATTAAAACAATCACAAAGACAACAGGTAAAGCTCAGATTAGGATTATCCGGAGCAAGTGGATTTGGAAAAACCAAATCAGCCTTATTATTAGCCTATGGAATGACACAAGACTGGAGCAAAATAGCTGTTATAGATACAGAAAATTCCTCTGCTTCCTTATATTCAGACCTGGGAAATTATAATGTTTTGGACTTACAAGCACCTTATAGCCCTGAAAGATATATCCAGGCTATTGAATTATGCGAGAAATCAGGCATTGAAGTTATTATCATAGATTCTGCAAGTCATGAATGGAATGGTACAGGAGGATGTTTAGAAATACATGAGAAATTAGGAGGTAGATTTCAAGATTGGGCAAACGTGAGTCCTCGCCACCAAGCTTTTATTAATAAGATATTACAATCAAGCTGTCATATTATTACAACAACTAGAAGGAAAATAGATTATTCCCTTGATATAGGTAGCAACGGTAAAACCCAAGTTGTGAAACATGGAACTAAAGAAATCACCAGAGATGGTTTTGAGTATGAGCTAACTATAAACTTCGAGCTTATTAATGAAAATCATCTTGCTAAGGCTTCTAAAGACAGGACAGGATTATTTATGAATAAACCTGAGTTTGTTATTACATCTGATATAGGGAAAATGATTTTAAAATGGTGTAATTCAGGCTCAAAAAACAATTCTTCTGAAAACTATACTCAAAGTTCAGGTGGAAGAAAGAATATGTCTAAAATAGACCCTAAAGAAGCATTTGATGGCTCTTCTCCTTATGAGAGTAATCCAAGTTTAAATCTTTCTCATGTAATAGAACAGGAAGTATATGAGGCTATTCAGAACTGTAAATCTGTTACTGAATTATTAGCCCTATACAGATATTTTCCGCAGTATCAGGAAAGCTTAAAACCAGATTTTGAAGCTAAGAAATCACTACTTATCAATTTAAATAACCCCAATAATTTCAGTAAAAATGGACACTCAAAATTTCAATAAAACTCCCAACATTATAAAGGTAGGCTCTAAATCAACAGAAGCTTCTATAGGTCTACAACTAAGAAGTGTAAATAATACTATTTCAATAGAAAAGAAACCTCTTAGAGGTATTTTCCTACATAATAATGAGAGCTTTAAAGATACAGAAGTATTCTATCCCAGCAGAATAAATGAAGTACCTAAGCCTGAACTTACAAATGAGGTTCAGGCTTTTTTAATGCCTGATTCTAAAGTACAGACTATATCTCATAGTCCTTTGGTACTATATAAAAATGGTAATAATCAGTCTAGTCCTTTCATCATAGCTAATACATCAGAAGCTACATTACACCACTTGCAGAATGATTGTATTATACCTGTATTCAGTAAGGACAATGAGAAAACTATTGCACATCAAGAGTTTATTGAGGTTATTCTAAATGCAGTTCAGAAAGTATTTCCACATCAAAGTATTACAGAACCTGAAATTAGGGTTTCCCATCAGATTAAGGGTAGAACTCCTTCAGCTATTCATAAACCTGTAAAAGAGCTATTTGAACATGAGAAAACTATCTATTATGAAAGAATGGCATTTATTATTAAAGTGCCTAGTATAACTGGTATTGTGAATGGTAATGAACTATCTCTTTGTATAGGTGGAATACGTAGTTATAATCTTGAGAACCTTTACAATAAGAAGTCTTTGGAAAAGTTCAAGTTCTTCATAGGTTTTCAGAACCAAATTTGCATGAACATGTGTATCAGCACAGATGGATTTTTAGAGGACATGAGAGTAGGAAGTTCACAAGATTTGTACACAAAAGCATTAGAAACTATGCAGAGTTATAATGCAGAACTTCATCTTATGGAAATGAAAGAGTTTACGCAGGATTTTCTTTCTGAACATCAGTTTGCTCAACTTATTGGGAGAAGTAGATTATATCAGCATTTACCTAAGTCTGAGAAACAGAATATTCCTTTACTGAATTTTAATGACAGTCATATTAATACTGTGGCTAAAGATTATTATGAGGATAAAAATTTCTGTAGGCAAGAGGATGGCAAAGTAAACTTATGGGATGTCTATAATCTCTTTACACAGGCTAATAAGTCTTCATATATAGATACTTTCCTAGACAGGAATTTGAATGCTTTTGAGTTTTCAAAAGGTGTTCAGAAAGCACTCAATGGTAGTTCTGATTATCATTGGTTTTTGAGCTAGTTATAATAGCCCTAATTTAATAGGGCTATTTTTAGTTATATTTCTTTAGATCATACACACTTAACAACTTTCTATAATTTGTATCAGTTGTAGACGTATTTTCTCTTAAATATTGTTCAACTTCTTCAAGGGGAAGGTTTCCCTCGTGAGTATTCCAGATCATACAATTTGTTTTATATGAAGAAGATACACTTTCATCTTCCATTATGTTATCAATTGTAGAATGTACTTTTTTGCAGGCAGGAAGTATATTTCTAATACATTCAGCAATGTTTAACTCTTGCTGTCTTATAAGCCTGTCAGCACTTTCAATATCAGTATTAATTCTATTAAACCCAAATATTGGAAAATACTGGGCTGGCTGTATTTTATACTTGTCAATTAACATTAATATTTGGGAGTTTGACTCATCTATTATATTGAAATAATTGGCTAATAATTCTGGTGCTGACTGAAACTGATATTGAATTGTCTTTGAAGAGCCTATTGCCAAGATTTTGTCACTATTTCTTAGTGAATCTAAATCTTCAGTTATAGTAACTTTTATATCTCCTCCAGCATAGATTTCTTTAACAATATTCTGTACCTTTCTTACATCTAATGCTGTTATTGGTAATTGTAAGTTAGAAATAGAATTGTATATGGCAGAGAAATTACTAGTTTTTATCTTATTAATTCTAATGGTTAATCCTCCTTCTAAGACAATATCATGTTCGCTTATAATTTCATTATTATTCACTCTGTCATATTCAACTAATAGAAAGTTATTTTTGATCTTAGTAGCTAATTCAGAGTTGGGTTCAACATAGGAAAATATCGTCTTTAATATCTTTTTAATATTGTCATCACCTACACTATATCCCATAAATATTATAGGGTTATGTATAAATAATGATAGCAGTTGTGCTCGTATTAATTCATACTTGCTGTCAAATCCAATATAATCTTTATCTGTGATAATTATTTTGGATGGATCTTCATGACATCCATGAATTTTATAAACAGAACCATATGGAGTACTTAATAAAATGTTATTTCCAATTAGTTTATTAAATTCAAATATTGTTTCAATTAAGCCATCATAATTAGTTGTTATAACTGAACCAATATTCTTCCTTATCTTTTTGAAGTCTTTCAATTCTTCCTCTAACTCACTTCTGTATTTTAATGTGGAAAAGGTCTTACTTATATATATTTTAAAGCGACTAAGATGTATGCCTTTTTGCATATTATTGTAAAAAGTATCATTTATTTCCTTGAATTTACCATTTCTATCTTCTTGGAGATGGCTATTAAAATCATGTTCTAATAACTCTGCTATTTTTAAATAATCAAATTTATTATCAATATAACATTTTGATTTGATATCAAGATAATATTCTTGATTACCAGATAGTTCAAAAGCAATTTTACCTAATAACCCATCCCATGTATAAGAATTTTCTAAATATCTTAAGCTTATTCCTGTACCAATAAATAAAACTGGATGATTTTTATAATCTGCTATAAATTCTTGAATTGTCATTGGTTTTTATATATGTTTAGTTATAGTTTTAAAAATAATATTATTTACTTTAAATTAATGAAAATAGTATTGCTAATATGTCTGTTTATTATTGTAAGCTAACTAATGATAGTTTCATAAATCTTTTAAAGCTCTTAACTGCAGCTTCAAAATCTTTCTTATTTCCATATTTATCAATCATGTATAAAACATTTCCGGGAGTATAGTATAGAATATAGTTGTAATCTATTCTCTTTGTTTTGCCTATTATAGCATTGTATAATAATTCTTTAAAGTGGTTAGCTACTTCTTTCTTTTCAAATATGTCAAATACTTGCATTTCAGCTAAACAAGAGGAACTACCATCTGAAAGTTTTGCCACTTCTGAAGGACATAGTTTCTTGTCTTTAATGAAGTCAATATCTTCAATATAAAAAACTCCTTCTTTAAATCTCTCTTCACTTGTTTTTTTATACTTGTTTTTGTCATTGTCTATGTAAATATTAAAAACAAGCTTGGTATCATTTATCTTTTTTAGTATTTCATCTGACTTCTCTACTCTGATTTTAAGTTTAATAATGCTGAATGTAAGCTCAATATCCTTTAATTTATTAGATAATAACGCATTTTTAATTTCTCCAATTTCAATACTTCCACTTCTATGTAAACTTGTTAGTTGGTTCATAGCATAATTGTATAGTTTATTATTGAAGCTATTAATATATTTAGTAGGGAGTAAAAACCATTGTAATGAAAGATGATCTAAATTACAGGCTTCTATTTTGGGTATTATTTCAGATGGCTGGTACAACTCAATAAATTCGCCAAGTAAATAACTGTATCCTTTTTCAGATATGTTCTGAATTTCAGAAATTACTTTTATACATTCCTCCAAAGAGACTATTTCTTTTGATTCTAAGGTTTTTAACGCCATAGGAATACTATAAAAAGTATAATCTTTTCTATTATAGTACTTAGTCCAGAACACAGAGATACTTGATATATCTATGTGTTGTTTTCTGTTTAATGCCAATCTAATATATTCATGGATTTTATTACCTAAATTGAAGCTACCTATTTCTTTATATTTTAGTATAAGTTCTTTTAGAGTTAAATGATTATAATCATTTTTATCAATGTTACTAACTTCATAACCTTTGGCTATTAAGTTCTCTTTTACATCTTTTAAATACCAATTAGCGTAATAGTAAGAATCGGGATACTTGTCTAAAAATGGTGTTAATTTAATAGCTCCTCTGGACTCAAATCCATCTAAATATATTTCTATGGCATCAGATAGCTCTTCAAGCCCCTTATATCTTTTCTGATGTATATATAAGTTTTCAATTATCAGGACTAAATAGTCTTTAAAATGAAAACTATTTTTCAATAATTCATTTATTCTCTTTTTAGTAACAGCTTTATCATGCTGTATGAAGAAATATTCTTCCTCATTAACATCTTGATTTAACTGTTTATGAAAGTGTTCAGTTGAGTAATTATCATTTGAAACATTATTGTATAGTAATATAGGATTATTTGTACTTAAGTAGAAAAGCATTCCAAATAAATATCCAGAACTTGTAATATCTTCTTCTGTATAGCCATTAAACAATAATGTCTTTACATAAGTATAGAGAAACCCATTAGGAGTTGAAATATGATCTCTATATAAAAGGTTTATAATTAAAGATAATTCATAATAATGTAATACCTCAAAATCATTGAATTTACATTGATACATGCTATCTCTTATATTAAAATAAAAATCTCGTATTGCTTCAATGTCTATATTATCCTGTATAATTTGTTCAAAAGTACTTATAGAACAGAACTTTCTTGATATCTGTTTTCTCTGATTATCTTCTAATTTAAACAATGAAAGTCTTGAAAGAAACCTTTTCTCTAAATTAGTTACTGAATTATATACCTTTTCATTGACACTGTCCTTTAATTTTTTGTAATTATTAGATCTGTTACGGAGATATGTATTGAAACTGTCATGGAATAAAGAAACTCTATTCAATTTGATATCAAATAAGTAAGGGTGCTCTTTTATAAACTCTTCAACATAATATTTTGATTCACCTAAAAATATTTCCAATTCTGAGAACATTATATAAGAATCAGTACATAAGAATAATAAAAGAGAATGCTTTCCTTTCTCATTTTTAATGATCCCTTCATAAAAGCTATCAATATCTTTTAATTGTTCTATTTCAGGAAGTTCTTTATTCAGTTTATAAAATTCAGCTACATACTTAACAAGTAATGGATAACCTTGTGTTAAATAGAAAATTTGATTTTGGGTTTTGTAATCACTAATATGGAATAACTCATCTAAAACCTGCTCGGTTTGATTTTTATTCCAGTTTTCTAAGATGTGTTTCTTCCATTCCAGCTCTGTAACTAAAGGCCTTGAGAGGACTATTACTTTACAGTGTTCTTTCAACTCTTTTATAAACTCTATGAATTTATCTAATTCATGTTTATTATAATTTTCAACATGATCTAGACCATCTATAATAAAAGTAATTTGTCTCTTTTTAAATTCTTGAAATAGATCAGAAATAGATCTATCCTTTAAATCTTTGAATGTCTTTGTGAATATGTCTTGTATGAAATTCTTAAACTTTAATCTATCCAGATAATCTCTATCCTGATTTCCAATCCAGAATCTATACAATATATTTTGAGGATATAATTCAGTCAATGAATTCACAAAGTGACTTTTACCTACACCTGGCTTACCTTCTATTAGAAGTATCTTTTCAAACTCTAGCAGCTTGTGGCTAATATTAACAGAGGTCTCTTGTAGGTCTATATTAAATGTTTTTAATATCGGTAAACTAATTCTGTCTATTTTCCATATTCTTTCATCTAGGAGCTCATTTAAAAAGGCTTCAATTTCATATCTTCTGTTTAGGTTCCCATTATATAAATCATCAATATAAATATCAACATCTCTGCGACTCATAGAGACTATGTAAATATCATCTAATTTATAACAATCAAAATCCAAGATTTTGGAGTTTGGAATAATATCGATATGTTTAAAGAATAAAATATTCTTATATGTAGAAAGTTTGTGTGGTTTACCTTTAATTAAAAGCTCTCCACTTTTTATAATTAGGTCAGTTATATTAATATTTTCAAAGTCTTTGATCTGAAAGTACAGTATATCATTATTAATAGATACTGTAAGGTCGTCAAATTTGTTATCAACTTTAGCTTCAATTTCAATACGAGAGATATTTCTTTCAGCATCCATAATAGATAATAAAAGTAATGTTATATGTTTCTGATAAGTATAACCACTAAAGGCGTTTCTCATACTAAAAGGCTTAAATACTTTTTTGATATATTTTTGTTATACTTTTCTCAAAAATATTTATTACCTCATCTTGATGATTTTTTAATTCACCTATCAATATTAAATAATGAGGTTTAAATAGCCTTAGTTTTCCTATTGAAAGAGCATACAAAAACTCATAAACAGCCTCTCCCTGATATTCATGTTTATGTTTTAAAAAAGTTAATAGCAAGCTTAACATTTCCAAAGAAGTATTTTCACTAATGGAATAATTTAATTCCTCATCTTTTGCAGCTCTTAAAATTGAAGCTTGAATAACTCCATCGTTAAATCTATTGAATACTAGAGGAGTAAGTAGATTTCTTACAAAACTTGTTTGATAAAGTACTTTATTTTTATCAGTCCTCATATTATTTAAAATACAAGAAATTGTAAAGTAGATGTCCGATTGACAGATATTTTGATAGTAACTGTTGTCATTGAAAAAAGCAGAATTCTGCCTGATCCTTAGTTCTTTTCCATCAATACTATTATAAAAAATATTATTACTTCCTCCTTTAACTTGTGAACTGGAAAACGAGTCAAGTGTACTTATTCTTTCCTTGATAACATTACAAATTTCATCACTTTCTTCTAAAATTTGCTTCAAGAAATCACTTTCTCTGATCCAGGATGTTTCTGTGTTTGTGTTGTCACAAAAAATTTTTTCTATTTCAATGAATGTACTGTTTTCAGGTCCGTATAGCCCATATTTGATATTACTTCTTAATTCATCATATTGTTTTTGATTATTAACTCTATTAATTCCAATAAAGTATATGAGTCTTAATGATGCATAATTTCTGAAATATCTACTCAAATACAGTAGATTTTTACCATTACTTATACACGATCCTACTATCAGAATAGAGCCAACAGTATTTTCATGAATATCATATTTAGAAAGTTCAGAATGATTAACAATTGTTGGCTCAACACCAATTTGTGGTTTAATAGAATCAGAAATGTATTCTGCTAATCCTTGAGAACCTTTGTCATTTAAATGAATAATATATTTTATGGATGCCGGTATGTATTGTTGTATGTAAGAATCTAGTTTTTCTTGATGTTTAGGATACTCCTTAAGATTGTTTATTATTTTCTCATAATCAATATATAAGTCGTATTTTTTTCTGTTTGCTGTGTCTTCAGCATAAGATACTTTTAGTGTTGTTCCTATATCATTGGTATTTTTGAACTTGAATAATTCTACAAAATCTTTAATTTCTTTTTTTATAAAACCAACAGTAATTTGTTTTGATTCAACAATTGGTTCATCTATACTAAATGAATCTCCAATGATATTTATCGCTTTAGAGTGATTTTCACAAAATCTGCATTGTTTTACACTTGTATTATAGATTTCATATTCTTCAATACCATAATTCAGATCTTTGTTAAATGTTAAATCGCATAACACTTGCTCTACTGTTACATTAGATTTCTTTTCTAATGGTAGATAAAATAGAAAACATATTGAATTTATACTAATTTCACTATGATTTCTCTTTATATGTTCTAGTATTCCTCCTGATGTTGAAGCGGATATTAAAAAAACGGAATTAGTATTAAAGATTGTATTTTTATTATACAGTCCATCATATGACTTAAATGATTCTATATTTATTGCTCTATCTGAATTAAATCTTTTTAAAAAATTTATTATAGAATATCCTATTACATTTATAGATAAAGTATCACAGTAAATATTTTCAAATTCATTTGAACAAATCAAATGTAGGGTGTTAATTGCAATAAAATCAATTTCTGATTTATTCAATAATACATTGGCTGTTCTTAAAAATTTAGCAGAATGTTTTCCCGAAGGAAATTTAAAGTGGTGTGAGATTCCTTTACTTTCTACCAATCCTCCATTCTTTATAAAAATATTTACAAGTCCTTGCCGTACTATCTCTTTTATATACTTTTCAATTTTCTTTTTACTACTTGTTAGAATTTTATTCTCATTATACTTAATAAAAAATAAATTTTTAGATAAAGTTGTTTCTTCAACTTTAGGAATACTTTTAAATATTAAATCAATCTTCTCCTGTAGTTCATTTTCAAAATCACTTTTATCCTCACCATAAAAGAAAATAATACCATCTGATTGAGCTGAATTTTTAAAAAAATCATATAACTCATCCCTTAAATTAGAGTAATTAAAATCTTTACTCGGGTTGAAGATTACAGTTACTTTCTTGAAGTCATTTAATGGTAGATTAGCATTGTATATGTAGAATTGACTCATTTACTTAGTTTTGATATGATGAATAGTTGAAAGGATATAAAATACTTATAAAAGTGCCAGATAATTTTTTATTACTTGTACTTCTAAAATTGTTATTATTCCAATCTTCAATAATTAAATCAGTAAGATTATTTATGTCTACTTGTGTATACTCATCTTTAATCATATTTCTATAAGCAATATATTTATCTGTACTAATTTTCAAAAATCCCTTTTGGTCAATTGTTTTTAAGATTCTATCTAATCCCAAACCTTTTTTAGACTTTAGATTTGTTGTAGAGGAGGTTTGATTTTTAACAAGGCATTTTTTTAATATAGTAATATCGTCTAAGTCATCTTTATCTTGAAATTTATCTATAAAACCAATTCCAGAATCAAACACACTAATTTCTAAATAATCTATTTTCTTATAATCTGTAACGCACTTTGTTTGGATTGTTTCCTCTTTTAGAAAAACCTCAATTGGGGTGTCTTTAAAGTCTTCAATTATATTTTCATACATATTACTATGAAATCTTAGGTATAGTCCTCGTATACTTGGATTAATTGGAACATTATCTCTATTTGTTTTACCCCATTCAAAAGTATTTTTAATTAGCTCATATATTATAGCACCAATATCTAATAAGATACTTTCAAATTCTGTAAGATTATTAAAATTATATGTTAGTATATTTTTTTTAAGAATTTTCTTAATAACATCTATTATTTGTTCTTCATTTTCATTAAAACCATTAGAATTTTCAAAAAGCTTTACTAATCCTTTACTATTTGAAAAATGATCAATATTAATCAATAATGATTTGTTTGATTTTAGCCTTTGAAATGAATTCATTTTTATAAAAAAATCGTTTTGCAAACTTCTTAATTCATCTTTTATAGTATCTCCTTTGGAATTTGTAAACTTTGTAGAATTCCAGAATAATGATACTATAGGGTATATAAACTCTTGTTCATAAACTTTATCTAAGTCTTCGGCACTATCAATTGAGAGTTTAATTTCTTTTACAATATATTTATTATTCAGTGTTATTAAGAATTGCAACAATTCAGCCAGCACACCAAATCTATATTTTTCTATCTCTTTTGGAAGTACTATTCTAAATTCACCACTGTAATTTTTCTCATAGAGATAATCATCATATAAAGCTTTTATTTTTTTTGAAGTTAAACTTCTTTGGATTTTTATATCAATCATCAATATTTATTATAGGAATAATTCAAAAATAAGGAATATTAAATAATTTTTTTAAAATTTTTTGAAGTCCTGCAAAAACCCACTCCTCCTCAAGACTAATGCCCCCCACGTATTTTTGGAGAAAACTCCCCCATACCTTTTTTATTAGGAAATAAAATTTCAGGCAGACTATAAATTGTTTTCTACAACTATAGTTTAATCTGAACACATCTCTTTAGAAAATGTAAAAATCTAACTCAAAAATTTAAAAACAATGGTAAGAATTATCAGTTACAAAGCAAGACAAAGAGAGGATGGTACAACATTTTGTGCCTTAGAAGTTCAAGGAGGTATTGAAATGGTGTTAAGCCAAAAGACCAATCAGTATTATGCTACTGCAAAGAAAACTTTTATTTCATCTACATTTGATGAAGAAACCTGCAAGGCATTAATTGGTACTGAGCTTCATGGTAATGTTCAGAAAGAAGAATGTGAACCTTATGAATATGTTATCAAAGAAACAGGAGAATCAATTATTATGCAACATAGGTTCGTGTATATTCCCGAAAGTATTGTTCCTTCTAGCTCAATAAAAGCTAACAGAGCTTCTTCTGATAACTTTGAGGCAGATCTGGAAAACTTTTCTACGAATGGGAAATATGACCATGTTCTAGCAGATTAATTTTAAAGTTCTAACATAACTCTATTGTATAAAACTTCCACTTTCGTATTGTATACTATAATGTGTAAATACGAGGTTGGAAGTTTTTTATTTTCTAATTACTCACTTAACCCTTTTTATTTATGCAACATCATCAGGTATCAGAAATACAAGTTTCTTATTCTCCTAACATAATAGAGACTATTATCTCTACTAGTGAATCCTCATATATGCTAGCTCTCAACAATTGGAATCTAGATACTATTGAAATGTGTGAGGAAGCTAAAGTATTGTTTCTTAATAATGCACTTAAGGTTATTGGTATTTATAATTTATCAAAGGGAGGCATATCTTCGAGTGTAGTAGATATAAGGTTAATTCTTTCTATAGCATTAAAATCTATATCCACTCATATCATATTAATTCATAATCATCCAAGTACAAGTTTAACACCAAGTAAGGCTGACATTGATATTACAAGCAAATTGAAATTAGCTTGTGGTTTTTTAGAGATTAAGCTGTTAGACCATCTAATTATTAACAAAGAATCTTATTATAGTTTTGCTGATGATGGGTTATTATAAATCTTTAACATTAAGCTTTAAAAGATTTCATTTTAAACTTAAAAGATAATATTAAGGCTCTATTACAATGTAAAGATAAAGAGGAATGTATAAGATCTAAAACATCTGCTAAATCATAAGAAATTTTATGAGATGCTTAATGTTAAGATATAATATTATAGCTAATTTTTAATGCTTATGTATGGGACCAATCAAATAAAAATAAGATAGCTAAATATCTAAAGTTGAAAACTTCATTAATTCTTCCATACTTATTTCAAGTCCTTCACAAACTTCCATTAAGTATAAATAAGTAGGATTAATTCCACCTCTTTCTAATCTGGCAATGGACTCTCTATCTTTCCCAATCTTGTGGGCAAGTTGAGCTTGAGTTAAATCTTTAGATTCTCTTATTTGCTTAATTCTTTTTCCAAACTTTATAAGTTCTTGCTCTCTATCCATTAGTCAAAATTTGACCTTTGTTATGAATTTTAAAGGAACGCATACGTTACATTGTGTTTTATTTTGTATCTATGCGAAAATTTCAAACATGAAAAGAATATTATTAACACTGCTAGTAAGTTGTAATGCTGTTATTTATGCACAGCAGTATATAAATGTTGGTTCTAATAAATCAGATGTGAAAAAAGTTCAGGGAGAGCCACATAGTATTCAAGATTATGATGTTTTTGGAGAAGAGGTTTGGAGCTATGGAGAGAATGGAGTAGCTACGATCACTTTTAAAGATGGAAAAGTGAAATCATTTAGAAACTATCAACAGGTATTAAAGATAGGAAACAATTCAACTTTGGATAAAGATAATGATGAAGCTACTTCTAAAGAAAAGTTGTGGAGTGAATTAAGAGAAAAAGCTAATAGTTCAGGTAGTACAGTAATAGAGGAAACTGCAAAATCAAATACAGATTTATTTGGAAGTGGATCTCAAAATATTAAAGCTTATCCAAGCCAGTATGAAGAAATGGCAGAAGCAAAAGGTCTTAATCCCTATGCAATGCCTGATGAAATAACTCTTCAACAGATGCAGAAAGAATATGAAACTAAAAGGATTATCAAATGGGTATTAATTAGTCTAGGAATGATAGGGCTTCTTTTCTTGATATTCAAACTTAAAACTAAAAAGAAATGAAAATCATTTTTCTAGACATAGATGGGGTACTAAATAATGCTGATTACTATAGAGGTAAAAACTTAGCCACCCATCAAAATGAAACTTCCCATTTTGATAGCAATAATATTCATGCTCTCAATAGGATAATTGACAATACAAAAGCAGAGATAGTCTTATCATCAGCTTGGAGGCTGCTAAAGAGTATAGAAGAAATTAATGAACTCTTTAATATAGTAGGTATTACAGGAAAAGTTATTGGTGTAACAGAATCACTTCACTACAAAACCACTTTTGAATTAGCTCCAAGAGGTTTAGAAATCTTTAAGTGGATAAGAGATTATCACAAAACATTAAAAGGAGGATTAGAGAACTTTATTATTATTGATGATGAAGATGATATTCTAGATATTCAGGAGAAACATTTTCTTCAGATAGATGATAGAGTGGGGCTGTCAGAAAAAGATGCAGACCTAGTTATTGAGTTTTTAAACTCATATCAAGTTCCAAAAGAAAATTTACCATAAAATTATATATCATGAAAAAAGCTACATTACTATTCTTGTTTTTTCTTACAATTCTTATTAAAGCTCAAACAGATAAAATCACCTATAT
This sequence comes from Chryseobacterium lactis, assembly GCF_003815875.1. NCBI lineage: Bacteria > Pseudomonadati > Bacteroidota > Flavobacteriia > Flavobacteriales > Weeksellaceae > Chryseobacterium > Chryseobacterium lactis. Next base: position 2,301,091 of record NZ_CP033924.1, read on the forward strand.
GAAAGGAGATATCTATTTAGTAGCACAAGATGCTAAAACTAAAAAAGTTCTCTTTGAGAAACCTTATGGCAAAATTCTCTCAATAGAATATGATACTTTTTATAAAAGTTATTATATCTTATTTCAAATGCCAGAAGGTTCTACAGGATTTGGCGTGCAATATATTAATACTACAGATAAAGGCACATTCTTGATGCAAGACATGAATAAGTCTGAAGACTTCTACTATGTTTCTGATAAGATTAAGGAAAATGGAACTTTAATACTGTTAAATAAAAAGAAGGTAGAAGACTCCTACTTGTCATATAAGATTTTAAATATTGCTCTGTAATATTATTACAAATCCTATCATGATAATTTGATTTCTTAATTATATTCTATTATGTTAGGAGTTTTTAGATTAAAAGGCATAGTTTTAGGCAGACCCTTAAAAGAGCACTCTTGATAATTGAATTATATATACTGTGTGCTCAGTAGGTTAGAGATACTGGGTGATAACCCAGATGTACATGGTTCGAGCCCAGGTGGGACCACGAAAGTGAAGAATAGATTTCTTCAAAAAATTACAAAGCCTCTATTTTAGGGGCTTTTTTTATGCTTTGTTTCATCACCATTCGTCATGGTTCATCACAAAATCGTCCCCCTTTTCGCCCCCCTCTCTCTTTTTGATAAATTGTACCAGTGCAAATAAATGATAATTAATTTGTTGTATAAATCAGATTAATTAATCACATTAACGAGAAGTTAACATATTTTAACTTTATTGTAATTAATTGAAAATCAATCAATTGATTTGATAATTCGATATTTTTATCTATCTTAGCTGATTTTTTAATTGTTACCGATGTATGAATAAGGAATAACAATTAAATATTATAAAATGAGAAAGCCAATTATTAAAGCAATCATTAGAACTGATAAGGCTGATAAAAAAACGGGCGAATGTCCTATATGTATTCAAATCAGAATAGATGGAGATAAAAAAAGAATTTCAATCGGAGAAAAAATACATCCTTCGCATTGGGATACGGATGCAGGTCGTGCAATAGGTAAAGGATATGGAAATCTGAATAAGATGATTGATAAGCGAAAAAACGATTTAGAGGAATTTTGCGCAGATACTATTATAGCAGGGTATCAATTATCATTTTCTGATATAGATAAATTTTTAAATGGGACAAAGAATAGTAGTTTTTATGATATTTTCGATTCAGTGATGGAAATAAAGAAACCCAAAATTTGTGATGATACTAAGTATAAGTATGATACTTTGCGTAGCAGATTAAAAGCATTTCAACCGAGAATATCTACTTCAAATATTGATGTTGCTTTTATTACAAGATTTGATAATTATTTAAAAAACTTGAATATAGGAGATGGAGGTATTTACAATCATCATAAGTGCTTGAAATGTATTATAAATGAAGCTAACAGATATAAGAAAGCAAAAATTGAGCAGCCGTATGGTAAAGATATGTTCACAATCAAGACTCCAAAGCATAAAACTGTCTTTTTAGATGAAGAGGAAGTCATTAAGTTTAGAGGTTTTAAAAGTGATAGTATTTTATCTAATACAGTAAGAGATATGTTTTTACTTTCCTGTTATTCAGGTTTAAGGTATTCTGACCTGTTTTCATTGAAAGTATCAGATATAGACTTTAACAAGGGAATTATATCAAAGAAGATGTTAAAAACTAAGCATAATATTGATATTCCGATGAATAGTCAAATAAAAACATTACTCTTGAAATATATGGTAAGTCAAAAATCCAATACAAAAATCTTTAGAGAGGTTAGTAATCAAGTAGGAAATTCTATTCTGAAAGAAATAGCAAAAGAGTGTAAGATCAATAAAAATATAACATTTCATGTTGGGCGTCATACTTTTGCTTCTTATTTGGTAAACAATTGTAATATCTCACTTCCTATTGTAAGTAAGCTACTAGGACATGTAAATATTGCCAATACTTTAATTTATACGAATTCAAATATTAATAATCTTAAAAGTGTAATGAGTAATGTTCGTTTCGGATAAATTAATAAATTTGTAAAAGATAAAAATATAATTAACATAAAAGCGTAAGCTATCGTATTGGTTACAGAAAACCGCTAATCTTCTATAAACCCAAATTCGATAGGCTTACGCCCGTGTCATCTATTGGCGTGGGCGATAAGTCATATCTGGGTTTAGGGTTCTTAGCGGTACCTCTGTAACGGATTGGCTTAAAGTTCCACGCTTTTTCTATGTATTAAATTACCGTTTTGGAACTGGGCGGTTGACTATTAATCATGGGAAACTTTTCTTATCTGATTCAGAAAAAATTTCGAGAGCTGAATTCAGAACAACAACGAATCTTTATTAGCGAATTTGAAAGACGAAAGAAATCTGTAGGAATATCTTACCTGCTTTGGTTTCTTTTAGGTTGGCATTACGCCTACCTTAAAAAATGGGGTTGGCTGATATTATATATCCTTACCGCAGGAGGATTTTTTATCTGGGCAATTATTGACCTCTTCAGAATTCCTAAAATGGTTGAACAATACAATAATGATCTTGCTTTAGAGATATTACGGGATATTTCGATCATGTTTCCCGATGAAGGACATAATTCAGATGATAATAATGTTTCTAAAAAGGCTGTAAACGACCTTTACATCACTCAAAAAATGCAATCAGGAGAAAGTTATTCATTTTATATAATCGTTGGTATTATCATCTTGTTTAGCGTTTCTGCTTTCTTCTTGAAGCCTGATAGGGCTAAAATGCAGAATAAGATTGTTGATGAAATTATGATCTCCCAACCTCAACTCATAAAAACGGTTAAAAATATTTTTATTGGTGAAGAGCTTAGCGTAAAGGGTTCTGAGCATTTTATTACGAATAGTATTTCAAAAAAAGGATATAAAAATATAGGCATTTATGAAGAGGATTTAGTGATTCTCAGAAAATTGGTATTCAGAGATGAGAATACAAAAGAAAATCTCATCACGGCTTACGGAATATTGGGATTAACAAAGGTTGTATTTGAAGATGAAAGTCTAAAATATGAGGAAATTTTTAAAGAAAGAAAACAATCATCTAAAATTAATGAATCCTATCAGCCTACTTATGAAAATACATATAACTATTCTGCTGATAAATATAAATCGAACGAAATCTATCAGGATGAATTCAACAATACGAAAAATGAAAAATTGGAAGAAGACTCAATCAAAATCAATTAATCATGAAAAACTTAATCGTACTTATCAATCTGTGCATTTTCTCAGTTTTTTATTCCCAAAACTCTTATGAAAACGAACTTAAGCAGACTAAATTGTTTGTGAAAGGAGCTTTAAAAAATCAACCGTCAAAAGTTATCGAATATGTTAAACTAACTGATGGTAGAATAAAGCAAAGTAAAACCGATAACCCCGTGGAGGAATTTGAACTTCAATGGGAAATGTTCTATAAAATTCTCAGAAAAAATAATAAAATTGTCTATATCAGTAAATCTGATGATTTATGGGGACATATTGGAGATAGCAAAACTTCTTATGATTATTACTTCAATGAAGAAGGAATCTTGGTTGGGGCTGAGAAGAACCTTGATTTCTTTTTGTTAGATACAACGTGTGCTAACCAAGTCAAATATTATGTTTCTTATATGAATGTAAAAGCCGAAAAGTTAGAAAAAACCGAGATATATAAAGATAATAATGGAAATGTTATTGATTTTACTTCCAGAAAGTGCAAAAATAGCAAGACGTATATTCAGAGTATTACCAATAGTTTAGATAAGATTACTTTCAGAAACTTAGAAGGCTTTATGAAGGCTGAGAAAATCAAATATTACAAATAAAGATTGAGAAGGAAAATAAAACAAGTAGAAAGCAAGTAAAAGCATGATACGTTGGCACTGAAATAATCAAGTAAAAGCATACGTCGGAATACAAGAAGAAACAAGTAATAAGGTACATGAAAAGCATTATGAAGTCCGAAGTGGAAAAAGCCTTTATACTAGGGAAAATTACAACTTTTAAGTCTGTTAGAGATTAAGTAATACAAGTGAAAAAGTTTTAAAATAGAGTATTCGATAAGAAAAAATAAGGTATTACATGTAATCTAAGATGGGACGGCTGATAGCCGTCTTTTTTATTGATTATTAGTGATTTATATTTTTTGTTAACAAAAGTTTAACTTTCGTTAACATTATATTAAGAATTTCCCTCAGTTACTTATATTAAATATTAAAAATTTTCATAATGAAACAACTAAATGAGAAGCGTTTTTTATACTTATTAAACCGCTCGAACAAACTGAGGAAAGAAGTCGCAATACTCAAAAATGAGCTTTTCAATGTTATTGAAAAACGTGATGTATTAACGGTGGATGAGGTCATTCAAAATTATAAGATTAGCAGATCAACTTTCGATAGATATGTAAAGAAAGGTTTGAAGATTAATCAGCCTTGTAGAAATGGAAGGATTTCTGTGAGTAGAGTAGAACTGGAAAAATTTTTACAAAAAAAGTAGTATGGTAGATTTAATTAAATTTTATCTTGAAAATATCTCTTTAAGTGATTATATCTTAACGACAAAATTTATAAAAATAAGAGAGGAAGGTGGATTTGAAATTTTTAAAGCTGATCCGGATATGATTTCTTTTTTGTCCCAAAAGGTAAAAGCTGGAAACTGTAATTTACCAAAACATGGAATTGTTGTTCAGCAAGAAAATATTATAAAAAAGCTGTCATATCAGAATAAGTTTATCAGTTTTAAAAGAAGATTGAACGCAAAATCAGGAAGATTGTCGGTTTGCCAAAATGTAAGAAAAGACTTTATTCGTATCAAAAATTTAAACCCTTTTACTGACCTAAATTATCTGAATTTTGTTGAAATAATCGAAATGTATGCACGTGAGTTCGGGATTGAAAAAGAAAAATTCTGGAAGGCTAAAATTACTCAAGTGGAATTGGGAGTAAATATCAGGTTTAATATGAACATAGCTTCTATTATGAGCAGTGTTTCAAGAATGAAAGGAATGGAAAATACACTAAGAATAGGAAATACTGTTAACTTTAAAAATCAAAAATATGAAGTTGCGATTTATGATAAATTAGGTAGAGAAGCTCAGCAGGGTGAAGTTTTTAAAGGAACAAATAAGGTAAGAAGAAGACATTTGGTGAAAAAAATCGCTAAGAATAATAGTTTTGTTAGGATTGAGTTGAGAGTAAAGACTGTCAGTCAATTCAATCGAGCTTCAATAAAAAGCAAAATAAAAACCTTGGAATCTGTCAGAAACAATTTTCATTCGTTAGGTGAAGAACTCTACAAGCTTTTTGTTAATATATCTTTTGTTGATGAAATTTCGCCAGATATTGATCAGTACCTTGTGAAGTCACAATTAAATAGTAAAAGTGTAAAAGCGTTTAACGATTATTTGATATTTCTAGGATTGAAATATTTTGGAATCAAAAAGTTTGTTGATTTCGCTTTTCCTATTCTAAATACAAACAATAGAAATAGCTATATTGAAAAATTGGAGAATTTGTTTAATAAATACAAAGGAGATAATGATTTTGTGAAAAAAGAGTTTCAGAGGAAATTGTCAGCAAGGATTAATAAACTGACCGTACCCGCTTTTTCAAGTAGTAACTAGCGTTAATATATCTCTAAAAATTATTACTACTAATAATTAATATATAAGTTATAATAGAGATGCAAATCAGAGTAAAAATCATACGAAGAACCAATAGAATGTGTAATAACTGTATTTTGCAGACTTGCATTGAGAGACTAATGATAGGGAAGAAGTCTGAGGGTCTTGTAAATGTACCTTTTTAAGCTCCTAAATACTTCTCGATATAAATTTACTTATACTGAAAATTTAAAAGGAAATTTAATGATTTAAAAGACTGTCTCAAAAGTTACTACTTCTCTTCTGTCTGACAATTTCTGTCATTTGGAGATTTTTAGCATTAGTTAACCTTTGAGACAATCTCTGTTACCAATCTAATTTTAAAAGTAGCTAGCAATTCAATATTGTTAACTATTTCTTTAAATAACGTATTTGTTTATTTACACCTGTTATATTAGTCCTATATCTGACCATTTCAATACTGCAATTGTAGTATTCTGCAATTTCGAGTTGAGTCATGCCCTTTTTTAAAGAATATAGTAAGGCAGGTCTTGGAAGTTGCAGACATGCCCCTAGCCATTCTGCTTCATTTTCTTGATCTATGTCTAAGTTTCTAAGAAATCCTGAAAGTTTTGTTTTTCTTTTTTCTTCAGGTATAGTATGTTTACAAAGTATATGCGCTATTTCATGCATTAAATTACTTTGTTGTCTAGCTTCAGAATGCGTAGGGTTATGAATTATTAAATACTTATCTAGTGGTAATGGAATTGTTAGAGCAGACCAATGCGATGAGCCATTACCAAGTAACTCATTTAAATGCTCAGTTGGTAATCCTTCAACTTGTGAAGGCTCAAAGATGGGAATATTGAGATGCTTACATAATTTAAAAGCACAAAGAGGAGATGAGGGGTACAAGCCTAACTGTTTTCTTGTATCAATAGCTATTTCATCTGCCCATTTCTTAAATCCATTTTTATATTTGATCTTCTCTTGTTGCGGAGGCATAGGCTAAATTTATCATTTGTATCAAAGCTTCAGATGTGCTTGAGGGAAGTGATTTATCAGCTCGTAAATGAGCTATAACTTCGCTTTGAACATCTTGTACAGCATTATTTGTAAAATAATCACTTGAAACGCCTAACCAATCGCATAATTTTAGATATGTATCTATATCGGGTAAATTTCCTTGTTCTACTCTAGATAGTGTAGAAGCACTCACACCTATTTCTGAAGAAAGTGTTCGTAATCCTTTACTCCCTCTTTTTGATTTAATCATTTCTGAAAATCTTAGAGTGTCTAATGAAGTGCTCATTGTGGATAACTTTTTTATTTTGTTAGTAATGTTGCAGCAAAAATACAAATGTTTCTTGTATGATACAAATTTATTTTGTTTCTTTGCAGAGACAATTGTTTCTAATGTGATACGGGTTTGTTGTTTCTGTCACAAATTTACACAATTTTAAGCTATTGTCATAATAAATAAAAAAGCCCTTACTTGGCGGATAGGGCTTTTAAATGACTCATAGAAGAGAGAGTCTGTAATTTAGGTTTGCAAAAATAATACTTTTTACTAAATATATAAAAATTATCTCTTCTCGGATAAATCCCCTTTTCGTAATTCAAGGGGTTTAATTAAAAATTTTAGGTTATGGCTAAGAAGACGACCAGCTCTAAAATCGGGACTAAAGCATCTGCGCTTTTAAGAAGCACCAAGACTTCTGCAAAAGTTAAATCTGTTGCTGCTAGTGCTTTATCCCAAGTTGAACCGAAAAAAAGAAAGTAGGTAAAATTAGGTTAGCGTTCCTTTCAAAAACGCATTTTAAGTTTAATTAAAGACCGAGATTAATTATGATTTTAGAAAAAAAAGAATTGTATTTTAGAGATTTTGATACCCAGAGTTTTGTAAAAGTTAATAAACTTTTAGATTTGGAAATAAAGGAAGGGTATAAAGAAGAGTTGAAAAATTTGTATTCCTTAGAAGAAAATAGAGAACAAATTTTAAAAATAGGTAATGCTAAGAATGTAGTAAATGCCTTACTAGAGTTAGATAGTTCTTGTGAAAAGCTAGATATTGAATCTAAGATTAGGAATGTGCAACTGAAAAAACTATTTGAAAAAGAGGTAGCAGTATTTGAGATTCTGGAAATAGCAGATGAAAATCTTATGAATCGTATTGGAGGAGATATTTTAGATGTTGAAACAGCATATTCAGCTAAACATGATATTCTTGATTACTATTCATTAAGTAAGTTTGCAAATTATTGTCGTGATTTAGATTATGAAGATTTAGTTGAAGTAATCAAAAACTACTTAAAGGTAAAGAACGAGTTTAATGAAGATGAATGTAGCCTGAGATTGTTGTATCATAATGAACAAGATAAGTATTATCTAAGAGCTGTTACTTCTAAGGATGGATATAGAGATTATGGAATTAACTTTTCTGTCTTAGTAGCTTTAATAGCGTTAAATAAATATGTAGAAGATAATAATGAGGAAATCTTTATAAACACTTGTGTTGTTGACGACTCTACGGTATATATATCTTTTCAGTTAACAAATAGCATTGCTTTAAACGAAAATCTTTCATTGAGATTTAGTTTAATTTTAGAAAATGATGAAATTAAAAGGAATGCAGTATCTTTTAACGGAATGTTTACTTTAACATTTAGAGATAATAACAGGGAAAGTGAAATTTTTCTAAAGCCGAAAGGTATGAAATCTGATGAAAACTCTTTTGTTTCAGACTTACTAACTTATAAACATAGTGGGGGAATTGAGAATGTCAAAGAGAAAATAGAAAAATTGCCAGAACTTATAAAGGAATATATTGAACAAGTCGGCAATGATGCAAAAAAGATTGTGGATATTGAAAACCCTAACGATGTAAAAACTCTTATTGCTAATAAAGTTAAATATTCAAAAAAACCTGAATTTAAAATTTATAAAGAAAAAGTGTTCAATAAATTAATGAGTATTAATGTTGATAATGTTTTTGCTTTATTTGAATTGTTAAGAAATGTTGAGGACTTATTCGAGCACACGGATGTTATTTCTAAAGATTTTTGGAGAACAAAACTATATGAATCATTAACTGAAAAAAAATAGAATATTCCCTAAAACGCCCCCTTTGAAAATTGCAATGCTTGAAAGTACTATAAATAAAGGGAAAAATAAAGAATATTCGAGCCCAGGTGGGACCACGATAAAATTAGACACTTACAGCGATGTGAGTGTCTTTTTTTATGTTATTGCAAGAAAAGTTGTAATGATCATGATCAAATCAATATTATACTCTAAGGGAAGTCTTCAAAAACAGGGAAGTTTACCGATGCCCCCCATTTTATAACTTATAAATAAATATACATGAAAACCTTCGATGAAGACTTTAATTATTTTAGACAGAATTATACATTTGAAAGAATGTTTCTTAGGGAAACATTTTCATCCAAAAGAAAAGATTGGCTTTTATTGATTCCTATGATTTGTGTGTTTGCAGGTTGTGTTTTTATTTGTTTTAATTTTTGGATTTGGGGACTGATATTAGCAATATCTAGCTTTTTGGTTTTCTTTTATTATGTTATTCTTGTAAAGACTAAACAGGCTAAGATAGAATTAGAAAAGAATAATTTACCTTTTTCAAAATCATTTTACAAATGGAAGTTACCTGATCATGATGGAATGAGAATAAGAAAAGTAGCAGAGTTTTACACAGATACCAATAATGATATTATTGTAAAAAGAATAAATATGGCGAAGGAAAAAGTGAAAGCAGATAGAAATGAAATATTCATGGATATTCAAAGCATTGTAAGCTTTTTTGGGAAAAATTTTATAACGCTTTTTCTAGGCTTTTTCATTGGACAATACAGTAAGTCTAATTATTCTACAGAGAATTTTGAAGCACTAATGTCGATAATAAAAGTACTGTTCTTCTTTGGTTTGATGATCGCTCTGATGTGGGTGTTTTTTGTTAAAAAGAATTATACTGATTTAAATGAAAATAATAATAAGCAGTATCACGACTATATTTTTGTAATGGAAAATGTTTTATTGATGAGGATGTAGAACTTTTCAAGTTTTCTCAAAATATTGCATTAAACATCCGTTTAAAAAACCATAAAAAATAATTAAAACTCAGTTAACAGTCTTCTTACTCAGATCCCGTTGCTTTGCAGAAAAGTAATGATGGAAAATAACAACAAGTTCAACAGAAGAAGATTTCTTAAAAACTCACTATTAGCAGCCGGAGGGATTTTTATCGCTCCCTTGATTGAAAGCTGTAGTGACGACTTTACCGGTGATACGGATACCGCTCCGGATGGTCTTAAAAATGCAGGGTTTGAAACCGGAGTCGCAAGTTTCGATCCCGGAGCTACAAATGTCATTATCTGGACAAGATATTCCGCTGGGGTAGATGCTGAGCTTACCTGGGAAATAAGTAAAAATAATACTTTTTCAGAAGTAATACGAAGAGGAAAAGCCAATGCAACAATCGTTAATGATTTTACCGTTGCCGTTGATATCCAGAATATTTCGTCAAATACAAAATTCTACTATAGATTTTATAACGTTAAAACCAAAGAAACCAGTGTTGTAGGAGAAACCCTTACCCTGCCATCGAAAACAGACTCCGTAAACGAGGTGAAAATGGCGGTAGTATCGTGTTCTAATTTTCCGGCAGGACTTTTTAATGTATATGGAGCTATCGCACAATCTGATGCCGATGTGGTAGTACATCTTGGAGATTATATTTACGAATATGCTCCCGGACAGTACGGAACCAATCCTTATACCAATCAGCTTGGAAGAGCGCACCAACCCGCAAGAGAAATTCTTAACCTCAGCGATTACAGAGAAAGATACAGACAATACAGGGGTGATAAAAACCTTCAGTTTCTTCACCAGAAAAAGCCATTTATCTGCGTATGGGATGATCATGAATTTGCCAATGATACTTACAAATCCGGAGCAGAAAACCATCAACCCGATGAAGGAGATTTCCAGGTGAGAAAAATGGCTGCCTTTCAGGCCTACAGTGAATATATTCCTCTTAAAACAGGAAAGGACCTGAAAATTTACAGAAGTTTCAATTTCGGAAATATTGTTTCCCTTTATATGATGGATACAAGAGTGATTGCAAGAGACAAGCAATTGGAATATTCAGATTATCTGGATAGTGCAGGGAACTTTAATCAGGTACAGTTCAAAGCGGATTTCTTAAGCACCGGCAGAAAGCTTATCGGTAACGAACAGATGACGTGGCTGGGATCACAGATTAATGCAGATACCGCAAAATGGAAAGTGTTGGGACAACAGATTTTGATGACCAAAATGATGGTTCCTGCCGAGCTTTTGATGCTTCTGAACCAGATTCTTGCCGAAATAAAAAAGCTGGGAAGTGCGCAGCCGGCTACGATGTTAGCTCTTCAAAATACAATTACTCAGCTGATTATCATTAAAACAAGACACAAACAGCAGGATCCAACCCTTACACCGCAGGAAATTGCAAGAGTTACAACAACTTTACCTTATAATTTAGATGCCTGGGACGGATATTTCATGGAAAGAGAACAATTGTATTCTATCCTGGCGGGAAAAAATGTAATCGTATTGGCAGGAGATACCCATAATGCCTGGCTTGGTAAACTGACAAATGTACAGGGAACCTTTATAGGAACAGAACTGGCCTGCAGTTCCGTTTCGTCTCCCGGGCTTGAAGGATATCTGGGCATTACTTCCGATCCTGCAAAAGCAATAGAACTTGCTCAGGCATTTACCCTTTTGATTGATGATCTCGATTATGCCAATCTTTATAAAAGAGGATACTTACACGTGAAGTTTACTACCGGAAGTTCGCAGGCAGAATGGAGGTTTGTAGATAATATCGTTTCAGAAACCTATAATACCAGTACAGAAAAAACATATACAATCTCATAGTTTCAAAACTCATATCTTAATTTCAATTTTGTACCAATAGAGCTGCAGCGCGCCACTGTAGCTCTTTTTTTTTGTTTTTATGATCTGTTTTTCATATCTTGAACCTATGCAAGAGGATATGAAAAACGAATTTTTACCATTAGAATCCAAACCATGGTGGATTATGACCTGGCTGATCAGGATCTTTACACCTGCCTTTTTACTGGCTATACTTTTAGCGTTTTTAATATTTCCTTTTCTGTTGACCGGTCATAAAGTCTTTTTTCCCATACTGGCTATATTTTATTATCCGACATTGATTTACATCGTGTATCGCCTGTTTCGGCACGGTAAAAAAGCTTTTAAAGAAAGGGTAACTAAAGTTCTGGTAGATGATAAAGGGCTCCACTATTATAAAATAGACGGAAGCACAGAAGAAATTCTTTACAGTCAGATTCAGGGATGGGCTCTCAACGATGTATATGATGTAGGCGTAAGCCAAAAAGTTAAGACATGGTTTATCAAAGTAAGATATGACGATGATGTCATTGAAGTTAATTTTGATATGATAGATCCAGGATTTACCTATTATGCCGGAAATACAAGAGCTCTCAGAAGAAAATTTGTTCAGGGAATAGTGTATTTCAGGCCAGATTTAAGAATAGATCCCTTTATATTTGATGCCTTCTATATCAATCCTGAAAACTTCCGTTTCAATGCCATGCAATATTGGAAAAGCATACTGGGTACTGTTGCCGTGATGTTGGTTTTGGGCACAGCATTAGCCTTTTTCATGCTGTGGTTGGTAAGGTGAGGCATTTCAAAACAATGTATCATTCATTCCTGAATTTGTTTCATAATGGATCCCTCAAATTATGTAACAACCATAAAACACTTTTTCTGAACAAAGAAGAAGAAAGTTTTCTTTTTTCAGGAGCTTTATCCTGCTATCCACTCATACTCCTCGCGCCCACACATGCCAGCTCTAAAGCCCTCAAACTCTCTGACGCCAGCTGCGGGGTACCCGTTGCTATCAGGGCTATGGGAATGGTGAGTAATGAGTAATGCCGGGCTTCTGACACAGAAAATGCTTGTCATCAAAATAAAAATCTGTCTAATCCGCGAGAGAAACTCGACAAACGAAAAGAGATTTAGCCCGAAAATTATCTCAACCCAAATTGATAACAATTGCTTATATTTATTCTTCTATTGAATTTAGAACCCCAAAAAATAGCTGATTGGGTTTAAAAATTAATTGAAAACAAAAGACAATGGTGGAAAATTTTATTTATTACTTAGGACTGGTTTTGGTCATTATAGGAGCCATTATGCTGGCCAATCGTTTAAAGGTCGCATATCCTATCATCTTAGTTATTGCTGGATTATTAATAAGCTTCATCCCCGGTTTGCCGGCCATGAAAATTGATCCCGAACTTATTTTTATCATATTTCTTCCCCCACTTCTATACGAAGCCGCTTTTGCTGTCTCCTGGAAGGAGTTGTGGAGGATGAGGCGAATTATCACCAGCTTTGCATTTATCGTCGTCTTTCTTACTGCGATATCGGTTGCTTTTATTGCCAATTCATTTATTCCCGGATTTTCACTGGCTCTGGGTTTTGTGTTGGGTGGTATTGTTTCACCACCCGATGCCGTAAGTGCAGGAGCGATTTTGAAATTTATAAAAGTTCCCAGGAATGTATCAACCCTTCTCGAAGGAGAAAGTTTATTCAATGACGCTTCCTCACTTATTATTTTCCGGTTTGCAATGGTTGCCGTAGCTACGGGGCAATTTGTATGGCAGGAAGCTGCTTTGAGTTTCGGCTGGATGATGTTTGGAGGACTGGGAATCGGTCTGCTACTGGCTTTTGTCTTTCTCGAAATTGAAAAAATATTTCCTACCGATGTCAATATGGATGCCATACTCAGTCTTGTAGCTCCTTACGTAATGTATATCGCAGCTGAAGAAGTTCACGCTTCCGGTGTACTGGCGGTAGTAAGTGGCGGTTTGTATCTTTCGATACGAAGGCATGAAGTCTTCAGAACTTCAGAATCCAGACTGAGAGGATCCAATGTCTGGGAAAGTTTTGTTTTTCTCATCAACGGAATTGTCTTTCTTTTAATCGGATTAGACCTTCCGGAAATAATGGTAGGATTGCACAAAGAAGGAATAAGCCTGTCGGAAGCCGTTGGATATGGACTTCTCATTACAGCGGTACTCATTATTGTCCGTTTTCTGGCTTCATTTGGCGCTTTATTTACCACCCTGATCATGCGGAATTTTATCAACGTTGCAGACAGAGATCCCGGGATGAAAGTTCCTGTGCTTTTGGGCTGGACAGGAATGCGCGGGGTTGTTTCCCTGGCTGCCGCATTATCTATTCCTGTCATTATGGAAAACGGACAGCCTTTTCCACATCGTGACCTTATTCTGTTCATTACCTTTATCGTGATTCTCGTGACCTTAATCCTTCAGGGGCTTACCTTACCGGGATTGATAAAACAGCTGGATTTACCAGAATCTCAGGGCAAATTGATGTCCGAAGAAGAATCAGAACATTTCCTGAGAAGAGGAATGCGCCATGTAGCCTTCAGCTATCTTAATGAAAATTATAAAGATAGAAGAAGTGAAAATGAATATTTTAATAAACTCATGGATCGCTGGGAACAGGAAGATAAAGAAGATTCCGGTCACATAATGTCTGCCGAAGCCAAAGAAATTTATTTTGAAACCCTGGAACAACAAAGAATCTGGCTCCGGGAAGAAAACAGACGAAACCCGGATATTGATGAGGAATTCATAAGACATTATTTAACAAGACTGGATCTGGAAGAGGAAAGACTTAGAATATAAAAAACCGAAGCATGAATTTAGTAAAACAACTCGGGCAGTTTCCCGATGAAAAAAGAAAAGAATACTTCAATACCCTTCCCAACTATGCCAATGGGAAATTTCAGAATATATTGAATACTCCTGCTTTACTGGAAGGAGAAAGCATGACCAAGGCACTTCTTGGAAGTCTTTGTAAAATAGAAAATACCTCACCAGAATCCGAACTTCCGTTTGTCATCACAGACTTGAAGAATCTTGCTCCGGAAGAAAATGTACTGGTGTGGTTTGGACACAGTTCTTACCTGATACAGGTCGATGGCAAACGATTCCTGATAGATCCCGTTTTTAGCGGTAATGCTTCACCTATGCCCGGTTCTATAAAAGCATTTCCTGGTGCAGATTATTACAAACCGGAACATATGCCCGATATTGATTTCCTAATTATTTCACACGATCATTGGGATCATCTGGACTATAAAACCGTACAGGCTTTAAAAGATAAGGTAGGTAAAGTCATTTGTGGCTGCGGAACAGGCCAGCATTTTGAATATTGGGAATGGAATCCAGATAAAATTATAGAAAAAAACTGGTGGGAAACCGTAGAGCTGGGAGATGGCTTTACCCTTACCTTAACTCCGGCCAGACATTTTTCGGGAAGATTATTGAACAGAAATATCTCACTATGGACTTCCTTTGTATTAAAAACACCCACTAAAAATCTGTTTTTGGGTGGAGACAGCGGATATGGAAATCATTTTGTTGAAATCGGAAATAAATACGGCCCTTTCGATCTTGCTATCATGGAATGCGGGCAATACAACGAGAAATGGCCTTATATTCATACCCTGCCGGATCAGTTAATACAAGAAGTACAGGAACTGAAAGCGAAAAACTTTATGCCTGTACACAATTCGAAGTTTAAACTGGCACAACATGTCTGGTATGAACCTCTGGAACTGGCATCAAAAAATGCAGAAGCTCATCAGCAGGCTGTCACAATGCCTGTCATAGGTGAAAAAGTGGATCTGAACAACTTAGGTCATGTTTTCTGGAAAAAATGGTGGGAACCATTCATGTAATTTCCCAATAGTAAGAGTTTATTAAAAAAATAAAAACCTGCCCATAAGAGCAGGTTTTTCCTTATTATTAAAAAAAAAATCTCTACAAAGGCTCATTGTGATTCACCTTAGTATGGATAATATCATAAAATACAGCCGGATTAGTTGCATCTGGTGTAATTCTGTACGTAAATGTGGTTTCGTTCAGAACAAGAATATCAACAACCCTTGTAAAAGTTGGGGTAGTCAAAGTTCTCTTTTTACCATCCGGAGAAATAGACCATGTTCCTTCAGAGCGCAAAACATCGTTTAATCCGAAAATTTTGAAAGTTCCATTAGCTTTAAAGTAAGAATATCCCACATAACCGGCGACACTGCTGTTATCTAACGCTACGCTATTTCCATCTTTATCTTTAGCTCCTGTCGTTTCCCATGGAGTAGAAGCTAAAGTAATTTGTCCGTTACCAGGCTCTGCATGAGAAGTTCTTGTATGGATAATGTCATAATAAATGGAAGGATCAGCTGAATTAGGGCGGATTCTATAAGTGAATTCATTTTTGTTTAAAACGAGAATTTCAACATCACGGGTGAAGATCGTTGTTCCATCCGGGTTCAGAGAGGCGATGCTTCTGGTTTTTCCCTGAGCATCTACAGACCAGGTTCCTCTGGATCTTAAAACATCGTTCAATCCATAAATAGCAAAATTTCCATTTGCTCTGAAGTAAGCAAAACCTACATATCCTGCTACGTTGGCATCCGTTAATACTACATTATTTCCATTTTTATCTTTAGCTCCCGTTGTTTCCCATGGAGTAGCAGATAAAGTCTGCGAGGGAGTCTGTTGTTCTATAATCGTTTCGTTATCATTATCAGAGCATGATACAAAAGATGCTGATAACAGTACTGCCGCTGACAGGTAACATAATTTTTTCAGTGTATTCATAAGGGTATTTTTAAGTCTTTGCAAACATATCCCTTATGGCTGTTAAAACTTTGTATAAAATATCTCTTTTGTTGTAGAAAATATAACTTTAGCTTTTTAAAGTATTCAAATCAATAAAATATGATTTTCCAACAACTCTTTCAACCTTGCTGAATTTAGTTTTCATCATATCTTGCTAAAAAACTATTTTTGAGTATGAATAACAGGAACCGTGGAAAAAATACAGGAGATGATGTGCTGTTTGGCTCAGAGAAGCAGATTGACAAACTGAAACTGGCCGTTCAGGATATGCAATATTTGCTGACAAGAGGTTACGCAGAAAAAGCAGGTTCTGAACTCGTAGGAAATAGATACAGATTAAAAACAAGACAGATACAGGCTTTACGGGGAGCTTCAGCCTCTGATATACAAGTACAGAACAGACAAATGAAGCAGAGAAATGCGTCGGATTTAAAAGATAAAATACTATATCTTGACGGATTCAATGTGTTGATCCTACTAGAAAGTCTCTTGTCGGAAGCTTATATTTTTGAAGGATTGGATGGCTGTTTCCGCGATCTTTCAGGAGTGCACGGTACTTATAAGCGGGTCAATCAGACGTTGAGAGCTATTGAACTGGTGGGACGATTCTTTACAAAAAATCATATTCATCAATTAATCTGGATTTTTGATCAACCAGTCTCCAACAGTGGAAGAATCAAGCAGATTGTTCTTGATTTTGCAGAAGAAAATAAACTTAATTGGGACGCCGAACTGCAATTCAGCCCGGATAAATTTTTAGCAGAAAGTTCAGCAATATCAATATCTTCCGACGCCTGGATTTTGGATCATTGTAAAGAATGGTTTAATCTTATCGGATATTTGATCAAAGAAGAAGATCTGCCTGTTAATCTGGTAAAAACATTTTAAAAGATGAATTTGTTTAAAAAATATATTCCATTATTTTCAGATTCCTGGAAAGAAAAATATCAGGATATTTTAGCAGAAGAACATTTGGAAAACCTTGAAAAGAATATCCAAAAATTCAAAGATGATAGTCTGGAATTTAATCTCCCTTATTTTAATGAAGAAGTAAAAGTAAGCCGTCATGAAATTTTCCGAAAGTTTATTGAGGTATTCGAAGCTGATGAATCAGATGAGGTGATTGCAAGTCTTTTGGAACAAATCCCGTTTGAAGATTGGCTGATTATTCTTGGGCAAAGATTAACTTCCGCAAGCATTAGGAATGAAAATGCGATTCCTCCTCTTCATTCGGCTTTGATGAAAGCATGCCGGGAACCATTTAATGATGAGATAACAATTGCGCAGAGAGCCTGGGAAAAGCATATCGGGAGAATGGATGATGAATTTTGGGGTAAGATCAAAGGAAATAATCAGGAGAAACAGGAAAAAGTGATGGCTAAAATCAATTACATTCTTGATCAGGCAACCTGGTGGAATGTTTTCTATCATTATAAACATGAACTGGTTTTTGAAGTCAGAGAAAAAGAAGGACACGGTATCCGTTGGGCGCACAGGGGAACAAAACTGATAGGCTTCCTTGAGAAGTTTATCAATGATTAATGTATTGACGACGTAAAAAGATTGCGTAGTTGCAGGTTAGTTTTGCAGAAGAAATAATACGTAATTGCAATAAGCCTATGAGAAATACTTATAATAAATGACGCTTTAGAGGTAGAGAATATGGGAAGATTTCTCAGTGGCTGAGACAATACGGAAACAAAAAATGGAGAAGAACTGAGCAATCCCAAATCGAAGACGAATTACAGGAAGAAGTTAAATTCAGGAAAGCAAAGAAGATCAGAAGAAAGACCATCCAGGTGAAAATTACAAGAGAAATTAATGGTAAGACAAAATCTGATTACCGAAGATTTTATACCGGAAAAGAATTAAAAAGCGCTGTGGAGAGCCCACATGTTATAAGATATTTTTATATGAAAACAAACAAAACAAAAAACAAATGAATACCTACATCGATATTGGCATTAACCTGACCAATAAACAATTCTACAACGAACACGACGAAATTATCAACCGTGCATTAGATCATGGAGTAGAGCACATGATTCTCACAGGAACAAGTGTACGCGGAAGCAGAGAATCTGCTGAAATAGCTGAAGATTATCCTGAAATTTTATTTTCTACGGCAGGAATTCATCCTCATGATGCTAAATCTTTTAGTCATGAAAGCATTTCAGAGCTCAAAAAGCTGTTAAAACAAGATCACGTCATCTCGGTAGGGGAGTGCGGATTAGATTTCGATCGTGATTTTTCGCCTAGGCCTGTTCAGGAAAAGTGCTATAAAGCCCAGCTCGAGCTTGCTATAGAAGTTAATAAACCTCTTTTTTTGCACGAAAGGTCTGCATTTAAAAGATTCAATGAAATTACTGATGAATATCTTTCTCAACTGCCGGAAGCTGTTGTGCACTGTTTTACAGGAACCTTACATGAGGCAAAAACATACCTGGACAAGGGATTTTACCTCGGATTTACAGGAGCAATCAGCGATGAAAGACGATTTAAGCATTTAGAAGATGTGATTAAATATATTCCGCTCGACAGGATGATGATTGAAACCGATGCACCATTTATGCTGCCAAAGAATATGCCCAGAACCCAAAACAGAA
Source organism: Chryseobacterium lactis (assembly GCF_003815875.1). Classification (NCBI taxonomy): domain Bacteria; kingdom Pseudomonadati; phylum Bacteroidota; class Flavobacteriia; order Flavobacteriales; family Weeksellaceae; genus Chryseobacterium; species Chryseobacterium lactis. Next base: position 2,320,086 of record NZ_CP033924.1, read on the forward strand.
GAAACGAACCTTCCTTTTTACCGTATGTGGCGCGAACAATTGCCCATTTGAAGAAAATCAGCATTTCTGAAGTTGCTGACGAAACCACAGAAACTGCCAGGAAATTTTTCAGACTATAAAAAAGAGCTCTACTGATAAGGTAAAGCTCTTTTTTTTATATCGTAAAGTTGAAAAGCAAATCTATTTTTGCCGTTTTAACTTTGTTCTTATAAACTTTTAATTGCTGATTCCAAAGCCAGTTCCATCATTGGATTCAAAGCTTTTTCTCTCTGATCAGCAGAAATTTTCTCATGAGTCGGGATGATGTCAGTTACCGTAAGAATAGTCGCTGCATTCTTTCCCAGGTACTGCGCATTCGCAAACAATCCGAAAGCTTCCATCTCCACTGCCGGGCAATTGTGTTTTGTAGCAATAGCAGGCGTTTCAGGATCTTTTCTGTAGAAAATATCACTACTGTGGATATTGATCGTTTTAGCGTTTAATGATAATTCTTTAGAAGTCTCATTGATGGTGCTGAAAATATTTCCCTGATGAGGAAGGATTTCGTCTTCAATTCCCCATGCATACTTAGCATATGTACTTTCGCTGGCTGCATTTTCAATATTTAAAATATCAAAAAGCTTAAGATCGGTGTTATAGGCACCACAAGTTCCGATTCTGATGATGGTTTCTACTTCATATTCTGTAAATAACTCAAAAGAATAGATCCCAATACTCGGAAACCCCATTCCACTAGCTCCTACAGTGATTTCTTTACCTTTGTAAAGACCTGTATAATAAAAGATACCTCTGGTTTTGCTTACCAGTTCTGCATTTTCTAAATAATTTTCAGCAATATACTGTGCACGAAGCGGATCCCCCGGCTGCAATACTACTTTGGCAATTTCTCCTTTGTTGGCACTGATGTGAATACTCATAATTTTATTTTGAATGGCACAAAGATAATAACTTTTAGTTTGTACTTGTCATTGCAGCGAGTGAAACCACAACGCAAATTGATGTGAAAATAATATATAAAATGTTATCAATAAGTGTATTAATTGCATTGTTATATTAAAAACCTTTTCGAAAACCTGATATTATCCTTTTTTTTCTTTTTGATTAAAAAATTTAATAATGCCAATACAGAACAAGAAATCAATCGTCAGGAGCAAACATGCCAGGGCAAAGGCTGGTACTTTTGCAGGATTCAACAGCGTAAAAATTTAAAAAATGAAAATTGAGCACATAGCCATTTGGGTGAAAGATCTTGAAAAGTCCAGAATGTTTTATCAGAAATATTTTGGAGCAACTTCTAATGAAAAATACCACAATCCCGTTAAAAACTTCCAATCCTACTTTCTGAGTTTTGATAACGGCTGCCGAATAGAAATTATGACCAGGCCGGACATTGAAACTCGTACAAGCTCTTTCGAATCCCAGCAATTCGGGATTGTGCATCTGGCATTTTCTGCAGGAAGTAAAGAAAAAGTAGATGGACTCACAGAGAAACTAAGAAATGACGGCTACACCATTGCCGGCGAACCTCGTACGACCGGTGACGGCTATTACGAAAGTGTAATTCTCGATCCGGAAAATAATATCATTGAAATAGTTGCTTAATCCATCTACCTTGACAAGGTGGATTCTCGGTAATCTACAAAATCTACTGAGATAAAATCCTCGGCCTTTAAAGATATTCTCATTTAAATATACCTTGTACATACCCATAAATTCTTTATTCATCTTTCTTCAAAAATGGAATAAACCTTATTTAACACCAATACTTTGTTCAAAAATTTTATTCTCTGCGAAATAATTTTATTTTTGTTACATCATGGAAACCCGATCACCATTTTTAGACACCATCTTCCTGCTTCGTAAAGATGAATGCATTACTCTGTTCTCAAACGTACAGGAGATTTCTCCAAAAGAAGAGGATGATGCAGAAATCTATTTTGAAACAGAATTTGAAAAAGAAAGATTAGAATTTTTCTCTGACAGGATAGTCTGCAATAAAAAAGCAGCTGTTTGGGCGGCAAAAATCGTGTATCACAGTGCCCAGCTTTATCTGATCAGAAAGAATACGGAACAAAATATGAGAAGTCTTATTCCTGAATATAAAGAAACAAAAGATATCTCTACTGTTTTGTCTGCGGATCTGGCTTTAAGATTTTTACCTCAGATTATAACAGCATTACATTCAGTGGATCCGGAAGATGTTTTAATTAAAATGTTGGAAAACATTCTCACCGAATTTCACTATTCCGGTATTGGCCATGACCTGGATCTGAAGCATATAAATTGGGGGAAAGAATTGGAAGACAAAACCTACCGGAAATTGTATCTGGAAAGAATTGTCGAAAAAAGAGATTATAAACTGGCGGAAATTCCGTTGATTAATAAACTGCTGATAGCAGAATTCGGGATGCATAAAGAAGCATTCTGGAGAGAACTAAAAATAATAACTGAAGAAAATCAATGACTCGGAATATCGATAAACTCAATACAGCCCTTACCTACGTAAAAGATACTTTTGTAGGAAAAAATGATGTAGTAGACTTGCTGGGAATTTGTCTTTTAGCAAGAGAAAATGCCTTTTTGTACGGCCCGCCGGGAACTGCAAAATCAGCCATCGTAAGAACATTGTCAAAAACAATGAAAGACGGCAAAAACTTTGAATATCTGTTGACCCGTTTTACAGAACCTAATGAAATTTTCGGGCCTTTTGATATCCGGAAATTAAAAGAAGGAGAATTGTTGACTAATACAGAAGGGATGATGCCCGAGGCTTCGATGGTTTTTCTGGATGAGATCTTCAATGCAAACTCTGCAATTCTGAACTCACTTCTAATGGCTCTCAACGAAAAGATTTTCAAAAGAGGAAAAGAAACAAAACATTTGCCTGCCCTGATGTTTGTAGGAGCAAGCAACGTTCTTCCTGAAGATGAGGCCTTGAATGCTTTATTTGACCGTTTTCTGGTAAGAATCAATGTTGATTATGTAAACCCTGAATTATTACATCAGGTACTGTTGGCAGGAAGAAAGCTAGAGAACGAAGAAGAAACGCAGGTGCCGGAAATTCATGCCGCAGAGATCAGAGAACTTCAGAATCTGTGCAGGACGATTGACCTGAAGCCTATTTATGAAGTATATTTAAATACCATTATGAGTCTTAGAAATACAGGAATCAGTATTTCTGACCGTAGAGCGGTTAAACTTCAGAACCTGATTGCGGCGAGTGCCCTGATCTGTGGAAGAAATGAAGCGGTACTCTCCGATCTGTGGGTGTTGAAACATATCTGGGATACAGAGGAACAAATTGAAATTCTCGAAGGAATTATCAACAGAACCATTGAAAAGGAGGATCATCCGAAATCCCATCCTCAGGCGATGCAGAATAAAACTCCAAATCCTGAAGAAGTTATGAAAGATGTGAAAATCCTTGTTGATAAGTGGAATGAGGGAACATTGAGTTTTGAAGAGCAAAATGTAATAAAGGATAAATTAAGATACCTGCAAACGCGTTGTGACTGGATCAGGAATCAGGATCAGAAACAATACATCCAGCAGGAAATTGAAAGCTTATGGCAGAAGATCCTTCAAAGTATATAAAAGAATTCTGGGCAGAGTTACCCCGGGCTGATGAAGATTTTCTGGGATCAATCCGTGACTGGAAAAATGTTCAGATCGCGGTAGATGATGAAACCATTTGGCTTAAAGGATTCACTGATGAACAAGCTGTAGCTTCGGAGATTCATCAGTTACCCAACTTTGTGCTATACGAACTTCGTGAAGGCCTTTTATTTAAAAAGGATACGTTGGTTCCCAGCAAAAAGGTAAGAACAGGATTACTATGGACTCCCATAGATAAGGCTCTACGACTGACTTTTCCAGCCTCCAATCAAAACTATTTCGGAATCAGTGAAACAGTTCAGGTAAGGTTAAAAGAAAGCACCGAAGAACAGCCGGTAGTGGCATTATTAAGCTTTATAGCTGATAGTAAAGAAAGTATTGCAGGATTTCCAAAATTTAAACTGGAAAAAATAAAGTGGACAATTGTAGGTGATAAAGCATTGTTCTTAGGAACTCCCTTACTAAGTCTTCCGGGGAAGGCATATTGGACAAAAGACGGCCATTTATTGCCTGCCGGTTATGATTTTGAATTTAAAAATCTAAGCCCGTTTCTGCAAAGAAAATATAATGAAAATTCTGATGGATGGCTTTTATGGGATGAAAACGGAAATTATCTTTCAATAAAACATACTGATTTCCGACCATTGTCCATAAGCTCATTCCGTCTTACAGAAAAATCAAAAGAATGGAATTAAAGGCTTATTTCCAATCCTATGAAAACTATTTCTGGGAATGGAGAACCGATGAAGATGTTCCCGGTGACTCCGGGTATCATGACAATAACCTCCTCTCGATTCCGGGAGTAGGAGCTATCGCTTACAGGCCTTATATAATGGAGATTCTGAAAGAACTTCAACCACAGGGGTGGCCGTCATTCGGAGCTTTGCTGATGGTTTTATATGCCATGCAGGAAGGATATACAGATTTTGCAGGTCCTTTAAAAAGTACCACAGAATTTTACAGCATAGGTAATTTTGAATTTAATGCTAAAAGAGAAATTGAATTTCTTGACAAAATAAAATCACTGCCCAATGTCTATAAACAAAAGCAAAACAGAATTGTACTTTTACAAATACTGTTTCAAAACGGGCATAACAGAATCTCTTCAGGTACTGCTGAGAATTATATAAGAATTTATTACAAAAGACCACAGGAGCTTTCTGCAAGTGCAGAAAAACAACATGCAGGGCCTTCAGTTTTAAACAGAGATTTAAATGCATTAGATCTTAACGAAAGATTTCCTACCGTACAATCCATCATCGATGCCATGAAAGGATTTGTAGAAGAACCTGAACTGAATGATGACGTGCTACAGGAAGAAACTACAGCAGATAGCGGTAAAGATTTTATCAAAGAACTGATAGAGGAGCCAAAGACCTTTCAGGTAGGAAGCCTTATCAAAAGAATCTGGAGCGGACTGAAGATTCCCATGCGTCATCTTTCCCCGGGAGAACAACCGATCGGAGGAATTTCTGATATGACCAATAAGGGAGACTTTCACAGAATGCTTCTCTCCGAATTTGCCAATGATGATGAGGTTTTCATGAATAGAGTGGCAAATAATGAAGCCCTTTATATTCAAAGAGAAATACCTCCAGAAGAAAATATTTTTGAAAGGATATTATTAATAGATACCTCCCTTAGAAATTGGGGAACCCCGAAAGTATTGGCCTTTGCATCTGCGATAGCCGTTATCAAACATCCAAAGGCACACTCAGAGTGCAAAGTTTTTGCTTTAGGCCAGGCAGGAGTTCCGGTTTCTCTTGATAAAGTGGAAGATGTTGTTGAAAACCTTAACCAGGTGAGCCCTGTTTTGGAAGTTTCAGAAGCTTTGGAAACATTCTTTAACGAGCAACATACTGAAAAAGATATTGAAGTTTTTTTCATCACCCATCAGGAAAATATGGCTGATGAGAAAGTTCAGCGGGTTGTTCATCAGAATAGAGACCGACTGAAATTTCTTGTGACCACTACTTCAGATGGAGAAATCAATTTTTATAAACATCATCAGGGGGCAAGAAAACACATTCAGAAAATAAAACTTCCCCTTCAGGAATTGTGGGCAAATCCTCCAAAACAAAAACAGAAATCAGATCATACTAACGGAAAGAAGACAGAGCTTCCGCAAAATTATCCTATTTTATTCCCGACACCGGTTAATAAAATAACTCAGTTTTTGTACGAGGGAGAATTTTTTATCCTGAGTTCAAAAAAGCAGCTGTTGAAAACCTATCTTTCAGACAATTATTATGACAGACATTCATATGATTACTATAAAACCTATCATGGATGTGAAGTCTTGTTTGAAGACATTTCTGTAAAGCCGAGAGGAAAATTTGCTTTGGCCAAAAATAAACAACAACATTTTATAATCTGCCAATATCAGCACGATAAAAAGTTGATTTCCAAGCTGAATTTAAATACAAAAGAATATTCGGAGCAGAATGTCACCGGATTACATATTCCTGAATCTTATGAACTGATTTACTTTGGTAAAAGCTTTTATTTACATCAGACTGACCATTCCACACTGTACAAAATCAACATTGAGGGCAATATCTCTGTAGAAATGATTTCCACTAAAGATAAGGAGATCGAAAAAAATAATACCAAAGCCGAAGCTGAAGTAGCAAAATTGAACAGAAGCGGTCTGAAGATTATCAACAGTTTTAATAAGATCGGCATCAATAAGTATGAGAATCTTGTGATATCAGGACATGAATTATACAGTGCTTCCGAAAACACCTTGGATTTCTCCAAAAATAAATACGATATTAAAATTTTTGCCGAGCAGAATAAAAATAAATTTACCTTTCCGGACGGGAGCGAAATCATCACAGACTCCCGGGGAATATTGACTTTCAGAAGCAGCAATAAAAGTATTGAAGAATTTTTTATTCCATCCACAGCCAATGGATTTCTGTCTTTGGCAACCTATACTGAATTTGGTGGATCAGAATATTACCTTCCGGAACACTCCCTATTGAAAGTAAAAACAATGGATGAGATGTGTGACCGGTTTTTAAAAGCATTTATAGAGCAGATTTTGGATTATGGAGCTTAGAATAAAACCTTTCCCGAAAAATAGTTATCCTAAAAAAGGGCTTTTGATCAAAGGCTCTTCACCCGTGGTATGGCTTCAGGAAATGGAAATACTTGAGATCGATCTTACTCAGGTACAATCTTTTGCTGTTCCGGCGAATACCCCGAATGAGCTGTACGGATGCTTTCTTGTTTTTAACGATCATGCCCCACAGGAAATAGGGAAGAATGCTTACTTTCAATGTATAGCCGACCGATTTTTTATTCCGGAAAATACCCTATTTTATCCTAAAATGAATCCCGAAGACTGGCAACAGGTTGAGGCTTCTTTTCTGTTGATGCATCCTGAATTTGGCTTGGTGAAACTTTCTGAACAAATAGATTGGATAACACTGATTCATGAACCGGGAAAAATTAGTGAAACAGTCCGTAAACCCTTAAACGGAGTTCAGATTCCTCAGACTATCCAACGTTATACGGTTGAAATGGATGATGAAAAGATTTTGGAAGCACTTCAGTCCAAGCAAAGCGAAGAAGAGTGGATGAATAACCTGCCATTTGACCTTAAAAAAGTAATGGCCGGAAATAAAAAAGAAATTGAAAAATATCTGAAATATATTGAAAAATATCCTGAAAGAGCAATAGAACTGGGAGTTCCCTTAGATATTATGGGAACATCCAGAGGCGATGGCTTTGGGAAATTTACCTGGTTCGAAGGATTACTAGGTGGGAATTCTGACGGAAAACCTCAAACCGGCAGATCCAAAAATTTACGTAAAATATTTTTTGCGGTTATTGCGATAGCCATTGTTTTAAGAATTGTATTCCCTCCGGAAAAAAATAAATCTACTGAGGAAGTTCAGCGTAATTCTTCGGGAACTATTTTAACAGATGCTGTAAAAGCTCCTTCAGATATGGTGGCTTTCCAATCCGGAATTTCTGAGATTGATCAGAAAATAGATTCGATGTACTTTCATAAAAGGAGAGGTTTATCTAATGAACTTCTGACTGCCGGAATGATGGAAGCCAAAAATGAAAAAGAAAAGAAAGAATACAAAAAATCCGGAGGCCGGGAAGTTAAAGAAATAGGACATGATATTGAAAAGCTTGGAAGTAAAGAACAACAAAGCAGGGATTCTCTTAAAATAATCTATACAAAGAGAATCAAAAAACATGTAGAACAAAAAACAGAAAATCTGAAACGCAAAATTTCGGATTCTCTAAAACAATATACCAAAGGAAAACCGGTAAATGGAGAGGTTGTAAAATTCCTTTTAAAGAAAAAACAGGTTTTGATGGAGGATTCTCTTGGCAGGCTGTACGGAACTGTCGATCTTTCTGATCTCTCTCAGTTGCAGGCTAAAAGTGGAAGGGTAAAAGGTATCGATACTAAAGGTGGAAATAATGTACAAGAAGAACCACCCGTTTCAGATGTTCTTTATTTGGTGATAATCATGATAGGAGCAGTTGGGTTATTTTCTTTCATTTTTAAAGGTAAATTTTTCAATCTTGGAGGCGATAACGTTCCGGGTTGGATCAAAATTCTTTTAATAGGAATATTGGTGGCTATGTTGGTGTATCTGTTTTATCCTTTAGTGAAAATGTTTGGCTACAACTGGTTTGTATGGGCTCTTGTGATTGGTGTAATGCTGCTTCTTTACCGTTTATTCAGAGAAGATAAAACCATTTTAAACTCAGAAGATGATGAATAGACAGAAGTTTATAGACAAATTTATGGCGGCTTTCGTATTGCTGGCCATGTTTAAGATCATCGGAATCGTAGCTCAGCTGTTCCATGAAAGCTTCTGGAGTGTAGTTGGAACCTTGATTCTTTTTTTAATTGTAGCTTTTATCATTCTGATGGTTATTGCAGCCTTGAAAGATAAAGAACAAAATGAAAGAAACTCAAAAAGAAGAGCTGCCGGAGGTGGAGGGAATTTTTATCTGGAAACATCATTATTTGACAGGATCCGAAGTAAATATGAGGAACTTGCTGAAAAATATATCGCTGAAAACGATTATAAAAAAGCGGCAAAAGTCTACATGAACCTGCTTCAGGATAATTACAGAGGAGCAAAAACACTGGAAGATGGTGGATTTTACAATGAAGCCGCCGCAGTATATCTTAAAAAATTAAAAAATAAATCTGATGCTGCCATCTGCTATGAGAAGGCAAAGCAGTATACAAAAGCCATTGAACTGTACAAAGAAATGGAGCAGAAAGAGAAAGTAGGTGATCTTTACAAACAAATCAATGATTTTAAAAATGCCAATACCTATTATCAAATGGTTGCCGATGATTATACAGGAAATAACCAAATGGTAAAGGCTTCTCTGATCTACCGAAAAAAAATGGAAAAAACAGAAGAGGCCCAAAAAGTCCTACTGAAGGGATGGGAAGAAGATAAAGATGCCTTCAACTGTCTGAATAACTATTTTACTAATATCTCTGATGTTAAAGAATTGGAAGTTGAAATACAGGAACTCTATGCAAAAACACCGGATTACAAGAAAATAATCTATCTGGATGCCATGAAGCATGAGTTTAAAAAAGACCCGAAGTTGCAGACAACGACCAGAAACATTGCCTACAAAATTATTGCTGAAAAAGTATCAACCCGCTCAGAGATTGTGAATGAGCTGAAATATTTCAATCCGGATGACGAGGTAATTCTGAAAGATATTTCAAGGTTTAAGACCGGAAGAAATAAAATGTTCAGGAATTGATAAAAGATAAAAGATGTTGACACTACATTTCAATATTGCTTGGCTACATCAATAGGGGTGGGCTTTAGCCCACCTCACCCAAACACCCAAACAAACAAAATCATCAAATAATTCCATCGGCTTTAGCCAAAACCTAATATTTTCAGCCACGATTGAAACCTGTAATTTATCCGATCAATTCTAGCCGGTTACTTTATGTCTGTTTATCTCTAAAAAGGCCTATCAAACGGTCATTTCATTCTTTCCATCTTGTGGAATTTATTATTTAAACGCAAAAAAGATTTATCTTTGCACCAGAAAATTATGACAATACAAAGAGCACATATCAATGCAGAACTATGCGAAAGCCCTTCTACAAAGGGGTTATTCGGATATGATGAGATGATATGGAATGAGGCGAAATGTGCTGACTTTGGAAATTATTTACTGTAAACTCGTAAAAATTTAATCAAAATACAACAGAAGCGCCTCGATTTTTCGAGGCGTTTTTTGTTTTTTAGGTCAGAAATTATTTAGAATGAAAAAAAATAACCATAAACATGAAAATTTTTTAATAAACAATGAAACTTTAAAACGATAAAATAGAGTGATAAGTAACCCAATGAGAGACAGTCATTTAGGTATTTTAGAGATCTGCAAAGTATTGCAGACCGGGATTTCTTGTTCTAAAAATAAGGCATAACTATTTGATTATCAATTATTTGATTTGAAAATTTATTTGTGAGTTTCAAAAATTCATATTTACTTTGCAACCGAAAATTGAAAGCAACAGGTTTTCAGGATTCAACAAAAAAATAATTTAAAGACAAACAAAAATAAAATGAAGCAATTACATAACATATTCAATTCATATTCAAGACTATTCGGCATGGAGCCGACAGGGAATCTGTGTATTTTTGATCGTGAAATTGTGGATAAAAGGTGCTTATATACGTGGGTCAGTTAATGATCTCTTACGTTAAAAATATATGAAGCGCCTCCCAAAAAGAGGCGCTTTTTTTATGGTTTCTTTAGCTTATTTGGTAAAGCGCCGGTCTGTGGAACCGGAGAACAGGGTTCGATCCCCGAAGATACCCAAAGAATCTCATAGCTCAAATGGTTAGAGCACCGGTCTTTTAAACCGGAGGTTGAAAGTTCAAATCTTTCTGGGATTACCAATGGTTCCGTAGCTCAATTGGATAGAGCATGGGTTTTCTAAACCCAGGGTTAGAGGTTCGAGCCCTCTCGGAATCACAAAAAAGGTCTATTGAGGTAATGGCTAACCTGCCCGACTGTCTCTTGGGCACTGCGAGTTCGATTCTCGCATAGACCGCAAAGGTTCATGGAAATTTCAGCTCCGACTGTCTCTCGGAAAAGAAGCTTGAAGTGAATCTGCAAAGCTGGAAAGATAACGGTGGTTGTTTACCCGTCTTGGACGCGGGAGGTCGCAAGTTCGAATCTTGCTTTCCAGACAATAAAATGAATAAGTCAATGGTGAATTTGCTTACCAGTGAATTTGAAAATTGACCGCAAAGCGGATTGACCATTTATTATTCATCAGTTAAATGATTTCGTAGCTCAAATGGTTAGAGTATCGGTCTGATATACCGAAGGTTGAAGGTTCGAGTCCTTCCGGAATTACAAAGGGTTTCGTAGCTCAAGTGGCTAGAGTATCGGTTTCATAAGCCGGAGGTTGAAGGTTCGAGTCCTTCCGAAACTACAAAGGATTTTGTAGCTCAATGGTAGAGCACCGGTCTGTTAAACCGGAAGTTGAAAGTTCGAGTCTTTCCAAAATCGCAGCTAACTAAATGTTAATTGTTTCAGGAGAAAAAGTAAAAGTTTGTCAAGAGCAGAAGATCTTTACGCCAAACACAAAAAATGAGAACAAACTTTTTCTTTCTCCAAAGTATAATAAGCAAAAGGGAAATTAATCATTACCCATTACTTATTATTTATATCTAGATCTGATGGTTCGCCGAAGTGGAAGAGTCGGGGCGGTCTGCAAAACCGTTGCATAAGCTGAGTGGGTTTGGATCCCATAGCCATCTCAAATAACTAAAATGAGATTAGTTCAGGAGAAAAATAAAAGTTTGTCGAGCGCAGAAGTTCTTGTATCAAAAAAAGACAAACTTTTTTAACTCCACCGGGAAATAAGTGACATGGGAAATTATTTATTACTCATTGCTAATTACTCATAAAAATGGAAGTACGCCGAAGTTGGAGAGTCGGGGGCAGACTGACATGAGGAACGAATTGAACGATTCCTTTAAAAGAATGAAAAATACAGAGTTAAAATCTGTTGCTTCATTGCTGAGTAGGTTCGAATCCTGCTACTTCTACCAAACCGCTGATAATGTAACGGCAGCATGCAGGAAATGTACTCTTGTTGTTTAGGTTCGATTCCTAGTCGGTGGTTATATTGCTCTATTCGTCTAACGGTGAGGACGCCTGCCTTTCGAGCAGAAAACAAGGGTTCGATTCCCTTATAGAGTACAAAATGTGAATCAACTGGTCAATCCTGAATTGATAATAATACCATGAAAGTTCAAATGGAGAAATATTGGCCAGTTATCATTCACACAAAATAAGAAAAGAGAAAAGGCTGTCGAGCGCAGAAGATCTTTAATCAAATATAAACAAAGACGGCCTTACCTTTTTATGAGCAATGAATAATGAGCAATGAGTAATCAGTACAGGTAGGTAATTACTCATCACCGATTGCTCATAACTTATAAAACTCGCGGGAATGGTGGAATGGTAGACACACTTGATTTAGGATCAAGCAGCTGGGGGTTCGAATCCCTCTTCCCGTACCAAAGATATGAATGATAAGTAATGAGCAATGAGTAATCATTACAATCGTGTGGTTGTCAAATTACTCATTACCGATTACTCATTACTTATAAAACTCGCGGGAATGGTGGAATGGTAGACACACTTGATTTAGGATCAAGCAGCTGGGGGTTCGAATCCCTCTTCCCGTTCCAAAAACATGAAAGATAAGTAATAAGCAATGAGTAATCATTACAATCGGGTAGTTATCAAAATTACTTATTACTCATTACTTATAAAATAAGGGAAGAGTGGTGTACAAGGTGTTGCACGCTAGTCTGAAAAACTAGAGGTACAGGTTCAATTCCTGTCTGTTCCACAAAACATGAATGATAAGTAATGAGCAATGAATAATCATTACAGGTAGGTAGTTACTTATTACCGATTACTCATGGCATTACTCTGATATTGTAATGGTAGCATCTCAGTCTCCAAAACTGATGGTACTGGTTCGAGTCCGGTTCGGAGTGCAAAAATGATGAATAGTCAATTCATTTTGCTGGCAATTTTAAAATTCATTGATAAGCAAAATTTCTATTGACCATTCACAAATTAATTATCAATAATCATTTATTAATTATCAATTAAAGTATGTAGAAAAAATGGAAACGCAACAACAAACATGGCAGAACATGAACGGAAAGATCTTCCAGGACTCTATCACACAGCTGGTAGAACAAGCCATCATTCGCGAATTGGCAAACGGACATCGTCTGAAGGTATGTGTGGGATCAGACTCCCATGTATATGGTGATGTCATCAATTATGCTACGGCAGTAGTATTTATTCGTGAGGGAAAAGGAGCGTTTACCTTTATTAGAAAAGAAAGAGAAATACAGAGTATCAGTATTAAAGAGCGAATGCTAAATGAGGTGAACAAATCCGTAGAAATTGCCTACGCTATTTGCTCTGTGTTGGATACTTATGGTGTGGAAATGGAGGTACACGCAGACATTAATACCGATCCGGATTTTAAATCCAACGTAGCATTGAAAGATGCAATGGGGTACATTCTGGGAATGGGATATGTGTTTAAAGCAAAACCCTTTGCATTCGCAAGTTCCAACTGTGCCGATATGATGGTATAAGATAGCTGGAAAATGGAGGTCTGAAGAGGTAAGACTTCTAACTTTCATTCTCCGGTTTTAAAACAATAAGAATGACAAAAAGATTATTATTTCTGGATGATATAAGATATCCGATTGAGGCATATCCGTATACCAAACAGGATGTTTTCCTTAGAAATGACTGGTATATTGTTCGAAATTATGAACAGTTTATCAAAAGAATTCTGGAAAAGGGACTTCCGGAAATGATTTCTTTTGACCATGATCTTGGAGATGAGTACTGTGCGAAATCCGGCTCTCACGAATGTATCGAGAAAACAGGTTATGATTGTGCTAAATGGCTTATAGAATATTGCATGGATAATTTGTTACCCTTACCAAAATTCTACTGTCACTCTATGAATCCGGTTGGAAAGATGAATATTGAAAGCCTTTTAAAAAACTTTAAAAAATTGTAATGGACATTTTTAGATTAATTCAGGATATAAAAACACATTTGAAACTCAATTTTGATGAGGTTGACAGATGGTTTGAAAAAGATAAAAATATATTGAATGATCAGCCTTTAAACAAAGGATGGACGGTTCAGCAGATTTTGGAACACATTTATCTTACCAATTTTTATTTGCTGATTCTTATTGAAAAAGGAACAAAAAAAGCAATGCGAAATTATAAAGATCTTGATTTACAATCGGAAATAAAGAATTACAGTTTCAATAAAGAACACTTTGGAAGAGTAGGTGAATACGGAGCTTTTGAGTGGATCAGACCGGAGCATATGGAGCCCAAGGGAGAATTGAATCTGCCTGAAATAAGACGCTTAATTTCTCAGCAGTATCATCAATGTTTAGATTATCTGGACCTGATGAAAAATGGGGAAGGGCTCCTTTGTAAAACTACAATGACCGTAGATGGGCTGGGAAAAATCAATGTCTATGAATACATTTATTTTCTCTCACTTCATGCCCGGAGACACATTACTCAGATGAAGAATAATGAATTAGAAACAATTAAAAAACTAAAACAATGATTTTCAAAACATATAACTCTATAGAAAATGCTTACCAAACCCGCGTGATCGATCAGATCAGATTGCAGGGTTTTGGGGATGAGATTTTCATCGTGCAGGAAAAAGTTCACGGTGCTAATTTTTCTTTCTTTACCGACGGAAAGGAAATTAAAATCGCGAAAAGAACTGCCTTCATTGAAAAGGATGAAAAATTTTTCAATGCCCATCAAATATTGGAACGTTACGGAAAAAATGTAATGAAAGCGTTTCAGAAAGTAAAAGTGATCCACCCGAATGTTGAAACAATAGTTATCTATGGTGAATTGTTCGGTGGAGGTTACAACCATAAGGAGGTAGAACCCGTAAAAGATGCTGTACGAGTGCAAAAAGGTATTGAATATGCACCTTACAACGAATTTTATGCATTCGATATCAAGTTGAATGGAACTACTTATCTGGATACGGAACTAGTCAATCAGGTTTTTGAAGAAACCGGCTTTTTCTATGCTAAAATTTTGTTTCAGGGAACTTTGGAAGAAGCTTTGAGGTTTCCCAATGTTTTTAATTCTAAAATTCCTGCTTGGCTGGGATTGCCTGAATTGAACAATATGTGTGAAGGAACGATTATCAAAACTTTGAAAACCAGATATTTTGGTAATGGTGCAAGAATCATTCTGAAGAATAAAAATGAAAAATGGATTGAAAAATCCAAAATGGTTAAAAAACAGGCGAAAGTGGTTCATAAAACGGTTCATTTTAGCGAAATCGCCGAGCATATTTGGGAAGAAATCCAGAAATATGTAACAGTAAACCGTTTGAATAATGTTATGAGCAAAATTGGCGAATTCGAGCCCAAAATGATAGGGAAAGTAATCGGTCTTTTTGCGAAGGATATCTTGGAAGATTTTGAAAAAGATTTTCCTGTAGCTTTTACAACCATTGAAAAAGAAGAACAAAAAAGGATCAACAAAAAATTGAATTCTTTAGTCATTGATTTTGTTAAAGAAGAATTAATGACGATTAAAGTCTAAGTTTCGGTAAATTTTTATCGAAACTTTTTTATGGATAAACGTACCGTAACAGTCAAACATGGTAGTTGTTATTCTAAATAACGAAGCGAAATAAATAATCTGCTTATAATGTAAGGAAGATATTTTTCCTTCATCAGAATAACCATCATCATTGAAGCTTTTGTGGTAGAAATGAGAACAATTAAAAACAATTAAAAAAATGAAACCCAATATATTTTTCACAGCAGACCATCATTTTGGTCATGAAAATATTATAAAATTTTCCGGGAGGCCTTTTGAATCTCTGGAACATATGAATCAGGAACTTGTTAAAAGATGGAATGAAAAGATAAATCCGGATGATACCGTCTACCATTTAGGTGATATGAGTTTAGGAAAACCTGATTTTACAAAAGAAATTCTGGATCAGCTGAATGGAAATATCCATTTGATCAAAGGCAATCATGAAGGAGCTGCCTTAACCTATCCTAAACGATTTGCTTCCATCAGAGATTATCATGAGTTGAGAATCGATGATTCTGAAACGAGCAATGGAAAACAGAAAATAATACTTTTCCATTACGCGATGCGCACCTGGAACGGCTCGCACCGCGGAGTATGGCAATTATACGGTCACTCACACGGAACTTTACCGGATGACGAAATGGCGTTGAGCATTGATGTTGGAGTAGATTGCCACGATTTTTATCCGATTTCGTACGAGGATGTCAAAGAAATAATGAAGAAGAAAAAATGGACACCACCATTCGCTCCAAGAAATTAATGCTGAGTGGAAAAGTGGGGAAGGTTGAGAGAATTTTGCCTCACTCATTTTTAATTTAAAACTATGAAAACAACCAATGAAATAATAATTATCGATCTGGAAGCAACCTGTTGGGAGAATGATAGAATTCCCATCGGACAAAAGGTCGATATTATAGAAATAGGGATCTGTAAACTGGATCTTACATCCCATACAGTTTCCCGGAAACAAAGCATTTATGTAACGCCTGAAAGGTCAGAAATTAATAAATTCTGTACAAACCTTACAGGAATTACCCCGCAGTTGGTAGGAGAAAAAGGAATCTATTTTGAAGAAGCCTGTGAAAGGATCAGAGATGAGTACGCTTCATTGCCTCTCACCTGGGCCGGATATGGAAATTTTGACAGAGAACAGATTATCGAACAGTGTGACTGGCTCGGAATAGAAAGTCCCTTTTCAGACCAATACCTGGATGTGATGTATGAATTCAAAAGACATTTCAGACTTCATAAATCAATAGGTCTTAAAAGAGCCCTGGATCATCTGAACATGAATTTCGAGGGAAATCATCATAGCGGAGCAGATGATGCTTATAATACAGCCAGAATTTTAAGTAAAATTCTGAAATAATAATCAGGCTGGAGTCTGAAGCAGAGAACGGAATTTTGAAATGTATATAATGAATTCCACCTTAGTGCTTCTGGCTTTCATCCTTTAAAAAATGTAAACAAAGTGAAAACAACAGAAAATATATTAATTGTAGATCTGGAAGCAACGTGTTGGGATAACCGACCGCCAAGAGGCCAGGAAAGCGAGATCATTGAGATCGGTGTCTGTATTATGAATGCAAAGACCGGTAAGATCTCAAAAAATGAAGGGATCTTAGTGAAACCCCAGTATTCAAAAGTAAGTCCGTTTTGTACGGAACTTACGACGCTTACCCAGAGTATGCTGGATAATGAAGGCATTATGCTGGACGATGCATTCGATATTCTGAGAGCAGAATATGATTCGGAAGACCTGACGTGGGCAAGCTACGGAAACTATGACCTGAATATGCTTCAGGACCAGGCCCGAAGATTCTATACCGATTATCCGATGAGTGATGACCACATCAATGTGAAAACCTTGTTTGGTGAAATTCATCCTACAATCAGGAAAAGTGTAGGCATGAACAGGGCTTTGGGCGAGCTGGGGCTTACATTGGAAGGCACTCACCACAGAGGAGTAGATGATGCAAAAAACATTGCAAAGATTCTACACTGGTGCCTTAAGAACTATTAGAATGAGGTCATATCATCAACAATAGTAATAGCGCAGACTCTCTTGAAAAAGGGAGTCTTTTTACTTCAATATAGAAGGTTGGAGACACCTTTATTTGATAAAAAACTTCAGTGGTCATTGTAAAAAAGCAAACCCATTTGATCACTTTTCAGTTATTTGATGAAGGAATGCCTCCTTTTGAAATTGCAGAAAAAAGAAATATTATGCTGTCGACAGTCTACAGACATTTGGCTAAAATGGGACTGACTGAAGTGGAAAGAACGTTTAGAATGCAATATTTTTCTTAATGTCCAATTTCTAACTTATTTTTGGGCTAAATCTATAATACTTTTACAAATCAATCCGTAAAGCTCTGTCGGAATAGAATGTCCCATTCCCTCAATCAAGATCAATTCAGAGTCAGGAATCGAAGCTGCGATATCCTTACCGCAATCCGGATGAAAGATCAGATCATCGGTTCCATGAATAACCAATGTCGGGACTTTTATTTCTTTAAGAATTTCAGGATTGTATTTCCAGGAACCTATAGCCATAAGTTGCCTGATAATACCGTTTTTAGTTTTTAACCTTTGAAGCTCTTCTTCAATTAATGTTCTTTCACGATTGTGATCGGGCTTATACAAGGTGCCTGAAATTTTTTCAGTAAAATCTATCTTTTCCTTAATATATTGTTCTTTATCTACCACAGGATCAGTTCCGGGTTGCATCATTATTTGCATAATTTCAGGATCAGGAGGAGGCAAAGCGGGATGTAAAGAAGTAGACATAATGATCGTTAATGTTCTTACTCTTGCAGGATAGAAAGATGCCATAAGCTGTCCGATAATTCCACCCATTGAACGACCTGCAATATGAACTTTATCTATTTTAAGATGATCAAGTAAGCCGATAACGTCATAAACCATATCCGTTAAAGAGTAAGGAATTTCATTTTCATGAAGCGTAGAAAATTGTTCTTCAATATTCTGTTTAGAATTAATTTCTTTCTGACTATTAAAAACAGAGCTTCCAGCATCTCTGTTATCAAACCGGATCACCCGAAACCCTTTACCAACAAGTAATGAGCAAAAAGAATTTTCCCAGCGGATCATCTGGCTTCCCAGCCCCGAAATCAATATTATATCATTATTGGTTTTCATGCCAAAAATCTCATATGCAAGGTCTACCTCTCCAATTCTTACAATTTCCATTTCCATTTTTGTAGTGTTAATAATCTTCTTCCCACCGTAGCAATCTCAAATCCTCAATTGCTTTAGTTTATTGTTCTGTAATTTTCATTTGGTCTTCACCTGCTTTAAGGATAGACGGCATTTTTTGTTGGATTTTAATAGAATTCACCACCCGTTTCAGAAATAAAAGCAGCCTCTGCCTTTTTAATTTTCTGGCGGTAATTAATATATTTATTGTCCTGAGGTGCGATCACGGAGACAAATTCAAAAGTAAAAGATTCGCTTCCCTGTTGAGACCAGTCCTCCTGTAGTTGTGTATTGGCAAACAGATTTCCATTTAAAAGAAATTTAATTTTATTGACAAGAGCCTCAAGATTCACGGAACCCTGAATGTATTGTTTTCCAGTCGTCTTATTTTTTAACGAAAGAATACCCATTGTGATTGTGTGGCTTTTTGCCTTTTCTCGCAGTTCGTGTTTTAATGCATTTTTCATGATATCTATTAAATTATTGAATATTTCCTCCCAACTCAAACAGAAGCTCAGTAACGACTTTTAATGACTTGCTTTTTTTTGAGGAAAGGACCTCTTTTGTAATATTTTCAGCTGTTGTTTTCGCTTCCTCAAAAATTTTCTTTCCGGTAGGAGTAATCACAACGTAACTTACTCTCGCATCTCTTTCATTCACCTCCCGGGATACCAGACCAATTTTTTCCAGCGGATTCAGCAAACGGGTAATTCCTGAAGCCGTAAGACCAATTTTTTCAGCCAGATCAATCCGCCTCATCTTGCTTTCAGAAGAAGAACTAAGGATGTACAGAATTACAAAGTCATTAAACCCTAATCCGTGTACACTTAAAGAATCAAATTTTCTCGAAATAACCGATTGAAGTTTGTTGATGTTGATTAAAAATAATAGTTCAGTGCTTATCATTGAAAAGTATTTGAGTTGTCAAGTATTTTTATGATGCAAATATATACATTTAAATAGATTACAATTTTCTTTTTTTTAATAAAATTTTTCTTTTTTAAAAAAGACATATTTTTTCGCATCATCCTGTTATAAACTGTGAAACCATCCATTATTTTAAAATGATTTAATATAAATCAATATTTAGTGAATTTTGTATCATGTGGTATGATAAGTGATAGAAGTCTTTTCATTAACATAAATTTTTGTTAAAAAACTCACTTTTAAGGGATAATTTAATGTCTGTCTGTCTATTTTTGTTATTTTAGCCGGCAAGAATGAATTTATGCTTACAGAGGAAGAGTTTAAGGCTATATATTTAAACTATAAAATCAAGGAAATTGTTCCTTTTCTCAAGAAGCTTACACCAAAAGATAAAATAGAAGTTGCCGCCATATTAAAAAAGCATATTAATAAAGAATGGGGGCACAATAATATCTCTGTGTTGGCCGCTTTGGCATGCAGCAGAACCAAAGAAGAATATGCAAAGCTAAGTCCGGGATATTATTCTCTTCCTATCGACCTTATTGAAGATCTTTTTGAATCTTTCATTCCCGAATGGATTGGAGAAAGTTATCCCTTTTTAAAAGAAATTGAGTATTTAAAAGTCATGGAGTGGGAGCAGAGTGGATATCTTACCTTAGCTGATGAACTCAATGCTTCACTACTTTCATCTTCCTTACTTTCAGCGGATCAGTTACAATCTTATCCCGTCATATTGGATTCATATATCTGGCTTTTGTTCGAATATGAATGCAGTATCACAGCCCGTTACCATGATGTCAACTGGAAAGATACTTTAAAAACACTTGTTCAGGAAAATAAGATAGATCGCTTCAGGGTATTGAAATCGAGTCTTAAAGCGATTAATTTCAATTTTTCAAAAGAAAATAATACATGGTTTCTGGAACTCTTTAATTATCTGGAACCTACTGACAGAGAAATAGTAGAATTGCAGGAAGAGCTGTTTCTGATTTTCCATTCTACTCAGCACTCATTGTTTTCTGTTGTATTGAAAATGATTACCCCGATTGCTATTCATAAAGATTTTAAAACTGGAGAGTTTTTACAGGCGGTAATGCCTTTGGTCACCCTTTCTTCCAAAACTATTATTAATCCGTTACTGCAGATTTTTGAGAAGATAGCAGGAAACAATGAAAAATACCGGGAAGAAATTTGTCTGCTTCTGATGCCGGTTTTTTTGAATAAAGATAAAGCGGTTCAAAATAAAGCAGCAAAGATTGTATTAAAATACGGAGATCCGGCATCAGAAAAATTACAGGAAGAAATGAAACTTTATGAAGGATCACTTCTTGCTGATATTCATACATTATTAGATAAATTCCTTGTTGAACAAAAGGAAAATAAAGAAGAACAAAATTACGAAGCTGTGGTGTGGCATACTTCCGCGCCTGTTTTACCAGTTCAGACAATCAGTGACTTTATTTTTTTTGCTCCTCAGGTATTTAATACAGGTGAAATGTATCATTTTGATCTTTTTCTGGATGCATTGATGAGATTTGATAATGAGTTTGAAGAAGATCATTTTCATCAGCTGGAACCAGCATTTAAAGCAGCCTTTAAACTAAAAGATACCTCAGGATTTCGTCATTTGCTGGCTACATTCCTGATCAATTATGGTTTATTCAGACAGAAAAAGAAATCACCAATTCTGTTGGAAGCAAGACTGGCATTTCCTGACCTTGAAAATTGGGTTGGGAAGAAAACACCTTTGATTTTTAAGGCCTATCATCAATTGCTCCTGGATATTTTTGAAGCATTAAAACAAAATAAAAAAATTCCGCTTCTTTCTGTACCGGACCATTCACCTTGCTGGATCAGTGTCCATAATCTTGTGGATAAATTAAAAATCTATCAGCAAAAAGGTGAAATGCCTGTCCCGTTTGATTTGGAGATAGCATTGCTTCGTATTGAGAAAGAAGAACTTAAACAAGGAGAAGGTTACGCAAAAGAACATCTTAACACAGAATATTTCCATCTTCTGAAACCGGTTTTCGAACAAAATTATTTCTCAGAACACTATAGAAATGGATTTTTGGATGGAAATTTCTCCTGGAACTTAAGTTATAGAAAAATCTATAAATGGAATAAAACAGAAGAAATTCCTCAGTTCCTGGTCGATATTGAAAGTCGAAAAGAACTTCCGGAAAATGCTTCTTTTCCTGATTATGTATTCAGTTCTTATGATGGTGTTTATGACGATGATATGATTCGTATTTTGTATACGGTACCTTATTTTTCGTGTTCTGTTTTTGCCCAAAAATATAATAAAAACCTGTCAAACGCTGTTTACCAGTATGATATAAAAGAAAGCATGGCATTGCTTGATGCCTGGATGAAGTTGAATTTACCCTTTCAACCGGTGCATTATGTATTCCTGTCTGCCGGTCTGTTTAATAAAGATAAAACCTTCTCTGGTATGGCTTTTGAAGTCCTGATAAACAGGGCGGTTTCCAATGATTTTGATATGGAGGAATTAGGAAAGCTGATTGGTAAAAAGATCAGTTTTGAATGGGCTCCGGTGAAAAGACTGACAGATGGATTATCCGGTTTTATCAATTTGAGCACCAACCATAATATTGCTTTTGAAAAATTATTAATATCCATTCTTGCAGCTATTGAAAAACCTGTATTTAACCTTAAAAAGCTGTTGGAACTTTATGATGAACTAAAAACCCGGAACCAATCTGAAACAGATAAAACAATTATTGATCTGCTTGAAGAATGGGGAAAAGAAAATAACCTGAAAAAACTATCTATCAAATTAAAAACAAATGAAAGAAAGACTTTATGAAATCCTTAATGAGGAGAAAGTACATGAGATCATCCCTTTTTTGAAAGAGCTTAGCCCCGAGGAAAGAAAAACATTAGTCCCAACGATTAAGAAAATGGATCGTGAGATCAGCAAGATCATAATGACCAAAAATTCTTATCATACGGCAGGTTCTGTAAATCAGCACTCCATTATTGATATTGCATCATTTGTATGTATGGATCAGAAAAACTTCGGTAAAAATTACTGGAGCCTTTTCCGGAACATAGAACAAACCGACAAAATCCTGGAATGGGGATGCCCGAACTGGTTCTCAGATTTTATCAACGAATCTGTAGATGCTGAATTTACAGCCTTTACCTATCAGGATATCCTTGGGTGGGTAGAAAAAGGCTATGTGAAACCAAAGCCTGAGTTATTGGGACATCATCTCAGTAATTACCCCTCTGATCTGGATCAACACCCTGATACCCTGGCCACCCATTTCTGGTATTTATGTGAATTTCCATCAAAGTCGTTACCGTTCCGGAAAGAATGGTTTCCTTTGGTTCAGAAGCTGGTCACAGAACAAAAAATCGACAGGAAGAGATTTTTAAGAGAATGCTTATTAGCTTCCAATAGAAATTTTAATAAGAATGTAACCGGTTGGTTCATGGATGCCTTCACGGCGCTGAAACCAACGGATGACGAACTCATCGCTCTGCAGAACGAATTGCTTGCGGGATTGACATCTGTACAATCAAAGGCGATTAATACCATTCTGACTCATTTAAAGAAAATAGTAGCAACTCCGGCTTTTAAAAGTGATGAATTTTCGCATTACCTTCCCAATTTATTAAGCTCGGAGGTTAAAACAGTAGTGGTAGCCAGTCTGGCTTTAACGGAAAAGATTTTCCAGCATAAAAGACTTGATCCGGAAATGCTGGGGATGGCCTTAAGTACAGCATTTGTAAGCAAAGATGATGGCATACAATCGAAAGCTGCGAAAATTATTCTGAAATATATTCCCGTTTCTGAAAATATAAAAGAAGCACTTTCTCATTATTCAGATAATATCCTGACGAATGTGCGTCCCGCTTTAGCAAAATACATCGAAGAAAAACAATCGGAACTGGAAGCCATTTCATCCGAAAAACTATATCTGACTTCATCTGAAAATAAGCTTAAAGAGCTTGAAAGCTTTGAAGATTTAATGTTTTTCCTTCCCTTGGCCATAGAAGATCCGTACAGCTACCATTGTGACATCGCTTTAGCCGGATTTATCCGTTTTGCTGGTGAAGTCGATGCTGAATCTGTAAAATTAATAGAACCGGTATTTTTAAAAGCTTGTAAAACTATTTCCAAATGGGAAGTTCCTTATCTGAATGTTTTACTATGCAATCTGATCATTAATTATGGATTGAATTTACTGGAGAAATTTCCGATTCAACTTAAAAATCTGGAAAAGATATATCATAAAACCTGTGAAGAAGAAGCTGCAAGAGAAGCTTATTCAGGATACCATAAGAAAATTGGTCCGGTAGAGAAAGTTGGGGTAGAAGGCCCGGCTTCAAAAGCTTTTAAAGAATTTGCAATACTGGCCAGCCAAAAGATAAAAGAGGGAGATACTGTTCCATTGCTATTCACGATAACCCACAATCCTTGCTGGATTTCTCCCGTTACCTTAGTGGAAAGACTGGAGATTTATCAGAATAATAATATTGAGCCTCACCACCTGGATATTCAGCTGGCGTTGCAACGTTGTGCATTAGATGATACCGCTGAAGCTATACAATGGGTAGAAAAGAGGTTGAAAGGCGAATTTAAAGACCTTTTACTTTTTTTCTTTGGTAAAAATGCTGTACCGAAAGGAAAATTTGAACATCCTGCATGGTGGATGACAGCAGGAATTACGCGGTCACCAGGAACTGTTTTCCAGGAATTCAGTGATTTCGGGTATGATAATATTCCTGCGGAGTTCTTCTCAGGAGCCTATAGCTGGAAAACAATTGATAATAAGAAAAACTCATATTATCCGGTGGAGTTGAGCATTGTCATTCCAAAATATCATCTTGAAAAAAGGAAAAATCCTTTATTCATGGAATATTTTGTTGCCGAGCAAAAAGAGCTTTCTGAAATTCCTGCCTTGATGTGGTGTTTTCCAAATACTCCGGCAAATGCTCTGGCGAAAGTAATTAAACATTGTCTTTTTTACTCGGGAATAGCTGAGGTATATGAAAGAAACCTGGTTTTGAATACTACAAAAGCCCTTTATCAGGTCAAAAAACCTTTGGATGAAATAGGATATCTGTTTTTAGGAACTATTTTCCTGGACGGAGATAAAACCATCCGAGGAACCGCTGCTGAAATCTGGCTGGAACACGTTTCTCATCAGATGATCGATAATGCTCAACTGGGAAAAGTGATAGGGTTACATGAAAAGCTGGAGTGGGCGCCCGTTAAGCGATTAACGGATCTTATGCAAAATCATATGCTGAATGTCAGCAAAAATCATAATTTAGCCCTGGAAAAACTAATTTCCAATATCATACTTCAAATGGAAAAACCGGTGACCAATTTGAAGAAGCTATTGGAAGTATACCATGAAGTACTGGCTTTGAATCAATCAGAAGCTGATCCTCAAGTAAAAGAAAAACTGAACAACTGGAAAGAAAACTCCAGTCTGAAAAAAATCTGCAATCTTCTTCTAAAAAAATAAATTATGGAAGATACGCTTAGTTACAACTATTCAAGGTCATCATCACTGGTAAAGAAGGATGCCCTGGAGGAACTGTTTCTCGCCAAATACAGTGAGGTACAGAAAAATACTGATGTCCCTTGCTTTTTCTGGGGAAATGTGGGGCAGCCCTTTATATTGGCACGGTGCCTGATCACCCTTTCCAATATTGTAAAATCAAGTTTTAATCTGTCACCGTTTCAGATGGCATTACTGAAAGACCCGATTGTAACAGCGGGAAATGAAAGGTTGCGTTTTGAAGGCTTTTCACATTGTGCAGGCGTTTATGCACGTGTGGATGTCCTTTCCGAAGGACTGGACGGAGAATTTTTGGAAAATGGAACTACCAATGTAGACTTTAACCAGGCCATGATAACTGCGCTGGGAAGTATTCGTCCCAACGAAAAAATTATGCTTTCGGTGGGTGAAAAAGAAGTCGGGCTCTACAAGGACGAGAAAAAGATCGTGGAACGAAAAGTTCCATTGCCGGTAAAATGGATTAAAGGGCTGGGAACAGTTCAGGTCTACTTATCCGAATCTGAAAAACGACATACCTTTAACAAAATTCAGACCCAGCAACTCTTCAGAGGAATGCCTAAAGGCATTATAAAATCAGATTATTACCTGATTGTAAGAGGAAATAAGCCTATGTTTTCACCGGTAAAATCGGCTGATGCAATGTGTATCGGAGGCCTTCACCGACTTCGTTTACTGGAGCCTCTGCTTCCTTACATCGATAGTATGCAGGTTTTTGCACATCCCAATATGCAGTCTACAACATGGCAGCTTTATATGGGAAATATAAAATTCAGTTTTTCTTTATCCAGAGAAAGCTGGAGAGGATTTTCCGGCGAAGGCGCTGTATTGGACAGCTTAATTACGGACGTTTCTGACGAGTGGATCGATGCATTAGATAAATATGCTTATGCCAACCAATCATTCAATGCAACGATGTTGGCTTTGGAAGAAAATATAAGCTTATCGAAAACGGATAATCTTACGGGAAGGCTCGCAGCAATGGGATTATTAGGTTACGATCTGGATGATAATGAATTTTTCTACCGTCGGTTACCTTTCAGACTTAGTCGCGTCATGGAGCTGAACCCTCGTATGAAAAATGCTGAAAAACTAATTAATGAAGGAAAGGTTGTTATTCTGAACAATAGTAAAGAACGAACAGAAGCCAGAGTTGAAGGAACAGGAGTGCATCATACTGTTATCATCGAAGATGAAAAAGAACGTTGCACCTGTGAATGGTTTAGTAAGTATCAGGGCGAAAGAGGCCCTTGTAAGCATGTTCTGGCTGTAAAAAAACTCGTAAACAATTAAAGCAGATAATAGAAAATGCAAAGACCCAAAGAAAACTTGCGTCTTTGCATTTTCCAACAAGATCACTTTTATATTTCCTGGGTCTGCTTCATCCATTCCTCATAGGACAGTACGCCCAATTCCGGTTTCCCATCACCTTCTAAAATTGAAATAAACTCAAGCTGATTGCCGTCAGGGTCATTAAAATAAATAGCCAGCGCCGGCATCCATGCAAATACCATAGGCTGAACAGAGCCGTCCTTTAGAAAATTATATGGCTGCAAGTCTTTGTTTTCGAGAAACTCCACCGAATACTTTAAAATATCTTCCGTAGTACTTGTAAATGCAAAATGCCTCGTCTGAAGATTTTCCTTTTGCTCCCATAAACCCAGCATAAATTCTTTTCCTTCACCAACCCATAAAAAGGCAATGGGCCTTGTTCCATCTCTGTGAGCGAGCTTCAGTCCCAGCACTTTTGTATAAAAGGTGATTGCATTTTCCAAATTGCTTACCTGAACATGTGTCTCATATAGTCCTTTAATCATAGCTTTAATTTTAATGTACACAAAGCTAGAAAACACTTGCTGAAAAGCCTGATAATCCCGATTTCTTTCGTGGAAATGAATGATAGAAGAATCGTATAATATGATTGATGATTGATGATTGATGATTGATGATTGATGATTGATGATTGATGATTGATGATTGATATTACTGTTAAACACCTGAGTTGATATTCTACAAATTGCGCGAAAAGATCTGAGTCCTCTTCGAAATCTGTGAGATATAACAAATTAGTTTTTCAAATACCCTTGAAACGGTCTATTTGCTATCCTTTACAATAAAAAATTAAAAAAAATGATAAAAAAACAATCTACGCAAAAAGATTGCGTAATAGAGTGATTACTTTGCATCAGAAATCAGAGAGAAAGACAAACTCTCCTATGTTTAACAAAAAAACAGTAACCATGAAATTTAATTTTTTAAGAAAAGAAAATAAAGTTGTATTGAACTACGAAGGTGCAAAAGCATATACAATGACACCTGCAGAAGAACTCTATAGTGCTGTTGTTACAACAGGACTGTCAGATGCAACCTATGAAAAGGGAAATGACAGATTGGCGAGAATCCAGTCTCTGATCGAAAAAAATGATCCGGAATTTGTAGCTAAGCTGGCAGTATACGCAAGGAAAGATATGTACCTGCGTTCTATTCCATTGGTTTTGACGACTGAATTGGCAAAGCAGGTTTCCGGTACTGATCTGGTAAGCCGAACGGTAGATGGAGTTGTTCAGAGAGCAGATGAAATCACAGAACTTTTGGCTTACTATCAGTTGGCAAATGGCAGAACAGAAACAAAGAAACTGAACAGGCTGTCTAAGCAGATCCAAAAAGGACTGGTAAAATCATTCAACAAGTTTGATGAATACCAGTTTGCAAAATACAACAGAAAAGCTGAAGTGACATTCAAAGATGCTTTGTTTCTTGTTCACCCGAAAGCGAAAGATGAAAACCAGCAAATGATCTTCAACAAAATCGTATCCGATATGTTGGAAACGCCTTACACATGGGAAGTAGAGCTTTCAATGCTGGGTCAGACGAAATTTGCAAGTGATGCCGAAAGAAAATCAGCATTCAAAAGCAAATGGGAAGAACTGATCTTTAGCAATAAAATGGGTTATATGGCTACTTTGCGAAACCTGAGGAACATTCTGGAAGCAGATGTATCATCTGATGCAATGAGTAAAGTTTGCCGATATTTGTCCGATGAAAAGGCGGTGTCAAACTCAAAACAGCTCCCATTTCGTTTCCTGGCGGCTTACAGAGAATTGAAAATCATTGATTCTCCTTACGTATCCTCCGTTTTGGAAGCTTTGGAAGATGCTGTTATGGTGAGTGCCAGAAATATCAAAGGTTTCGGCTTTGAAACTTCGGTGGTCATTGCCGCAGACGTTTCCGGTTCTATGCAGAAATCGGTTTCTAAGAAAAGCAAAGTATTGCTGTATGATATCGGTTTGCTGATGTCTATGATTTTGCAGTCACAGTGTAAAAACGTGGTGACAGGTGTATTCGGTGACCGTTGGCTGCGTGTTGCGATGCCTAAAAGTGGTATTCTGAGAAACGTAGACGCTTTCTACAAACGTGAAGGTGAAGTGGGCTACTCAACAAATGGCTACCTGGTATTGGAAGACCTGATCAAAAGACAGGAAAAAGTAGACAAAGTAATGTTGTTCACCGATACTCAGATGTGGAATAGTACAGGCAGCAGAAACTCTTTTGAAGATTTGTGGAACCGATACAAAGCCATCGCTCCCAATGCCAAATTATATATTTTTGACCTTGCGGGTTATGGCCGACAGCCCCTCGATGTCAGAAAAAATGATGTATACCTTATTGCAGGTTGGTCAGACAAAATTTTCGATGTATTGAATGCGTTGGAAGACCACAAATCTGCAGTACAAATGATACAAAAAGTAGTGCTGTAACAGGCACTGCTTTTATAAAAACTGATAACCATTTTTTTTAGGAGCTTATTCCCGCTTTCCACTATATCTTTTTCGCAGCGCTTTTTTACAAAGCCATTTCAGAAAAAGGATGCCGTTGCAATCGGGGCTAGAGTAAATCGTTGTAAATTGTAAATTATGTTGAAACTTATTAATACTATTGAAATCAGTCCATTCAAATATTCTAAAGAAGAATATGAAATGCCGGATATTTCTGATCATCCTGATTCTGAAGAGTGGTACAATCGGTGGATAAACGCTATTTCCACTCTTGATCTGGATCTGAACGCCATTAAAGCTGGAGAATGCCTCGTTGACATGGAAAATATTGATGGTAAGAATTTACAGATTATTTTAGAAGTGAACTTAAAAGATTCTGACAAAGATTCAATAAGAGCTTTTGATGGAGGAATCGTTTTAACCATAGATGATGAAATTAAAATTGCTCCCAATTGCTGTAGTGATATCGGAAATATTGCCGAATGGCAAAGAATCTTTGAAAAGGAAACTACTGGCTGGTCAGATTTATGGATAGGACATCCCTGGATTTTTTATAAAAAAGAGAATGGGAAAATTCAGTTTTCTGATTATTCAGATGAGAATTTAAAGGATTTTAAAGACATAAAGCCTGTTTTTGAAGTAGATGAAGATCAACTAAAAACAGAATTTCAAAAAATAAAAAAACACCAAACCAATTTTAAAAATAAAATTTTAGAAATTTTAAAAAAAATGAATTTTGAAAATGCAGAAAAAATTTCAGAAGTAATAGCTGGAATTAAGTAGCACCTACATGTTCAGGATCTGAACTTTTGGTTCTTTTGCTTCAAGGCAAAACGAACAAAAAAATAGCCAATGTCGTACGTAAGAGTTCCATCATCAAACTTTTAATTTGAACAGAATCAAAAACTCTTACCCATTGTTACTTGGTTTAATTTAAAATAGTATTATGGGTAATTTAATGTTCAGAATTGAACAGGACCTTAAAGAAGGCAGAAAGAAAAAAGCATGTGATAGGCTAAAAAATATGATCAATCAGTTTCCAAATGATATTTCTCTGAGAAAAAAGCTAGGACAGATTTATTTTGAAGCAGGATTTATTGACGAAGCTGGAAAATTCTGGATTCTCTGCGCTCCTGAAAATAATGAAATGAAAAATGCGGTGGAGATTTATAGAAAATCATTAAGCAATTCAGGAAGTGCAATTTTAAAAGATATTGTTTTCAGAGGAAACAAGGGGCTTCTTAATGAATATGCAATGAAAGTAATGGCTGAACTTGAACAAGATAGTTTCAAAGTCACAAAACATATTCCTGTTTTTAAAGCAAAAACAAGAGAAATAGGTAAGCATAAGGAGAGTCATACAGATCTTTTAAGTAAGATAGGAATCTTCCTCTTCATCGGATTAGTTATCTTAATTCCGGTTTTAGGAATTTTTAAGTTACTTGAACTGATATCTTCATTATTTTTCCAATAAAAATCAAACTGCGTAAAAAGAGTGCGTATTTACTACATAATTTTGCAGTGTTCATCATACTGGTGCCGTTAGAAAAGACATTCATCGAATCCAAATTGACAAAGTCTTTCCACAGATTGCCCGGTACTTATAACCAATGCCGTAAATAAGAGTTTCATCGTTAACTTCCAATTGAATTATCATTTACTCTTACAATCAATTGCTTGGTTTTTTTAATAAAAAAATAACTGCGTAAAAAGAATGCGTAGTAGAAATATAAATTTGCAACAAGAAACTAATAACTATGAATTAATAATTAAAAGCAAGTGTCGTAAAATAGAGTTACTTCGTTTTCAGGGCGGCAATACAGGTTCGATTCCTGTCCTTTGGGTAGTGAAAATGGTAACACTCCGCCAGTAAGTCTCTGTTTGATTCATTTACCTTGCTTACACATAATCAAGTGTCGTTTTTGGAGTCATACTTCGATTCACACCATCCGGTCACAGGTTCGATTCCTGTCATTCTTGTTGTAAACGGGATGTAGCTCAGCAGGTGGAGCAGATGGAAAAGAAAGACTCCGCCTTTTTAACCTTGATTTTTTAAAGAGTGCCGTAGAGAAGGCTTACTTCGGTAAATCTTATGATATTGGTTCAACTCCAGAAAGGTCATGAAAATGATCTGTAAAAGTCTTTTCACACTTCGCCTCTTTTTAATTTAAAAAAACTAAACAAGTGCCGTAGAATAGTGTTACTTCGATCATCACGACGGGGACACGGGTTCAAGTCCCGTCTCTTCCACTAAAATACAGATTTGCTGTGGGAAGAGTAGCTCAGTTGGTTAGAGCACGACATTACACGTTCAGTCATTGCCTTGTTTTTACCATAACAGGAAGCTGGAAGCGGGAAATTGGAAACCATCTTTGTATATAATTTTCTACCCGGTCAGAGAGATTACTTTCAGACCTTTACAAGATCCAATCTTTCCGTTTTCGGTTTCTTTTTTCCAACATAGAAGTGTCGTCAGGAAAAATTTCATCGGTACGCAATTGGGGAGGAATAGCGAAGTCGGTCATTCCGGCAAGGCTATCCGGTTCGACTCCGGCAAACCTGGACCCCGTTTTTTCCTTATCATAACCTTTTAATAAAAAAGGCCGGTACGTTATTTACCGGCATTTTCTATACTTTCAAGCTCTTGCTCAAACATTACCTTCCATTTCGAAAGGGTAGTTCTGCTTATTTTATATTTCTTAGACATATAACTTGTAGAATGGCCATGCTTCTTTTGGTACTGAAGCAGTTTTAGCATGGTTTTTTTATCATATGTTTTAAGCTTTTGATTTTCCCTGGAAGGTTTAAAAAGCCTGTCATTAAATTTCAGAACATCCTCCGTTGTATTAAGCTTATCCAAAAGTTCCCGTACTTTCGGATCTTTTAATTTTTCCGGATATTCCATTTTCAGCATATCCTGGTAAATTTTTTTATAATTGGGACGCATCAGCTATTATTTTCTCCGTTAGTATTATCTGTCTTTTGAAGCCATCTGTGGAGGGTACTTTTCGGAATAGAATATTCTTTAATCACTTCACTTTGGGTCATCTCACCGGAAAGAATTCTTTTCATAATAAAATCTTTAATTTCCTGAGTGTAAATATTCTTCCTGAAATAAGGAATTTTATCAGATTTCTGTTGATTTTTATTAACTGCTGCCGGTGGAGCGTATAATATTAAATGTGAACTATAGAGTCTGAAAAAATCGTATTCCAATAACTTACTCCATCTCAGGAGAAGATCAGCATCTAAAGATCTGCTTTTAAACATGTTTTCTACAGATTCTTCGTCTTTGCCTAAGAATTTACATATCCTTTCCATTGGTATTTCATTCTCCTCAACCCTCTCCTTTATAAACTTTCCAATATGGATTTCTTTATATAACATTTTATTGAATATTATCTTTTGTTAAAACTTATGCAGCAAAAAACGAAAAAAGGTAGTATATTATTATATAATGAGGGGTGTGATCCACATATTGTGAAAAATGAAAGTCATTATTCAAGAATATTAAATACATTGAATGACGCCGGACACTTCCAAAAAAATTAGAATAGCTGGTATCTTAAAAAGAATGTATTTATTGTTACTTTAATATGATTTGAGGTATATTCCTTATTTTTCAATGGGCTTATAACTTTTCTCCTTCCAACTTCTTTTTCTTACCATCTGTGCAAATAATATAACCTATTAAAGTTTTTTCATGCAATCCTATTTGTGTTAAGCATTTACTTGTTATTACTGGTTATGTGTTGATAACTAGCGTTTTACATTCTTTATTTTTTAATTCAATAACAAATGAACTGCTTAATGGGTTTCAAATTTAAACAAAAATTGAAAACGAGAATACGAATAAATACAAAAAAGTCTACATATCATCTAATTTTAATTAAAATTAACATATTATATAAACAGATGTGTGAATTATCTTAAAAAATTGAAATGATATTAAAAAACGGGAAAATAAAAAAATTGTGTAGCATTGAGCAAGTCCATAACTTTGCAATGCAATGAAAAATACACTAAGCTTATTCGACTTTTCGAAAAAAATAAATTATAAAAATGAGCTTTTGGCCGGGTTTACCGTAGCCATGACCATGATCCCGGAATCTCTTTCATTCGCTATTCTGGCTGGTCTTTCACCACTTACAGGATTGTATGCTGCCTTTATGATGGGATTGGTAACAGCTGTTTTAGGCGGTCGCCCGGGAATGGTATCCGGTGGAGCCGGTGCAACGATTGTAGTTTTGATTGCTCTGATACAATCTCATGGGATAGAATATCTTTTTGCCACAGTAGTACTTGCGGGAATTCTCCAGATGCTTGTCGGAATCTTTAAACTGGGAAAGTTTGTACGACTGATTCCGCAACCTGTTATGTACGGATTTTTGAACGGATTAGCCATTATCATTTTCATGGCACAGATTGAACAATTTAAAATTACAGATAGTCACGGAGCGGTAAGCTGGCTTCAGGGAGTTCCTTTGTATATCATGGGTGGGCTCACGGCCATGACTATTGCCATTGTATATTTCTTTCCTAAAATCACAAAGGCTGTGCCGGCATCTTTGGTTGCTATTATGATCGTCTTTGCCGTTGTTTTAGGTTTTAATATCAATACTAAAACAGTAGTTGATATCGCCCATATCAGTGGAAATCTTCCAAGTTTTCATATTCCTCAGATTCCTTTTTCTTTGGAAACACTGCAGATTATTTTCCCCTATGCCCTGATTATGGCCGGAGTTGGTTTGATTGAATCTCTTCTGACGTTATCAATGGTAGATGAGATTACCAATTCTAAAGGAAATACGAACAGAGAATCAATCGCTCAGGGTCTTGCCAATATGACGAACGGATTTTTCGGCGGAATGGGCGGCTGTGCGATGGTTGCACAAACTCTGGTAAACCTGAATGCAGGGTCAAGAGCCAGACTTTCAGGAATTATTGCTTCTTTGATGATCTTAGTGATTATTTTATTCGGAGCACCCGTTATTGAGAAAATTCCAATGGCAGCGTTGGTTGGAGTGATGATGATGGTTGCGCTCAGTACTTTTCAATGGGTATCCATCAGAGTTATCAACAAAATGCCAAAGTCGGATATATTTGTCGGCATTACGGTAGCACTGATAACGGTCATTTTGCACAATCTTGCGTTGGCTGTTTTGGTAGGAGTAATTATTTCAGCACTTGTTTTTGCCTGGGATAATGCCAAAAGAATCCGTGCAAAAAAATATACAGATGAAAACGGAATAAAACATTATGAAATATCAGGTCCATTATTCTTTGGTTCTGTAACTGCATTTGCTGATAAATTTGATCCGATGAACGATCCGGACGAAGTCGTTGTAGATTTCAAAGAAAGCCGGATTGTGGATATGAGTGCTATTGATACGTTGGATAAATTATCAAAACGATATAAGCAACAAAATAAAACGGTATATCTGCGTCATCTCAGCGAAGACTGCCGAAAGATGCTAAAGACTGCTGAAGCTGTTATTGAAGTAAATATTCAGGAAGATCCGACCTATAAAGTGATGCCGGAAAGATAAAAAGAGATATTTAAATGAGAGATGAAGAGATAATAGATATGAAATGAAAGGTTTAAACTAATTTTATCATCAATCATCAATCATCAATCATCAATTATCAATCATCAATTATCAATTATCAATTATCAATTATAAAAGATAATACCCATAACCAGACAAGGACTGTAATTCTATTTACAGTCCTTGCTTTTTAGATTATCAATGTATTAGCAATGAAATCAGGCACTAAAGCATAGTGTGATAATTTCATGCTTATGGAAGCTCTTCCACTGGTCAGCGTTCTCAGATCAGAAATATATCCAAAAGTTGAAGCTAACGGAATTTCTGCTGTAAAAAGCTTTCTTCCCGATCTTTCCTCAATTGAAGTAATGATCCCTCTTCTTCGGTTGATATCAGCGGTAATTGCACCGGTGTATTCTTCAATACTCTGAATTTCAACCTGCATTACAGGTTCCATAAGTTTCGGACTACATCCTTTAGCGGCAGCTTTGAATCCGTCCCTCGCAGCAATTTCAAAATCAAAAGCTGCAGAATCCTGAGCATGGAAAGAGCCGTCAAGAAGAGTTATCCTCATGCTTTCCAAAGGATAATTTTTCAAAGGTCCATTTTCCATGGCTTCGCGGAATCCTTTTTCAACAGAAGGAATAAATTCACCCGGAATGACACCTCCTTTGATTTGATTAATAAATTCCAATCCTTGTTCCTCATCATTTCTGGGACCAATTTCAAAACTGATGTCCGCAAATTGTCCACTACCTCCGTTTTGTTTTGAAAGTTTTTCCCTGTGAACTTTAGTAGTAGTTAAAATCTCACGATACGAAACTTTAGGTTGTCCCTGATTAATCTCAATGCCATGATTCAATCTGATTTTTTCTAAAGTGACCTCAAGATGAAGCTCTCCAAGCCCGCTTAGCAAAGTTTCTCCTGTTTGCCGATCTTTTTCGAGCACCAAAGAAGGATCTTCTTCCTGAATTTTTGCTAAGACCAAACCGAAAGATTTTTCATCATGATTGGTTTTAGGCTCAATAGAAACTCTGATAACAGGTGCCGGAATCATAATTGTTTCCAATAATACAGGCCTTTCTGCAGAGGATAAAGAATCTCCGGTTTTAGCATCTTTTATTCCTGTTAAGGCTACAATATCTCCCGCTTGTCCTTCTTCTATCGATAATGATTTGTCAGATTGCATCTGTAAAATCCTGGAAACTCTGAAACTTTCTCCGGTTCTTACATTGAGAACAGTGTCACCAGATTTTATCTTTCCTGAATAAATACGCAGCATAGCTAGTCTTCCCATGTGTTTATCAATAACAACTTTGAAGACAAGACCTGCAAAAGATTCCATTTCATTTCTCTGCAACATGATGCTTTCTTCTGTTTGAGGATCTTTTCCACATATATCAGCAATCTCATCCGGACCAGGGAAATAAGTTACCACCGCGTCAAGAAGAGGTTGTACGCCTTTATTCTTGAATGCTGAACCACAAAGAACAGGAACAGCCGCTCCCGATTTGCAGATTCTTTGTATTGCATTAATTATATTTTCAACAGTGATTTCATGTTCAGCTTCCATGAAGAGTTCAAAGAAGATTTCATCATGTCCGGCAATAGTTTCCAATAATTGCATTCTGTATTCATCAGCATCTGCCCGGTAATCTTCCGGAATTTCCTTTTCAAGAATAGTTTCTCCGTTTTCATCTGTCCAGTATAAAGCTTTCTGTTGTATCAGATCAATGATACCTTTAAAGTTATCTTCAGCTCCTATTGGAATTTGTAAAGCCATAGGAACAGCATCCAGCTTGGTTTCAATATCTTTAAGAACAGCAAAGAAATCAGCTCCGATTCTATCCATTTTGTTGATGAAACAAATCTTTGACGTTCCGTGTTTTTCAGCCTGGAACCATACATTTTCGGTTTGTGGCTGTACTCCTGAAGAAGCACAGAAAACGGCAACGACACTGTCCAATACCCTTAATGAACGTTCTACTTCTACAGCGAAGTCAATATGTCCCGGAGTGTCAATAATATTGATATTATACACCTCATTTCCTTTTTTCCATTGAGTAGAAACAGCAGCCGATGAAATGGTAATTCCTCTGTTTTTCTCCTGAATGTCTTTATCCATCGTTGTATTTCCATCGTCTACATTACCGATTTTATGGATGAGTCCTGTGTAATAAAGAAGTCTTTCCGATAAAGTTGTTTTTCCGGCGTCTACATGTGCTATAATCCCTATATTTCTGGTTTTGTTTTTCATTTTGTTTGATTTAAATTGTTGATTTTTAATAATCTGTGTAAGCGTTGTTCTGAAAAAAGCAGACACAAAGCATAACCCGACCTGATAAAGCCGGTAAAATTTTTTGAACTTTGTGTGAATGTGATTTTTTCAGAATAATCTTAACAACAGACCTGTTGTTTGTTAAAGTCTGAAAGTAGGGCAGCAAAAAAGACCTATCCGAATAGACAGGTCTTTAGTATATTTTGTTGTAAAGATCTATAGAACTATTCAGATAAATATTGAGTGCTGCCAAAGAACACAGCTCTGACAGGGTTACTTAAAGTTATAATATTTATCATTTTTGTTGACATTGTTGATTGTTAATCGGTTGCGAAAATATAATAATTTTTTCATTTTCAAAGAATTTTTTCATTTTTTTTCAGTTTTACAATATGTGTGAGATCAGGGAGCAGGATTGAAAAGTCATAAAAATATCTTAAAACAGACAAGTAAAGTAATGCATTTATGATAAAAATTTTATCTTTGGGAAGAATAGAAAAGTAAACACTTGTTGATGATTAAAAAATAGTAAAAATCTTTTTCAAGAGCTAAATAAAACTTTTAACTAAAACATATTGAAAACAGATATCGACATTCAAAACCACTGTCATTTTTCCTTTGACCTGTGGCTCACCCTAATCAAATCTCATCCTGAATTTAAAACAAAAAGAGTTGAGCTGTTCTCCTCATTTTTTAATGTAGATGCACCAATAGAAGTAGTGGCAAGAACCGTAAAATATTATGATGATCTTTGCAATACCATTAATGAAGTAACAGGAGGAAATATTGATACTTTTGAAATTTATCTGATGATTCTGGGAGCATTGAATGTAGATGTAAAGCTTTTAAACAAAGAAAAACTCAATGCGTTCTATGAGAAAAGTGAAGAGTTGTTTCTGGAATATAAACCGGTTGTCATTTTTGAAAATATTCATGATTTTTTTGATGAAATTAAAAATCAGGGAAAAACCATTAATATTTTAAGCAATACAGGATTTATCAAGGGAAAAACCATGAGAAAATTTCTGATTCATGAAAATCTGGATCAGTATATTGATTTCCATATTTACTCTGATGAGATCAACTGTTCCAAACCGAATCCTCTTATTTTTCAGGAAGTGAAGAATAATCTGAAAGATCAGGATATACCTCTGCACCAGGTTCTGCATATCGGAGATAATCCTTTTGCAGACTATAAAGGAGCAACAGACTTCGGTTTCAGTGCACATTTACTTAAACACTAATATAAACATGAATAAAAGATACAGCTTACACCACATTCATTCGGCGGATGAGTTTAGTTTCTCACCGGCTGAATACAGCTATTTCAAGTATGGCGATAAGTCGTATGCTGAAAAATTTGCAAAAGAATTATTCGAAGGATTTATTTCCGAACATGAGGAGCTTTTAAATACAGATAAAGAAATTGTGGTGCTTCCAAGTCCTTATATGGCGATTCCCACAGCTTCTAATTTTTTGTGTTTTTTCTTTAAAAAGCAACTTGATTTCTATTTGTTTCAGAAAGAAAAAAAGTCTAGTATTTTATCGAAAATCAATAGAAATCATACCTATATCACAGATTATGGGAATCTAAGCTTTGAAGATCGCAAAAATCTGATTGCCAATGATACTTATTATATCGACAAGGATTTTTTGAGAGGAAAACTTTGTATTTTTATAGACGATATCAAAATAACAGGAAGTCATGAATACACGGTCAATAAAATTCTTGATGAATATGCTGTGGAGGCCGATTTTATGTTCCTGTATTATGCAGAATTAATGAATTTTAATCTCGATCCCAAAATTGAAAACTTCTTCAATTATTATGCGGTGCAAAATGCAGTGCACGTTGCAGAAGTAATGCAGAAACCAAGTTTTGAGTTTAATACAAGAATCGTAAAATATATTTTAGGCCTGGATTCAAGTAATTTTGATTATCTTACGTCTAATGTAAAAAGAGAGCAGATGGATCTCCTTTTGGAACTGGCCATCAGCAACAATTATCATTTAATAAAAGAATATAAAAATAACATCAATACTTTAACACAAACGGAATTATATTATGGCTATTAACTTACAAAAAGGACAAAGAGAAAACATCAACGCACCTAAATTTACTGTAGGTTTAGGATGGGATATCAATAATACTTCTACAGGAACCGGTTTCGATCTTGACGCTTCTCTATTTTTATTAGGAGATGATAAAAAATTAGTTTCAGACAATCACTTTATTTTTTATAATAACCTGGAATCTCCGGATAAAGCTGTAATCCACACCGGGGATAACCTTACAGGAGAAGGATCAGGTGATGATGAGCAGATTAAAATTGATCTTACTAAAATTGATGATGCTGTAAAAGAAATTACAGTGGTAGTAACGATCCACGAAGCAGATTCCAGAAGACAGAACTTTGGACAGGTAAGAAATTCTTTCATCAGAATTTTTAATACAGATACGAATGAAGAAATCTTAAAGTACGAACTTGACGAAGATTTCTCAATCGAAACGGCAGTAGAATTCGGAAGAATCTACAACAGAAACGGAGAATGGAAATTTGAAGCAGTAGGGGCAGGACAAAGAGACGGCCTTGACAAATTTGTATCAATTTATCAAAAGTAATTATGGACAATCAAGAAAATCAACCTATAGATCCGCTTGGATCAATTGAACCTCTTAAAACATTTGAGCCAACTCCAATGACTCCACCACCGGGACAGCCTGTGCAAAACTCAGCGCCGGCAGTGCTTGTTGACAGAGAAGGAAATGTAAATCTTACTCAGATACAGACAGAGGAACGTCAGAAATATGAAGTGTTGGCGAATTCTATCGATGAAGCGAATCCGGGTTCAATCGTAAATTTCGGAGCTGAGCTTCAGAAAACATTAACCAACCAGAGTGACAGCTTCTTAGGGAATGTAAGAAGATCCAACTCAGGTGAGGTGGGCGGACTTATCAATGATCTTTTGGTAGAGCTTAACTATGTAGATGTAGAAGAGCTTAACGGAAATAAAGTAAAAAGTTTCCTGAGTAAATTACCATTCATGAAGAAGGTGATGACTCAGGTAGAAAACTTATTTGCAAAATATGATAAGATCATCAATAATATCGAGCAGATCTCGTATAAAGTAAATGCAGGAATCATTACCTCTACCAAAGATAACGCTGTTCTTCAGACTATTTTTGAAAGTAATGTGAACTCCATTAAACAGATCGAGGATCTTGTAATTGCAGGAAATATAAGAATGGAAAGAGCAGCAGTTGAGCTTACCCAAATGGAAGCCGCTCCTCAGAATTTCCAGGATTATCAGATTGCAGACAAAAGAGATTTCATTGCAAGATTAGACCGAAGAATGGCTGATCTTAAAGTGGTACGTGTGATCATGATGCAGTCGCTTCCACAAATCAGACTGGTACAGAATAACAACGTTTCTATTGCTGAAAAAGCGCAAACGATTCTTACCACAACACTTCCGGTATGGAAAAACCAGCTTTCACTTGCCGTTGCCATGTACAGACAGCAGCAGAATATTGAGATTCAGCAGAAAGTGTCTGCTACTACAGAAGAAATCTTAAGAAAGAATGCGGAGCGTCTTGGTCAGAATTCTGTAAATGTAGCAAGAGCCAATGAGCAGACGATCGTATCTGTAGAAACATTAAGAGAAACTACTTCAATGTTGATCAATACGTTGAATGAAGTGAAACAAATCCAGAAACAAGGTGCTGATAACAGAAGAAAACTGGATCAGGATCTTCAGACATTGGAGCATGAATTAAAAGCAAATGTCAGAGGTTAATTAATAGGGAACTAAGGTGGGGGATGATGCAGCAACCATATTGTCGCAGAGCAAAAGAAGATTAACAAGGCTTAAGCTTCTTGCCAATTTTTTTGAACATATTGACATAATATCAATTTACATCAAAACAGATATTATCCACAATTTGTTCCAGGAAAATACGGCTCTGGATTACAATAAGCTGGAACTTTTTCACCTTCAGTATACCGATAGTCTGATAGAGCTTTTAACCAAGATCAAAAGGCAGAAAGAAAATGATATGCTGGCGGTCATCAATGAGATGGGAATCAATACTAAATATATTTCCGGGTTTGAAGAAAGGCGTGTAGACAGCTTTGAAACTGACCGGAAAATGTATAGCGGTATATTTTCTCAACATCTGAAATCACTGTATAAAGATCTTACGGAAGAGATTTTTACTGTCAATTGGGATAATGTCCTGTATTTTCATAAAAAATATGCGCAGGAATTTTACAGAACGGAAGCAGATGAGTCACTATTGAAAACCGGAGCATTTCCGGCCTATCAGTATAAAGACTATTCCATTGAAAGAAAACTGTTGGGAAGGCTTAATATACAAGGATTTAAAGTCCGCTTTGTTTGTGGTTACCGGATTGGAACCCATGAGTATGAGCTTTTTAAGATCTTTCAGTCTGATGATCATTTCATTTTTAGTGTGGATGATAAAAAGCTGTATCTTTTTGATAAGGAGTTGGATAAATTGGATATCTCTGAAAATCAATCTAATCAGTCTTCCATTATCGATCAGCTAAAACAGAAAAATGAACAGCTGGAAAGCAGTATGAATGAAAGAAAACGTACTTTACCCATAGAAGTGGAAGGCGTTTTAAAAGACTATCTCAGAAACCTTGAGAATATAGACATTATGAGCAAAATATTTGATTTTGATGAAGAAACAAATATTTTGAAAGCAATGCTTAATTTGAATTTGAATAATAACTAGAACGAAATTTGAAAACGGAAAGACTAATCTGCATTAGAAATTTGGCTTTTCACAAAAAATAAATAACAACAAAACATAAAAAAATGGCTATCAACTTACAAAAAGGTCAAAGAATTAACCTTAAAAAAGAAAACGGAGCTGAGCTTTCCCAGGCTTGTGTAGGAATCAACTGGGGAGCAATTGAAAAAAAAGGATTTTTCGGAACTAAAAAAGAAGCAGTAGACTTGGATGGAAGCTGTATTTTATATGATTCAAACAAAAATGTAACGGAAGTAATCTATTTCGGTAATTTAAAATCCAAAAACGGATCAGTTAAACATAGCGGAGACGACCTTACGGGAGATGTAGACGGAGATGACGGATTGGATAACGAGGTAATCACTGTAGATTTCAGCAATCTGGAACCTAATGTAGAACACGTTGCAATGGTTCTGAACAGTTACAGAGGCCAGGATTTCGGAACAATTCCTTTCGCTTCTATCAGAATCTATGAAGGAAGCCCTACCAACGTCAGAGAAGTATTTGCAAAATATGACATTGCCAATGACGCTTCTTTCAGTGGTCATGTGGCCATGGTTATGGGAGTTTTCTATAAGAGAAACGGAGAATGGAAATTCAACGCTATCGGAGATCCTACATCAGACAGAAAACTGGAGCAAACGATCCAGACTGTACAGATGAATTATTTGTAATCAATTATCAATCAAAAGATAAAATAAAACAGCAATATTTGTACCTTGTGCATCTATTGCTTTTATCATATATAATAACACATTAATCAAGTGGAAAAACATCAAAGTATTTTAGAGCTGCACCCGGGTCTGGTGTGGGGATTTGCGATAACGGTTGTTATCATGCTGCTCCTTGACTTAGGGGTATTCAACAAAAAAAGTCACGAAGTATCGTCTAAAGAGGCTACCATCTGGACTATCGTATGGATTTCACTATCCATGGTCTTTTCAGGCGTAGTTTATTGGGCATTCAATACAGACGGAACACCAGAGAGCCATGCGTTGGCGGTGGAGAAATTTACACAATATCAGGCAGCCTACTGGATTGAGAAAGCACTTTCGGTCGATAACTTATTCGTGTTTATCCTTGTCTTTGGATTCTTTAAAGTTCCGAAATTTCTTCACCATAAAGTTCTTTTCTGGGGGATTATCGGAGCCTTGATTTTCAGAGCTATATTTATTTTCGCCGGAGTAGGGCTTATCAACCTTACCTATCTTCCTGAAATGCATATTTTCGGAGAAGCCGTAAAGATTAATATTGTGATGACTCTGTTCGGATTATTCCTGGTATATGCGGGAATCAAATCATGGGGTGACGGTGGTGATGACGATGATGAAGATTATAGCAATACTGCCGGAGCAAAGCTGATCAAGAGCTTCTGGAAAGTTTCCGATAATTACGATGGTGATAAGTTCTTCACAATCCAGAATGGGATTAAGATGGCAACCCCTCTTTTAGTGGTGGTTGGAGTAATTGAGTTTACTGACGTTCTTTTTGCGGTAGATTCTATTCCTGCAATCTTTGCGATTTCTGATGACCCATTCATCCTTTATACATCCAATATCTTCGCTATTTTAGGTCTTAGATCTTTATATTTTCTATTGGCGAATTTTATTCACATGTTCAGCAAATTACCATACGGCCTGGCGATTATCCTTTCGTTTATCGGGGTTAAAATGCTTATTGCACCGTGGTATCACATCTCTTCTCCGGTTTCACTTGGAATTGTAGGTGGAGTATTGGTTATTTCCGTTATTCTATCCATTATGTTCCCTGATAAGGAAGATGAAAAGGAAAAATTAGAAGAATAAAAGTCTTAAACGATTATACAGATACAGCCCCGGAATGTAAATTTCGGGGCTTTTTTGTGGGAATAGAAGACAGGAACAGAGAAGTGATATTGTGATCATCTATAACTGGGTTTCATTATTTCAGAAGTTTCATATTAATTATTTAAACAAAAAGTACTTCCAACTTCTATCTTTAAATTAAAATAGACAGACAGGTTTGTCTATATTGGATTTTTATCCTACATTTGTCTCACAAACAAACTCATATGGCATCTCCAAAAGACAGGATTGTAGAAACAACTTTTGAATTATTTGCGAAGCAAGGATACAATTCTACAGGAATCAATCAGATTATTGCTGAAGCAGCTGTTGCAAAAGCGAGCTTTTATCAGCATTTCAAATCTAAAGAAGATTTGTGTGTAGAATTCCTGAAGATAAGACATGAATATTGGTTTAATGAGTTAAATAATTTTTTATCAGAAATAAAAAATAGAAAGGGTAAGATAGCCGGAGCATTTGATTTTCTTATCTACATGAACCAAAAAGAGAATTTCAGAGGTTGCAGCTTTCTGAATATTTTATCAGAAATCCCGATGGATAATATCAAGATTTTGGATGTGATTCAATCCCATAAAACAGATCTCAGAAACTACTTTTCAGGATTGGCAGAAAATCAAGTTCTTGCAGATCATATTTATATGCTTTTTGAAAGCAGTATTATTGAAAGCCAGCTTTTTAGATCCAATGAACTTATTGAAAAATCAAAAAATATAGTCACCCGTTTAATACAATAAATAGTGGAACAGAAACATCCGCTTCCCCCTTTCACATTAGAAACGGCGAAGGAAAAAATTCAATTGGCGGAAGATGCCTGGAACAGTCAGGATCCTGAAAGAGTATCCAAAGCATACACGATCGACAGTGAGTGGAGAAACAGGGACACATTTGTCAATGGAAGAGAAGCGATCGTAGAATTTCTTCAAAAGAAATGGCAAAAGGAACTTCATTATACCCTTAAAAAAGAGTATTGGGCTCACACGGATAACCGTATTGCTGTTCGGTTTGAATATGAATATCAAACAAAAGACGGTCATTGGTTCCGCGCATATGGAAATGAAAACTGGGAATTTGATGAAAATGGATTAATGGCAAAAAGATACGCCAGCATCAATGATGTAGCCATAAAAGAAGAAGACCGAAAATTCAGGTAAATGCTAAAGACCGCTATGGTAGTGGTCTTTTACTTTTAAATAAAATTATTTTTCCCTTTTACAAATCAGTATTCTTTCCGTGTAAGAGCTTATTGATCTTTCTCCTGGTCTGCATAGAAACCTTGTAGGCCTCATCACGTAATTTCTGTATTTTGCCGACAGGCTGAAAGATCGTTTTACTTTCAAATGGATTGAAGGAAAGCAGTTCATTATTACAGGAA
Source organism: Chryseobacterium lactis (assembly GCF_003815875.1). Classification (NCBI taxonomy): domain Bacteria; kingdom Pseudomonadati; phylum Bacteroidota; class Flavobacteriia; order Flavobacteriales; family Weeksellaceae; genus Chryseobacterium; species Chryseobacterium lactis. The sequence continues at coordinate 2,364,697 of NZ_CP033924.1, forward strand.
CGGGGATCCAGTAATCCATTTTTATCTATTTTCACTTCACCTATTTTAATATAAGGAGAATTTTTCCACTCTACATTCAGTTTGTTGATGGGCTGGTCTTTCAGATCATAACAGAATTGAATGAAAACATCAGCGCTGAAATCATTTACCTGAAAATAATTTTTCAACACTTTTTTGATATTCTGCTTTCTCCCAATATTTTTATCTACAGATTTGGGTTCCAGTTTTATTTTGATCATATAATCTCCGAGACGATAGGCTCCCACGGAATAATAATCAAATGAGAGAATAAAATCATTTCTTCTCCGGATTATTTTCACGATATTTTTCAGGAAAGAACCTGTCAGAACCGATGGAATGGTTTTAAATAACTGTACTGCGATCGATAGTAAACTACTTCCTTTTTTGATATACGATCGGTTAATAGCTGTAAATAATTTCAAGAATGTAGAAACAGAATTAATCGGAAATAAAGGAAAGTTGACCAACGGAAAATTGGCCAACAGCCCATTGTTTTCATCTCTGATCTGAACGGCAAATCCGTAAGCGGGAATATCTCTTCTGGAATTTTTAATTTTCAGTTGAGCATTGGAAAATCTGATGACAAGATCAAATTTTTCCTGAACGAAAAAAGGTTGTAATGTTTCAGGGATATTCTGATCGACGCAAAATGTCCCTTTTGCTACCGCATAGGTCTTTGCATGAGCATTTCTTGTAGCATAATTGACGTCACTTATAGAAGAGGATTGTTCAACGAAATCGGCAATCGTTTTTTTATTGATTTCCAACAGCTCTTTTTCCTCATCATTAAGTTCGTCGAACTTCTTATTATATTGTAATGGATTTGGCATTTAGTTTTTAAATCCAATTATAACGCCAAGTTTCGGAATCTGTGTTAAGAGAGTATTACAATTATTTGAATTTTATTGGAAAAATTGTCAGTTTTAATGATGAAAAGATCATAAAAAGGAATATTTTAAATATAAGTATTTGATTATTAGTGTTTTTTATTGAAGTTTTTATTAAAGGTATTGTGGGATTTTTAAAGCTTTTTAATCCTGATTTTAGCCAATAAGAGATCTTTCTTCATCTTATCTTCAGCCCAAAAAGCATTATCTTTGTAAAAAATTAGAATATGGGAGTAGCAGATTTGTTATTTAAACGTAAAAAAGAATTGGCAGAAAAGAACCTGAAAGACGGTAAAGAATATATGGAAGAGTATGGTAAAAGAGAAAGCGTTGTTCAGTTACCAAGCGGCTTGCAATATGAAATTATCACAGAAGGTGACGGTCAGAAGCCAGGACCAAAATCTACAGTAACATGCCATTACCATGGAACTACCATCACAGGGAAAGTTTTTGATAGCTCTGTAAAAAGGGGTAAATCCGCATCTTTCCCTCTGAATAGAGTAATTACAGGATGGACGGAAGCGCTTCAGCTTATGCCTGTTGGAAGTAAGTGGAGATTGATTATTCCTCCACATCTGGCATATGGAGATCAGGAAATCAGCAAGGAAATCGGACCGAACAGTACCCTTGTTTTTGAAGTAGAATTGTTGGGTATCAAATAATCCAACTTAAAAATAGCTTAAAAATTTACCTGAATTCAGGTAAATTTTTTTATTTGTATTATATTCGTATTGATAAATTGTAAGACAGATTGTAAGTTCCCAATCAATTTTTACAAGCTTCATTACTGCACAAAATATGACTGAATGAAAAAACTCATCTATCTTTTTGCTGTTTTCAGCGTATTGATTTCTTGTGTTTCCAAGAAAAATCAGGCTATTAAACAGAATATACTGACCCTTAAAGACAGTTATTGTAAAGCACCTTTTCAGTATAACTACAATAATAAGGTTCCTTCCTATAATTCGGATTCTATTCTGGCAGCAAATCAAAATCTTAAAGTAATGTTCTCTGATCAGAGTATTTTAATTTTAAATGCTTTAGGAAATCTGGATGAAGTACATAAAATTATTGAGCTTAAAAAAGATTCGTCTCTGGCTTCACAGGTAAAGATTTTACAACTTAAAACACAAATCAACAGCAGGGTCACCATTGCTTTAACCGAGCTGGATGCCGTAGCCGCAGAATTTGATTGTGAAGGAGAAAGGGTGGCACAGATTGGTAATTATGTAGACAACCTCAACTCGTCCAGAAATAATAAACTTATTCTATATTCTATCATAGCAGGAGCTGCATCTTCTATTGCCGGAGGAATTGTAAAAAGTGACGGCTGGGATAATGCGATTGGCATTGGTGGTGGTATTTTGGGAGCTGGTTTCGGGCTTGCAACTCTTAATCCGAAAGGGAAGAAGGTAGAATTCATTCATCAGAGAAACCTGTTGAGAGATATCTGGAAAGGAAAACTGGAATCTCCGAACTTTCCACCCTTTATCTGGTATATGTACACAGAGAAAAAGTTTTCAAACAGAGAAGAAAACTCTATTATCGGAAATATGAAACTGAGATGGTTGCACTATCAGTTTGATGACAATAAAACAGCAGCAGATCAATCTGTTATTTTCAGTGATGGCGGATTTTACAGAGCCGATGATCTGCACAACCGTGCGGCGATGCTGAACCAGATGCAGTCGGCGACACGTACCATCAATCAAAATATCAATTATTTACTGCTGGATTTGGACAAATTGATACTTTAAGAAAAAATTAACTGTAATAAAATTTGTTACATTTGAAAAAATGTTTACCTTTGTCCTGTAATTAAAATGAATAATACAAGATTTGCTACGGCAGTACATATCATGACCTTATTGGCGAAGAGCCCTCAGGAGTGGCTCACTTCTGAATGGGTGGCTGGTAGTATTAATGTAAATCCGGTAATTGTACGAAAGGAAATCAGTGTATTGAGAGAAGCAGGCTTAATTATTAGCAGACAAGGTAAAGAAGGAGGTAGCCAGCTTGCGAAAGATGCAGAGACGATCACCATTTCACAAATCTACAGAGCTGTGAAGAATACGGAGGTTTTAGGAAAGAAAAATCAAAATCCTAACCCGGCGTGTAGCGTAGGAAAAGAAATCAATATTCATTTAGATACTTTATTTGAAGAAACAGATCAATTGGTAACTCAATTTTTAGGAGACAAGTCATTGCAGGAATTTGCAGATCAGTTTGCTTAAAATTTTTTATCCATAAATGTAACAAAAATTATTACAATTTAATATAAAAATAAGACATTATGAAAAAAGTAGCAGTAATCGGGGCAACCGGATTTGTAGGTACACAAATAGTAAACGAATTAGCTGGCAGAGGATATGCCGTTGAAGCTTTAGTGAGAGATGCATCGAAGGTAAAAACACAAGAGAATGTAACCGCAAAAAGTGTTGATGTAAATAACGTAGAAGAGCTGGCAGAAGCTTTAAAAGGGAGTGATGCGGTAATCAGCGCATTCAACGCAGGCTGGACAAATCCTAATCTTTACAACGATTTCCTGAATGGTTCTGTAAATATTGAAAAAGCAGTGGAAGAGGCAGGAGTGAACAGATTAATCGTAGTAGGTGGGGCGGGAAGCCTTTATACTCCGGACAACATTCAGATTGTAGATACTCCCGACTTCCCTGATGCATACAAACCAGGTGCAACCGCAGCAAGAGATTATTTAAATAAAATTAAAGAAAACAATACTTTAAACTGGACATTCTTCAGCCCTGCAGTAGAAATGAATCAGGCAAATGTTGGCGAAAGAACCGGAAAATACAGAACTTCATTAGAGACTCCTGTATTTGATGAAAATGGAAGAAGCCGTCTTTCCGTACAAGATGTAGCTGTAGTGCTGGTAGATGAATTAGAGCAAAACAACCACATCCGTGAACGTTTTACAGCAGCTTACTAATTGTTAATTTAAGAGAACAAAAATGTTAAAAAAGAAATTATTATCATTGCTTGCCCTGTTGGGGTTTGTAAGTATTTTACTGGCCGGAAATATTAAAGTAAAGGTCTATAATCCAGGAACCAAGGCTGTTTTTCCTATTACATCTACCATTATTTATGGAGATAAAGAGGCAATGCTGGTGGATGCTCAGTTTCAGAAACAGTATGCCGAAGAATTGGTAAAAGAAATAAAAGCTACAGGAAAAAATCTGAAAACTGTTTTTATTTCTCACAGTGATCCCGATTTTTATTTTGGATTGGATGTGATTAAAAAAGCATTTCCGAATGTAAAAATCATTTCAACGGCTCAAACGGCTTATCTGATCTCTGCCTCAAAGGATGATAAACTGGCGGTATGGAAACCTCAACTGAAAGCAGATGCTCCTTCTGAAATTATTGTTCCGGAAGCCGTGAATGCTATTCCTGATCTTGAAGGAAATAAAATTGAGATCAGACAGAATCCTGAAGATCCGGCGCATAGCTTTGTTTGGATTCCCTCTATTAAAACCATTACAGGAGGAATTTCCGTTTCCGCAGATTCACATCTTTGGATGGCAGATACTCAAAATACAAAAGCAATTGACCAATGGATCGCACAAATTGATGCGATGAAGGCATTGAAACCGGAGCAGGTAATTCCTTCGCACTTTGCAAAACAGTCTTTCTCTCCTCAGTCTCTGGATTTTGTTAAAAATTATCTTGAAAACTATAAAAAAGCTGTGACAGAGAATACAACCACTCCTGCTATCGTAGATTTTATGGTTAAAAAATATCCGACCCTTTCAGGAAAAGATGAACTTGAAATGGGAGTAAAGGTATTTCGTGGAGAAATGGATTGGGATCTGAAATCACCCTATCCGGCCATTGGAAGAAAAGTGGAGGTAGATTTTGGAGCTGTAAAATTCCTTTTGGATTTTAAAGATAATAAAACCATGACATTCACCGGAACAGCCGGAAGCTCAAAAGATAGTACTGATACTGTGGAATACACCGCGGTAGAAGTAGCAAAGAATATCTTTATGGTATATTGGCACGAACCTCACCTTGGCTTTAATGTAACTCACATTCAGGATTATAACAAGAATATGGTGTATTCGAATATTGCAGGCTCTGATGGTACATTTACTCATCCTAAGGGAACGCTTAAAATTTTAAAATAAAAAATAGCTGCCTTTGGCAGCTATTTTTGTTTATACTGTAATTTAAAACCTCATGCTAAAATAGCGTCGCGCAGATTTCACAGATGTTTGTGAAAAGAATCTGCTTAATTTACCAGATCCGCGAGATAATCTTTTATATCACAAGAATCAATCACTAAAATATCCCCAAAGCTTCGTCAAATCAGCTAGCTGATTCCATTCTTAGCTCCTTTAAAGTTGTAAGCAAAAAACTTAAAACTTTGCATTGAAAGACTTCTTTGCAGATTCTATGGATTAACCAGATTTATTTCCTCGTGAATTATATTTTGTGATATTTGTGAAAGTATTAAATAGTACCAGAACTATTTTTTAGGACTAAAAAAAGCTGCCTTATCTGAGGACAGCTTTCTGTTTTATAAATTCATAAACAATTTCGGATTCACCGGCGTATTGTTTTTGTGCACTTCATAGTGAAGATGAGGTCCTGTAGATCGTCCTGTATTCCCTGATTTGGCAATAACCTGGCCTACTTTTACCTTATCATTTACCTTAGAGATAAGTTGTGATAAATGTCCGTAAAGAGTTGCTAATCCGTTTCCGTGAGAAACGATAACACAATTTCCGTAACCTCCTTTCTGTCCTGAAAAAATTACAGTGCCGGCAGCGGCAGCTCTTACGTCAGAACCAAAGGCAACTGCGATATCAAGTCCTTTATGAAATTGCATCTGATCTGCTTCAGCAGGTGGGTTATTTTTTTCAACAGGAGCTGGCTGAGAAGTGGTTGTAGTAGCAACAACAGCCTTTGAAGAGGCAGTGGATGCAGGTGATGCAGCAGCAGGAGTTGCTTTTGGAGTAACCATTACTTTTACTTCTCTTTTATTTCCATAACTGTCTGTAAGCTCAACGATTTTTTCAACGGGTTCTGCTTTCACTTCAGGTTTTGAAGCTGCTGCTTCTGCCGGCTTTGATTCTGAAGTTTTGTGGGACTTTACAGAAGCGAAAACAGTTTTAAACGGGATGGGATTTTTTCTCACTCCAAAATTGGAGGAAATATATCCATCGGTTGGCATTCCCAATGGAACCTGCATCAGTTTTGTCTGAAGGTCCATCAAGTATTGGCTGTATCGGTTGGCTTGTTTGGAAAGGTAAATGGAATTGGCAATACTGTCCTGATTAAGCATCATCAGTTTTGCGCTGGAAATGTCTTTTGCTTTCAGAAAAGAATTTAGCTGGGCAACAGTTTGATCTACCAAGGTAAGATCTGTCTTCATTTTCAGGTAATCTACACTGTCTTTTTCAGTGTTTATTCTGACAAGGTTCACTTCATAATTCTTGTCATCCTTTTCAGAATAAAGCCTGGCAATAAATATGCCTTGTGCAAAAACTACTAATAGAAGTCCTCCAAGAAGAACATTGATGTTCTTCCTGCTGTTTAGAAATTTTTTCATATTTCTTCCTCTTAGATATTTAAAACGGTTTTTTTAAGGCTGCAAATTTAATTAAAAATAATCTTTGTTGGTTATCTTTAATTAAAATTCAGTTTTTTCTGTATCTAACGCTGAATTGTATATTTAATTGTGTTGAAGCATTAATTTTTCCAGAATATGGTTTTTATCATACTTTCAAGGCTTCTGTTAAATCTTTGTTTAATATCTTTGCAGTTCACATTCCAATTATGGCTAAAAAGAAAATAATTTCAGAATCTTCGAATCCAAAAAAGAATCTTTCTGTAGGAGTAGTAGGGAGCGGAAGTTTTGCAACTGCTATTGTAAAAATGTTGGTTGAAAACTGTAAAGTGGTACACTGGTGTGTAAGAAGTGAGTTTGTAAAAGGGGCGATAGAGCTTCGCGGACATAATCCTACTTATCTTACAGCAGCGCATTTTAACCTTAAGAGCTTAAAGCTTACTACTGATATCAATGAATTGGTCTCTGCCTGTGATGTCATTGTATTGGCAACACCTTCCATTTATCTTTCCGACACGTTGGATAAAATGACCTGTGATTATTCAGAGAAGATCTTTGTTTCTGCAATTAAGGGAATTATTCCGAGAGTAAATGATGTGGTAGCACACTATCTTAGGGATGAATTTAAAATCGGTTTCAGAAATCAAGCTGTTATTGCCGGTCCTTGTCATGCTGAAGAAGTGGCAATGGAAAGACTTTCTTACCTAACCATTGCAACAGTAGAAGATGAGACGGCTGAAAAACTTGAAGGAGTTTTCAGTTCAGATTTTATTAAAGTCCATACCAGCAAGGATATTTTAGGAAACGAATACAGTGCAATTCTTAAAAATATATTTGCAATCGGTGCGGGAATAGCCAGCGGATTAGGATATGGTGATAACTTCACTGCTGTGTTTGTATCCAATGCAATCCGTGAAATGGAAACTTTCCTGGAAGCTATTTATGAAGCACCAAGAGATGTGAATGAAAGTGCTTATTTGGGAGACCTATTGGTAACGGCTTATTCCCTGTTCTCAAGAAACAGAAACTTAGGGAACCTTATCGGAAAAGGATATACCGTAAAATCTGCTATCCAATCTATGAATATGGTGGCTGAAGGTTATTATGCTGCAGATTCTATTTATAAAACAGCAAAGCAGAAAAATCTTAAATTGCCAATCATTGAAACGGTATATGCGATTCTATATGAGGGTAAAAATGCAGAAAAACAATTTAGAAAGCTAACGGCAAAACTGAATTAAAAAAAACAAGGTTTTCAAAAAGAAAACCCTGTTTAAAATAAATATTTCAAAACTTAAGCAGCATATGCTTAAGTTTTTTTATTGACTCATTTTTGTGATCACGAGCGCTAATGAAGATCTTACGTTCAGGTTACTGGCCGTAAATCCGTTGCCTCCATCAAACTCAAATTTTTGACGGATCGTCGTGGGAGCCGTTAATTTTAGAAAATAACTTCCCTGAAAAAAAGTAAATGAACTTGATAACTGACACATTCTGTTGGTCTCCGTAATCGTTGTACTGGTTGCAGCATTGATCAGGTAAGACCGTGTACAGGTAAAATTTTGAGAAAGATACTGTGTATTAGCTGTTCCATTGTTGTTATTGGCATTACTTGAATCCACCGAATAACGCAGGATATAAGTTCCTGCAGGCAAAGTAATCGTAGAAGTGTCACTTCCTAATGAAGCACCGGTAATCTTATTGGCAGCTACGGTAAAGTTGGTCAATGTATTATCAGTACTACCCGTAGGAATCAGAACTCCTGAGTTGATAATCAGTGACATATTCTGAGGCTCAGAGCCGGAAAGAATGGCGCGTTGCCATTGATCCCTGATCCATACATAATAACCTTTAGGGAAAGTAGAAACTCCTCCTTTATTATAAATCATCAGACCATCTACAGGATTGGCAACAGGTACTGTCGTGCTGTTCAATACCGTAAGATCATACTGCGGGAAAAGAACTCCTTTATTCGAAGAGTTGATGTCAAGAACACTGCTTGCGTTGGGAGAGTTTGTATTAATGCCAACTTGCGCACGAACGGAAGTGCCAAACAAGATCATGGTCATACAAACTATATACATATATGTTTTCATTGTAAACGAATTATTGGTTAAGGGCTGATCTTTGAATATCCACTTTTGTATTGGTGATAATAATTTCTCCGTTATTGGGAGCTGTACCTCCTGATCCCAGTTGATAGGTGCCTCCTGCATCATGAGCTAGGGCGGGAACTAATGTAATAGGTGTTGCAGAAGTGGTCACAAAAGAAAAACTCATATTTAAAGTATGTGTTTTATTACTGGCTATCGATTGTGCATTGATACTGATCGTTTTTCCATACTGTGTTCCGGTTACAGGATCTACCAGTTTTACCAGATATTGATGCAGCTGAACAGCGGTACCTCCGATTCCACCGGTTGTGCTTTCAAGAGCTGTTCTTATATTGAGACACATATTAACAAGATAGCCGCTGTTTCCCGGAAGGGTAATGCCTCCTGAAGCAGCATTATAAGTAGCTCCGATATCATTAGATACCACTGTAAAAGAGGCATCGGTGAAATTTTTAAATGTACCGTTGGCGGAATTCCCCAGTATCGTATAATCTGTCGTGCGCTGAAGCATCATATAACTTACCAGATTGTAACCATCAGCAAGCTGGGTCCATCTGTTATTTTTCCACAAATAGAGACCAGGACTGATTGAGTTTCCTTTATTATAAACAATAAGCCCTTGTGCAGGATTATTAACGGGGGTGGTATTGTTTAGAATATCTACAATATCCACTCTTGGAAGAAGAACACCTTTATTGGTAGATTCTGATACATCAAGAACAGCAGAGCTGTTAATTGTTGTTTTTCCAATTCCTACTTGCGCACATACTATCTGTGCCACAATCAGTAATAGGAGTATATAACTTTTTTTCATGTCGTTTGTTTTACAGTTGAGATATTTTAATATACGATCCGGTAGGAATGACATTCACCAGATCATAAAAGGTGCTGTTCTGCATTCTTCCTAATCTTAGTCTTAATCCACCGATAATATTGGCATTGGCATTAGCCGGTACTGTGTAATAGTAAGACCAGGTAGCCAGGTGATTTGTATTGACTTTAGATACAATAGGTACCTCTTTTCTGGTATTGGCTCCACCGGTGAATGTATTGGTAGAGTTATTATAAGTATCGTTGGTAAAATCAATAAAGTATCCCATCAGATAATAAGTACTGCCTGAAAGAGGAGCCGTTCCGCCTTGTCCGGCCGGGCTTTCCTGAGGAGAGTTTAAATTAAGATTAACCTCTACAAGATAGTTTCCTTGCGGAAGAACCAGAGAGTACCCGCCAAAAGCCGTATTTTGAACCACCTTAAAGCCATTGATGTTTGATACCCCGGAAATAGCAGGTGGATTCACTACCAATAAGGCATTAGTACCTGCAACAGCATTGTCTAGGGCTGATAATGATCCTGTGAAATCCAGGTAAGCTACTTTAGGCGTATTTTCAGCATCGATGGTACTCTGCCACTGATTTGTTGTACTGTTGAAAAAATGCAACGCTTTATTATTGGTGTTGCTTCCGCCGTTATAGCCTATAAGGCCATTGGCAGGTGAAGCTACCGGAGAGGTGGTACTGCTAAGATTAGCAATATTCAGATTGGGAAATAATACGCCTTTATTTCCTCCCGATACCACTACTGTAGGAGCCGCTGTATAGCCACTTCCTCCATTGTTGATGGTTATACCGGTTACAACACCGTTGGTGAGCGTAGCGGTTGCCCGTGCTTTTGTACCACCACTGATTACTGATCCGCCTCCATAAAAGCTGATTGTGGGAACTGAGGAATATCCGCTTCCTCCATTGCTTATGGTAATTCCGGTTACCGCGCCTCCCGATACGGTGGCGGTAGCAGCTGCTGGAACTCCATTGAAATTTTCGATATGCAGAATTGCACTGGGGTCCGGTTTGGACGTGTTGATTCCTACACTTCCGCTTTGGGCTAATGCCGCTGTAGCGAAAAATGTACATACGAAGGTAACAATTTTCATCTTTTAGTCTATTTACGAAATAATTTTAATTAATTACACTGAAATATGGTATTAATTTAAATGAAAGATACGTATAAAATATTATTGTTTAATGGTTTTAATATCGATTTTTGTCTATTAAATTGCATATTTATCAATTTAAAGTGAATTTAAGTTCATATTATATAATGTTTTCTCACCTTTTGTTGATAAAATTTATTGACGTAAAACATTATGGTTAAGCTATTCTATATCATGAACTTAAATAAACTTAAGTTTTTATAACTTTTTTGTGGTGGCTACACCGGATAATTACTTCCTTTTTAGTGAATTATTAAAGTGATAAAATGTGGTACATTTTTTCAAAATTCCCAGTCAGTAATTGGTATTATTAATCATTTCAATGAAACTTTATTGAAACTTTCCATGATATCCTGTTGTGTAATCAAGAAGTATTTTAACTCCAAAAATTAACGTGTTAAAATCGTTAAACGCGTTCTTCTTTTTAAAACTTTTCACGAAATTTGAAGTAAAATTTAAAATTATGTCACAATCGCTTACAAGCAGAACACCGAAACCTAAATATGACGTTGTACTGATAGGCGGCGGAATCATGAGCGCCACTTTAGCAACGCTGCTTCATGAATTTGATCCAAATCTTGAAATTGCCATCTTTGAAAGACTAGGAAGGTTTGCCAAAGAAAGCACAGCAGCATGGAACAACGCCGGTACAGGCCATTCGGCTTTTTGTGAGCTAAACTATACCCCTGAAAAACCAGACGGAACGATTGATATTTCTAAGGCAGAAAGTATCGCAGAACAGTTTGAAATTTCAAAACAGTTCTGGTCTTATTTGTTGACTAAAGGATATATCCATGAACCTAAAGACTTTATCAACTCATGCGCGCACATGAGTCTTGTATTTGGTGAAAAAGATGCCGAATACCTTAAAAAACGTCATGATAAAATGGTTGAATCCGTATTGTTCTCCGGAATGGAATTCTCCACGGACCATGACAAGCTAAGAGAATGGATTCCTTTGGTGATGAGCAAAAGAAACCAATCTGAAATTATGGCGGCGACCAAAATGGATATGGGAACTGATGTTAATTTTGGAACATTAACCAGAAAAATGGGAAGACATTTACTGGAAGATTCCAATGTAGAAGTTTTCTTGTATCACGAAGTGAAAGATGTGGACCCAAGAGAAGACGGGAAGTGGGAAATGAAGGTAAAAGACAGAATTCATAACCACAAACAGGAAGTTGTTGCCGACTTTGTATTCATCGGTGCCGGTGGATACGCTCTTCCGTTATTGGATAGTTCAGATATCAAAGAGAGTGAAGGATATGGAGGTTTCCCTGTTTCCGGGCAATGGTTGGTGACTCACAATCAGGAATTGGTAGAAAAGCACCAGGCAAAAGTATACACACAGGCAACAGTAGATGCTCCGCCAATGTCTGTTCCTCACCTTGATCTTAGAATTATTGATGGCCAAAAAGCCCTTCTTTTTGGGCCTTTCGCAGGATTTTCAACAAAATTCCTGAAAGAAGGAAGTTACCTCGATTTGCCTGAAAGTGTAAATACGAAAAACTTAAGATCACTTTTCGGAGCATGGTGGCATAATCTTCCTCTTACAAAATACCTTATTCAGCAGGTGGCAATGACAAAGTCTCAGAGAATGCAGCATTTGAGAGAATTTGTTAAAGATGCAAAAGAAGAAGACTGGGAATTGAAGGTAGCCGGACAAAGAGTTCAAATCATTAAAAAAGATGAGAAAGAAGGGGGTAAACTGGAATTCGGAACTGAAGTTGTGGTGAATAAAAATGGAACGATTGCTTCCTTATTAGGGGCTTCTCCGGGGGCATCCACAGCAGTATATGCCATGTTGAATGTTCTTGAAAAATGTTTCCCTGAAAAACTGGAAGGAGAGTGGAAGAGTAAATTGCTTGAAATGGTTCCTTCTTATGGGAAAAAACTGGCAGAACACCCTGAACTCACCGAAGAAGTAAGAAATTACACAAAAGAAAAGCTGGAATTAGAATATTAATATCAGTAATGAGCAATGGGTAATAAGCACTATACCATGCATTATTCATTGCTCATCACTTATTACTTATAAAAAAGGTGGAAGAAATAATTATAAAACCGGTTATTGCAAAAGAGCTTCTGGAATCTCTTCAGACCAAAGTGGAAGAAGAGAAGCAGGTTATTGTTCATTGTTGTTTTCCGGCATCACCATTTTTGGGAAACCTGATCAGGATCTGGCATTCAACTTATCTTTTCGACAATCAGTCTGAGCATAGAAGCAAGTTGATTCACGCAGAAAATATTTCAATTTCTCCTTATTGGACGCCTGTGCCTTTTATGCAGGATTTTTGGTTTACCCTTATATTTTCAGGCCTTCCCAAGGACTGTAAAAGTTTTGACTTAAAAGAAGTGATTCCTGAAGAAGGAGGGTTCTTTGTAGAGTCAATTAAAAGAAATTCTACAGACGTTTATCGTGTAAAAATATCCGAATCCTATTAAAATGAAAATAAGGGAAGAAAAGCTTGATCAGATTATTCAGTGGGCAGAAAATAACCCGGATGTTCGTGTTGTACTCCTCACCAGTTCTCTGGTGAATCCCTATGCCCCGGTCGATGACTTTAGCGATCTTGATGTAGAGTTGGTTTTTGAAAACAGAAAACCTTATGAAGAAGACAATGAATGGATCAGACTTTTTGGAGAACCCATTTCCATGATTGAAGAAGATGATCATGTTTTTGAAGGAAAGCATGCAATGAAAATGGTTCTATATAAAGATCATGTAAAAGTTGATTTTAAACTATATCAGCTTTCAGAGTTCATTCCTGAGATCAAAGAAGAGATACTTCCGGACGATTGGGATGTAGGTTATAGAGTGTTGATTGACAAAGATGATCTTACCAAAGAAATGAAAGCTCCGGGCTATAAATCGATTATGATTCAAAAGCCTACGGAGAAGAAATTTGAACAATTATTAAATGATTTTTGGTGGGATACAACGTATGTGGCGAAATGTCTAAAACGTGGAGATATTTTCTACGCCAAATTTATGTCTGAAAATATACTTCGTACAGATTATCTGGTTCCTTTGATCGAATGGTATATTGCAGGCTCTCATGACTGGAGTAATATAACGACCAATAAGCACGGCCGGCTTTTTAAAAAATATGTATCCCCGGAATTGTGGACTAAAATTGAAGCTACTTTCTCAGGAAGTGATATTGATGAAAATTGGACAGCTTTATTCGCCTTTGCAGATCTGGTTCATGAATTGGGCTCTTCGTTAGCAGAACAGCTTAAGTTCACCTATCCTGTAAAGCTTGAAAATGATGTCCGTAATTATCTTATTGAAGTACAATTGTTACCTTAATTTCAGGCAAATTCATTCTGTTTGATCAGATTTTCAATACAATATTCTGTAATGGCAGTGATCGTCACAAAAGGATTAACCCCAATTGTTCCGGGAATTAATGAGCCATCCAGGACGTACAAATTGTCATGACCATTTAATTTTCCATATTCATTGGTGGCTTCTCCAAGTACACAACCACCAAGTGGATGATAGCAAATATCAGCACCAAAACCATTATTGAAAAGGAGATGACTTCTTGTTCCGCCATTTGCTTGATTCATTTTTCTGATAAAGTATTTGGCATTTTCTCTCATTGCAGCAGTATTACTTTTATCCCAGTTTAGTTGAAGCGATTGATTGATTTTATTATAAGTCACTTCTCCTTTTTTGTCAACTCTGTTAATCAATAGGTAGAGAGCGGTTGCAACATCCATTCCCATTGGTAGTGGAGCAATTTCTGTGAAAAAAGGATGCTCTTTATTGTCCCAGTTATCGATTCCGCCCACGGGGATTGTAGATTGTTTTGATCCTGTACCACCTGAGAGAGGCTTAACCCAGTTCCTTCCGGTCATAAAATTTCCATTGTTGCCCCAGCTTTTTCCAATTTTTTCGTTCAGAGGTAAACCATTTAAAGCATTTGATTTCAGGAGAAGTTGTAAAGTCCCCATTGTACCTGCCGAAAGGATCAGCTGATCACATTGGAAAGTTTTATCAGCAAGAATGTTCCCTGATGTATCAATGTGTTGTGTATTTAATGTATAACTTTTGTCTTCATTTAATTGAATATCTTCTACCCGATGAAGGTCAAGGATTTCGAGATTTCCTGTTTCCAGTGCTTTTTTGAGGTAGGTCTTGTCTAAACTGTTTTTCCCGTGATTATTTCCATAAATAACTTCTGTATTAAGGGCTGACCGTGGTACTTCATTCCGGAATTCTTTTTCCATATACTTGAAGTCATAGACATTGGGTACCCTGATCGTTTTAAAACCGGCTTGATGAGCTTCCTGTTCACCAACTCTCGTAAATTTATAATAAGGACAGTCCTTTAAAAACTCTTCATCAATAACGTTCACTTTAAGGTCTTTCTGTACTAAAGGGAAATAATGATTGTAAAACTTTTCGGCATCAAGATTGGGGAAAACTTCCTTGAAATAGCTTTCTTTAGGGGTGACAGCCATTCCGCCGTTTACAAGCGAACCACCACCTACACCTCTTCCTACCCATATATTGATATTTTCAAATTCAAGGCGGTCAAGAATTCCGGTGAAAGGTGTTAAAGAAAAAATATTCATAAAAGGAGCTATGCTTTTCTTTTTCAACCAGGCAGAACTTTTCCCAGGCTTTAAAAGATTCGAATAAGGAATTCCTGATTTCTCCCAATTAAGACCCATTTCAAGTAACAGTACTTTTTTCCCGGATTCACATAAGCGTAATGCAGACACCGCTCCACCATACCCACTGCCAATTATGATAATAGGAGCCTTTATAGTTTTTCCCTGATTACCTCTGACAGGTTGTGCCGCCTGAAATAGCTGAGAATAAAGAAAATAAAAACCGGATACGGCTAATGCACTTGTCTTAATGAATTTTTTTCTATCCATAGACTTCATTTTTCAAAAAGTATGCTAAGCAAGAAGATTATACTTTTTTAGTACAATTTTAACTTTTGATCCGCTGAAAAATTCATAATTTTACTTATAATTTTAAGATTCATGAAAAAATATATATTTATCCTTTTACTTCTTCCATTTTTGAGTTTTTCTCAGAAAATAGTTTCTCCGGAGATCATGGAGATGAAGAAGTTCCAGGAAGAACTTAACGAAGAATATCTGAATCCGAAGACAACTCCTTTACGAGGAGATAACTTTACCAATTTTAAAGGACATCCGTTCTTTCAATTTGATAAAAAATATAGAGTAACGGCAAAGTTTGTTAAAACAAAAAATGCCCAACCTTTCGACTTACCAACATCTTCCGGAAAAACAAAATCGTACAGAGAATATGGGAAAGCTACGTTTGATCTGGATGGAAAACCATACACGGTCACTTTATATCAAAGTCTGGATTTAATCAAACAAGAAAAATACAAAGACCACCTTTTCCTGCCGTTTAGGGATGCAACGAATGAAAAGGAAACCTACGGAGGTGGAAAATATATGGATTTGAAAATTCCAAAAGGAAATACCATCTTGCTGGATTTTAACCAGTCTTATCAACCGTTTTGTGCTTACAATGCCTACGACTATAATTGTCCCATCGTTCCCGCAGAAAATAAGCTTCCTGTGGAAATACGTGCGGGCGTAAAGTATGAAGATACCTATCATCACTAATTATGGTAAGTTTAATCTTTTTTAAACAGGAATATCTTGCTGAGGTAAGCTATACGCTGGATGAAAATCAGTCGCAATTCACGGCAACTGCTGAACAGTCGATACAAAGAATCAGGGAGAGAGATGATATGAATGCATTTCCGATTATTATTTTAAATGACAACCGACCTGTTGGCTTTTTTGTACTTGATTTTGGAGATGATAAACTGGATCTTACCGATAATGAAAATGCAGTTCTGCTAAGGTCTTTGTCTATAAATCCTGAAATGCAGGGATCCGGGATTGGAAAATCTGCAATGCTTCAGGTAGACGATTTTGTAAGAGAAAATTTTCAATATTGTGATGAAATTGTACTGGCGGTTAATCAAAGAAACGAGTCGGCATATCACATCTACAAAAAAGCGGGCTACACTTACAACGGTAAAACCAGAATGGGGAGAAGCGGGCCACAATATCTGATGTTTAAAAAACTTTAATAAAATTTTAAAATCATAATTTCTTTACTGCTGATTACTTTCCATAACTTTGAGTAACATCAAATTTTAAATTATGGAAATATCACTTCATAATCAGGTGGCTATCGTCACAGGATCCTCAAGCGGAATTGGTTCCGGAATTGCAAAATCATTGGCAGCAGCCGGAGCTACAGTCATCGTTAATCATTCTTCGGAACGTTCTGTCGACGAAGCTAAAAGCGTTTTAAAAGAAATTACGGATGCCGGCGGAAAGGGGATTACCTATCAATGTGATGTATCCAAAGAAGATCAGGTTATTGCTATGTTTCAGACAGTGGTTTCACAATTCGGAACGGTAGATATTCTGGTGAATAATGCAGGAGTGCAAAAAGACGCGAAGTTCACAGAAATGACCTTAGACCAATGGAATACCGTCATCGGAATTAATCTGACAGGTCAGTTTCTATGTGCAAGAGAAGCAATCAAAGAATTTCTACGTAGAGGAATAGACCCGTCGCGCTCTATTGCTTGTGGAAAAATCATTCACATCAGTTCCGTGCATGAAATCATTCCATGGGCAGGCCATGCCAATTATGCCTCCAGCAAAGGAGCAATCAGAATGCTGATGCAAACCTTAGCTCAGGAATATGGTGCAGATAAAATTCGTGTAAATTCTATTTGCCCGGGAGCAATCCAGACACCGATTAACAAGGATGCATGGAGCACGCCGGAAGCACTTAATTCATTGCTCACATTGATTCCTTATAACCGGATCGGACAACCAAAAGACATCGGAAACCTGGCAGCCTTTCTTGCCAGCGATCTTGCAGACTATATTACCGGAACCAGCATTTTTGTTGATGGCGGGATGACCACTTTTGAAAGCTTCTCTACAGGAGGCTAAGAAGTGTTCATTGCTTATCACTCATCATTTATAATTATCGTTTATGTCAGAGAAACAAAGAATTTCAGATATTTCATGGAAAAAATGGGGTCCATATGTCAGTAACCGTGAATGGGGTCTAGTGCGTGAAGATTACAGTGATAACGGAGACGCATGGAACTACACGAGTCATGATACAGCGGAAGCCAAAACCTACAGATGGGGTGAGGAAGGAATATGCGGAATCTGTGATGATCTTCAAAAACTGGTATTTTCCGTTGGTTTCTGGAATAAAAAAGATAAAATGATCAAAGAACGTTTCTTTGGCCTTACCAATGGACAGGGAAATCATGGTGAAGATGTAAAGGAGTATTTTTATTATTTGGATTCTACCCCGACCCATTCTTACATGAAGATGTTGTACAAATATCCTCAGAATCCTTTTCCCTATGAAGATCTTATAAAAACCAATGCTGAAAGAAATAAAAACGAACCGGAATATGAATTAATAGATACCGGAATTTTTGATCAAAATGAATATTTTGATATTTTTATTGAATATGCCAAGGAAAGTCAGAATGATATCCTGGTCAAGCTTACCATTGTTAATAAATCTGAAAAAGAAAGCGCTCTCGTTATATTACCGACAATTTGGTTCAGGAATACCTGGAACTGGGGTTATGACGATTATAAACCTCAGCTGCACGGAGAAGAAGCCAATCGTATCAAAGTCAATCACAAAGACCTTGAGATAAAGAATGTATATGCAAAACAATCCTTGAAAACATTGTTTTGTGATAATGAAACCAATAATCAAAGGCTTTACGAGTCATCCAATACATCGGAATATTGCAAAGACGGAATTAATAATTTTATTCTTACAGGAAATTCAGAAACAGTTAATTCGAGGAATGTAGGAACCAAAGCTGCATTTTTCATTGACGAATATTTTAAAGGGAAAGAGACTAAAATCTTTGAGTTCAGAATGATGGATAAGGATTTAAAAGAACCGTTCCGTGACTTTGACGCTATTTTTGACGAGAGGAATAAAGACGCTGATGAATTTTATACTGAAATTCAGAAAGGCATACAGTCAGAAGATGAGAAATTAATTCAACGGCAGGCATTTGCAGGGATGCTTTGGAATAAAATGTTTTACCATTATAATGTTGAAAAATGGCTGAAAGGTGATCCTTCTGAAATTCCACCTTCAAAAAACCGGGAAAAAATAAGAAATTACGACTGGAAACATCTTAATAATGAGCATATTATTTCCATGCCCGATAAATGGGAGTATCCCTGGTATGCAACGTGGGATCTGGCTTTTCATACTATCAGCTTTTCGCTCATAGATCCTGATTTCGCGAAACATCAGTTAAAACTTTTTCTGTTTGAATGGTATATGCATCCTAATGGACAGCTTCCGGCTTATGAATGGAACTTTAGCGATGTTAATCCTCCTGTACATGCGTGGGCGGTTTTCAGGGTATTCAAAATTGATGAGTATTTGAAAGATAAACCCGATCTTGAATTTTTGGAAAGTGCATTTCAGAAATTACTAATGAATTTTACCTGGTGGGTGAATAAAAAAGACATTAACGGGAATAATATCTTTGAAGGAGGATTTTTAGGACTTGATAATATCGGTGTTTTTGACAGAAATACAACGCTTCCCAATGGCGAGCAATTAGAACAGTCGGACGGAACAAGCTGGATGGCCATGTTTGCCCTGAATATGATGAGAATAGCACTGGAACTGGCTTTGTACAATAATGTATATGAGGAAATGGCCATGAAGTTTTTTGAACATTTCCTATCCATTGCCAATTCACTGGATAATATGGGGGATGAAAAATTCAGTCTTTGGGACGAAGAAGATGAATTCTTCTATGATGCTATTGCATCTAATGATGGAGACCATATGTATTTGAGGTTAAGAACAATCGTAGGATTGATACCAATGTTTGCGGTTGAGGTAATAGACGACGAGATGATCGAGAATCTTCCGAATTTCAAGAAAAGAATGGAATGGGTACTGAGCAATAAGCCGGAGTTAGCATCACTGGTTTCAAGATGGGAAGTTAAAGGTCAGGATTCTAAGCACTTGCTATCGTTACTTCGGGGGCATCGCCTGAAGAGATTATTGAAAAGAATGTTGAATCCTGATGAATTTTTAAGTGAATATGGAATCAGAGCTTTATCCAAGGAATATGAACAAAATCCGTATACATTGAATCTCAATGAAACGGACTATACCGTTAAATATACTCCTGCAGAAAGTGATAGTGGACTTTTTGGAGGAAACAGCAATTGGCGTGGCCCAATCTGGTTTCCGATTAATTTCTTGATTATTGAAAGCCTCCAGCGCTTTTTCTTCTATTATAGTCCTGATTTTATGGTTGAATATCCTACAGGAAGTGGGAATTATTCTAATCTGGATCAGATTGCCGATTCGTTAAACAAAAGGCTTTCCAAAATATTTTTAAAAGATGAAAATGGAAAGCGACCTGTAAACGGTCAGTATGAGAGATTTCAAACGGATCCTGACTTTCGGGATTATATTTTATTCTATGAATATTTTCACGGAGATTCCGGACGTGGAGTAGGAGCTTCGCATCAGACAGGCTGGACGGGATTGATTGCAAAGATTCTCCAACCAAGATTTTCTAAAAAGGAAATTGCTGAGTCGGAAACTGAAATGCCTGATGATATTAAAGAAAATAAAGCATAGCAAAAAAAGCAAATTAATTTATTCAAATATCTGCTGAATTACTTCAAGCGATGCCGGTGTTTTGAAATCAGTAATATGATAATGATAATATACCAGGAGACTGTCCAGGAAATCTTTCCTTATGGAGGAATGAATTTTTGTTGCATATAAATTTTCTGCACTCAATGCTTGCTTCCATATCAGTGAAACCTCTTCGGTGAACAATTGGTGAGTGGAGTTGGGGACGAATGTTCCGGTTTCCGGATCGAGAAACTTCCCATCACTTAATAAAGGTGCAACGCCCTGGATTTTCAAAATAACAAGCAAAAAAAGAAGGTGTGCCTGGTAATTTCTATTTGTCAGTTCATCAATAAATTGATCAATACTGAAATAAACCGGAATGTTTTTATTTTCATATCGAAGAACCTGATTCAGAAAGTCTGAGATAAAAAAGATAACCGTATTGGTCTTTATATCAGTATAAATATCATTGTTTTTTACCAGTTCAAATCTTGAAACAGACGCTATGCCATTCCCTCTCGTTGAGGTTACTGAAAAATTAAGTTGGTTTAAAGGTTGTAACAGGGCTTTCTTTTTATTCTTTTTGGAATAGACTCCTTTTAAAAAATACGTCTGAAAACCCTCTTCTTCTGTAAAACAATGCAGCACTGCATCGTTTTCTCCATATTTTATGAATGAAAGTAAAAAACCGTTTTGTGAATTCATTAATTGACTACCCCTATTTTAGCTGTAGCTTTATCAGATCCGTCTTCATTGGTCATCAAAACAAAATAAATTCCTGAAGCAACTCTGGCGCCTTTCTGATTATTAAGATCCCATTCATAATAGCCTCCTCTGGCTACCGCTGAATGCACTACATTTCCGGCAGCGTCTACAATTCTTATATTTGTTTTTTCTGCAAGACCTTTGATGGTTACTTTTCCTTTGAAATTGGAATAAACAACAGGATTCGGATACACCAGTACGTCACCAAAATTGGAGGTTACATCTGAAACATCACTCTGGTAAGTTACAATTCCGCTGTAGGTTACAAAATATACTTTTCCTGTCTTTTTATCTACTTTAATGTCAGTAACACTATTGGTTGGAAGAGGTGAATTTTCTTTTGTAAAATGTTTTATCGTTCTCTGGCCATCTGAAGAAAGGTAATAAACCCCTCCGCCGTCTATAGAAACCCATTTGTGATCTCCGCCATCCACTTCAATCTGAAGAACATGAGAGTCTTTGAAAAGTTCCTCCGGAATACCATTTTGCTCTATGACGATGGCTTCCATTTTAGGTTGTGACGACTTAATTTCTGATGCAGCATTCGTCATTACCCTTAAACCGCTGTCTGTTCCGATCCATGCATCACCCGACTTGTCAAAAGCTACGGATATTGCCCCTGCAGAACTTGCAGGAAGCCCATTGGCTTCACTCAGTATATAGTCTGCATCATCAGAAAGATTGGCCGCATTTTTATAATCGTATACCCAAAAGTTATTGGTTCTTGGTAGAGGAATCCATAACATATTTTCATAGAAAACAGGTTTTTGCACCCCAGTACTTGTAAAGACAATCTTTTTTAAAACAAAATCATCACTTGCTTTATCATAAATACCTATAGCGGGGTTTCCATCGTTATCAAATCCAATAGATGCGAAAATATTATTTTGTGGATCGGTGGCAAGACCTGTCGCTCGTCGCAAATAAGGCTGAGCTCCTAGGTTATAATATTTGACCAGTTCAAAGTCTTTACTAGTAGCATTATATTTCATTTTATAAACCCCCTGATCAAGCATTGTATAATTGGCAAAAAATACTTCATTATTATTGAGAGGATTTAATATAGCATCAAGGACATTAATACTTGTAGGTTTACTTGCGAAAAATGAAGAATATATCCATTCCGTGCCATTAAAATAATAAAAGCCTGGCCTTTTAGGATTATTAACAGGATAATTATAGGTTTCTGCTCTGGCTCCAGTGGAAACAAGCATCTGATTATTATCGTAAAGATTTATTTTGTAGGCATAATTATAATATGGCCCTGAAGGTCTATAAGTCGTATTACCCTCATCTTTTATTCCTGATGCGGCTGTTCCTCCGAATATTTTTCCTCCTGCCATTAAAGCAGTATTGCATTCCTCTCCAAGGCTTACTGCGTTTAACGAAACTCCATTGGTACCATAAGTATATATTCTGTTATCGGTAACTACAATATTGTTTTGAGTAACGACAACGTCACGTATATTTCCAAAGTTGGTAGGAAGTGGCGTTGAGGCTCCATTATTATAAATATATGCTGTGGTAGCATTTGAATATACCAATTCAGATTCCGAATCTATATGTTTAAAAGCTCCGGGAACTTCTGTAGTCCATGTAGTATATACCGGAAAAGTGGTATTCATTTCATGGCTTTTTAAACCTGTGTTTGTGACAGAATAAACTTTGCTTCCAAATATAACAGCCTCATTACTGGCTTCATAAACCCCACCTCCCTGCATGAAAAATGAAGAGTCTCCAAATTCCTTCTTTTTTAAATTAAATATAGAGAGTCCATAGCCTACAGAAACCACGGCCTGGTCTCCGGTAATGGAAATGTGATTGATCTTTTTGTTTCCGTTATAACCGGCTGCAATAGGAATATCAACAATATATTTGATCTCCTGTGGCGTAATGACATCCATAGAACCGTCTTCATATCCAATGAGACCCATTTTGGTTTGTGGATTATAATCGAAAGCTGTAACTCCTATGTTATGAAGTCCATTAGCTTTGGATAACTTCGTAATTTCTCCTGTTGATATGGTATAATAAAATATTCCACTTTCTGTGGCCGCTAATATTTTTCCGTTGTCTTCTTTCATGGCCAAGACATTGTTGTAGGAAAAAAGATCTGCCCACTTTTTTGAGGAAATAACCTGTGCTTTTGCAACCTGCAGAGATGCTAAAATACCAAGAGAAATTATAGAAAGTTTTTTCATATTATGCTATTATACTGCTGTCAATTACCTGATTGTTCCAGGAGATATGTTTTACGTTTTTGTTTGTATCAAAATAAAAATCAATTCTACCTAAAAGAAGTCCAGCCCATCCCACTTGGTTAACCAGAACATTTTTTCCCTGTCTGTTTGTGAAGGTCTGGGGTTCCGGTAGAAAAGTATGTGTGTGGCCACCTAAGATAATGTCAATGTTTTCTGTACTGGCGGCTAAAATTTTGTCACTTATTTTAGTAGGTTCATCTTTGTAATCATATCCGATATGAGAGAGGCAGATGACAAGATCACATTGTTGCTCTTTCTTCAGGAAATTTGAATATTGTTGAGCAACATCAACCGGATTATTGTAAACCGTTTCTCCGTATTGTTTCTTACCTACAAGACCATCCAGCTGGATACCCACAGCAAAAATTCCTACTTTGATTCCGTTTTTATTAAAAATTTTATAAGGAGACGTTTTTCCGTCCAGAATAGTGTTTTTAAAATCATAATTCGAGCAGATAAAAGGAAACTTGGCATTCGGAAGAACCTTCAGAAAGCCTTCCAATCCGTTATCAAAGTCATGATTTCCCATGGTAGAAGCATCATACTTCATCATAGACATTAACTTAAACTCCAGCTCTCCACCAAAAAAATTGAAATAAGGAGTTCCCTGGAAAATATCTCCTGAATCAAGAAGCAATACATTGTTTTCCTGATTTCTGATTTGCTGAATTAAACTGGCTCTTCTGGCGAAACCTCCCTGGTTAGGGTTTTTGGTGTAACTGGCATCGAACGGTTCTATTCTGCTGTGTTGATCATTGGTATGAAGGATGGTCAGTTTGTTTGCGGATTTTAAATCAAGAATTTTTAATTCTTCCGCCATCATCATATTAGGAGCTAAAGCTACCGCTAAAGATCCGCCACCTATTGCTTTTAAAAAACTTTTTCTATCCATTATTTCTTACCGATAAAATTTAAACGAACGTCTGTAGCCGGAACTATTTCCGGATTTCTCTTGAAATAATCAATGTACAAATCTCTTAGCTTTACTCCTGTAGGAATTGATTCACCTTTTGCAAAGAATTTCATATTATCACCTCCAAGAGCCAGATAGTCTGAAGTCGCAATATAATAATCTTTGTTTGGATCTACAGTTTTTCCATTGATTAAAGATTGGGTGAGCTGTCCGTTTTTCGTTTCAATATACAAGTGAGAAACCGGGTTGTTGACCTGTGTTTTAGCATAATATTCAAAAAGTCCGGGTAAATCGACCCCCTTCATTTTTACAATAATCAGCTCATTTTCAAAAGGCATCACTTCAAAAAGATTCTTAAGCATAATATCTCCTTTTCCGATAGTAGTACGGATTCCTCCGATATTGATCAAAGCAGCATCTACATTTTGTTTAAGGTGAGTCTTCGTCCATTCATCACCGCCCTCAAGTGTATAATCAGCTAAAAGATTTCCCAGATTGCTGTTGTCTCCCTGTTTTGTAAGATCTACGTTGGTATGAGAGATTTTCTGATTCATCTCTTTATCCAGTTTTTGCTTATAGGGTTCAATAAATTTTACAAACTCCTCATCATTCTTCAGCTCATTATTAATAGAAATATTTTTCTGGGTCTTTACGTTCATCAGCTGCGGCGCAGAAGCCGTTTTGCATGCCGTAAGAGCTGCCAGAGCAATTCCTAGTAACAAGAATTTATTTTTCATATGTTGTAAATTATTTTTTATAAAGGTCATATGCAATCGCCGGTGCTTTCTGTGTTTTTTGTAAACAATTTCAGGCATAGCGATTTCATATTGTCTTTTAGTATATGCAAATATAACTATATGTATAATAAAACATTATTATTTGTTACAAATTCTTATTGTAAATCATTAAATTTGGCAAAAATAATTCGAACAGATGAGCATTTTAAAAGGAGTAGGTGTTGCATTGGTAACACCCTTTAATGAAGATTTATCCGTTGACTTCGAAAGTTTAACAAAACTTGTTGAATATAATATCGAAAACGGAACCAGTTATTTGGTGGTATTGGGAACTACGGCAGAAGCCGCAACGCTTTCTGATGAAGAGAAGAAACAGGTAATTGAGCATATCATTAAGGTGAATAATAAACGTCTTCCTCTTGTACTAGGAATTGGCGGTAACAATACCCTTGAAGTCAAGAAACAGATCGAAGAAACAGATCTTTCTGCGTTTGAAGCAGTGCTTTCTGTATCGCCTTACTATAATAAACCCAATCAGGAAGGTCTTTATCAGCATTATAAAGCTTTGGCATCTACAGGGAAGAATATTATTATTTATAATGTTCCTTCAAGAACAGGGCAGAATGTGGAAGCAGATACAACATTACGTCTTGCAAAGGAATTTCCGAATTTATTGATGATTAAGGAAGCCGCTCCTAATATTTTACAATATTTTGATATCCTGAGAAAGAAACCGGAAGGCTTCTCTCTTGTTTCAGGAGATGATGAATACACACTTCCTGTGACTTTAGCAGGTGGAAATGGTGTAATCTCTGTAATAGGTCAGGCGTATCCTAAAGAGTTTTCTACCATGGTACAGCTGGCTTTTGATGGAAAGGTGAAAGAAGCCTATGAAATCCACAACAAACTAGTAGATATCACCCGTTTGATTTTTGCTGAAGGAAATCCATGTGGAGTGAAAGTGGTACTGGCAGAAAAAGGAATTATTAAAAATTATCTGAGACTTCCTTTGGTTGCTGCTTCAGAAGGACTTTATTCAAAAATTAAAGCAGAGATGGCAACAATTTAATTGTAAAATACAATTGATTATTCACATCCAAAAATAGAACAGAGTGGAAAGCTAAGGCTTTTCACTTTTTTTAATCATAATAACATACAATCATGAAATTAATAAAAGCAACGGAAGAAGATATCCCTTTAATTCAGGACCTGGCAAGAAGATCCTGGGAAAATGCTTATGCAGACATACTTTCCAAAGAGCAGATGCACTATATGTTGTCTGAAATGTATTCTGAAACTGAAATTAAAAACCACCTTCAAAATCCCGATTATCATTATTATCTGATTCTTGATGATGAAAATTCTTCAGAAGGTTTTATCGGGTATGAGCACAACTACGAGGAGAAGACTACAAAATTGCACCGTATCTATCTCGTTCCGGAAAGCAAGGGGAAGGGGCTGGGAAAAGAGGCTCTTCAGTTTTTAAATAAAAAAGTTTTTGAAAACAATAATAACAGAATTATTTTAAATGTCAACAAACATAATGCTGCCAGAAAATTCTATGAATCCCAAGGGTACAGGGTTTATGACGAAGGAGTTTTCGATATTGGGAACGGTTTTGTAATGGATGATTTTATGATGGAATTTCTAATTCACAAATGATTGACTTAAAATTTTGTAACTTTATCGGGTAATTCTATAACAAGTGATTTCTTTTTTTGAATCATCTTTGCTCCAGAACCAAATCACTTATAATACAATACATTCATATGCTTGGTTTTGAGCTGCTATAGCTTTTTATCAGTATATTTTTTTCATCCTTAGTGTTTAAATTCCTGTATTCTAGAATACAGGAGTTTTTTTATATATGAATAATGTTAAAAAAATATATTTCTATTTCACTTTTACTTGAAATAAATCATTATATTTACTAAAAAATTGGCTTACTTATTACTAGGATGAAAATGTACGTAAAATTTGATTTCAATGCCCTTTGTAAAAAGGTATTGGACGAAAAACTCAAGGAGCACGGGTTGAAATACCGGTTGCTGAACTTCGGTGAGGTTGAATTCTATGAACCCTTTACTCAGGAACAACACAATCTTTTTAAGAAAAATCTTGGAGATTATGGGATTGAGATCATAGAAAGCCAAAAGACGGCTCTTGTACAGAAAATAAAAGATGCCATTGTAGAACTTGTGTTTTCCGATGAGATCATTCCCGTAAAAGCATCTATTTATATTTCTGAAAAACTGAATCACAGCTATGGATATCTTTCTAATCTGTTTTCAGAAGTAGCGTATACATCAATTGAGAATTTTATTATTCTTCAGAAAATCGAGCATTCAAAAGCATTGATTATAAGGAATAAGCAAAGTCTCACAGAAATTGCCCACAAACTGAACTACTCCAGTGTGGCACATTTGAGTACACAATTTAAAAATACGACAGGAATCACTCCATCACAGTTTCAAAAGATCATAGGAAAAAGAAGAAGAATCCAAAGCACGGTAATAAATCCTAAAATGCAGTATGAATAAAGAATTTCTGAACGTAATTGTAGCAGATAACGATGAAAACACCTTAATTTTTTTTAAAAATATATTCAAAGAGCTGAAAGTCTCTATAAAAGTTCAATGTTTCGACAACGGAAATAGTCTGATGGAATATTTGAATAATGACGATGCAGTGGTGCCCGAAATAGTTTTTATCCAACATTCAATTGCTGGAAGAAATAGCGTTGAATGTATTGAAGAATTTAAAGCAAATCCAAAGTTTAACAATATGGTGACGGCCATATTTTCTGATCAGATTTGTGAAGATGAGGTTGAAGATATTTTTGTAAAAGGAACCAATATTTACATAAGAAAACCGGAGGATTTTAAGAGTCTGAAGAAGGTTCTTACAGATGTGATTACTATTAATTGGCAGTACCATACTTCAGGATTGAATAAAGATAATTTTATTCTCAAACTATGATGAATAAATGATTTTACAATTTCATTTTTTTTTAAAATGAGATGATATTTATTACATACTATTCACACAAAAGTGAAAATTTTATAACTAATAGTTGAAATCATATAAAAAAATTCTCATTTAATATTCAGACATTTGTAAATATAAACTATGACACAAATTCGACTATATACGAAAATACAGATTGAATGAAAGGTAATTGTTTCTACAAACAAAGAATTTAATAAATCACGATGTTAGTTTACAAAATGAATTATATTAATTTCCGACTATAAAGCATAGAAGATCTTTAAACAAAACGGTACAATCATGAAAACTTGAAAGTAGTTGGAGATATTTTTTATTCGTTTCATTCCCTCATCTCCACCTTTACACAGTTAGTTTTTATAATAAGCAAGTTGGAAACATAATTCATTTTGTTTTTTATAATTTATTTTAATAGTTATGGCTTTACACGTATTTATTCAATATAAATATTTTCACACCACACCACATCACAAAATATTAAGCCTGACTATTAAAATAAATTTTTTTAAACAGACCAAAAGTAATTTCTTCTAAATAACAGTTTTATAAGGGGGCCGCAGGAAAAATTTTTCTGCGGTTTTTTTATGAAATTTTACTCCATTTATTTTTCCCTTTGTAGTATTTAATATAATAATTTTTGATAATAAGATTGTCCGGTCTTGCCAGCATAGGATCTGCCTCGAGAATTTTTTCAACCGTATTTTTTGTCGTTTTTATAATAGCCGAGTCATTGATGAGATCAAGCCTTTTAAAATCTACAACACCGCTTTGCTGAGTTCCCAGAATATCACCGGGGCCACGAAGCTGCATATCAACCTCTGAAATTTTAAATCCATCATTGGTTTCTGTCATTGTTTTGATGCGAGTTCTGCTTTCTTTGGATAGCTTATCTGAGGTCATTAAAATACAATAGCTTTGCTCTGCTCCTCTTCCCACACGGCCTCTCAGTTGGTGAAGCTGTGAAAGCCCAAACCGTTCGGAGCTTTCAATAACCATGACCGAGGCATTTGGTACATTTACCCCAACTTCAATAACCGTTGTTGCTACCATGATTTCAGCTTTCCCTGAGGCGAAATAAGACATTGCCGCATCTTTTTCATCCGGTTTCATTTTTCCATGTAACATGGTAACATTGTAGTCTGAAAAATAATCCATAACATGTTCTAATCCTTCTACCAGATTCTTATAATCTAAGGTTTCAGATTCTTCAATAAGCGGATAAACAAAATAAACCTGCCTTCCTTTTTTGATTTCATCCTTGCAGAAATTATAAACATAAAGCCTGTCCTTTTCACGTCTGTGCGCCGTTATAATCGGTTTTCTACCAACAGGCATTTCATCGATCACCGAAACATCAAGATCGGAATAGAAACTCATCGCCAGTGTTCTTGGAATAGGCGTAGCAGTCATCACAAGGATATGAGGTGGGATTTTATTCTTAGCCCAAAGTTTGGCCCTCTGTGCAACTCCAAATCGATGCTGTTCATCAATAATAGCTAGTCCCAGGTTTTTAAATTTAACCTTATCTTCCAGGACAGCGTGGGTACCTACCAAAATAGAAAGACTACCATTTTCAAGCTCTTCATGGATAATTCTCCTCTCTGCGGTTTTGGTGGAACCGGTCAGAAGCCTGATGTTGATTCCTGTTTTTTCTAATAACTCTTTAATACCGTTGTAATGTTGCTGGGCAAGAATTTCCGTAGGTGCCATAAGGCAACTCTGAAACCCATTATCCATGGCGATCAACATTGTTAATAAAGCGACCATTGTTTTTCCCGAACCAACATCTCCCTGTAAAAGTCTGTTCATCTGGATCGGTTTTTTCATGTCCATCCGGATTTCCTTTAAAACCCTTTTCTGAGCATTGGTAAGGTCAAATGGAAGATGATTTTCATAAAAATCGTTGAAGTGATCCCCGATAATAGGGAAGGGATTGCCGTAAGACTGGGTTTTATGATGAAGTTTTTTCAAGCCATATCCTAGTTGGAAAAAGAATGATTCTTCGAATTTTAATCTGAAATCAGCCTTATCAAAATGTTCCTGATCTTTGGGAAAATGAACGTTTAGAAAAGCATGTTGTCTTGACATAAACTTGAACGTTTTCATCAGGTAATCCGGGAAGTTTTCCTCAATCAGGTTCGGAATTTCTTTGCAGATATTTCTTAAAGCATTCTGAAAAAACCTTTGATTCAGGCCTCTTTTGGTCAGCTTTTCAGAACTTGGATAAATCGGTTTAAGACGAATATCGCCCTCCTTCTTTTCCTCTGCTTCAATTTCCGGATGCGGCATAGAAAACTGACGGTTGAAAACATTGATTTTTCCAAAGATATAAACCTCTTGATTGATGGGAAGCTGCTCTTTCAGCCACTTTGAATACTGAAACCATACCAGGTCCATACTGCCGGTTTCATCATTGAATTTCGCAGATAGTCTCTTGGTTTTTCCGGTCTGAATTTCCTGTACCTGAGTAATTCTCCCTTTAAACTGGATCTCCTGACTGCTTTCTTCATGCAGTTGAGATACTTTGTAGACTTTACTTTTGTCCAGATAACGAATAGGATAGAAGTTGAGCATATCTTCTACAGTGGATAATCCCAACACACTCTTGATGAGTTTGGCTCTTTCCGGACCTATTCCTTTTACATATTCTATCGAGGTATCTAACGTCATTTGCTATCTGAAATTCGGGAATTTTTGAGTGAAAAAACAAAGGTTCGAATTTCGGTAAAATAAAAAAGACTTCCAAAAAAAATTGAAAGTCTTCATACTTTATATAGAAATCCTACTCAGGATTGCTGGTTAATCTTTAATCTTAGATTTAAATTTTTTCTGGTAATCTTCCCATTGTTCTCTGGTTCGAATCTTTTTAAAAAGGTTTTTCGAAATCAATTCAAGATAAGGTTCCAGTTCCTTTGCTGATAATTCTCCCTGCAAGATGGTAATCGGATCACCGTGTTCATCCAGAAAAACAGTGCTTGGAACCGCTCCTACATTCATATATTGAGTAAATTCATGTAGAGAGTTTTTTCCTTTTCTCTGCTCTGTATCAGGATTGGAAAACGTTCTTCCAAAAATCTCAAATGATTTTTTTTCTTCTGCATTGAATTTCACAGGATAATAATTTTCATTTAAAATCTGAGCGAGAACGGGATGTCCGTATGTTTTTTTATCCATAATCTTACATGGGCCACACCAATCTGCGTAGAAATCAATAAGAATTTTTTTTGGATTTTCTTTTTGAGCTTTTAAGGCTTCATCAATAGTCATCCACTTTACCTGAGCGAATGTAAAATTTAATATAAGTAAGAGCGCTATGCTTAAAATTTTCTTCATAATTTGATATTTATGTAAAAATAAGCATAATTACTTATTTTTTATTTTACATCCTGCATTAATTTTTTCACGAACGGAGATATCAAAATTAATACCACTCCGGCAATTATCGCATACAATCCCAATTGTTTATATCCATCGGTATAAGTGATAAGTTCATCATAATTGGTAGAGCCTGTTTTTGCTGTTGCAAGACTTGCACCAATGATTCCTGCCACATACTGGCCATACGCTGAAGCAAGAAACCACATTCCCATCATCATTCCCTGAAGATTTTTGGTGGAAAGTTTTGTCATAATGGATAACCCGATAGGAGAGAGGCATAATTCTCCAAGCGTAATAATTAATAACGCCAGTGTAAAGAAGTTCAATGAAGTAACTCCCTGTAAGTCGGCGAATAATCGGGTAGCAAATAAAACATAATATCCAGCTCCTAAGAAGATAAATCCTAATCCGAATTTAATGATCGTATTCGGTTCAATTTTTCTTTTGTTCAACCATATCCAAAGAAGCCCAACTAATGGAGCAAGGAAGATAATAAAGAAGGCTCCTCCAGAGTTATTCACCCCATTTGGATCCAGTCCGAAAAGGTCTTTATTAAGGTTTTTCGCAGCGAAAATACTTAATGAACCTCCACTTTGCTCATAAATTCCCCAGAATATAATGGAGAAGATGATGAATACCAATGCAGCCCAAAGTTTTTTACGCTCAGCGGCCGTTACTTTAGACATTTCATAGAATAAATAGATCAATGTTAATGGTCCGATAGTCCACATAAAATAATCTGTATATTCAGTCTTGGCAACCATTGTCATAATGATTGGAATGAAAATTAAAGACAGTACATACACCCCATATTCTTTCCATTTTGGAATAGGTGCACTTTTAGTTTCTGCTAATGGATGCCCCGGTTGTAAACCAATAGTTCCCAATCTTCTTTGTGTAAATACAAAGTTGATTAAGCTGATAACCATCACCACTGAAGCTAATCCAAAGGCAATGTGCCATCTCATTTCTTCAGCAATCATATTTCCTAAAAATTCCCCTTTACCAATAGCAATACATAGGTAACCTCCTAGTAATGCTCCAAGGTTAATTCCTGCATAAAACAGGGAAAAACCTGCATCTGCTCTTGAATCATTAGGTTTATAAAGCTGACCTACCATAGATGAAATATTAGGTTTGAAGAAACCTGTCCCTACTACAGTAAATGCAATTCCAAGGAAAAAGAATTTATGAGGATCTGTTGCCAGAATTAAACTTCCAAGGATCATCAGAAGTCCACCCCAAAACAGGGATTTTCTGAATCCTAAAATTTTATCGGCAAAAAGACCACCTACAAAGGTAAAGGCATATACAAAGGCCTGGGTGGCACCATATTGAAGGTTGGCTTCTTTTTCGTGGAAATTAAGCTGTGAGATCATAAAGAAAACCAGCATTCCACGCATTCCGTAGAAACAGAAACGTTCCCACATTTCAGAGAAAAACAGACTCCAGATTTGTCTGGGGTATTTTCCTTTGAAATTTTGTATTTCATCTAAAGTTAAGCTCATAATGATATATGATTGTTTTAATTAAGGGTTTTTATTATCCTGATCCAGTTCAAAACGAATTCTGTCCTGATCAATAATCTGTTTTAATTCTTCTTCTTTTGGGAGGTACAGCAGGTATTTGCTGGCAAATAAATTGTTTTTATCATTGAGTACCGAATATTTTACAATGGTTTCATCCTTTTCAGAACAAAGTAAAATACCGATTGTTGGATTGTCTCCTTCACCTCGTTTCAGATCATCATACATTCTTACATACATATCAATCTGCCCGATATCCTGATGAGAAAGTTCGCCGGTTTTTAAATCGATGATGACAAAACATTTTAGAATGTAATTGTAGAACACCAGGTCTATATAAAAGTCTGATGTATCGGTGGAAACATGTTGTTGTCTTGCTACAAAAGCGAATCCTTTTCCAAATTCCAGTAAGAATTTCTGAATATGATCTATTATGGCGGATTCAATTTCTTTTTCTGAAAACTTTTCATCGGCTTTTAAACCCAGAAACTCAAAAATATAAGGATCTTTTAAAACACTGTGAATGCTTTCAGTGGGAGATTGTTTATGTTTTAAAACTCTTTCGTAGGCTAGAGAACTGATTTGTCTTTTTAAGTCTCTTACATTCCAGTTGTTTTGTACTGCTTCATTCAGGTAATATTTTCTTTTGTCCTTATCGTCCTGACCGGAAAGTAATCGGTAATGAGACCAACTCAATTGTTGAGACAATGTGTCAACAATTGGAAAAGCAATGTAAAACTTGCGCATATTGGAAAGATTTGTATAATCAAAGCCTTTTCCAAACTCTAAGCTAAGCTTCTGAGAAAGATTCTTTAAAGTATATTTTCCGTATTCAGCGCGTTCTTTTCCTTGTTGTTCATTTTCAACAATAAGTTTTCCAATCTGCCAATAGGTAAGCAGTAATGTAGAATTCGCTATTCGAAAAACCTTTTCGCGCGACTGTTTAATGATTTCCTTTACGGATTGGAATAAAGAATCTTCGGAAATTTCCATCGTACGAAAATAAAAAAAACCTCCGACTTAGCAGAGGTTTATTTATATTTTGTTAATGCCTTAGTTTACACCGTGCATCATTTTCTTTAATATCGGCGAAAGCAGACCTAAAATTACCGAAGCAATTCCACAAAGAACAACGAATACCATGAAGAATTCAAATAAATTATGAATTTCAAATCCTGCAAAAGTAGGGTTGTGTAATGGAAGTTGAGCTTTTTCAAATGCAGCAATCTGATCAGCTGTCAGAATTACTTTTTTATCTAAAACATCCTGTAAGTTTACTCCAATTTCCTGTGCTTTTTTAAATTTATCACCTGTAGCAGGGATAAGAGCTCCCAATGAACCTGCTAATGCATATCCGGCAGCATTGGAAATAAAGAAAACACCGTATAATAATGAAGCAAATCTTTTTGGGGCTAATTTACCAACCAAAGATAGTCCGATTGGAGATAAACAAAGCTCACCACAAGTTTGGATAAAGTATAGAAGCATCAACCATTTGATCGCTAATAAACCTGAATTTCCCAGATCTTTTACGTTGTGTGCGATGATGAAATAAGAAAGAGCAATTAAAGCTAATCCCATCGCTTGTTTGAACGGAGATACCGGTTCTTTTCCTTTTGCTCTAAGCTTATCCCAACATAAACTGAAAGGAACAGCAAGCAGAACAACGAAGATACCGTTGAAAATCTGAACCATTGAAGGAGGCATGTTCCATCCAAAAATATTTCTGTCAGTCTGGTTATCCGCAATAAACGTTAATGAGGATCCAGCTTGTTCAAAAGCTGCCCAGAAGAAGATAATGAAGAATGAAACAATATAAATTACCCAGATTCTTTGTCTTTCAACCTTATTTTCAGCAGAAGACATAATAAGGAATGCTAAGGAAATACCGGCTGCATAGATGAAAGGATAAATAATTCCTTTAATCATTTGGCCCATTTCCACAGAATTGAATCCTAGTTCCCCTACAAGTAAATACCTGAATGCAAAGAATAAAACAACAAATATACCCACAGTTGCCCCTAAAAATGCCCCTGAGAATTTTGCTGTTTGAGATTCTCCCTCTTCAAAATCTGCCGTTGAATTATTTTTCGGTAACCCACCGATAGGTCTTCCTTCAGGAGTTACTACATATTTATTTTTAAGAATAAAGAATGTTACCGTTCCGATAACCATCGCGATTGAAGCGGCTAAGAATCCCCATTTGAAGGCAAAGATATCTCTTACTCCAGTGGTTGCATCTTTTACATCTCCTACGTAAGGACAGATAAACTGACCTAAGAAAGCTCCGATGTTGATCCCCATATAGAAAATGGTGAATGCAGAATCCAGCTTGGATTTCTCCTGCTTTGGATAAAGACTTCCCACCATTGAAGAAATATTCGGTTTGAAAAATCCATTACCGAAAATGATAACGAATAACGCCAACCACATAATAAGCTTGGCACTGCTAATGTCTGCAGAGAAAGTTGAGGCACTGATGAATAATAAAAACTGACCGATTGCCATAAGGGATCCTCCTACGATAATTGCAAATCTGTTTCCGATGTATTTATCAGCAATAAAGCCTCCTAAAAGTGGTGTTAAATAACATAAAGCCAAAAATCCACCGTAGATAATAGCTGCATCAGCTTCTTTTATTAATAAGGAGTTTACCATAAACAAGGTAAGCAACGCTCTCATTCCATAAAAGTTGAAACGCTCCCACATTTCCGTTCCGAAAAGAACCCATAATCCCTTTGGATGTCTGGAGCCCTTATTCTCTACAAATTCATCCGGTTTCGGACTCAATGCTTCAATATTATCCATTTCTATTGTTAATTTTTGTTAAGACTGACAAATATAGTTTATTTTGGGTTTTTGGCAAGGTTTTAATTTTATTTTTAAATAAAAAAGCTGCGGAACGATTCCGCAGCTTGATATTCGTTATAATATTAAGGATTAATGCCCTTTTTCTTTCATGATTTTATTTAATCTTTTTAACATTGAAAGGCCTAAAAGTGTAGCAAATATTAACAAAGCGAAATTAACAAGAAAATAATTTGTTTTGTTTTCATAGCTGTACCAGGTACTGGCCAGAATTCCCGAAAGTTTATTTCCCACAGAGTTCGCTAAGAAAAATCCTCCCATCATCAATGCCGTAATCCTTGCCGGTGAAAGCTTGGAAACAAAAGAAAGTCCCATCGGAGAAAGACATAATTCCCCAATTGTGATCACTCCGTAGCTGGCAACCAACCAGAGCGGAGAAACTTTCACAGCCCCATTATCTCCCGCCATTACTGCTAAAACCATTACCAGACAGGATAAACCTGAAATGAATAGACCCAGTACAATTTTTGTAGGGGTTAAAGGTTCTTTTCCTTTTCTTCGTAGAAGTGCCCAGAATCCAACAATAACAGGAGTAAGCGCAATTACCCAGAACGGATTAATAGATTGGAAAAGTTCCGTATTGTACAGGTATACCTTACTTTCCGGATTTTTCTCTAAAGCAGCACGTTGCTCAGCAGATATATTTTTAAAATAAACATCTTTACCGGTTTCCTTCCTGGTATCTCCGTTGTCATCTTTTTGAGACCTGAATTGATTGTCGTAAACAGGAGTCTCTTTGTTCTCATAACTTTTCCCGTCAACCATATAAATTCCTTCCAATGGTTTTTCAAGTGAAGCAGGAACACTTCTGTCTGTATAATAATTGGCCCATCTTGTTAAAGCAGTACCATTCTGTTTGAAAACAGCCCAAAAGAACATACTGATCAGAAATACAGAAAGTAATGCACCAATAGATGCTTTTTCATCGGGTTTCGCTTTAAAATAAAGAGACGCATAAAAGTAAATAACAGGAACACATGCAAAAATAAAGGCATCTGTACTGTCACTTCCAAAAATATTGTTAGGAATAAACCAACCGATGGCTCCGGCAATAATAGCAGGAACAAATACTTTAAGCATAATTTCAGAAAGCTTTGTATCACCTTCCTGTACAGGCTTCATCTGTGCAGCGTGGATATAATGTTTTCTTCCGATAGTAAAAATAACCATACCGATTAACATCCCAACTCCGGCAGTAATGAACGCTTCTCCCCAGCCAAATTTATTACGCATAAAAGCAGCAATAATATTACAGATAAAGGCTCCGATATTAATCCCCATATAGAAGATGTTATATCCTGAGTCTTTATTGGCTTTATAAGGTTCTTCTGAATAAAGATTCCCCAATAGTGTAGAAATAGTAGGCTTAAAGAAACCGTTTCCGATAATAATTAAAGCCAAAGAACCGTAAAACAGCGGCAAATCTTTGAAAACTCCCATTCCTATATACCCGGCAGCCATTAAAAAACCTCCGAGATAAATAGATTTGATGTATCCTAAAACTCTGTCTGCCAAAAAACCTCCAATGAAAGGAGTCAGGTAAGTAAGTGCAATATATGTTCCGAAAATGTCATCAGCAGTTTTATCAGGCAGTCCAAGTCCACCTTTCATGCCGGTAGGCTCAATAACATACAGAACAAAGATTCCAAGAATCAGGTAGTACCCGAAACGTTCCCACATTTCTGTAAAAAAGAGGAAGGGCAGGCCTTTAGGATGTTTAGTCTTCATATAATCAATTTTCAAATTTCCCAAAATTAGCTTTTTAATTTCAATTGATAAAATAAATAATCCTTTCATAAACGATTCATGAAATAAATATAAAATTTTAACTCTACGGCCTTTTTTTCTTAATAAAATAAACGTGTACAACTATCGTAT
Source organism: Chryseobacterium lactis (assembly GCF_003815875.1). Classification (NCBI taxonomy): domain Bacteria; kingdom Pseudomonadati; phylum Bacteroidota; class Flavobacteriia; order Flavobacteriales; family Weeksellaceae; genus Chryseobacterium; species Chryseobacterium lactis. The sequence continues at coordinate 2,402,329 of NZ_CP033924.1, forward strand.
GTATTGCAGATAAGCACTTGTACATAAAATATGCAATAATATTTCTCTTCAACGTGATATTTGTTTTCTAGTTTCGATGGTGTCAATAGTGACGAAATAATTAAAAAACATTTGTTATGAAAAATTTAAAAAGACTTTCGAGAAACGATTTGAAAATTATCGCAGGTGGTTCCGTGGCTGATGATGAAATCACAAGTGACGAAAGTGGAGCAGGTTACTATAAGTGCTGTTCTAATAACAGTGATTCATGTAGTAGCTGTGTTAAGATAAAAACTAAACCTGTATGTTCCACAGGGTCTTATCCTGTAGCTTGTTAAAAACAAAGCACCCTAAGTCTATTTTAGGGTGTTTTTTACTAAAATTAAATATATGTATAGTTTCCAATATGTGTTAATTTTTGTTTTTTGTAGTGTTTCACTTATTTCTGCTCAACAATATCGTTTTACATATAGCTATACGTCTATACCTGATACCCTTAATAAAAATCATATTATCAATGAAAATATGATTTTAGAGATTGATAAGGATAGATCTGTTTTTATTAGTCAAAAAAAAATAATTTCTGATTCTATTATGAAGGAAGATGCTAAAAAAGGAATTATGACAATGCCGGATGAAAATATTAATACCAGATCTATTATTATTAAAAAATATCCAGATTTTAAAACCAGTATAATAACAGATGAATTTTCGACTTCGTATAAATTTGTTATTTCTGATGATAGATCATTAAATTGGGTGCTTTCCACTGAAAAAAAGATGATTGGAAGTTATGAATGTCAGAAGGCAGAATTAGATTTTGCTGGAAGAAAATGGACAGCTTGGTTCACAGAAGAAATTCCGTTTAATGATGGACCTTATAAATTCAAAGGTTTGCCAGGTCTCATTGTTGAGATCAAAGATGCATCAAACTCTCACTGCTTTCAACTTATAGGCATACAAAAAATAAAAGATAGCTATATTCCAACCATAATTAATGAAAAAAAGAAATCAAGAAGCTTTACCTATACTGATTTCGTTAAATTTTATAAAGAATACCGTAAAGACCCAACTAAGGAATTTAGACAGAAGACTTTGAGTGGAGACATATATTATGAATCAGAAGAAGAAAGACTGGAACATATGAGATTAATAGAAAACCTCAGAAAAGAAAGAATAAAAAAAGACAATAATATTATTGAAATTGATTGGTTGAAGGATAAGTAAAGTAATTGTATTTTTATTTTGTCAGAATATTAAACACATTTATGAAAAACTTATTATTTATATTGCTGGGAACGGTACTATTTTTTCCCCAGAACAACAGGTTCATCTATGAGATGAAATACAAGAAAGATTCCACTTCAAAGCAGATTACCAGGGAAAACTACTATCTGGATGTCACAAAAGAAGATATAGCCTACTATAACAGACTGAATTATATTAATGATTCAATATTCAGTGTTACCGGGCAATATATACCTGGTAGGCTGACTTCATTTCTTGTCAAAAAGAACAATAGTGATGTCTATCAAAACTATGAATATATTGGGGATGTAAACTTTTATAAAATACCTGAAGAAGCCAGACAACAATGGAATATTACGGATAGTATAAAAGTTTCCAATAATTTCCGGCTTCAAAAAGCTACCGCTCAATTTGGAGGAAGAAATTGGATCGCATGGTTTACTAAAGATATTCCAATGCCTTACGGGCCTTATAAGTTTAGTGGATTGCCGGGATTGATTATGGAACTGTACGATACCAAAAAGAATTATTATTTTAATGTTATTAAGAGTGAAAAAATTCCTGATGATTATAAACGTAATTCATTAAATAATTATATCCCCAGAGCAATTCCCGTTACTCAGAAAGAATTAAGTAAATTAAGGTTAGACCTCTATTCCAATCCCTTTAAATATGCATTTAATGGAGCATTAACGATTCCAGAAGGAAAGAAACTATTGCTGGATGACGGAACTGTTCTCTCAAAAGAAGAATTAAAGCCATCTGAAGCTAGAGAGCGGAAAAAGATAAAATCCTTTAATAACCCTATAGAATTAGATAAAGCAGTGAAATATCCTTAGTGGATGTGAATGTGTATGTATAATGAAAAGAACCCTTTCAAATTCTGAAAGGGTTCTTAATTTATTTTAAATATATAATTTTATAAATTCTCTAAAATAAAATCCGTCATTTTCTGATACAATTGTGGTCTTGTTTGTCCACCATAAATTCCGTGGTTTTTGTCCGGATAAGCCATGAATTCAAATTGTTTTTTATTTTGAATCAAAGCTTCAGAAAATTCCATAGAGTTTTGGAAATGTACGTTATCATCAGCAGTTCCATGGATTAACAGGAACTTACCTTTTAATAGATTAGCATATTCTGTGGGTGAATTTTTATCATATCCATCCGGATTTTCCTGAGGAGTTCTCATGAATCTCTCTGTGTACACAGAATCATAATATCTCCAGTTGGTTACAGGAGCAACAGCAATTCCTGCTTTGAAAACATCTGCCCCTTTAGTCATAGCTAAGCTGGTCATATATCCTCCGAAGCTCCATCCGAACATTCCGATTCTGCTTTTGTCTATATAAGATTGATTTCCGAACCATTTTGCAGCAGTAATCTGATCCTCAATCTCATATTTTCCAAGGTTCATATAGGTTACTTTCTTATACTTTGCTCCTTTATACCCAGTTCCACGCCCATCTACACAAGCAACGATATATCCTTTTTGTACAAGGTGGTTGAACCACATTGCATTTCCATTGTCCCATGAATTGGCAACCTGCTGTGAGCCAGGCCCAGAATATTGAAACATAAATAATGGATATTTTTTATTAGGATCAAAGTTTTTAGGCTTTATAATCCATGCATTCATCTGATCACCAACAGCATTAGGAATTGTAATGAATTCTTTTTCAGAAAAATTATCAGCTTTAAGTTTTTGCAGCTGATCGTTATTATTCTGAAGCTCTTTTACCGTTTTACCATTTCCGTCTTTCAAAACATAAGTGTAAGGCCTTGAAGCGGTAGAAGATGTTTCGATGAAATAATTATAGTTTTTGCTGAAATTGGCAGCATTATTTCCTTCTCCATTAGAAATCAGCTGAGATTTTCCACTTTCAATATTAACTTTAGAAACTACTTTGTTGATGCTTCCTTTTTCAGTGGTTTGAACATAGATTTCCTTAGATTTCGGATTGAAACCATAATAATCTGTTACTTCCCAATTACCTTTTGTAATTTGTTTCTTCAACTTACCGTCTTTATCATACCAGTATAAATGACGGTTTCCATCTCTTTCAGAAGCCCAAAGGAATGAATCATCTTCCAGAAATTCCAGAGTCGGACTGTCTGTTTCAATCCATTTTTCATCTGTTTCAGTGAACAGTTTCTGAACAGCCCCTGTTTTTGTATTGACTTTTAAAATGTCTGAAGCATTCTGAATTCTCTCCGAAGTAATCAAAACAATTTCATCCGGCTTTGCAGTTTGAAAAACATTCGGGATATAATAATTTTTGAAAGATCCCAGGTTAAGTTGCATCGTTTTTCCATTATCAAGACGATACAGCTGAGCCGAAACTACAGAGTTTTTTTCTCCTGCTTTAGGATATTTATAACGCATTTCTACCGGATAAAGATTTTTTCCATAGATCGGAATATAAATTTCCGGAACCTGTGCTTCATCAGATTTTACAAATACAATTGCATCAGAATTTTTTGTCCATTCATATTGCTTTGCATGCCCGAACTCCTCTTCATATACCCAGTCTGCTAAACCATTTAGTATTGAGTTTTTCTTACCATCAGCAGTAATTTGTGTAATTTTTCCTGATGTTAAATCCTGATAAAACAAGTTATTATCCACAATGAAGGCTACTTTTGTAGCATCGGGTGAAAAACTTGGTTCCTGTACAGGTTTTCCTTCGTTCAGACTGATTACTTTTCCTGATTTTAAATCCTTTACATCAAATTTTCCTAAGAAAGAATGTCTGTAAATAGGCTGGCTGCCTACCTGTAAAAGAATTTTAGATTCATCATCAGAAAAAATATAACTTTCAAATTTCCCATCCACAAGATTGCCTTCTTTCTGAGATGTTTTGTAAGAATATTTTGCAATTCCTGTTGGTTCAATAACAAGATAATTATCACCGTTTTTCATAGAGGTGATGCCGGCAATGCTCTTGCCACGGTAATATCCTGAATATATTTTATCTAAAGTAATTTCCTGAGCTGACAAATTATGAATGGCAGCTACCATTGTAAGAGTTAAGAGTAGTTTTTTCATTTCTAGCATTAATCAATTTCAAAGATAACAATTTTATTAAAATGTGTAAAAAAGCTTTTCAAATAAGCGATTTGGCAAAAAAATTGAATATCATTAAGTATAATCAAATCAAATAATAATTATGGAAACGAATGCATACAACCAGAAACTTAACCGTTACGTATTGAACGATCATGTCGTTTTTACAGGTTTTTCAAGCTTTAAAGATGCAGAAGACTGTGCGGCCAAAAAAGGCGGAGCTTTGGTGGAAGTAGGATTCAAAGATGGAAATGATAACCCGGAAATTACAGATGAAGCTGGTTTGATAGAAAAAAAACTTCATTACTATGTGTATGCAGGCGATGAATATAAATTTATCCATTCATCTGATCCCGGATTCAGAAAATACGCTGAAGAACTACAGAAAATAAAGGCGAAAAATGATAAAACAAGCCCGGATGAAAGGTATTTTGCCAATTTTGAAATCGAAAATATAGAAGACCCGATTATTGTTCTTAAAAATGATCAGTTTCAATCGGTTACTTCAAGAGAGCGTTCAAAATATTTGAAACATGCCAGAGTTTATGAACTAGGGGTATCCCTGCCAAAATCTTAAAAAAAATATCATGAGCAAGACGAAATATTCAGAAAAAGCTCAGGACAAAGTAGGAAAAGTAATGCACGAATTTAAGGAAGGAAAACTAAAATCTTCTTCCGGTAAAAAAGTGACAAGCAGAAAACAAGCCATAGCCATCGGTATTTCTGAAGCTAAAGAAAAAGGATTAAAGGTACCTGCAAAGAAAAAAAGTTAATAATAAAAACCAAAAATCCGTGAAAGAATTTCTTCACGGATTTTTTATGTCTTTAATATATTGGTGATTTATAATGAAAAATTATTCATTATAAAGAACTTTGTAGTATTCATCAGCCATTCTATCGCTATTAAACTGATCTTTTACATCATTCATAGCATTATGCTGAATTTTTCTCCATCGATCAGGGTTATCATAATACGTAGGAAGGATTTCATTTTCAAGGATTTCGTATAATTTATTTAAATCATAATTGTCCTGTTCATAGATACTCATGTTGAGATAATCTGCCTTTGGAACGACAAAAGAGTTTTCTCCATGATTGGCAAATTCAGGGATCCAGCCATCATCAGTAGATAAATTGACAGAGCCGTTCATTGCGGCACTCATTCCTGAAGTTCCGGAGGCTTCCCGTGGAACTCTTGGATTGTTTAACCATAGATCTGAACCTTGCTTTAGAGATTTGCTTAATGATAACTCGTACCCGGTGAGTACAGCCATATTCTTATGATTTTTACTTTCTTCGACCAGAGTATTAAAAGTAGAAATCGCTGAATAATCCATAGGGTAAGGCTTACCGGCCCAGATAATCTGTACAGGATATTTTGAATGATTCAAAAGCCTGTAGAACCTGTCTTTATCATGCAAAAGAAGTTCTGCACGTTTGTAACCCGCAAATCGTCTGGCCCAGACAATAGTGAAGATATTGGGATTAAATAAATTTCCTGTTTGATCAGCCACAATGCTGAATAATTTTTTCTTTAAATGCTTTTTACGATAATCAAAAACCGTTTCGTCATTTTCATCCTTTGCATTGTAAAGAGGTTTATCAGCCCAGTATTTAAATTCCTGGGCATTGGTAATCGAAGTAATTTCACAGATTCCGGGATATTTGCTCCACATAGTGCGGGAAACAATACCGTGAAGCTGGGAAACACCATTGGCTTTTCTTGCCATTTTCAAAGCACAAAGAGAATGATTGAAACGGTCATCATCATTACCTTCAATACTTTTTATTTCATCCATGCTGTATCCTGAGAAATAGGACATATCATAACATAATTTCAGATTATGTTTTTCGTTGCCTGCTTCTTCCGGAGTGTGAGTGGTAAAAACCAGCTTTTCTTTGACCTGATTAAGATCTCCGTTGTACTTTTTCAACAAATAAAATGCTGCAGGAAGGCCGTGAGCTTCATTAAGATGATAGGCTTCTCGTTCAATATTCATCTCATCCAGTAATTTTGCACCTCCTTTTCCTAATAAAATGTACTGGGCAAGCTTTGTGGATTCATTAGCATCATACAGCTTATGACAGATCGTTTTGGACACATGATCATTTTCAGGAACATCTGTAGAAAGGAAAAACATGGGAGCTGTATTGAAAATTTCCGGATCCAGATACCAAACTTTTACCCAAACCGGAGCACTGTGAATCTCAATCTGAAACTTTATTCCGGTGTCTTCAAGAAAACTGTACATTTTTCGGGTCCAAACCGGTTGTAAGGTCTGGTCGTGATTTCTTGCCTGGTCATAATATCCAAACTTCCAGAGAATACCGATCCCGATAAGATCCTGTTTCAGGTTATAAGCACTTCTCATATGTGATCCTGCAAGGAACCCCAGTCCGCCGGAATAGATTTTAAGAACCTGCTCAAGGGCAAACTCCATCGAGAAATAAACTGTTTTCTTTGAATATTGGGGATTGATGTGATAAGGTATTTTAAAATTCCTGAAATCCATAATTTGGGTTTGTGTTAGAAGGAACAAAGGTATTAATTATGAAAATAAACTGAACATTAATTATTTGATAAATAAATCACAAAAGTGACTATTGAATGCTTTTTTTACCTATCTTTAAATGTGTAAATTTTTGATTATCAAAAACTTTTAATGATGAAAGCCATTGGATGCATGTGTTCGTAATTAAATAAAAAAATCACACATGAAAAAGACATTTTCTGATGAAGATCTGATTAAGAATTTAAGTTTATATTACCTGAACAGGCATTTGAAAAAAAAGCCCATAGAAAAGTATCACCGTACCATAGACGAATCTCCGCTTCATGATCGCGAAAAATACAGAAAGAAGTCAGAGATCTTGCTTCTCAACTCTTTTATGCATCATTTCCCCGAAGTGAAATTTGAAAACCTTACCTGCGAAAGTCCAGACTTTATCGCAAAATTAAACGACAAGAAAATCGGAATAGAACTCACCGAAGTGATTAACCATCTGGAAATGAAAAAGGTGGAAAGCACTTTAAACAAAATGTTCCGTCAGGCAGAAATACTATTAGAACAAGAAGACACTACGAAATATCGTGGTGTTTATTTTTTAGAATTCCACCCTAATGTAAAGTTTGATAATCTGGAAGTTCAGGAAGAGAATATCATTAATATTTATAAAAGTATCAAAAAAAATAAACCGATCGGATGTGTAAAAAGCATCAGAAAATCTTCTCACCGCAGAAACGTTTTTATTACCCACGAATATAATATGAACCTCTTTGATGAACTCTGCTCCGATAAGATTTTGGAGCTCATAGAAAAGAAAAACGAAAAGTTTCCCTATTATGATACTTCAGTAGATGAGTGCTGGCTGGTAATTGTTTCAGATATGAACTCAATAGCTTCAAGGTATACTTTCATTCAGGATAAAGAGCATTTGCAAGAAGTTAAAAGTCCGTTTCATAAGATTTTTCACCTTGAGAATCTTTGTGGTAATATTACAAGTATAAAATAAAGCTGATTTGATGCGGTATTTTTTAATGATTTGCTGTATTGATTTTGAATATTTCAAAATTATATGAATTTTATTGTTTGTAATTAAATTATAGGTATATTTGATATAAACTGGATATCTATCTGGTTTATAACTAATTTAACCAAAATATATATCTATGAGAAAATTTTTACTCTTCATTTTCTTGTGTATATCACATTCATTTTATTCTCAGCAAGATTGCGTCACTGCACTGGCCGTCTGTGGAAACTCAAATATTACATATAGCCCTAATGGATACGGTGATGTCAAAGAACTGGTAAACTCGGGAAGCTGCATAGATTTTACAGGAGAACACAATTCTATTTGGTATAAAATTACAATTGCTACCGGAGGAACGCTTACTTTTGATCTTATTCCTAATAATCAGGATGCCGATTATGACTGGGCGATTTTTGGTCCGAATGTAAGCTGTGGGAGCCTCGGTTCTCCAATACGATGTAATGCCGCCACAGTGATTGGTGTTGGGGCAGCTACAGGTTTGAATATGACCAGTACAATTACCAATGCATTAGGAGGTTCTTTTACACCGTACTGTAAATATATGGATGTTTTGCCCGGAGAAACCTACTATTTATTTATAGACAACTGGGTGAGCAGTACCAGTAGTGTTACAGCTCCGTTTTCTCTAACCTGGGGCGGAACAGCTACTCTTGCCTCTCCGTTTACAGATCCGAATATTCAGATTAATCCGTTTATTCCACCTGGGATTCCTGCAGCTAATCCTGCTGATCCTCGTGAAGTGGTTATTTGTGGAGCAACAGAGTTATTCGACTTTTCTACATTGTCAGCAAGTATTCTCAACGGGAACCCAAGTTTTGGGGTGAGCTATCATACAAGTCAGAATGATGCATTAACAGGTAATAATCCTATTACAGCGCCAAGAACGGTTAATACAACCACCGTTTTTTATTATAGCATCAATTATACAGACCCGGGGAATCCTAATAATCCGCTCAATAAGTGTAAACAAATTGGGATGTTTAAATTCAAAGACGGTTCGATTACCGCAAAAAATGCAACGCTCACTCAATGTAACAATAACAATGCAGGAACTGCGCTGTTTGATCTTACAACCGCCGATCTGGGAACCAGCCCTGGCGTGACAAAAAAATATTATCAGAGTATGGCTGATCTTAATGCAGGTATCAATGAAATTACGACACCTTCAGCATTTATCTCTGCAGAAGGAACGATCTATGTGAATGTAATTTCTGAATTTGGATGCAAAGCAATTGCTCAGATTACTTTAAAATTCCATCCGGTAGTTGCGGTGAATGAGGCAACACTAAGAGAATGTTCAATTGCAACCAATCCGTCAACCGCATCTTTTAACCTGGGAAATGCCTCCGTCACAAACCCTGTGAATCCTGGTAAAAAATATTATCCTTCAGTGACTGATGCCATCAACCAAACTAATGAAATTATAACTTCAAACAATTACATTGCTCCTAACGGAGTGGTCTACGTAAGAGTTTCCAATGCTCAGGGATGTTACAACATAGCGAAAATTACTTTGGTCGTTATAGCACCGGTGTATTCCAATATTCTTAAGGATAAAATCATTTGTGCCGAAGATCAGACCACTTTGGATGCAGGTCCGGGATTCAAAAGCTATGAGTGGAGTACAGGAGCTACCACGCAGACTATTAAGGTGGGAATTGGATCATATTGGGTAAAGCTTAAGACCGGAGAATGCGTGGTAACGCAGCCTGTAAAAGTATATTCCTCTGAACAGCCGGTTGTCTCTGCTATTGAAATTTCCAGCAATACCGTTACTGTCTCTGTAATAGGAGGAACGCCGCCTTACAAATATTCTATCGATAATGTAACCTGGCAGGATTCCAATGTTTTCAATAATGTGGCAAGAGGAGATCATACAATATTTGTAAAGGATTCTTATGATTGTGATCCTATAGAAATCGGAATTGTTGTTCCTAATCTGGTCAACGTGGTTACTCCAAATGCAGATGGTATCAATGATGTGATTGATTATTCTGCATTAGCCGGTAAGCAAAATCTTATAATGACTATTTTTGATCGGTATGGAAATAAGATTCATCAATTAGACAGGTTAAGCGGTTACAAATGGGATGGTACTCAGGGAGGAAGGAGAGTTCCTACAGGAACATATTGGTATTCTGTAACCTGGAATGAGAATAACAAAAACAGTACACCTGTCAAATTTACAGGTTGGGTTCTCGTTAAAAACAGGGAATAATTGTAAATATCAACTGAACTACATAGATAAAACTACTTCACAAGAGTGGTTTTATTATTTTAAAAAAAATTAATTTAGTAAGCAAAATAGAAAAAATGAAAGAGCTGTTTATAAAACGTTTTGAATATTATAAATCCCTTGGTGATAAAGCTTTTGATCAGTTATCCGACGAACAGATTTTCTGGCAGTATAATGAGGAAAGCAATTCTATAGCAATCATTGTAAAGCATATTGCCGGAAATATGTTGTCAAGATGGACGAATTTTTTAACCGAAGACGGAGAGAAGTCCTGGCGCCATCGTGATGAAGAATTTATCAACACTTTTACAACAAAAGGACAAGTTCTGGACTATTGGGAAAAAGGTTGGAAATGTTTGTTTGATGCTTTGGACCAAATTAATGACGAAAATATTCAGTCAACAATTTACATCAGAGGGCAGGAACATTCTGTATTGGACGCGGTTTTCCGACAGCTGGCTCACTATCCTTACCACATCGGACAGATTATTTATATCGCTAAAATGATGAAAAATGATGACTGGAAGACTCTCTCTATTGCCAGAAACAAATCCCAGGAGTTTAATACTGAGATGAAAAATAAATTTTCTGCAAAAGAGGCGGAGTCGAATTCATCACCGGTATGCTTTCAGAACAGTCCGGAAGTAAGGGACGAATACAAGCAATAGATTGAATCAATCTTGAGTTCTTATTAAAATTACTATCTTTGCACCCATAAAATTCAGGAGTAACACATGTCTACTTTTCAAAGAACTGCCGCGTATCATACACTTGGCTGCAAATTAAACTTTGCAGAAACATCTACTATTGCCCGTCAATTAACAGATGCAGGTTATGATAAGGTGAGTTTTGATGAGAAAGCAAACGTTTATGTTATCAATACATGTTCGGTAACCGAAAATGCTGACCGTGAATGTAAACTTCATGTAAAAAGAGCAATGAAAGCCAACCCGGAAGGTTTGGTCGTTATTGTAGGTTGCTATGCCCAATTAAAGCCTGAAGAAATTTCCCAGATTGAGGGAGTTGATCTTGTCTTGGGAGCAAAAGAGAAGTTTAATATTCTAAGCTATCTTGACGATTTAGCAAAAACAGACCACGAAGGTATCGTGCATTCATGCGAAATTGAAGAAACTGATTTTTTTATCGGAAGCTATTCTATCGGTGATAGAACCAGAGCTTTTCTTAAAGTGCAGGATGGTTGTGATTACAAATGCACGTACTGTACTATTCCTTTAGCAAGGGGGATTTCCCGTTCCGATACCATCGAAAATGTTCTTAAGAATGCTACAGAGATTGCAGCAAGAGATATTAAAGAAATTGTTCTTACAGGTGTAAATATCGGAGACTACGGAAAAGGTGAGTTCGGAAACAAGAGACATGAGCATACTTTTCTGGATCTCATTTCAGAGCTGGACAAAGTAGAAGGTATTGAAAGAATCCGTATTTCTTCTATTGAACCGAATCTTTTGAAGGACGAAAGTATTGATCTGGTTTCGAAAAGCAGAAGTTTTGTTCCTCATTTCCATATTCCATTACAATCAGGAAGCGATGATTTGTTGAAAAAAATGAAACGCCGTTATCTGACTAAACTATACAACGATAGAGTAAGCAAGATCCGCGAGGTGATGCCCGATGCTGCCATCGGAGTAGATGTTATTGTGGGATTCCCGGGTGAAACAGAGGAAAGATTTATGGAAACCTATAATTTCCTTAACGAACTTCCTATTACCTATCTTCACGTATTTACTTATTCTGAAAGAGAAAATACAGAGGCTACCGCAATGGAAGGAGTAGTGCCTATACCGGAGAGAAAAAAACGTAATAAAATGCTGAGAATTCTTTCTGAAAAGAAGAAAATGGCATTTTACCAGACTCAGCTTGGAAAAACGCTTCCTGTACTTTGGGAGCATGAAGATAAAGACGGAAAAATGTTTGGCTTCACTGAAAATTATGTGAGAGTTCAGAAAGACTTTGATCCGGCATCAGTAAATCAAATCGAATTTCTAAATTTAGAAAAAATCCTGTCAGATGGCACAGTTTCTGTGCAATCTTCCTACCAAAATTTTTTAGCAAAAGCATAGGCTCTTTGCAAAATTTCCACTAAATTTATTTTTAAACTTTTAAATACTACATTCATGAGAGATAAGTTTTTATCTTGGGGAATTGTATTAGTAATTGCTACCTGGACCGTAGCGTTACTGATCAGAACGCATTATTGGATACCAACGCTGTTATCCGCCATTTATGCATTGGGTGTTTACAATGCCTATCAATCGAAACATGCTATTTTGAGGAACTTCCCGGTTTTGGGGTACTTCAGGTACTTTTTTGAAAGTATTTCACCCGAAATGCAGCAATATTTTATTGAAAGGGAAACCGATGGGAAGCCTTTTCCAAGAAATCAGCGTTCTGCAGTATACAGACGTGCTAAAAACTTAAGTGATACGGTAGCTTTTGGTACACAGCTGGAGGTTAATCATAGAAAATATGAAGGAATCAAGCATTCTATTTATGCAAAGTCTCCTTCAGAAGAGCTTCCGAGAGTTTGGGTAGGAGGAGAACAGTGTACACAGCCATACCATGCCTCTTTATTTAATATCTCAGCGATGAGTTTTGGAGCATTAAGTGACAGAGCTCAGATTTCTTTGAACAGAGGAGCAAAAAAAGGGAATTTTTATCACAATACAGGAGAAGGAGGAATTTCTCCGTACCATCTGGAAGGAGGTGATCTTTGCTGGCAAATTGGAACCGGATACTTTGGATGCCGTGATGACGAAGGAAAGTTTAATGCTGAATTATTTGCAAAATATTCAACCCTTCCCAATGTGAAAATGATTGAAATCAAGTTGTCACAAGGTGCGAAACCAGGACATGGTGGAGTACTTCCGGGAGTGAAAAACACACCGGAAATTGCAGCAATTCGTCACGTAACACCGGGAATGACCGTAATTTCTCCACCATCACATACTTCTTTTTCTGATGCTGCCGGACTATTGAGATTTGTTCAGGAGCTGAGAGAACTTTCAGGTGGAAAACCGGTAGGATTTAAGTTATGTATCGGTGATACTAAAGAATTTGAAGATGTTTGTGTTCAAATGAATGTTCTGAAGATTTATCCTGACTTTATTACCATTGACGGAGCAGAAGGAGGAACAGGAGCAGCTCCGCCGGAATTCTCAGATGGAGTAGGAATGCCTTTGGAACCGGCTTTAATATTTGTAAACAGAACGCTTAATAATTATAACTTAAGAAATAAATTAAGAGTAATTGCCAGTGGTAAAGTACTTACGAGCCTTGATATTTTAAGAGCGGTTGCCATGGGAGCAGATATGTGTAATAATGCAAGAGGATTTATGTTCTCTTTGGGATGTATCCAGGCTTTAAGATGTAATTCCAATAACTGCCCGACGGGAGTGGCTACGCAGGATAAAATGTTGATTAAAGGATTAGATGTAACCGATAAAAGTGAAAGAGTATATCACTTCCATAAAAATACACTTCATACCTGTAATGAGCTGATAGCAGCGGCTGGAAGAAGCTCTTATGAAGAAGTGGATGCCACGATGTTTATGAGAGGAGACGAATTTGATCACCTTGCAGACCTATATTTCCCGGATATCTTGGGGAATGTAAAACAGAAAGCAAGATTTTAATGATATAAAATAAAAAAACCGTCGTGTGACGGTTTTTTTTTGCTGTTATTTTGGCTTCTGTATTTGATCGGTAGGTCTGTCTGCTCTTCCATAAATCTGGAAGTTAAAAACAAAAGATCTGTTTCTGTAAGATATACCCAAATAAGGATAATGAGCATTTCTTGCAAATGCAGCTCTGGAAGGTACAATTATTACTCCTTGTAAATTATAAGGTGTTCCACTGGAAATATTATTAAAAGCTTTGAATTTTAATAATGCTTCTCTAAATCCTGGTATTTGATAATAACTGGCGTCTTTTGCCACAGCGGTAGTAGCAGCGTCCAGTGTTTGCTGTTTTACATAATAATACATAGGATCAATACTTGGAATTCCACTTCCGTTAATTGTATTTAAAAAAGCAGTTTGAGATGTAAAAGCTACGTTTCCATCAGTTTGGGCAGCTACATAGGTGTTAACTTTACCCATGAGTTTAATGATATCAGTGTCTTTAATTGTTTGAGCATCGGTTGTAGGTTGTGCTCCATCTCTCATGATATAAATAGTACCTGAAGGTAATTTTTCAAAAGGGAGTGCAGATAATTTTTTTTCTTTATCATCAGTGGTATCAGTAGCACTGAAAGGTTTTATATTTCCCTGTACATCCAGATAATTTTCGTCCATAAACTTTTTAATAGACTGATCGTCATAGCTATCCTGAGTGGCAATATCTGAAGGCTCCTGATATGTTGCTACATCATCATCTTTTTTACATGCAGAAAAACATAAAGATCCTACAAGGGTATATAAAAATATTTTTTTCATTTCAAAAAACTTTAATTACTTTACAAATAATATAACGGCAAAAGTATAAAAAATTATGAGAATAGATAAATTTTTATGGAGTATTCGTTTTTATAAAACGAGAAGTATTGCAGCAGAGGAGATTAAAAAGAACAGAGTTTCTATTGGAACGTCTGCCGTAAAATCATCTAAAGAGGTAAAGGAAGGGGATGTAATCAAGATTCGTAAAAATCAGATTGACTATAAAATAAAAGTTATTCAGATTCCTAAAAGTAGAATTGGAGCCAAATTGGTGCCGCTTCATATCCAGGATGTGACCGATAAAGAGCAGTATGAATTACTGAAACTTCGTAAAATGTCCCAGGATTATTACAGAAATAAGGGAGAAGGAAGACCTACAAAAAAAGACAGAAGAGAAATGGACGACTATGTAGGGAATGATGTCACTGCAGATTTTACAGATTGGGATGACTTTTTTGGGGAAACTGATGATACCGAAAGTAATGAAACTGAAGATTAAAAGAAAAAGCTCTAGAGATAGAGCTTTTCTATGATTTCTGTAACAATATCTTCAGGTTCCCGGGAGTCTGTTCCTACAGTGAATTGTGCCTTACTGTAAAACTGATTTCTTTCAAATAAGTGTTTAGCGATGAATTCCGGGAGGTCTTCATCTGATATATTGGCAATTAATGGCCTTTTTTCTTTTTGTTTCAACAGTCTTTCAACTAACGTACCCACACCAGTTCGCAAAAAGATACTTTTAGAGCTGTGGTTAATAATCTCCATGTTATTATAATAAACCGGAGTCCCTCCACCAACGCTTAATACTACATTTTCTTCAGAAGCTAATATTTCTTCCAAAGCCTCTCTTTCAAGCTTTCTAAAGTGAATTTCGCCCTTTTTTTCGAAAATTTCAGGAATGGTTAATTTATTTCTTCTGGAAATCTCTTTATCAAGGTCAATTAGTTTGAAATTTATTTTCTCGCTTAATATTTTGGAAATGTGAGATTTGCCACTTCCCATATATCCGATCAGTGAAATTATCATGAATTTATTTTTAACAAATTTGCGAAAAAGTTTTGAGATAAAGAAAAAAGTCATATCTTTGCACCACTTAAAACAAGGGACATTACTTAAATGAAACTTGATGAGTAAGTGACCGACTCGGTAGCTCAGCTGGTAGAGCAATACACTTTTAATGTATGGGTCCTGGGTTCGAATCCCAGCCGGGTCACAAGCAAGAAAAATTACTGGAATTTTTGTAATTTTATTGCCTGCGTGGTGAAATTGGTAGACACGCCATCTTGAGGGGGTGGTTTCCTAAGGATGTGCTGGTTCGAGTCCAGTCGCAGGCACTGCAAAGAAAATTTAATGATTATTAGTGAATTTATTCATTTTTAATTGTGGCCGACTCGGTAGCTCAGCTGGTAGAGCAATACACTTTTAATGTATGGGTCCTGGGTTCGAATCCCAGCCGGGTCACAAGTTTACTGAAAAGTAAATTTTTTTCATATTAATATTTTGTGATTTGGTGTTTCAAAGGCCTCCTTCAGGAGGCCTTTGATTTTTTGTTTTAAAATTCTTGTTGAAATATGAGTGATATTTTTAATCACAAAAGATCACTCAAATCTTTTATTTTACAGAGCTAAGAAGTGCGACTTTGTCACAGAAGAAGCTTCATGGATACGCATTCGCTTTGAAAAGAATCAATGAAATTGATTCCATTCTTTGCTTTCTTAAAAAATGAGATAAGTTGCTAAAAGCTTTGCGTGAAATTAAATTACATAAATACAGGCAATATTATTCCCCAACTTTTAGACTGATTCCGTTAAAGTCAGGCGAGAAAAAAAATGATCTGAGGATGATGATCCGAAATATGTTGGAGGATCATTAAAATAAAAACTCTGACCATTAATGATCAGAGTCGTATTTTAAATAAGGAATAACTTTTTTTGCTAAATAATGTTAATCCAGATGCATATTATCAATTAATCTTACGCCGTCCACAACTACTACAATAAATGCTCTGAAGTTTCTGTCTTTATAGAAAAAATTGGTTTCCTGCAGTGTTTTTTCATCAGCAATCAGGAAGTATTCAAGCTTCATTCCTTGCTGTCCATCGAAAATATCGTTTACTCTTTCTTTGATTTCCGGTATTGTCACGGTTCTGAACCAGTCATTTACTTTTTCCAACGTTTCATAAATGATTTTAGAAGCTTCTTTTCGCTCTTCCTGAAGTCTTTGGTTTCTGGAGCTTAAAGCCAGTCCGTTTTCTGCTCTGTAAATCGGGACGCCTACTATTTTCACAGGAATATGCTTTTTTTCTACCATTTTATTAATGATAGCAAGCTGTTGAAAATCTTTTTCTCCAAAATAAGCACTGTCAGGTTGTATCTGTTTGAAGAGTTCTTCCACAACGGTTCCCACACCATCAAAGTGGCCTGGTCTTGATTTTCCTTCCATTTCATTTTCCAATCCGTCAAAATCATAAGATTTGCTTTCTGTTTTTTCAGGATAAATATCCGTTACTTCAGGAATATAAACTGCATCTACGAGACCTGAGTTTTCCAGAATTAAAATATCTCTGTTGATGTCCCTAGGATACTTCTGAAGATCCTCAGAATTGTTAAATTGAGTAGGATTTACAAAAATTGATGAAATAACAAGGTCATTTTCTTTTTTTGCCTCTTCATACAGGGAAAGGTGGCCTTTATGGAGTGCTCCCATAGTGGGGGCAAAGCCTATTCTTTTTCCCATTTCTTTCTGTCTTTCAATGAAATCCTGAAGGACTTTCCTATTTTTTATAACTTCCATAGTTTATTTTAATACTAATTCAAAATTAGTAAAAATATCACATAATAACATGTGTTTTTAATAATTTGGAAAAGGGAATTTTCGTAAAAAAATGTTAATTAAAATAATGTTGGATGTTTTTTTGTAATTTTGCACATTAAAGCATTTTTACAAAAATTAGATAGAAAGTTTATGCCGAATCAAAAAATACTGTACATTACTACAGAGATGTATCCATATCAAGAAGACACAAATATGGCTGCAGTGGTAAACAAAATGGCACTTAAGATGCACAATGAAGGCAATGATGTAAGAGTTTTTATGCCAAGATTTGGACAAATAAGTGAGAGAAAATTCCAACTGCATGAGGTGATCCGCCTTTCAGGAATGAACATCATCATCAATGATCTGGATCAACCCTTAATCATTAAAGTAGCGTCTCTTCCGGGGGAAAGACTTCAGGTGTACTTTATCGACAACGAAGAATACTTCAAGAGAAAACAATACTATGTCGACGATGAAGGAAATCCTTTCGAAGATAATGACGAAAGAGCCATTTTCTTTGCAAGAGGAGTTATCGAAACCATCAAGAAACTGAACTGGGTTCCTGATGTTATTCATCTTAATGGATGGATGTCTTCATTTGTTCCAATTTATCTTAAAACTTATTACGAATCAGATACTTACTTTAAGGACGCTAAAATTGTTCTTTCTCTTTATAATGAGAAGGACGCAGACCTTGACAAAAAGATTGATGAAAAATTGAAGTTTGATAATATTTCAGGATTAAAAGCGTTAGAAAATCCAACAATCAAAAGCTTTGTTATCGAAAGCATGAACTATGTAGATGCCGTAGTGAAAGGAGACGAGTTTCTGGATGAAGACCTTGATAAGGCTTTTAACGAAACCTCTACTCAAAAATCCGAGTATCTTGACGTAGATTCTATAAACCAACTTTATTAAAACACATTTTTAATGACTCATACTCTTAAAAGGACCTTCGCCATGCTTCTATTGGCGATTTTCGCAAGTACAATCCTTTATAACTGTGAACCCGATGCAGATGCTCTTGGGCAGCAACTGTTTGATAAAGATGCCGCACAAGGTAATGAACTTCCAATTGATGTAATTGCATACAATATCGACAATAACGATTCTATACGAAGTGATGCCTCCAGACTATTTAGTGCAGTGAATGCATCAAACGGGCTCGTGTCTGTTGGAGTCTTGGGAGCTTTCAATGAATCAAACTTTGGTATGCAGAAAGCATCTTACCTTACCCAGTTGAGAATGCCTTCAGATAATTTTGATTTTAATGGTCCGAATGCAAAAGTGGATTCTGTTGTACTGGTAGTAAGACCACCGGCTAATACAGCAGACGATATTTATTATATTGCAGATTCAATCAAAGCACCTGGTGCTTATGATAGAAGTGATTTTCCGGTTGGTGCTGAAAAGGTAGCTGTTTCAATTGAGAAAAAGACATATCCTGTTCGTAAATATGGTAACTATAAGACCACTAAATCCATGAAAATAAATGTAGAGGAAGTGACTACATTCTTGGATGCTAACGCTGAAAACTTCCAACGTTCTAATGTAACTGTAAGTACTGGTGCATTATTGGGTTCAGGTGTTTTTGACGGGACTGTAAGTACTGTTTCGGTTACGAAGAAATCTGATAACAGCAATGTATTCACAGGGAACTTAGGGTTTAGAATTAATTTATCTAATACCAACTTTTTCCAGACTCAGATCATAGATAAAAAAGGGAAACCTGAACTTCAGGACGCTGCCAACTTCACAAGATATTTCAAAGGAATCAGAATTTCTGTAGAACCAACGGACGGATATCTTTTCCAGTTCTCACCGGATGATATGGAACTGATTATGTACTACAAATATGATAAAACGGATAATGGGGTAGTAACTCATCCACAGACCACTCTTAAGTTTAGTCTTGGAAGTCCTAACGCTCATATCGGACAATATGAATATAATAGAAATGGAGCCCCGGTTAAGGATGCTGTGTCAGGAAGTAACCCAACAAGCGGAGATCCAAAACTTTATGTTCAGGGAATGGGAGGTCCATCTATTGAAGTGAAAATTCCGGATGATGAAATTGAGAAACTTAAGAAGAAGTTTTTGGATGAGAAGATTGGTATCATAGGAGCGAAAATTAGATTGTATGTCGATCCTAGTAGCTCGTTTTATACAAATACAAAAGGTGTAGCGGCAGATCGCAGATTTACGCTTGTTCCTAAGGTGACTACAAAAGATAATAAGACAGACCTTACACAGTTTACATCTGATGCCCTTAATGGATTCAGTATTTATACTATCGGTAATAAGGATAATACTGACTATTATGATTTTACAATCACAAAAACGCTTAAGAATATTGTTGAAGGTAAGCAAGACACCAGTAATGATAATAAACCATTTGTCAACAATCCATTACGTATCAGCCAGGGATCGTTTGCGAGAAATAGCCAAGGTGCCGTTGTAGGAGCAAAATACACAACGAGAGCAATCGATATGAACAGAACTGTCTTAGTAGGAAGTGCTGGTAGTACGAATAATAAAAGAGTACAGCTAATCGTTACTTACGCGACAAAAAAATAAAACACAATAAACAACAACACTAGACAAAATAAATATGTGCGGAATAGTAGGATATACAGGTTTTCAGGATGCTTATGATATTGTAATCAATGGGCTTAGAAGACTAGAATACAGAGGATATGACAGTGCCGGAATTGTTTTGGAAGGTCCAAATAATAAATTGGAAGTAGAAAAAACAAAAGGTAAAGTTGATGATTTGGTGAATATTTCGAAAGATTTTAAAGGAAAATTCAACATTGGAATGGGGCATACACGTTGGGCTACTCACGGGGTGCCTAGTGATAGAAATTCCCATCCACATTTGTCAAATAATGGTAAAATAGCAATTGTACATAACGGGATCATTGAGAATTATGATACTATTAAAACAATGCTTACTGAAAAAGGATTTACTTTCAAATCAGAAACAGATACAGAAGTTTTGGTTAATCTGATCCAGTATTTTATGGATCTCAACCCTGAAATAGACTTCCCGACTGCAGTGAGATATGCATTGAATGAGGTATATGGAGCTTATGCAATCACGGTACTTCACGAAGACTATCCTGGAGTATTGGTTGTAGGAAGATTAGGTTCTCCTTTAGCAATCGGAATCGGTGATAAGGAGTACTTTATTGCGTCTGACGCTTCTCCTTTCGTAGAATTTACAAAAGAAGCCATCTATCTTGAAGAAGGACATATGGCAACCATTTCTCTTGAAAATGGAGTAGATATCAGAACAATTAACGATAATTCTAAAATTGAGCCTGAAATCCAAATGCTTAAATTAAGCCTGGAGCAGATTGAGAAAGGAGGATACGAGCATTTTATGCTTAAAGAAATCTTCGAACAGCCGAAGTCTATACACGATACAATGAGAGGTAGACTTCTTGTTGATGAGGGCGTTATCAAAATGGCTGGTATCTGGGATCATCTTGAAAGATTCAAGAATGCCAACAGAATTATCATTATTGCTTGTGGAACTTCATGGCATGCAGGTCTTATCGGAGAATATCTTATTGAGGAATATGCTAGAATTCCGGTTGAAGTAGAATATGCTTCGGAATTCAGATACAGAAATCCTATCATTACAGATAAAGACGTAGTGATTGCAATTTCTCAGTCAGGAGAAACCGCTGATACAATGGCTGCTCTAAAATTAGCAAAAGAAAAAGGTGCATTTATATATGGTATCTGTAATGTAGTGGATTCTTCCATTGCAAGAATTACAGATGCAGGTTCATACACCCATGCAGGTCCTGAAATCGGAGTAGCTTCTACAAAAGCTTTTACCGCTCAGCTTACGATTCTTACTTTGATCGCATTCAAGTTAGGAAAACATAACGGGAATTTAGGTAATGCCGAATTTATGAGCCTTATTGCTGAACTGGATGCTATTCCTAAGAGAGTTGAAGAGGTATTAAGCTCTACTCACGAGCAGATCCAGCAGATTGCAAAAGATTTTATCAGTACTACCAATTTCCTTTATTTAGGAAGAGGATACAATTATCCTGCTGCTTTAGAAGGAGCATTAAAATTAAAAGAAATTTCCTACATCCACGCAGAAGGATATCCGGCAGCAGAAATGAAGCACGGCCCTATTGCGTTAATAGACGAAAATATGCCGATCGTTATCATCGCACCTAAAAAAGGTCACTATGATAAGATTGTAAGTAACGTTCAGGAAATTAAAGCAAGAAAAGGAAAAATTATAGCTGTTGTTAATAAAGGTGACCGTCAGGTTAGCGAAATGGCAGATTATGTTATTGAAATCCCGGAAACATCAGAATGTTTCTCTCCGATCGTGGCGTCAGTGCCTTTGCAACTGCTTGCTTACTACATTGCAGTGTATAGAGGTGCCAACGTAGATCAACCGAGAAACCTTGCAAAATCTGTAACCGTGGAATAAAAAAATGTTGTAAATAAAATAAATTTAGATTTCTTCCGTTATTTCAAAAAAAATCTTAAAAGTTTCTTAAAAAAATTATATATTTACGGCTTAATTATAAAAATTAACATGAAAAGGATATTTCTTTTATTATTGTCTGCATCGGTAGCATCGGTATCTTGTTCAGGTGGTGGCAGCTCTTCTGTAGGGAAGCCAGGAACAAAAGGTGAATTGATACCAAGAGAAAAAACGAAATCATTTGTTGCGGAAAGACCATACGGAATGGTCGCAATTCCTGCAGGTTCATTTGTTGCTGGTCTGGCAGATCAGGATCCAACAAATACTCCTGAAAAAGCATCATTGAAGACAGTTACTGTTTCTTCTTTCTTCATGGATGAAGCAGAAACTACCAATTCAGAATACAGAGTATTTATCAATTATGTAAGAGATTCTATCGCTAGAACTTTACTTGCTGAAGCTGCCGGAGAAGGTGGTGACGAAGGCGGACGTAAAGGAGCAGCTATAGGAGACTATGCATATCTTGCTAAAAAAGAAGAAAATTTAACACCTTATCAAGAATATATGGAAGGCCAAGGCGGCCGGGAGGATGGAAGCTATGATGCAAGCAAAAGACTAGACTGGAAAATCCCTTTACACTGGAGTACTTCAAAATACCCTGATGTAGAATATGCGGAAGTTTTAGAATCTATGTACTTGCCGGCTTCTTCCAGAATAGGAAACGAAAGAATTTTAGATGTAAGTAAACTGAAATATACATACCGTTGGGGTGATATGGATGCAGCACTTGCAGATAACGAAAGAGGAGCCAATTACCTTAAAAGCCAGAGTATCGCGATCTATCCCGATACTACGGTTTGGGTAAAAGATTTCCACTTTGCTTACAATGAGCCATTATTTGAACAATATTTCTGGCACAAAGCTTACAAAAACTATCCTGTAGTTGGTGTAACATGGGATCAGGCAAGAGCTTATTGTAACTTCAGATCTAAATTGAAAACTGATTACAACGAAAGTTTAAAAAGAAAAAAACAAAGACCATTGACGTTCCGTCTTCCAACCGAAGTAGAGTGGGAATATGCTGCAAGAGGTGGAATGCAAAATGCTACTTACCCTTGGGGAGGTCCATATTTAATGGATGACAGAGGTTGCTACTTAGCCAACTTCAAACCGAAGAGAGGTAACTACATGGAAGACGAGAAAAAGGGTACTTATACATATACAGCTCCAGTTAAGAAGTTTAAGAAAAATGGGTTTGGGTTATTTGATATGGCTGGAAACGTTTCTGAGTGGACCGTGTCTGCATATAACAATTCTTCGTACGGGTTCTCTTCTACATTAAATCCTTCTACTAAGGATACAAAGGATACTAAAAAATCTGTAAGAGGTGGATCTTGGAAAGATATAGGATATGCACTAATGACGGGAGCCAGAGATTGGGAAAGAAAAGATTCAGCAAGAAGCTATATCGGATTTAGAACTGTACAGGATATTCCTGAAGCAGCTGTTAAACCAAGAAGAGTTAACAGAAATTAACCAGACAATTATTTTCAATACAATTTTATTTAACATTAAAAAAACTAACTCAATATGTTTAAGACAAAAGATGCTTGGATGAATTTCTTCTATTCATTCGGTGCTGCAATTGTAATTCTTGGAGCTTGGCTTAAAATTACTCACATTACCCTGGGACCAATTAACGGTAATATCGCTCTTACAGTAGGGCTTATTACAGAGGCTATTATCTTTATCATTTTTGCCTTTGACCCTCCAAAAACTGAAGAGTCTTATGCCTGGGAAAATGTTTATCCTGAATTATTAGATAAGCATGCACACCCGAACCCTTTACACTCAAATGTAACAACTAAAAATACAAAGGATCAATTTGCTGAACTTGAAAATTCTCTGTCTAACAAATTAGACAAGATGCTTCAGGATGCTAAATTAGATGTACAATTATTTGACAGACTAAGAACAGGAATTGATAAATTCTCAAGTTCTGTTGACCAGATCAATCAGACTGTGGATGTATCTGCTTCTACCCATAAATATAATGATCAGCTAAACAAAGCGGCTCTGCATATGGAAAGTATGAATGCTTTATACGCAATGCAGCTTGAAAATGGCAAAAAGCAATCTGAATTTGCTAATAAATATGTGGCAGATATGCAGAAATCTGCTGAACATTCTGAAAAATTCAATCAAGAGCTACAAGGTTTAACTTCTAATCTTAATAATTTAAATAGAGTTTATGGTGGTATGCTAACCGCTATGAAATCTTAATTCCTAACCATTTCTAATTTTAACTATTTAATCAACAAACAAAGAAAAGAGAATGGCACAAGGAAAACAGACCCCTCGTCAGAAGATGATCAACCTGATGTATTTGGTGTTCATCGCGATGATGGCCCTAAATATTGATGCAGAAATCATCAGATCATATTATGACTCTACAAGAGCGCTGAATGAAACAAGAACTTTAACGGAAAGAAAAAATGAAAAGATTTTTGAAAGAACGTTAGAAGCTAAAGCGCAACAAGTTCCTGATACCTATGCAAAACCTTGGGAAGATTACAAAGTTTTGAAGACCAAGATTGACGTATTGGTTAAATCTGCTCAGGATATCAAAGATTTGTTGAAAAAACAATCTGAGTTTCATGATAAAGATCCTAAAACAGGAAAAGAAATCGATGTAAGTGAAAATTTCGCTGCATTGAATAACAATGAGGCTACAACTGAATACTTCTTTAAAGAAGGAGATGAAAATTCACCGTCTCCTAATGCGCTGGAACTAAAACGTAAAATTGATGATGTAAGAAATTATATCAACACTACTTTTGGTAACAATGCACAACTTAAAGATTTGGTAGAGAGAGCTAACAAGTCTCTTATCGCGGAGTACCCTAAAGGGAAATCCCCAAATGATAAGACCTGGTTCCAAAATAAATTTTATCACCAGCCGCTAATTGCTGCAATATCTAACTTGGAGATTATCCAAAATGATGCCAGAAATGTTCAGTCTGATGCATTAGCACTATTGCTTCAGGAAAAAGTTGATGCTAGTATTAAGTTTTCTAGCTATGAGCCAATTGTTTCAGGTCCGGTTGACATCCAGGCTGGTAAGCAGGCCGAAGTTAAAGTAATGCTGGGAACTTATTCAAACAGTAACAAGATCAGTATTTCTGGTGTTAGTAAAGTGGAGAATGGTAAAGGTATTATTTCAATCACCGGTGCCGGAATAGGAGAACATAAGTTAGGAGGAACTATTACATTAACAGATGCTTCAGGTAAGTCACAACCTTTCCCTTGGACGCATACCTATAATGTAATCGCAGGTCCTAGAGAAGTAAAACTTGAAAAAGGATTATTACTTTCTGCTGATAAAATGAATGTAATGTATAGAGGACTTGAGAACCCTGTATCAGGATCAATCTTAGGTGCCGATAATTCTAAACTTTCATTATCAGCTCCGGGAGCTACTGTAAAAAATACAGGTCCTGGTAAATGGAATGTGAAGCCTTCAACAGGTACTACAGTTAAGTTGACACTTTCCGGAGTAGATCCTTATGGTAAAACAGTATCTCAGGTATTTGAATATAGAATCAAGAATGTACCACCACCGCAAGGTCAGATGAGAGGTATGAACGTATTGTCAATGCCGGCAACGTCTATTCCAAATCAATCTGTACAGGCTGCTATTCCTGATTTCGACTTCCCGGTTTCATTTACTGTAACTCAGTTTATGGTAAGAGTACCTGGTAGAGCAGCATTATTGATTCATGGTAATTCATTAAATGACGCAGCAGGATTAATCAAGAATCTGAGAACCGGAGATGTTGTTTCAATATTTGATATTAAAGCTACAGCTCAAGGTCTTGAAGGACAAACTATTAAAAACATTACTCCTATACTAATTAATGTTCAATAGGACTAAAATTGTAATTTATTATGAAAAAATATATTAGCACCCTTTTAGTATTAGTTTCGGGATTTGCTTTTTCCCAGACTATTCTGAACGCTTCTTCTCCAGAAGAGTTTAGAAAGATGAGAGAGGAGAACAAACAAAAAGTTGGTGATACTATTATTGATAAAACAGTAAAACCTCTTGAATATGGATTTGTTGAGGATAAAGATATCCTTAAGAGTATGTTTGTTTGGGAAATCATTGATATGAATGATAAGATCAACCAACCGTTCTATTATGACAATCCGGATGGTCTTCTTGCTACTCCTACAAGATCTTTATATCAGTTATTGCTAGATGCAGCTTTAACAGGGAAAATTGAGCAGGTATATGATGATGAAAACTTTACAGTGAAACTTTCTCCTGAAGGAATTCAGAAAAGATTGGAAAATGTTAGAATCAACGATGCTGCCATTGATATCTTAAACTCTGGAAGACAACTAACAGATAAGGAGAAAAAAGAATATACCGACGTATTTAAAACGACCACTGATAAAGTAAAAGTTCTTAAAATAATGGGTATGTGGTTTGTGGATAAGAGAGATGGACAAATGAAGTACAGACCTCTTGGTCTCGCAGCTATGGGACCTGACCCTGCAGTACAGGGAGTTATCGGACCAGACGGAAAACCTATTGCAGGAAATGATGAGCTTATCGATTTGTTCTGGATTTTCTATCCTAATGCAAGAGATATTTTAGCTAATAATTATGTTTTCAACAGAAAAAATTCTTCAGCTGACTTATCTTTCGATGATATTATCAATGCAAGAAGATTTTCATCGGTTATCTATAAATCTTCAAGCGGTTTAGGAGATGGTACTATTAAAGATTACATCCCTAAAGATGCTGATGATCAGATAGATGAAAGTGATAGGATCAAAAAGCAGATTCTTGAAATGGAAAATGATATGTGGAATTACTAGATTTCACTTGATATTTATACAAAACCTGAGTACTTTTACTCAGGTTTTTTTATTATGAAATCACCCCTTTGTTTATTGCTTATAAGTAGTAAATGAAGTAGGTGATTGCATATGACCTTTAAGTAAATGAAATTTCTCATATGAAAAATGTAGATTATATTATCGTAGGTGACGGATATGCTGGGCTGTTTTTTGCCCATCAGCTGATTAAAAATAACAAATCATTTGTGATTTTTTCTGAAGGGAGAAAGAGTGCATCTCAGGTTTCTGCCGGAATTATCAATCCTGTTGTTCTCAAAAAGTTTACCACATTCTGGAAAGCTCAGGAACAAATTGATTTTCTTAAAGACAGTCTTAAAGAGATCGCATCATATACAGGTAAAAACTATTTGATTGATGCTTCTATTCACAGAATTTTTCATGACGAAAACGAACAAAAGCTTTGGTTAAAAAAATCAGCTACCGAAGAACTGTCTGGTTTTCTTGAAGAAAAATTTGAGCATATAGATATAGTAAAAAACGACTTTCACACCGGAAAGGTAAATCAATCTGCCAGACTTAATGTGAATGGATTTTTCACCGGTTTATTTGATTATTTTGAAAAAAATGACTTTTTAGTAAAAGAAAAATTCGATTACACCCTGCTGGATCCTTCTCAATTGGTTTATAAAGATTTTAATTTTAAAAATATTATTTTCTGTGAGGGTATGGCGGTAAAAGACAACCCTTATTTTTCCGGGATTACAGTAAATGCCAACAAAGGCCATCATATAAGGGTTAAGCTTTCTCAACCCATTCCTGAAAATATAACGATTAAAAAGAAGCACTTTTTATTTCCAACCGATAACGGACTTCACTTTTATGGTGGAACGTATGATAGAGACCAACTTCATAATCATGTTGATGAATCTGCCGTTACCCAATTGGTAAATGGGCTTTCGGAATTTTATCCCTATGATTTTGAAGTAAAAGAGGTGCATTTTGGTTTTCGTCCGACGGTAAAAGACAGAAGACCTATCATTGGAAGACAAGGAACTTTTAATAATTTGTACGTTTTCAATGGGCTCGGCGCACGTGGTATTTTGAACGGATGTTATTTTGCCAGGGATTTATTCCGTTGTATTGAAGAGGATATTCCTTTGCATGAAGAAGTTTCATTGAATCGATTTGAATAAGCTATTGTAAAAATTCATATTTTTATAGTAATCAACGAATTTATGAATGAAAATATATTAGGTATTGTGGCAGGAGTACTTACTTCAGTCTCGATGATTCCTCAACTGGTAAAAGTGATTAAAGAGAAAAATGTAGAAGACATCTCTTTGGTTATGCTTTTGATTTTGATTTCAGGATTGTCGCTGTGGGTATGGTATGGGGTAATGAAGAACGAATTACCGATTATCTTATCCAATTCATTTGCCGTTCTGGTGAATCTAAGCCTTTTAATATATTATCTGAAATTCAATAAAAAGACATAAAAAATGCCTTACAATCGTAAGGCATTTTTATTTTGATTTGATTCTTTATTATTGAAGGACAAATTTAGCTAAAGGAGCCATTCTTGCCTTGTTTAAAGTCAAAGTATTTCCATTTATAGAATAATTATCGGCAGATAGCAAAGCCTTTGAAAACTGGTTTTCAATATCCAGATCTTCACACGCCATCATCGTAGATACTCCCTGATTAAACTTAATTCTCATGATATCCTGTTTGATTTCAAAAGTACCGCCCAATCCGTTACAACCGGCGTAACCTTCGTATTTCATTCCATTCATATCAAGTTTGAAATGTGGATTATTTTTAGGATTTTTTAGTTTGATAGGCTGCCCGTTAAGTTCAGTTAATTTCCAGGTTTTTCCTGTGATATCTGTTGTGGTTGGTTTCTGTGCAGTTTGTGTATTACATGAAACAAGAAATACAGCCAGAAAAAGAGCTGATAAATAAGAATACAAGCTTTTCATAATTTAAATTTTTAAACGTTTGTTTAATATATACTAATATGATGCCATTTTTGCAGGGCCTGATTCTTTTTTACCTTGTTTAAGGTGAAACAAAACCATATCAACATTTTTCTTCAAAAAAGTAACATTGCCTTTGATTTCAGAATATTGATACTCTTCATTGGAGGCAGTATATTCCGGTAAGGCCTCACTTTTCTTAAGATCATATGTTTTTCCATCCAGATGGATGGTTGCCGTGTTCTTTGTTTTGTTGATGGTGACTTCTATTTTTTCACCATAACTATCCACGTACACATTTTTGGAGACGTCATCTGTGCTTTCAGGGGCAGCTGCTGTAATTGTTTCAGCTTCTTTACCCGGATGTTTACACGCTGTTGAGGAAAAGATGGCCAATCCCATAAGAATTGGTAGTAATAATTTTTTCATAGTGATAAGTGATTTTAAAGTGTTTCATGAATTACGGTGTTAATACTATATAAATTTACGAATATTTTTAATAAATATATGTTAATTTTGCATAAACTAACGAATATGCTTTAATATCGGTACCTGTGGTACAGTCCGGCTAGGCAATTTTCATGAAGACAAAAAAAGGATTAGTTAGAGATGGGATTTGATGTTAGAATAAGTATTATTTGTTTTTTTTACTATTTTATTTCCAACCTGATAAGTTAATTTCTTTTTCATTTTTTTTCATTTGTTGTTTTAATTTGCGGCAAAAATAATTCAAAAAAAAGAGAATTACAATAACCAAATGTGAATTATTTGAATTCATGATAAAAATTAGTTTTTGATTCTATGTTTTTAGATTATAGCGGGTTACCTGCTGGCGAAAATTGCAAAAGTAGGGGTTTTCGTTTGTTACTTGTGATTTATATTTTATACTATTTATCCCTGTTTTCAGTTTTGTTTTTTTAAATACATGGTAATGATATTTTAATTTTTGTTAAATTTTTTGATTCAGTTTATTTAAAGAATCGTTAAATTTTGTTAATCTACTATGACGGTATGATAATCTAAATGTACATTTGCAACTTCAAAATGAGAAACTACATCGTATATTTTTTAACCGGTCTTTTTCTGCTCTTCGTAGTAGAAAGTAGACTTAATGTTAAAACGCTCCGAAATGACTATTCTGGTCATGTTTCTCATCACTTGCCTAAAAAAGCCAACCGTCTGAATCAAACATTTGAAAAACTTTCGGTTCAGCAGATGGCGGATAATATTGATAATTCAACCTTAGAATTAGCCGAAAATGATTTCCAGTTGTCTGATATATTGCAGACAATTGCAGTTTTTGCCGGTGTTTTTAGTCTTATTTATATTTTCGGATTAAAGGCTTGCAAACGACTAAAACCTGACATTGATGATTTTGTTTTTAGTCTTTCTACCAAAAAATTTATTCTGATCCGTTCCATTAGAATTTAAAAATTCTTTTTTCCTTTCAACTTCTGCCTGATTTCAGGTGGAGAGCTTTGCGTTGTGCTTGTTGGTAATCATCACACCGCGTTACTCTTAATTACCATTTTATTTCTATTCAAACATTAACGATTTATACAAACTCTAGAATTATGATAAAGAGAGTTGCTTCGGGAATTGCGCTGAGTGCCCTTCTGTTGGCGGTTGGCTGCAATAAGAAAAAAGAAGAAAAAGAAGAGGTTACGGTATACCCTGTAACATCTCCTGTAGTAATGGATACTGTAATCAACAAAGAATACGTAGCCCAGATTCAATCTGTGAAGAATATTGAAGTTCGGGCTCAGGAAAAAGGTTTCCTTGAGAAAATTTTTGTTGATGAAGGACAATATGTACAGGCTGGACAGACATTGTTCAGAATTATGCCTAAACTCTATCAGGCCGAATTATTAAAAGCAAAAGCAGAAGTAGAGCAGGCCTCTATTGAGCTTAAAAATGCAAGTACACTGGCAGGAAACAACATTGTATCTAAAAACGAAAAAGCAATGGCAAAAGCCAAGCTGGATGCCGCCAATGCAGAAATGAAACTGGCACAAATCCATTTGTCATTTACAGATATCAAAGCTCCGTTTTCAGGAGTGATCAACAGAATTCCTTTAAAGCTTGGAAGTCTCGTGGATGAAGGAGATTTGTTGACTTCCCTATCCGATAACACAAGTATCTATACTTATTTCAATGTTTCTGAACCTGAATATTTAAGCTATCAGACGCATAAGGCAGATCGCGGAAGTAACCAGGTGGCACTTATTACTGCCAATGGAGAAACCTATCCACAAAAAGGAGAAATTCAGACTATTGAAGGAGAATTTGATAATGAGACGGGAAATATCGCTTTCCGTGCTAAATTTCCAAACCCTGACAAACTTCTGAGAAATGGTGAAACCGGAAAAGTTCAGATGGCAATGCCGGTTCATAATGCCTTAATCATCCCTCAAAAAGCTACCTATGAAATTCAGGATCAGAAATATGTATTTGTGATCGATAAAAATGGTACTGCAAAATCACGCAATATCAAAGTAGCTTATGAGCTTCCTGATTTGTATATGGTAGGTTCAGGCCTTTTTAAAGGGGATCAGATTCTTTTAGAAGGTGTTCAAAAGGTGAAAGATGACCAGAAAATTAAAACCAAATTCCAGAATCCTGAGAAGGTTCTTCAATCATTGAAATTAAAAGCAGAGTAGTATACTCTAAAATGAAGAATTATGTTTAAGAAATTCATTCGCAGACCTGTTCTGTCTATTGTAATCTCATTGATTATTGTCTTTTTAGGGATATTATCATTGGTAAAACTTCCGGTGACCCAGTTCCCTTCCATTTCTCCGCCAAAAGTAAATATTACTGCGGAATATCCCGGTGCGAACAACGAACTGTTGATCAAATCCGTTGTAATTCCGTTGGAAAGAGGATTGAATGGGGTACCGGGTATGAAATACATGACCTCAGATGCCGGAAATGACGGGGAAGCTTCTATTCAGATTGTATTTGATTTAGGAACGGATCCCAATGTTGCAGCGGTAAACGTGCAAAACCGTGTGTCTTCGGTAGTAAACAAACTTCCACCATTGGTTGTTCGTGAAGGGGTGAAGATTACCCGTGAAGAACCTAACATGTTGATGTATATTAACTTATACAGTGATGATCCTAAAGCCGATCAGAAATTCCTCTTCAACTATGCAGATATCAACGTGA
Organism: Chryseobacterium lactis; assembly: GCF_003815875.1. Classification (NCBI taxonomy): domain Bacteria; kingdom Pseudomonadati; phylum Bacteroidota; class Flavobacteriia; order Flavobacteriales; family Weeksellaceae; genus Chryseobacterium; species Chryseobacterium lactis. Next base: position 2,434,160 of record NZ_CP033924.1, read on the forward strand.
TGTCTGAGTTGAGAAGGGTGAGTGGGGTAGGTTTTGCCGATATCCTGGGAACCCGTGAATATGCAATGCGTATCTGGCTTAAACCGGATCGGCTTACTGCTTACAATATTTCAGCTGATGAAGTAATGGAATCGCTGAACGAGCAGAGTTTAGAGGCTTCTCCGGGAAAAACAGGCGAAAGCTCCGGGAAACGTTCGCAGTCTTTTGAGTATGTTTTAAAATATCCAGGACGTTTCAACAATGAAAAGGATTACGGAAATATTATTTTAAAAGCAAAACCTGATGGTGAATCGGTACGATTGAAAGATGTTGCTGATATTGAATTCGGAAGTTCAATGTATGATATTTATTCTACATTGAATGGGAAACCGTCCGCTGCGATCACCGTAAAACAATCCTATGGATCCAATGCAAGTGATGTTATCAAGAATGTGAAAACCCTCATGGCAGATCTTGAAAAGAATAACTTTCCAAAAGGGATGCATTATGATATCAGTTATGACGTTTCAAGGTTCCTTGATGCCTCGATGGAAAAGGTAATACATACTTTATTTGAGGCTTTTGTATTGGTAGCTATTGTCGTATTTCTATTCCTCGGCGACTGGCGTTCAACATTGATTCCTGCACTGGCAGTTCCGGTTTCATTGGTGGGAACTTTTGCCATCATGTCCGCATTTGGAATTACATTGAATATGATCTCTCTCTTTGCATTGGTAATGGCCATCGGGGTGGTTGTAGATGATGCGATTGTAGTGATTGAGGCAGTTCATGCCAAAATGGAAGAAAAAAATCTCTCACCTTTGAAGGCTACGGAAGAAGCAATGCATGAGATCAGTGGAGCAATTATTGCCATCACACTGGTAATGGCCTCTGTATTTATTCCGATTGCATTTATGTCAGGTCCGGTAGGAGTATTTTACCGTCAGTTCTCTATTACAATGGCTTCAGCCATTATTCTATCGGGAGTTGTGGCTCTAACATTGACTCCGGCTTTATGTGCCTTAATCTTAAAAAATAATCACGGAAAAGCGAAGAAGAAAACTCCGGTTACCATTTTCCTTGATAAATTCAATAATATTTTCAACAAAGGAGCAGGGAAATATGAGAAGATGCTGAATAAAACAGTGACGAAGAAAACAATTACCCTTCCATTGCTGCTGGCATTTTGTGCCTGTACCTTCTTCCTTAGTAATTCTCTTCCTTCAGGGTTTATTCCTGCGGAAGACCAGGGGATGATTTATGCCATTATTCAAACTCCTCCGGGATCTACGTTGGAAAGAACCAATCAGATTGCCAGAGAACTACTGAAAGAATCTGAAGATATTGACGGCGTGCAGTCTGTTTCTTCGCTCGCAGGATATGAAATCCTGACGGAAGGAACTGGATCAAACTCAGGAACCTGTCTGATCAACCTTAAAAGCTGGGAAGATCGTAAGGAATCTGCGGCTGAAATCATCGAACAGCTGGAAAAGAAAGCTAAGAATATTCCGGGAGCCAATATCGAATTTTTCCAACCGCCGTCAGTTCCCGGATATGGTGCTGCGGGAGGTTTTGAACTTCGTTTACTGGATAAAGCAGGAAGTGGAGATTATCATAAAATGGAACAGGTAAGTAATGACTTTGTAAAGGAGTTGAAAAAACGTCCGGAACTAGGATCAGCGTTTACATTCTATTCTGCGAGTTTCCCTCAATATATGTTGAAGATAGATAATGATCTTGCTGAGCAGAAAGGGGTTACCATTGAAAAAGCAATGGACAACCTGTCTACCCTTATCGGTTCCAATTATGAGACGAGTTTCATTCGTTTTGACAGACCTTATAAGGTGATTGTGCAGGCCGGGCCTCAGTACCGTGCCTTACCAACAGATTTGTTGAAGTTATATGTGAAAAATGACAAAGATCAAATGGTTCCCTACTCGGAGTAAGTGGTACTCCGGCATTGGGATACAGCAGTGGTCAGGCGATTCAGGCGATTCAGGAAGTTGCTGATAAGACACTTCCGAGAGGTTTTGGGATCGACTGGGCTGGTATTTCAAAAGATGAAGTAAGCCGTGGAAATGAAGCCGTATTCATCTTCCTGGTATGTTTAGGATTTGTTTATTTGATCCTTTCTGCACAATATGAAAGTTTTATACTTCCGCTTCCTGTTATTTTATCCCTTCCGGTAGGTATTTTCGGGGCATTTTTATGTTTAAAACTTTTAGGCTTGGAAAATAATATCTATGCGCAGGTGGCAATGGTCATGTTGATAGGACTTTTAGGTAAAAATGCCGTATTGATCGTAGAGTTTGCTGTACAGAAGAAAGCTGAAGAAGGTATTCCTGTAGCACAAGCTGCTATTGAGGGAGCTGCGATCCGTTTCCGTCCGATTTTGATGACCTCATTTGCCTTCATTGCCGGATTGATTCCATTGGTTGTTGCAACGGGACCCGGAGCTGTAGGAAACAGAACGATTGGTACTGCTGCGGCAGGAGGTATGTTGATCGGGACAATTTTCGGGCTAATGGTTATTCCCGGATTGTACTATATCTTCGGAACCATTGCTGAAAAATCGAAATTGGCAAAATATGAGGAAGAAAATCCTTTAACAGAACAAACTGAACCTTATGAACACGATGGAAAATTTGAAGACTAAAAGTATAATCACAGCCATTGCCTTATCTCTTGTCGTGACAAGTTGTAAAGCTCCGATGGCGACAGTCATAAAAGACGAGGTGAAAGAAAATTTACCTCAAAATTTCAACCAGGAAGAAAAGCAGGATGCGAATACTAACAGCGGAACAACGCCATGGAGACAGTTTTTCACTGATCCTAATCTGGTAAGCCTGATTGAAACGGCTTTAAAGAATAACCAGGAATTACTGATCACTCTTCAGGAAATAGAAATCGCGAAGAGTGGTGTTTTAGCTAAAAAAGGAAGACTAAGCCCAACAGTTTCTGCAGCAGTAGGAGCCGGGCTGAAAAAAGCCGGCCGTTATACCAGTGAAGGTGCCGGTGATGCTACTACCCAAATTGAACCGGGCAGAGATATGCCTGATCCGCTGGGTAATTTCGAAGGAGGTTTAATGGCCAACTGGGAAATAGATATCTGGAAAAAACTACGAAATGAAAAAGAGTCTGCGGTAGCTCATTACCTTTCTACAGTGGAGGGAAAAAACTTTGTACTATCTAATCTTATTGAAGAGGTAGCCGATGATTATTATGAATTACTGGCACTCGACAATCAATTGGATATTATACAGCAGTATATCAAACTTCAGCAAAGAGCGTTAGAGATTTCTAAAATTCAGAAGGAAGCGGCGGCAGCTACAGAGTTGGCGGTGAAGAAATTTGAAGCAGAACTGGCTAAGTCAAAAGCTACAGAATATACCATCCGCCAGCAGATCACCGAAAAGGAGAATGAAATTAATGCATTATTGGGAAGATATCCGCAGCCTATTATCAGAGCTAAGGAAGACTTTATGTCTATAATTCCTCAAACCATTTATACCGGAATTCCGTCACAATTATTGGCAAATCGTCCGGATATAAAACAGGCAGAATTGGAACTGAAGGCTTCAAAACTTGATGTACAGGCAGCAAGAAAAGAATTTTATCCTTCCCTTGAAATTTCTGTAACGCTAGGGCTGGAAGCATTTAAACCATCATATTTGGTAAAATTGCCGGAATCTATTGCTTATAATCTTGCAGGTGAACTGGCAGGACCACTGATTAATAAAAGTGCGATCAAAGCTAATTTTCAGACGGCAGATGCCAAACAGATACAGGCTTTATATGAGTATGATAAAACAATATTAAATGCCTATCTGGATGTGGCCAATCTGATGTCGAAGATCAAAAATATAGATCAGTATTATCAATTAAAATCTCAGGAAACAAAAGCATTGGATCAGTCTATTGACATTGCCAACCAATTGTTCCGAAATTCCAGAGCAGATTACCTTGAGGTTCTTTTGAATCAGAGAGATGCACTGGATGCTAAAATGGATCTTATAGAAGCCAAACAAAAACAACTGAGTACGATAGTGGATATCTACAAAGGTTTAGGTGGAGGCTGGAAATAAAACATCATAATTCTTCAATAAACAGTTAATGTTTGAGAGGTAGTTCTTCGGAGCTGCCTCTTTTTTTGTACTGTTGATGAGTATCATTCAACTCTTGCCTATAGATTTATTGTAGGAAATTTTTCATATCAGAAAAATTAAAATCAAAATGATTGAAATAGATCCTTTCTGAATTAATTTTAAAAAGGATTTTTATGCAAACAGAATTGGTAGACCTGCTGGTCTCAAACACCAGTTCTATTGACTTAAATTTCATAACTTTGTCGTTATCAATAATCAAATCAAAAACAATGTCTATCACAAACGAATCCGAACTGGCTGGAATGCAGAAAATAAGTGAAGCTGTTGCCTATACTTTACGGGAGATGACGAAGTATGCTCAACCCGGCATGACCACGAAAGATCTTGATGAATATGGAGCGAAAATACTTTCCGGTTTTGGTGCAAAATCAGCTCCTTACCTGACGTACGGATTTCCGGGTTGGACATGCATCAGCGTAGATAATGAATTTTGCCACGGAATTCCTTCCGATCAAAGAATTTTGAAAGAAGGAGATCTTATCAATATTGATGTTTCAGCTGAACTTGACGGATACTGGGCAGACAACGGTGGCTCTTTTGTAATCGGAAAAGACATTCACGGACATCAGAATCTGGTAGATGCTTCTAAAGATATTTTAGAGAAAGCAATCAACAATATTAAAGGCGGAGTAAAAATCGCAGACATTGGTGCTTTGATGGAATCGGAAGCTAGAAAAAGAGGTTTTAAAGTTATTAAAAATCTGGGCGGCCATGGTGTCGGAAGGAGTTTACATGAAGAACCGGACGAATTGCTGAATTATAAAAACCGTTTCGATACCAGACGTTTTAAGAAAAATTCTGTGGTAGCAATTGAAACATTTATTTCCACTGATTCAAACATTGCCGTAGAGCTTAAAGATGGCTGGACGATGGTAGGAAACAAAGGCGGATACATGGCTCAGCATGAGCACACCATCATAATAACCGATGGAAAACCTATCATCCTTACGCACATGAATGAAATATTAAACTGATTCATTTAAAATCTATACAACAAAACCTTTCCAATACAGAAAGGTTTTGTTTATGCTTACAAACCGATAATTATACCCATTTTTCACTCACATATCACCAATCCGAACTATTTGAATGGTGTTATTGTGAAAATATTTGTGTCTAAATATTCTGCATTTCAAAATTTCCCAGGATCTGATCATAATTTGCCTCAAAGCCTGGCTCTATCGTTCCCTCAATGCGATATGTTTCAACATCTGTAATTCCGGTATAGCTTCTGAAGACATCTTTAAGATAAGCCGAAATATAATCGGGAGTACCTTCAATACGTCGTCCGCCGGAAGCAATAGCCAAATAAACTTTCTTACCTTTAAACTGACCGACACGATTCCATTGTTCATCAAAAACATAGGTAACCCCAGCCCGGATCAGCTGATCCAGCCAACCTTTCAAAGGAGTTGAAATTCCCAGATTAAACATAGGAGTTCCAATGACAATAATATCTGCTTCACGCATTTCGTCAACAATTTTATTGGCGTAAGAAAGTAGTGCAGTACTTTTCTCATCATACGATCCTGGATTTTTATAAAACTCATGAATGGAGATTTCATCAGCATACGGCGGAATATCCTTCATAAGATTCCGTATTATCACTTGATTAATTCTTTCCTGCTGTTGAAGCTTCTGTACGATTGCCGAACTGAGACCTTTACTATACGATTGATTTCCCCTTGCGCTTGAAATGATATGCAAAATGTTCTTCATAATATAATCTTTTACACTATGACGATCGTAATTACTAAATAGGGACGAATTCAAAATATTTTTTTGTCTGGCTGTGTTTCGTTGCTCATAAACAACTACCTTTAATGGGATAATTATTCATTGATAAATTGTGTTCGTTATGATCAGTGAGAAGCACAGCAAAGTAATTGAAAACTTAACCCAGATATTTGAAAATAAAACCTATCGGCGGAAAGAAATATTGGTTGATGTAGAAGAAATTCACCGTGATTTATTTTATATTAAAAAAGGGGTAGCCCGTATTTTTTATTACGATGATAAAGCTCAGGATCACACCCATTGGATCAGTTCGGATGATCAGTTTATTGCTCTTTTTTCAAGTGTCTTGTCAGGGAAAAGAATGCCGTTTGGGATTGAAGTGATTGAGGATGGCAGTGAAATATTTCGTTTTCCATACCATCTGCTGCTGAAACTGAAATCCAATTCTCCCGAATTACAGCAGTTCATGGAAGATTTATTTGCTGAAAGCTTAATAACAATGGGCAACAGATTGATTGATCAACAAATAAAAACAACCGATGAACGTTATCATGACCTTATTGCCTCTCATCCTGACTGGCTTCAAAGGATCAATCTCGGATATATTGCGGGTTATCTGGGAATGACACAGCAGCAACTCAGCAAAATAAGGGCACAACGCTCATAATCCTTTTTTAACCCAGGTGAAAAAAAAAGCGAAACATTCCTCTTAATTTCGATGAAAATTAAGTCGAAGAAGTGCTGTATCACTTAAAAGAGCAGACTTCTGATGTTTCACTATAATAAAATCATAATGAAAAAAGGAACCTATCAACTGCATGATGAACCCAATTTTAATTTCCAACTGAATCGTACCATTATGTGGGGCGGAGGCGATCTGGAAGAGATCAGAGCCATTGCTCCCAGGATCAATACAACCGAAGATTGGGTGAGAGAAATGACAAACCTTGCCGAAAGAGCAAAAGAAAACCATCAGATTTCAAAAGCAATCGGTTATTATCGCATGGCGGAGTTTTTTGAAGCCGATGGCTCTCCGGATAAATCAAAATTATATGCAAAATCCCAATCGCTGTTCTATACTTATTATCAGGATCTTTTTAACACAACGATCAGACGCGATGAAGTAGAATTTGAGAACGGAAAACTTCCCGTTTGGATTGGTCTTCCCGATACAGAAATAAAAGACACAGTGATTATTCACGGAGGGAACGATTCCTATATGGAAGAATTTCTGCCGGTGGTACAGCATTTATTGTCAGAAGGTATTGCTGTTTATTTGTTTGACGGCCCTGGTCAGGGAGCCGCGTTAAGAGAATCGGAAATTTATTACACTTATGAATGGGAAAGACCTGTAAAGGCGATCCTGGATCAATATAACCTGAATGATGTAACACTCATCGGATTATCGTTAGGTGGAATGCTGGCTCCAAGAGCTGCCGCTTTTGAAAAAAGAATTAAAAGAGTCGTAGCGTGGGGCATTATGCCGGATTTTTATGAGGTCGTCCTGAGTAAGGTGCCAAAAGAATTAAGGATTTTGATGGATCTTGGTGAAAAAGAGCAGGTAAATACCTTGATTCAAAAGAAAATGGAAGCTGATCCTCTTGTAAAATGGGCACTTCAACACGGAATGTTCAGCATGAATGTGAAAACACCATACGACTATCTCAACAAAACCCGAAAATTTGAAATGGAAAGTATCGGTCATTACATTACACAGGATTTTTTATTGCTGGGATCCAATGGAGATCATTTTATTCCTGTAGAACTTTACAAAAGAGTGATTGACGCACTGCCTAATGTCAGATCACTGACCTATAAAATGTATACGAAAAGTGATGCCGCAGAAAATCACTGTAACTTCGGAAATACAGAATTGGTTTTAAACGATATCATTCACTGGATGTTGCAGGCTAAGAATAAATCTGCTACCGCATTGAATTGATGCGATTGAATTAAAAGTATAAAACCGGAAGGGTTCATCAGGGGAAATAAATGTCTCTCTTTTAAACCCTTCCTTTGGCTTAAAAATTTCCAGGCCTTGTGATATGCAGCCAAATTGAAGGAGTGAAATGCCTGTGTTTAAAGAAATTCTTTAGTATATTTATAGGATTAAACCACTTCACGAAAACTCCTTGCTATGAAAAAAGTTCTTTTAATCCTTTTGGGAATCATTGTTATTCTGGCGGCTGTAGTCCTTGTTAAAACATTTACTTATCCTTTTAAGAAAAATACTATCGGAACCGGCGAAGGTTGGAAACCGGTAAAAAATGACTCTGCTGTCATGAGACTATCAGGAGGAATAAAGATCCCGACTGTTTCTACAGGAAGTCTGGGAGAATTCAATTATGCACCGTTTGATCAGTTTAAAACGTATTTAAAAACAACTTATCCAATGGTGTATCAGCATAATGAGAATGTTGAGGTCAATCAGTATGGACTGGTATTCAGGCTTAAAGGAAGCAATTCCTCATTAGAACCGATTTTGTTTCTTTCTCACATGGATGTGGTGCCTCCGGGAGATGCCGATATAAAAAATAACGAAGAAAATATATTCAGACCCGATGATAAACCTTCAGATCCTGTCTCAAAAGTAGCAGAAGATTGGGATTTTGCTCCGTTTTCAGGAGCAGTGGCCAACGGTCGGATCTATGGAAGAGGAGCAATAGATATGAAAGGGATGCTGTTCTCTTTAATGGAATCAATGAATTTGATGATTAAAAACAAGCAGATACCACAACGTGATATTTACCTAGCTTTTGGATTCGATGAGGAAGTAGGCGGACAAAAAGGAGCGATACAGATTGCCGATTATTTTAAGAAAAAAGGATTGAAATTCGATGCCGTATATGATGAAGGTGGATTGATCATGAGAAAAGGAAATGTGGCCGGGATCGATACCGACGTAGCCGTTGTGGGGTGCGCTGAAAAAGGTTTCCTTTCTGCTAAAATTAAAGTAAAAGGACTTGGAGGGCATTCTTCCATGCCACCTATGGAAAGCGCCATCGGAAAAGCAGCAGTTATTATGCAGCGCCTGGAAGATGATCAGATGAAACCCGTTATAACACCGCTCATCAAAGAATTTTTTAACAATATCGGAGGTGAAATGCCCTTTACAACGAGACTGGCATTGGCCAATCAATGGCTTCTAAAACCATTACTTATCTCGCAGCTTACCAAAAATAACACGACCAATGCACTGGTAAGAACAACAACTGCTTTAACGATGATGAAAGGCAGTAACGGAACAAACGTCCTTTCTCCCGAAGTTGAATTTGTAGTTAATTTCAGACTTCTTCCCGGAAACAGTGTAAAAGATGTGCGGGATCATATTGCAAAAGCCACCAAAGGCTTTGATGTTGAAGTAGAAGAAATCGACAATACAAGAGAAGCCTCTGCAATATCACCAACCAATACGAAAGCTTTTAAAATGATAGAAGCGGGAGTTAAAGAAATTTATCCCGGGGCAATTGTGACGCCTTACCTTACGATGGCAGGTACTGATGCCGGCAAATATGAAATTGTCAGCAAAAATGTCTATAGATTTATGCCGATAAAAATTAATACCTCAGAACAACAGAGTATCCACAGCACCAACGAATATCTCAGCATCGAAAACTACATGAAAATGATTCATTATTTTGAATATGTAATGAAGAACTACGATAAATAGTGAGAGTTGAAAATTGAAAATGAGGAGGCAGAAACAGGGGTAGTGGTGATATTTTTTTGGTGTAAAATATAAATTATCACTTATATTGACTTTAATACATTGGTAGAAGAGTCTCTTGTCTATCCGTCTCTCATTCTTTATTCTCTACTTTTACTTCTGTTGTTCATTTTTTTTTAAATTAATTTAAATAAAAAATATTGCGTCAAGTTTTGTCGCATTACGACTATAGCTTTGTCTCATCAAAATTACAGAGCTATGGAACTGCCATTTTACTTACATTTTACAGACTTTGAAAAGCATTATTATGACAACCTTGAAAAATGGTTTGAAGAATATCATAATACCAGCGAAATAGATTATCTCAAAGCACTTGCAGAGATGTACAGTCCGTATGTCTATTATAATTTTGCAGCAGACAGGTTACAGGCCGATGCTTCCATCGAAATTAAAGACTGCTTCTTCCCTTATCATGAAAAAATCGGAATTTCTTTCTGCACTCACTGTGAAAAAGGCACATCATCAAAAAAGAATCTGGATCATGTATTTGAGTTTAAACCTATCTCAATGATGGAGTATGCTCAGCATATTCTGGATAAAATCAATAAATATTGCTCAAAAAACAGCCACGCTCTGGATGGTAATAAAAATATTCTCGATTATATCAATCATTATGATATCGTTACTTCGGTAGAAGGAGTAGGATATTGTATCAGTTATAATCGTCATCAGAAAGTGCTTCCTTTTTTAAAGGCTTATCTTCCTTATTACGGGCAAACCGTGAATATGGGAACTTACAAAGATTTTATTTTTTCTGTGGTAGATATCGTAGAATTCATTGATCAGAAGCTGAAAACAATCCGCGCTTTTGAACATACCATTTATGCCCAATCAAAATCAGAAGCTAAGTTCAAAGTACAGATGAGCCGCCAGTTCCTCACGTTGTGCAACTAAATTTTACACCAACATTCATATTTAATTATATTGTCGGAAGGTCTAACTAGCTTTCCCATTAAAATCCCGGACAGTGATGCCCGGGATTTTTTATATTGTAGGATTGTCGAAGGAAGATTATCTCTTTTTATAAGGCACATTCCAGATCAGATCAGCTGCAAGATAATGAACACCTCCGTGATGAATACTTTGGCTTCCCCTGATCAGATCATCCATATATCCAATATCAACAGTGAAAGGGGAATGTGGGATATTGAACATATAGTAAGCTGCAATACGCATTTCCCGATATCCGAAAGAGCCCCATTGCGATTCGGGCTCATTAAGATGGCTGATCGAAAATAATGCTTCCGCACTGAGCGCTAGTTTTTGATTATTTTTAGGCGATAGAGCATAAGTTAGCTGGCTTTTGATACGCGTTCTCAATTGAAAATCCTCTTCAACCTTATGAAAATCAGTATCAAAAAACTTTCTGAACTCTTGTCGGACTGTATTTTTCCATTTCAACTTTTTATCAAGGTCAAAAGTATAGGCATACCTCCCGTAAATCCTGAATTCCTGTTCTATACTTTCTCTTTCATAGGGTGCAGAACTTTCATACTGAGGCTGGCGACGATAGCTAAGTGCGTAGCTGTACTGCTGGTGAGGGGCAAAGGAATTGTAAACCTCATGATTCAGTACCAGAATGGCTTGTTTCGAAAAAGGATTATCATTATCCGGGCTGCTTTTACGTCCTATGGCAATATAACTTAATGCCTGTTTTTTGCCTAAAGAATCCAGTTGGCGCTTTACTCCAAAGGCCGACCAAAAGGCAGTGTTGGCATCTCCCAAACCAGGTGGGCTGATCTGTGCTTTCACCAAACCGGTTGTACAAATTAATATAAATAACCCAACGAAAATTTTCTTTATACTCAATACCATTGACACATTTTTGAATATTAATTTTGATAGCTGCGAAATCGTAAGATCAGATAAGAATGCAAGGGATACGCAGAAAGAATGATTGATACCAGCAAATGTAGAAGCTTTGTCCATAAGATGTTTATTCAAATACTTGTAATACTGTTTAAAAACATGACAAAATAAATAGGTGATTTAGGAAAGTTTTAGGAATACTATTTTTAGATCATTTTAAATGTTAAATATGATTTTTAACGTTTATTTAGAATAATTTAAATTAATCTTTGTGTAAGAAAACCGTATTCCGTTATTTTGCACCTTTATTTATAATTATTTTAAATAAGGCTGAAAAAAATGACTGAATGTACCGAAAATGACTTCCTGTTCAAGCAGGTAGCCGATAGTAGTTTCATGGAACGAACTGCTCATATTGTAAAAACTAAACTACAACAAGAGTGTAAATCTCTTTTATTACTCTTTTTCGCTCTGATAAGTTCTCTCATCTATGCACAGGATACGCAAGGCGGAATTGCCGGAAAAGTAGCCATGATAGACGGACAACCTCTAAGAGCAATATCTGTTTCCCTATTGGGAACAAACCATCAAACACTTACTGACGATGATGGAAATTACAAATTTACAAATCTGAATGCAGGGCAATACACCGTAAAACTGCAGATTTTAGGAAACAAGGAAATTCAGCTTCCGGTTGAGGTAAAAGGAGGAGAAACGACATCACTCGATTATCAGTTGACAAAAGAGAATATCCAGGCGATCCAGGAAGTGGTAATTATGAAAAATACCAACAGATTTTCAAAAAAAGAAAGTGGATTCGTAGCCAGACTGCCTCTGAAAAATTTAGAAAATCCTCAGGTTTATAATACGGTTACTAAAGAATTATTCCAGGAGCAGGTAGCCGTAGATTTGGGAAGCATTTCTAAAAATGTACCCGGAGCAGGCGTTCCTATGATCGCGAACCAGGGAAGGGTAACTTTCCGCTCAAGAGGTTTTGAAACGGAACCTAATGCCAGAAATGGAGTGGCAGGAGCTGCATTTTCAGTAATTGATCCTGTAAACCTTGAACGTATAGAAGCTATTAAAGGACCTTCTGCAACACTGTTTGGGAAAAGTGTAGCCAGCAGCTATGGCGGTGTCTACAACCGTGTAACTAAAAAGCCTTATAACGGTTTTGGAGGCGAAGTAGGTTATGTCGGAGGCAGCTGGGATTACAACCGATTGACCGTGGATGTAAATACTCCGGTTAATAAAGACAGGACGGCTCTTTTCCGTCTTAATGCAGCAGGTACTTTTGAGAAAAGTTTTCAGGATCTCGGTTTTACCAATTCATTGGCGATTGCGCCCAGTTTTTCTTACCAGATCAATGACCGTATGTCGCTTTTGCTGGATGTAGAATTTAACCAGGCAAAAGGTACTTCTGTAGTTCGTTTTAATCCTTATACAGGAAGTAATAAAACTCAATCTATTGCGGATATGAAGTTTCCTTACTACAAAAACTTTCTGGGTGATGACCTTGCCTATGAAACGCAGATGATGAATATTTTTGCCCAGTTAAATTATAAAGTTTCAGAAAACTGGACTTCACAAACGATTGTATCCCGTGCAAGATCTACCATTAACGGGTATATTTCTGCGATTAACGGAAAAACAGATTCTACGGCAAGCGCTCAGGTTATGGTAGGTACAACTTCGTTTATTGCTACCAATATTCAACAAAATTTTATCGGAGATTTTCATATCGGACGTTTTAGAAACAGAATGGTTGTAGGATTGGATTATTATAACAATTCCAATCATTTTGATCGTTATCATACCAATACCAAGGTATTTAATTTTGTACATCCATCGGCAGATTTCAGAGTTAACCACAATACGATTGACGCTCTTACTGCGACTTCTGTAGCCCGAAGAGAAAATAATGGAGATAATACCTATGCAGCCTATGTTTCCAACGTATTTAATGTAACTGATCAGTTGATGGTGATGGCAAGTTTACGGGTTGACCGATTCCAGTTTAAAGGAGTATATGATATTGCAACCGGTGAAGTAAAAGGAGGATTAAGCAACAGTGGTACCCAAACAGGTCCGTATGGACAGACTGCACTTTCTCCTAAGTTAGGGCTTGTCTATGAAATCCTTAAAAACAAAGTTTCCCTGTTCGGAAATTATATGAATGGTTTTAATAATGTGAGCGGAACAGATATCAACGGAAATACATTCAAACCTGAATATGCCAATCAACTGGAGTTTGGAGTGAAGGGGGATCTGTTTAACCATAGATTAGTAGGAACATTGAGCTATTATAACATCCGTGTTGACAATATTCTGAGAACAAACCCTGATGATATCAATTATTCAATCCAGGATGGAACGCAGTTGAGTAAAGGATTTGAAGCAGAAATTACTGCGAATCCTTTTGACGGATTGAATATTGTAGCAGGCTATGCTTATAATGACAGTAAATTTACCAATGCTAATCCTTCCGTTAATGGCCTGAGACCTGCATTATCAGGACCTGCAAATATGTTCAATTTCTGGGTTAGTTACCGTATTCCGCAAGGAAAATTGAAAGGCCTTGGAATAGGCGGTGGTGGAAATATGGGGTCTTCCTCTTATCAGACTAATACTCAAACAGCTAAAGTGATCATTCCTTCTTATACTATGCTTGATTTAGGGATCTTTTATGATCAGCCGAAATACAGAGTAGGATTGAAATTTGACAATATTACCAACGAAAAAGCCTGGTCTGTACGTTTAACACCACAGGCACCAGCACGTTTTCTGGGAAGTGTTTCCCTGAAATTTTAGATAATTGATGATTGATATAAAAGCCCGAACTGAATAAGTTCGGGCTTTGTATTTTCTTGTATTGAGGTATTTTAATTGATCCAAAGGCAATAATTATTGCGGTATCTTATTTTTCTATAGGTAATTCCCTGGAAGGTACCTGGTGTATTATCATTCCAGTCTTGCCTGATAACATAAAGTCCTGGCATTGTAGGTTTAAAAACAGCCTGATGATTTTCGCCGACAGAGATATTTTTTTCCCAGTTTTCAGGATTGAATATCCGTAAATTAGTTCCTTTATCCACAGGTTTCATATTTCGATAGGGAGAAACCGTATAGATTCCGTTTTTATCCTGAAGAATAATATCCATTAACTGAGCCGGAGATGCATTATCCGAGGGATGTCCCACATCATAAGCTCCACACATAAAATCAATCGGGCGAACATTTTCCTGTGGATTTTTTGATCTTACAAGGACAGGCTGGGTATCATTCATCCCAAGAATACGATAAGTTCCCTCCTGATCCGGAATAAAAGTTCCTTCCCAATGATCTCCCTTGGACTGTATTTCAATTTTTGACTTTTCACCTTTAACATTGATAATAAAGAAACGGAAGTTCTTTATTTCCAGAAATTCTGCTCCGGTGGTACGGTGTCTTTGGCTGAGGTCATCTATAAAACCATAACAGATCTGAATTTTTACAGGATCATGTAATTTTCCGGATCCGTGAATTTCCATCCAATAAGAACTGGCTTTTGTCCATTGAGGAAGTAGAAAAACAGTAAAAATTAGTAAGCAAAGGCTAAAGTTGAATAATCGCTGATACATGTGGATTGAAAGTATTAATGATAAACAACGTTGAGGTGTTGTTTGATAATTATACAAAGGTAAATAAAGAATGGTGATTATATACAATTTTACACTGATCCTGATATCTTAGTTGTTATGGCCCTGTCATTCTGAATACAAACTGAAGGTTTGCGAACGTAGTTCAGAAGTGAAATGAAGAATCTAGCCATATATGAGATTCTTCCTTCGTCAGAAATCTGAGATTCGGCGTAGCCAATGACAATGGTGTAAAATTGTATATAGTCACCTAAAGAATAACAGATCAATGCATTTTTACTATTGAAGCTTACATCTATCATGTTGATTGTGGATAACTTGTGGATAAAATGTTTATATCTTGTGTGAATGCGGATAACTTCACATCGATAAGCGGGTATGAATTTTAAAAAAATAAAAATAAAGCACTGTACAACAATGCTTTATTGGGTTGGAATTAAAGATTTTATGAGTATCGGTCTTTATCCTGCTTTACACATGGCATCCCATGTAGTCCAGAAATGGGCATTAATTGCTCCGATAGGCGGATTAGTACTGTCAGCAACAATACCTACCATAGAAGCACAGTTGGAGTTACAGCCAATTTCATTGTAGCTTCCTTTCTGAGGAGGAATCTGACGCCATGTACCTGTTGATCCACTTAATAATTCTACCTTAATTTCAAAAATTCCTGAAAGGTTAGGCGTCTGGATTTGTTTCGTTGGGTCTTCGCTTGAAATGGTATCACTCCAATTTCCTTGTGAGAACGTTACTCTCCATGTCGAAATCATTTTAGAAGTTTCGTTTTGAGGGGAAAGATATACCCAGAATTGTGCTCCGTTTCCTAGCTGAAGCTGGCCTGTTGAGTTTACATTTGTTGCCATGTTAAATTGATTTTAGGTGATTAGTTTCGTATTTCAAAGTAACAAAGAACCGGAAACAGATGCTAGAGTACAAATAACCAATTGTAAGGTTGGGTAGAAATACGGAGTTTTTTAATTGAAAATAAATGTAAAAAAAGAAGCCTGTGCTAGATTTAGCACAGGCTTTGTTTCTTTGCAGAAAGGAAGGGAAACGAACTTATTTTGTTTTTAACCCTGTTAGAGCTGTTTTCCGACTGTTTCATCATCGTTTTGCCACGATTCTGCCACAACCTTTGTTTATGCGCTCCAAACTGCGTTTTTTATGTCTTGGCGGAAAGGGAGGGATTCGAACTAACTCGTTCCATCCACTTTAAAACCATATTTTCAAGTATATTTTAAATTACTGCCATGATACTGCCATCAAAAAAATATTGGCAAAATCAACGCTATAATCATATTATAACGACATCAAAGAACATCCATAACTCTTAATCAAATGTACAAAATTATATATTATGGCTGACGTATGAATTTATTTAAGCCAGCTCATACAATTTGGATCATCCAATTTCGCTCTGTTATGGGCTGTAAGAATTCTATTAATGCATCATGAATTCCTGCATAAAGACATAGAATATTCTTTAGAAGTTGATATATTTGCATCAAATGTGGATTAATATGAGTAGAAAGCCAATCAATAGACTTAAAGCTGTTTTAGCGGAACAAGGAAAGACAAACAAATGGCTTGCAGAGCAATTAAACAAAAACGAAACTACTGTTTCTCGTTGGTGCACAAACGAAGTACAGCCGTCTATGGACACCTTAGTAGCAATTGCAACGATATTAGAAATTAATGTGAGGGAGTTGATTAACCCAACTAAAACAGAAAAGTAATGGTAGTAGAAATAAAAGGTAATAAGATCAAGGCTCCTCTTAAAGGTAATAATGTTTGGATACCTACCAGCCCAGAGGAGGAAATTCGTCAAAAATATATATGCAGATTAGTTAATGTTTATGGTTTCACCACTAAACAAATGGTTCAAGATTACGATTATTCTCAGATAACAGATAAAAAGGTTAAGTCTGACATATTGGTATGGAAAAATGAAATGAGCCTCAAAAACAACGAAAAGCCTTTGATTTTTATTGAATGTAAATCAGATAGTATCATAATTAGACCTGAAGATTATTTTAAAGGAATTGAAATTTCGAAGCAAATTGGGGCAGAATTTTTTGTCGCTACAAATTCTAAACAAACTAAAATATATTCCAAAGTTTTCAAAATAACTGAGAAAGGGCACCCTAATGAGTTGATAAATATACCGACAAATGAACAAGCCCAAGATGACCATATTGTTTCTGTTTTATTAGGGCAGACAAATGAATTTGCACGAGATGAATTTAGTAAAACACTTACAAGATGTCATAATATAATTAGAAACAATGACAAACTATCGCCAGAGGCTGCATTTGACGAGATCAGTAAGGTTTTGTTTGTCAAGACCATATATGAAAGGTCTAATACTGAAGGTAATATATTTAGCATAAAAACGTATCTAGATTTAAAACAAAATTTTGTAGACCTACCTGTTAATAGAAACTTACCATTTTATCAAGAACTTTTTGAAAAAGTAAAAAGAGAATTGATTGATGATGATCTATTTGAGCCGAGCGAGATAATCCGCATAAGAGAGAATAGCTTTGAAGCGATTGTGAAGGAATTAGAAATTTATAATCTTTCAACAACTTCTGATGACGTAAAAGGTATTGCTTTTGAACAATTTTTGGGTAAAACTTTCAGAGGAGAATTAGGACAGTTCTTTACACCAAGAACAATTGTAGATTTTATGGTAGAAGTTCTCGACCCGCAGGAAAGTGAAGTAATTTGCGATCCTTGTTGTGGATCAGGTGGTTTTTTAATTAAGGCTTTTGAATACGTGAGAGCAAAAATTGAAAATGAAATCCATTTAGTCAAAGAAAAAACTAAAGAACAATACTATGATGAAAAATTCGAAAAACTAACAGAAAAAAAGAAAGCAGAAATTGATGAAAAAGTCAACGAGCTTTTTATAAAACTAAATTCAGAATTAGACATCAATAATCCAAAAAGTAGAATTAGAGTATTAAGCTATGACTGTATTTTTGGAACAGATGCAAATCCAAGAATGAGCAGAACCGCAAAAATGAATATGATTATGCACGGAGATGGGCACGGCGGGGTGCATCATAATGATGGACTACTGAATGTAAATGGGATTTTTGAAAATCGGTTTGATGTTATTCTTACCAATCCACCTTTTGGAAGTCGAGTAGAAAAATCGTTGAAAATCACTGAAGCAGATAAATATACCGATACGAAAAGAATAGCAAAATACCGCGAAAGATACGGCGAGGAATATGAAGCAGCTCTAAAGCAAATCAATGAAAATATAGATAAGCCATTGTTAGATTTATACGATACTGGAAGTATGAGTACGCTCACAGAAGTGTTATTTATTGAACGTTGTTTGAATTTGTTAAAACCAGGTGGACGAATGGGGATTGTGTTGCCAGAAGGTGTATTAAATAATACCAATTTGCAAAAGATAAGAGATTATGTAGAAAGCAGGGCTAAAATTTTGCTTATAGTATCAATTCCGCAAGATGTGTTTATAGCAAGTGGAGCAACGGTTAAACCAAGTTTAGTTTTCTTTAAAAAATTTACCAAAGATGAAGCGGAACAATATCGAAAAATCATTAAAAAAACAGAAAAGGAAATTAAAGAGAAGTATGAATCGGAAACAAAACCAATTCTTGCAGAATTGGGAGTGAAAGGTAAAGAAGCACTTAAAGCTGAAGAAAAAAAGAAACTACGTACAGAGCTAAAAAAAATTAGTGAAAACATTACTGTAGAAATAAAAGCACAAGTAAAAAAAGAATTTAATTATGAAATTCCAATTGCTGAAATTGAAAAAGCAGGTATTAGTACAACAGGCGGCCTAATTGAAAATGAATTAAAACCATTGGCAACAGAATTTAAAACATATAAAGAACAAAAACGACTTTGGATAAACAATAAGAAAGAGGTCAAATACGAAATAACGGATGGAGACATCCATCGGTTAAGCATTATTGATGGAAATGTTTCTGAGCCCGAATTATTTTATGTTAAAGCAAAGGACTAATGCAGGTAACGGAAAAAACATATTTAAATTATATAAACCTTCTTCGATTAAACAATTGGAGTGTTCCAGGCTTACTTGATTCTACCCTTAATTATTCGCATGAATTTCCTTTATCACGAATAGGCGATTTTTTGATAAAGAGTAGAAATGTTATCAGTATTGATGATAACAAAATTTACAAACGAGTAACTGTTAGAATCAATAATAATGGAGTAGTTTTAAGAGATACAGAAAAGGGAAAAAATATTGGAACGAAAAAGCAGTATTTAGCAAAATCAGGACAATTTATTGTTTCAAAAATTGATGCAAGAAATGGAGCTTTTGGTATAATTCCAGAGGATCTTAACGATGCAATCGTTACCAATGATTTTCCGATATATAATGTTGATACCACGAAGATAAATCCTCAATTTTTACTATTAATAACGACAACAAGACAATTCATAGAATTTGCCCAGAGCTGTAGTAGTGGAACAACAAATAGACAAAGAATGGATATTGATTTATTCTTAAATCAAAAAGTATCCTTACCTTTTCTACATGAACAAGAAACGATCTTAAAGAATTACTACACTAAAATCAATCAAGCTGAAAAGCTCAATCGACAGGCAGATGGTTTAGAAACTGAGATTGAGCTGTATTTTTTAGAGCAATTGGGAATTAGGAAGAATATAACAAGTACTTTTAGTAAAGGACTCAGAATAATTGAATATAAAAATCTTGATAGATGGGATGCAAATACAGTTAGTGAATTAACTTCTGCCTACAAAATTGAAAAAATAGGAAGTTACATTTTGAAGATCGCTACTGGAACTACTCCGCCAACAAATAGACCTGAATACTTTAATGGCGAAATAAATTTTTATACCCCTTCTGATTTAGGAGAAATTATGTTTTTAAATGCAGCATCAAGAAAAGTTTCTGAATTGTCATTCTTAGAGAAAAAGGCGCGCCGATTTGAAAAAGGAACAATCCTTTTTGTAGGTATTGGCTCAACGGTCGGCAAAGTAGGAATTGTAAATAATGATTATGCAACTAGTAATCAACAAATTACTGGTTTTAATTTAGACCCTCGTTTCCTGTTAAATGAATATGTGTACTTCTATTTCTACTATCTTAGAGACATTACAATAAAAGAACAAACAAAAGCGACTCTCCCAATTGTAAATCAAAACAAGATAATAAATATTCCTATTCCGATTCCTCCTATTTCAAAACAGAAAGATATTATCGAGGAAATTTCAAAAATGAAAAACAAGAAATGGGTATTTGAATCAGAAGCAAGAAAACTTGTCAATGAAGCTCATCAAGAATTTGAACAAACAATATTTCGTTAAGCTATGAAGATAACTAAACTCAATATATACAATTATAAAAATCTAAATGTCGAATTAGTCAATACTTCGAGTATAATTGCTTTGATAGGTAATAACGGTAGTGGGAAAAGCAACATATTGGAGGCGATTAGTACTATTTTCTTTCATTTGTTCCAGAAGAAAGAAAAAGATATACCCTTTAATTTCCTGATTGAATATGAATTTGGAGGAAATCAAACAGTCAGCGTAGAAAAGAAAAATTCAACTATTCATTTTAAAGTTAATAGTAATTTGCGCGCTGATATACAGCAGTTCTTGCCAAAACAAATTGTTGCACTATATAGTGGCGAAGAAAACAGGCTGTGGAATAAATCGTATGAGCCACTATACATGGCTTATGTAAACGGTATTAATAAGTCTGAAGCAAGTGGCTTAGGAGAGTATATTATTGTTCCTAAAATGCTATACATCAATAAGTTTTATTGGCACATATCATTACTCTGTCTTTTAATTTCTGATGCTCCCGACACCAAAACGTTTTGTGAAGAAACACTTGGCATTAATAAAATTAACTCCATAAAATTTGATTTTAAAACAGCGAATTATGCCAATTATACCAATAGTTCGGTTAAAAATTTTATCAATTTAATAGACAAAAAAAGCGAATATACTCTTGATGAATTAAAGAAAATAATTTCAGAATGCCCTTTTTCACTTGCTGAGATCTATAAATATCTATACTTGGCATTTACTCCCGACAAAAAAAAAATGCTGGAAAATATTACCATTAAATACAATGATAATAACTTAGACATTGAGGATTTTAGCGAGGGCGAAAAGAAGATGTTATTAATTAAAGCTGCATTGGAATTTGCAGGTTTGGAAGATAGCTTGTTTTTATTAGACGAACCAGATGCTCATATACATTTAAGTAACAAAATTCAAATTAAAAATGTATTTAAAGAGTACTTAGACACCAGGCAAGTAATATTGACAACACACTCTCCTACACTTACGGACACCTTAGATGAAGAAAGTCTTTTTATGTTAAATACTGGTTATTTGGTACACCATAAAAAGCAGGAGATTTTAGAAAGCGTTTCAGGCGAATTTTGGAACAAGTTTCAGCAAAATGCTTTTATTGCCTCAAAAAAACCAATCATATTACTTCTAGAAGGGAGGCACGATAGAACCCACATTCATAATGCTTTTGAAGCTTTGAAAAATGATTACCCAAAATTGGATTTTCAGTGTTTTGTACTGAATGGAGAAAGTAAAATTCAACCCTTTTTAAGTGGGTTGTATGAAAGTGATTTTTATACAGATAAACTTTACATTGGTATTTATGATAATGATGGAGCAGGAGACAAGTCTTTCAGCAATGGATTTGAGAAAGTAAACGACAATTTTAAGAAACTTAAAGAAAGTAATGCTAAGGAAAACAATAGCTATTTTGCAATAAAATTACCAAAGCCAACTGGCATTACTTGTGATTGTACTATCGAAACTTTATATGCATTAGAGAAATTTGAAGAAGCTATACAGTCAGCTACTCACAATGCTTTAGGACACCTAAAAAATAAATCTATTGATGAAATTACGAAAGGGATAAAAGAACAAGCCAAGAATATTTTGAGTGTGAACTCTCAAGACTTTAAAGTAGAAGACTTTATAAACTTTAGATTACTTTTCAATTTAATATTGGAAATTACCGAACATAGAAGTAGCCTACTTAAAGGTGTTAAGAAAGCAGAGAAAATAGAGCGCGTCCCACAATCTGTAAGAAAGGCTTCACCAAGTGCAGAAAAGTTCATTGAAATATATACAAATCGAAGAAATACGGAAGTAAATGCACTTTATTACAGTGAGAAAAAAATTACTATTAAAAGTGGGAGCAAATTATCTATTAATGTTGTTGATAGTTATGGTCCAAAAGTTGAAAGAAGTAAAGAGCTAAAAAAGATTGCCGATTTGCAGGAAAATTGTTGGATATTAAAGGAGGATATAGTTTTTAATTCAGTTTCTGGTGCTATAAATTATGCAACTGGTGGGAATATGAATGGATGGTCTCATTGGTTAATTAAAGAAAATGACAAACCTCTTGAATTCATAAGAAAAAAATAACTGATAAAGCGCAATAATGAACGACAACATAATTCAAAAATATGCAAATAAGATCTTTATATATTAGCAATTATAAATTACTCAAAGACTTTACTATTAATTTCAAGAAAGATGTTTCTATTCTCATTGGCATCAATGGTTCTGGAAAGTCTAGTATTTTAGAGGTTATTGCTCAAATTTTCAGTGATAGTTATCTTGATGAAAAATCCAAGTTCGGTTTTTCCATCGAGTATGAAATACGTTTAGAAGAAATTCTTGCACAAACAACTACTTCTGCAGAGTTTAAGACAGAATACATAAAAGTTCAGATAAGTGCTCAAAAAGCAGGACAAGAACTGAAATACAAAGTATTTAGTGGTGCACAAGTACTGGAAGACAATAATTCGATTGAAAAAAAATACGGTTCTCTTGAAAAAATATTGCCAAGCAACATCGTCATCTATTATAGTGGTTTGGCAGATATAATGAAAAAGATATGTCTTCCTCACGATGAAAAGCTATCTGTTAATTATCGAAAAGGAAATACAGCAATACACCGCCCGTTTTTTTATTTTGAACCTCCTTTGTTTAATTTAATACTAATTACGCTTCTGTCTTATGAATATGGAGATATTCCAAAGTTTCTTTTTGATAGAATGAAAATTACCGGGATACAAAGCATTCAAATTAACCTTACAAAACCAAATTGGGGTAAAAGTAAAATTAATGAATGGTGGGGAGCAAAAGGAGAAGTGAAGACATTTTTGGATTTATTATCCGGTTTAGGTTCTCCTTTAGAAATTAAGGACGAAGATTTACAAGGTGAATCAAAGGGAAATGTCGTAATTGAAGGTTGGCAAAATGATAATCTTATTATTACTATTCTTGGACAAGAAAAGCTGTTTCAAATTAGAGAATATTTTGTAGAAGAAAGAACATTGTTTAAGGTTCTAAATACACTTTTAATAGATGGATTTCAACCTGAAGTGAAATTCTCATTTTTCCATAAGGATGATAATGATAGCGTAAGCACCTTCGGTACCCTAAGTGAAGGCGAACAACAATCAATTATTATACGAGGATTAATAGAACTTGTCAATAATGAGAATACTTTGTTTTTATTTGATGAGCCTGATACTTATTTACATCCTTCTTGGCAAAGAAAATTCATAGAAAATATAAATGAATTGACCGAGAATAATGCATACAATAACAGTCAATTCCTTATCACAACACATTCGCCGCAACTATTGAGTAATGCTGACCCTGAAAATAGTGATGTACAAATAATGGAAGATGGAGAGATAATAAAAGTTACACCGAAATATTATGGCAAAGATATCAGTACAATTTTGTATGAAATGATGGGTGTGGAAAGAAGAAATAAAAAAGTATCTAAGTTATTAAGTTCTTTGTTCAATATGATCGAAGATGAAGAAATCGAAGAATCAAAAAAACAGTATAACAGTCTTGTTGAACTTTTGGGAGATGATGATCCCGCATTGGTTAGAGCTAAAATACAAATTGATTACTTAGAAGAAGAAGCCGATGAAACAGATAACTAAACTTAAAGAACCAAATTCATTGCTTCAACATAGAGCCCAACAGTTCGCTGCTTTTGATAATATACCTAATGCGACCAAAGAAGAACTTAAGGAGAATCTTCTATCAGAACAAGGACATATTTGTTGTTATTGTATGAGAAGAATTCCAGAAAATTCCTCTCCTTATATGAAAGTTGAACATTACAAATGTCAAGAACATTTTCAAGACCTGCAGTTAGATTATAGAAATTTATTAGGTGCTTGTACAGGAAACGAAGGACATCCAAAAAAACTTCAAACTTGTGATACTCAAAAATCTAGTGAGACTTTAACAATTAATCCTCTCAATACCAATCCAAGCTGTGAAACATTGTTCAAATTTAATTCAGAAGGAGAAATGAGTTCAATATCTGACGATGAAGCTGTAGATAGGCAAATAAATACTGTTCTCAATTTGAATATGCAATCTTTAAAAGATGCCCGCAAGGAAGTTTATTATGTAGTTCAAGAGAGAATAAGAGCAGAAAGTAAACGAACAAAAAATGATAAACCATCATTTGTAAGGTTTCTTAATCAGGAACTTCAAGTATGGCAAAGCAAAACAGAAGGGAAATATCGACCTTACTGCTTGGTAGCAATCTACTATCTAACAAAGAAATTAAAAAGTAACTAAATTAAACTATATTAAAAAATTCAGGTTCCAATATCTACGCATACTCGAACTACATTTTTTAAATTAATGTAAAACTACCTTTTCAGCGATTTTGAAATTTGCTGCCATGATTTTGGCAATAAACCTAATTTAAGGGGCTGCTATATTTTATTTTCATTAAAAAAATCTATTACAAAAGAGGCTTCAATTAATCAGGTAAAACATTAAAGTTTTTTAAACAGCCAATTAGTGTGATTATAAAAATTCAATGGTACTACGATAGCCGCGTTGACAGGAGGCTACATATTTTATGTAACTGAAATTTTGTAGGTGATTAAAATATTTATGATAATCAAATAAAAAATACAAAGACTCAGAAGAATCTTTGTATTTTTTATAGTGTTGTAACACTGTATGTAGGTGCCCTAATTCATTACAGTAATTCAGAATCTTCTAAAGATATCGCTGAACAAATTTTAATTTCCTAAATAAGAAAGTGATGTACCAGCTCACCGAGAATGATATACAGAATGTAATCATAAATTTGCCAAATGCAGGGATATTTGCATCCAATAATTCATATTGACACCATAGTACAAAAATATAGTGAATAAGGTAGATGCCATAAGCATTTGAAGAAAGCGATTGCCACCAATCGGTAGGGTGGTTAAAAAGTCTTTTAAAAAGAACTAAAAATGCTAAACAACTTAAACTGCAAGAAAAGGTCCAGACGGAACGATAGAGCAGAGTTGCCTGAAAAATTGTAAGTATATTTCTCGAAATCATAGTTTCCAGTGGTAGTTCTATAACTTTTACTATAGCGTAGACTGAAATACAACCTAATATCCAAAGAATGGGCTTACGAAATAATTCTGAAGTATCCCCAAATAGACCTTCTTCTATCTTGATGCCACCTATTATAACACCTAAGGAAAAATAGCCAAAGTATAGTAATATACGACTTACCTGAAAATCAAAAGGTCCTATTCCTTTCCAGGTTCCTGATCCGAAACTGAGCATCATCGGTAGATATAGTATCCACGTTAGAGAGTAAAATACAAGTAATACTTTTAATGGGCTGTTTTTAAGATTGTTAATCTTTAATGATAAAGTTGTTATACTGTGTTTTAAATATGGATACAATATGGTTATGATAATATTGAAAGCAAACAAAACCCAAATGAACCAGGGTGGTCCCACGGGCCAGGATTCAATTGTAAAAAAATCGACTAGATAATCTTTTAAATCGCCCTTCCCATACGCCAATAGAAATGCGGGATAATGTGCTATAACCATCAAGATGCAAACACCTATTAAAAAAGGGATGAACAATCTGTAAAAGCGTTCTTTGAGATAGAGTTTAGTTCCTCTATTAAGGCCTTTTATTACAAAAATTCCACTTATTAAGAACATTAATGACATAAAAAAGATATCATTAAAATCTTCAAATATGTCGAGACCGACCCATCGGTAACGATCTACAATTGGATGAGTAGAATTACTGTAGGCTGCTTTATCAAAGGAGGCAAATGTTGTATATGCTAAAGAGGAGTGGTGGGCCACCACCAGTAAGGTAATAAATCCGCGGAGGTAATCTATCCAGACTGTACGGCTGTTATTTTTCATACTATGTAATATTTATTAATGATGCAAACATACATTAGGAATAAGTATCTAACATGGTATTTGTGACGAATGGCTACTTTTTGTGATGAGGGTTAAGGTTTGCTAGAACATGTTCAATTGATGTTTTTATTTTGCTGGTAAAGGTCATGGAACATTTTTATTTTTGCTCTCGAAACAGGCACCTTTTCTGTTGTTCCTGTAAACGTAACAAGGCAATTCTGGGAGTTGCCGGAAATACTATTTATATAACTGATATTTAATAAATAGGTGCGATGGCACCTAAATAGGAATTTATACTCCGTAATTTGGAGTTCGAATTGTCTTAATGTAATCCTTTTGAGTTCTTTTTTTATTCCGTCTGACGTCCTGAAAGTAATTTCTGTATAATTGCCATCAGCTTTTGCAAAGATTAATTGCACCGGCTCGAAATTAAAATTATCAGCCTTTACTTCAGTTCTAATAGAAATCACTTGTTTCGCGGAAGCAATTTGCGACTGAATGGGAGGATATTGTTCCAGATCGTGCCGTCTTTTTCTCTTATTCCTGAAATAAAAATCGGCAAAAATGAAATACGAAAAAATTAAACCGCCTGCTAGATAAGTATTTCGTAGTTCTTCAAGATAATAATGCAGAGACCAATTGCTTTCATTCTTATATAATAGATCACGCATCAAAAAACTGGCTGTCCCATAAAGAAAAAGTAATAACAAGACCGACAGTCCCCACCTAAACTTAAAAAATGTACTTTTATCAGTTTTTGTTTTGTAAAAACTTATGTTAGTATTGAAATAGACAAAGGTAATTAAAGCAGGAGATAAAGAATGAAAAAAGCATACAAATAAAAAAGGATATTTGAGCTCTGTTTCATTTACAGTAAACGGTTTGAACAGAAATAGGAATAGAAATGCGATGATGAACAATATAAGAGAATGCCTTTTAAACTTTACCTTTTGTTGTACCTCTGTATTAAAGTCTCTAATGTTGAAAAGCTGGCTTAAAATTGTGCTGAATTTTGTATTTTCCATTATCTATATCTATATAGAATGCCAACAAATATAATAAAATAAATTCTTCACATCTTTAATCGTAAACGTATTTGCATTGACTTTTGGTGGTGAATTTGTAGCTCTTAATCACTTTTTTGAAAAGAGAAAAAGAAAGTTAATCATCCTCGGATTAATGCAGTTTCAATAGTTCTATAGTACTTCGATAGCCCGGATGATAAGACGGCGTATATTTTATATAGCCATAATTCTGCAATTCCTTAAAATATTTATGATAAGTCGGGGCCGTATTGATATGTGCCATTCTCATTAAAATACTTCTGCTGACCCGTATGATTTTGTTCTCATTTTGACGATAGGCTAAACGAGCTATTGCAAGAAGTAAGCTAATATGCCAAACAGTGAGACGGGGATCTTGGCAAACGTTATCGAGGTAGATCAAACCTCTTTTAGCAACATCAGTTTTCATCTTCAAACAATTTTTGTAAATCGGTTTTATTGTAGTAATAAGAACCCCTGATTTTTTTAAAGCGAATTTTTCCGGTAATTCGTAAGTTCTGTAAGGTTGCAGGGGATATGTCCATCATTTTCCGAATAGCCTTGCTTCGCAACCAGTCAAATTCATTTTTTGATGAACTCCGACTTACTTCTAGTAATTGCCCGATATCCGAAATTATTCTAATTCTGAATAACTCAAGATCTTGTTTTGATATCATTTCCATATTATGATTTTTGAATAGATCAATATTCCTGATGCGACAGGGCAATATTGGATATCGTGCCGAAGGATGCCTATATTTTCTTAAAACTTCATCTTCTGACCATGACGTGATGTATAGGTAAGTTGGTACACTCGGTATAACAATTCAAAAAATATTGGAAATTGAATTGTACAACCAAATGGTTTTATTATTTTTGACAACCAAATGGTTGTATAATGATAGAACGTAGAGATATTTTTCAGGCGATTGCGGATCCCACCAGAAGAATGATTATTCAAAAGCTTTCGGGTAGAGCATTAAATATTGGCCAAATTGTAGAAGATTCTGGAATAAGTAGACAGGGGATCGCCAAGCATCTCAAGGTTTTACAGCAATGCAAAATGATTACGCTTACTCAAAAAGGTAGAGAGCAGATTTGTGAAGTCCGACTGGAACAACTGGATGAAGTGGTTGACTGGGTTAATGAGTCACGTAAATTTTGGAATCAACGCCTTGAGAAATTAGATAAATTTTTAGTAGAAACTAAAACAACAAAAATATGAAATTACAAGACAGAGAACTGCTGATTACGCATTTATTTGATGCTGCTATTGACGTGGTTTTTGAAACATGGACCGATCCTGAAAAGCTTAAGCATTGGTATGCACCAGATGGATGTACAATCAATTTTAAGTTCATCGAGGTAAAAGAAGGAGGGCAGTTTCATTATTGCATTCAACATCCCACACATGGTGCTGCGTGGGTTATTGGTACTTATTTGGAAATAGTTCCTTCAGAAAAGCTTGTTTTTACAATACAGCTTTCTAATGAAAAAGGAGATATGCTAGATCAGGCAGGAAAGGGTTGGCCGGGGGAGGTTCTGACTACAGTTACATTTAAATCCATTGGTGATAAAACCGAAGCGACCATTCACGAAACTGTGTCAGAAGAAGAAGCTAGGAAAACAGGTGCTTATAAAGGCTGGATCGAGATGTTTAATAAGCTGAACAAACAACTAACGAACCATAATTGATAAATAAACAAATACCAATTGTAATCATATGAGAAAGATAATTTCATTTATGCACATTTCGCTTGACGGATTTGTAGCAGGAGTAAATGGTGAACTTGACTGGGCTATGGTCGGTGAAGAAATTTTTAGTCATGTAAGTAAACGCATAGGCGAAAGTGACACTGCGCTTTATGGACGGGTAACTTATCAGATGATGGAAGACTACTGGCCAACGGCGGGTAGTCAGCCATCAGCAAGTAAACTGGATGTTGATCATGCAAAGTGGTATGAAAAAGTTCATAAGGTTGTTCTGTCAAAAACAATTGACCGGGAGAGCCTGGACAACACTGAAATTATTAGTGACAACCTTGTCGAGAGAATTAACGAAATAAAGCAACAACCGGGGGAAGACATTTTGATATTTGGTAGCCCTTCAGCAACGCATTCACTTATGAAGCTAAACTTAGTTGATGGCTATTGGCTTTTTGTAAATCCCATTGTTCTGGGGCAGGGTACCCGATTGTTTGTCGATATCGATGAGAGAATAAAGTTGAAACTGCTTAACACGCGACAGTTTAATTGTGGTGTTACTGAATTGAACTATATTGTTGATAAATCTGTCTAATCAAAATTAATATCTCATATTTGAATTGAAATTTCACGCAATACAAATAACTGCATTTAAAAATCCATTCTTATTAAGCTCACACGAAAGAATGGATTTTTAATTTTCAAATCGATAAGTTATATTCTCTGGAAGCTTCTATAGCTTCTGGTTGTATCCATATTGATGTTTACTGCAAATCCATCAATTTTGACTACACAAAGGCATCCAAAATCCATGCTGGATTCCAATACTCGCAATATGCCGATATTTTGTTTTCTTTTAAAGTAATCCGACCGATATAGACTTGATTGTATTGTTTTCCGGTAGCAATTACCGAAGCGCTTCCCTCAAATTCCACATAAAATACTTCTGGATCGTCAGTGGCAGAAAATCGTAGATTTTTAAAATTCCAGTTCTTTGCAGTTGGAGTGACATTTGAAATGTATTCCGTAATTGCCTCCCTTCCTATAACTTCTTTAGCATATGGCTTAGGTGCATAAGGATATTCCTGAATAGCATCCACTGTGAATAATTCAGCATAACTTTCTTTAGTCATTTCTGGATCAGTAAATTTGGCCAGGTGCTTTTGAAATAAATCTTTGACTACATCAATTTTTTTGTTTAAATCCATATTCGTTCATATTTAATTGTTAAACTTATTTAGCAAGACAAATTTATTGTAGTGATGCTATATCTTTGCTATTGGTTACAAAAAGGATAATGTTAAAATTTATAAAATGATTAAAAAGGATCGTTGCCTTACTCCAGCAACTACTGATGAATGTAGGAGGGCGTGGCTAACACTTCACGACACTTTAGATATCGTTGGAGGTAAATGGAAGTTGGTTTTGATTTCTATCTTAAGAGGCGGTAAATTAAATTTCGGTGAGCTGGCGATTGAGGCTGGAATTTCACCGAGAATTTTATCTAAAGAGCTTAAAGAACTTGAAATTAATGGACTGGTCTCTAGGACGGTTCTTGCTACAAAACCAATTACAGTAGAATATCAACTTACACCTTACAGCCTTTCGCTCAATGAAATGATTACGGTAATGTATGAGTGGGGGAAAAAGCATCGCGAGAAAATTATAGGAAGAGAAAGCGTTTGATCGGACTTATTAAGTGCAATGTTGATTGAAATTATCAGTTAGAATTAAATAAACAGCCTTCGCGAAATTATAATGTGAAGGCTTTTTTTATTTTTCAATTTTGACAAGAGATGGCTAAACTGCCATCAATCACACAATCGCCATATTTTTTTATTATTGTAGGATATAGTATTAAAGTAAAACCTTTCTCATGGTCTTCTTTATTACTTTTTGAAATTCTAGCGGAAGAGTTATCACGATTTAAAATGCGTAGACCTTCAGATTTTGAACAGTTCCCAACGAATACTGGTCACGTTACTGCGTTTATAAATTTGCTGCAAAATTAAATACTAAAGAAATAAATTATACCTTATATTTAATTTTGTTTTATCTCAATAGCGTGGGATATATTTTAAAGTAAAGCGACTGTGTGGGGTTAATTCACTTTAAAAACAGTAAATATGAAAGTTAATATACGAAAACGGGAATTGGCTATACTTAATCAGATAGATCACAAATTAGCAGAAAATGTTGGGTTTAACTTAGGGCTTATTCCTTCTGCGGAACTGGATGAGCTAACATTAAAATTTACACGTCAAAACCATCCAAACTATCCTACGAAGCCCCAACGGCCAGAAGTTGAACGTTCTCCAGAATTAAGCATGAGCATAAAAGCTGGTCAAGGTACGATCAAGACACGAAAGGTCGCATTTCTGGTTGATAATGGAGTGAGTATAGCTTCAATAAGTAAAATGAAGGCTGCGCTTATAGAAGAAGGAGCACAGGCGGTCTCTTTTCTATCAGATATAAATCCTTACTAGCATATTTTCGGAATATTAAAGCATCATTTACCATCTAACGCTTATAAAGAAGCATTTTAAAATATTTTAATTAATTCTACTGTGCTACGATAGCCAGGATGATAAGATGGAGTATATTTTATGTATCCATAATCTTGTAGTTCTTTAAAATATTTATGATACGTCGGGGTTGTATTTATGTGAGACATTGACATTAGCTTGCTTCTGCTTACTCGAATAATTTTGTCCTCATTTTGCCGGTACGCCAAACGAGTAATTGCAAGCAACAAGCTAATATGCCAAACAGTAAGACGTGAATCGCTACAAACGTAATCAAGATACATCAGTCCTTGTTTTGAAGTATTAATTTTCATCTTCAAATAGTTTTTGTATATCTTTCCTGTTGTAGTAATAAGAACCCATGACCTTCTTATACCGAATTTTGCCTGTGATTCTTAAATTTTGCAAGGTCGCAGGGGAGATGTCCATCATTTTACGAATGGCTTTGCTTCGCAACCAATCAAATTCATCATTTGATTGACATAGCTTGGATTCCAATAATTGTTCTATATCCGAAGTTATACTTATTCTGAGTATTTCAAGATCTTGTTTCGATACCATTTCCATATCTATAATTTTTATAGCTTAAAATTGGATATGAAAATCGCATTTAGGGGGTAGCTTTCTATTAGATACTTATTTTTTCCTAATATGTCCGTTGCAGACTTCGAAAGGATTATCTTCGAACTCTTTGACAAATAATTTTAAATAGATTTCACCTACACTTTACTGAAATTTATTTGTTTAAAACTAGGTAAAAAAGCTCGAGGTCTGTAGGGGGAAACTTGACAGGACGCTATCCAAACTCATATTATGCCGATATTGAAAATTTTGCAAATATATATTGTTGAAAAACAAGTATTTAACAAATATTAAAAAGAGTTTGATTCCTGTTCACTTGCGTCCTAAACGTTTAAAAAGTGGCGGTGTTTGGATATAGCAAAGTTGCTATATTTAAATTGCAAAATTATAACACACCGCCATGATAAATTTAAATGTCTTTAGTCAGATTTTATCTCTTATCGACCGCGAATTATTCAAAGATTTGGTTTCAAAGCACAAAAGTGACAAACATCAGAAAGGGATCAACAGCTGGACGCATCTAGTCAGTATGCTTTTCTGTCATTTTTCCTCGGCAGATTCGGTTCGTGATATTAGTAACGGTCTACGCAGTACCACTGGTAATCTGAACCACTTAGGTGTAGTAAGAGCTCCAAGTAAGTCTAATATATCCTATATCAACACACACCGTACCCATGAACTTTTCAAAGATCTTTACTATTCTGTTTTGGATAGGCTTTGGCAAAAGGACACCCATTTTCGCAAAGATCTTGGTCAGCTAAAGCGTAAAGTATATCTGATGGATGCAAGCATCATCCCCTTATGTCTATCTGTATTTGACTGGGCAAAGTTTCGTAGCACCAAAGGTGCCGTAAAGCTGCACACTGTCTTGGATTATGATGGCTGCCTACCTGTTTTTATGCAGATTACCGATGGAAAAGTACATGAGAGCCAGCGAGCCGGTAGTTACAGTTTTTCCAAGGGAAGCGTGGTGGTAGTGGACCGTGGCTACGTGGATTACAGCTGGCTTGGGGATTTGGACAGCAGGGGGTGTTACTTCGTTACCAGGAGTAAAGTTAATATGAAGTACAAGGTTATCAAGTCCTATCAGAGTGAAGCACTCATGGAAAAGGGGATCCTTAAGGATGAGCTCATTGAGCTATCCGGTGCTGCCTGCAATAAATACAACGGCAAGCCGCTACGCCTAGTCCACTTTTGGGACAGCACCACTGGCAATGAGTACCACTTTTTGACCAATAATACGAAGTGGAAGGCTTCTTTGGTGGCAAACATCTATAAACAACGCTGGCATATCGAAGTCTTCTTCAAGCATCTAAAGCAGCGCTTAAAAGTATCGACATTCATAGGGACTTCTGAAAATGCAGTGATGATCCAGATCTGGACTTCACTCATTGGCATATTACTGTTAAAATACTTACAAAAAAAGGCCAAATATGACTGGAACCTGTCCAATCTGGTCGCATTCATCAGAATGAATATCTTCGTGAAAATAAACATCTGGCAATGGATAGATGATCCCTTTCTCAGGCCGCCTATAAAAGGAAAAAAGGGACAGCTAAAGATCTTCGCAGATTGAAAAATAGGGGTCAATATCGAAATGATGAAAAAAGCTATGCTTGTACCACAGAAATCCAATCCTAAAATTTATTTAGGACACATATGATTCCTGTTTGGTATACATTTTTTTAGATTGGAGTTGGTTTACTTTCCACTCCAATTTAAGTTGCAAAGGTTAAGTGGATTTAGTCAATTCTCTATTGTTCTCTTCTTTTCCGAACGTTTCCTATTTCAGTTTTATGACTGTTCGGCCCACTAGATATCAAAGGTGGATACTTTTAGAATATCCACCTTTTTCTTTAATATTTATATTGGCTATTTTATATCCCGTTCAACTCAAATTTATTAGCGCAAATGAGTAAATAATGGTCTTCCAACTGCCATTTGTTTTATCGTCAAATTTGTGGATAATATTTTAAAAGATTTATCCAAGGAATTTTAGATGTTTATAAATTATTTCATTTAGAAATGTTAGCGGTCTGAACAACAGTGTAGTGGGGCAAAACTGTTTATCATCTTCTTAGCAGCATCTAAAATGCACATTGCAGGAGGTGGCCTTTTCCGTCTTTTTTTCATCTTTTTAATTTATTAGTTTATAATTTTGGTCTTGGTGAATTAACAAATAAGTTTTATTGATTGTACAAGTTATAATTTATTTGCTCACCCTTTATTTACTAATTTGAAGATTTATTTTAAGAAAAGATTGGATTAATAAATATTTGAAAATTTGAAAAAAATATCTGCTCGCACTCGATCAATATCTGCTGAACACCCTCTCGATGTATCTGGGAATGATGATGCCGAAAAAATGTTAATTTTCTTTTTTTGCACGAATCCTGCTTAACGTTGATTGCGTTATCCCGAGGTATGATGAGATCAGTCCTAACGGAATACGAGCGACAATATTGGGGTATTTTTCAATTAAATGCTGATAACGTTCTGTTGCGCTAAATACACGTAATTCATTTGCCTTTTCTTCGGCTTTTATATAATAGGATTCAGTTAGGATTCTTCCTATATAATTGAATTCCGGAAACTGCTTATAGAGCTGCATGAGTTTATCATAACTAAGAACAAGTACGCTTGTATCTTCTAAGGTTTCCAGAACCTCAAAAGAAGGCTTCTGACTAAAAAAACTATATACTGAAATGGATAGATCACCTTCAAAAAGTAGCCAGGAGGTTGTATCTTTTCCAAAACTGTCGAGGTAGTAAGATCTTACTGCTCCTTTCACAATGAAAAATAGTGATTTTTGGATTTCTCCAATATCGAGCAGGATATGCTTCTTATTTACTTTTAGCAAATAAGTATCTAAGGATAGGCCAACACACAGTTCCTGTGACATGAAATGGATATTACTGAGAAAGCGCAGCAAACTTTCTTTCGCTAGATTTTCCTCCATTTCACTTACCATATTTTTCATGTGTACTGTAGCTAATATCAAATGTAGAGTTAGTAATGATAACTGGAATATACGCTAAAAAATTCAATTAAACATGTTTTTTTTGCCTTTTATCAAATATGTTGACAATAAATAGTACTTAATTTGCTATTCTAAAGCCATATGGCAAAAAGAGTTTGTATGAAAAGAAGTACATTGATCAGAAAGGTATTGTTGTTTAGTGCTTTTGTTTGTAAAGGAAAGAATCTAATTTCCTTATAGTATTAATATTTTTTTATGTAATACCAAAAATTCCGATACGGCAATAATTAAACTTGTTGATAAACTCAGATTTTTACTAGATCCGAGCGGATATTAATTGCTTAGCTTCAAATAATTAAACATCCTTATAAAGTGTAAGTAGGAAATAAATTATAGTGTATATTTAATTTTGTTTTATCTCAACAAGATGTGAGATATTTTAAAGTGTGGGGCACAAATCACTTTAAACAAAATCATATGAAACAGGCATATAAAAACATTTTATTATCTATCGAGAAAGAGGAGTTGAATGTGTCAAGGAGTAAGAAGAACGCTATTGATGAAGCTTATCACATGGTCTCCTTTCTTGATAGGACTTTAAGCGAATTAAAAGTACAGATCAATCAAAGAGGGTTTGAGAGTATAATCGATGAGATTATCTTTTTTAAACGGGTGAAGCCGGAAATTTTAGGACGACTGATATTTTACAATAAAGTCGTGAAGATTGAGGCATACAGCCCGACGAATAACGAACTGATCGAACCATATTATAACGAGCATATCAAGCAGCTCAATAAAGATTATAAGAAAAATATTTCTTGCACAGATTTCTATAGCTATTATCGGACCGGTCGTTCGGACAAGGACGAGTATTATTATAGGCTTGGAAATATTAACTACTTCGATGGAGTTGATAGTTTCTTTTTTGAAGTTGACCGCGAATTTTCGACGTACTATGACTATAAGGTAGCACAGATTAAGGCATACGATCTGTACCATTCCTATCTTAGTGGAAAATTTAACCGCATTGAGCCGAGTGATAACGATAGTTTTGATATAAATGAAGATGCGGAATTTTCATGGACTGATTCGAAAAATGCGCTTATAGAGCTTATCTATGCACTCCACATTTCAAGAAGTGTATCAAACGGCCGGGCTGGAATACGAAAGATCAGCCAAATGTTTGAAGATATTTTCGAGGTAAGCCTCGGTGATATCCATCATGCATTTTATCAGATGAAATTCAGGGCCGGGCAGAGAGCCCGATACTTAAATTTTTTAAAGCATTCACTTGAACAATATATGGACAACGACTTATAATTGGGTAAATTTTTTTTTAAGGAAGGATGATCTGGTGGATCGTCCTTCTTTTTTTTTACCCATACTTAGTCATATCATACCTATGGTGATGGAAAATTGATCACTGAAAAAACCAAATTGTACAAAATACTTCATTCAATTACTACGTGATTTCAAAAAGTTGCTGAGAGCTGTTCTATCAGTAAATTCTAACGTATTTATAATAGTTCTCATCCGGTTTAATTCTCATTCCAATCTAAAATAAAAAAAGAAAAAAAAAGCAATATGACTATCATATGGGCAGATCTCCTGTTAGAAATAGCCGGAAAAACTAGGTCAATTTTGGCTCTGTAAACCAAACAGCAGAAGCTATGAATATCGACAGAGTAGAATTTTTGAATTGGATGGAGCGAATCATGAAGCGATTCGATATCCTTTCCGGTGATCTTGAAAACCGGGAAAAGAAAAGACTGAGTATTGACGGCGAAGAACTCCTGGATAACCAGGATGTGCTGCAGATGTTAAAGATAACCTATCGTTGTCTGCAGCGCTACCGTACAATTGGCAAAATCAAATACTTTACCGTGAGCGGCAAAGTATTTTATAAAAGTTCTGACGTTCACCAATTTATCCGCGATAGTTATCACGGAGGAAAATATACGCCTAGGTAGGACATTATGGGGCAGCAGGGGGATTGCGCTTGCACTAAACAATAGATTCGATCTACGTAAAAAACTTTTTATTATGAGCGAACAAACTATTTCTAAAGAAAACGGGCAGCAAGTCCCCGAAGCACTATCTGATATCCTTTTGGTGCTTGACAAAAAGAAAAACCGTATTGAAGCAGTAAAAGGGGTAGATGATGAGGGAAATCTACAGACTGCTGAGCCCAAGAAAACAAATTTACTGGACTTTATGCGTGTTGATAAAGGAGATGCTTTGAGCAACTTCTTTTCCAACTTCTGGCGCAGGCTCAATGACCCCATATCATTCCGATTTTTTAGCGCTCCGGAAATCGACCTGAATGAGGTTGCTAAAAAATTACAGAAAGCGATAGACAATCCGACACCGGAAGGCAATAAACTTCTTGATGCCCTTGAGATTAAGTATGACAACAAATTAAATCAAAAAAATATGGAAACAAATCAAACATCAGAAGGCGCAGCGTCTTTAAATGAAGCCAAATCAGTTTACAAATACAATGTAGACAATATAGACTGGGCAACACTTGAAAAATTTAACCTGAGCCGTGCGCTTCTTGAAAAGAACGGACAGCTGGATAAACTGTTAAAGGGATATAAATCTGACGGAGTTTACAGGATTGAGGGCAATTTTGACGGTATAGTTATGAAAGCAGATGCAAGGCTGTCCTTTAGAAATTTAAAAGGTACGGATCAGGTAGAGGTTATGACACATGGTGTCCGTGTCGAGCCGGATCTTAAAAACCAGTTTTACGGGCATGCTTTTACAGCAGAAGACAGAGATAATTTAAAAAAGACCGGAAACATGGGAAGGGTTGCAGAACTCACAAACTATTCTGACGGCACAAAAGTAAAATCGCTCATCAGCATTGATAAACTGACCAATGAGGTTGTGTCGTTTCCTGTTGAGCGTATCAAGATCAGCGAAAAGTTTGGCGGTGTTAAGTTGAGCCCCGAACAGAAAGCCGAACTACTTGAAGGAAGACCAGTTCTTGTTGAAGGTATGGTCAATACAAAAACAGGCGAGGTTTTTAACCAGCAGCTTCAATATAACGCGGATGCCAAAAAATTGGTATTCGTGGGGCAGAGTGAGAGACAACAGCAGGAGCTAAATGGCATTCCTAATGAGTTCAGAGGAAAGGTGATTGAAGATAAGGACAAGAAACTTTTGGAAAGTGGTGAAGTCATTTTTATGCAAGGAATTGTCAATAAAGAAGGTACTAAGCTTTACAATGGATATGTCTGGCAAAATAAGGAAACCGGTAAGTTAGAATTCGATTTTGATAATCCACAGCAGGATAAAACTCAAAAACAGTCTGAAATGGAGAAAGAGGGGAAAGGCCAATCAAACAAGCAAGATAGTACACCTAAAAACACTATCGAAAATACGGCTGCTAAGAAGGAAAATACCAGAAAACCCAAACTGCATTAAAATCAGATCCAATGAAAGCAATTATTGCGGAAAAACCCTCAGTGGCCTACGAACTTGCACGAATTGTTGGAGCTACAGAAAAGAGGGAAGGATACTGTGAGGGCGGGGGATTTATGGTAACCTGGGCATACGGACATCTGGTTGGATTAGCTATGCCGGAAGATTATGGGATACAGGGATTCAATAAAGAGTCCCTCCCTATAATTCCTAAGGAATTTAAGCTGATAGGAAGAAAAGTGAAATCGGGCAGTGGATATGTTTACGATGAAAGTTCAAGAAAGCAGCTTGAAGTAATAGGATCGGTATTTGAGAAATGTGAAAGTATCATTGTCGCGACGGACGCAGGAAGGGAAGGTGAAGTGATTTTTCGATACATATATCAACACCTTGGCTGCAACAAAACTTTTGAGCGCTTATGGATCAGCAGCCTTACTGAAAAAGCAATTATCCAAGGATTTCAAAACCTAAAGCAGGGAAGTGATTTTAACGGTCTTTTTGAGGCCGGTCGTGAGCGTTCTCAATCGGACTGGCTGGTTGGAATCAATGCGACACAGGCTTTGACAGTAGCTATGGGTGATGGTCTATTTTCGCTCGGAAGAGTTCAGACGCCGACCCTTGCCCTGATCTGTAAGCGTTTTCTTGCCCATAAATCCTTTGAGGTGAAGAATTATTTTCAGTTGGAACTGAGCTTGATAAAAGAAGGCACAAGTTTTAGAAGCCAGTCGGAAGATAAGTGGGAGGATAGATCCAAGAGCGAATCTATCATGAGAAACCTTGAACGCTGCGGCGTTGCAGAGATTAAACAGGTAGAAACAAAAACGGGCACGATCCAGGCCCCTCTACTTTTTGACCTTACTGGCTTGCAGAAAGAGGCGAATAAAAAGCTGGGTTATTCGGCAGAACGGACACTAGAAGTTGCGCAGAAACTTTACGAGAAGAAATTTATAACGTACCCCAGAACGGGATCTAAATATATTCCAGAAGATGTCTGGTCGGAAATACCATCACTGATCCTCGCGCTAGGTTCACGGCCATCCTGCAAAGATTCTGCGGGTAATATCAAATGGGAACGCTATAATAAGCATATTGTGAACGATCTGAAGGTTACTGACCACCATGGAATTCTGATCACTGAAAATATACCAACCAGACTAGAGGCAAGTGAAGATGCATTGTATGATATGATTGCAAAGCGCCTTCTTGAATCCGTTTCGCCCGCATGCCACAGGGAAACCACGGATATTAAAATCTCTGTCCTGCATTATGATTTTAAATTGAAAGCCATTAAGATTATATCAGCTGGCTGGAAGGTGATCAATGGAAATTTTGAGCAGGAGGAAGATGTCCTTGTTACTGATTTCCCTGATCTACGGGTCGGAATGCAGCTTAACATTGAAGCCTTAAAGCTCCTTGAGAAGAAAACAAAACCCCCAATGCTTTATACAGAGGCAGACCTACTTGCAACAATGGAAAATGTAGGCAATACAATTGAAAACGAGGAGCAACGAAAAATCCTGAAAACTATCGGTATCGGAACGCCAGCCACCCGTGGCGCTATCATCGAAACCCTTTTTGACAGAGGCTATATCAAGAGGGATAAAAAGAGTATTATTCCAACAGATAAAGGCATGCTTGTTTACGAAATTGTAGGGGATAAGAAAATTGCTGATGCAGCAATGACGGCGCAGTGGGAGATTGCGTTTGAAAAAATTGAAAATGGGGAGATTGATGCAGAACTTTTTCATGCGGAAGTTGAGCTGGCGGTGAATGAAATAACCAACGAATTACTAAGTGTGAGAAGAGCGTTGGGGGATGACACGGATTTAAGCTGTCCTAAATGTAAAAGTAAGGTGCTTCTACGTGAAAAAGTTGTTAAATGTACAAATGACGACTGTGGCTGGATTTTATTTCGGAAAATCTGCGATGTGCAGCTAAGCTATAAGGAAATTGAGGCTCTTCTTACCAAACGTAGGACACCGCTAATTAAGAAAATGATGGGTAGGAACAAGAAGGCTTTCAATGCCTATATATTGTTGGACGCCGCCGGTTCAACCTCATTCGAATTTGAACAAAATAAGAAAGGTAAATACAAATAGTTCATGATGTGATTTGGTTAGTGAAGCCTGGAACGTTTTATGGTTCCGGGCTTCTTTTTAACCATATTGTGCTGATTACAGTCTCTTTTTTCTTAATGATCCTAAAAAGCATTGGAAATATTAAATAGGTGGATTTTATATATTTGATTAAAAAAAAGAGATGTTGTCAATCAAAGAATATAAATTAGATGCTCCTGCCGGATATAATATCCGTATTCAACCGATATCGGGAACTCCTGTCCGTAATCATGACATTTCAAAATTTCATCGTGATGACCATTATCAGTTTCTTTTTGCTTCTCAGGGAACTTTCCATTTTCAAATAGATTTTAAAGATGTAAAACTGAGCGCACCTTTTATTTTATGTATTGAACCGAATGAGGTTCACAGGACAATACAGATGAAAAATGCAGAAGCCTGGGCCATAGGTATGGAATCTGCATTTTTAGACGAAGAATATCAGGTGTTTTTTGACAGAATGGACCACAGGATTTTAAAACCGGATGCAAATAACCTCGCCTCCTTTAAGACGATTGAAACTATTTTACATACAGCTTATCATATGCAAAATATGAAAAATAGTATTTATATATCGCGGTCTCTTTTTCTTCTGATCAATAGTGTTTTTTGTCTGCTGATTGATTCTCATAGCCAATCTTCAGAGCAAATGCTACCATTTTCTGGTGAAAAAAGAGCAGTCACCATTGAAAGGAAATTTAGGGATTTTTTGAAAAAGCATTATGTCCATAATAAAAACCCCTTTCAGTATGCCGAAATGCTCTCCATTACAACATCCCATTTAAACGATTCTGTTAAGAAAGTTTCAGGTAAGTCCGTATCGGAACATATCCAGCAATTTAATATAATGGAAGCCAAAAGACTACTTTATTTTACTGATTTAGAAATCAAGGAAATTGCTTTTCAGATTGGTTATGAGGACCCAATATATTTTGGAAAGCTCTTTAAAAAGTTAACTCAACTGACCCCGGCGGAGTTTAGGAAAAAATTCCGCGATTAGAACTATTATAACCGTTATTCGTTCTGTTTTTGTGACTGTGCCACTGGTAAATTTGTATAAAAAATATCATGCAATTAATTAACAACAGTCAGGAAATTATAGACATCGTGAAAAGGGTAGGGAAAAGTTTTGCCGGAGAATTTAGACAAAGCATAATACCATCCTCCAAAGCTGAATTTGATAAAGCTTTACAAAATATCGAGGATCGATGCTTTTCAGCACTTAAAGATCCAATATTCCATTTGTATCCCGAGATACCCTGGGCAGAGGACGATGAACTCAGTTCTATTGCACAGCGTACCCCTTTTAATGATGAAGCATATTGGTTATGTGACACCATGGACGGCGCTATACAATACCTTCAGCATATTGCAGGATGGACTATTAACCTTGCATTGATACAAAACGGTGAACCGGTATTTTCTATTATCTATGATCCCACATCCGATGAGCTATTTCATGCTGAGAAAAATAAAGGGGTTAAATTAAACGGCAAAGGGTTGACGCCAAATGTAAAAAAGTCTGCTGACATTATGATTGCTGTAAATGAATATGGACATCAGCTTAAGAATGACCACTTATGGAAGGAAAAAGCCTCAAGTTCATATATAGATTTACTTGAAAA
This sequence comes from Chryseobacterium lactis, assembly GCF_003815875.1. Lineage (NCBI taxonomy): Bacteria > Pseudomonadati > Bacteroidota > Flavobacteriia > Flavobacteriales > Weeksellaceae > Chryseobacterium > Chryseobacterium lactis. The sequence goes on from NZ_CP033924.1 coordinate 2,476,468, forward strand.
ATTTGGTGTGATCAGAAATTACGGACCACACGGATTACAACTGGCTTATGTCGCAGCCGGGAGGATAGATCTTTTTGTGCAGACCGATCTGGATACGAACAACTGGCTTGCCGGTATTCTTATATTGAAAGAAGCAGGTTATTCTGTACTTTCTATGGAAGGGAAAACATGGATTTGGGGAACAGAGGGTCTGATAGCAGGTTCCGAACAAGCTTTAGAGTTATATTTTAAAAATTAACTGTGATGAATTTAGCAATTATAGGTGCTTCTGCCGGAGTCGGCTTTGAAACATTACAACAAGCTTTAAAAAAAGGATATTACGTGAAGGCACTTTCCAGAACAGAGCCGAATTACAAGGACAGTGAACATCTGCGTCATATTAAGGGAAGTGCAACAAACATTAAAGATGTTATATCACTTTTGGAAGGTACGGATGCTGTCCTGATCACTGTTGGCTCTAAAAAAAAGAAAAATATTACCATGTTTTCGGAGATGGCAACTGCCGTGGTTCATGCAGCAAATGAGATTAACTATGCAAATCCAATTCTTATCATTTCCGGTTTTGGAGTCGGAGAAAGTTACAGCTTCGCCAGCTTTTTTATCAGAACGGTCATTAAATTTTTTTTAAAAGACCAGTATCGTGATAAAAATTTGATGGAGAATATATTCGTAAATAGTGATCTCAATTGGGAGATTATTCAACCGGGTATATTGAGTAATGGTAACGCTAAAGGACATTACCGTATTTCAACTGATCTTTCACAGAAAATGAAAGTTGGTAAGATTTCACGGGCAGATCTTGCCGGTTATATGTTAAAAGAAGCGGTAGATAAATCAAACATTCAAGAAAAAGTTATCATAACTAATTAAAGGATAATTTTGGGAATTTCGTAAGCTAGTATCCTGTGTTAATCATGTTATAGAGAACATGACGTAATTTCAATTCGGAATCCATTTTATTGTGCAGCCTTAGATCTAAATTGATCTGAGGCTTTTGTTTTTTCTAAAACTTCTGCGGAAAAAATAAGCAAGATTAGGAATGTATAGGCTTTAACCAAGCTTTCCAGTCTGCCTATAAGTACGTTTATCGCTATAAAATTTATAAAAGTTATAGCGATATGAAAAATTATAATCAGGACTCTTCCTACTATCAGGTCAAGTTACAAGATCATATTGATTCCAGTTTTCCCGAGAGATCAGGTGACATAAAGTTTATTGAGCAGCGGGCACGATGGGCTGCAAACGCCTATGATGGTGCTTTTCGCTCAGGTAATCACATCAATAAATGCAATGAGATTGCCGATTACATTCTTTATGAAGGATTGCATTTTTCCAGATTTGACACGCTGTTTGAAGTACTGACCTACGAATTTTCTGATGTTTTCGATGAACTCGATTTTCGAGATTTTGCATTGAAGATCATTCCGAACTGTGCGGAGATATTTGGCCATTATGAGCTGACAGATGATTTTGCGTATACTACCGATTACGATCTGCTGTATACGGAGTTAACGGGTTTCATTGCTATTTGGATCGAGCAAAATGGAATTCGATAAGAAACGTCATTTGCAGCAGAATATTGACGCAATCCGAACGGTTTTCAATATTGAAAAAGAAAGAAGGTCTGCAACAAAAGATGAGATTTCCGTACTAAAGCAATATTCAGGATTTGGGGGATTAAAGTTCATTTTGAATCCGGTAGAAGAGCCAGAAGATATAAATCATTGGAAGAGTTCCGATATACCTTATTTTCCCCTGACACAGGAATTGTTCGCACTCATCAAGGAAAATTCGGAAAGTGATAAAAGTTATCTGCAATATGTATCCAAAATCAAGGGATCTATCCTAGATGCATTTTACACACCGAAAAAGATTGCAGAGAGTATTGCAACTGCTATTAAAGGTACAGGAATGGAGATTGGTAGTATGCTTGAACCTTCTGCGGGAGTAGGTGTATTTATAGAACCTTTTAAAGATCTTGGAAAAATACGTGTATGTGCTTATGAACAGGATTTACTAACAGGGAAAATACTAAAAAATCTTTATGCCAATAAGGAAATCCATATCGACAGCTTTGAAAACATTGAAGAAGAAGATTCCGGATACGATCTTATTATAGGAAACATTCCGTTTGGGACTACTTCAATTTTTGATCTAAGCTATTCAAGAGGAAAAGACAAGGCAAGAAAATTGGCTGCACAGAGCATCCATAATTATTTTTTTTTAAAAGCCACCGATCACCTGAAAGAAGGCGGAATTCTTGCCTTTATTACTTCTCAGGGCGTCCTAAATAGTCCCTCTAATCAATTCATCCGTGACGCGCTGATGCAAGAGCATCAGTTAATTTCTGCACTACGTTTACCCAATAATCTATTCGAAGAAAGTGGCACATCTGTAGGAACTGATCTTATCGTTTTACAAAAGAACACACGGCCCCGTACTTTATCTTATCGTGCGCTTGATTTTAAGAAAACTATTAACAATTGTAATCTACTTCTTAATAATCCCAACAATATCATCGCAACGCGATCTTTTCGGGACACCGATCAATATGGTAAACCTACAACAGTTCATATTCATGATGGTGGAATTGAAAGAATTTCAGAAGATCTTCTTCGGAGGTTATCAGAGGATTTACAGCAGTATTTCAACCCTGCGTTGTTTGACGAGTTTAAAGTAAAAGCGATTGATAACAAAGTTTCATCAGAACCGATTATCAATATTTCGGAGAAAGAAATAGTACCTATCGTAAGTCATCAAAACGCCACACAACTTAGCCTCTTTTCCGAGCAGGTAATCAGTGACCTATCGGTTAAAAGGACAAAGAAAAGGGGAAAAAGTACATCACAAAACAAGATCAAACAGTCAAAACAACTTTCCTTTTTTGATTTTGATGAAGTTGGCAACCTGGATCAAAAGCCTAAGCTGAATGCTAATTCAGATCAAAAGGATATTACCAGCAGTATACAAAAGCGTTCCTCAAGAGGTTCAAAGAAAAAGTCCGAATTTCCTTCATTGTTCCATGAGTTACCTGACGGTCCTGCGGCAAAAAATAATCCAAAGATCTTCAAAGGGGAAAGTAAGGCATTTTATCGAGAGAATACGTTTGTTGCCGTTGATAAGCGGATTGGGAAACTGAAATTAAACCGACGTGACGGAACGTTTATGTTTCAGCCGATTGAATTATCAATTAAGGACAATGAGCGCATTCAAAACTATATCAAAATAAGGGACACCTACCACTTACTATATGATTTTGAAGCCAGAAATGAGCAGGAAGATAAGGAAAACAGAGACCTGCTGAATCTCACGTATGACCAATTTACCGATCGCTTTGGAAATCTAAATGCAGCTGACAATATAAAATTTATCAAGATGGATGCCTCTGGAAATGAAGTGCCATTTCTTGAAAGGGTCATAGGTGGTGTCATCCATAAATCGGATATTTTTGAGCGCCCTGTAAGCTTCTCAACTGCAAAAATTACAGTAAGCACTGCTTCGGAAGCATTATCTGCATCGCTTAACCAATCTGGTTCTGTTGATCTTGATTTTATGGAGCAAATCAGTGGCCTATCCGAGATTGAACTGCGCCAAGGTTTGCAAGGTCAGATCTTCTATAATCCAATCACAGGCAATATGGAGGTATCCCAAAAATTCCTGTCGGGAAATGTTATTTTAAAAGCCCGGCAGGTTGGTGACTACATTGCCGCACATCCGGAAGACAGAGATGCCCAGCAAAGTCTTGAAGCACTTGAAAAGGCAATACCGGAGCCTATAAAATTTGAGGAATTGGATTTTAACCTAGGAGAGCGGTGGATCGGATGTGATATTTACAACCGTTTTGCAACTCATCTTTTTGATACTAATATCACAATTTACTATTCAGAAAGCAGTGACGATTTCTCTGTGAATGCGAAAGCGAGCAATATTAAAATTACTGACAAATATGCGATAAAATCGGAAAGCAGAACATTTGATGGTCTGAACCTGCTACGTCATGCCTTGGTCAATACAACTCCGGACATCACCAAAACCGAATATCTGGCAGACGGAACTGCTGTCAAGGTGAAAGATATGGATGCGATCCAAATGGCAAATGGGAAAATTGACGAGATACGGAATGAATTTACTGACTGGCTATATCAGCAGAGTGATGATTTTAAAAATGAGCTCACGGAAAGATATAATGATCTTTTTAACTGCCACGTTCGGCCGCATTATGATGGTAGCCATCAGACTTTTCCCGGACTTGACCGTAGGGCTCTAAATATCGAAGATCTATATGACAGCCAAAAAGATGCGATCTACATGCTCAAAAGCAATAATGGTGGTATTTGCGATCACGAGGTGGGAGCAGGAAAGACACTCATTATGGTCGGTGGTGCACAAGAAATGAAAAGGCTGGGGCTAGTTCACAAGCCCATGATCATTGCACTGAAAGCCAATGTGCATGAAATAGCCGAAACTTATCAAAAAGCATATCCATTTGCAAAAATCTTATATCCCGGAAAAAAGGATTTTACTCCGCAGAAGAGACTAAAGATCTTTGGAGATATTAAAAATAATGATTGGGACTGTATCATTCTCACCCATGATCAGTTTGGAATGATTCCGCAGTCACCTGAGTTACAGCAGGAGATTTTGCAGGCGGAGCTTCATTCTGTGGAACAGAATCTCGAAGCTTTGCGCAATCAGGGAAAAGATATCTCCGGAGCAATGCTAAAGGGTGTTGAGATTAGGAAGAAAAACCTGAATGTAAAGTTGAAAACCCTGGAACACGATATTGAAAATCGTAAAGATGATGTTGTGGATTTTAAAATGATGGGGATCGATCACATATTTGTCGATGAAAGTCATAAATTCAAGAATCTCATGTTCAATACCAGACATGAACGTGTAGCAGGACTGGGAAATGTTCAGGGAAGCCAAAAGGCGCTCAATCTTCTTTTTGCGATTAGAACTATTCAGGAAAGAACCGGAAAAGATTTAGGAGCCACATTCCTTTCTGGGACCACAATTTCAAATTCACTTACTGAGTTATATTGCCTTTTTAAGTTTTTAAGGCCCAAAGCGCTAGAAAGACAGGGGATAAATTGCTTTGATGCATGGGCAGCGATCTATGCCCGTAAATCCATAGACTATGAATTCTCGGTCGCAAATAACATCGTTCAGAAGGAGAGGTTCAGGCATTTTATTAAAGTGCCTGAATTATCACAGTTCTATACTGAAATTACAGATTATCGTACGGCAGCGGACATTGGTATAGACCGACCTGTAAAAAATGAGGTCCTGTACCATATTCCTCCAACTGTCGAACAGGAAATTTTTATCAAAAAATTGATGGAATTTGCAAAGACCGGGAATGCTGAATTATTGGGACGTGCACCTTTGTCACCGACCGAGCAAAAAGCCAAGATGCTTATTGCAACGGATTACGCAAGAAAAATGTCACTGGATATGCGGCTTATATCACCAAAATATGGTGATGACCCCGGAAACAAAGCATCAGTCTGCGCCAATAATATTGCGAAATATTATAAAGATTACAACGCTCAAAAGGGGACGCAATTTGTTTTTTCAGACCTTGGAACTTTTAAGCCGGGAGAGTGGAATATATATAGTGAGATCAAGAGAAAACTTATCAATGATCATGGTATACCTGCTGATCAGATCCGCTTCATTCAGGAAGCAAAAACCGAGGATCAACGTAAGGAGTTGATAAGAGCCACTAATGAAGGTAAGATCAGGGTTCTTTTTGGATCAACAGAAATGCTTGGTACAGGAGTAAATGCCCAAAAAAGGGCAGTTGCTGTACATCATTTAGATATTCCGTGGCGACCATCAGATCTTGAGCAAAGAGATGGCCGTGCCGTACGCAAAGGCAATGAAATAGCTAAATTTTTTGCAGGCAATAAGGTTGATGTATTTATTTATGCTGTTGAAAAATCTCTCGATGCTTATAAGTTTAATACATTGGCGAATAAACAACGTTTTATTGGCCAATTGAAAAGTAATACAATAGCGGTGAGAACACTGGACGAAGGAGGGATGGATGAAGTTTCAGGTATGAATTTTTCGGAATACGTGGCTTTACTATCTGGAAATACTGATCTGTTGGAAAAAGCGAAAGTTGAAAAGAAAATATCTGTTCTGGAAAGCGAAAAACATGCTTTTTTAAGGTCAAAATGGAGTTCTTCCTCGAAACTTGAGAGCTTGGTAGAAGAACTAGAAACGAGAACTTCACGACTGCAAAGGTTAAGCGTAGACTTGGATAATTTTCAACAGCGTTTGCAAAGGTCTAAAGACGGCGATATTTTAAATCCGATACTTTTGGATGGTATCTCCAAAGATGCTGGTGTCAAGGAAATAGGTGGTAAACTCAGCAAACTTTCAGCTGTATCCAGGACAGGAGGTGATTATGAGGAAATAGGATCATTATATGGATTTAGGCTGCTGGTTAAGACAGAAATGACTCAAAAAGACAGTTCCGGTCCTATGGAAAGAGATAACAGGTTTTTTATCTGTGGCGAAGGTAATATCAAATACACGCACAACAATGGTATCATGGCAAGTGACCCTGAGCGAGCAAGCTTAAATTTCATCAGTGCCCTGCAAAAACTTCCGGGACTTATCGAGGAAGAGGATAAAAAGATTAAGGCACTAAAGGACGATCAGCTTGTACTTAATGATATTGTGAATGGTAACTGGAATAAGGAAAAACAGCTTTCATCACTGAAAACGGAGCTTGCAAGTGTGGAGCGACGTATTCAGACTTCTCTGGAAAACAACAATGATAAGGAGGTTGAGGAATCAGATGATCAAATTAAAATAAGGGCTTCCAACGAAAATATAAAAACTGGTTTTAAGTTATAATTTTGAGATTTAGGTAATGATTTCATCGCATTTATGAGATCTCACAATGGGCCATTATGCTTAGCGTGAGATTCTCATAACTTGGTTTTTGGGTTTATCTGCAGACACTTTAAGTACTGGAGATTTTCCATCTAAAGTATCTGGCAGCTCTCTATATAGTTTCCCCTTACTGATAGAATAAGAGAGACATCCCGATGTATGATCTTTTGTAGCAAGAATATGAAGTTTTTTGAGATTATCTATTTCGTAGCCATCAATTTTGTCGGGGATACTATTGATATTCTTTTGTAATTGCTTGTAAAGTACATTTAGGTCTCTTTGATCATTAGAATTTAATGCTTTGATAATATTTTCGATTTGGCGGGAATTTGCTGGTAAGACAGAAAGGTATGCACTTGGTGGAAAATTAGGAATAATATTTTTGTTAAAAATGTTAATGTTAGTTGGGTCAAAAACACAATATTCAACTTTATCCCTAGCGAATCCAGCAATAATGTGGTCATAACCATGTTCTTTAAACAAATTTAGGGTGTCTTCCGAGTTAAACGATTCCATGAATTCCATATATTCTCCCAATCCAATACTTTCGTCTATGAATTCCAAAGCTTCCTTCGGATCGGAGATATTTTCTTCAAATATGATTTTGACAATGTCAGGAGCTTGATCGGCGGAATTAAATACATCGTCTAAGTTCAGCGCTTTTTTTAAGACAACTTGACATTCTAAAACCTTTTCACCGAAAAGTTGAGCCATACCAATATCTGTTGTAAAGTGGATACCCCGGAAGCAATTATCCCTTTGGGTATTTTCACCTAGATAAGCTAAGGAAAATTGATTAAAATCGGCGTTGGTACCGTGATATAAGGTGTGTGTGTCTGGCTGATTAATTATTGGTGTTTTCATCTTTAATTCAATTTTAGTAACACTTGAAAGGTGATGTATAATATTTTGAAATAACTCCTAACGAATTAAGTGGGCTAATTCAGGATCTTCTGCAATTCTTGATAGTTCGTTCGCAATGATAATTGAAACATCAAGTTTTATCTGACGGTAATTCTGGTCAATTATTTCGTCCATGTTATCTTTACCTTCTGCAATAAAAGAACGGATCTGTGGAATAGGTTTATAATTTTTAGTTTCTGCAGCTACTTTTTCGGTATCGACTACAATCTGCCCATGAAATATTTTTTGTTCTATTTTCTCACCAAAATTATCGGCTACTGCTCCGACAAACATGCCTTGGGAAAGCGTTGAAATTTTTGAGGCAGGAATTAAGCTGTCAAGTTGCGTTGATATAGAAGAACTGGTGTCATTTCTATTAATACTGATGGACTGCCGTTTTTGTACAATTTTCCCAAAACGTTCTGATAATGCTTTGGCAGTTTCACCAACGACCTGACCTGAAAAAATATTACCAACAGTATTCTGTATTACTTTGGCCTCCTTATCGCCATAATCCCTGATCAGCTGAGAAAAATCCTGAAATCCGAGACATACTGCTACTTTATTGCTTCTCGCGGTTGCAATGAGATTGTCAAGACCACGGAAGTAAATGGTAGGAAGTTCATCTATGATTACTGAGCTTTTTAATTTTCCTTTTTTATTGATCATCTTCACTATCCTTGAATTATATAATCCTAATGCTGCAGAATATATGTTCTGACGATCAGGATTATTGCCTACACAAAGGATTTTGGGTTCGTCTGGATTATTTATATCCAATGAGAAATCATCACCTGTCATTACCCAATAAAGTTGAGGAGAAATCATACGGGATAAAGGAATTTTTGCCGAGGCAATCTGACCTTGGAGCTGATCTTGTGCGCCACCCTCCCATGCATCGAGAAAGGGACTCAGATAATTTTCCAATTGTGAATAGCTTGTAAGAATTGTGAATATATCTGCATATTTTTTATTCAAAAGTTCTATAGCATGCGGGAATGTACAAAATTTACCATTTTCATATATTTTAAGGAACCAGATGATGGCAGCCAGTAAAATAATCGGAGATTCGACAAAGAAGTCACCTTGCTTTTGAATCCATGTTTTATTTAGATTTAGCATAATAGTATATGACGCTTCATAGGCATCAGATATATCTGTCATAAATTTTGGACTTAATGGATTACAACGATGACTTTTGCGGGGATCGTCGAAATTTATCACATAGAATTTTGGTTTAACTTTATATTTGTCACTATGTTTTAGTAGATGGTTATAAGCTATGATAGAGAGATCATCAAATTTGAAATCATAAATGTACATGGAGAATCCTTTCTCGATATGCTGTTTTATATAGTTATTTACAATTGCAAAGCTTTTCCCACTTCCGGGCGTGCCAAGAACGATTGTTGCCCTAAAAACGTTGACCACAGAAATATAACCGTCATTCCATTTACCTCTAAAGTAGAATTTGGTTGGCAGGTTTACAGAAAATTCATTCTCGATTAGACGCGTTTCCTGCATGAAACTTTCGTTTTCATTATTGAATGGATCATCCATCAGCCTGTTTCTCAAAAGCCTGCTCATCCACAATCCGGCAACCATCAATAGGATAAAACCCGAAGATGTTGTGAGCATGTAGAGTGAAGAGGAAATTTGGAGAATAGGGAAATTTAAAAGGTATAGGATGGAACCTACAATTAGGCAGATATTGATATTTTTCCATTTTATTTTTTCGTTTTTTACCCCTTTTGTGCCCAAACAGCTCAGAGCCAATAGAACCAGGGCAAATAGTTTGCTGTATAGAGAATTAGAGAAAAGGCCGGAGGTCCTCTGAAAATTTTTTAGTATTCTTTCTAAAACTTCAAGCGTCCATCCTTGTTCGTGAAAGAAGGAATAGCAAAACCAATAAAAATTCATAAGTACCAATAGGATACTTACTGCACGCATAAAGGCCATAATTTTGGCCAATCCTCTTAAATCGTCTTCTTGCATAATCGACTGTTTTCGGCATAGATATAAGTATGTGGCAGATGATTTTTAACTGTAGTATAAAGTGACCTGTAATTACCCTTATTGTCCCAATTGCTGTAATTAGTTAATTGATTAATAGATGATTAAAATCAGATGTTATGCTTTGCATATTTTATGGTATTGCGATATATTTGGAGGCTTTAATGATTAATATGCGTTTGGGCTTTTAGCCCCTACAATTAATAAATTAAGGTAATGGGATGTTTTATTGATCGCTGTGAGAAAGTGATGGATGATATGGAATTGGGAATAGTAAAAAAGAAAGATGGTGATCTATACAGCACTCTTACTATTCGGAGTATGCGCAGTAACATTCGTGCTGTTCGGAGTTTTGTAACTGCAACGCGGGGACAACTTAGAATGGAGGATGTAAATAAAGGACTGGTTGGAGACTTTCATCAATTTCTACTTGACAAAGATCTGGCAAAAAATACGATTTCTGGCAGACTTGATGGGCTTAGATTTTGGATCAAAAGATTCTGTGGTGAGAAACTGATTAACTACTGCGGAGAACCTGGCAAACATCCAATGGAAATTACAACTGCGATTGCTTTAAGTATAGAGGAATTAAAGTCATTATATGACTTATCACTTCCACCTGGACAGCGGAAAGTACTTGATATATTTATTTGTCAATGTTTTTTAGGTCTTCGTGTTGGTGACATGTTCAAATTTCTAAAAAATATCGAGGCAAGACAACGTACAATGGATGGTCGTGTTTTCTTTGAAATTTTAACAGGAAAAAAAAGAACATCTGTTATCATTCCTGCTTCAACAATGGTGATGCATATTTTTAAAAAGTATGGCAATTCATTGCAAAATGGGTTTTCGGAATCACACTATAATACGACGCTAAAAAAAATAGTGGAAAAGTCTGTCGTTGAAAGGGAAGTTGCCTTTTTTAGGACCCAAGGAGGTGTGCCAACTGAAAAAATTGTAAAACTTTCATCGTTAACAAGTAGCCATACAGCAAGACGAACTTTTGCGACCAATGGTTACCTTTCGGGAATAAGTCCATTTGACTTAATGAAGATAACTGGTCATAAGTCTCTAAATTCTTTTTTTAGGTATATGCGATGTGATAATATTGCAGTTGCACTTAAAATTTCGACACACCATTTTTTTAAAATTGATTTTTCGGATTCAGAAGCAAATTAAAGTGTTTATATTTTGATATAAAATTCATATACTTAGTTAGAATTTCATACGTAGCTATTTTTTCTATGCAAGATACAATTGGGAAATACGAAGAGTATTTTGATAAACAAAAATTTAGAGTAACTTATAAGTTAAAGGACTATGAGGTAATTCTTTTAAAAAAGGATCTTAAAAAAGATCTTAAGGACATCAGCATTCTTTTAGATGGTGTGGTTCAAAAAATGATTAAAGAAGAAGGGAAATGGGGATTTGACCATGGAAATGACCGCGAACTCGCGAATGATATCTGGCGTGCGATTTCGTTACGGTATCGTTTATTCGCATAATCAATGTTGGGTATGTGAAACATTATGATAATTTTCATAAAATGTGTCCAAGCGGTCGGACTGCCAAATTTCTTTGGTATCAATATCCATAATGGTTAATTTTCCATTTGATCCAGCTCCAGTATCTATGTTGGTAATATTTAAAGCACTCATAGGTTGGTCGGTGCTCCAGTGTAAAGTTGAGGTATGACCTACATAAATACTTTTAAACTGAGTAACCATTTCAAAATTATCAGCAGGGTTTCCTTCATTTTTGTTGCTAAGAGCTTCCGTCCATAGTTGGCGGTCCCAACAGTAGTTTTTTTCAGTCTGCATAAAAAAATCCACATATCGGTCAAAGCCACCATGAACAAAACAAATATCCGTTTCTAAAATATGGAAGAGTTTTTGATTTTGAAAAAACTGCCGATGATGTGCCGGAATATCCGTGGAGTTTAATGAAGTTTTATATCCCGATCCTTTGGGAAAACAGACCTTGGGGCCTTCTTTTTTGTATTTTAAATAGGATTCGATTGTCCCTTTACCTCCATATGCCCATGCGACAGGATGAAAATCAGTTTGAATGAATTCGTGAAACCAGGCATCATGGTTGCCTTTGATTGGAATTAAATTTTTAATCTTTAAAAGTTCTTCGACACACTCGTAAACTTCATTATGGCCATCCGCTACATCACCGACCTGAATTAAAGTATCCTTTTGGTAGTCAAATCCTGATCGATTTAAACATTGTATTAGAGCTGGATAAGCCCCATGCAGATCGCCCATAATGAATGTACGACTTTTTCGCTCTTTCATTTTACCCCCTTCGTAATGATATAAATTTACAGAATCATAAGCGCAGTTATTGGCTTTTATTTTATTTTTTTTTAACATTACTATCCTGTTACAGATCACTTTTAGTAAATTCAGGAATAAAATTAATCATATGATTGAACAAAGATCATTAGGTAGAAATGGCCCGAAAGTTTCGGCTATTGGACTTGGTACACGGACGATGTTAGCTGACCGAAATATCAGATCTGATCAGAGCTTACTGACCATTGAAACCATCACTGCAGCAGTTGATGCCGGAATAAACTTTCTGAATACAGCGGACTTTTACGGTATGGGGCTGAATGAAATGCAGATAGGGGAAGCCATAAGGGGAAATAGGAATAAGGTATTTCTTAGTGTAAAAACCGGCATGCGGCGATCACCTTCGGGAGCATTTCTAGGAATGGACTGTAGCCCGGCCTCAATAAAAAATTTCTGTAATTACTCCTTGACCAGATTGGGGGTTGATGAAATTGATCTATATCAACCAGCAAGAGTAGATCCGGCGGTTCCCCTTGAAGATACGGTCGGCGCCATCGCCGATCTTATTAAAGAAGGCAAAGTTAAATACCTTGGAATGTCAGAGGTTAGTGCGGAACAGTTAAAACGTGCAAATAAAATTCATCCTGTTTCTGCTTTAGAGATTGAATACTCGTTGGCGACAAGATTTATCGAAAAAGAAATTCTACCTGCAGCAAGGGAGCTAGGCGTCACTATCATGCCATACTCTGTTTTTTATTATGGCCTGTTGACAGGTACTGTAAATGGTAAATTGTCCAAAGATGATTATCGCAGTTCACTACCTCGGTTTAATTCTGAAAATTTGCCGTCAAACCTCCAAAAGGTCGATATCCTTAAAAAACTTGCGTCTGAAAAGGGTTATTCTGCAAGCCAGGTAGCCCTTGCATGGTTACTTAACCAGGGCGACGACATTATCCCTATTGTTGGAATGGGGAAACCGGGCCGAATTGCGGAGAATTTGGAAGCGGCCTCAATAGCATTTACTAAGGAGGAAATCAATCTATTGGAAAAGACGTTCGAAGTAGGCGCTATGCAAGGGGAGAGGTATCCGGAATCACTAAGTAATTTTGTTCCATCATAGTTTGTTTTAAACAGATTATTTATTATTTTCAAAATATCATAATTACTTGAACATATTGTTGGGGCTAGTCGGGAGATTAGCCTTTTTTATCGCCAGACCATATTAAAAGCTGAAATTAATTCTTAAATTAGAGTATTCCTGTCCCTATAGGAAGTATTTGTCAAAATAAAGCGAAAGCACCGAATCCATTTCGGTGCTTTTCTAATTTAATTGACTTGAATTTTTGATGTTTTCTTCTATAGTACACATTAAACGCAAGTAATATTATTTGGCTTTCTGCGGTGGCAAATAATTGGATTATTTGTAAGTTTTTCTCACTTTAGCTTTTGTTCTGACCCCTCTTTTTCTTCCTTTTCTTCATGTTGAACTCAAATAATTGTTCCTCCGGATCTTCAGACATGCCACCGAGCAGAATAGAATCCAATAGTCCCCAGTCACTAATTATACCGCTTGTTTTTATCATAAAATCAAATATTGGATGCAGATCATCTTTTAAAGATGTTCTTAGACTTACCCCCGGATTTTTAGGTAGAATATCTTCAATTTTCAGATTTTCATTTACCTCTTTTTTTGAAAAGAGTTCATGAAATATATTTGCGGAGAACTGTTTGCCCAGGTGAGAGCCATTGAAAACATGTCCGGTGTTGTGATCTACGAAGGTAATTCCATATACTCTGCCCTGATCATTTCTTCTGATCACGATATTGATTCCTTGTTCTATTAAGTAATCTTTAAACTCCTTTTCATTTGAGGTTAGATTTAACGCTTGTGAAATAATAGTACGGGTTTTTACTTTAATATCGTCTGATATTTGTTTGCTTTTCTCAAAATGGGATCGAAGGGCTGCAAGCCCTGACTGTTTCCCAAATAGGGATGCTTTAAATGGATTACCCACTTTATTGCCATTAACATCCAGGGCGAAATATGCTAATCCTTCTTTTAGCTCACCGTTAATATCTTTTTTGATATGTTCGGCGATAATATTGAAAAGTGATAAAAGCGCATTGTAGCTTCCGAGGTTCTGGAAATTGTAATAATTAGGAAGATAGCGAACAACCGACGCAATCTGACTTTTAATATTTCCATTATTGTAATTGACTGGGGTAAATTTAAAACTCTCATCGAAATTAATCTTTTGATCTGCAGGAGTTAAATTATAATCTTTTTCGATCTTCCGACAGATTTCCATCGATCTTTTCTTCTCAAAAACATCGGATATTTTTTTGCCATTTTCATCTATTGTTGTTGAAACAATATGGATATGCGTTCTATCGATGTCGTTATGCTTAAAAACCACATATGGCTGATTACCGTAGCCCATTTTTGTCATATATTCATTTGCAATTCTGATGAAGTCCTCGTCCGAGACAATGTCACCCGGATCAGGATTGAGCGAAATGTGGATGACGGTTTTTTCTGTTTTCTTATTAGAGGCGAGATTGGGCATGAATGAAGCCAGTAATTGTCCGGTGGTATAATTACCATCTGGTGTTTCCAGCATATTGTTCATGTGCAAAATCTGACCCTTATCCTGTATAACTTTGTTATGATTATACAGTAACGCGCCATAAATTTTTGAACCCCGTCCTATTTTGGCAATCATAAATGTTGTTTTTTAATAAGATGTTCCGCTTCACGATTTTTGCTCAGGATTAGAACTTCCCTACAAATTTTTGCCAGTTCTATGGTTAGTCCTTCAAGTTTTCCTAAATAAAAGACTGTTTTTTTATCCCCAAAGTTTGTGTGCAGGATCTTCACTACTTGATTATAATTTACACCAATTGCCCGGAACTGAGCGAAAAACTGCGTTAATTTTGTGCAGTAATCCATAGCCCCTTTATCTATAATCACCGAATTTATCTTCCTTTCAAACAATAGTGATACAATAAATTTAGCTTTATTGTCTAGTCCTGATTGATCCAACAATGATAAAAACCTTGCGTTTTCAGTATCCGTGAGGCGAAAAACATAGCGATGGGTTGCCTTGTCGATTTTGGGTTTTCGACCACCTTTCCGATTTGCTGTCATATCTTTTTTTCAAAACCTAATGGAAAGCGATGAACATTCAAGCTTACGAGCCATTAAAAACCTATTTTTTCCTACTGATTCACACAAGATACCAACGACATCATAAAAGGTAAATCCGACTTCGGAGGATTACCATGCCCTCGGCAGAGCAAGTAGTTTTGGGGCACAAAACGAGTTTTGAGGCACTCAAAACACAACTTGCTCTCTTCTTGGGAAGAGATATGAGAAAGAATACTATAAAGTAAAAATTCCGAATAACATTCGGAATCAATAGGTAAAAAGAGGAAAGATTGTAAAGCTTGTGCTTTACAGCCTATACACTTGCCTTCTTTTGCATATAGCATTTGGGTAAGAACTATGGTCAATTTACCCTTTTACAAAGGAAGTAATTGTAAAAGCATAAAAGTATTAGGTTTTAAAACTGTAAAACTATAAAAGCATAAAACTATAAAAGCGTAAAAGCATAAAACTGGTAAAATATGAGGTCATTAATAGAGGAACTTTCTTTACCAGCCTACTATATTTTAAGAAGGACATATAATGTACAAGTAAGATATGAGCCTTTATGAAAGGTCTTTTTTAAACCAGTAATACTGACTATACACATATTTTACGATGCATTTGTAAACTTAGGTATTTGCTCTTTGATACAACTTTAAAATTAAGAAGCTATAAAATAATATAATATGGAAAAAAAGAAAGAAGCCTTAAAGGTAAGCATTTATGCGCAAAAGGGCGGAGTTGGTAAATCGACAATGACGATTCTTCTTGCGAGCGTTTTGCATTATCGTCTTGGATATAATATCGTGGTACTGGATTGCGATTTTCCGCAGCACAGCCTTCTCGGTATGCGCGAAAGAGATAAGCGTACCATTATGGAAAGTGATTTTCATAAGCGGTTGGCCGTAAAACAATTCCATACGATCAATAAGAAAGCCTATCCGATCATTAAGTGTAAGGCGGAGAACGCACTTGAAAAAGCCTTTGACTACTGTGAAAGCAGCTCCGTTCAGCCGGATATTATTTTTTTCGATCTCCCTGGAACTGCCAATACGCAGGGCGTTATCGGTGCTTTAAAGGGCATGAACTACATTTTTTCGCCAATTACCGCAGACCGACTTGTCGTTGAGAGTACATTGGCATTCAGTGAGGTTTTCCTGAAACTTCCCGCACAGAACAAAAATGCACTTGAGCAATCACTGTTCCTATTCTGGAATCTGGTTGATGGTAGGGAAAAGACAAATCTTTATAATTCTTATCAAACTGTAATAGAGGGATTATCACTGAAGAGTATGGCAACAAGGATCATGGACAGTAAGCGGTTTCGGAAAGAAATGGACGACACAGGGAGCTATGTTTTCAAGTCCACGCTTCTACCTGCCGACTTACAGATTTTGAAAGCTACGCGCGTAGATGAATTTGTTAAAGAATTTTTAAAAATAATTCATATCTGAGATGGCAATAAAGAAAGATCGTAAAGAATTTCAGAAACCCATCATAGATGAGGAGTACCTGATGAATATTATGAGTGGCGATGAGCCTTTCCCCGAGGCAAATCCGGAGGAAAGCACCGATAAAGAGTCAATTCCCACGCCTAAAGTTGAGAAGTCCAGACCAAGATCCGTTAAAAAAATGGATTACGAAGAATTGTTTCTTGTCAACCGTTTTCCGACCGGGAGGAGTGGGAAGGTTGTTTATATCCGATCGGAATATCACGAACGGCTTCTGCGCATAGTGCAGTTGACACGTGAGGACAAAATAACGCTGTATTCTTACATAGACAATATACTGGAAAATCATTTTCGAGAATATGGTGATGAGATTACCGATTATTTCAATAAAAAATTTAAACCCATTTTATAAGATGAAAAAGCAAAATAGGAAGGTTGAAGTTACTGTTAAAGTTCATCAGCAGGTAACTTATGAAAATGTGAGTTATGAATCGCTTTTCCTCTCAGATACTTTGATGGAAAAACGTGGCGATAAGAGCATCTATGTCAGTGGAGAGCATCATACCAGATTATCCAGAATCGCCAGTGTGATCGGTGAGGATAAAATCCCGTTATATGCGCTATTGGATAATATATTAAGACATCATTTTGCGCTTTTTGAAGAAATGCTCGTCAGGGAGTTCAAGGACAAATCAAAGCCACTTTTTTAAGATCATGGAAACTTTAATACAGACCGTAATATTGTTCTGCCTAATTGTCGTGATTATACTATTGCTGGTCGATAAGGTTAGGTTCATAAAACCACAGCGGAAAATATTTCGAAAGGTTGAGCAGATAGCCGAACCGGATGTCATAGGGAAGGTCACAATTCCTGAAAAGGAAAAAACACCCGTGTGGCTTGCCAATAGGAAAAAGTTAATCGAACAAATGTTGACAAATAAGACGGATCAAGGCAACGAAGATCCAACCAGAAATGACAGGGAAAAAGAAGATGCCTCCAGTTTTAGTAATGAGGAATTTGACGAAACCGATAATATTCCAGTGGATGATGACCGATTTGGGCAGGCAGTTTCTTTAAATGAACTTTCAAAAGTTGGGGACCTGTTGAAGCAGGACAATCTGGATGCAGCGCAGGAAAAAGAAACAAGTTACATCCTCCAAAAAATGGAGGGAACGGAGTTTCTTGCAATGATGCAACAGTCCATCGATGGGGCTTCGCAGAAGATTGCCAGGCTTTTGGATAAGTCGTTATCGGAAAAGCATAATGTCATTCCGAAAGAGAACCAGAATAATGCCCTGGACAATTTTGATATCGGAGACTTTATCTGATACTGAATTTTTAAGGCACTAATCAGTAACAATAAAAAAAAGGAGCTATGATAGCAAAGGATGATCCCGATTATGTGATCGAAGAATACAAAGGCCGGATAATAGCCAGTCATAAAAATAATGTTTCCCAAAAATCAATGGACAACATTATCATCGTTTATGATAAGCTTGATTTTCCCGATTACGGATTTTACATCGGACTTGATGATTCTAAAAGTGCAGGCTACAGGAAAATGGAACCTGTTAATATGGATGATGCCAGAAGTTACATTGATTGGTTAGCAGAAGTGACCAATAAAAAAGACCTCCAGCAAGATTCCTCGGTTTCTGTGCCTGTGCCGATTAAAGAAATTGTGGGCAAGATCTTATCTGAGGTCGGTTTGAGAAGGTTGGAAAATACTGAGGCACAGTCCCCGAGTAAGTCCCGGAAAAAGGGTAGAGGGATCTAATTAGATATTGATAAATTATAAAGAAAGTATGGAAGCAAACCTACCTGAAATTGAAATTTGTGATACTATATTTCAATTTGATATTGATAATTTAGTTTTAATTGAAAAAAAAGATCCATATAATCTCCTGTTTTTCAACGAAATGCTTGACCATCTTACACATTACGAATTTTTTTACAGTAAAATCAATAAAAATACTCCTACGGAAAGACGTTTGGGGCCCGCAGATGATATATTTAACGAATCCGAAAAAAGTAAGGAAGAATTTGCTCAGTCAACAGTAAAAGTAAGCGTTCCACGAATTGCTGAGATTGATCCGGAAGGTATGATGCGGAAATACGGTTGTAGCCGGGATGACATTAAAAATAAAACTGATTTTGACATTATTGTAAATCAGGATGTTCTCAGACGAAGGGTATCTGGTGAACGCGTAAAAATTGATATTGCGGGTATAGTTTATGAAATAGATGCTATTACTAATTCACTTCGGCCACTGAACGGCGATATGGATAGTATCAAATTAACAGAGTATCGGTATGATTATTTTATTGATGATGAAAGTTGCTATTACTTATACTGCAACATGAATGACGGCCGTATCGTCGATCTGCTTCGAGATCAAACGGTCGAAAATTCAATAGAGTTTAAAGTTCCGGATCTTACAAACTTAGATCCAATTGCAGTTATCAATAATTTTCATTTCCTTACAGATCTTGAACTATATTATCAGGATCTTAAAATGTTTCATATTGCCGAACCGTCACAACAGCAGATCAATGGAAATGCTTTGCTAAACAGTGATTTTACAGTTAAAAATCCAGATCTGAAGACCTTGATTCTGATCTCAGAAAATGATCCTGATTTTACTCTAAAAGAATACCGAAATTATATTATTGCAAGTAGTAATGAAAGTCGCCTTCTTGATAAAGACCTGACTGTAATCTTTGAAAAAAACAACAAGCCTGAAAATGCACAGGTAATCATCCCTGCTTCTAAACAGTCTACTAACAATATTGAGCAAGGTATAAATGAAGCAATGAAGCATATTGATATTCTTGTTGATAATCCTAATATTATATCCAATAGCTCAGTATTGAGTAATGCTCTTTCCATAAATCAATATCTTGAACTGTACCATTCGCAAGGTAAATTAGAAGCGAAAAAATTATTGCCGAAAAATGAAAAATCAGCAATTGAGAATCCCCAGAAAGGGACGCGGCCAAAATTTTGAATGTAGACATTTTTGATATTAGATAGGAAAACCACGGAAAAATAGTACCTCAAGGTTCTGCAATTCACCAAATATGTAACTCTACGGCACAATTTAGCTCAGCAATTAAATTAAAAAAAATAATAAAAGCTGAGTTATGGAAAAAGAACTACCGATCTATACAGATCCAGATTACGGAATCGAGTTTATTGTTGATGTGGAGAAATTCGAATTTCGGGAAAGGGCCAACCCCGAAACCCGTTACACATTAGAAGATATGATCGATCTGGAGGAAGAAGGATACCGCTTTCATCATTTCGATAAAACGAGTAGACAGAATTTAAGTATAACTCCTCCACAGTTTGTAACGCTTGCCCCTAGGGAGATGGCAGAAAAGTATAATAAGGCTGTTGAGGAAATTCTTTTGCTGACCGATTTTGAGCTCATGGTCGATCAGGAGGCACTGACAAGAAGAATTAAACATGGAGAACTTCCAACGGTTGAAATTGGAGGGCACATCTTTTATGCAGATGCAAGGATAGATCTTTTAAGGCCTAAAGATGTTCTATCAACAATGGGTATACGTTTTGATGATCTGGAGGATTGGTATGTTGAGGATAAAAATGTCTATGCCTTTCCTTACGATCCCAAAAATTTTGAAATAGGAGATCGAGAATGGGATAAAATACTGGACTACCCCATAGATTTAATTTTTGTTGAAATTCCTTATGCAAGAACCCTTGATCCGGTGGGATGGAACCGAAGAAATGGATGGGAGGAAATGGAAGGTTTAAAAGAAACGGGCCTCAGACTTGACTTTAAGGCCGAGTTGGTGCCGTGGAATAAATCTGGAATTGATGAAATTATCTCGGAAAATAGACTTAAACAGCCGATCAGGGAAGCAGTTAAAGACAATGAAAGGAAAGAAAATAAAAAGGGGCGAAAAATGTAGCCCACAGCAGTGCAGCCGCCAGACTTGAAAGTCTGGCGGTTTTTTTATGCCTTTTTCCGAACTCCGATTAGGACAATAACGGCAAACTTAGTACGTCTGATACCACCTGCCCCCAAATGCGATCCTAACTGCGACACCTTTGTTTCCAAGCCCGCAAAGGCGGGTATTACAAACTTTAAATGTAATGAAACATGAAAAAATCAAGACAAAAAATTCTGCTGGCGTTGTTGTTTATTTCGCTTATCAGCAACGGGGCTTTTGCGCAGGGAAATGGTGCTGCAGGTATTCAGGAGGCAACGCAGATGGTTACCAGCTATTTTGATCCGGCCACCAAGCTGATTTATGCTATCGGTGCAGTGGTGGGACTGATCGGCGGCGTGAAAGTGTACAACAAATTCAGTTCGGGTGACCCTGACACTTCAAAGACAGCGGCGAGCTGGTTCGGAGCCTGTATATTCCTGATTGTCGCTGCGACCATTTTGCGATCATTTTTCCTTTAGGCTAACCCTATTAATTTTTTTCAATTATGACAAAAAGTAAGATGGCTACGCCATTGACCTATTATGGCGGAAAGCAACAGCTGGCCAGGATCATTATTCCGCTTATTCCACCACATTATACCTACGTTGAACCGTTTGTTGGGGGAGGAGCGATATTCTGGTCAAAACCGAGATCTGAGGTTGAGGTGATCAACGATTACAACCGTGAGCTGATCAACTTCTATGAGATGGTAAAAAATCAGTTTGTTGAACTGGAAAAAATGATCCGTATAACGCTTCACAGTAGATCCCTTCATAGCGATGCGCTTGTGATCTATAATAATCCCCATCTCTTTGACAGATTACCACGGGCCTGGGCAGTCTGGGTTTTATGTAACCAGTCTTTCAGCGCAAAAATCGGCGATTCATGGGGTTACGATGTACAGGAGCAGACCTCATCCAAAAGATTGAGCAATAAGCGTGCGTCATTCTGTGAAGATTTTGCAATACGCCTTCAAAATGTTCAGATCGAAAATACGGATGCCATTAGGATCATCAATTCACGCGATCATGAAAAGGCTTTTCACTATTGTGATCCGCCTTATTTTAATAGTGACTGCGGTCATTACGATGGGTATAGCAAACATGATTTTGAATCTCTGCTATTGTGTCTATCCCATGCGAAGGGAAAGTTTCTTTTGAGCAGCTACCCGAGTGATATCCTGAACAAATTCAGCCGCGATCTTGACTGGCATACTGTCAAAATGCAGAAAGAGGTGCTGGTCGATAAACATTCGGGAAAAGTAGCCAAGAAAAAGATCGAAGTACTTACCGCCAACTATGACCTGGATATCGTGCAGGGAACGCTAAACTTTAAATCATACTGAAATGAGAACCTGGAATATCAATAAGGGTATCGGCTGTACAGTTGAATTTAAAGGTTTGAAAGCGCAGTATCTTTTTGGATTTGCCGGCGGGCTATTACTGGTACTTATCCTTGTCATGGTACTGTACATGGCGGATGTAAATATGTATGTCTGTCTTTCAGTAGGGTTTATTTCCGCTTCACTGATCATCTGGAAAACTTTCAGCCTGAACAACAAATACGGTGAACATGGACTGATGAAATTAGGTGCAAAAAGAAAGCATCCACAATATATCATCACCCGTAAACCTGTGCAATCTTACCTTAATCACCAAGCTGCGAGAGGTAAGAAAAATCAAAATTTTAACTAAATCTTAATGGTTATCATGAGAAATATCTCTAAAACAACTACGTTAGAAAGCCGTTTTCCCCTCCTTGCAATTGAAAATGATTGCATCATTTCGAAAGAAGGAGACCTTACGGTGTGTTTCCGTCTAAGGCTTCCGGAAATTTTTACGGTAGGCACGGATGTATACGAATCCATTCATTCCTCATGGAGTAAAGCGATCAAAACTTTGCCGGATTATAGTATCCTGCACAAACAGGACTGGTATCTAAAGGAAAACTACCAGCCGGATCTTGAAAAAAGTGAACATAGTTTTTTGTCACGTTCTTTCCAGCTTCACTTTAATGAGCGACCGTTTCTGAACCACTATTGCTATATTTTTCTGACGAAAACGACAAAGGCACGGATGCAGTCCCAGAGCAATTTTAGCAGCTTGTGCAAGGGTAATCTTGTGCCCAAAGAAATAAAGGATAAGGAAGGAATGCGGCATTTTCTGGAATCGGTGAGCCAGTTCCAGCGTATTATCAATGACAGTGGTCATATAACAATGGATCAGCTGGGTGAAGCTGAAATATTGGGAAGCGAAGGGAAAACCGGAATTCTTGAACAGTATTTTACATTGTCGCGTGAGACCAATCCCGTTCTGCAGGATATGGCTCTGGGAACAGAAGAGCTCAGGGTTGGGAGCAAGAGGATGGTACTTCATACATTATCCAGTACCGATGATCTTCCCGGTACTGTTTCTGACTGCAATCGCTACGACAGACTTTCAACAGATCGCAGTGACTGTATGTTGTCTTTTGCCAGTCCTGTGGGACTGATGCTGCGCTGTGACCACATTTATAACCAGTACCTGTTCATCGATAATAGTTCTGAAAACCTCAAAAAATTTGAGAAGTCGGCCAGAAATATGCATTCACTGGCACGTTATAGCCGGGCAAACCAGATAAATAAGGAATGGATAGAACGTTATCTGAACGAGGCCCATTCACACGGTTCACCATCGATCAGGGCCCATTATAATATATTCGCATGGAGTGAAGACCGACAGGAGCTACGCAACCTGAAAAATGATGTCGGAAGTGCGCTTGCGCTAATGGAATGTAAGCCCCGCCATAATACGGTCGATGCTGCCACCTTGTTCTGGGCGGGAATTCCCGGTAATGCGGGTGATTTTCCTGCCGAAGAATCCTTTTACACTTTCATTGAACCGGCACTATGTTTTTTTACCCAGGAAACCAACTATCAAGATTCGTTGTCGCCATTTGGGATTAAGCTTGCGGACAGACTGACTGGGAAACCGGTGCATTTGGATATCAGTGATCTTCCCATGAAAAAGGGGATCATTACGAATAGAAACCGTTTCATTTTAGGGCCATCTGGGGGTTGGCGGGCTATTCTTAATTGAGTAGCCCGCCAGCCCACCAAAAAAATGGAAGTGGAAAATCATTCTTCACCAATCATATGGTGAGACAATATTATGAACAGGGAACTCATGTGCTTTTAGTAGATACGGGTAATTCTTATCAGGGGCTTTGCGAACTCATCAAAGGGAAGACAAAAGGAAAAGACGGTGTTTATTTCACCTACACCGAGGACAACCCCATCTCATTCAATCCTTTCTTTACCGAAGATAATGTCTTTGATATCGAGAAAAGAGAAAGCATTAAGACCTTGATTTTGACCCTATGGAAGAGGGACGACGAGGCTCCCCGACGTAGCGAGGAAGTCGCTTTGTCCAATGCAGTAGCCGGATACATCGAACGGATTAAAAATAGCAATGAAATACCCTGCTTCAATGGATTCTATGAATACGTGAAAGGGGATTATAAGAAGGTACTGCAGGACAAAGAAGTCCGTGAAAAAGACTTTGACCTCGCCAATTTCTTAAATGTTCTGGAACCGTATTATAAAGGCGGTGAGTATGACTACTTACTAAACTCAGAAAAAGAGCTTGATTTGCTTAATAAGCGATTTATTGTCTTTGAAATTGATGCGATCAAGGATCACAAAATTCTTTTTCCCGTGGTTACAATAATCATCATGGAGGTCTTTATCAACAAGATGCGGAGATTGAAAGGTATCCGAAAGATGATATTGATTGAGGAAGCGTGGAAGGCAATTGCTAAAGAAGGAATGGCCGAATATATACGCTATTTATTCAAAACCGTCAGGAAATTCTTTGGGGAAGCAAATGTGGTAACACAGGAGATTGATGATATAATACAATCTCCCATTGTCAAGGAAACAATCATTAACAACAGTGACTGCAAGATCCTGCTGGACCAACGAAAATATGCCAACAAATTTGACGACATCCAAAAGATGCTTGGTCTCACCGAAAGGGAAAAATCGCAGATCCTTTCGATTAATCAGGACAATGATCCTAATCGTAAGTACAAGGAAGTTTGGATAGGGCTTGGAGGCACTCATAGTGCAGTGTATGCTACAGAAGTGAGCGAACAGGAGTATTTGGCCTATACAACAGAGGAATCGGAGAAAATGCAAGTGATGGATCTAGCCCATGAAATGGGCGGGGATGTTGAAGCCGCCATAAAAAAAATATCACTGAAAAAGATCAAAGGCTTATCACCTGGCGATCATCCCAATAATTAAACAATCTTAAAAATTTAGAAAAATGAAAAATTTATTAATGACCGTGTTTATGGCATTGTCACTAGCCATCACACAAAAAGCAAATGCGCAATGGGTAGTTACCGATCCGGCAAATCTCATCTCAGGTGTTCTGAACAGCGCCAACGAAATTGTACAGACCTCAAACACTGTAAGTAATGTGGTAAAGAATTTTAACGAAGTCAAAAAAGTGTATGAGCAGGGCAAAGAATATTATGACAAACTAAAGGCTGTCAACAATCTGGTGAAAGATGCGAGAAAAGTGCAACAGACCGTTCTTTTGGTCGGGGATGTTAGTAATCTCTATGTCAATAATTTCTCCCGTATGCTAAACGACAAAAACTTCTCTGCAGCGGAACTGGTAGCCATTGGAAATGGGTATTCATCGCTGCTGAATGAGAGTACAGAACTACTCAAGGAATTGAAGCAGATCGTAAGTTCCAGCAGCCTTTCACTGAATGATAAGGAGCGTATGGAGATTATAGACCGTGTCTACAAGGAGGTAAAGGAGTATCATAGCCTGGTAAGATATTTTACGAACAAAAATATCTCTGTAAGTATCCTGCGTGCAAAAAAGCAAAATGACACCAAGCGTGTCATGGACTTATATGGTACAGCTAATCAAAAATATTGGTAATAAATTCTCACGGTTATGGAATTTAACAATTTACATGAGATCCTACGGGGCCTCTATGATGAAATGATCCCCATGTCGGAAACGATGGCGGTTGTGGCAAAAGGAGTTGCGGGTCTGGGGGCTCTCTTCTATGTGGCGTTAAAGGTCTGGCAGGCATTGAGCCGGGCGGAACCTATTGACGTTTTTCCCTTACTGAGACCTTTTGCAATAGGCATCTGTATAATGTTTTTCCCGACGATAGTATTGGGGACAATTAACGGTGTACTTAGCCCAATTGTTAAGGGTACACACTCGATGTTGGAAGGGCAGGTTCTGGATCTAAACACTTTGCAGCAGCAAAAAGATGTACTGGAAAAAGAAGCGATGTTGCGGAATCCCGCAACGGCCTACCTAGTCTCCGATGAGGAGTTCGACAAAAAGCTTGATGATCTGGGATGGTCATTTGAAGACATTGCAACGATGATGAATATGTACAGGGACCAGGCGGTTTATAATATAAAGCAGGAAATCAAGCAGCAGTTGCGCGAATTACTGGAGCTTTTATTTCAGGCGGCGGCACTTGTTGTGGATACGATCCGTACATTTTTTTTAATTGTTCTATCAATCCTCGGGCCCATTGCTTTTGCTATTTCTGTGTGGGATGGTTTTCAGAGTACGCTCAACCAGTGGCTTACACGGTATATAAGTGTATATCTCTGGCTTCCGGTTGCTGATCTTTTCAGCGCAATGCTGGCGAAAATAAATGCCATGAGCGTCCAGCGGGATATAGAACTGTTAAGTGATCCCTCATTTGTGCCCGATCCCGAGAATAGTGTTTACCTGATTTTTATGATCATAGGAATTGTAGGATACTTTACCATACCTACTGTTACAAGCTGGATCATTCAGGCTGGAGGTGCAGGAAACTTTACACGCAATGTCAGTCAGGCTGCGATGCGCACAGGAAATGTTGGCGCTGCCGCTGCCGGAGCTGCAGTGGGGAATATTGGGGGTGAACTGTTGGATAATAAGAGCAATGGACAGGGACAAAAAAGCAATTGATTATGGAATTCAGAACGTTAAGAAATATTGAAAATAGTTTTAAGCAGATCAGGCTATACGCCATTGTCTTTGCGATACTGTGTTTAGCGGTAGCAGCTTTTGCGGTGTGGAAATCGTATTCCTTTGCATCGGTACAACGGGAGAAAATATATGTTCTTGATCAGGGAAAATCGTTGATGCTGGCACTCTCACAGGATGCGAGCATAAACCGTCCCGTTGAGGCACGTGAGCATGTCAGGAGGTTCCATGAGCTTTTTTTTACGCTGGCACCAGATAAATCTGCGATTGAAAGCAATATGAAACGGGCATTCGACCTGGCGGATAAAAGTGCTTTTGATTATTATCGTGACCTTTCTGAAAAGGGGTATTATAACAGGATCATATCCGGGAACATTCAGCAAAGAGTTGAAGTGGACAGTGTGGTCTGTGATTTTAATACTTATCCTTATTCTGTCACCACCTACGCCAAGCAGTTTATCATCCGGTCCAGTAATCTTACCCGAAGGAGCCTTGTCACATCATGCAATCTGCTCAATAGTGTGCGGTCAGACAGCAATCCACAGGGCTTCCAGATTTTAAAATTTTCAGTCCTTTCCAATAAGGATGAGGAAGTGATAGAGCGGTAGAGAAAATTAGTCCTCTCCATAGAAGGGGGAGGCGTTATGGTTCAAAATTTAGAAAATGAAAAATATTAGAACAACAATCGATAATGAGCTTGAGAAGCTCGATCTGAGATGGCGGAATTTACCCGTCCGTAAACAGATCAGATATGTACTTTATCTATTCGCATTCTACCTGCTTATGGGCGTAGGCGTACTGGTCAAAGTATTTTATGATCTGGGAAAAGGGGATAAAATCGATATAAGCCATATCGAAGTACCAGCTGTGATTCATAATGAATCTTCTTTGAAAGATTCTGTTAGAAATCCTAAAACTATACACAATGGAAGAGAAAGAGAATAAGAGGATCAGTTTAATTGTGGATGAAGATTCTACAGAAAATTCGGAAAGCAGTTCCTCAAAAAATGATAAGCTTAAAAAGCCCATCATCTTTGGCCTGATGGCCATTGTTTTCATCGCCTGTCTTTACTTGATATTTAAACCTAAAGATGGTGGTGAGGAAAATAAGGATAAAGGGTTAAAAAATGCCGTACCTGAGGCCACAGACAAAGGGCTGCAGGCGGATAAACAGAAGGCTTATGAGAAGGAAATGATTGAAGAGAGGGAAGCTGCAAAGCGCAATTCGCTGATGTCATTGTCAGATTATTGGAATAGTTCCGATACCTCAGTTAGCGGTGAAGTTCCCGTGGCAAAAGTTAATGGCGGTAACTCAGGAGGATATGCGATGACCGGTACACAGAATAATTCCTTGAGCAGTTATCAGAATGCACAGCAAACCCTGGGGTCGTTTTATCGGGATGATGACCGCGAAAAATTGGCGCTTCGCAAACAGGTAGATGAACTCAAAGATCGGCTTTCAGAAAAGGACGTTCCTCAGACACCTACCTATAAGGACCAGCTGGCATTAATGGAAAAATCGTACGAAATGGCTTCACGCTATCTTCCTTCAGGAAATACATTACCCACAAACCCTGCGATCAATGTTGGTCAGCTTACCGATTCAACAGCGATAAAAACAACTACTCTAACAAGCAATAAAGGGAAGATCGAAAGTTTGAAAGGGTCCAAAAGGGGGATTGTAACAGCCTTGTACCGCGAAGAGGATGCAGCGGAGATTTTAAATGGCATCGGAGAGCGTAATATAGGCTTTATCACGCCCGGACAAGTTGCCCAAAGTGATATTGTCAGGAATAGTATACGAGCAATGGTGATGGAAACAAAAACATTATCAGGGGACGGGTCGCTAAAGTTGAGATTATCCGAAAATGCAATGATTGGCGGTTATCATGTTTCCAAAGGAACGGAACTGGTGGCAGATACCAAATTTCAGGGAAATAGGTTGCAGCTAAAGATCAGCGCAGTTGAAATATCTGGAAATATTGTTCCAGTCGAGATTCTAGTTTATGGCACTGACGGTCAGCTTGGGTTATTTGTCCCACGTTCAGACGAGATCAATGCCGCGGGAGAAATAGCGGCAAACATGAGCCAGAGTTCCGGGATGAATATTTCTATGTCGCGGTCGGCGGGACAGCAGGTTGCAAGTGATCTGAGCAGGGGACTGATACAGGGCGTTTCAGGTTTTTTTTCAAAAAAATTAAGAGCTGTCAAGGTAACAGTGAGGTCAGGTCATCAAGTACTGCTGGTGACCAAAAAATAAAGTAATAACAATAATAATCATACTATGATAACAATCAAAAATATACTGATGATCCTGCTTTTTGTGGGACTGTTTATCAAGACTTTTGGTCAGCAGTCGCTCGAAAAGGGAAGGGTAGAACCTTATAGGCTGGAAGTAACATATAACAAAACCTGCCATATTATTTTTCCTTCAACTATCAGGTACACAGATCTGGGATCGAGTTATCTTATTGCTGAGAAAGCAGAGGATGCACAGAACGTCCTGCGTATAAAGGCAGCAGTTAAGGATTTTGCGGAGGAAACCAACTTTACAGTAATTACAGAGGATGGCCAATTTTATAGCTTTAATGTTATTTATAATGCTGATCCATATACGCTGAGCTACGATTTAAAGAAAATGAAAATTGATGCTGAGCGTGAGGAAGGGAGAAACGTTCAGTTTGAGGAGCTTGGTTTTAATCCACCATCCTTAACAGAAGTTGCGCTGAAAACTATATATCAGCAGAATAAAAGGTATATAAGACACATCGCGTCCAGATCCTATGGAATTCAGTCTGTTCTTAAAGGTATCTATGTCCATAACGGTAAGTTTTACTTCCATGTGGAAGTTAAAAATAGATCAAACGTACCTTTTGTCGTGGACTTTTGTACCTATAAAATCGAGGATAAGCAGATTGCAAAAAGAACGGTTTCTCAGGAAAAGCAATTAGCTCCTTTAAGGCAGTATCCTGGTCTGGAAGTAATCTCAGATAATTCAATCGCTGGCAATGTGATACTTCTTGATCAATTTACAATCACTGATGAGCAGGTGCTAAGGATTGAAATTTTTGAAAGGAATGGAGCAAGGAACCAGGTGCTGGAGATTGAGAATTCGGATCTGGTTGCTGCGAAGCCCGTATCTGAAATGAAGATTAAGGTTAATTAATAAAGCAAGGAATTATGAAAAAGTATATCATCTTTTTGGTACTGGCCATTATGAGCATCCCATTGTATGCGCAGCGCATGGTGTATAAACAGAAATCTTTGGAAGTTAATACAGGACTTTTAAATGCAGATCGAATAGGCAAAGATTTCTATATCAATTTGACATTGAACAGTTTTGCAAAACACGGCAACTACTGGATCTGGGGACTTGAATATCAAAAGAAGACAGCAGACTATAAAACTTGGAATATCCCATTGGAAGACTTTCTTGGAGAGGCAGGTTATAGTATAAAGCTTCTTTCAGATTCAAGGAAATTTATTACTCTGAACGGAGCTGTTACGGGAGTAGCAGGCTTTGAATCGGTCAATAAAGGAGATAGTCTGCTCATGGATGGCGGAATACTAAAAAACAAAAATGGATTTGTTTTTGGTACTGGCGGGAGATTGTCCTTAGAGACCTATATTTCAGACCGGGTTGTTTTTATGCTGCAAGGTCGGATCAGGATATTATGGGGCAGCGATCTCGAGCGTTTTAGACCATCAATGTGTTTGGGCTTACGTTTTAACTTTTGAAAATCAGAAAAAGATATGAAGAATATATTTTATAAGTGGGAGACGACGATAGGATCGGTTTTTCTCGGATTTATTGCTATTTTAGGAATTATATTTCTCTCGGGATGCGAAAAGGAAGTGCTAGATGTACAGGAAGTTTTCCCTTTTGAGGTGAAGGTTATGCCGGTTCCAAAGGAAATAGGAATTGGTGAAACAGTTGAAATACGCTTTTCTATAATTTCAAATGGAAATTATACAGGTAATACGTACAGGCTAAGGTATTTTCAAAATGATGGACAGGGCAGTTTAAATTACGCTGGATATAAACCTTATTTGCCAAACGATCTTTATCCGTTGGCAGAAAAAGAATTTCGTCTGTATTATACATCAGAATCTTTAGTTTCACAACAATTTGACGTATGGATAGTTGATAGTTTTGGTAATGAGAAGCAAATTTCTTTTCAATTTAACAACAAAAAGCTAGGGCCTATCATTATCGGTCCGGTTAGATAATAGTATAGTTAAATAGATGTAAAAGCTATTAATACGGTGAATGCCTTACACTACCAGAGTGAGAGCATGCTCGATTGGACGGCCGAATGGCCGTCCTTTTTTGTTACAATTAACTTGTAAAAGTGAAATTATGTAGGTAAGATCGATTTTTTTAAATTGAAATATTTCTTTATTAAGGTAAAAATGTTAGATTTATATAACTATAGACCATAAATTACACTATACGGAAACTTAATTATCGCTGTCGCTGAGATCGGTCTTGTTCTGTTATCAAATTATAGATTGTAATGAATTTTTATATTGTTTCATTGTTGGATGCGATGGCTGAGCAAAACCTCTCAATATTTTGCGATCTTAATTTTGTGAAATCTGCAGGTCTTTTTTCTGATCTGCATGAAATTTCAAAACGTTTCAAGATTATTACTGATTTTTATTTTTCTTTCTTAAAAAAGCTTGACTATCTACCACCGAAAGCAGTGATATCTGATCATTTTGGTTACTATGATTTTACTGATGTCAATGGATATAATAGGACCGTAAATGAAGTTTTTCGTAACCTAAATCATAAAAGCATTGTTTTTAGAGATGTACTGCCTGTTCAAGTGCGTTATACCGATAAAGATAATATGCATTTGGTTGTAGGTTTATGCCGTATAGAAAATATAAAGAAAAGCTTTCTGCATATAGTTGATCTCTGCCTACCTAAAGATGAAATTAAAAATATCCCATCAGAGGTAACCTATGTAAAGGAAATACTGGATGAATATGTTCATCATGAAAAACAAACCCTGCGTGCATTCATAGAGGCAAAGGGGTTTAATTATAATCTCTTTCAACGACACTGCAAAATATGTTTTGGGGATTCCTTTTACAGTTTTTGGTTAAAGGCAAAGATGATTGAGGCGGTTGAAGATATCGTCTTTACGACGATGAGTTTAAAACAGGTGGCATTTAAAAATAAATTTCTTGACTACCAAAATATGTATAAGGCTTTTATACGTCATGGTGTTGGTCTGACAACAATTCCTCGATTAGCTAATTTATAACACTCTAAGTTACTATTGTACATACTTTTGTTGCATATTGGTATAAGATTATTACATATTGGTATATAAATGTTAATATTGTCAATATTTAATTTTACTACAATTGCGAAATTTGTCATAATCAATGCCAGTGATTATGATAGGATTCATTAAAAGATATTTTGTAAAGGCGGTAAGTTTTCTTCTTGCGTTGCTATTTATATATGCAGCTGCCAGCAAATTATTTGACTTTGAAGCATTTCAGGTTCAATTAGCCCAGTCACCGCTACTGAGTGCATATGCTGGTATTATTTCTTACGGAATTTTGATCATTGAATTTGCAGTGGCGTTCATGTTACTTATTCCAAATAGTAATAGGTTGGGATTATATGCATCTATCGGGCTTATGTCCGCATTCACATTATATATTTATCTTATATTAAATTATAGCGATTTTGTCCCATGTTCATGTGGGGGTATTCTGGAAAAGCTGGGATGGACAGAACATCTTATTTTTAATATCTGGTTTTTAGTGTTAGCAATTATTGGGTTGTATACTCTAGTGAAAAAGACTGGAAAATCTGGACTGAAAGGACTTGGTTATGCAGGGCTTATTATTGTTGCAAGCTGTCTGGTTGTTATTGGACTTTTTCGAAGCTCAGAACATATCATTAAAAGTGAAAATAGTTTTATAAGAAGATTTTTACAACATCCAATACTTATAGAAAAAACAAGAGACTTAAAAGTGAACTCCTATTATCTGGCTGGAATTCATAATGGAGTCCTATATCTAGGGAATATAAGTGCGCCATTAATTATTACAACAATCGACACTTCCTTAAATAGGTCTACGCGGAAGCGTACTTCTATTGATAAAAAAGATTACAATTTCAGAAATATAAAACTCCAGATCCAAGGGCCATATTATTATTTGTATGACGGTACAGTTCCTATTATTTATCGGGGGCATCTTAATGATTCAATAGCAAGGACGTTAAGTTATCAGGATGCTTTTTTTAATCAGTTGGTCGTAATTGATTCTACAAGGTTTGCCATACGAACACAGCGAGGTTCGGATCATCGTTATACATTAGCTACACTTGATGTTAAGGGTGATTCAAAGGTGAAATTAAAACCAGATATACTTCAAGGACAGATTGATGGTGTTTTTGATGTAGACGGTTCACTAATTTCCAACAGCAATGCGACTAAATTAGTATATACATATGTTTATCGAAATCAGTTTATCGTGATGGATAGCACAATGAAAATTGAAAATAGACTTCACACTATCGATACGACAACACGTGCAAAAATTACCATAAGCAAACTATCGGATGGGACAAAAAAAATGGGCGCTCCTCCATTTAGTGTAAACAAAAGATCTGTTATTGCAGGTGATTTACTATTTAATGAATCGAACCTGATGGGTAAATATGAGCCATCCGAGTCTTGGAAAACGTCAGCTATAATAGATGTTTATCGTTTGGACCGACAGAAATATATGGGCAGCTTTTATATAGATCATAAAAAAGGTGAAGCCTTATCTTCCTGGTTGGTAAACGGGAATTATCTGTATGCCATTGTTGGCAATGAGTTGCGCCGTTATAAAATCAGGGGGGAAGCTTTTAAGTAGAATTATTTGTGAAATCGGCAGTTCTGGGAGCCGTCGGTGGATAGGGATAAAAAAGGGAATTAGCCGAAAACCCTGTAATAGAGTAGGCGATAACCAATTAAATTATGATAGCATGAAAAAGTTACTTATTCCTGTTCTTACTGTAGCAGTAGGCATAGGAGCTGCTTTTGCTGGCAATCAGGTGAGTAAATCATCTAAAATCATTCCTACTTACCGTATTGAAGGTACACAATGTGTGGAGGTAAATCAGGACTGTGATAACGGAGGTGATTTCCTTTGTACTCTTGATGGAGCAAGTTCCGTGCAGTTG
Source organism: Chryseobacterium lactis (assembly GCF_003815875.1). NCBI lineage: Bacteria > Pseudomonadati > Bacteroidota > Flavobacteriia > Flavobacteriales > Weeksellaceae > Chryseobacterium > Chryseobacterium lactis. The sequence goes on from NZ_CP033924.1 coordinate 2,510,356, forward strand.
TATCAATTTAAATTGAACGAAACAACATGTTCTACTGAAATGCACAGAAGTCAGCCGTAAAAAAAGAAAGGATGCCTAATCGGCATCCTTTTTCATTTGATTGATCCACTCTATATCTTTTTCATTTTTCAGATAGTAATCCCACCACTGGATTATCCTTTCAGTAAGATCTTTTTCAGCAGGTGTTCCGTTGAAAAAAGCATGGCTTTGATCAGGGTAAAATAGAGCGATCACATCTTTTTTATAACGTTTTAAGCCGATAAAAAATTCCATTACCTGATCCCATTGAATGTTTTCATCTTTTTTGCCCGCCCATAGGAGGATCGGGGCAGAAACATTTTGTACATTCAATATTGGACTATTTTTAAGATATAAAGATTTATCTTCAGCAACCGATTTACCTAATGCATATTGTTCGCTTTCAAACTGCCAATAAAAGGGGCTTATAAAGTTGTTATTGTAGGAATAGTATGAGCGAATTATATCACTGTTTCCTGCACCTGAAACGTATGCTGTAAATCGGTTAGAGTGAGTGGCGATAAAATTTGTTTCATATCCACCATGTGAATGACCTCCAAGTCCAATTTTTTCGGAATCAATATTCGGATTTAGTAAAACACGATCCAATCCCCGGTTAACGCACTCCAATGCTGATAACCCAGTACCAGAATCATCATATAAAATATCCGGTAGAAAGACAAAGTATCCTCTTTCAATTAATGTCCTAATCTGGAAGCCTACCGGAAAGTCATTGTTCGGAGAAAGATATTCATTTGATTCCTGCCTTTGGCGTTGATAAATATGAACGACCATCGGGTATTTTTGCTTTGGATTAAAATCAATAGGATAATATAATATGCCATTGAGTTTCTGCCCAACTGCATCAAATGTTAGTATTTCTTGTTTAATTTTTGCGGCTTTTTTATCTGTATTATTATTCTCAAAAAATGTTTCTCCCTTTTTTTCCATAGTATAGTGCTGCAAAAAAGGCGGCAGATTGAAATTTTCTTCTAATGTGTATAAGTCTTTAAATTTTTGATCGAATATGATGTGATTAATTCTATTCCCAGTCGGCGGAACTACTATTCGAAGTTTTCCGTTTTCACTAAGAAAATAAGTAGTTATATTGCTTTGTAGGTTATACCCTTCTATTAAAAATGGGCCATCAACTGATGTGCTCAATATCCTGTTATCATTTTTATATATATTACTTTTTATCCTGGTAATTTGTCCCTGAGCAATTTTTGTTTGCATAAGGTGTTTTGTTTTGAGGTTATAAATCCATAAACCATCCGAACTTTCAAAATAGATATTGTCACTTTTGCCAGAGAAGACCGGAAGTTCAAGACCTTCCTTTTCGATCACCGATTCTAATTTTCCGGATACATCAAAAAGTGTCCATTTAAGGCCGTCCGTACTTGCAAGAAATTTTTTTCCATCTGGCGACGATACAATTTGCTCATATATTGTTTTATACACTTTTCTCCTGTTTAATCTGCTCATTGCTTTAAAACTTCCAATAGTGATCAATGAATCTGTTATTCTATCATAAATAGCGGCATCATTTAGATCCTCTGGGCTAAGATTCGATGTCAGGTAATTGAAGTCCTTCCTAGGAATGTAACATAGGAAGTACCTTTTACTGTTTAGAGATTTAATGTCGAGATCGTGAGGCAGTTTTAATTCTTTGGCAGAGATTTCATCAGGATTGTAGAACCAGAACTTTCTAAGTACGGGCTTAAAGTAGAATTTGTCCAGTCCTAAAAAGGCATCATTACCATACCAAATATCAACAACTTTCGAGGGACTTTCCCTAGATCTTACGCTTGCATTAATTAAAAATGCTTTTCCTTTCTGAATCTCAGTGAATGAAATTTCGGCCAATTTTGGTATTTCGACTTTTAAATTATTCTCTGCTTTGTTCACAATTGTAAGCTGATCACTATCGTGGTCCTGCACCAATTCTGTAATAAATAGTTTGTTGCCCGAAATACTGGCTTCAATTTTCCGTACAGGATTAACAGTACGGTAGATACAATGAATATTTTTGGCAGCTAGATCCCATATTTCAAAGATATTTTCATTTTTTCGTACAATAAATAATTTGTTCTCTCTGCTGATACCAAATCCCTGTACATTATTTAATTGGCCGATTTTTTCACGAGCTTCATAAATAGCTATTTCTTTATTGTTTGTTAAAAGCGCATAACGGTTTGATTTAGCTAATATGTAAATGTTGCTAATATTAGCATACTGAACTTTATCACCGTTATTAAGGTTATAAATTTCAACTTTATCCCTGCTTTTTCCAATAATGAGGTGTTCATTTATGAAGTTTGCAGTTCCCGATATTTTGTGGATTTTTTTGCCGTTTGCCGTTTCTGCAATATAGGTGGTATCTGCACCATTACCGGAAAATTTGTTTATAGCTATCCATTTTCCTTTCGGTGAAAGTGTCGGTGTACCTCCAAATTTTGTAAAATTAACTTTCCATGCAGGTAAAGTGTCAAGTTTGTTTTGTCCGCAAACCCAAATGCAACCTACTAAAAGTAATAGTATTTTTATTAAATTCCACATTAATATCCCGTATTTTGAGGTTTGAGATTAGCATTTAGAAGAATTTCCTTTTGAGGAACGGGCCATAATTGGTGGAAATCTTTCCAATTGGGCTTGTTGGTCTGCAGTGTATTTAATTTTCCTGCTCTTTTTAAATCTAAGAATCTATGCCCCATTTCTACAAAAAACTCTCTGTTATCTTCCAGCAGGATCTCCTGAATAAGTAGATCTTTGCTTATCGGCAAGTTGAGAGGAGCGAGTTGTGCTCTCAATCTGGTAGCATTGACATATGGTAATGCCTCATTAATCTTATTCTGCTCAGTAAGTGTTTCGGCCAGTAATAGGTAAGCTTCTTCAAGCCTAAATACAATTGAATATTCATTAGTATTTGTATTATTTCGGTTTTTATACTTTTCTACACGATAGTATGATACCCCGCCAAAATCTACTCGTCCTATCCAATTTTGTTTGCGGAGGTCGTTATCTTGAAAAGTATTGATCAGCGATTCTGAGAGTGCATAAGAGTAGGGCAGGGAGTTCGTAAAGTAGAATGAAGTTGCCTGGCGCAGTGAAGTATTGTTGTTAGGTTTGAGCTGCCACAATACTTCTTTTGCAGATTTTGTAAAAACCTTAGTTATGTCAGATTCTATCTGATATATGGGGTTTTGAGTGATTTCCTTTAGTAGAATTTCGGCTTTATTCCAGTTCTGCTCTGCCATATAAACTTTAGCCAGAAGTAATTTTGCCACAGATCTGTTCGGATATATTCTTTCCGGATCTTTATAGTCATTTTGAAGCAGGGAAGATACTTCCAAAAGATCATGTTCCAAATTTGTCAGCACGGTGATTGAGGGTGTTTTTGCAATGACATTATTGACTTTGTAATCTGTTGATTCAGGATATGGAATATCTCCATAAAGTTGGTTTAAATAGAAGAACATAATACTTCTTGTTAATAGAGCCTGCCCACGGAACCAGTTTTTGTCACTGGTTGTGATTCCGTGGGAACCAGAAATTCCCTCTAAAATCGCATTCGCAGTATATATGTGCTTGTATGCTGTGGCCCATGTATTTAACATGACGCTGTTTGTATCCGTATGCAGATTTAAAAATATGTCTCTGCTGTCGGATGCTATTGTTGTATAATCACGTAGTTCATCGGTATAAGAGCTTAGATAAGTCTCAAGATCGCCCCCTGCAATCGGTGAGCTTTTCATCAGATCAGCATAGTGTGCCGCCAGAGCTGCATTAGCTGTCTGAACATCCTCAAAAACTTTACTTTGGTCAATTTGATTGTCAGGGGTTTTAACATCTAGCAATCTGTCGCAGGATGCGGCTGTTATAACAACTATCATCAGTATGATAAAATTTATCTTTTTCATTTTCTTTTTTTTAAAGGTTAAATTGAATTCCGAAAGAGTATGTTCGGAGAGGAGGTAGAAAACCGGAAGTTAGGGCTTCGGGATCAACTCCGAAAAATTTTGTCCAAGTCCAGAGGTTCTGCCCCTGAAAATAAATTTTTACATCTCTAAAAACACCTTCGGTCAGAGGTAAGGTATACCCTAACTGGATATTTTTTAAACGAATGAAGGATGCGTCAGAAACTGCAGCTGTGCTTGTTCGGAACAAGTTATGTGTGTTCGTGTTTAAGGTGCTGTATGGCATGTAGTAACCGGAGGGGTTTTCGGGTGACCAAACATCAAGTACCTGTGTAGGCTGATTGCTCATCGTACCCGGCAGCGACATAATGGAGTTATAATTCCAGCCTTTCTTCTTGACAAATTGAAAGAGAACGGATAAATCCCAGTTCTTATAATGGAAGCTGTTACTCCATCCTCCAAAAAATTTGACACCGATATCAGCTACAACCTGTCTGTCTTCGGGACTGGTAATTTTACCGTCACCGTTAAAATCTTTAAATTTATATTGACCTGTCGATGGATCGATTCCCTCAAACTGATATAGTTTTACTATATTGGTTGGCTGGCCGATTACATATTGGTTAGCGTAAGATGAACCTGCAAGTCCTGGGAATGATAGGAGCTTGTTGCGCGGGAAACTTATGTTAAAACTTGACTCCCACTGCAGGTCTTTCTTTGACAATGGCCGGCCTGTAATTTCTATTTCCAGTCCTTTATTTTCAATTGTTGCATTAAGATTTGCCATAACACTGGAAAAGCCTGTCACTGCTGAAAGCTGATATCCCACCAACTGACTTGAAGATCTGTTACGATATAATGAAGTACTTAGATTTAAACGATTTTTAAAAAAGCCTAACTCAACTGCTGTTTCCAATTTTTTGGTTATCTCCCAGCTGTAATCTGGATTGTAAAGACGTGAAGGAGAGAGACCAGTAATGTTGTTGTAGATCAAGGATGATGAAACAATATAATTATTAAGGAATTGGAAATCACCAATATTATCGCTCCCTGCTGATCCGTAACTTGCTCGGAGTTTACCAGTACTAAGCCAGCTCAGATTTTTAAGTAGGTTTTCTCTTGAAAAATTCCAGGCTGCTCCTATAGCCCCAAAATTAGCAAATCTGTTATTGGGACCGAATCGGCTGCTACCGTCTCTTCTCCCTGTTAAGTTAAGTATGTATTTATTTTTAAATTGATAATTTAGCCGACCATAAATTGCAGCATATTTATATTCGATGTTGGAATTTTCCAGCATCATTACTGTTTTTGCAGCGGCAATATTACTGATGAACTGATTGCTTTCGAAACCGAATCCCAGTTCTTCTTCTGTATCTCTTATAATATTCTGAAAAGTTCCCCCAACAAGGAGCTGTAGGTTATGGTTACCCCAGCCTTTTGTCCAGTTCACCTGCGGTTCTACGATAAATGAAAAAATATCCTGTTTTTTCTGCCTTGCCTGTGAATTGGCACTTGAAAGTCCGCTGGCTATGTTTGGATTGTAGATTGTATTTGGTTGCAGAGCCAATTCATCGATGATTGTATAATTAAGTCCTGCGTTAATCTTGATTTTAAAATCTTTAAAGAGCTTGTATTCGGAGTTTAAGTTAGTCTGGAAAAGTTTTGTATCATTGTTATATGACGCGTTATAGGCCGCCAGTGGATTTGTAAATGTATTATTTGCCCAATTCAGACTTCCATCGGCGTTGTAAAGTTGAGGGGAAATGGGAGACAGTGTAAAAGCTTTAGCAGTCAGATCGCTATATATAACGTTATTTTTTTGTTGTGTGAACAGATTTGAAACATTGATCTGAAAACGGTTATCTTCTGAGCGATGTGACAAATTTGAGCTAAAATTATTGGAAGTATATTTAAAATCCTGCCCATAGACGGTGGTCTGTTCGTTGTGACCTAAACTTAGTAAAAAGCTTGTTGTTTTGCTTCCTCCATTTGCTGACAACTGGGTGTTGCTCGTAGTCGCTTTTTTACCTATTAAGACTTTTTGCCAATCAATTCCATTCTGCTGATCCCACACACCATTTACATCATAGGCATTTGATGGGTAAGTGGCAATGCCATCATTTTTATAGGCTGTACGGCGCATGTTTAGGTATTCATCTTTATTGAGCAGGGTGAGATTGGATATAGCTTCGCTTATTCCATAATTGGTAGAAAAATTCAGGCGTACTTTGCCGGATTTACCTTTTTTTGTAGTTATCAATATAACACCATTTGCTCCTCTTGAACCATAGATTGCGGTGGCATCGGCATCTTTTAGTACTTCGATGCTTTCGATATCATTTGGATTGATTGTATTTAATGGGTTGATATTACCACCGGGTATTATTGTCGATGAGATCTGCGATTTCTGGGGACTTATTTCAGTAAAGGGAACGCCATCCACAACATAGAGAGGGACGTTACCGTTTTGTTCTGTAAAAGATCCTGTTCTTAAACTGTTTTGTCCTCTGATCTGAATCTCAAATCCTGCGCCTGGTACACCACTATTCTGAATAATGTTAACCCCTGTCATGCGCCCCTGAACAGTTGATAGCACATTGGTCACAGGCTGGTTTTCGATGTCCCTAGCTGAAACTTTCGTAATGCTTCCAGTTTTATCTTTGTCACTGACTTTGTAATATCCGGCATTTAGCGTTATTTCATCAATGATGTGGATATCAGATGATTCGCTTATGGTATCCTTTGTCGCTAATGATAGTGAAGACCATTCCGAATTAGCAGCTTTCGATCTGTTTTTTTTCGGTCTAATGATAACGCTATTATTGTCAATTAAAGTTTCTACTGGAATATCTTTCAGAATTTTATTGAGACAGTCCAGCACCAGTTCATTTTTACATCTGGTTGGTTGTACAGTGAAATCTTTAAGATCATCGTTTGAGTAGATCTTATCTTTTACATTTTCTGATATAAATTTACCTACTGCTTCTGATGCAGTTGTTTTTCCAATTTCAAAATTTACCCTCTTCGTTGAGAGTTTTTCTTGGGCATACAGCCCTTGGCAGCTTATTGATAAGATGAGGATCAATAGTACTGCTCTGCAAAGTTTTTTCATTATTTTTGCATAGGTATTTATAATTAATAATCGATCGAACAGTTATTGGTTGAATACTTTTGGCCGACGGTTGCACCCGTCGGTCTTTTTGTTGCATTCTTCCAGATCAGATTCTTTAGGAGTAAGGAATTAGGGCAGGAGTGTGGATCAACCACAATCTAATCCTCCAATTGAAATGTTTTATCATTTATTTTTGTAGTTTTTAGGTTTAGTTTAAGTGAGATCAGTCTTATCAGATCTGCTGCTGTAGCCTTTTCTTTAGTAGCACTAATTTTGGAATTTGCAAAGCTTGAAGGGAAGCGAACTTCTATGCCGTAGGTATTTTCTAAAATTTTGATTGCATTAGAAAGTTCTAAGTCAGTAAATGAAACTGTGGCAGCATTGCCATTTTGAGATACTCCATTACTTTCAGTATTAACAATGGTAGCAACATCTTTAGAGCCGAAATTAGAGAATGTTTCTTTCGGATGTATAACAAATGCTTCTGTTGGTTTTTCAGTTTTTATAACCTGCACTTTTCCTTCATAAAGATCAACATTAAAGCTTGTTTTGTGCTGAGTGATCTTAAAAATTGTCCCCAAAACTTTAGTTTGATATGATCCCGCATGAACAATGAAAGGATGTGTTTTGGATTTTGTTACATTAAAAACAGCATCCCCTTGGAGAAGGACTTCCCTTGTATCTGCTGGAAATGATTTTTCAACAGTCAATATTGCACCTTTGGACAAGGTAACTGTGGAACCATCTTTTAAAGTAACTTTTAAAATATTCCCTGTAGACTGATATACATCTGGAAGATATAAAGAACGATATGAAACTATACTACCGATTAAAAGCAATACGGCAGCGACCATCACAGTGGTAAAACGAATAGTTTTACTCTTTCTTTTTTTTGCTTCTTGTGCTTCTATTCTCGCATAAAATTTTCGATGGAATTCTTTTTTTTCCTGCTCAGTGACAGGTTCGGAATCTGTATTATCTGCGAGGCTTTCCCATAATTCCTTTGCTTCATCTAAAGAAAGCGGTTCGGGCTGTTTTCTCTTGTCCATAATAAGAGGTCTTTATTATGTATACCTGAGAACAGTATTAATAGCCCCCCCTTAAAATTGAATTTTAACAGAAATTAATAAATTTTAACTCATTTTAACTCTGGTTCTGATGTTCCCGAAGAAAGCCCATAGCTTTTGAAATTTGTTTTTTTACAGCTTTATGTGATAAATTAAGGTTATTTGCGATTGTCTCCTGGGTCAGACCCTCAAATTTATTCATTGTTAAAATTCTCTTTCTTGTGGCAGGCAACAGTTCAATATTTGATCTTAAAAGCTCAAGCTCCTTTTCTGTTTCAAGAATATTCTGTAACCGGTCAGATGAATCATCGGATAAACTAACCTCAGCAACCTCTATTGTGTAGGGTTGTTTTTTCTGCTGTACGGAGAAGTTTGAAATTTCCTGGACACAGGTTTTGATGATTACACTTTCAGCATTTTGTTGGGTTAGTGATTTTCGATAATTCCATAGATGGAAAAAAATATTCTGCAATATATCAAGTACATCATCGCGATCTTTCACTTTTCGGGATACCATAGCGAACATACGATTCCAATATGTATCATAAATTTTCTGAAACATAACATCGTAACTGTTCTTATTGCGTGAGAATAATGGCATTTTAGGTTATTTAGGATAATTCGCAGTACACAAATTTAGGTATAATTTATTAAAATTGTTTATTTTATCAATACATTTGCATTGTTATGGTATAGAAATTAAAGTATATCATGGTAAATAACGATATATTCATATTATAATTTAATTTTAGATTTTATATCATATTTTAGTGATAATAATTATCGTTTGTAAAAATATTTATATATTAGCACCCTGATTTTTATCGAAAAATAAAGCGTAAGCTGTCAAATATTGGCTGAGAGAAACTGCGAAACTTCTATTAAACCAAAAATATTGACAGACTTACGCCTGTGTCTCAAAATATGGGCATGGGCTAGGTCGTCTATTTTGGTTTTGGGTTCTTCGCAGTACCTTCTCTAGCAATAGCGCCTTGTTCCATGCCTTTTGTGTTTTCCCAAGAATGCATTAGCGCAAGCTCAAATAAATTTATTTATTATACGACAGGATTTGGCGTTGTGGCAGTTTAATTTCGCTTTCAATTGATTGATAATGAATAGCTGGTTAGAGAATTTAATTCAAATTTCCGTGAAAATACGGAAGCCAGACTATTAAAAATAAAATAAATTGCGAAGCCAAAATTAACCTTGAAAAACACACCTGTGAGATGAGACAAATTTTATTATTTAGCTTATTTTTATGCTATCATTATATCTATGGACAGATTCCGAATCTGCCACAAAGACCAGGTGTCTCCAATCTTTATAATATACCTGAGGGTCTGAATAATCAGCCCACCGTTAAGCCAACCTCTTCACACATCAATTCCAACACAAGTTTTTATAGAAAGGTTACACCTCAAGACGATCAGGAAGAGATCAATAAAGAGGTTGAACGACAGATGACTATGATCAGGGAGGAATCATATGCAAAAAATTATATGCTTACTTCTTTATCTGATAGAAAAGGAACTGATTCCTATTATAGAGCTTATGACAACCTAACGAAGTTCGATCCTGAAAACTACTCAATTACCGATGCGGTATTTATTGTGGAAAATGCATATAACAACAATGACAGAAATTTTCAGGCAGCATATCAGGGGCAGATTCAGAAAGCAACCAATATTGTCAGGCAGCAGATCAAAAAGAGTGGAATAGAAGAATCTGATAACGTTGCAAAGAACCTCTCAATATTTAAATATTTTGCACAGGATAGCAAGCAGAACGGAAAAGTAGTCCATAAAGCTGTCAAATATGATTTCGAAGATTATATGGGAGCGAAGGATTACACCAAGATGTTTGTATCTAAATTAATGAAGACAAACACTGGTCAATGTCATTCTATGCCATTATTGTATCTGATATTGGCCGAACAGATCGGTGCGGAAGCTTATTTGGTGATGTCCCCCAATCATTCTTATATCCGTTTTAAGGATGATGATGGAGAAGTGCTGAGTGTAGAGCTGACCAATGGAATGTTTTCAGCTAATTCGTTTGTTCTGAATTCAGGATATATTAAAGCGGAAGCCCTTAAGAATAAGCTTTACATGCAAAACCTGACAAGGAAAGAAGTACTCTCACAAGCTTACGTTGATCTTGCTAGTGGGTATATCCATAAGTTTGGTTATGATGAATTTGTTGCAAAAGTTTTAAACAAGGCATTAGAACTCAATCCGAATAATATTAACGCAACCCTATGGAAAAGCAATACTGATCAGATGCGTTTTATGCAAGCCTGTAACCGTGTTGACATTGATCCTGAAAATAAGGAACAGTTGCAAAAAATCCGAAACTATCCGCCACTAGAGGGGCAATTTTTGGGGATCAAAGCTGGTTTTGATTATATAGATCAATCGGGTTTTGCCCAGATGCCTGCAGAACAGTATGAACAATGGCTGGGCTCATTGAAAACAACTGAAAACAAACAAAAGAGTGAGGAGATTGCAGAACGGATAAGATTGCTGAATGCTCAGAAACAGAGAGAAGCAGCTAATAAAGCAAAACCTATCGTCCCAAAAAAGGAAAGTCCAAAAGTATATGCGATTCCGAAAGAATTTTTATAACCAGATAATTCGAAATACAAATAAATTATGAGAAAGATTTTATTTTTTGTTTTGCTGTTTTTGGTTGGTTTTAACCAAGCTCAGATAAAGCAAAATAAAAAGCTGACCAGCAAAAAAGAGTGGGTCAACCCTGTTAAGCTGACAAAGGAGGAGCGATCTCGCCCGTATATGGCTGAAGTTCTCAAAACCAGAGACAGCTTAAGTCCTGCAGAAGCAGAAAGAAGAAGAAAAAATATTGAGGCAGGAAATCCATTTAAGAAATATGGCTATTACCCAAAAGTAGCTACCCTCAGTAAAGGCAAGTACCTAGAATTTCACGATCAGGATAGCATTGTTACCATTGGTTCTGTAAGGTTTAATGTGAAGAAAGGGGAGATCGTCGATTTCATTGAGATAGATCTTGACGATCCGGACGCACAACCGATTGGCGACACACATGGTCGTTGGATCAGTCCCGATCCTTTGAGTGAGGAGTTTTCAAGTTGGACACCGTACAATTATGCATTCAATAGTCCTATTAAGAATATAGATCCGGACGGTAGAGCAGCATTTGATTGGGTACATAATCGAGAAAACAATAGTGTATATTGGAATAACAATGCCACAAGTCAATCAACGGCTGGTGCGAATGAAACTTATTTAGGAAAGTCAGGAACATACACGACTGAAAATGGATCTACTACTGCCTTAAACGCTAACGGCTCTTATACCAATAATTCACTTTTAGCCCCATTGGGTGTAATGACCAATCTTGATCCTCTTATTCATGCTGGGGATATGGCACCTGGGTTGAGTATGGCAGCATTTGGAGATCCTAACGGTCCTACCATAAGTGGCATACCAGATTCAAGGGGAAAAACTGACATTCAAATGCTTGTTTCTGAAAATCCTTTGGTACAGGAGGCGGCAATAGGTTTATTGACAGGGGGAACTTTTAATGCATTTAGAAGAGCCTTCGCAGTGAAAGAGGGCGTGTCAGCATTAAGTGAGGCAAGAAGATTAGGGCAGGCCGGAGAAGAAGCTGTTGGAATATCGGGACCGAAGGTCGGAGTAGAAATGGGTGGGAAGGTGAGATTTCCAGACCGTTTAACAGCAACCACTTTGGAGGAGGTAAAGAATGTAAAAAGTCAGAGTTTTACACGTCAGTTACGTGATTATCTAAATTATTCTCAATCAACGAATAGAGAAATGATATTGTATACGAGGCCAAATACCACACTTAGTGGTCCTTTGCGTAAGGCTATTGAAGCAAAGCAAATAACTCATAAATTTATACCACAATAAAATTAAGTATGAAACCAAATTGGGAACAGATATTCGTCACATTATTACAGAAGCCAGTAAAGACCGCCGATGAATTTTCTGAGATGCAGCACGCACGAGCTGAATTTGAGAAAGAGTTGAATCTTGAAACACAAGCTTTGCTGCAAGAGATTGAATTGAAAGGTATAAAGGTCAACAATATATGGGATTTAGTAAATACCCGGTCGCCATATCCGGAAGTAATTGACGTTTTAACAGGGTACCTTACAAAAGATTATCACAACAAAAATAAGGAAGGAATAATTAGAGCATTGGGTGTTAAGGAAGCAGAGGTAAGTGTTGCTCAGCGTCTACTCGGAGCCTATTTTGATACAGACGACAAAGGAGTTAAGGATGCGATATTAGTCTCTATTTATAATATCTTAAAATCCAAAACGGCTAAAAAACTCTTAACGGCACAGAATAATGAGGAGCCGTTTATGAGTCTGTTGGGAGTATTCATTCAAAACAGAAAAATTTCCGTGGATGATTTTGTTAAAAAATTTTATAAAGATATCGAACCATTATTGAAAGAATAAAATGAATACAAAAAGAAAAATAGCCCTCGTTTTGATATGTGTGGTTGTATTGGTTGTTCTATTCAGCTTAAGTAGAGGCAGCAACGGTGAAAAATACGATGATTTTCGGTTTGTAACTTATGAGCATTCAGGGGCAGAATTAGAAATTGGTTCCTATTCAAAAATAGATAAACAAGGAATCCTTTGGGTATTTTTAAAGCGTTCCAGAGATTCTGCATATTATAAGTACCAGCTATCGGCTTCTGAAATAGAAAAGCTAAAAATATTTTCATCTAAAAAGTTAGAGAATTTTGTTATTAATAAAGAGCTGGATCAAGGTACTGGATATGCAGGCAGCTATAATTTTTTAGATATTAAGGCGGGAAACGATGAGGACAAAATCTGTTTTATCTTGCCTTTTATGCATCAAGATTTCAGTGATCCAATGATGTTGCTTCAAGATAAAGTTTTTAAGCAAAGTGAGTCAAATAAAACGGTTCGTTTCGATATTGATTTTGCAGGTATCAGAAAGGAAATACTTACACAGGAAAAAATCAATTTTTACCTTCCAAAAAAACAACTGCCTATGTCTCCAAAAGTTTATAGATAAAAATGGACAATCATATAACGATAGAGGTAAACGATAAATTTCTATATAATTTATACAAGGCAAAAAGTACAATAGGGCATTTTGACAACCTAATTAATAGCGGATTTGACGGTTATCGTTCTATAAAGTTCAAAAATAAAAACGATGTTTTCGTTTGGCTGGAAAATGTAAAAATTGATGGAGAGCATTATACTGGAACTTTAGCTGAAACTGATCAGCCTGGAACCATTGCCCGAATCGATGCGGTTGACTGGATGATAATTGACAATCAAAGGATGATAGGAGGCTACACCATACGTCAGTATTACGATACACTAACCAAGGATGAGCAATTAAATTTTGAAATTGACTGTGGATATCGTATAGATGAGGGAAATGATTTTTTTAATGCCGACCGCTCCACCCCTGAAGGCGTAATTATAACACTGGAAAACTTTTATAACGATAAAAATCTGGAGGGTATTCTATCCTGTAAAGATTTTCATTGGGAAGCTGAAAATATGATGTTAGAGTATAAAATGCTATCCAATCCAAAGACCCTTCTGCAACTTGAGAAGGTATTGAAAGTTTCTTTACTAGAAGAATTGGAAAGAACGGGATTTCCAGATTTTAGATCCGTTGAGCGCGTATTTCGTCTTTTGGAAAAGAGAGAAAATCAGGAACTTATTGAAGAAAAACTTTTATATCCAGATGGATTTGTAACTATCAATAAATTTTGGGTTGGTTTGACAAAAAATGATGGATGGAAAGTGCTGAATCTTAGTGATTAAAAAATAAAATGCAGATAGCCATGAAATTAGATGAAATTATTAAGGCAGTTAGAATAGGTACAATCAATGAACTGCTTGACGATTACCTGAGAAATATCGATTATGATAAAATAATTGTGTATGCCGAACATACGGTCTCTACTGATACCAATTATAGATTTTTTCAATTTAAAAGAGGATTGAAGGAAATACTAAAGGAGGAGGATATGTGGTACGAACGTCTTTGCTCACTCAAGGAACTCAGTTTTTTGGTGAATTTTTTTCTGCGGCAGTATGATCGAAAAACAGACGATATCCTTGCTATTGAAATAATCGATTATTTATATAATCACAACTTTTAAATATCCCCAAATTTTGGGAACTCTAATTATGAAATACTTTTATATCCTTTTATTTATTTCCATATCAAGTTTACTTAAATCCCAAGAGAACAGATTCTATGACGATGCATATCTGACAATTGATAATATGCTTAAGGATAAACAGAAATATAGTTTTAAAACAGCTGTGCTGAGCGTGGAAAATGCATATTATCAGGGAAAATTAGACACAGTTGAAGTTGACAGAAAAATTAAATTTATAGCCAACTTTTGTAAAACGATCGTTCGCAATCGTGATCTTACGTATAAAGAAACAGATAAGGAGACCGTTAGTAAATATGCAGCAATATTTTCAGTAATCTGCGAGGAGACACCTATTTTGATCAACCAAGATACTGTTCGTTATAAACCATTTTCTTATGATTTTCAAGATGTCTTTGGTCACAAAGATCTGACAAGTCTTTTTGTTTCAAAACTTGTTACTACGCAGAAAGGAAACTGTAATTCGTTACCATATCTATACAAAATTCTTGCAGAGGAATTAGGTGTGGAAGCAAATATTGCATTGGCCCCGAATCATATTTATATTAAGCACAATATAAAATCCATCGGTTGGTATAATACAGAGTTAACAAGTGGCATCTTTCCACAGGATGCCTGGTTGATGGCTTCGGGATTTATCCATTTAAACGCTATTGAAAATGGGGTCTATATGAAAGCACTTGACAATCGTGAGAGCCTTGCGTTATGTCTTGTTGATCTGGCAAATGCCTATAAGCGTTCTTTTCCAGATAATGATGGCACCTTTGCAATCAAGTGTGCTGAAAGGGCTCTGCAGGTCAGTCCCAATTTAGTAACTGCTTTATTATTGAAGGCAGAGACACACAAAGAGCAATATCAGAAATTGGAAAAGTCTGATCCGAAAGCAAAAGAGCTTCTTGTATTATTAAATAAAGAGTATAGTCATATCCATCAAATTGGGTATAGAAATATGCCAGAAGGGATGTATCTCGAATGGCTAGTTTCTCTTAAGACGGAAAGAAAAAAATATGAAGATGTTAGGTTGAGGAATTAGAATTCCAAATAATTCCTAGTTCATGTTAAGTTAGCTAAAACATTGTTTTAGCTAACTTTATTTTTAAGTTCGCGAATCTCCTGCATCATTTTTATGAGCATTGATTTTACATCTTGATTAGCGAAATCTATAATCTCCTGCTCCTTGGGTGAAAAACTGCCAGCATATTGCCAAATTTCCCACACATCAGCAAATAAAATATCGTAACTATCATAGAATTCGTTATCTGATCTTACGGTAATGGAATCAGTATTTATGCTTTCAATACGTTTGAAGGTAAATCCTGATCGGGTCACCAGCACATGGGTTTTACCGACTTTGATATCAGCAATACTTTCAATGTATTTACCCACCACATATGTGCCATCCTGATAAGGGGGCATGGAATCACCTTCTGCTGGAAATGCCCTATATTTTCCATTATGAAGGAAAGGTAGTGACATGGTTTGTAAACTCTCTATATATTCAGGATCGGCATAGCCCGATAAGTAACCCATTGAAGCTTTGTAAGGTATTATTTCTATTTTATTTTCACCAACTGAATCCGTTTTGATCGGCAGCAAGATCCTATTATCCGGAAGGTTCAGCATCTCCTGTAGTTTATATTTTCTCAGATCAACAGTTAGCAACAAATCTGTACTGATATGGTAATATCTGGAAATCGCCAATAAAACATCTAACGGAGGTGAAGCCTTCGCCGTCTCATATTTTGCATAAGATACCCTTGTCACAAACAGTCTATCCGCGATCTGCTGTTGCGAAATTTCTGGAATTTGCTGTAGTCTTAAATACCTGATGTTATCAGCTAAAATGGAAAGTGTTGACATTTTGTGAATATTTTTCACAACAAATGTACTGTGAATTGTGAATAATCTTATCAACTTTGCTAAATAATTTAGTAAATAAGATGAAGCGGTCAATTGTGCATTTGGATTTGGATACGTTTTTCGTGTCATGTGAGAGATTGGTAAATTCCGGTTTAAACGGAATTCCACTGATCATTGGTGGTGGGGACAGGGGTGTAGTTTCCTCATGTAGCTATGAAGCACGAACTTTTGGTGTGAGATCAGCAATGCCCATGAAAATGGCGCTCCGCCTTTGTCCACAGGCTAAGGTTGTAAAAGGGGATATGGAACTATATTCCAGAATGTCCCATACGGTTACTGAAGTAATCGAAGAAAGTGCACCCGTAATGGAAAAAGCTTCTATCGATGAATTTTATCTGGATCTAACCGGGATGGATAAATTTTTTGGTGCTTACAAATGGACAAATGAGCTTGGGGCAAAGATCGAGAAGGAAACGGGCTTACCGATAAGTTATGCATTATCGACTAACAAAACCGTGAGCAAAATAGGAACTGGCGAATCAAAGCCTCACGGACACAGGGAAATACCATTTTTAGGTGTTCAGTCATTCTTAAATCCATTGTCGATCAAAAAAATGCCTATGGTGGGGAATGCTACTTTTCAGTTGTTTTCACGAGTAGGTATCAGAACGATAGGGACACTTTCGGAAATGCCTGTGGAGGTCTTGCAGCAAATGATCGGTAAAAATGGTGCTGATTTATGGAAGAAAGCCAATGGAATTGATGAAACACCTGTGATCCCATACTCTGAAAGAAAGTCAATTTCTAAGGAAAGAACATTCGGTAGCGATACAATGGACATCGCTGAGGTGAAAGGTCTGATATCAGGAATGGCAGAGCAGCTTGCACACCAGCTTCGTCAGGAGAAATGGCTGACTTCAACCGTGGTGATCAAGATCAGATACTCAAACTTTGACACGGAGTCCAAACAGTGCCGGGTGAGCTATACCTCTTCTGACCATACCTTGGCGCGTGTTGCGCTGGAGCTTTTTGATAAGATTTATACAAGGCGTATGCGTCTCCGTTTGGTGGGATTACGATTTACCGATCTTGTTCATGGAAGTTACCAGATGAATCTTTTCGAAGATAATGCAGGGCTCATCAATTTATACCAGGCGATGGACAATATCAAAAATCGTTTCGGTAAAGATGCGGTAGGCCGTGCTATTGGGTTTAATTTTTCACGATAAATGCGCAAGTATGTTTTTGAACTGTCACTCGTTTCATAGCCTTCGATATGGGACACTTTCCATAGACGATCTGATTTCTCAGGCTTTAGCATTAGGGATAAAGGAGCTTGTATTGACAGACGTCAATACGGTGACAGGCGTATATGAATTCAAAAAGAAATGCGAGGAAAATAATATCCGTCCGATTGTGGGGATTGAGGTCCGTAATGGAAGTAAGTTATATTATATAACAATTGCAAAAGAATTTAAGGGGTTGGCAGAAGTAAACAGAATGCTGACTTCGTATAACTGTGATAATATTGAGCTACCGTTGCAACCGGAATTACGTGACAATTTTATCATCTATCCACTGAGTAATATCCCTAAAAATCTTTGTGACAATGAATTTGTTGGAATCTATGAAGATGAACTCAATCTTTTGGTACGGCCGGAATTAAAGAAGATTATATCCAAGATGGTTATTCTTTGTCCTATTACATTCAGTACAAAAAAGGAATATAATCTCCATCGTATTTTACGCTCGATTGATAATAACACTTTGTTGTCAAAATTGTCGGAAAAGGAAGTCTGTAAAAAAATAGAATATTTTAGATCACCGGAATCTATCCTTAAAACCTATGCTAATTATCCCGAGATCATTACAAATACTCAAATGCTCCTTTCGCAATGCAGCTTTGATTTTGCGTTCGGTACACCAAGGAACAGGAAACATTATACGGGTACAAAAGCCGATGACCTTAAATTACTGACCCGTTTAGCTTATGCGGGTTTGGAGCGACGATATGGGAGAAATCATGAACAGGCAAAACAGCGGATTGAAAAAGAGCTAAAAGTCATAAATGAATTAAACTTTAGCGGTTATTTTCTTATAACATGGGATATCATCCGGTATAGTAACAGCATGGGGTTTATGCATGTCGGCAGGGGGAGTGGGGCAAATTCAATTGTTGCATATTGTCTTGGTATTACGGATATATGCCCGATAGAGCTTGATCTGTATTTTGAAAGGTTCCTGAATTTAAATAGAAAGAGTCCACCAGATTTTGATATCGACTGGTCATGGCAGGAACGAGATATAATTTTGGATTATATTTTCAATAGATACGGAAAGGAGTTTGTTGCTTTCTGCGGAACTAATGTAGAATTTAAATACCGTTCGATCATTCGGGAAGTGGGGAAGGCATTTGGTTTGCCAAAGGAAGAGCTTGATGAACTTAGCAAAAATCCAGAACGGGTATTTCGTGATGATGTTGTAAAGCAGGTGCAGAAGTATGGAAAGCTGCTCGAGAAATTTCCGAACCAACGGTCTATGCATTCCTGTGGAATAATTATTTCTGAGGAGCCGTTGACGAATTTTACGTCACTTGAAATGCCACCAAAGGGTTTTCCTATTGTTCAATGGGATATGCATGTTGCTGAGGAAATCGGTTTTGAAAAGTTTGATATTTTATCGCAAAGAGGACTTGGTACAATCAATGATACTGTAAGGCTTTTAGAAGAGAAAAGGGGGATCAAAGTTAATATCAAGGATACTACGATTTCCAAAGACGAAGAAAAATGTAATGAATTTTTAAGTCAGGGGCGGACGATAGGCTGTTTTTATATCGAAAGTCCAGCTATGCGTGGATTACTCAGACGATTAAAATGCGATAACTACAAAGTATTGGTGGCAGCATCATCTATAATCAGACCAGGAGTTGCCCAATCAGGAATGATGCGCGAATATATTTTTAGGCACAATAATCCTGACAAGTTTGAATATTTCCATCCTGTTTTTGAGAAGCAGCTGGGGGAGACCTACGGAATTATGGTTTACCAAGAAGACGTGATAAGGATCGCTCTGCATTACGGTGGTGTTTCTGCTGCTGACGGTGATATCCTACGAAGGGCAATGAGCGGAAAAGGTAGGTCACTTTCGGCATTGCAAAAAGTTAAGGATGATTTTTTTGCATCTTGCAGAAAACAGGGGCATCCTGAGGAGCTTAGTAAAGAAATTTATAGGCAGATTGAATCCTTTGCAGGTTATTCATTCTGTAAGGCTCATTCAGCTTCCTATGCAGTAGAGAGTTATCAATCACTGTACCTGAAAGTTTATTATCCATTGGAATTTATGGTTTCTGCTATAAATAATATGGGCGGTTTTTATCGTACTGAAGTTTATGTCCATGAAGCCAAGATGTCCGGTGGAAAGATATTAAATCCCTGTGTTAACAGGAGCGAATACGAAACGACGATCTATGGAGATGAAATTTATCTGGGTCTGATGCTACTTGAAAAGGTTGAATCAAAGCTTGCACAGTTGGTACCAAAGGAGAGAATGGCGAACGGTGATTATAGGTCGATGGAAGATTTTATAAAAAGGATTCCGATCGGTATTGAGACTTTGCAGACTTTGATATTTATAGGAGCATTTCGGTTCAGTGGGGTTCCAAAGAATGAGCTTTTATTAAAGGCAAGAGTTCTATTGGGAGATTTTAAACCGGCGAAAAGATTTCAAACTCTTTTTGAAGAACCGGCGAAGGAGTATAGATTTCCGGAGCTAAAAAGAAATGTGTTTGAGGATGCGTTTGATGAGATAGAGATATTAAGCTTTCCGGTTTCCTGTACGCCATTTGATCTGCTACAAACCAAGTACAGAGGAACAGTGATGGCAAAGGAACTTACGCATCATCACAAAAAAGAGGTGAAGATGCTAGCCTATCTGATTTCCAGGAAACACGTGCCGACGAAGCGGGGGACAATGTATTTCGGAACATGGACAGATGTGGAAGGAAACTATTTTGATACAGCTCATTTCCCAGACTGCCTTGAAAAATATCCTTTTCAGGGTGGGGGATGCTATCTTTTGCTGGGAATAGTTGAAGTGGACTTTCATTTTCCGACCATAACAATTACTAAAATGGCCAAGATGCCGTTTATCGCCGATCCGAGATATTCCCATGATGAAGAAAAGAAATATGAGGCGCAGCAACGGATCAAGGAAGACGTCAGTATGACTTTTAGAGCACCTTATCCGCAGGAGAACGAGATTGGGCTACCGAGAAAAAAGATGTTTTAAGTGCTATCAATAAAGAAAATGTCTTTAATGAGATTACGGGAATCCGTAGGCAGATCAAAAATTAATGCTTAAATTTGCAACGGAAAATCTGAGAGCTTGTCTCGGTTAGATATTAACCTATTTCAATTAGACAATAAAATATATTTCAAATACACGGATAGACCTGCTTACAGGTTTAATACGTTTCATGGTTATTAGTTTGTTAAACGCATCTTTTTAGAGATGCGTTTGATTTTTCCGGCAGATGTTTAAAGACTTAAGCTACATTATATTTTTAGTATCTTTCTTTTTTGCCTGCCTTTTTTTTCAATGACACTTGGGGCCATATAATCTAAATGGATACTATGCCTAAGATAATAGCTCCATCGCCAAAAACACAGCGGATTAATCTTGTACAATCTGTAAAGTTTCTGGTTTTCTTTGGCAGGTGAAGTATTTTTTACAAAATATTTAAAACCAAAGGTTGAGAACCCGGGGCTTTTGAAATCGAAATCTTGCGTTAGATAATATGATCCATCTAAATTGGAATACCTAAAATATCCTGTATCTAACCATTTGTGAATATCCTTGCCTATAAAAGGCACATTAGGAAGTAACAAGATAATGCCTAGCACTATAACAATTGTTTTCCTCAATATCCTAATTGTTTTCCTCTTCATATCTTTTTGTTCATTTGCAGGCGATCAGCATAATTTGAAGTATGAAAGACCGGTGCACTTATTTATTGTGTATAATATTACTTTAGTGGATTTTATCAGAAAAACTCTCATCAAATGAGAGTTTTTCCAAGTGTAAAGGTTGCTTATTATAGAAAAATACTATGTTCCTTCCATTTGCTCTTATAGGAAAAATCAAAACTTTTGCCATCTATTCCCTGGTTCGAAGGGAACTCTGTTTTTCTTTATTTTTTCCCAATCACGATACGCGAAATGTCTGCTAACTGTTAAATAATAGCGCCAACGCCAAAAGCACAATGGGTTAATTCTATACAGTCTAAAAATTTCCATATTGACCATTTCCGGTCTTGTATCATAGATAAATCCATAAGTTGTCCATTTGCTTTTCCAAGGTTGATACACGTCCATGTATTCAATGGAGGTAAAAGCAGCGTTTGCATTAGCGTATCGAAAATGGTCACCATCAATGGCCTTCATTATTTCTGTACCTATAATTGGCATATTGGGTATAACTAAAACCAATAGTACAATTCCTGTAATAAATTTTCTTTTCATATCCTTTATTGACAATTCGTGCTCTTTGGCGGAGGAATCCGACCTAATGTGACATTTGGATTGCCTGCCTGTTTTAAATTTGCTAAATATGTATAAACACCATCCGGTGTCAAAAATCCATTATTATTTAATTGTCCGTTGCTCGGCAGGAGTAAATTAAATACGTCGGTAGCATAATGTGTACAGTTGTTTTCATTGAGATCATATTGGACTTTCGATAAGGCAATAGACTGGCTGATTATCGAATTGAATTGCGCTTTGGTAACAGATAAACTATATCTTGCATCGCTTTTTCGGTCGTCATCACTAGATTCTTCTCCCATTGCACTGGGCGTAGGCTGCATTGTAGCCGACGCTGGACCAGATTGCGGGTAGAAGCCATAAGAAAGTCTTTGAAGCTGAGTACCGTTTGATTTTTCAATTGTTAGAAAAGCGTGACCAGGCTTATCAGAATTTAGGTCTATTCTATGTGCATTCAAAGTCACCTTGTATTTTGTGTTTGCATTATCTACCACATTGTTGAAACATTTCAATCGCTCCTCAATGTCGATAGTGGTTATAGGTGCAACTGCCACGAAAGATGTACTTGAAGTACCTCCACTGCCACCTCCATGACTACCGCCGCCGCCGCCACCTCCGGTTGCGGTACCGCTACACGTTGTATATAGATAAGTCCAATATTGGGTACCATCATCAAAATACTGTACCAGATACCACTCGCTGCATACAACAGGTATATTTTTACTGGTGTCAGGTTTGCTGTTATCTTTGTTTACGTTGGTATCGGCATCCTTAGTCTTCAATTGAAGGTTTACCTTTTTCAGCCCACTTGAGTCAAGTGATTGGCTGTACAACAAGGTATCATTTAAATCATATACCATATAATATACTTTTCCAAGCTCTTCACCTCGATACACTTGTTTTTTAACGAAATTAGAAATAGCCTGTTCGGAAAATTCCGCCACAGTTCTTGTATCTGCGAAAAGGCTCACCTTATTGGCGCTGGCTACTTTATTTCCTTCAATAATAAAAATCAGGTTTTGCTGCATGGAATATCCCCAACCTAGGATTGTGCCGTCCTGCACGGGAACCACGAGCGTGGTACTTTTATTTCCGTTTATGAGCTGTGCTTTTTTCCAATCTAAGGGAAAAGGTTTCCCGTTATCCTCGTACCATTTTTTTGCCATCGAGGTTTGATCGTTCTGAGGATAATTTTCCATATCCCTTTCGCATGACTGTAGCAGAATAATTGCGAATACTGCATAAAGTAAGTTTCTAAAAATTTTTGTTAACATTTTATGTGGTTTAAAGGTTAGTGTCGCTGTATTTCTTTGTCCAATGAATTATTGAAACTAAATTAAGCCTATAAAAACTTAAAACTTTTGACAAAAGGCAAAAAATAACAGATAGTGCTTTTAAAGTATATTGGAATAACTTTATGATCTTCCTAGGAGAGACAGCATGAATACATTTTCTGATGGTACATGAAACTATAAGGTTCTAAATAACTATAACAAGCTTATTATTTCTCTATAATTGCTTTGTTGTTAGATGCGGCTTTCCGTAAACATAAATATGCCCACACGATTTTGGTGTTGGGTAGTGGTATTATATTATATCGTTGACTATATTAATTGGTGGCTTATTTATCTGCGATTGAATGTATTGATGATTCTTTGGAAAAAATGGTCTGGCATTTTCGCAAAACTGTTAAATCTTGAAATAATAGGAGGCCTATTACCTTCAAATCTGAATTGATCATTGTCGAGATAGATCTGAATAATATTTGAATCTTTGAAGATACTTCTATCGCACCTGTTTCTGGCATAGGGATTATGAAGTAAGAATAGTCCGTCGGAGAGCTTTTCAGGATCTTCTGGAGAAACATGCTGTAGCAAGAAAGAAGGGTCATCTGAAATTTGCCTAATATTGACTACATGATTATAATGACCGAGATTACTATCGGACTTCGCTAAGGAAGTGAGCTTTCCCAACGTTGTTGTACAGGAAAAGAGTACGGCTGAAACATCTTCATATTTAGTATCATTAAACAAACCAATAGGAATTTGCGCATTGCTTTGCGGCTTTGTGACCGAGGTTTTTGGAATATAGTCGTCTATGGAGGGATCGTAATATAATCCAAAGAGCAGAGCCATCATGGAATAGATATATTCTCGTCCATAATTAATCTGGTCATAGGAACTTATGGCTATGATAAAAGGTTCATCGCCTGTGACAAATGACTGTTTGGAATATGTCTTTTCGTATTTCTCCCATTTCGTTAAGAACGAGTTAGAGTGCCTTACGACTGCCTCGTCCAAAACCTGATAAAAATCTAATTGTAGCTGCGGGGGAATCAGCATAGAAATATTATCTTCAATTGTTCTTTCTTCAAATTGTTTTCCACCGGTTTTTATTTCGGCAACGACCGCTTCAATCAAGATATTGGTAGGAGAGTTGATAACGAAATCGGGCGTATTTTTAGAAAAGTCAACTTTAAAACGGAGTTCTGTAATAACCGAAAATAAATAGAATTCCCAGAAGCTGTTGTAGAATTTTTCCTGAAATTCCCTTACAATTTTTCCGTCTCTATCCACAAACTTTTCCACCCATGATGAAAGAATCCTCTTTTCACTGAAAAGATTGTCCCGCACAAACTTAAATTCTTTACATTGTTTTACACCGGATAAATTTTCAAAGAGATCTAGCATTAAATATTGGTCTTTTTAAATGATCTGTAAATATATGGAAAACGTCAAAGATCGAAAGTTAACATAGCATGATTCATTTCTGAAATAAATAAATATTTTCTAACTTTACTTAATCATTTACCAATTGCCCTGTTATGACATCTCGAAATTTGATCGACGAAAGGGCACTGCTTTCCCAGTTTCAAAGCGGTGATGAAATGGCCTTTGATCGTATTTTCACGATGTTTCACTCTTCACTGGTATTTTTCGCAGATAGGCTACTTCTGAAGATCGGAAAGGAAATTTCCAAGGATCTAGTACTGGATATATTTCTGAAATTATATGACAGGAGGGAGGGATTTGAAACCCTTTCAAATATCAAGGCTTTCCTTTACATATCTGTGCGAAACAGCTGTATAAAAGCCATTGAAAAAGAGAAAGTAAATCAGAAGCGGTTTGATTTGTATACTAAGAATTTTGATGAGTTTGAAAAAAATGTACTGGATAACATTGTTCAGAACGAAGTATATGAAGAGCTTTACCAAGCGATCGATCTGTTGCCCGAACCATACCGTCTTATCATGGGCAGGCTTGTCACAGGCGATACGCCAAAAGAAATATCTGAGGAGCTCGGTATTCCTGTCAGTACGATCAATACCCAAAAATCAAGAGCACTTTTACTTCTAAAAAAATCCCTATCAGGTGCCGGAATTGCACTTTTAATAATTTATTCATAATTTTTTAACTTTTTTGGGACAACGCAATATCTTTTCGGGTTTCTATTTAAAATGAGACCAATGGAAGAGCGCAGAATCCTTGAAGAGTTAAAGATCGTTCCGCTTCTGACGAAGTTTGTCAGAGGAGAGCATATGACTGTCCTTGAAGAAAAAACTATTGAGATCTGGCTCAACAAGAGCAGTGCGAACCGTGCTTTCTTTGAGCAATTACAAGATAAAGAGCACGTTGCTCGGGAACTTCTAAAAAGGGATGCTGCAGGTGCCACGACTTCCTCAGAACTTCAAAAATTGCATGGTCTGTTGAAGAAACGTCAATCCCACTATAAGCGGGTTATTATCTGGACATCAGCTGCTGCGATATTGTTGTTTTTTTCTATGACTATACTTCTTTACAGGTATTCTCAGTACAGAAATTTCATGGATGAAGCGATCAAGGTTGCAACGGCTGACATTGATCCCGGGAAGGAGCAGGCTACGTTGAGCTTTGAAAATGGTAAATCCGTGGAGCTAAAGGGTAAACCCATCAGGACAGATAGCAATGGAACATTTTATTCGGATGGGACTTCAATAGCAGAGAATACCGTGCAGTTTGCCACTCTTTCAACACCGAGGAAAGGGCAGTACAAAATGACTTTACCGGATGGCACAAAGGTATTTTTGAATGCTGAATCATCTTTGAAGTTTCCGACCCAGTTTACGGAAAATAGGAGAGAAGTTGAGTTAACGGGAGAAGGCTATTTTGAAGTAACCCATGATATAAAAAAACCTTTTATTGTTACCACAAGAGGACAAAAGCTTAAAGTTCTTGGTACAAAATTCAATGTAAGTTCCTATGAAAATGAAACTGCAATCCTGACCACGCTTATCAGTGGCAGTGTTGAGCTTACAAATTCACAGAACAATACTCCAGTGATCTTAAAACCGGGACAACAAGGTAAGCTGCTATCTCTATCTTCGATATTTTTGGTAGATAATGTGGATACAGAGGTATTTACAGCATGGACTTCAAATGATTTTCATTTTGATGGCACACCTTTAAAAGAGGTCTTTAAACAGCTTGAGCGCTGGTATGACGTTGATGTTGATTACAAGAAAGTGCCCAATGTTAGAGTACATGGTACTATAAGCAGAGAAAAGAAATTATCAACTGTTCTTTACACATTGCAACAGATAACTGATTTACAATTTAAATTGACAGGAAGGAGGATTGAGGTAGACAATAACTAATTACTGTTTCATATGTTGGCCTGAAAATATGCCGGAGTGTTAGCGCACTCCGGCGATCGGGTCTTACATTAAAGGTTTCCAGCAACGAAAACTAAATTTTTAACCCTACACAAATCTATGAAAAAAGATCATTTTTCCCACGCGGAAAATATACCCATCTCATTGGATATATTTTTCAGGAGAAAACTACTGCACATTGGCATAAGGAGCAGCCTTTTCTTTATGCTACTTGCATGTGGTACAGCAATCAAGGCGCAACGGATTAGCCTTACATTGCAAAAAGCACCTCTTAAAACCGCGATTTCGGAAATCCGTAAAGTTACCAAGTATGATTTTGCCTATAATGACGACCTACTAAAAAAGGTCGGGCCCATCACTGTTGATTTAAGAAATGCTACTTTAGAAGAGACTCTAAGTTCACTCTTTGCTAACCAGCCTATTGAATTTCAAATCGCAGACGGTGTAATTATTTTAAAAGAACGTAAAACTTCTGGTCAGAAGAATGTTCCGATTTCAAAAAAAAAGGAAACAATAAAAGGAAGGGTCGTTGATGAAAGCGGTAATCCGCTTGCGGGTGCTACGGTACAGGTTAAGGGAACCAACTTTATTACGACTTCCGATGGAACAGGAGCGTTTGAGATTCCAGATGAATTCTCTGAATTTAACCTGCGAATATCCTATTTGGGATATGCACAGATTGAAGTAGCAGCTAAAAATGCTGGCAGAATTGTACTGACTACAAATGACAACCGGATCGAAGAGGTGAGTGTTGTCGCCAGTGGATATCAGTCCATACCGAAGGAAAGGGCTACAGGTTCCTTTTCAAAGGTAGATAATGCGACTTTTAACCGTCAGGTTTCTACTGATGTAATCAGTAGATTAAAGGGAATAGCACCATCAATTTTATTTGATGAACGTTCAGGAAGCCCCAAGCTTACTATCCGTGGTCAGGCTACTATCTTTGGCAACGATCAGCCTTTGATCGTTGTTGACAATTTTCCGTATGAAGGCGATATCAACAACATCAATCCGAACGATATTGAGGATATTGATATTTTGAAAGATGCTGCTGCCGCGTCAATCTGGGGCGTAAGGGCAGGTAATGGTGTGATCGTGATTAAAACTAAAAAAGGACGAGCAGACCAGCCGATGAACATAGGTTTTACTTCTAATGTTACGATAGGACAGAAACCTGACCTGAACTATATTCCACAGATCAAACCCACTGACTTCATTGATATTGAAAAGATGCTTTTTGAAAAGGGCTTTTACAATACTATTATTAGTAATACGTCCGCAAATAGACCTTATTCTCCAGTAGTTAGTATTCTTAATGACCAAAAAAAAGGTCTTTTATCAGCTGATCAGGCAAATGCACAAATTGACGCTCTTCGTAGTGGAGACCTGCGAAGAGATATGAGTAAATACTTGTATCAACAAAGTGTAAAACAACAGTATGCCTTAAATCTTAACGGAGGTACAAATAAATATACCTACTATTTTTCAGCAGGTTTAGATAAAAACCAAAATTCAGAAAAAGGGAACGGCTTTAGCCGTGTGAGCCTTAACAGCAATCAAGTTTTTCGCCCTATTGAAAAACTTGAAATTTCTGCAAGTCTTTCATACAACCAAAATAATCAATCTACCTCTAATGTAGTGTCAATGCTTAATAATATGGGGCAAGAGCTGATGTATCCCTACGCAAGATTGGTTGATGATGATGTGAAACCGGCGATACTTACAAAAGATCATAGTATTGTGCTGAAGGAAAAAGCACTCAATGCAGGCTTGTTAAATTGGGATTTTGTTCCGTTGGAAGAATTAAAATTACAAGATAATAAGTTCAAGCAATCCGAAATGCGGTTAAATGCTGCGGTTAAGTATTCAATTATACCGTCATTGTCAGCAGAAGTCCGATTCCAATATGAAAATCAACAAGGAAGGCGCAGGAATTTTTTTGACCAGGCTTCTTATGTGATGCGAGATCAAATTAATAGGTTTACATCTTTTAATAATGGTGTTTTGACTCGAAATATTCCACTAGGTGGGAGACTTGATAATACAAATGGAGAACTTTCCGCATTAAATGGACGTTTTCAAATGAACTTTGATAAAAAATGGAACAAGCACCAAGTCAATGCTATTGGTGGTTTTGAGATTAGAGAAGCAAAAGCCAACAGTAATAGTTCCAGACAATATGGTTTTGATCCGAATGTTGGTTCAAGTGTGCTAGTAGATTATTTAACACGATTTAGTCAATATGGTAAAGGGGGTTCTTCTCTTATCCCAAACAATGACAGCTATTCGGCAACTGTTGATCGAATTCGATCATATTATATGAATGGTGCTTATAATTATGATTTGAGATATGTTATTTCTGCAAGTGCGAGGATCGATCAGTCAAATTTATTTGGTGTTTCAACTAATCAAAAATCAGTTCCCTTGTGGTCAGTTGGCTCAAAATGGAATTTATCAAAAGAGCAATTCTATAATATTGATTGGTTGCCAGTATTGAGCTTTAGAACAACAATCGGCTTTAGCGGAAATGTAGACAGAACTATTACAGCATTTACGACTGCTAAGTATCTTACTAATTCGACCAATGGCTTGCCAAGCGCTGAGTTACAGAACCCACCAAATAAGAATTTAAGATGGGAAAAAAATAGAATGTGGAATATAGGATTTGATTTTGCTGCAAGACAAAATGCCTTATCAGGGAGTATAGAGTATTTTCAACGTAAAGGTTCGGACCTTATTGGTAATGGGGAGATCGATCCTACTACTGGATATATCTCTTATCGTGGTAACTTGGCTAACATGAAAGGGAAAGGAATAGACATTGAACTTCACTCAATAAATATAAACAAGCCTAATTTTAAATGGAATACAACATTTCTTTTCTCTTATGCCTTGGATAGGGTGACAAAATACCAAAAGCAAACCAGTCTTTCTAACTTTGTTGATGATAGTTATAGAATTTTACGATTAACATCTGGCTATACTCCCGTGGTTGGGAAGCCACTTTTTAGTATTTATTCTTATCCATTTGCCGGTTTAAATGCTGAAGATGGTCAGGTTCAAGGTTTATTGAACGGACTACCTTCGAAAGAATACTCAAAGATCACGCAATATTTAGCTGAAAATCCCGAAAATAATCTGGTTTATAATGGGAACGCTCTACCTCCTTACTTCGGAGCCATAAGAAACACAATTACATCATATGGAATTGAGTTATCATTTAATATAACATACCGATTTGGCTACTATTTCCGTCGTAATTCCATTATGTATAGTTCTCTTTATAGTACATATTACACGCATGGTGATTACTATAATAGATGGAAAAAGCCTGGTGATGAAGCTACGACAAATGTTCCAGCTATGATTTACCCAGGGAACGGAGTTGCCGATAATTATTACAAAAATTCAGAAGTACTTATTGGAAAAGGAGACCATATAAGGCTTCAAGATATTTCATTAGCATATAATGTCGGCAATTCGTTTCTTAAGAAACACAACTTAAATAATCTGAAATTTTTTACTTACATAAGTAATCTCGGTATTATTTGGAAGAAAGATAAATCCGGATTAGATCCCGATTTTCCGAGCAACAAACCTATTAGGACAATAGCATTTGGGTTGAATTGTAATTTCTAAAAAAAAATGATTATGAATAAGTTAGTTAGATATATTCTTTCATTTGCCTCTCTATACCTTACTGTTTCCTGCAATAAAGGTTGGCTTGAAGAAAAAAGAGATATAAAATTAATAGTTCCCACTACTTTAAACGACATGAATCTACTATTGAATGCAGATGTATTCCAAAGTGATGGACGTGGTGCAACTGAAACCTCCTGCGATGATTATGAATTTACACCAGAGCAATATAATGCGCTTTATAATGCGTTTGATAGAGATTTGGTTATTTGGAAAACGGAGGAATTTCCAAAGTTTGGCATTTTGGTATGGGATGAGTGGGACATGGCGTATTCGCAAATTCAAGTTTGCAATGTAGTGCTTAACGGTTTGTCAAAAATTAACCGTACAAGTAGTAATAAAGAACAATATGATAAGATCAAAGGCACTGCATTGTATCACAGGGCTAAACAGTTCTTAAATCTTGCGTTAACGTTTTGTAATTACTATGACGATAATACTGCGGAAACCGATTTAGGTATTCCTCTCAAATTAACTGAGGATATCGATGAAATTGTTGACAGAGGTAGTCTAAAGAATACCTACGAACGAATTGTTTCGGACTTAAAAGAATCTACAATTCTTTTACCTTCTGTCTCGACATTAAATACTCAGATTGCAAAAGCAGGTGCATATGGCTTACTTGCTAGAACTTATTTATACATGGACAATTATAAGCAAGCATCTTCGAACGCTGATTCAAGTTTTAAATATCACACTTATATAGAAAATTTGAACAAAGTCGATTTGGCCAGCGATTATCCGTTCAATGATGTTTCGAAGGAAATTCATATTTATAGCATGCAAAGTAAATATTCTCCAAATGGAATTACTGGCAGAATGAGCCAGTCACTTATTGAAAGTTATGATACTAATGACCTTAGAAAACACGTTTTCTTTAAGTTACAATCTGATGGGAAGTATACGTTTAAAGGGAGTTTTACTGGGCAGCTCTTTTCAGGAACATCCACGGGGGAGATCCTATTAATAGGTGCAGAATGTCGAGCAAGGCTTGGCGATTTGGATGGAGCGCTGGAAAAGATAAAATTATTATTACAGAACCGTTTTAAAGCAGGTACCACAATTTCTATGCCTGCAAAAAACAACCATGATGTTTTGAGCTCTATTTTATTAGAACGCCGAAAAGAGCTAGTTACAAGAGGTCTTCGTTGGCAAGATCTCAAAAGATTAAATAGAGATGTCAAATTCGCACAAACCCTAATTAGAAGAATTGGTGAAAATATTTACACACTTCCCCCAAATGATCCACGGTATATTATGCGAATCCCGCAATACATAATAAATTATAATCACATTGCTCAGAATTCTTACTAAATAACACATGATGAAAATACTAAGCGTAATTTCCATTTTAGTATGTTGGTCTATGCTTTCTCGCTCTCAAACCAAAATTACTGGGTTTGTAAAAGATGCTGTTTCTGATCCCAAAGAATTGGTTCTTACCGTATATGATCCTTTCTCAATATCTCAGCCCCAAATTATAGAAGATACGATTCGGACAACTAAAGGTTATTTTAATTTTTCGATAAAAATTCAGAAACAAATGATAGTAGGGATTGAATTAAATGGTAATTCCATTTTTTTTCCTGGAACATTTGAACTTCTGGTGTCCCCGAATGACAGTTTGAATATTATTATTCCGGATAGCAAAAAACTAGGCTTATTAAATCTTGAAATTGCTGGAAAAGGTGTTGAAAAAGTTGACTTAACAAAGAATATGCTTCGGAAAATCTTGGGAATTTATAAGACTGACCCTAGATATGAGGAGCAAAGTCTACTATTCAAGTTTTTAACAACGGATAAAAAACTTGATGCTATAGATTCAGAAATCAATACTTTCCAAAGTATTTCAAAAAAAGATGCAAGCGTGATTAAGACAGAGCAATATGCCAATATTTTAAAAGGTCTATTTATTAGTGCGATGAGGAGTGATGATGATTCTTTGAATGTATATTTTAATAAATTTATTGTTCAAAAGAAAAGAATGAAGCCATTTCTTGAAGGCGAGAATATATTTTATGCAGGTGGAACCTTACTATCGGAGTATATGCTCCTTAATGAATTTAAAAATCCAATTTTATCTGTTGGAGATCGTTACAAAATTGATAATGCACATGCTTATTGTAAATTAATTATTAAATATTTTGGAAAGAGAGTAGAGGTTAAAAATTATTTGCTATCAAATTTTATGATTTCATATTTAAATTCTAAAATCTTTAATAAAACGAGCGAAGAACTATACAACTTCTATCTAAAAAATACCGATAATAACAATCCTTTCTTAATCGAGGTCGCCAATAGTTACCTTCGTTCGAAACAAACATTACAAGTTGGTAAGCCTTTTTTTAATTTTAATCTTTCAGATACAGTTGGTAATTTACATTCGCTGACTGATTTTCGAGGTAAAGTGTTAATTATTGACTTTTGGTTCACGGGTTGCAGCGGCTGTAGACAAATGGCTCCGGCATTGGATTATATCGAGAAAACACTAAATGATCAGGATTTTAAATTTATTTCAATTAATGTCGATAAAAAAGAGACCTGGCTTAAAGGTATTGGACAATATAGTAGTAAAAGTTCTTTACAGTTATATACTATGGAAGAAAAATTTCATCATCCTATGATTAAATCATTAAATATTTTAGGATACCCAACTTTATTTGTTGTCGATGGAAGGGGAAATTTTGGAGGTATCCCACCTGATCCTCGAAGTAATCAAACCGATTTTATTGAGTTCATAAAAAATATGAAAAATGAGGTCGCTAAATAAGCGACCTCCATTTTCCTATGGTCTTGCACCATTTCTTTTATGATTTTCAGTTGGCTGTCCAGTTTCGATATTATACTCTTGCGAGCATAAATTGGGGCTGGTTGGTTGACATAGGTTGGTACCGCTGACCTGAGGTCCCATCGATCCGTCTGGATTGACGTAAAAGTCAGCAACTGAATCTTCTTTCTCTTGGTTTGCCGGAGCAAAAGAGAATGCTGCGAAACTTCCGATTGCAATTGCTGCAACTCCTAATGTAATTCTTAGTGATTTCATGATGTTTGGTGCTTTTATAAATCAAAAAGCTAAACTTTAGTTTTTTGCCTACTCTTTGTTTCAGGTTTTCGGCTACCCCTGTCTGGTTATTAGTTTAGTTATAAGTGGTCTGAACACTATTGTGTGGGGCTCGCCTTAGCGAAAAAAAAGTGATCAGACCAATGATATTAATTGCAAGGGCAATGAAATTAAAATACAGTTGGTCGTTCCAGTTCATACCTTTAAAAACTGCAATGCACGAGCACGGAATGCTTGGTGCAAATTTTAAAATATAAATGAGATACGCGGTATAAAGGATCATGACAGAGAGGGAAGTTAATAATCCCAGTCTTCTCCAGTTCTTGTTTAGCAGCAGTATAACAATCCCGAGGTGTACAGCCTGTAAAACATAAGGTAAGACTGCCCCTCCTGCAGACAATAGGTAAGCACCTTTAATCTGCCTATTGAACGTGTCGAAATCAAAGATTTTACTGGCGAATGTATACGCCCATACAAGAATGAGGATAAATATGATCAGTTCTGAAATGATATTCTTAATTCTCATGATGTGATTGTTTGGTGGTTGTTATAAATGCCTTAATTGGTCGCTTGCATTTTTTTGGATTTAAAAATCTATTTTCAAAATTTCTATTTCATCAAATTTAGAATGCCTTTTGGCTGAAATGCAAGAACTTGTTGTCTCAGAATACAAATGCACACTGTATTAGAAAAAATTCACAGCTAATGTTTCCATTGATCTTTGTCTTTTGGTGGTGGATCTTTGATCTCATTTCCGTCCACGTCAAAACTTAAATTTGACGCCGTCTGCAAAGTGTCATTCTCTGTTTTTAAATAGAGTTTTTGCTGATTTTCTTTTTCCGCCAGACTTTTACTTTCTGGTACTATATCCATTTCATCCTGTCTGCAAGACTGTAATGTGCAAAGGGTGAAGAGAATTATCGATATTGAGATAACCGTTGTTTTTTTCATTGTAAAATTTTTTAGATTATCTCGGCCGAGACGTGGTTGAATTCTGTGGTCCAAATTATCAGTCTTTGGGATAGGTTAAAACAACTTGTGGTCTCAGTTATCAAATGCACACCAATACATTGCACCCTGCGGTGGATGTAAATAATTGAGAAGAAGTCACCTAATATTTTGCGAAAAAATGTTGAATTGGGGGCATTTTTAAAGTGTATTAGAAACCATTCACATGTATTAGAAAGCAAATTCACACCTTTAATTTTAAAGGTGTTTTTAGTAATGTTCTGATATGTAGTGTGTTATTTTGTAAAACGGTTTTTCACCTAACCATGAATTTGGGTGGTGTGGTATATGAGAAATTTTCTTAATTTTATAGTAATACTTAGCCATGAACCGCCCACAAATTCATTTTTTATCAATCATATTACTTTTTCTGTGCGAATTGCTGTTTGCCCAGCAACAAAAACTGAGCGATTTTTATCTCATCCAGCGTCAATATGAGAGCCTTCCTGAAAATGATGCAGCTGCACTTCCGCTGGTTGGAAAGCTTATTCGCAAGGCAAAACTTGAAAATAATCATACACAGCTATTTCTTGGTTATAAGGATGCCCGCTATTACTCGGCTGATCCGCAGGTTAAACTGAAATATGCGGACAGTGCGATTTATGTAGCAAAGGCAATTAAGAATGATAGTTTGTTGAGCAGTGCGTACTTGAGTAAAGGAGTGGTTTATTACTTTTATCTCAAAAAATATAAGCTCGCCCTAAATGAATATTTGAAAGCATTTGAGAGGAATAAAAGCAATAAAGATCCATATTACAGAAACAAACTGAATTACCACATAGGAGTTGTTAAAAGCTATATAGGTTATTATAAGGAGGCTCTTAATAATTTTGAGGAGGGCAGAGTTTTTTTTGAGGGTGAGATCAAGAAGTATCAGCATCCAAATTTGATGTATGGGAATCAAAGAGGGTATTTGAATACGATCCATCAAATGATCGTCTGTTACCGTAAACTGGATGATAATAAAATGGCTGATTCGCTGATAGCGGTAGGACTTGCAGGATCATCGAAAAATACGGATTACAAGCAGGAACACAGTTATTTCCTCAAAGAAGAGGGTATTCGCGAATTCCGTAGCAAGCATTATGGCAATGCGATCAAAATGTTGAACAATTCTTTATCAGAGCTGATCCAGGTCAATGATTTCGCTTGGTTGACCGTATCATACTCTTACCTTGGCAGAGCCAAGTGGGAGCAAGGAAATACCGCAGAAGCGATCAAGGATTTTGAAAAGATAGATTCAATTTTCGTAAAGCATAATTTTGTTCTGCCGGAAGTACGTCATATATATGTCGATCTGATAAATTATTATGCAGATAATAAAGACAGTGCGAAATCATTATACTATACCCGACAGCTTCTTAAAGTCGATAAAATTCTTGAAGAGGATTTCGTTTATCTGTCTTCAAAAATCCATCATGAGTATGATGCTGATAAACTTTTACAGGAGAAGGACAAATTACAGCGGATATCCTGGATTAGAGGAACTGTTTACGTGATCCTATTATTTATTTTTTCCTTTGGAGCGTTTTATCTGCTGTTAAGGCTGAGGTCCAGAAAGACGGTTATTGGTCGGAATAGCATTTTAGGGATTAACCTAGCAGGTGGCACCTTACAAATGGAAGGGGAAGGAGCGTTCAGGATGCGAACGTACAGGAAAACTGATATAGGTAATGGTATTGTTGAGGACGTTCTCCAAAAGCTTAGCGAATTTGAAGCAAATCATGAATATCTTAATGAACATATTAAGCTTAAATCATTGGCCAAAAGTTTTGGAGTAAACCACAATTATCTATCCGAAATTATTCAGGCACATAGGGGAGCAAATTTTCATCTATATCTCTGTGAGTTGCGGATTTCCTACATCACTAAGAAACTTGACACCGATAAAGAATACCATAAGTATTCCAGTGATACGCTGGCAAAAATGTGTGGAATTTCATCACGGACTAATTTTTCAAAAGTATTCCTGCAGATAAATGGTATTAATTTCACACAATATTTAACCAAAGTCAAATCTGAAATGGGTACTACTTCTATATCCTTAAATAAATAAAATTCGCAAAGCGTCTTACGGATTTCCGTAATTATCCTTATATTATATGTAATATATTTAGCCTCTTATGAAAGATCAATGCACTATCACATGGACTGGTCGTGTTGTGAAGGAACCAATACCACGTCATTTTGAACTTTTTGGATATGTTGGGACGGATGAAAATGGAGAGCCTATAAAAGTTTACGTATATAGGGTCGAAAAAATTGAAAAGGGTAAGGAGCACCTTCAAAACAGACCTGCATAAATAGCCCATTACTGTCAATTAACTCCAATATTTTGGATTGAAATCATTGATAGATAGGGGATAGTAGAAATACGACACTTTTCAAAAAAGTGGTTAAATCATTTTGCCGTGATTTTTCAATATGTTATATTGCAAAAACAAAATCACATTAATTTATGAAAAAGAATATAGATTTATATAATATAGACGTGCAACCCTGCACATAGAATAGAGTTTCAATCCTATTGAAATTTGTACGAATTCATCTCAGTACAGTCAATAAATTTCTTTAACCCAAATAAGGAAGTTAATAGATCCGACTAAGTACCTGAAAAAAAAAGTCTCAACTCAAACAGGGAGAATATCACCGTAATTACATAAATGAAAAAATAGATATGTATGTTTCAGAAAGACATGGATCATATAAATTCGTCAACAGGAGCAGGAGAAAGTAGCAGTTCATCCACTGTTTTTTCTTCACAACCTGAAAAAGCAGGGGCAAAGACTTTCTTTGATAAGCCAATGCAGAATAACGAAAGATCACTAACAAAAGGGAAGCTATGGAAGAACCAGCCTACTTCAAAAATTTATAATGCTGGTGCGATTTCAGAAAATGAAGTAAATGGGCTGAACAGGTTGGTAAAACTCGAAATAGTTGTTGAAGGCACTTCAATTCGATTCTTCAAGCATTTCAAGCTTGCACAGAGTGCTGTAAAGCATCATAGCTTTGAGTTGACCTTAGCGCACGATACATTAGGAGATGCTGAAAACCACAATCTGGAAGAGGCACAGAATTTCCTTGGAAAAAGGATTACCGTAGTTTTCAGATATAAAGACGTAGAGGAAAGCCCTGAAAGAAATTTTGTCGGGGTTGTGACTGAGGTTGGTTTCAGCCAGGATCAGGGCAGTCTGGGTAATATAGTCCTTATTGGCGAAAGTCCAACAATTTTGTTGGATGCTGCACCCCATACCCAAAGTTTTGGGGGAAGTCAGGAAATTAGTCTCAATAGTATTGCCCAGCAGGTTATAAGCGAAGGGCTTGATCCAAATAAATTTGATTTCAGAGTTGATGCGAAGTACGGGAATGTAAGTTACAGTTCGCAATATGAAGAAACACATTATAACTATTTAGGGCGGATTGCGGAGGCTTATGGAGAACAGTTCTTCTATGATGGGGAGGTATTGCATTTTGGAAAGCTACCTCCGGCTGAAAACCCTGTAAAGCTAGTATATGGAAGGAACCTTAGCGATGTGAAAATAAGGATGAAAGCCCAGCATGTTAAGCCTTCTTTCTACGGTTACAATAGCCGTAAAAATGAGAAATTGACCGGGGGAGATCCCGTTATTAAACATACATCGGATATTGCTCAGCGAGCGTATGAAATCTCTGCTAACACTTTTAAAACTCCTTCATTGCGTATAGCTCCCATAAAGGCCAATTCTTTTTTGGATGTTGAAGCTTCGCAGAAGGGCACGGCTGGCAGCAAGGCTGCCGAAGTATTTGTCACAACTGGCATATCCACTGTACCGTTCCTATATCCAGGATGTATAGCGGACATGGAAATGCGAAAAGCTGAAACCAGCGATACTTCCTATTTTACCCGTTTGTTATTGACGGAAGTCATTCATGAAGTTGATGCAAGGGGCTATTATAGCGGGCGTTTTGAGGCTATTGCAGCTGATTCGGGTTATATCCCCCGACCCGAATTTATAACCCCTAAAGCTGAACCACAATTTGGAAAGGTGGTATCCAACACCGATCCATTAAACCAGGGAAGAGTTCAGGTTCAATTCGACTGGCAACAGGGCAAGGATAGCTCCGAGTTTATCCGCGTAATGTCACCTGATGCAGGTAGCAGTGATGATGTGAAAACCAATAGGGGCTTTATGTCAGTTCCGGAGGTAGGAGATCAGGTGATGGTAAATTTCGTCTATCAGCATCCGGACCGACCGTTTGTGATGGGTGGACTTTTCCACGGTGGCATTGGAGCTGGCGGAGGAACAGGAAACAATATTATGTCTTTCAGTGGAAGGAGTGGAGCAGAACTAAAATATGATAATGGGGCAGGTTCCATGAATCTTAAAGACAAAGGTGGCGCAAATATGCATTTTGATGGGACAGGCAATGCCACAACAGATGCAAATTTAAATCATATTGTCAACGCTGGCAGTACAAGTTCCATCAATGTAGGGGCAAAAGAAAACAGTCCTGCAACTTCGGTATTTGAAATGGATGATGAGGGTAATATCAATTTTAAGGGAAAAAAGAGCCTGACGATCACCATCGGTGGCAGTTCGCTGCAAATGAAAGAAGATGGTACGATCAGCTTGACTGGAAAGGACATCACTGTTACCGGAAGCAACAATCTGGCAATAAATGCCACACCGTCTGAAAAGGGTGGTGGTTCAGGCACGATCGACATCACGGCCAAAGGAGGTGATATTACGATCAGCAATGACAAGAATATAAATGTAAAAGGAGGAATTGAAGTAAAATTGACCTAAGATGGAATATCTAAAAGACCAGGCAATACTGGATTGCGACAAGGGCCTACTGACATCAACATTGATTGTTACTTCCAATCCAAAGATCAAGCTCCGGGAGGGAAAGTTCGCAACTGATAAAGACAATATTGCCGGATTGAATATCCCTCATTTTGGATTGTGCGCAATGAAAGGAATCTGCCGTTTAAATCTTGAACTTTCAGGCGTTCCATTGACATGGATCAAACCGGTACCAAAGATCAAAATATTGGATAAAAAACCATTATCTGATGTATCAAAATGTATATGTCCTTATGGTGGTATTATAAGCTGTAAGAACTCAGGACAACTATAAAAAATTAAATTATGGAGTTAGCAATAGCAGGTGGAGCAAGTGGTTTTTTTGCAAGTGCAACCACCGCAGGAACTTCAATGTCGTGGAATCCCATCGGATGGATAATTCTGGCGGTTGTTGCGATTGCTGCAATCTGGTATTTTTGGGATGATATATGTGATTTTTTCTCAGCGGTAGGTAATGCCGTTGCGGAAACGGCAAAGGTGATCTGGGAATTTGTTTCCAGTCCTGCCATACCTGCTCCGCCTCCAGCAATAGATGACGATTTGCCAAAACCAGTACCTCCTCCAGTAGATATACCCCTTGATGAACCCATTACAGTTCCGATAGCACCGCCGATTACAGTTCCACAGGTCAAGCCTAGAACAAGAAGGCGTGAGAAAGATATATACAATGTTTATGACCTCCATGTTGGAACACCTGGACTAATGCGTAATTACACCTTTGGAGCTGGGTTCGTAAATCAATTTATGATGAGTGGAGCAATCTGGAAATATGGATTAACTTCTTTTAAGTCAGTTTATGCAAGATATTTAGTAATTTTCCAATTATATCATGGTGATAAAGATGAATATATTTTAAATAATCTATCATCAGGAAAATTATTACCTTATGAGTGGTATTTACAGAATGTCAACTATGCAACAGCCAATGCTGAGGAAGTATCTTTGATCGATGCGTACACGGCAACGCATGGTAAACTACCTCCTGGTAACACTTTTAGGGGTTAGTTATTCACACAATTATAAAATTTGAATAATGAATGAGCAAGAAATAGAGAAGTTATTGCAGAAAATAAGCAATCAAAAAATGTTTGGTGAAACAGAAAAGGCTATCGCCAACTTACATATTTTAAATAATGAGTTCCCGAAGGAAAAAAAGTACCTAGCACTTTTGGCAAGCTCCTATCTTGATTCCGATTCCGTGGAAGTGGCAGAGGAATATTGCGCAAAGGCATTGGAAATAGATCCTAATTATCCGGAGGTGTTTGAGCTCAAAGGTCTTATTGCAGAGAAAAAGGGTGATGATGAGCTGGCCGAAAAATACTATAAAGAATCCATTGCAACAGGCATTCCCTTTAAAATGGGGCATCTTCGCCTTGTATTATTATATTATAAACTGGAAAAATATGATGATGCCATCAAGGAAGCTGAATATCTGCTTGCGAATTTTGATGTAGATCGGAATGAATATTCTGCCGATAAGCAACGTCAAATTTTTGCCCAATGGCTATCGTTTGCGTATAATAGGCTCTATTCGTCCCTGATACGAATTGGTCAATATGAAAAGGCAGCTATTAAAATCAAAGAATTTATTTCTTTCAGAGCTAACTACGTAAAAGACCCGTATCAGTTCCTTACCGAAGATGAGAT
The DNA here is from genome assembly GCF_003815875.1 of Chryseobacterium lactis. Lineage (NCBI taxonomy): Bacteria > Pseudomonadati > Bacteroidota > Flavobacteriia > Flavobacteriales > Weeksellaceae > Chryseobacterium > Chryseobacterium lactis. Next base: position 2,550,969 of record NZ_CP033924.1, read on the forward strand.
CCTGTTTAAACTGTACCATGCCTTGAACGATGAAGACAATATGAAGGAGATGGAAGAAAAGATGCTAAACCACTATATGGTTCCTGAAAGTATGATTGATTCGATGAAGAAAGATGCACAGCAGGGGTATTTGGAAAATGCAAACCCCGAAAATTATGCCGTATAAACAGTAAACTATAGGATGGCTATCATCCACCGTTAAATCATGTCTGATCTATTGAACGCAGTGGAATATAAATTTTCATTTCACAAAAAGAGTTCTTATAAAGGTAAATCGTTATTTGATATAGAATCCTCTGGTACATTCACTTTAGAAAAAGTGGATGCTGATACAGCAGAATCGAACTTTACGTTTACCAATCTTAGCTATGAAAGCAGCAACACGAACGATCCTTTATTGTTCAGTCCCGTCGAGTGGAAGTATTCCCGAGATTTAGGGATTGCTGCAATTATCAATAAAAAGAATTTTAAACCCAAGTGGAACCGTTTTAGGGATAAACATCGCAATCCATCAAATAGAGCTCTATTGATGGTCATTGAGAAATTATATTTCAATTCACCATTAGGTATGGAACATGATACCTTTTCAAATGGTGTCTATTTACCTTTCTTTATTGATTCCAATGGCACTTATAATGAAGGCGAAAATTACAGGGGACTGCAATATTTGTCAATGCCATTGGATATACCCTTGGATACTGTATTTGTCTGCAAAAAAGCGGATGAAAGGGAAATATTGCTTGAAGGTTGGGTTACGTTAAACGAACAGTTTCTTGATAATCTACTTCTTGATCGGGGGTTTAGGAGCAAAGCAAAAGACTACCATGTATCCAGAGACTTTTCCATTGATTCTAAAATAATTGTTGTCAAGGATACCGTCGCTGACGTAGTGAAACAGATAAATTTCAGGTTAAATATTAAAGGAGAGCAGGATCTTTTTGAAGAAATTACTTATGATGTCCACACAGATTTTGATAGCTATGAGGGCAATGTACACAAGATCTTGGAAGGTAAAAAATATACACTTGAAGAGTGGGAGGAATTTGAGCGTGATCGGAAAAGGCCAGGAAGGAATTTTTCTTTATTAGATGGGGATTGATTTCACCAAAAATGATAAGACATAATTTCTCTATTTTATTGTAAAATTCGCTGTTGGAATAAATTACACTTATTAAGGATATAAAACGATAAAAAACATATCTGCGAAGCTAACTGGGATACTGTGTATCCCACACATAACCCGCAACGGCTGTTGAAGCGGGGATAGAGCAGAAGGTTACAGCCGTTGCAGCCGATTTTCGCGCCAAAAGCCGAAGGCTTTTGGCCGCCGGCAGTTTTTTCAACTGCCGACGGTAATGGGTTGTGATTTAAAATTTTGCAGATTGAGGAAAAATCCACGGTTTTCTGTCATACCGTCCTTTAGCAAGTTCCATAAAAGAGATGCTCCTAAATGCGCAATAGTGCTATTGATGAAAAGATCCTGTTTTGCAAGTGATTCCGCCAGTGAACAGCTTGGGGTATCGTCTTGCTCTTCCGAGGTTTGCATAGCTGTACCATACTCCTCAATAATAGACGGTAGCTTTGCGAAAGTTTTGAACTTTTTCGAGGTCGGCTGATCTATGTTTCCAATTGTTGAAAGTATGCCCTGTCCTGAAAATTTGGTATTGCCGAGGTCTAGCCAATACTTTGCGTTGTCCCTGTGGTAACTATAATCTTTGCTTAACTTCTGCAATATTTTATTTATTTCAATTCTTGATGCAACCGTATCTGTACAGGATATGTAAATTGATGCGCCTGTATAGTCGGGTATTTTTCCATCGGCATTACGCTCGAATTTTCTTGTTACCGCTTTCCAATTTGTACCAGCCCATCTGTTAAGCCTATTGATGATAGCTTGCGATTTATAAAGATTTCGTTCCGATTCAGCGAACCTTTGCCGTCCGATATTGGAAGCTGTAATAATATCATCATCCCACAGGTGTACGTCCAGTCCTGGGTGGTCAAGTTCAAGTAAACTGTGATTGATTTCCATAAGTGCGGTCATAAATTTTGAACCCGTACCACCTGCACCGATTACATTTACACGGATGGGATTTGTTGGACTTAATAGATAATTGTCCAAGAAGTGTATATTTTTCTTTGGCGTTCTCATAATAAAATGTCATTAAGTTTTTTTGATGTTTTTACAAGCATTGCAGTAGGGAAAAATTTACCGTTATCGATCAGGTTTTCCCACATCATTACGCAGTTTCCCTTAACAGGATTATGGTCAGACATAAGGTGAGAAAAGTAGCTATTGAAAAAGTAGTTCTCCCATAATTTCATCAGTTCGTCAACAGAACCAGTTTCTACAGTGGAAATATCTACAGTCCCCATGCAAACGGAGCCATCCACATAGACGTTAAAATATGGTGCGTTGTAAAGCGGTGTATTGATTGTAGGTTTCCTCGATGTTGAAAGTGCAAAAACTTTCAGCGTTTCCCTGTCTGCAATCCACACCATTGGAGGGGTATGCGCTTTTCCCGACTTTATTCCAAGATTTTTATTAAAGAACAGTTCCCGAAACTGTGCTTTTGTGTACCAGACTATTTTTGAAGATTTGGCATCAAAGGACAGTAAGTTGTTATTCACTATACCATCTGATTTGAGCAAATTTAGATTTTCTTCATCCACCTGTAAAGCTTTCGCAAGTCTTTTCCCTTCGTTCACAGATAGGGGATGCGGATTGATGGGGACACCATTTTCCATGTCGAAATATTCGACATAAGTATTATTAAAACCTGTCTTACACTGATAAAACACCAATGCGCATGTAGGTTCGAAATAATTTGCGAAGCTGTTGGTTATATCTTCCATGATTTCTATTTTTTAAAGTTATGTTCCTGCCAAAGCCCGATCAGCTTGTCAATATTGTCAAATACCTTTGTTTCAAAATCGAAGTCATTATTTTCAATTTTTCTGTTATCAAAAGGAATAAACCGTGTGGGTTCATCAATCTCCGAAAATTCCTGCAGGTCGCCATTTACAAAATCGCAAAGCGTGTGAAAGAGGTTTCCTTCGATGGATGCGCAGAATGAAACGTAGTTGTCAAGGGTGACAGGTCGTTCGGATTCTTCGGTCATTTCCCTGTAACGTAATGGAAAATATTTCCGATCAATGCGGACATTTGGAAAGGTGGTAAAAAGTTCATAAAATGAACTGGCTATCGAATGAACATCTTTTTCAAAATCATTTTTTGGATTGAATCTTTGTAACAGCTTTTTAAAAGACTGTAGATTCATTGGTTCTGTGATAAGCTCTTTAATATGATCTCCTATCAATTCTGCGTCCTTGAACTCAGTTAAAAATTCATCTGTATTTGAATCTTCCTCCTCATCGTCCAAATAAGAATTTTCGAGCATATCGTACATGGAGTTCAGGTAGCAATCTTCATTTCTGTAATAGGGTACAGCGAGTACCTGATAGATATATGCGTAAACACAGACCAAAAGTTTACTTGCTTTTACGGTTTTTCTATTGTGCAGGATAGTGTAAAGTGGAATTACAGGGATATAATATAGTGTACATCCTATGTTGTATCTGTCCTCTTTGGCGAAAAAGGTACATTTTCCATCATTGACCAATCTGATTTCCCGCCAGTCCTCGGTGCTAAGTTTAAGCTGTGTTTTCAGGTGTGCCAATGATTCCGAAATATTGTACGGGTAGGGCAGACCTGCACAGTCCAGTTTAGTTACATTCAGTTTTTTTGAGATATTGGAGAGAGATTTAAAAAACTCCCTCTCCAATTTTGAACTGTCGTAATTTTCGCCAATTTCAGGTTCCTGCAATCTTGCATGGAACTGCATGCCTAAAAAGGCATTGGTAACATCGCGTGCGGAGCGGACTGCCGTCTGTCCTTGCGAATTTCTCCTGCATCCTTCGGGCGTTTCATCCAGTTCCCGAACACGCACAACTGGCGGTGAAGTTGTGACTGGCTTACTGCTGTGGGCAGCTTTACCGTTTGCGGATATTTCTTTTGCATGATTCATGGGTTTTGAATTTTGATTAACCTTTAGTTCCGATAACTGTCTCAAAGCGATATTCAACAATGTCCTCCACAATTGTAGGACGTGAAATTTTTGCCGTGGTCAGGGAAGGGTAGTTGTTAGAATAAAAATTCAGTACTGCCTGAAGATTCCATTTTGGCTCGGGATCATCGAGCCTGATTTCATGTTCTTTTTCTTTGAGGATAAAAACTCGCTGAAGTGTTGTTGCTACTAACATAATATTGCATTTTAAGGGTTATATTCTTCTTGATCGACCTTTTCCTGCTCATTTACCTGCTCTGCTTTCTGCTCGGAAGCTGACCAGAGATTGGGAACAAATTGCTTTTCGTACTCATCCTGTTTCTTTCTGATGTCTTCTTTATTCTCGGGATAGTCACCAACTTTCGGCAGTGCCGTCCATGCTTCTTTGTACTTTCCTACTTTGGCAAGGGCATCAGCTTTTAGGATTGCTTCGCTATACTTTCTGCCCTTTGCTTTTTCCTTATCTGATTTCTGTTTTTCCATCGCAGAGTTAGCCTGAGCCGTTTCCAGTCCCATTAGAAAATTTTGCATATTAGAAATGAGTCCGTCTGCCATCTGAACGGGTTTTTTGATGTGTTCAAAGAATCCGTTATCGAGTTCTTCGGGACTTCCTTTCAGATTAAAAGGAGGAATGACATTTTTCGCCTTATCTGCGCAACTATCATTCTCGATCAAGATAGATACGAGTATCCTGTTTTCTGTTGCCTTGGTAATAGATAGCGTCAATTTGCTGTTGATGTCCATCTGTGCAATCTGTCTGAAAAAATTAGCTGTTTCCATAATAATTCATTTTTCTTTCGCTTACGTATTCTGTGATAGATTCTTCGGAAAACCCTGATTCCCGTAAGAAGTCTTCATAGGCTTTCATTTCTTTGTTAAATTCCGCTGTACCTTCTTCCCCTGTGAGAAAAAGTTTATGTGCGGTTCCATTTTTCAGAGCCTTATTAATGTCCCTGTATAGTTCTTTGATGTGTCTTCGCTGATCGGAAAGTTTACGGACTTCCATTGCGAACATTTGGTATCGTGAAAGAATATCCAAGAAAATGAAAGCTTGCACGATGTTTTGATTTTTATAATTCTCTACAAACCTGTTATAGAGCCAGTCTGCGAACTTATATTTTGCCAGTATTTCCATTTTTAAATATTTATGAGTTTGTTACTTAATTTTAGTTCTGTTTCAATTTGATTCTTCACTATCTTGGTTATTTAGGGTTTCTATGTAGCTTGTGTAACGCTCGGTCAGATCTTCACCTTTATAAAATCGGTCAGCACGATAGTTGTAATTTTCCTCGTACATTCTGATCTCTTTTGTTATAAGATTGATATAATATCTATACATGGCGTTTAACCTTCTTTCATCCATTGTACAGTGCTTTTTGAGAAAGTCCATTTCCTTGATGTAGTTATTGAAGTTTAGAAGAGGGGTGAATACTTCCTCCACGATATATCCCTGTTCGGGTGCGCTCGTACTATCGGCAACACAGATAATCTGCTGTCCGTTTGACAAGGTGATATGTAAGTTTGAACGTGTCATTTTTTTAATTTTTAGAGGTTAAAATTTCCTGTATCAATGTGATGTCAAAATCGACTGTCCTGAATTTGACATCCTCAAAAGCTTCGTAATTTGCCATTCCAGAGGGATGAACTATCAGCGAATCGCTTTTTATGCAGTCAAAGTGCCTGCATAACTGCTCGATTTCCTCAGCTTTGGCATCTAAAAAAGCCAGTTCTTTATCACCGAGCCACTGCTCGTAGAATGGTACTTTTGCTGTCCTGCACAGCAGGAAGGAAATACCGTGTTCTTTTCGTGCGATATATCCCGAATAGGATTCTACATTTATGATTTCAAGCAGGTCTGTTGTTTCAAGAGACTTTTTTAGCCAGTCCCCCCAAAGGGGGATAATGGCTACTTCATAGTTGTTGCGACCTACTTCGCTAAATGCCTTGATCAGCATGACATCCGTCATTATATCTGATTTTTTCATGACTAAGGATTTAAGTTTATGTCTACAATTTTTCTATCACCGAACAGCATATAAATGGCGTATTTAAATTCTCGGCTACATTCTTTCTGCTCGGTATAATGTATGGTAGCGTGCATGGAGAAAAGGGCATCGTAGCCGTCAAACAACTGATCTCTGAACGTCTTTTTATTTTTGTAAAGCCTTGTACCGTTTTTGAGGTATCTGCGCTTAAAGTTGGCTATGTAGTCAAACCATACACTGACATCTATATCTTTTTCAGTCCAATTTTCTTCAATCTCGGCTCTTTGGTTGTGCCACAATTCCGCTTCCTTCTTGATAAATTCGGTCAGTGGTTTAAGTTCTTGGGGAAACAGTCTTGCGAGCAGATAGGCTCTGTCAAGGTTGTTCATGTGATCTAAGGTTTTCATATCTTTTTAATTTGAGGGTTTGTTCTTTTTAAAATCAATGGTTACGACCTTATCGTCACCGAAATAGAGTTCTATTGCCAGTCTAATCATTGTGGGTGTCACTTGGGAACCTGCAAATCTTATCATACAGTGAATACCAAAGACACTGTTATCCTGATAGAAAAAATGGTCTGCAAAAATCCTCGGATTGCGGTATAGGAGAACTCCGAATTTTTCGATTGTCTGTTCGGCATTTTGCACAAGGCTATACCAATAATCGGCAGTTGCAATGCAGTTTGTTGGCCATGCTTTTCTGATATCCTCTTCTTTTTCACGTAGGTGTGCTATTTCGGTTTTTATAAAGTCGGTCAACGTTCCGAGCTGATCGGGAAAGAGCCTTGCAACGGCAAATGCCCTTTCTGTATTGTTCATTTCGTTCAGTGCTTTCATGATCTTTTGTTTTTTAAAAAGGTGGCAGTTCTTTACAAGCCTGCCACCTTTTGGGCTGTGCTTAATTCAGTTGGAAAATGTCTGTTCCGATTTTCTCGAAAGATGTGCATAGGTCAAATGCTTTCTGTGATTTCAGTTGCGCAGTACCTCCGAGAACGATGCTCTGTAACTTCGATTCATTGTCTTTGTAGTTCCGGACATTTTGAAAGTAGCCAGTTACAGCATTGTAAGCCCCGAACAGTGTGCCTTTAGTGGTTTCCAGTTGTTGTGTATCGTTCATCATGGCGTATGCAAAGGCATCATCAACGGTATTTTTGAACATGGTCGAAAGTTCGTCCTCAGCCCCTTTTTTAAGTAGGTTATAAGCTTCCGTATTTGGGCATAAGGCAAGCTGTATCAGTTTTTTAACTTCGCTATCCTTGATTTTTATGGTTGCCCAATGGTTAAAAATGCCGTCCATCTGCGTGGTCATGGTGTTTGCCAGTCCCATTACTTTGTGGGCATCACTCAGACGTTGTTTTGCTCCTGCGGTATGTTTTATGCGTACCACGTTGCTCATATTGCGGAGGGATGCGTTCAGGGTGTTTTGGCATACGATTCGGATAGGTGTGAAGGCTGCTGTAATGCTTCCGCTTCCGTCATGGCTTGTGGTCAGGAAGATGTATTTTTCAATCACATCATCCGATTTGCCTATACGGATATAATTTGGGAGTTTGGCGGTGATAAATATGCGTTCGCCCTGCCCGAGCGCCCCTGCAGTCTCGTACAGAATACCGCTTCCACCGCCTACGATAGAATCAAAAAATGTAAAGGCATCTTTATTCTGTACAATGTGGTAATCTCTACCCACAACACCAAGTACGGTATTGTTATCTGTGCGGATATTGGCAAAATAGTTAGGTACTTCGATTTCAGTGTCCTGAATTACGATACCGTCCGAAATCTGCACGATACCTGATCCTTTGGTGAACAAAGGGCTTTTTTCTACTTCGTAGTCCAATCCTGCGTGTCTGATTGCTTCGGCGCTTGTCGGGTATTCCTGAACGATCTGTCCCAGACCGTGCCAAGCCTTTTCTTTTACGCTGAAAAATGAATATCTGCCTGTTCTATTGTTGAAATTTAGATTGTGTCCCATGATTTCTATTTTTTAAAAGGGTTAAATGTTTTGGATTTTTTACTGTCCTGCCTAGAATGGGAGGTCGTCTTTTTCGTCCTCTTTTGCAGTGTTGGCAGGTTCCTGTTTTTTACTAGCCTGCACGGAATCTTTTTCCGATGCTGTTCCCCAAGCGGGTTTGATATTGGAGGTTGTGAAGTTCAGCCCTGCTTTTGGGTTGCCGTCCTTTCCATTCCACGCCCTTGCGCTGATCTGTCCCGTCAGTTCGACATATAGCCCCTGTTTGAGCCATGAGACTGGCTTTACACTTCGCCAGTAGGCACATTCAATAAATGCGGTGTTGTCCACCCATTCCCCCTGTTTGTTTTTGTAGCCGTCATTTACAGCTACACTGAAGTTTACCACTTCCTTACCTGATGTTGTTTTGCTGACCGTTGCATCTTGTGTCAGCCTTCCTGAAATGTTCATAACTTTTGTTTTTAAGTTGTTGTACAATCTTGTTACGTTTGCTCCCTTTCCAGTCCTGCTGAGGCTCGGCCCCAAATCATTTTTTCAAAAGAAAAAACAGGAAAAAAAAGAAAGTCAATCCGTACATAGGGGAATTGCGGTAAGGCAAAAGGAAACGGAATAAAGGATGGGTGAGTGCGACGGCATGTGTTTATGCCGTAGTCTTTTGCGGGCTGAGTGTTGGCTGCCCGATGTACTTTTGAATGTCTTTTTCGACTGTTCTTTTGATAAAACTGATTCCCCCAATCTTATCTCTTTAAAAGATTCATTGGATTATAAGCATTGTTATTTCATAGGGAATTGCGAGATGATTGCGTAGGTATGGTGTGAGCAGCTTGCGATTTGCTATGTAAGGGGAGCAGAAAGCTCTTTTACAGAATGGCTAAGCGGCGGAGTAAATGTGCTTTGCTTTTGTCGGGGAAGGAATAGAGCTGTCATTAAAAATAGGGATAAAAAAGAAGCATGATTTTGCGTGAGTGATAGAAGCGACATCCTTTTGCAGGGGCAAAAGATATAGCGGATAGCGCGGTCCTCCGGTCATTTAGTGAAAATGAGTGAAGGGCACGCCCAATTTTAGTTGCTATTGATTTATAGTTTATTTTAAATATGTGCTGATAAATTCAATATGTTATGCATGATTTTAAGTATACTGAAAAATCCGGACGTTTTTTGTGTGATTTTTTACTTGCTATAATATTTAATATATTAACATGCCAAACTTTAATTATTATGTTTTATAATACTGCCAAGTCAATTGTTTCCCCTACACAGATACAGTACACAGTTTTCAGTGGAGGAGGTGCAAATGAGTACAACGATTTCCATAGCGTTGCACTGAAAATTTTAAGGGAATTTCCTAAAGATCTTCTGCAATTAGCAGATCCGGCAGGATTCTATAACTGGTGTTTTCAGACGGGGCGCAGTCAGGGAATAAATTTATACCTGCTCGAACCGGGATTGTTTACTGCTGAACGGGTAGTGAACAGTACTTTTTTCAATGAATACTCAGGATTTTTTAATATAGATCTGGTAAAAGTATTTTTAATCGATAGCAATATCCCCAACCATAAGGAGATTGCGCAGCTGGTTAGTGATATGACCTTTGGTTATTATATGATGATAAATGATCCTGGAGAAGAAAATGCTGCCTATTATGATGAAAATAATTTCTTTGCGGATGTACATGGTCTAATAAAGCTTATCGAAAGGGATTTAGCGCAGATAAACATCGTACTGCAGAAAGACTATGGTTTTCATATCGAGAGTTTTAATTTTCAAACCAACCCAAATGCCGACGAGTTAAACCCATTTCATCCAACAATGTACAGTCATTCCAATTATTTTCTGTTAAACCAGATATTAGCTAACGACTGGGCAAAAAAACATCAGTGGCCAGAAAAAGAGGATATGCCAATGTTCAATAAAAAGAGGGCGACCATTCAGCTGGGACAGGCAGCAGTCATTGATGGTCTGGCTCAAGTTGTGCGTATCAAGGAACCGGCGGCACTTATAGAACCTGTTTATCCAGCAATGATTATTATTGCACCTTTTCATTTTCCGCGATTCAAAAAGTTTAGAGCAAGACCGTTTGAAACCAAGAGACAGAAAGCAGTATTTAAGGTCTCGCAGACGGAACAAAAACTCGACTATACATTTGAAATTGAAGAAGACACACAAAAGATTTTGGGTCATAAGCTGATCGGGCAGGCGCTCGGTGTTCTAACAAATAGATTGAATATGCTCGATTATGCAGGTTACCTTCACGGGCAGCTAACGTATTCGCCAATTTTTAGGATGCCTATCGTGGGAAAATCTCTAAATATGGACCTGTCGCATTTCCAAAATGCATTTACAACAAGAAAACATGCGATTAAAAAAATGGAAACAATCGGGGAATTGATGCGAAAAAAGATGGTTGTGCCCGAATTGAAGGAATATCTGGAGGAAAGAAATGGTCAGATTGTTTTTATATCCGATCTGCCAATGGAGTGGCTACGTTTGGATCGATACCCTCTGTGCCTGACCCATGACATCTGCCGGATACCGGAATTTAATTTTAGTAGTCTTATCAATAACTATGTACATAACCAGCGGCTGACATTTGAAGTTCGTCCAGATATTCTTAAACAGACACTTATTGTGCACTGTGCGAGCGAAGAAGATCAGGATATGCACCACTACTTTGGCCGAATTGCATCGATGCAAAAGAACCTAGGGTTTAAAAGCGTTTTCTGCAAAACCGTTGATGAAATTGAGGAAGCGGTGAGTACTTTGAAGCCAGATCTATTGATTTTTGACTGTCACGGTGATTTTGACGAAAAAGATCTTTCAAGCTTCCTTGTTATCGACGGAAAGAACAAAGTAAGGTTAACGGGAGAGGACATAGTAACGCGAGGTATAAGCGCTCCATTGGTATTTATTTCTGCTTGCAGTACAATGCCGAATTATGGTTATGTGAAATTCTTATCAGACGCTTTTATGCAGGCAGGCGCATTTGCTGTGACAGCTACCTTTATGCCGATTATGATGCATGACGCTGCTGCACTTCTTTTACGGATCTTAAGTAATCTAAAGCAACAGCAAGATAAAGCGATCTTTTCTAACTGGCTGGCTTTTATATCGCATACGCTGAGAAGCACACTTATTTTTGAAACAGTAAGGAAAACCCGCTCAAAATATGATCTAGATAAGCAAATAGATGATGACAGGGTTGCGGACATACTTTTAAGGCTGATGGTTTTTGAGACGCGCGAATCTGCACTTGACGAGTTGGGAGAGTATCTGCAGGGAATTATTCCAGAAGCTGATGTAGCTTTCGGAAATTTAAATCATGAATGGTTGTCCTATACGACTTTAGGCCGGGCAGATCTCATCAAATTTGAACTTTGGATTGATAAACATGTAAAGATTAACAACTCAGATGAATAATATGTTGTCGCAAATAATATAATTTTTGAAAAAGTAGTAAATTGTGGTAAAAGATTTATTGTGGAATTAAGTTATAATATTGGTATAAAAATCAGCATCAGTAATATTGAAGCAGGTTTATTGTATAAATACTTAGAAATGCATCCAAATGACAGGCAATACATAGGCAAAGGCCATTTCGCATTTTCTTTTAGTGATTTTGAGCAAAAGAAAGAATTTGAACTGACACTGAATACCGAAATTATTGATTCTTGTGTAAGAGTGTTGGAAGATCAAGATCTTAATGATCCATTGGAGAATCTGCTTAAAAAGGAATTACTTGAAAAAATTTATAATTGGTCAGAAATAATTGATAATGAACAAAAAGCTATTGATGAACTGGAAAATGATTTTTATCTCAATTGCACTGAAGAATTTTATATGGCTGATATTGGTTTTAATTTCGAAAATTATTTAAAATTTCGCAGGACTATCAATTCAAGCCAAAATCTAATAAAGCCAAAGGTGTCCGTATTGAAGAAAATTAAGCAATTTTTTCTATAAAAATTGTCAGGATAGATTTGCGATCAGTGCCAGCTCATCATACCCCTGATTTTCATAAAAGTGGATAATATCCCTGTATAGGGGGGGATCATTAAAAAAATAAGACTTGCCCTATGAAGCACCAATTCAATCATTTAGATTGCGATAATTTAAGGTCAATCATTAATTATCCCATTTAATGCCTGTAAATTATAATAAACTAGGGCATTTTGTTTTAAGGGATTTGTACTCCAGTCTTCCCATACACCACGATAAGGATCATAACCACACTTTAAGGGCTTAGAATTATCAAGTTCACTCTTGTCAAAAGAATTTCTTTCAGTATAAGCACGGCAGTCCGTGCATACATATCGAAATTCGCAATCCCGACAAATACTGATTTTGTCCTTGTTCATATCCCAATAAGCCCTAAAGTTCTGGGATAATGCAGCATCTTTAAGCTTTGTCGTTTTTACATGACCAAAATTTGTAGGCATAGCGGGGCAATTCTTGATATTACCATGAATGTCTATTGCAATTTTTTTATGAAGACAGGAATTATAGCTGACTGCTTCTGTAAACTTGGGTAGATTAATACCGAAGTTTTTAAGATCTATCTTTCCACAATGGGAAAAATTGTTAATTTCTTTGGTTACAAATTGCCTATGAAAAAGAATATTTTTGGTTTGATCCCAAGGTGCAACGGAATCAAATGGCGATGAGGTAAAAACCATTTTGCAGACCTGTGGACAATGTGGATTGAGCCGCATAAAGAAAGTGTCATTAATTTCTTCATGCCACATTGAAATTATTTCAATGGATTTGATTCTATTTTGCGGGATCTGAGAGAAAATATCTAAAAAACACTTTTCATTGATCTGTTCATAAAAGACAATTGATATATCAAAGCAACCTAAATCTTCCAATTGAGACAAGTAATCTGCCAAATAATATATAGAGCTTAATTTAAGTTCGATTATCGCATTTGTGATTTCTGAAGGTACCTGAAATTCTGTGGACATCGGCGGAAAGCAAGAAAATAATTCCGCTGAGCAATAAATACCAAATTCACTTCTTACCATGTAATCAAGGTTAGCATCAATCACAGATTGCTCCTGCTCAGGATACTGTTGTTTTACTTCATGAATTGTTTTCCCCTGGTCGAGTTCCGATAACAGATCAGTAAAATCAAGGGGCAGAAATTCGATTTTCCCCCGTTCAATATCATGAAGAACAGCATTTACCCTTCCTTTGGCAATCTTTATGTTCGGAAATAACTTAAAATAATTCATATCAGGCTATGGATATTTTTATAGAAGGGGTCAATAATGTAATTACCATTATAGTACCTGCTGTATAAAATTTTTCGTTTTCTCTCTGATATAGGCTGTACTTCAAGAAAGAACATCGGTAATGAAAATCGAGTAGGATTAACCTTAACTTTTTGTTTTAATTCTATTAGTTTCATAATTTTTCTGCCATAATTTTTTCTAATGGATAATTACAGGTCATGGACAGATTTGAAAATTGTCCGGTGGGATTCACCTCCAGGAAATAGTAATTATTGTCTTCTGCCAATATCCAATCAATCGAACCTGTTCTCAAATTAAGTGCGTCCATTAATTTACATAATGCCTGCTCTAAATAGACAGGGATTTTGAATGGTGTGTTTCTATTGGGTTTTTGATTGTTATATCGTCTATAATCATCTTTTGTTTGATCGTCCTGCTGTGAAAAAATGGCCATAGACCAGGTATTTCCATCAAGGTAAAACGTCCGTATTTCAAAGAATTTATTAATTTTTTCCTGAATCAGGGTCGGTGCAAAAATTTCCGGTAGTTCTCCTAAATCATCAATTTTCAGCACATTTGTGTAAATGATGGCTGCACAATCATCAAACTGGAACATTGAAGTATCTGTTTTCATCTTAACAATGAATTCCTTGCCATTGTTCGTTTCCAACAAATCCTTAATATCGTTTTTTGTCTGAACAATATAGGTTTTAGGAATATGCAGACCAATAATTTTGGCCTTTTCCAACACGATCAGTTTATTGACTGTATTATCATTCACGAGGTCCCCGATACTTTTTTTCTCTTTTAACAAGTGTGAAATGTAACCTTTTGTCACTCCATGCTCATTACTGGTGATAGGGTCATTATCGGGATTTGTTCCGAGAATCTGACCTTTTCTGAACCAACAGGAAGAAACTTGTTCCATATTTATTGCGTGCGAATCATCCTGATTTTCTGGAGTAAACTTTACACCGTCTAATCCAAAACTTATGTTTTTAAGATTGTTATTTACACGTACTGAACTTTTCCCGTAATGACACAACCAATCTTGTACAAGATTGGTTGTAAAATCATTTTGATTAGATAAAATCAATAACATCTATCTACTAAGGATAATGATATGTGCTTCCGTCCAATCTTGTTCCATCAATGGAAATCAACTGACCGCTATCGCTGTAATACGTAACTTCGCTGTCGCCATCGTTTGCTCCGGTACAGAAATCTTCTCTTCTAGTAGATCCTTCCGGAAGAAGACCGCCGTTGATAGCTTCCATTGTTTCTTTTTCAATGCAAATACTTTTTGACTCTTGAAACTCTGTGATTGTTTTCATAAAAATAGATTATTGTTTAGTCCTACTCTTTAAAGGATTTTCGGTTACTCCTATTTTAAAATCATTTATAAGCTTATTGTTATTTCTCTTTAATATCTTCCGTCGGGATTCGCGTTGATTTTTAACATAATCAGCCTGGGAGATCTCATTACCTGATGAGTCATAGAATTTAGAAGAAACCACCTCAGCTGAATTACCTGCTGGTACGACATTATTGACAAAATCACCATCGTTACTGATCAGTAGCTTCTTAAATTCTGCTGTGGTTAAAGTAACTTTTGTATTATTGGATCTTAGTTGCCTACTCTGGAACATAGGTATGAAATCAAGATCAACATTATCAATGTTAGCAATCCCAGATAACTGAAATGAATGAGAGTTTCGTTCATCCTCAGCAATTAAGATCAGCCCAGGTAGACCATTGAAATAGTAAGGGCCAGAATTAATCGGAATGTCTTTTGTAAACCACACTGTCCATTTTCTACCATTTATTTTTGCAGTAGCCTTTTGCACCTGAAAATTCTCAAATACCTTTGTGTCGGGTAGAATTGTCCAGTTGATTTTTTGTTCCAGCTTTATTTCATAATAATTCTTTGTTGGCCCTCCCATATAATACAACTTGGGGATTTCATTCTTTTTACTAATGATAACCTCATGAAATAAAACATCTCTGTAAGGATAACCTAAGAATTTTGGTGGACTTCCTTTTGCATCCCTTAAATTATACAGGGAATCTATCTGGTTAATGCGGTGACTATAAAAGATTGTACCTTCTGCGCTGGCGTCAAGTGCCAGCAGTTCTTTAGCCTTATTTTCCAGATTTGCTGAATCGTTCGAAAAATTATATTCGTAATAAAACCGTTTGTTCTGCCCATAGAGAATCCCTATGAATAGTAAAGAAACGATGGTTATTAATTTCATTACAGAGTGATTTGGTTGGCTAATATATAAAAAAATTAATATATTGGTTAAAAAAATATTATTATTTATGAAAAAATTTATCTTTATACTATTATTCACAGTATGCAACCTGCTAATTGCTCAGAATAAACAACTTAGAACATTTCCAGATATGGAAGATAAACTGGACACCCATTTTCCGATTGAGAATTTTAAAGATGCAAATGGTAAAAATTTTAGTCCTGAGTATTTAAAAGGGAAATATACACTGATAAATTTGTGGTCAACAACCTGTGCACCCTGTCTTCGTGAAATACCACTGCTGAATAACTTTAAAAGTTCACTTCCAGATGTTAATTTCATTGGTATAACATACGATAAGAAAGAAAAAATAGATAATTTTCTTCTAAAGAATAAATTTGATTTTATGCAGATACCAGATGCGGGAAAGCAGCTCGAATCCTATCTAACGATCCAGCGCTTCCCAATGACTTTGCTTATAAACAAAGAAGGAATAATTACTGACGTTATTGGACATGTAACAGAAGAAAAACTTCCCGGTATCCGGGAAAAATTAAGTGGCAAATGAATAATAGATTATGGGCGTGAAGATTTTTTGCTCAAAGAAAAAGTATAAGATAATATTTTAAAAAGATGGCACAGCAGAATTTTAAAATCGTCGAAACAAATTATAATCTGAATGATTTTGAGGCAATCCGGAAAGAACTGCAGAATTTTGAATTTTTTAAGCAAAACCTAAATACGCATAAGACCTGCACCAAGCACAAGGACAAAAACGAATTTAGAGTTATGGCAGATGATAATAAGAAATTCTTTTTACTGTTTGACAAGGAAGATAATGCTTTGGAATTTTTGAATTCTACGGAACGTCACGACTATGGAATATTGGAAACTGACTTGCAGGAGGAGCTGGAAAAAATCACTGCTGAAAATATTGATGAAAAATCTGCCGAATTTCTCGCACGTTTTAACAAAGCATTTAAATTGCAGGTGGATTATGATCCAAATGAATCTGATTTTTCCACAATTAATGAAAAGGTCAGAAAAACGGTCTGGGACAAGGAAAGTCGTTTTCTGCTCAATTTTTATATGATGGTGGTTACAAGACGTAAATTTAACTTTCCTAATTGGAGTTTTGAGAAGGTTAATACTTTCAATCCCTTTTACGTTCCTCTGTATGTTGGAAGAGACGGCAAACCGCAAAGTTATTATCGTCTTTTAGAACCAAAGACAAGAAAGCATTTTGATTTCAAAATGTATTTAGGACTTTAGATATTTAATTACAAAAGCAGGATTTCCTGCTTTTGTTTTTTTGATATAATTAAGAAGCAAAAGAGACTTGTAGAACATTTTTGCTTCCTTTTTTTTATTGCTTATACTTCATAAGTTAGTTCAGGCACGCCTTCATACACAAAAGCTTTAGTTGGCGTTCCGGTGGTCTTAAATTCCTTCTCGATCGTATAGGCTTCCATTTCGTTTGACTTGATCTGATAAGTTGCAAGTTCAGTGATCTGCTCTTCGGTTAGATCTGACATCATCCATTCCCAGGCGAGTTCATCAGGAAGCATTGTAGGCATACGGTTTTTTGAGTTGTGGATCTGCTTCATCAGAGAGTTCGCCTCAGTGGTTACAAGCGCTACTGTGTCAACTGTTTCACCTGTTTCCTTATCAGTCCAGTTCTGCCAGATCGCAGCAATAAAGAAATATTCCTTATTTACTAATCCGATATGATACGGATATTTATCTGCTGTTTTTAGGGGCTGGTTTGTTTTCTTATTTAGACGGTAAATATGTCGCCATTCATAAAATTCGCTGGATAAAATTAAACATCGTCTTTCAAGTGCTGCCTTGCGGAACATTTTCTCACGGCCGGTATTTTCATCTTTGAGAAGAAGCTCCTCACCTTTGGCATTTAACGTGGTGTAAGCTTGATGCCATTTTCCTGCGCCGTCCTTATAGCCAAAACGCATCTTTTTTACATCTTCTCTATTTTTGACATAATTGGGTATAAATCCCCATTCCATCTGTACGATATCAAAATTGCACTTGTCCTCTGTGGGTCTTAATACTGCAATATTTCCGTAATTAAAACCTTCATGTATTTCCTGATCCAGGAAGTCATAGTTCATAACGGCCTTTTCAAGATCCATTAATCTTATGAATTCCTCCCGTGATACGCGTTGTCCATTGTAATAACACATAGCTCTATTCTTTTAAGTGTTTACTAATTTCGTTGCCGAATACATCAGCTTCTTGCTGCCGGCCTTGTGGAATGCTCATCCACATTTCACCATTCCAAGTTTTTGCACGAGATATATTCAAGGGGGGGCGACCATCATTAAATAATAGCCGAAAAACTTGCTGATCTTTGACAGTATATTCAATTACAGCAATTTTCAAGCCTTGAATCTCGACTTCAAATTTATTATTTTCAAATAGACTTCCCATTTGAGTATTTATTTGTGCTATATTAAATTTAGCGATTCTAATTCACATGTAACAATTATCATTTTTGATGAAAATAGGTATTTATGATACTTTTTAGCAAGTAGAGACAATGCCATTGATAGAGAAAGCAAAACCTTTAATGCGTGAAACGGATATATGTTTAAATAAGGAAGTGCTGATATTATTATGAACGTTTTAATATTGATTAATGGGCAACATATAATTTAGAAATAAAATAAAAAGACTAATCTTTCGACTAGTCTTTTAGAGAGAAACAACGAATTTATTTAGCTTATGTCCAAACTAAATTAAGTTTTATTTAGAATTATTCCAAATAATTACTAAAAAATAATTGGCTAATTCCTTAGTGTAGGTAAACCTACCTATTTTGAAGGGTCAAAATGTAAGCTTTACTGATAGTACTTTTTTCAACGATTTAGAAGGATGTAGTGAAAAAATTTTAATGCAAGTTATTTAGATAGTAACATCTCTTTAATGAAATCTAGCTTGCTCGTGATTGCAAGAAGTTGTTCCCGTGGCGGAATAACACTATTAATTGTATTTTTTTGCCCTAGAGCCGCAATTTCATCTTGAAGCTTATGTAATAGTAGTAATGGATCTTCATTTTGATTGCGATCATTGGTTTTATTAAGTTTCTCTTTGAGCTGTAGCATTTCTAAGCTAATGGATTCCTGCTCTGTAATTGCATACTCTTCGGTCTGTTTGACCGAATAGTGACCCATCATCTCCTTAACGATATGTAAAGGTACTCCATTTTTAAGCGTAACAGTGCTGCCGAATGTTCTTCTAGCTTTATGGGTATTCAATGTGTCGGGCAAATCACATAATATGGCTATTTCTTTGAGGTATTCATTCATTTTTTGATTGGACTTAACTGGTAAAACAGAGCCCCGTTTAATACATAATGGATGATCTTGATAACGTTCCATAATTTCAATCGCTTTTGGCAAAAGTGGAATATCTGTTTCTGATTTTGATTTTTGGCGACTTGACATGATCCACAAAGTTCCGTCAATACCCTTTTTTATATCACTAGGTTTTAATTGATAAGCATCAATGTAGGCTAATCCAGTATAACACTGAAAAACGAAGATATCCCGGATTAAAGATAATCGCTCGGAAGAAAAGACCTTATTTTCTAGCCTAAAAAGTTCATCTGTGGATAGGGGTTTCTTTTTAATTTTTGTTTTCTTGCTTTTAAAAAGTTTAAATGGATCTCGGGGAATAATGTCCTTCGCAATGGCTCTTAAAACAATGGTTTTGAAATTAGCAATGTATTTTAGAGCAGTATTGTTACTACAATTTCGAACAGTTTTTAAATATAATTCATAGTCTCTAATGAATGCAAAATTCAGTTCCCTGAATTCAAGGTCATCGCGATTGTATTTAAACTTTATAAACTTTGCGGCATGTGATTTTGCAATCTGGTAACGTTCATATGTACCTATCGCGTATTCCTTGGTTTCTACTAAAGCGAGTATTTCAGAATTGTGATCGCTAAATTCCTCCAGAACTTTTGCTTTCGATACGTTTTTCCCTTTTACAAAATCAATAAGTTTCTGTGAGGTAATGGTCTGATCATTATTGATTAGCTCAGTCCGATAGTTCGAAATCCGGGTACTTAGGGAGTCCAGAAAATAATTTAAAGATTTGGCATCTTCCTTATTTCCGGTAGCTCTTCCGGACTTTTGATTCCAACGAGTTGAATCCCATTTTCGTTTAGTAGAAATTTCTTTTGGAATTCCATCAACTGTAATTCTCAAGTAGACTACTCTTAAATTTTCCTTTTTCTCTGGTGTCTTCAAAAAGAAGATTGCACCAAAACTTTTTTCTAGCATAATCGAATATTTTATTAAGTTAAATTTCGAATTAAGTTGTTCCTATGTCAAGTCGTTAAAGAGTTTTACAAGTTGATTTACAGCTACTTATACTGCTTTTTGTGGCAGTTTTTTTTTGACTTTGTGAACTGCCACAAATCTGCCATGAAAATTAGGAGTGTTTTTGAAAATTTTGCGAATATGTGCAAAAACAAAAAAACCTGTAATTACTTAAAATTACAGGTTTTAAAAGCCTTTAGACCATTTTGAAAGCTTTAAGCCTTCTTTACTTGCAGAGAGGAAGGGATTCGAACCCTCGATACAGTTACCCGTATACTACCTTTCCAGGGTAGCTCCTTCAACCACTCGGACACCTTTCTTTTTGAGATTGCAAAAATAGAGTATTTTCTTGAATATCCAAATTATTATTACAATTTTTCCTCTGTTATTTCTCCACAAAGACTTTTGGTGAAGTTATCGGCAAAACTTCCTGTATAATTAGGGTTGTCGATCAGGTGCATAGCTTTGGTAATGGCAGTTTCTGCCGTCATGTCCCTACCGCTGATGGCTCCGATTCTTGAAAAAATATTACTGTTTTCATACTTTCCGAAAGAAATTCCTCCTGAAATACACTGACTTACCACTACGATTTCTGTCCCGTTATTTCTGATTTCCTGAAGTGTTTCCTGTGTTTTTTCACTGCTGAAAATGGTTCCGGACCCAAAAACCTGCAGAATAAGAACTTTCATTCTAGGGATTTCTTTGAAATGACTGAGATGCATGCCCGGGAAAATTCTCCAGAACAAAATATCTTCTGAAATGTGTTCATCAACATGAAATTCAACATTTGGATCACAACGGAATAAGTTGTCTTTGATAATATTTAAATGAACCCCTGATTGCCCCAGAATAGGATAGTTCGGACTGGCGTAAGCATCAAAATATTCCGCTGAATATTTTAATGTTCTGTTTCCTCTTAATAATTTATATTCAAAATAGATGGCCACTTCCTGGATAACGGCTTCATCATTTTCATAAAGGCTGGCATAATAAAGGCTCGTTAAAAGATTTTCCTTGGCATCTGTTCTCAGATCACCGATCGGAAGCTGAGAACCCGTCATAATCACAGGCTTTCTCAAGCCTTTTAGCATAAAACTTAAAGCTGATGCTGTGTAAGACATGGTGTCTGTTCCGTGAAGAATCAGAAATCCGTCGTAATCGTTATAATTTTTAAGAATATAATTGGCAATAACTCTCCATTCTTCAGGTCCCATGTCGGAAGAGTCCAGGGGTTTGGCAAAAGGATGTACGAAAACCTCACATTCCATCAGCTTCATCTCGGGCATCTTTTCAAATATATTACCAAAATCAAAGGCACGGAGACTTCCGGTTTCATAATCTTTTTCCATACCAATGGTTCCACCGGTATAGATGAGCAGGACTTTTCGTTTCATGTATTATTTTTAATTAAGAATTTGGGACCAAATAAGGTTCATAGCCCAAAATTACGTTAATTTGCAAAGATTTGAAAATGAATGAAACGCTTATCATTAAATTTTATGAAATTAGGTGATCATTGCAGACGTTTCATTAGGCTATTGAAAAAAAATAACTGAATGCAGATGAAAGATTTAGCACAAACTTATGAATATTTAAAGCAATTTTTAACCGAAGAAAGATTGGCGAAAATTGAACATTTTTCTCCGGAAAGTTCTGATTTTGTACTGCCTGTGATGGACGATGTGTATCAGTTCAGAAATGCAGCTGCCATTATAAGATCCGTTGAAGCTTGTGGTTTTCATAAAGTGGTTGCGATGGAGGAAGAAAATGTCTTTAATCCTAATCTTACCGTTACCAAAGGTGCTGAAACGTGGGTTGAAGTAGAAAAGATGCCTAAAAATATAGCTTCTCTTCAAAATATAAAAGACAGAGGGTATAAGATTCTGGCTGTATCTCTTGAGAAAAATGCAGTGATGCTTCCTGAATATCAGATTACAGAGCCTATTGCATTGGTTTTCGGTACTGAAATGGCAGGTGTGTCTGAAGAAGTAATCGACTTTGCCGACGAAACACTTGCGATTCCTATGTATGGGTTCACAAAAAGTTATAATGTATCTGTAGCAGCAGGAATCTGTATGTATGAACTGAAGCAGAAACTGATGAAATCCGGGATTGATTATAAGCTGAATGAACAAAAACTACTTGATATGAAAATCCGCTGGGCCGTGAATTCTATCAAAAGCGGAAAACAGATTTTAGCAAAATATCAGGCGGAGCAAAATCTATAATTGATCTTATGAAAAAATATACCCCATATTTATTCTTTTTTTCCTTAGTGATGTCTATAGTAAGTCTTGTCATACAGGAAAAGGGCTATAAGGAAATATATCCTTTTGCCAGCTGGAAATTATTTACAGTCCCTAGTGGTGGAGAAGCTTCTGTAGATCGATACAAACTCTACGGAATCAAAGACGGTGATACAATAAGGATTTTAAACAAAACCGTCGAAAGTTATCAGGCCAATGATGAGGAAAGCATTGTTAATATCTACGGCGGAAAGATTGAACAGAATGAAGATAGAAAAATAAATTTGACAAAGCTTTTGATCTTTGCTAAAGATACCAACCCTGAATTTAATGAATATATGCTTTATAAAGAAACCTATAACCCAAAAGAAATAGGAGAAAAAAAAGTAAATATTAATAAAAAACTGATTACCAAACTCTAATGAGATACTCTCAACTTACCGTATTTAACTATAAGATTGCTTACTATGCAATAAGAATAGTTGGCTTATACTGGTTAATTGCTCAATATGTACGATTTTCTGAATTAAAAGGAAGACCCAAAGAGATCTATGAACCTTTTTTCCGGTTGGAAAAGATTATATTCCCACAATTCCCGGATACGTTATTGTTTGTAAGCCTTTTGATCTCTTGTGGAATCTGTATTGTCGCTTCTGTTCTCAGACCCTCTTACCTAATCAATATATTAATGTTTTTGTTGATGGCAGTTATCAATCTTCCTGTGTCTGCTAATTTTGGATTACATCATGACAGTCATCTGGTGATATTGGGCTTTTTTCTAAGCATCTTTTTACTTCCTGGAAACCTTAAAGAAAAAGATTATAAGTTGGTTCAGTATTTCTATCTGGGACTTTTGATGACTTACACCTTTGCGGGAGCAGGTAAGTTTTTAGGAACAGTCAAAAATCTAGTGAAGCATTCAGATAAAATGTTGTGGATAAATAAAAATGCTGCAAAGCTTAATTCTTATGATAATTATTGGGTGGCAGATATGGATATCCCCTCCTGGATGAAAGAAATATACAGCTATGAAAACTTTTGGGTAGTATTAATTGCTGCTGGGATTATCGTACAATTTCTGTGCTTTTTAGGGGCTTTTAACAGAAAACTGCTTACTTTTTTTATGGTATTTATTGTCGTTTTTCACTTATACAATATAGAGTTTGTTCTTGCCGATTTCAGAAATGCGATTTTATTTGCAATCGCGGCATTCTTTCCCTATCATATTTTTAAACGAACTAAGAGTGAAAGTTTAAGCAATTAAATCATTTTATTGTAATTCCAGGCTGCTACAAAAACACCGGCAGTTTCCGTTCTCAGTCTCTGATTACCCAGTGAAACTGCTTTGATTGTATTCTCTGCAAGAAAAGAAATTTCTCTTTCAGAAAAATCCCCTTCCGGACCAATTAAGAAAGTGATATCTTCCATCTGAGGGAGATTTTTAAGATCAATTCTATCCAGATTTTCGTGGCAATGGGCTACAAAGGTATGTTCAGAATTACTGTTTTTCAGGAAATCTGAAAGCTTCAAAGCATCATTAATGATTGGGAAATGAAACCTTAAGCTTTGTTTGGAAGCTGCGATACTCTGTTTTCTGAGTTTATCGACATTGATATTTTTACGTTCAGTCTTCTCAGTTATGATAATGCTGATTTCTGAAACTCCCATCTCTACAGCTTTTTCCAGAAAAAATTCAATGCGGTCGATATTTTTAGTCGGAGCAATTGCAATATGAAGTTTCGGATTAAAATCAGGTAGATTTTCTTTGATTTCTGCCACCTCAATACCTGCTTTTTTTCCTTCTATAAAAAGTTTTCCGGAAGCCAGATTTCCTTTTCCGTCTGTCACATGAATATCTTCGCCCTGCTTCATGCGGAGGACTTTTACGATATGAAGTTGCTCATCGTCATTAATCGTTACCTGGTTGTTTTCTATAGTTCCGTAGAATAATTTCATATATCCTGAGTTAAAAATGCAACGCCCGTTTTGATTGTTGTATAGATATCCGTGTCACATTCACGGTACGTACACATGAATATTTCCTCGACCCAATTGTTGTTAATGAAAATCAGATTTAAATATTCCTGTTTCCTTAAATTATTTTTGATAGACAAATAATCTCCTTCTTTTGGAGTATAGGGAAAACTAAAAATATTCTCAGAATTTATTTTTTCAAGAATTTCCTCTTTTACATCCTGAATGTATCCTTTTTCAGAGCTTGATGGGAAATAATCTGTAAAATTTTCCGAATCCTCATTTTTTCCAATAATGGATTCTAGTACCCAATAATATTTTGCACCGTTTTTAGATTGTTTTCCGAGTATTTTTTCTTCTAAGAGTATTTTCATAGATCATATTTTGCCGTCGCCGTTGTTCTTAAATCAGTAAATTCTCCTCTTTCAAACTTTAATTTTGCTACCATAGCAATCATTGCAGCATTGTCTGTTGTGTATTCGAATTTTGGAATGTAGATATTCCAGCCTAGCCTTTCTCTGTTCACTTCCATTGCTGTTCTTAATGCAGAATTTGCGGATACACCACCTGCAATAGCGACATCTTTTACGTTAAGCTCTTTCGCTGCCTTTTCAAGCTTTTTCATCAGGATCTCAATAATGGTTTTTTGTACTGAAGCACAAAGGTCGTTGAGATTTTCTTTGATAAAATCAGGATTTTTTCTTACCTCTTTCTGTATGAAATATAAAACGGATGTCTTAATGCCACTGAAAGAATAATCATAATTTTCCAACCTGGGTTTGTTAAATGTAAAAGCATCAGGATTTCCTTCTTTAGCAAGCCTGTCAATAATAGGTCCTGCCGGATAATCAAGGTCAAAAATCTTTCCGATTTTATCAAAAGCTTCTCCTGCAGCGTCATCGATTGTTTTTCCTACGATTTCCATGTCAAAATAATCCTTAACCAATACAATCATGGTATGTCCACCACTTACAGTAAGGCACAGGAAAGGGAAAGTAGGCGGCACAGGATTTGCATCTTCGATGAAATGGGCCAAAATGTGGGCTTGAAGGTGATTTACTTCAATCAAAGGAACATTAAGGCTCATAGCCAAAGACTTAGCAAATGATGTACCTACAAGAAGCGATCCCAAAAGTCCGGGGCCACGTGTAAATCCTATAGCTGAAATAGCATTTTGTTGTATATTTGCTTTGGTAAAAGATTTTTCAACAACGGGGATAATATTTTGTTGATGGGCTCGTGAAGCCAATTCAGGGACTACACCGCCATATTCTTTATGGATGGCCTGGTTCGCGGCAATATTCGAAAGAATAGAATTCCCCTTGATGATAGCTGCTGAGGTGTCGTCGCAAGACGATTCAATACCTAAAATTATAGAGTCGCTCATAATAATGGCAAAGTTAGAGAATAATAACGAGAATGAGAATAAAAAATCGGTAGCTGAAAACCTAGGGGATCAGGTACAGAAAACTGTTGAAAATGTAGAGGGAAAGGTTCGGGAAACAGTAAAAGAGGCTTCTGAGCTTGCTTCAGATGCTATACATCATCCCGTAGAAACTGCGGAAGAATTTGGTAAACAGGCAGTAAAAGATGTTACCAGTTATACCTGGTGGGCAAAACTTCTCTTGATTCTCTTTTGGATCGGGCTTTTTCTGGTAGGAAGTGTATTGGTCATTATTAATTTGCCGGTGACTAAGCAGTGGGCAGCAGATCAGGCACTTCAGATTGTAAACCAGGATTTTAAAGCAGGGTTTTCTACCGAAAGTGTAGACGTGAATTATTTCGGAGATGTTACCATTAAAGGTCTTAAAGTTAAAGATTATAAAGGATTTGATTTTATTACAGCTCGTGAGTTTCGTGCTGATTCAGACTGGATATCTCTTGCTGTAAATGCTATTTCCGGAAACAGTAATTCTTTAAGTTTCAACTCTCTTACCCTTGTTAATGCAGATATAAAAGTAATTACCTACAAAGGCGATAGTATTGCCAATTTTATCAGATTCACAGAACTTTTCGACAACGGAAAAAAAAGAGATCCTAAAAAACCTCCTTTTCAGTTAAATTCCAGAGTTCAGATAATTGATTCTAAAGTTTCCATTGTTAACCAAAATTCAGAAGGAGAACATGGAAAATGGCTTACGGCAACGAAATTTAATCTTAAAGCACCCAATGTAAAGGTCAATGGACCTAATGTTTCGGCGTTGATTAATAATATGTCCTTTGTCACCTCAAGATGGGGAAAATCACACCTGGTGGATACCTTTTCAACGGAACTTTCTTTAACTCACCAGTTTTTATCCTTAAAAGATCTTACTTTAAATACAGATCATACTTTACTTCAGGGAAATATCAAATTCAATCTCAACGATGGGAAGTGGGCAGATTTTGCGGATAAGGTCCGCTGGGATATGAATATCGAACAGGGAAGCCAGATCAGCGGGTACGACATTAGTTATTTTGTGACCAACTGGGATAATATTAAACCATTTAATATTGCCGGGAAAATGACCGGCCCTTTAAATAAATTCCATCTGGAAAATTTCCTGATCACAAATCCGGATGTGAATATTGCGACAAAGACCATGAAAGTCGACAACCTGTTGAAAGGCCATTTTTCAATTGAAACGAGAGATCTTTCAACGGATTTTACCTATAAGGATTTAAAAGCCATGATGCCGAGTTTTATTTCCAGCAAAATGAAGAATTTTGCGGATGATTTTGGCAAATTAAAGTATAACGGTACTGCAAAAGTAACCCCAGATCAGGTATATGTTGAGAACGGTAATTTAATAACCGGAATCGGGCAGGCAAAAATTTCCAAGCTTTCTTTAACGGGATATAGCACCGCGATGCCTAAATACGTCGGTTATCTGGAAGTAAAAGATCTTAATACTTCTGTCATTACAAAGAATAAATCAGTAGGCTTAATCTCCGGGAAGTTTGATCTTAACGGACAGAGTTTTGATGTCAATACAATGCGTCTTACGACCAAGTCGCAGATTGCGAGTATTGAAATAATGGATAAAGTGATTAATAATCTCTATCTGGACGGATTATTGGATCATAAAAAATACAACGGACTTATTACAGTTAATGACGAGCAGGCCAAAGCGACCATTAAAGGATTAATCGATTTCAGTACTTCCAGGATATCAGCAGATGTAAATGCTGATGTCAGTTATCTTAATATGAATTATTTTACCGGAAAACCTGGAAATCAGGTTGTGAGCGGACAAGTTGATGGTAAAATGGCAATGTCAAACATTAATGATCTTACCCTGGATGTGAATGCTAATAATCTTCACTTTGCGACGGCGACCGAAAAATATGATATTCCTAATGCCAAACTAAAAACATTTATTGAGGCAGGCGGACGGGTCATTGATGTTGATGCACCGGGAGCTGCTACGGGAAAAATATCTGGAAGATACAGTCTTGCAGACCTTGTGGGAATGGTTGAAAATGGAATCGGAAGAATATTGGTGGGGCCACCTCCAAGAAAATTGTACAGAGGACAGAATTTTACAATGAATTTCAATGTACAACAGGGAATTGTTAATTATTTCCTTCCCGATCTTAAAATTCCTCATGGAGCTATTGTAGAAGGAGAATATAATGGAGATTCCAATAATCTTATTCTAAACCTGGATGCTGCTGCTTTAAAATACATCATGAAGAAGGAAGAGGAGATTACCGATGCTGATAAAGCGTTAGCCTCCGCCAATCCTGATTATAAAATTAATGATAGAAAGAGCCTGAGCAGAGACAGTGCAATGGTAGATAGTGTGAAGGTGAGGATCAATACGGCCAATCTTAGTCAGCAGATATATGCCAGGATTAATAAACTTGAGTATAATAAAAATATCATTAAAGATTTTGAGCTTAAGGGCAATAATGAGAATGGGCAGACACTTCATTTGGCGACCGTATTCAAACACGGAAGTCCTGATGATGAAATTAATGAAAAGCTTAAAGAATATGCCATTAATGTTGATCAGTCTACCGATGCTTTTGGAGACTATGTCTTTAGGTTTGAACCAACAGAAGTTAAGTTCAATGAAGTTACCTGGGCAATAGATACGAGCCCTGAACTTAATCATTCCATTACCTATCGAAAGAAAACCGGTGATTTTGATATCCGGAATCTTCGGATTTATTCTGATAAAAGTGCTTTATTAATCAAGGAAGCGCAATTTAAATCGATGAAGGATTTCTACGTAGATGCAGACATTGATAATTTTGCGATTGAAAAGCTTCTGGAAATGCAGTCAGGAGGAAATGGGATGGATATAAAAGGTCTTGCCAACGGGACCGTTAAGATCAAAATGGATAAAAGTACGTTGCAGCCGTTGGTTGATGTTTCCGTGGATGACATTAAAATGAATGGCAATGAAATGGGAGATATTTCCATCTCTGCGACAAACGGATTTTCTTTAAATGTATATGATATCGATATCAAAGTACATTCAGCAGGAGCATTAGGAAGCAATACCCTGGATGTTACCGGTACTGTGAATAACAATACAGCTTCTCCGGATATTGACCTGACGGCACAGATGCGTGATTTTGATCTTGCATTTACCCAGCAGTTTGTACAATCGATCTTTGGAAATATGCGAGGAAAGGCAACCGGAGATCTTAAAATCAATGGAAAACTAAGGAATCTTGACTACAATGGTGATATTGCTTTAAAAGATTTTGGATTAAAACTTTTATTTACAGGGGTAGATTATTCGTTTGATGATACAGTGATTCAGCTTACAAAAGGGCTTGCCATTCTCAACAATATTGAAGTGCATGACGGCAGAAGTAATTCCAAAGGAAATATTTCCGGGGCGATTCAGTTTGAAACACTTTCTTCAATGGGGGTTTCGCTCGTAATGAGAGCAGATAATTTATTAATGCTGAATACGGCACAAAAAGATTTTGATCTTTTCTGGGGAAGAGTATATGGTCAGGGAGATTTGTATGTGGATGGACCCGTTTCCGGATTAAGCATAACCACCCCAAATATGAAGGCACTCAATGGAAGTACCTTTACTTTTAACTCCAGTTCGACTTCAAATGTGGAAGAATTTAAGATGTTGAGGTTCCTGAAGGAAGGAAAAGACGGTCTTGTAACTCTTGAAGAGAAAAAGAAAACAGGAGCCAATATGAACATTGATTTCAATCTGGCTGTTGATAAAGGAACTACAGTTAATGTACTTGTTGGTGATGATGTCGGAAATATTACCGTAAAAGGAGTTGCCGATCCGTTGAAATTCCAGATGAATAGGCAAGGAAATATTGCTATGAGTGGTACATATAAGGTGGATAACGGAACTTTTGTGTCTAAAGCAATCCTTAATAAAACCTTCCAGATTGAAAAGAACAGCAGCATCAGATGGGATGGTGATGCTATGAAACCGTCACTGGATATTTCAGCTAATTATGTAAGGATGGTTTCCAACGCAGGAGAGTACCTTAGTATGGGGAAACTCCAGCCGATCAGTATTTTGCTCCAGGCTAAAATTACCCAGTCTTTAATAAACCCTAAAATCGATCTAAACGTAACTGCTTTAGATGTTTCCAGTCAGGTAAGAGAAACCCTGGCCGCAAAAATGAGTCAGGAAGGGGAGAAGGTTCTCCAGTTTGGTTCAGTTCTCTTATTAAGTACCTTCAACGTGTCTAATAGTGGAGGTGTGGATGTGAATGTTGGAAACGTAGCGGAATCTTCTGGATATAATATGCTTTTAAAGCAGTTGGGATCTGTTCTTAACACCATGAGTAATGAATTTCAGATTGACCTTAATTATGTGAAAGGAGATCAGAATGCAAATATTGGAGACCGTGCCAATGCCGGAGTTAGTGTTGCCGTTTCACCTAGAGTAAATGTGAAAACCGGGTTAGGTATTCCATTATCAAAGACAGATGGAACACAGGCTAACTACCTTTCCACAGAAGGATCCATTGAATATGACCTTTCTAAAAAGAATGACGGAACATTGCTGATCCGTGGATATTCCAAACCTACCAATATCGGGATGGGAATGGCCAGTACAAACGGTTCTGCTAATCAGGCGTATGGAGTAGGGGTGATGTGGAGTAAAAGCTTTAATTCTTTGTTTAAAAAGAAGAAAAAAGACAAAAAAATACAAGAAGCCAAACCTGAAATAAAAACAGATTCTACAAAATCAAATGGTAAATAATTTGAATATTTTAATGATTTTTATCATCTGTGTTAATTATTGTTAATGTTTGATATATTTTTTTTAGTTAAATTATTTTTCGTAAATTTGCAAAAAATACATAGATTTTTTAAAGAAATTGTAATTTAACTAATATGAACTATCAACTGGACGAAATAGACAAGAAGATTCTTGATTTCTTAGTAGAAAACACAAGAATGCCTTTTACAGAAATTGCAAAGCAGATGGACGTTTCTGCTGGAACAATTCACGTAAGAGTGAAAAAGATGGAAGATGCAGGTATTATTTTGGGATCATCTCTTAATATCGATTATGGGAAGCTGGATTACCACTTTACAGCTTTCATCGGAATCCTTTTGACAAAATCAAACCGTACTCAGGAAGTATTGAAAGAATTGTCAACTATTCCAAACGTAATTGAAGCTAGCGTTATTTCCGGAAAATATAATATTTTCTGTAAAGTGAGAGCTAAGAATACAGAAGATGCTAAAAGAATTATTTATCAGATAGACGACATTCAGGATGTAATGAGAACTGAAAGTATGATCTCTATGGAGGAGTACTTAAGTGATAAAAACAGACTGATCAACGCGATCTCTATTTAATTCAAATTTTAAACGAATTATTATAAAAGAACTTATGAAATCTCTCATAAGTTCTTTATTTTTGTACCTATGGAAGAATACAGCTATTTTGATGAAGATCCAAAGAAAGGATGGGGTTTCGTATTAGCCTTTGCTGCTTTAATGTTATTTACCGTAATGGGATTAGGAATTGATGTAGATGAATATCTGCAGCATGAATACCTGGACATCCCGAGATGGTATTTTTATGTGATCTTTTCCATTGATTTTCTGATGATGGTGGGATTGGTGCTTATGTTCTTCTATCGCAAAATTGGGATTTACATGTTCCCGGCATTTTTGGTGTTGCACTTCTTTATGCACAACTACTACTTATCAACATTCCTGTATACGGATGTTACCAATCTTTTCCTGTTTACAGGATTTGGAATGTTGGCGATTATTCCGAAATGGAAGTTTTTTAAATAAAGAGTACACCCGATCGGATAATATCGGTCAGCTATCAATATATTTTCATCAGCTCTTTTAATGTGACCTGCTATTTTCTGGCAGTTTTTCCGTATGTTTTTTATTTAACCTATTGTATATTTCTATGAGATAAGAGATTTAATAAAATAATATGCGTGAAGTGTACATAAGGTTCCCGTCTATCTACTATCCAAGCTTATATATTAGATTTCTTTTTCTTGGACCGGAATAATATTGCTAATGATCTATTTGGAAGCCGTATGACTTTGTTTTAGGCTGTTAAAATAGTTTTACAAGCAATTGCTCTGTTAACCGGAGATATTCAAAAAAATAGCTATAATCGTGAAAATGGCTGAAGCTTTTAAAAAGATAGTAGGCTGATTTAAAAGATAAGGGTAATTTTACCGGCCATTTTAATGATCAAGATATGAATTTCGAAATATTGAAAGAGCAAATAGAAAAGGCGGCTAAAAAAGCTTTTTTAGAAATATATGAACAGCATGGTTCTGAAAATATCTATAGCTTTGCATTATACAGTGATGAAGGAGCGATGACGGTTTGTCCCGCCTCTAACACTCTTGAGATGCTTAAACATGCAGACGAAAATGATCAACTGTATTATAAATATGAACCTGCAGAATGGGCCTATGAAATGGAAGGAGCCCATGATGAATTTAACGAGATCTGTACCCAGCTGAGAACAGAACTTGAAAAGAATGAAGATGATGACTGGTTCTATGATTTTCAATCTAAACTTTATTCTGTCTGCACTGATGTCTTGGAAAAACTTAAAAAAGAGAACTTCTTCAGCTCAATCACCGGCCGTGATATTTTTCTGATTTTTACTGTTACCGATTATGAATTTGAAGATAAAGATTTGAAAGATATAATTATCCGACTCAATGATAATGAATATAAAGATGAATATCTGGAATGGATGAATACCTGGGGTAATTAAATTAAATACACAAAATACGATTAACAGGCGAAATTATTCAACCTTATTAATAAAAATACTTTACTTTCGCAAAACCCAACCAAATTATAATAAAACGAATATGAATACACTTAATTTTTATAAAAAAGATGGAAACCTATACATCTTTAAGAACCAACCGGTCTTTATATCTATCCTATCCCTGTTTTTTATAGTAATAGCTATTTTAACTTTCAAGGATGTAAGAATTTTGAGCTTTGTGCTCATCGCCCTTGTTGTCCTTATTGTGATCAATTTCTTTGCTAAAAAGTTTATTATTGATATGGACCGACAGACGGTCACCGGCAAGCATAGTATTTTTGTCCCGGCTCAAACATATCCTATACAGGACTTTGCCAACTTTGAAGTAGTGGCCACGAAATATTGGGGGTTAATTACGACCAATGTAATGTTGTCTATTCATTTTTATGTTGACGGAAAGAAAAAAAGACTCACTATAGGGCAGGCTCTTACTCATAAAGGGATTCAGAAAATGGTGAACGAAACAGAAGATATCATGAACATTAACCAGGAAGGTAATGAACGTAATCGACCGCTATAAGTTTAAAGAAACTGGAAATGAGATCAGTCTCATGCCAAATTACAGTTTTATCCGTACACTGGTATGGTGGCTGGTATTTGGTGTTCTGGCTTTTGCTGGCATATGTTATTATTATGCAGGGCAGTGGTCAGGAGATTACTTTAAAATAGCCCTGGTAGTATGGGGTGTTTATATGGTGTATTTTCTGTATGATCTCTTTTTCAAAATTCCTGTAACCTATATTTTTAATAGATCTGAAAAATGTATTTACAGAAAACTTTTCTTTTCTAAAAAGATTATGAATTTCGATGAAATGGAGTATTTTATCATGAATGAAAGCGGCAGCTGCTATTATGTGATCGGAAAAAAGAGAAACCAGTTTGTGAAAAACTACAAGATCAGTAATTATTTTTCAGGCTCTAAAGCATCCCAAAGAAGAGAAGATGAGTATATCGAGAAAATATTACATCCAGTCTTAAAAGCAGTAGGAATTCCTGTTGATCAACCGGAACAATAGTTAAAAAAGATCAACTTTTCAATTGAGAAATATTGGAGTTGACTGATAAAATAAGAATGGGGCGGTTTCGAAGAAACCGCCCCATTCTGTGTTATATAAATAGCTTATCTTAAGCTAAAATTCTCTTTACAGCTTCTTTCACTGCAGCAGAATCAATCTTATACTTCTTCATCAATTCTGCAGGGGTTGCAGACTCTCCGAAAGTATCATTTACCGCTACAAACTCTTGTCTTGTAGGTCTTTTTCTTGCAAGCATTCCTGCAACAGATTCACCTAAGCCACCAAGATAGTTGTGCTCTTCAGCAGTTACAATTTTACCTGTTTTTTCAACAGATTTTAAGATGATCTCTTCGTCCAGAGGTTTGATCGTGTGAATATTGATCACTTCACAAGAGATACCTTCTTTTTCAAGCTCGTCAGCAGCTACCAGAGATTCCCATACAAGGTGTCCTGTTGCAACAATAGTTACATCAGTACCTTCCTGTAGCATAA
Source organism: Chryseobacterium lactis (assembly GCF_003815875.1). Classification (NCBI taxonomy): domain Bacteria; kingdom Pseudomonadati; phylum Bacteroidota; class Flavobacteriia; order Flavobacteriales; family Weeksellaceae; genus Chryseobacterium; species Chryseobacterium lactis. The sequence continues at coordinate 2,584,807 of NZ_CP033924.1, forward strand.
TTCCTTTTCCGATTTCGAAAGGCATATCTTCAGGAATGAATACAGGCACGGTAGGTCTTCCGAATCTTAAATATACAGGACCTTCAAAATCAGCAATCGCAAGCGTCGCTGCTTTAGTCTGATTGTAGTCACAAGGATTGATTACAGTCATTCCCGGAAGCATTTTCATCATACCGATATCTTCCAGAACCTGGTGAGTAGCACCATCTTCTCCCAAAGTAAGACCTGCGTGAGAAGCACAGATTTTTACATTCTTTCCAGAATAGGCGATAGACTGACGAATCTGGTCGTATACTCTTGAAGTAGAGAAGTTAGCAAAAGTTCCTGTAAAAGGAATTTTTCCCGTAATGCTAAGACCTGCAGCAAGTCCTATCATATTAGCTTCTGCAATACCTACCTGAAAGAATCTTTCCGGTGCTTTCTCAATGAATTTCTCCATTTTTAAAGAACCCACAAGGTCTGCACAAAGTGCTACAACATTAGGGTTTTTGTCAGCAAGTTCTGCTAATCCGGCTCCGAATCCTGAACGAGTGTCCTTTTTTTCTGTATATGTATATTTCATTTTTATTTTTTTAATCTAGATTTTTTAAATAATTGGTTAATTTCTTTTTATCAGATGCATCAAGTTTTTCCTGAATTTCATTGAGGTAGACTATTTCCCGTCTTATCTCATCCAATGTTATTTTGATGCCTACCGTGTGATAGCTGGCTTGTGTAAGGTACATATCACACATTTGGCCTACATAATTTTTCAAATGACCTTTTACATCCTTGTTTTTGAATTCCGGAAGGTTCTTTTCAAAATTCACACAGTGCGTAGGTATTCCTTTTAAAAGCTTACTGTTACTACTTTCATGAATGGCCAAACTACCTTCCTCGTCGCGTTTCTTTTTATATTCAGAAACATAATCCGGAATATAAGAATCATTATTATAATCACTTACGGCTACTGCAGAATCAACGGCTACCGTAGTAGAATCAGTTGCATATTCAGCTTCTCTTTTCTGAAATGCCAGCATTACAGAGTCTTTTTTTCTCTGCTGATCCGTCATTGCCTTTTTGTGATCAAAATAAACTTCGTCCTTAGTATCATTGATAGATGATGCTACAAAATGCTCAGTATCATAAGTCTTTTCAGGGCCACCTTTTAAAATCATTCCTTTTAATCCCGAACCTTTATATCTTACTCCTTTTTGGAAATAATTTAATAATCCGTTCAGAACCTGATAATTGTTATAGGAAGACTTTTCATCAATACATAATTTAAAATCATCATCTTTTTTCCTTTTTTCTCCATTCTTTAATTTGTAGTTAATTAAATAATGCGAACATGGAATGCCCAAAATCGTTTCCTGCGTGTTCAGCTTTTTGCTATCCAATATATATTCCTGTTTGTCCTCGAAAGGAGGTTCATACATTCCCATATACGATATGGAGCCAAAGACATCAGAGCCATCAAGATGATTATTCATAGCTAAGCTCACAGAAGTTGTCCCGAGGGCATCTGTATAGAATAACATGGGAAAATTATTGACACTCATTTTAATTTGAGTCAAAAATTCGCTATTCTTACTTAAATATGTTTTGATAGAACCAGCCGAGGCATTTTTCTCAACAAACTTATAGGTAACTTCTTTCGCAAAAGAAATCTTTTTCTCCTGGGCAACACCCAAAATAAAGCTTGAAAGAAAACAGATTAAGATGAATTTTTTCATGGAAACTTGATGAGTTGATGTTTAAGATATTAGTAATCCGCCGGAGCTTCTAAATATAATTGCTTGAAAGCTGCATCCAACTGCTCGTCATTAGGAGCTTTTCCATGCCATGCATGAGATCCCATCATATAATCTACTCCGTAACCCATTTCAGTATGAAGCATAATCGCTACCGGTTTTCCTTTTCCTGTTTCTGCTTTTGCTCTCTCAAGGATGGCAATCACAGCTTCAAGATCGTTACCGTTCTTTTCTTCTAAAACAATCCATCCGAATGCTTCCAGTTTAGCATGAAGATTTCCTAAGCTTAATACATCGTCTGTATCTCCATCAATCTGACGTCCGTTGTAGTCGATTGTTGAAATGATATTATCCACTTTTTTAGCAGCAGCATACATCAAAGCTTCCCAGATCTGACCTTCCTGAAGTTCTCCGTCTCCGTGAAGAGAATATACAAGAGATTGATCTCCGTCCAGTTTTTTACCCTGAGCTACCCCAAGAGCAACAGAAAGTCCTTGTCCCAATGAACCTGAAGCAATTCTGATTCCCGGAAGACCCTCGTGAGTGGTTGGGTGACCTTGTAATCTTGAATTCAGTTTTCTGAAAGTTTTCAATTCTTCTACCGGAAAGAAACCGAATCTTGCCAAAGTTGAATAGAATACAGGTGAAATGTGTCCGTTTGACAAATAAAAATGATCTTCATTCTTTCCCTCCATGGTAAAAGGAAGATGATAGTTCATCACCTTTCCGTAAAGTGCGGTAAAGAACTCTGTACAACCTAAGCTTCCACCCGGGTGTCCTGAATTAACATCGTGAACCATTCTTAAAATGTCTCTTCTGATCTGTGTAGTAAGAGATTTTAACTCTTCGATACTTTTACTCATTATATCTGATTTATTTGCACGCGAATTTACAATTTTTTGACGGCTTATGGAAATGTAAAAATCCGGATATGGAAACCCGGATCTTTATATATTTTACTATTTTCCTGCTTTTAGCAGCCCTCGTTGAGGTAAACAGAAATTTCAGTCACTATATTATTTACAAATTTAAATCTTAATTGTGTTCCGGCTTGGCTATCCTCCAGACTGAAATAACCGACATCTTTAATAGGGTTGCCTTTGTCATCCCAATCAGGACGTACAGCAAAATTACTATAGTTTCGATAGGCGTTGATAAGGTCATCTCTGGTACTTCCAACACCAATTCCGCTTTTGGTCTTAAATTTTTTACTGGTCGTAGTCATATAAGTGATAGATGGAACACTGGGATTAGCCTCATTGATGTAATTCTCAAACAGGTCAATCTGTATACTTTCACCATTATATTTCACTATATTTTTTTTATTGCTATCTGTATTGTTCAGTTTTGCACCGGCAATTTTTTCAGCCTCCACTTTAGGCATGAAAATTTTATAAGGACCGATTCTTAAGGTAGAAACTTCAAAATTCTCCTGTGCATTAGTAAAACCTAAAGCGAGGAAAAAAATGAAAAGTGAAATGATTTTTTTCATAGTTTTTAATTCTTTTTTTTATTTAAATAGGTAATTATTGTTGCTTTCAAAGATACTGAAAGAGATCGTTCTGTGAGAAATAGTTACCGGTTATTCTAATATCCGGATCTCTCATGACGAAAATTTTGGTAATTCTTAAAATTTAAGATAAAAAAAAGGATTGTTTTTATTTATATTTTTCATCATGTTAATTGTTTTGTAAGTATTTAATTTTCATATAATTACAATTTTGATTCTTTTTGTTAAGCAATCGGAATTATCTGTTTTTTCATGTGTGTTTATTGTTTAAATTTATAATCATTTTAGTTAAATGATTGATTTTTAACTATTTGATTATTATTCTAAAATTAAAACACATAAACAATGAAGATTAAACAACTACTTTATTTTTGGATATTTATTGTATCCATTTCTTTAGGAAAAGCACAGGACTTTTTTACAAAGATTAACGAAAGGTCTGTTAATGCCAAATCAGGTGACAGAATGATACAGCCGGAAAAATTTATCACCTACAAGCTTGATGTAGCCGCAATGAAAACCTATTTTAATTCGGTTCCGGAGTTAAGCGATAATGATTCTAAAAATAAGGCACCGGTTATTATTTTGCCTATGCCGGATGGAACAAAGGCAAAATTTAAGATTTGGAAATCTTCAGTAATGGCTCCTAAATTGACGAATGAGTTTCCTCAGCTGGTTACTTTCACGGGACAAGGAGTTGATGACAAATATGCTACCATAAAATTAGATTTTACAGAGTTGGGATTTCATGCGCAGATAAAATCTGTAATGACAGGGGATGTTTATATTGATCCTTATGCAAAAAATGATTTTGGTAATTATATTATTTATAAGAAAAATGATTTAATTAATCAGAGCCCAATAATTTGCGGAACCAAAGACAAAAAATCTCAATTAGAAAAAAAAACCGCGCAAAAAAGCGTTACTCCGAGTGTTGGAAATCAAATTAGAGTTTTCCGATTTGCAGTAGCTTGTACTGGAGAGTATGCAAGAGCGGCTACAGGGTTAGCTTCTCCAACTGTGGCTCAAACCTTGTCTGCGATCGTGACAACTGTCAACAGAGTAAATGGTGTCTATGAACAAGAGGTGGCTGTAAGATTGGTATTAGTTCCGAATGAGACCAGCATTATCTTTACAGATCCTGATACCGATCCATTTAATGGTAATGATACGGATAGTATATTAATTGATGAAAGCCAGACTCAGATTGATGCAAGAATTGGCACTGATAATTATGATATAGGGCATACTTTTAGCACGGGCGGCGGTGGATTAGCTGAGTTTGGAATATGTGACCCTGACCTTAAAGCACAAGGAATCACAGGTAAATCTAATCCAGTTGGTGATCCTTATGATATTGATTACGTTTGCCATGAAGTAGGGCATCAGTTTTGGGGACCACATACTTTTAATGCAACGACAGGGAGTTGTGGAGAAGGTAATCGGGATGCTGAAGCTGCTGTAGAACCGGGAAGTGGGATTACAATTATGGGGTATGCGGGAATTTGCGGAAATGTAAATGATTTAGCCGGCAACAGTATTCCTATTTTCCATACTCGCTCATTCCAGTCTATCACTACAGCAGTTCAATCAGCAACTTGTCCGGTGACCAATCCAGTTTCCAACACAGCGCCTACTGTAAATGCAGGAACTGATTATACAATACCTAAGGGCACTCCATTTAAGCTTACCGGTTCTGCAACCGATACTGAAAATAACGCACTTACTTATTGTTGGGAACAAAACGATAATGGCCCTGAAGGAGATTGGAATACTCCAACTGGAAATGCGGCAATTTTCAGGTCATTTATGCCAGTAACGGTTCCATACAGATACTTCCCAAGATTGACAGATATAATTAATAATACCACAACCAAAGGAGAAATTTTACCATCATATGGCAGAACTATGGAGTTCAGACTTACAGCGAGAGATAATAATGCAGGTTGTGGAGGAGTAGCCAATGATGATGCAATTATTACTGTCGATGGGAATTCCGGCCCGTTCCGGGTAACTGCGCCAAGTACAGCCGTAAGCTGGATGGGAAATTCTTCACAAACCATCACATGGGATGTGGCCAATACAACAGCTGCACCTGTAAGTTGTGCCAATGTGAGTATTTTATTATCAACAGATGGAGGACTTACTTATCCTACCACTATTGTTGCTTCTACACCAAATGATGGTTCAGAAACGATTACGATTCCTGACGTAAATACAACACAGGCCCGGATTATGGTAGCAGGAGCAGGGAATGTGTTTTTTAATATTAACCCTGTTAACTTTAGGATTAATAAAGAAGTGTTGGGTGTAAATGAAGTAAAAGAAAATAAAGAAATATTTGTAGTATATCCTAATCCGAGTAAAGGTCTTCTGAATATTAAATTTGCGAACACCAGTGAAGCGTATGATATCAATATATATGACGTAAGCGGAAAATTAGTATTGAGTAAGCTGAATAATAAAGCTACTCATAATAATGTAGAAGCCTTTAATTTAACTCAACTTATAAAAGGAGATTATCTGATTAAAGTTAAAACTAAAACCATTGAAAGAACCTTCAAATGGATTAAAGAATAGAAAAATAATGATGATAAAAAAGGCTGTTTTCCTATGTTGAAAACAGCCTTTTTACTTTTATAAAGTTCCAGAAGTTTAAACGACCCTTAAATATTGCTTATCCTTTACCAGCCATAATCCGATAAACGTCAACAACCCGTTGAGAACAATTAATTCTACGCCAATCCGGTAATCCGTGTAATTGGTAATAGCAAAATTAATAAGATAAGTAGCTAATGGAGCCAAAATCGTAACGGCAAGAATTGAATACTTTCTTGAAATTTTAAATTTGGTGAAAATTCCGAAAGCAAAAAGCCCTAATAACGGTCCATACGTATACCCTGCAATTTCCATAATCAGATAAACGATTGATTTATCATTCAATGCTTTAAACACCATAATCAGAATAAAGAAAACCACAGTGAAAGTTAAATGTACTTTCATACGGAGTCTTTTCTTTTCTTTTTCAGTTTTTGTTTTGTCCTCATTAAGGTTTAATAAATCAACGCAGTAAGAACTCGTTACTGCCGTTAAAGCACCATCAGCAGAAGGGAATAGAGCTGAGATCAGTCCAATAATAAAAATAACTGAAATAGCCATCGGGAAATATCCCTGAAGTGACAATGCAGGGAAAAGATCATCCCCCATAATATTTTTTATATTGCCTGAAGCATCTTTAAATCCAAAAATATTAGTAATCGTATCTCCGTTAATTGTTCCATAATCAGCTCCGTGCTGTAAGGCAAAAAGATATAGTAAACCTCCTAAAAACAGGAAAGCAAGATTCACAATAAGAAGTGTTCCTGCAAAAGTCAGCATGTTCTTTTTTGAATTCTTAAGATTATCCACAGAGATGTTTTTCTGCATCATTTCCTGATCTAAGCCGGTCATGGAAATCGTAATGAAAATTCCACCCAATATGGTTTTGAGGAAAAATGTCTTGGAATTGGGGTCAAAATTAATAAAGTGAGTATAATTTTTTTGTTCTAAAATAGTATAAGCTTCTCCAAAAGATAAATTAAGATTAGATAGGATATAAATAATACATCCAACCAAACTGATAATCATAAAAGAAGTCTGCAGTGTATCCGTAATCACAATCGTCTTTACTCCGCCTTCAAAAGTATAGAGAAGTACCATCAACAAAAGAACAAGAGAAGTGGCCCAAAAAGGAACTCCAAGGCCTTCAAGCAAAAATATCTGTAAAACATTGACCACAAGATATAGCCTTGCCGTAGCACCGATTGCTCTGGAAATAATAAAGAATATGGAACCGATTTTATGCGCTTCTACGTTGAATCTTTTTCCTAAATACGTATAAATAGAAGTCAGGTTCATCTTATAATACAGAGGAAGCAATATTGCGGCTACAATAAAATATCCGATGAAAAAACCAATCACCATCATATAATATTCAAAACCTCCATAAATATATTCCGAACCGGTCATTTTCCCTACAGTTCCCGGAACTGAAATAAAGGTAACACCACTTAAGCTGGTTCCTATCATTCCAAATGCAACAAGCCACCATTTACTCTTTTTGTTACCGATAAAGAATGACTGATTGTCAGAATTTCGGCTTGTAAAATAAGAGATCACCAAAAGGCCGATAAAATAGATGAAAACAAATAGCAAAAGGATAGTTCCTGGATTCATGCTTAGATTTTAAATTTTAGCAAATATATAAAAAAGATCAATCGTGAATCGTGAATTTAAACTCCAGTTGGCTTCGGACTGAATTATACATCTTTAATTTAATCACAAGAAAGGCGTTGGTGAATTTTTTTTAAATAAAAAAACCTTCCAAAGATCTACTCTGAAAGGTTTATATTGTTGAGGGTGGAGAACTCTTTTAATTGACTAAAACATCCTGAAGCTCCTCACTCTTTTGAAAGCTTGCTTTTGCAAAAGGACAGAGCGGAATAATCTTTTTTCCATTCTTTCTTGCAAAATTAACTGCTGCCATAAGCATTTCTTTACCTACCCCTTTTCCGTTGTAGGCTTCTTCCACTTCAGTGTGGTCAATAATAAATCTTTCTTCTCCGGCCCAGGTGTAAGTCATCATTCCTGCGCGTCTTCCATCTATGAAAGCTTCAAAACTTCCGTGTTTCTCGTCGTTGTTTTGTTTTACTTCGATCATGTTATGAGAATTTAGTTAGTATTTCTATGTCGTTGGTTAATATTTTGTGTACAGGGCATGCATCTGCAATGGTGTGCAGTCTTTTCAGCTGCTCATCATCCAGGATTCCTTCAAAGCTGATGTCTCTTTTGAAAACCGCTCTTTTGGTGAGTGGATAATTTTCAAGTTCTACCTCCACATTGATGTTGTCTACATCCCATTCTTTTCTTTCAATGTACATTCGTAAGGTTGCCGCCGTGCAGCTTGCGAGAGATGTTGCAAGAATTTCCAATGGATTAAATCCTTTATTTTGCCCGCCTTTATCGATAGGTTCGTCGGTAATGATTGTATTTTCACCTGCCGTAACCTCTGTATAATATTTTGTTTTTCCTAAACTTGCTTTTACCGTTACCGCCATTATTGTTTTGTATTGAATTTATAACTTAATGCTCCTGAGGGGCATAAATCTATTTGTTTCTTAAGCTCTTCGGGAGTTGCGTTTTCCGCTTTTATCCAGGGTCTTTCTTTAGGATTATAGACTTTTGGAAGAGTTTTTACACATATAGCAGAGTGAATGCACTTCTGGGGTTGCCAGATTACAGTGATATCACCGTTAGGATATTTATGTGTTTCCATATCAATTTTCTTTTAATGATTTTTCGATTCTTCTGTCGGGAATCAGCCATATAAGAGCCACGATATAATAAAAACCTATGGCAATATAAGGATAAAAAAATGAAGTAGCGATCCCTAAGACATAAAAAATAATCGATATATATTCTTTAAATTTCGAATGTATTGCTTCTTTTAGCTGTGAATTTTCACCTTCACACCGGATGATGACATTTTCCAGAATAGTGTACGCAATTGCGCTCATAATCAATCCGATGCCGTAAGTGGCAACTGGGTTTTTTGCGAAATTTGTAGTTCCTATCCATTCTGTAGCAATAGGCATCAGAGACAGCCAGAACAACAGATGAAGATTAGCCCAGAGAATACTTCCGTTTACTTTTTTTACCGCCTGAAACAAATGATGATGATTATTCCAGTAGATTCCTACATAAATAAAGCTGAAAATATAAGCCAGCAATTTAGGTAAAATAGGCTTAAGGCTCGCCCAGCTGCTTCCTTCCGGTACTTTCAGTTCAAGTACCATAATGGTGATGATGATGGCTAAAACCCCATCACTGAAAGCCTCTAATCTACCTTTAGTCATTGGATGTCATCTGATTTTTAAAATTGTTTATCTTGGTTTTAAGATCAGCAAGCATTTCAGGATGAATAATTCCACTTTCAAGATCGAAATTCTCATAGAACTTCGGAAGTGAAAAGGTTTCCCTGATATCTGCAGCAAACTGCGGGAAAAATGTTTTTGCCGTATTCATTACATTTCCTCCTCCATATCCACCGGGAGAAGTGCTCATCAGAAACATCGGTTTGTTTTGAAAAACCTTTACATTGATCCTTGAAGACCAGTCGAAAACATTTTTGAATGCCGAACTGTATGACCTGTTGTGTTCTGCAAGAGAACAGATAATGACATCACATTCTTCAATCATTTTTAAAAACCGGTGTGCTTCATCCGGAAATCCTTTCTTTTCAAGATCTACAGAAAAAACAGGCATGGTGAAGTCATTCAGGTCCAGCAGATTGATTTCCTCATTCTGAAAATCTTTCAAAACAAACTTTACAAGCTCACGATTGATTGATGTAGAAGAGGAGCTTCCTGCAAACGCTACTATTTTCATGGTTTTATGGTCGGATTTATTTTCTGTTTAAAATAGCTTTTGGAAGCGGCACATATTCAGTTTCGTCACCCGGAACAAGCGGAAATGCCTCGTGATTCTGGTCATTCCAGTTTACTTTCGCCTGGTCGAGCATTTCTTTATCAGAATTTACAAAATTCCAGAATATAAAACGCTCTTCATCGAAAGGTTCACCTCCAAATAAATACACCGTACCATTTTCGCTCATCTCAAATTCACAAAGCTTGGTGTCTTTAGCGATCATCAACTGTTTTGAGCCGTAAGAATTTCCATCAGTGGTCACTGTTCCATCCAAAACATACATGGCTGCTTCTCCATAAAGATCTTTTCCGATGCTTATTTTCTTGGGCTCTTTTGTTTTAATTTCAATAAAAAATAATTTACTGTGAACCGGAACCGGAGACGTTCTTCCGAATGCTTCACCGGCAATTAATTTATACTGAATTCCATCTTCTTCCCAAACCGGGATTTCATTTTCTTCTATATGGTGAAAAGTAGGCTCAGACTGTTCAAGATGCTTGGGAAGACCTACCCATATCTGGAATCCATGAAGTCTTTTATCACTGTGTCTCAAATATTCAGGGGTTCTTTCTGAATGTACAACACCTTTACCGGCAGTCATCCAGTTCACAGCACCGGGTTTGATTTCAACAGCACTTCCGATACTGTCTCTATGGAAGATAGATCCTTCCAGCAGATACGTTAAAGTTGATAATCCGATATGCGGATGCGGAGGAACATCAAGATTCTGATAATCTTTTAATTCTGAAGGTCCCATGTGATCGATGAAAACAAAAGGCCCTACTGCTCTTTTTTCACGGAAAGGAAGTAGCCTTCCTACCAGGAAATTACCGATATCAGCAGCTTTTTCTTCGATGATAAGTCCAATATTTGACATAAAATAATTCTTTTTTGAGTTGTTTAAATAGATTGAAATGGTTGTGCAGAACATTTAAAGTTTGTCATACCCTTCAAATCTCTCATCTACAATACGTTTCCACTCCGGATGTTTCTTGATGAATGCCAAAACATAAGGACAGAATGGTAGTAGTTTTTTGCCACTCTCTTCAATATAGTTAAGTGTTTTTTCTACAACGGCCGCAGCAGCACCTGTTCCGGCAAGCTCTGGTTCAGCTTCCGTGTGTACCAGGGCAATCTGATGCATGGTTTCACGATAATCAATGAATGCATAATGTCCGTTGACTTCTATTTCAAATCTTTTATCAGTTTTTACCAGAGCGATATTTTCAAATTCTTGTTTCATTATTTTTTAAAAGATATTTTTTGTGGAGATTAAACCTAACAGGTTTTTAAAACCTGTTAGGTTGTTAATTCTTTATGGTTACCCAAATATTATATAAAGTTAATAAAAAAGGAATAACAGAAGATTACGATAAATTTAATTTTGTTAGTCTTCCAGATAACCGAACTTACCGGTGTTAAAGTCTTCAAAAGCCTGCATAATTTCCTCTCTGGAATTCATTACAAAAGGACCGTGAGGATAAATTGGCTCATTGATCGGCTCTCCACTGATAATTAAGATCACTGAATCTTCATTTGCTTCAATAGTGAATGTTTCTCCTTCATTTTTAAACAAAGTAAGATGATCAGCCTTCACCCTTTCTTCGCCGTTGATGGTGATATTTCCTTCAATGACTAAAGCAGCAGTGTTGAAATGAGCGGGGAAATTAAATTCCGCTTTTCCTCCTGCTTTAAGCTTGGCATTCATCATATGAACAGGAGTGAAAGTCGTAGCAGGCCCTTTATGTCCGTTATATTCTCCGGCAATAACTTCGATCAGTCCGTTTTCTTTCAGATCTACCGTTTCCATAGAAGAATTTTCGATCGCCTGATATTTTGGACTGCTCATTTTATCTTTAGCAGGAAGGTTAATCCAAAGCTGAACCATTTGAAAGATTCCTCCTTTTTTTGCCCATTCCGTTTCATGATATTCTTTATGAAGAACGCCTTTTGCAGCTGTCATCCACTGTACGTCGCCTTCTCCGATAATTCCACCTCCTCCGGCACTGTCATGATGTTCTACTTTTCCATTATAAGCGATGGTTACCGTTTCAAAACCTCTGTGTGGATGTACCCCAACACCTCTGGGTCTGTCTGAACCATTGAAATGAAATTTTGAATTGTAATCAAGCATAATGAAAGGATCCATTCTTTTCATATCTAATCCATGTACGCCTGGAATAAAATTATGAACTCTAAAACCATCACCTACAAAGTGTGCAGGTCTTGGAGATACTACGATTTCTATTTTTTTAGTTGCCATAATATTGTTGATTTTATATACACAAAAATACCATAGCTACAGATGAAATGCATTGATCTGTGATAAGTTCGTAGGACTAGAAAACTGATGATCGGTTTACCTTCTTGTTTTTTTATGATTTTGTTCTAAACTAGTCTTCCTTAGACTTCATATTTTTCCCATCCGAAATGTGTAGCCTTCTGAATACAAATCCGGATAAGATGGTCAAGATTCCTACTGTGAGGAAAGTGTACCGGAAGGCATTGTGAATTTCTCCTTTGATGAGGTCGGTATTTTCAAATAATTTTAAAACAATCAATCCGAAGGCAATCCCAAACCCGATGGCAAGCTGCTGGTTTACTGATATCAAAGAATTACCACTGCTGGTCTGGAAGTTACGCAGATCAGCAATGGAAATCGTATTCATTGAGGTAAACTGGATAGAATTGAAAAATCCTAAAACGGCTATAATAGGAATAAACCAATATAAAGAGGTGTGTATATCAGGAATCGCCAGCAAACAGATCAATGTTCCTATAATGAAGGTATTTACCATTAAAGTCTGGCGATAGCCGTATTTATCTAATATTTTAATAACCGATGATTTTCCGAATATTGCGGTTAGCGCCATCGGAGCGATAATCCAGCCGGAAGTTACAGCCGATTGTTTGTATGCAATTTGAATCATCAGCGGAAGGAGCAGCGGCACAGAGCTGATCCCTAATCTCGTAGCCAGATTTCCGACAATCCCTACACGAAATGTCCTTACCTGAAATAAGTTTAACGGAAAGATAGGGTTGCCTCCTCTTTTAGCATGTTTGTAATAATAATAAAGAAAAAGGAATCCGAGAATAAAGACCACAAGCACCGGAGTAATATTCTGCATGTCTCCAAAAAGCTCCAATGAAACAGAAAGCAGGAGAGAGGCCGCTGCAAAGATTAAGAAGCCCTTTAAATCAAAATCTACATCATCAGACTTATAATTAGGCATAAATTTTAAACCTAAAAGAATTCCTAACAAACCAATCGGTATATTAATCAGAAATATCCAGTGCCAGGAAAGATAATCGACCATATATCCTCCGACTAACGGCCCGAGTACAGGCCCGATCAATGCCGGGATAATGGCAAAGTTCATGGCTTTAAGAAGTTCACTTTTATCAAAGGTCTTAATCAGAGCCAGTTTTCCGACCGGAGTCATCAAGCTTCCACCGACTCCCTGAATTACCCTGGAAATTACCAGATGGGTAAGGTTCTGGGATAATGAACAAAATAAGGAACCCAGACTGAAGAGGATCAGAGAGAAAATGAATATCTTTTTAGTTCCGAACCTGTCTGCTAAAAAACCACTGGCTGGCATGAAAACCGCTAAAGTCAGAACATAACTGATGATGGCGTTCTGCATATTGAGCGGAGATTCATTAAGATCCTTTGCAATGGAAGGTAATGAGGTATTCAGAATGGTGGAATCCAGCATTTGCATGAAAATAGCGGTGGCCAGAATCAAAGGAAGAATTTTCTTTATGGATGTCTGTTGAGGAGTTATTTCTGTCATTTTGTACAGGCTGGAATGTCTACAACTTCCAGGCTTATTTTGTTTGAAAAACGGGCTTGCTTTAAGCCGTTTCAATCTTTAGATAAAGAAATCCATATAAAATTAAAAAAGTCCCGTGAAATATCACAGGACTTTTTGATTTATTTTCTAGGCTTTTCAACTCCTTTCCATTCATCACCGGCTTTTCGGTACTGGCTTAACGTAAAGTTTTTAAAGTCTTTGGTTTTATATTCGATGTTATCTGTATTCTGCTCAAACGGCATAATATAGTAGTAGTCAAGGTCTGTTTTGTCAGATTTGTTTCCCTTTTTTACAGAAGGAACATATTTTGAAAACTTATAGCTTGGAAGATATTGCTTCAATCTTGTGTAGAAAGCTTTGTCCTCTTTTTCGCTAGGGATGATGTCTACAATATTTAAATCATCTTTTTTCTTGTCAATCCAAAGGTAATATGTTTTTTCTTCACCTATATTTCTGTTGAGTGAATTAAAGGCAAACAATTCTTTTGGAACCAGTTCCTTGATTTTTTCAGGATCTACTTTAGTGTAATATTGTCCTTTGGAAGGGTCTACATAGGTTTCAAGATTGTACATCAGTACAGAATTGTTTTCAAATTTTTTATTTTTAAAATATTGATTTAAAGATAATTCTGCAGTTGCTCTTAATTCCTTGCCTCTGCTATCCAGTTTTTTCGTTGGATTCTGAGGGTTTACATATTTTACAAACTCGTATAAAACAATTGGTTTTATATCTTTAAGATGAGGATAGGTTTTAAGTTGTTCTGCTTTTACAAGCCAGTAAAATTGTTGGTAGTAATCATCCTTATCAACATCTTTCACACTTTTATAAGCTAAAGCAAGCTTTTTGGAATTCAAATACTTGCCGTATTTTCCTTGTCCGAAGGCGAAACTTATGGATAATAAGGCAAATAAAACAGTAAGGTTTCTTCTCATTTTTTTATAATTGATATTTTCGTTGTCCAAATATAATTATTTATTAGATATTATTTTTGATTGTCAGTTAAATTATGCTATATTATTGTCGTTAATTCAAAAAAGAATCCTGTATTGCTACAGGATTAATAAATTTTTGCACTTAAGGTTAGAGTATGGAAGCTGGAAATTAGATTCTTTTTGTAATAACTTTTGAATCTTGAATTTCAAAATTGCCCGCTACATAGATTGTTCATGAGGTTTTTATTTTCAACTCTCCACCTTCAATTCTCAATTATAAGAAGTTTCATGTACCTTCACAGCTCTTCCGCTGGGATCATTCATTTTTTTGAAAGCTTCGTCCCATTCCAGAGCGATAGGAGAGGAGCAGGCTACTGACGGAACAGATGGAACCGTAGCTGCCGAAGTTTCACTAGGGAAATGTTCTTCAAAAATAGTTCTGTATCGGTATTCTTCCTTGTTTTGTGGAGTGTTCAGCGGGAATCTGAATCTTGCATTGGTCATCATTTCATCAGTAACCTCTTTTTCAGCAACTTCTTTCAAAGTATCGATCCAGGAATAGCCTACACCATCTGAAAACTGCTCTTTCTGTCTCCATGCAATAGATTCCGGAAGAAGATCTTCAAAGGCTTTTCTCAACATCCATTTCTCAATTTTTCCTTCAGAAACACTGATCATTTTATCTTTAGGGTTCTGTGTCATGGCAATATCCATGAATTCTTTATCGAGGAAAGGGACTCTTCCTTCAATTCCCCAGCTCATCAACGCTTTGTTGGCTCTTAAACAATCATAAAGGTGAAGCTTTCCTAGTTTTCTTACCGTCTCATCATGGAATTCTTTCGCGTTCGGAGCTTTGTGAAAATATAAATATCCACCAAACAGTTCATCTGAACCTTCTCCTGAAAGAACCATTTTGATTCCCATCGACTTGATGACTCTTGCTAAAAGATACATTGGGGTGGATGCTCTGATCGTCGTTACATCATAAGTTTCCAAATGGTAGATAACATCACGTACCGCATCCAATCCTTCCTGAACCGTAAAATTAACTTCATGGTGAACAGATCCGATATGTTCCGCAGCTTTTTGTGCTGCTGCAAGATCAGGAGAACCTACTAATCCTACTGCAAAGCTGTGAAGTCTTGGATACCATGCTTCCTGAGTATCACCGCTTTCAATTCTTTGTCTTGCAAATTTTGCGGTAATGGCTGAAATAACAGAAGAATCTAAACCTCCGGAAAGAAGAACTCCGTAAGGAACATCACTCATCAATTGTCTGTGAACGGCGTCTTCCAGTCCTTTTCTTATGGCAGCAATGTCTGTCTCACTATCCTTTACATGATCAAAACTTTCCCAGTCTCTGGTATACCACTGCTGAAGCGTTTCTCCGTCTTTGCTATATAATAGATGTCCTGGTAAGAATGTTTCAATTTTCTTACAAACACCTTCTAATGCTTTTAATTCTGAAGCTACATAATAGTTTCCGTTTTTATCCCAACCCTGGTAAAGCGGGCAGATCCCCATATGATCACGGGCGATGAGGTAAACGTCGTTTTCAGTATCGTATAATGCGAAGGCAAAAATTCCGTTTAGTTTTTCAACAAAATCTTTTCCGTATTTTCTGTAGAGTGCCAGAATGACTTCACAATCAGACTGAGTCTGAAATTCATAATCCGGGAATTCTTCTTTTAGTTCTCTATGGTTGTAGATTTCACCGTTTACAGCGAGTACTACTTTTCCGTCTTTCGTAAATAGAGGTTGTTTTCCTGAAGTAGGATCAACAATGGCTAGCCTTTCGTGAGAGAAAACTACTTTTTCATCCTGAAAAACCCCGCTCCAATCCGGTCCTCTATGACGGATCTTTTTTGACATTTCCAATACCTGAGGTCTTAATGTCTCAGTTTTCTGTTTGGCATCAAATAAACATACAATTCCACACATATTTTTTATTATTTATAAAACAAAAGTAGAGTTGATGTTTATAAATAACAATAAAAAATATTTAAAAGCGAAAATTTTTAACTAAATAGTTTGTTTTAAAGAAAAATATAAATTATTTCAATCAATTATTATGTTTTTGATTAATTTTTTTCGTTAGGTAATATAGTTAAGTTCTCTATACGAAATAAAAATGACATATTTATTAATATATGGTAATTTATTATATTAATTTTAGCACTTACTTTGTGGCTCGAAATAATTTTTTTTCATCATTTGTGTTTTTACCTTCTTGCAATTCTCATGCAAGAAGGTTTTGTTTTTATTGGGCTCCAAGTAACGCTCCCGAAACATTCCATGCGCTAAAACTTGTGCCTTCTGTAGGGCCTTGTGGGATCTTTATCTGTATCGTATGTTTTCCTGCTTTCAAATCTCCAAGAGAAATGAAGTTAGGATTGGTCACCGTTCCCGGACACCAGTTGGATCTGCTTAGGTCTGATGAAGATAGTCCATCCTGGAAATTTCCAGAAGCCGGATTGTAAAGTCGGTAAGATCCACAATCTGTTCTCCATGGTGTAAAAGAAAAAACGGATTTCCCATCCACAAGAATCGTATTTGCTTTAGGAACGAACTCATCGCCGTTTTCCCAACCTCCGTGTCCTGTGGTTGTATATCGTAACTGAGCGTTTTTGAGATCATTCTTTAAAGTAAAGTCAACCAAAAGCCCTTTGTCTTCGTTGAACATCGTTGCATAATCCTGTCCTGCCATTTCCATAATATTTAAGGTATTGAACAGAGGAATCGCAACATTATTTTTATAAACAGTCTGATCGCTTTTATGAATCGTGATTTCAAGACTTACCTGATGTCCTCCTTTATCGTAATTACCGATAAAAGTACCTATCCAAAGCTCTTTTCCGGATAATGAAGGTTTCAATTCTGTAATATCCTGTCGGTAAGGGCTTACAGTCTGCCAGGTTTTATCTTTAAGCTGATTATGATTAAATTTCTGAATTCCAAACGGAGTAAAAAATCTCATCATTTCCATAGCCGGGCTGTAATTATCTGTGGCGGTTACCCCGTAATATTGTTTTCCGTTTCCGTTTTCAAAAACAGGAAGCGTTTTTGCTCCTTTTTCCAATCCGTCAAAAAATGATTTTTCTTTATCCTGAGGAATAAAAAATACCGTTCCGGTTCTGTCATAGGCATCGCCATTAGAATGTTGTTTCAACTCTACGAAAATATTTTCACCTTCCGTGATTGCCGGGAATTTAACTTTTCTGAGAATGATAGTTCCGTTAGCATACCTTTTTACGGTATTATCTGATTTTGAAGCATCAGAAAAATTAATCGTTTCATTGTCGAAAACTTTTAAAGTCGTAAATCTGCTTTTCCAGAGTTGATCTTTATACGTTAACTGATCGGTAGACTGAACAGATCCTTTTATCAGATTATTGATTTCTGTATTCTTAATTTTCCTGATTGAAGCAGCGGTAACAAGTGAGTTTTTATTTCTCTCCACTTCCAGAACAAGTCCGAGGTTTTGTCCTAAATTTGATGGGCCTCCCTGAATTTTTAAATCATTAGTGTACCAAATCTCTATTGTATTTGAATTGACTTTGGTGATTGCTTTTTTACAGCTATAACCCAGAATTTTCTTCGTCTCATTTGTAAACTCAAAAATCTGTTTTCCTACAGCCTCAGCATCAGATGTTGAAATGACTTCGCCAGGCTTTAAAAAACCATAGGAAACGATGATGTTGGAAGGCTTTTCAACCTTTGTGATTTCAAATGGATAGTTGCCTTTTTGTTCTTTAATAGAAGTGTTTAAAATAAAGTTTTCCTTTTCGTTAGCCCAAACTATGGTAGAAGGTTGGTCAGATACGGTTTTTCCATTATATGAGCTTGTATATTGAATCTCATAAGTCTGCGCAGAAGCAAGACAGAATAAGAAAATAGCCAAAAAACTGAAGGTAATTTTTTTATACATACATTAATAAATTTGCTGCAAAATGATCGTAACTTCTTACAGCTTCTAAGTGGTGTACTCTAATACAGTTAGTAGAGGAAAATATGAAAATGTTACAGATTTTAAGCATAAAACAAAAGAACTACCCCTTAGGAGTAGTTCTTGTATGTATATTTGAATAAGATTAAGAGACTCTTTCGATCAAAGCCATATAGAATCCGTCATACCCTGTACTAGGCATTACTTTTTCATCTTTGATCATCTTATATCCCGGATTGTTTTTTAAGAATTCTTCTACCTGCTTATTGTTTTCAGAGGGAAGGATAGAACATGTGGCATATACCATTTGTCCACCTATCTTCAATATTTTAGAGTAGTCCTGAAGGATCTGCTGCTGTTCTTTTTTAATTCTGTCGATAAAATCCTGATCAATTTTCCATTTGCTGTCAGGGTTTCTTTTTAAAACTCCAAGACCCGAACAAGGGGCATCGATCAAAAGCCTGTCTGCTTTCTCATGAAGACGCTTGATCACTTTATTGTCAGAAATAAAACGGGTTTCAATGTTGTGAGCTCCTGCTCTTTTAGCACGACGCTTTAATTCTGTCAATTTCCACTCGAAAATATCCAGCGCAATAATCTGACCTTTGTTTTGCATTAATGCTGCTAAGTGAAGTGTTTTTCCTCCTGCACCTGCACATGCATCCACAACTCTCTGGCCTTCCTTTACATCAAGGAAATACCCGATCTTTTGTGAAGAAGCATCCTGAACTTCAAATAAACCTTCTTTGAAAGCAGTGGTAAGGAAAACGTTTTTCTTCTCTTCCAACTGTACTGCATCCGGATAATTTTTGATAGAGAATGAAACAACTCCTTCATCAGAAAGATCAGAGATCAGTTCTTTGGTAGTTGTTTTTAAAGAATTGGTTCTTAAAACGGTAGGTGCCTGCTCGTTCAATGCACTCATTTCTCTTTCCCAGTTCTCACCCAATTCTTTCTCCAAGGTCTCGGCCAACCAATCAGGAATAGAATGTTCTATTGCTTTGGTAGGTACGGTGTTCTTTTTAAGTTTAGTCAGGATATCTGCAATTTTGATTCCGTCAAACTCTTCAAATTTTTTATAATTGGTTTTGCTCCAAAGAAGATACGCGATAATAAGTTTATAGATGTTATTCGGTTTTACCCCTTCACCCATATAATACTCAAGGCGCTTTTTCCAACGGATGATATTGTAGAAAATCTCAGAAACAACAGCTCTGTCCTGGCTTCCCCATTTTCTGTTAGCTTTTAAAAGTCTTTCGATTACTTTATCTGCGTATTTATTTTTCTCGAAAAATGTTTCTTGTAAAGCATCGTGAATTCCGATCGCTAAGTTTCTGTGAATAAGTTCCATAAGTTTGCTTCGCTGTTTTGAATCTGCAAAAGTACGACTTTTAATTGAGAGTTTGGAATTTGGCTGGTGAGTTTGAGGGTTTGAGGGTTTGGGTTTGAGAGTAAAGAGGGTTTAACAGTGGGAGAGTTTGGAGAGACGGGGAATTGAAGAGGTTTAGTCAATAGCCGGTTTGGGTTGCTATTAAATTTTACTGCCATAAATTTTGACGCAGAACGCAGGGTTTTCTTGGAGTTGTTCATGATTTTTAAGATCGTAAAGGTGTTTCTAAGTTGCATCCAGATTCACTATTCATTTTGCGAAGCAAAAATTGACAATTGATATCATTATTTCTCTATCATCTCCAAGTCTATTATCCGTCATTTTATCTGCTCTTGACTTCAACCTTCTAAAGCCCTACCTTTGCAAAAATTAAAAATATGAGTGATACAGTACTTTGTCCGAAATGCAGCTCTGAGTTTACCTATCCAAGCGATAATATGATGGTATGTTCTCAGTGTTTCTATGAATGGAATCCTGAAGAAGTAGCTTCTGAAACTGCTAACGAAGGAAAGATATTAGACTCAAACGGAAATGAACTTCAGGACGGAGATTCTGTAGTGGTAGTTAAAGACCTTCCTGTTAAAGGAGCGCCAAAGCCGGTGAAAGCAGGTACAAAGGTGAAAAATATCCGTTTAAGACCTGGAAGTGATCATAATATTGATTGTAAAATTGATGGCTTCGGAGCGATGGCTTTAAAATCAGAATTTGTAAAGAAAGCATAAAGCAATGGCTTTAGTTTTTGGCAACTTTAACAGGTTGTCCAGAAATTATTTGCCATAAGTGCATAAGAAAAGGAAAAAATTGGACAGTGTAATCTTTCAAAAGACTTAATTGCAAGATTGCTAATGTCCGTCTGGAAGGCAGAAAGAGAAATAACCAAAAATTTCCTTATGCTGTGTAACTACAAATGTAAGAAAAAGTTTCAGAACAGGTTCTTATATTTGTAGTTTTTTTATCCACAAATTGTGGATAAGTATAAGGGAATGTATTAGTTATGGGGAAGTCTAAATGAAAGAAATTCTAATTGATCCGTCTAACCTTTCGTCGGTATATAGCACCAGTTCCTTATCTTTAGCTTTAATCTTATTCCAGTAGTAGCTTCCTGCAAATCTGCTTTCCATTACCTCTGCGTCAAGCCCGTTTTCGGTGATTCTGATTTCTTTTGGATAATAAGATAATTTTTGAAGCTGAAAATCTGCTGCTTCAGTTTCACTAAAAATATTCACTTCACCAAAAAGCTTGGCAACATATGAATTATAAGGGTATCTGTAGGTTTGTTCCGGGCTGTCATTCTGAATTAATCGTCCATCCTGAAGGATGACAATCTGATCGAGCCACGGCATAATATCCTGAAGTTCGTGGGTAGAGATAATCAAAGAAATTCCGTGTTGGCTTACATACCGGAATAATCTTTCACGAAGTTCAATTTTTCTTGGAAAATCAAGGTTACTGAACGGTTCATCAAGAATAAGGAGTTTTGGAAGTACAGAAAGCGCTCTGGCAATAGCAACCCTTTGTTGCTGGCCTCCACTGAGATATTTAGGCAGAACATGGGCGAACTCCTGAAGTCCTACAACTTCGAGCAGTTCCATGACGGTTTCTTTCTTTTGTTTTAAATTGATATTCGAAATAAATTTTCCCACATTTTCAGCAACGGTAGCATAAGGCATCAGATCAAAGTTCTGAGCGACAAACTTCATTTCAGTCTCTCCCGGAACCAAATTTCCTTTTGGACCTAAAAGTCGGGTTCCATCAAAAATAATGTCACCACTTTGCCAGTCAAGAAGTCCATAAATTAAATTGAGAAGTGTTGATTTTCCACATCCGCTTTCTCCCGCTAAAGCTATAATTTTATTGGCCTCAAACCTTAAATTTAAGTTTTGAAACAGGGGTTTATCTTGGGTGTGAGAGAAAAATAAATTGTTTATTTCTAATAGCATATTACAAATGTAAGGTTTTTATGAAAACACAATTTTTTTTATTATATTAGCGGAAGTAATAAAAATAAATCAAAAATGAGAAAAAAACTGTTTTCGTTAGCTATTCCTGCTTTATTTATTGCTGCGGTGATGGTTTCTTGTAAAAAAGATAAACCTCTTACCAGCGAAGGTAATGAAGTAACGACTACCAAAGAAGGTAGCCAGTACTCTTTGGATACGCTAAACAGTAAGGTTGAATGGAAGGGATATAAAGTATTTAAATCTGAAAACACAAGTCACTTCGGAACAATTAAATTTGAAAGTGGCGATGTTACAGTGAAAGATGGAAAACTGGAAAGCGGTAAATTTGTTGCTGATATGAACTCTCTTACTTCTGTGGATTTGAAAGACAGTCCGGAAGATATGGGGAAATTAAACAGTCACCTTAAGAGCGGAGATTTCTTTGAAGTTGAAAAATTTCCTACAGCTTCTTATGAAATTACAAAAGTAACTCCTGCTACGGAAGGTGATTATAATACTCTTTTAGATGGTAATTTAACAATTAAAGGAATTACAAAGCCAGTTCAGTTTAAAGCTAATATTTCTGTGAAAGATGGAGAAGTGAGTGTGGCTACTGAACCGAAAGATATCAAAAGAGAAGAGTTTGGAGTAAAATTCCAGGCTCCGGCTGAAAACGGAGTGATTAAAGACGAGGTAACTCTTCAAATCAGCGTTAAAGCTTTAGAAAAGAAATAATTTTTTTATTTAAGTGAAATAAGTGATTGAAGTCTGCCTCCAGAAAAAGGGGCAGATTTTTTTATGACAGATTAATTATTAAACTTAAAAATCGTATTTTTGCAAAACATTTTGAAAGGGTAAAATAATGATAGAAAAGATAGAAGAACTACTGATCGAAGTAAACGGCTTCAGTGCTACCTCTAAGGAAGATATAGAGAGCTTCCGAATTAAGTACAACGGTAAAAAAGGGGTTCTTAATGATTTTTACGAAACATTAAAAGAAGTTCCTAACGACCAGAAGAAAGATTTCGGACAGAAGATCAATACTTTGAAACAGGCAGTTGCTGTGAAATTAGAAGATTTGAAAAATGCTTCTGCATCTTCTATTGTCCTGGAAAAAGAAGATCTTACAAGACCTGCATTTCCGCTGGAATTAGGTTCAAGACATCCGATCAACCTGGTAAAAAACAGAATTATTGAAATCTTCAAATCTATCGGCTTTGCAGTTGCAGACGGCCCTGAGATTGAAGATGACTGGCATAACTTTACAGCGCTTAATCTTCCGGAATATCATCCGGCAAGAGATATGCAGGATACGTTTTTTATTGAGCAGAATCCGGATATTCTTTTGAGAACGCATACATCTTCCGTACAAACACGTTATATGGAAGAAAATCAGCCGCCGATCAGAATTTTATCTCCAGGAAGAGTATTCAGAAACGAGGCTATCTCTTCACGTTCTCACTGTATTTTCCACCAGATTGAAGGATTATATATTGATGAGAATGTAAGTTTTGCAGATTTGAAGCAAACGATTCAGTTCTTTACCACAGAACTTTTCGGGAAGTCTAAAATCAGAATGAGACCATCATTCTTCCCTTTCACCGAACCAAGTGCTGAAATTGATGTGTATTGGGGATTAAACTCTGAGACCGATTACAGAATCACAAAGGGAACAGGCTGGTTGGAAATTATGGGCTGCGGAATGGTAGATCCTGCCGTCCTGAAGAATGTGAATATTGATTCTGAGAAATATTCAGGATATGCATTCGGAATGGGTATTGAAAGAATTACGATGCTTCTTTACCAAATGAGTGATATCAGAATGTTCTTTGAAAATGATATCAGAACATTAGAACAATTCAAGACATTATAAAAAATAAACCTCCGGAATTCCGGAGGTTCTTGTTTTTAATTACTGACCTAAGAAACAAAACGGTAATTAAAAACTGATTTTATTGAAAAATTTACACGTGTCCTGTTTCTTATGTTCATACTTCTGCTTAAAGGCAATTAAAGTATTTCATGCACAGGCAGCCTTTTTGCTGTCTCTACTAATAAGACAATCGGAAATCAGAATGTATTACATCAAAAATAAAAAAGTCTGTAAAAAATTACAGACTTTTAATTTTTGAAAATTATTTATAGTTTTATTTAAACTTCAAAGGATACTTTACATTTTTAAGATCGTCGATACTGGCCTTCAGTGAACCAACTGCCAGTTCGGCTTTCAACAGCATAGGAATATGATTGATATCATTGGAAACCCACATCGTTACGCCTTCTTTTTCTTTAAATACTCTTCCGCTTTTCACAGACGGAATGATTTTTAAACAGTTAATCGTTCCAAATTTGGTATTCAGATCTTCCGTTCCTGCTACTTTCAGCTGGAAGGGGAACATTTCGTCATCAATCCATACATTCATATTAATAATGGTTCCTACTTTCAGCTCATCAGGGCTTTTGCTTCTCAAATAATAAAAGCAGGAAAGCATATCCTGAACACCTTTTACCGATTTTAAAACTTTAGAACCATTGGCAGGTTCTTTTTTATCTGTTAAAATTAAGGTATTATTATCATGATTAAAAACTGTTTCAAAATGTTGACGATAGCCTCCTTCACGTACATTTCTTACATAAAAACTTGGAAGTCCTGTTTCTGTATTGATAAAGCTTTCATAAAGGTCATCTACTTTAAAAAATGCCTTTACGGCGCCGGTGGTTTGTCCGGTTCCTTTTACATACAGGTGAGGAACACCTTTGTAAGTTGTTTTTTTTGTAGTAAGATTTGCGGTACCGGCATTCAAAAACCCGTAATGGATCCTGAAAGTGATAGATTCGCCGTCTGCAATATTATCAACCTGAGCGGAACCCAGGAAGAATATAAAGAGTACAAAGAGGTTGAAAATTTTCTTCATGATATGACATTTACAAATACATTGCCAAATTTAAAATCTTAAAAGATAGATATTTGACAAATCTCAGGTTTTTATTTAGAATCAATTAAATATGCTTCGCATTAAAATTAGTAAATTTGCAGCTACATGTATAATTAAATTATCTTAAATATTATGATAACCACTGATATATTGATCATAGGTGCAGGGCCTACAGGACTTTTTGCAGTTTTTGAAGCTGGTCTTTTAAAAATGAAGTGTCACATTATTGATGCGCTTCCACAGCCGGGAGGGCAGTTGGCAGAACTTTATCCTAAAAAACCTATTTTCGATATTCCGGGATATCCTTCAGTGAATGCTGGAGAATTGGTGGATAATTTAATGGAACAGATCAAGCAGTTCCAACCTGGATTTACGCTGGGAGAAACTGCCGTTTCTTATACAAAGGTTGATGATGAGTGGTTTGAAGTGATCACCAACAAAGGAACTGTTCACAGATGTAAGGCTATTGCCATTGCTGGTGGATTGGGAACTTTTGAACCTAGAAAGCCTACTTTCGAAAATGTAGCTGATTATGAAGAAAAAGGTCTTGAATACTTCGTTAAAGAGCCTGAGCACTTCAGAAATAAAAAGGTAGTGATTGCAGGTGGAGGAGACTCTGCGCTTGACTGGAGTATTTTCCTTTCTAATGTAGCCAGCGAGGTGACTTTGATCCACAGAAGAAATGAGTTCAGAGGAGCTTTGGATTCAGTAGAAAAAGTACAGGATCTTAAAAACCAAGGGAAAATTAAATTAATTACTCCGGCTGAAGTTACAGGTATTAAAGGTGACGGAAAAGTAGAAGCTATCGTTGTACAAAAAGATGGTGAGGAGGCTTTTGATATTGAAACAGATTATTTTATTCCTTTATTCGGATTGACTCCAAAGTTGGGTGAGATCGGAAACTGGGGATTGAATATCGAGAAAAATGCTATTGTGGTAAACAATGCTCTTGATTACCAAACCAATATTGATGGGATTTATGCGATCGGAGATATCAACACCTATCCTGGAAAATTAAAGTTAATTCTTTGTGGTTTCCATGAAGCTACTTTAATGTGTCAAAGTGTGTATAACAGATTGAATCCCGGTAAAAAATTCGTATTAAAATATACAACGGTAAGTGGTGTAGACGGATTTGACGGAAGCCGTAAAGAAGCAGAGAAGGCAGTTGTGAAAAAAATTGACTAATTTTGCAAAATTATGTCAGATATTAATATTAAAATCACCGACAGAGAAGGTGTAACCCACGATGTTATTGCTCCAACGGATATGTCCATGAACTTAATGGAAATTATCCGTTCTTATGAATTGGCAGAAGAAGGTACGATTGGAGTATGTGGAGGAATGGCGATGTGTGCTTCATGTCAGGTGTATGTAATCAATGATCCGGGTCTGGAACCGATGGGAGATGAAGAAGATGCTATGTTGGCGGAAGCTTTCCATGTGAAAGATAACAGCAGATTGGGATGTCAGTTACATATTGCAGATCAAATGGAAGGACTTGAAGTGGAAATTGCTCCTTATCCTTAGAAAATATTTTTTAATCTTAATACAAAGCCCGTTTGAGTTTTCTCGAACGGGCTTTGTTTTTTTTACTTTATTTTGTATTTACTTTTTTAAGGGTTGAAATTTTGGATGTCCCACCTGCCATAATGCGAAAGCAAATATATCTGAGTATTCGTGGAAAACTACATCCTGATCACTTGTAAAATGACCGTTTTCATAATTAGCATACAATAAAACAGGTTTACCTGAAGATGTACTGTTTTGTAAAACGGTAGCGAATTTTGCAGGTTCCCATGGTGTAATTCTGGAATCGTTCATTCCGGTACTAACAATAACGGCCGGATATTTCATCCCTTTTTTTACCTTACTTTGGGCGTCCATTTCGATAAGGTATTTGGTGTCTTCAGGATTTTTTAAGCTTCCTATTTCCGGAATCTGATTGGCTCCGTTAGCCGAGTTTTGAGAACGGAGAACATTGGTCATTCCTACTTCTACAATGCCAGCTCCGTATAGATCAGGTCTTTCAGTAATCGCTCGCCCGATAAGAACCCCACCCATACTTGCTCCATTTCCAATGAGTTTTGAAGGGGAGGTATATTTTTGGCTAACAAGATATTCAGAGCAGGCAATGAAGTCTTTCCAGGTATTAGATTTTTTAGCTTTCATGCCATCCTTATGCCAATTGTCGCCTTTCTCACCTCCTCCTCTTACGTGGGCGACGGCCAATATTACACCTTGTTCCAGCAATACTGATAATCTATTGGAAAAACGAGGTGTATAAGATATTCCATAACCGCCATATCCTGTGATATAAGCTGGAGTATTGCCATCCATTTTTATGTTTTTGGGATAAATAATAGAAAGAGGAACCATGGTTCCGTCATGACTTTTTACTTCAGTTTCTTTTACTTCGTATAATGCATTGTAATCGGGGTAGCTGCTGTCCCCGTTGAAATATTTGCTCATTACAGCTTTACCATTTTCAGGGTTATAATCGTAAAAGGTACCGGGAGTAAGCCAATTGCTGTTATAACATTGCAGATGATCATTTTCACGGGAGTTAAAGGCATTTGAATGATTGATTCCGTCCGGTAGAGGAACTTTTTTTATGGCCAATGTTTTAAGATCTATCTGATATTTATCCTGAGTAATCCCATTGCTTAATGAATAGAATAAATAATTTTTAGAGCTGTGAATAGAGGTGATTACCGAACTGCTTTCAGGAACAATAACTTTGGCGTTATCGAAATCGGGATTGGACAGACTTGTCAATCCTATTTTATAATTGGGGGAATCCCTATGGCTAAGGAAAAACAACTGATCTCCGCTGATGTATGTTTGTATGATGTCATCAGATGATTTTATGATTTGTTTCCATTTGATTTTTTTATCTTTAATGGAAGAGAAAGGAGCATAGAATACAGGATTTTCAGATTTCGTAGAACCTATTTTTAAAATGATGGATTTATAATCATTTGTAAAGGAAACTTTAGGGAATTGTTCTGTCAATATATTTAGCTCAGGATATTCTTCTCTTGATCCCAACACAATATCTTTGTCCTGGCTGGTACCTATCTGGTGAATCATAGCTTTCATTTCTTTCAAAAGCATATTGCTATTGGGATCTCCTGTACTCATTTTAGTATAGATTATATATTTTCCGTCAGGGGTAAATTCAAAATTAAATTCACTCCATATGGGAGCCAGCACATCATCAAGGAATTTTTTAGTTTTTACATCTAAAATTCTAAGCTCGCAAATTTCACTTCCGGCTTTGGAGAATAACAGAGCTATTTGATTCCCTTTGGAATCTATTGTGAAATTGGTGATCTGAGCATCTTTTTTATACGTCTCCGGATCAAAAACTAATGTTTCTTTTCCTGTGGAAATATCTTTAGTGTAGAGCTTTGAGAGCTTTTCATTCTTTTTAGTTTTAACATAGAAATAAAGATTTCCTATTTGTTTTGCGTAGCCGTAAGAGTCACCACCCATTTCCTGAACCTGCTTCATACGGTTATAAAGTGCATCACGATTGGGAATTTTATCAATAATACTGTGACTGTAATCCGACTGAGCTTTAAACCATGTTTTTACTTCAGGATTTTTCAGATCTTCCAGCCATTGATAATTATCGGTGATTTTATTTCCAAAATAGTCATCGGTTGCTGGCTTTTCAGCAGTTTTTGGGTAATTATACTGGGCAAAACAAATCTGGCTCGCTAGTAAACAGCTTGTTAGAAATATGTATTTCATGGGGGTAGTTCTTTTGATAGTGATAAAACTTTAGCTACAAAAATACTAAACTATGACTAAGAATGACAATAGATTTGTAGAAAGAGGGAATACTTTAAAAAATATTCCCTCTTTTATTATTAAACTTCATCTTTAGAAATCCACTTTCCAACCGTTGGAGCTTCATAGTTTCTCATTTTTTCTAACAAATTATCGATGGTATCACTGATGAGCAGCATATCCTGGTTAACTTGCTTTAAAAAGCCTTTGTCCACCATCTTCTGAACCAGGTTAATCAAATCATCATAAAAGCCATCAATATTCAATACACCGATCGGTTTTTTATGAAGCCCGAGTTGCGACCAGGTGATCATCTCAAAGAATTCTTCCAATGTACCATAGCCGCCGGGAAGGACAATAACCCCATCACAAAGCTCGTTCATTTTGGTTTTCCTTTCATGCATCGATTCCACGATAATAAGCTCTGTCAGATTCTTGTGAGCAATTTCCTTTGATTGTAAAAACTGAGGAAGAACACCGGTTACTTTTCCGTTTTCACTTAAAGCACCATTGGCGATTGTTCCCATTAAACCGGTTTCTGAACCACCGTAAATCAGTTGTATATCTTGTTTTGCTAAAGTCTGACCAAGCAAAAATGCCTGCTCTTCGTAAATTTTATCTGTGCCAAAACTTGAGCCGCAGAAAACTGTTATGTTTTTCATTTTTTAAGATTTTATTTTTTTGAAAAAAAGGAATAATCCGGGAATAAGTAAAGAAAGGATGAGTTTCTGCTGTATGAAGTTAAAGAATGTTCGCAAAAAGGTGGAGCTTCCATAATAAAGTATTTCAAAAGGTCCAATTAATAAATCATAAAATGGTCTGAATTGAGGTCCAGAATATTCTGCTCCCAGTTCTTTGTATGAAACAATAGAAGGATCCCATTGCGGGAAGTATTTAAAGGTAATAAGCTGTAGGATATAAAATAGGATATAGGTAATAACACTAAGGAGAAAGCTCCAGGAAACCAATTTCAAATAGATGTTTTTCTTATTACGAATTTGTTGATAGGCTTTTATCACAAATAAGAAATAAACCAAGAAGATAGAAACTCCAATTAAGGGATTTAACCAGTGAGGATATCCATCGGGCGTGATACGGGAACCCCGTTTAAGTATGATGAATCCATCCAATAAA
This sequence comes from Chryseobacterium lactis, assembly GCF_003815875.1. NCBI lineage: Bacteria > Pseudomonadati > Bacteroidota > Flavobacteriia > Flavobacteriales > Weeksellaceae > Chryseobacterium > Chryseobacterium lactis. The sequence continues at coordinate 2,614,409 of NZ_CP033924.1, forward strand.
TTGATTGCCAGTAATACTGCAGCGGAGTACAGCATGGTTATGTATAGTTTTTTCATTATTTTTAGAATAAAAAATATCCAAAATCAAAAGACTTTGGATATTTTATTTTTTCTATTTTATTTCTGAGGAATATTCGCCAAAATATCTTTCAGGAAGCTCCAGAACTTCTGAGCAGAAGGGATATTTGCCTTCTCATCAGGAGAGTGTGCTCCTCTGATTGTTGGCCCAAAGCTTACCATTTCCATTTCAGGATAATTGGCTCCGATGATTCCACACTCAAGGCCGGCATGACAAGCCACTACATGAGGCTTCTCATTGAATTTTTCGGTGTAGATCTTTTCCATGATCTGTACGATCTCAGAACCCGGTTTTGGTTTCCACCCTGGGTATGAACCGCTGAATTCTACATTCATTCCGGCCAATTCTGCTACAGATTTTAATTGTTCTGCTACAGAATATTTAGATGAATCTACAGAAGATCTCGTAAGGTTTAAGATTTTAAGTTCTCCGCCTTTCAATTCAACTCTTGCCACGTTGTTGGAAGCTTCCACAAGGTTTGCAACATCTGGGCTCATTCTGTACACTCCATTGTGAAGAGCTTTCAGAGTAAGAATCAATTTTTTTGAATCTGCTTCTGAAATCGATTTGTCAGAGGATGTAGAGTTTTCAATATTAATTTGAATACCCGGTTCTACTGAAGCGAATTCTTCTAAAATATCTTTTTTAAGAGCAGTTGCTTCTTCAATGAATTCCTGTGCATTTCTTACAGAGATAAGTGCAGCAGCTTCTCTTGGAATAGCGTTTCTTAAGCCACCACCGTCAATAGAGATGATTTCAATATTTTGTTTTTCCAAACCACTGTAAAGGAGTCTTCCTAAAATGATATTGGAGTTTCCGAAACCTTTGTGGATATCCATTCCGGAGTGACCTCCCTGAAGACCTTTTACTCCGATTTTCACAACCTGTCCTTTTGAAGCTTCAGTACTGTAGCTTTGAGTGATCGTTACATCAACACCTCCTGCACAACCGATGTCGATCTCATCATCTTCTTCGGTGTCAAGATTCAATAGGATATCTCCTTTTAATTGCCCCGGTTTTAAACCTAAAGCTCCTGTCATTCCTGTTTCTTCATCAATAGTAAATAAAGCTTCCAAAGCAGGGTGTGGAATATCTGAACTTTCAAGAATAGACATAATCGTCGCCACTCCCAAGCCGTTGTCAGCTCCTAAAGTAGTTCCTTTTGCCTTTACCCAGTCACCATCCACTTCCATTTTGATTCCTTCCGTTTCAAAATCAAAATTGACATCATTGTTTTTCTGGCAAACCATATCAAGGTGCGATTGAAGCACAATTGATTTACGGTTTTCCATTCCTGCAGTAGCCGGTTTTTTAATGATTACATTTCCTACTTCATCTACTGTCGTTTCCAGTCCGAGGTTTTCACCAAATCCTTTGATGAAAGCGATTACTTTTTCTTCTTTTTTTGATGGTCTTGGAACTGCATTTAACTTGGAAAAATTTTTCCAGATAATCTGCGGTTCTATGTTAGATAATTCCATTGAATTTTATTTTTCTCAAATTTACGAAATAAAAAATGCTTCCGTGAGATACAGAAGCATTTTTTATGAGTAGCTAAAGGCGAATAAGTAAATTTACAAATGCCCCTGTTTTCTTTTTGTTTTTAACATCCACATTCTCCGTAGATCGGTGTAGTGAAGACTGTACCATCAGGTTTTTCAATCGTCAGGGTCCCTTCAAATAACAAAGCTTCCTCGCCTTTTATTTTTTTACCTTTTACGGAAATTTTATAATTATCATTTTCAATTTCTTTGGTAAGCTCTTCGTCAACTTCCATATCGCTTGAAGAAATAAGATTCATTGCCACTCTTTTGCCATCCAGCATCATATAAGCAGTTTTGCCTGCATCATCAGCGTAGATGTATTTTTCTGATTCAAAATCAGCTTTATTGATCGCAAAGTAGCATGAACATTCTTTAATCTCCTTTGGAAATGGAATATTTCCAACCAGAATTTTTCCCTCAGAATGTTTTGCAGCTGCAGAATCTTTAACAATACTTAAAGAGTCGCCGGGATTGGAAGTGGAAACAGTTTCTTTTTCTTTTTTACAAGCAATCAAAAGAAACGCAGAAAATAAGATAATTAGGTATTTCATTTGTTTGTGGTTTTATTTTTTAGCCTCTGGCTCTTTCAAGAAGGGTCATCATTAACAATGAAAGGATTACTAAGCTTTCTTCCTCATCGTCAATATCAATTAACCTATCCAACTGGAATCTTCTTCCGAAGAACGAAGGCATTTTTTTTAATTTAAAATAAGCTTTTCCATCCATTCCCATTACAGTATACGATGGATTCAGAAAATATCCGGTAAACATTCCGATGATAGGAAGTTCTCCTACAAAACTATCCCAAAATCTTACCCAGGCATTGTCTTCCTGAACTTTGAATTTCGGTTGATCATTGGCATCAAGAACATCATAGCTGGCTTTCCAGATAGAACGCATGCCTTTTCTTGCTAATCTGCCGAAGTTTTTATTGTTTGCCACATCGTTTAACGAGTAGGAAGCATTGAAATCGATCCATTTATTTGCTCTGATTCTAAAAAGCTCCTTCGACTTGCTCTCATCATTAAAAACGATTACATCTTCTTTCAGTTTAAACATTTTCTGACGTACATAGGCTACGTAGTTTCCATTTCTGTCTGTAATGTTGAAGTCGCTGGCTAAGGTAGTGATTTTGAATTTGAAATCCAGTGGATAATTAAGATTGTTAAGTACCATGTTAGTTTATTTTTTTCATATTTAATTCGAGCCGCAAATATAAAGGTTTTTTTAGAGTTCTAAGTATCGCAGATGTCATGAAAAGATTAAATTATCAGACGGGACATTGTGCGGGTGGAAGTTGTAGAGATAGGGTTAGAAATAATAGATGATAGATGATAGATAAATGGGGTAAAGATCTGAGAACTGTAAGATACCCGATTTGCTTCAGGATAGATAATTTGCAACAAAGCGAATTGAGTATTCCCTATGGATTATCATGTTTTTGTTTTCATTTTCGACAATCAATTTTCAACTTTAATCCTTATTTTTGTGCTTATGGATTACCCAAGTAAAGTTTTGGCAAAAGCAGTGGATGAGATTTCGGGATTACCTGGTATCGGGCGGAAGACTGCATTGAGATTAGCACTGCATTTATTGAAGCAACCCAGTTCCAGAGCAGTAAGTCTTGGAAATTCCCTGATCAATCTTGTCAACGAAATAAAATACTGCAAAGAATGTCATAATTTTTCAGATTTTGAGATCTGTGAAATTTGCAGCAATGAAAAAAGAAACGGCGAGCTGATCTGCATCGTTGAAGATGTACGTGATGTTATTGCAATTGAAAATACAGGAAAATACACCGGAAAATACTTGATTCTGGGTGGAAAGATATCTCCGATGGAAGGAGTTGGTCCCAATCAATTAAACATTCCAAGTATTGAAAGAAAATTGAATGAAGGGAAAGTGAAGGAATTTATTTTTGCGTTGAGTGCTACGATGGAAGGAGATACCACAGCTTATTATGTTTATAAAAAATTTAAAAATTTTAATGTAAATTTTTCAAGCATTGCAAGAGGAATTTCAGTAGGAGATGAGTTGGAATATGCTGATGAAATTTCTTTAGGAAGATCCATTATCAACCGATTGCCATACAACGAAAAGGATTAATTATGAAGCTGTCTGTTATTATTGTTAATTATAATGTTACCCAATTACTAAAAAGCTGTCTTTTATCAATTCAGAAATACGTAAAAGAGCTGGACTATGAGATAATTGTGATTGATAACGCCTCTACAGATAGTTCATGGGGAGATCTTATCCCCGAATTTCCTACTGTACACTTTATTTCTTCTGAGAATAACGGAGGGTTTTCAAAAGCCAATAATCAAGCGATACAAACTGCCACAGGAGAATATCTGCTACTTTTAAATCCTGATACGGAATTGGAAGGATTTTATATGAAAGAACTTATTGATTTTGCAGATTCTCATACTGACTTCGGAGGTATGGGAGTACACATGCATGATGCAGAAGGAAACTTTCTGCCGGAAAGCAAGCGTTCGGTTCCCGATATGTTCAATTCTTTTGAGAAATTATTTACAAGTTTTAAAAAGAAAAACTCCAGGTCTTATTACAGAAATGATATAGAAGAAACAGCCATTGCTGAAGTAGAAGTGGTAACAGGTGCTTTTTTATTGATTAAAAGAGAGGTTTACCAAAATATTGGCGGGCTGGATGATGCTTATTTTATGTATGGAGAAGATATTGATCTTTGCTATACATTGTTGAGAAATGGCTACAGGAACTATTATTATGGAAAGGCTTCAATTCTTCATCATAAAGGGGAAAGCACCGTGAAAGATGAAGTTTATTTAAGCCGGTTTTATGGAGCCATGCAGATTTTCATTGATAAATATTATAAGGAAGCAAAACCAATGCAATATTCATTTTTAAAAGCTGGTTTAAAACTTCGCCATCAGATTGAAAAGATCAAGTTGAAATAGTACTTTGGAACTCTCTTCTCTTCTTACAAAATCAAAAATCTGATGTCGGTTCAAATAAAAAAGCAACTCAATTGAGTTGCTTTTATTGTATATCTAATGATTACCTTCTTATTTAGCCGGTGTTGCAGGAGCCTGCGCCGGAGTAGTTGTTGTAGAAGAAGCAGGAGCCTTTTTAGCAGGAGCTTCTTTTTTAACTGGTTGTTGCTGACCTGGTGCCACTTGTGATGGCTTACCTGTAATAACAACGCTTAAAAGGATCAGAACGATGATAGTTCCGCCTAGAGTCCATGTTGCTTTTTCCATGAAATCATTGGTTCTCTGTACTCCAAACTGTGCAGATGATGCACCTCCGAAAGTACTGGAAAGGCCTCCTCCTTTAGGATTTTGAGCCATAACGATAATTACCAATAAAACACTGGCAATCATAATAAGAACCATCAATAGTGTAAATATAGTGTCCATTAATTCTGATATCTTTTTGAATGGGCAAATTTAATCTTTTTTTACTGAACAACAAAAAAAGATGCTGGTAAATATGGATTAACTGCCAAAGTTTATAAATCAGACAATGATTTTACGCTAAAAATAAGGTTGAGATAGGGTTCAGGTTTATTTTTATGACCTGGAGAACGGTGATGTAAGGTTGAGCTAAAATGGTTAGATTACTTTTTCTCGCAGATCCAGCAGATTTTTTATTTATCTGCGTAATCTGCAAAATCAGCGTGAGATAAATAATTGGCTGTACTCAATTTTATCGCAGATAAGATCCTAGCTTCCTAAAAACAGACTAATTTCCCAACAAAAAGGGCTGTCTCAAAAGTGAGACAGCCCTTTTTTATAAAGAAAATCTTTCTTATTTAAAATCAGAATCTTTAGCCTGGTTCAGCTGATAAGACTGTACGGCCATATTAATATCCATTCCGCCCATATTCTGAATAATGGTGAATGGAAACTTTACACCTGAAACATCTTTATAATCGGCATAGCTCGTTGGGATAGAACCTCCTTCACCAGATTTTATCTCACCGGTTTTCAGACCCGTTTTTACACTGTAATAATAGGTTTGTTTTGGTCCTTTTACCACATAAGAATCTTCGTTGTTATACTTTTCTATTCCTGCCAGCTTTAATTCTGCTGATTTGGCAAAAGTCAATTCCGGGAAAAGCTCAGGCTCAGTCATTGATGCTTTTTGCTTGTCATTCAAAGGAATTTTTTTCCCTTGTGCTTCCATATAGCCGTCTTTACCATCAAAAACGATCTTTTGAAGCGTATTGCCCATCATTTTCATCTCCATCATCATCTTTCCGCCTTTTGCCTGAAGGAGTTTCATACTCATGTCCATTCCCTGTACTTTGGTATTGGCATCAGCAGTAATGGAAGTTACTTTCTGAACGGCTGCCAAACCTCCGATGGCATTGATGTATTTATCAGCTACAGAACCGATTGTTACATTAGCATCGATTTTCTGCGTAGTAGGTTTGGTTGCAGGATTGGCTTCTTTATCAAAGTATTTTACAGAATAGCCCAGTTTTTCAAGTCCTTCAGAAATATCAGAAGCTTTACCGGCAATGAAAATTCTGCTTTGGTTGGGAAGAATCGTTGCTTTTACCGCATTTGAAACATCTGCAGCAGTTACTTTATCAATAGATTTCAAATAGTTGGTGTAGAAATCAGCAGGAAGATCCTGAACTTTTTGATTTAAAGCAAACCTTGCAATCGTTTCCGGCTTTTCTAAAGACATAATAAAAGCCCCTTTTAGTTTTGCCTTTGCATTATCCAGTTCTTCAGGTTTTACCGTAGAAATTGCATTAAGCTCATTCATCACTTCTTTAACAGCCTTATCTGTTACCTCATTTCTTACACTTGTTTCAGCCGAGAATTCAGGAGAATATTTGCTTGGCGTCATGCTGGAATAGGCTCCGTAAGTAAATCCGTTTTTCTCTCTAAGATTCATAAAAAGTCTTGCTTCACCGCCGCCGCCAAGAATATAATTGGCGATCGTAGCAGGGAAGTAGTTCGGATCTTTCATTTTAAGTGTGTTCAGATTGCCGACGGATAATACCGATTGTACTGCTGAAGGTACATCAACCACATTAATCTCAGTTTTAGCAACGTTGGAAGCCGGTTCCAATGCCGCAAATTTTGTATTTGATTTTTTCCAGCTTCCGAAAGCTTTCTCAACCAATGGCTTTATCTGGTCAAATTTTACATCTCCCACAATAACCAAATAGGCATTGTCCGGTGAATAGTATTTGTTGTAAATATTCTGAACATCTGCCAATTGAATTTTATTAATAGACTCAATGGTTTCAAATTCTCCTCTTGAGGTATTTTTCCCATACATCAAAGCAGTAGAGACTCTTGAAGCAATGGAAGAAGCATTTTTCTCATCAGCTTTTAAACCCTCTATCGTTCTTTCTTTTGAGTTTTGAATTTCTTCTGCTGAAAATTTAGGATTTACAATAGCATCAGCCATTAATCCCAATACTTCAGGAAAATATTTTGAAAGAGAATTTGAAGAAGCTCCATTAGAACTAAAGCTCAGGTTGGCTCCTAAAAAGTCTACTTTTTTGTTAAAATCATCTTTGCTTAAATGAGTTGTCCCGTTTTCAAGCTGATCTGCCATGATGGAGCTTACTCCGCTGATATTTCCTTCATAATAAGGAGGTCTGTCCATGGAAAGAGTAGTATTTACTCTTGGCAGTTTGTTGTTTTCAACGACCATTACCGTAAGCCCGTTGCTTAGCTGGAAGGTCTTTGGTTTAGCAATGTTGATGGCAGGAGTAGGTCCTGGTTTTGGCATTGCATTGATATCTATTTTTTGGGCATTAAGCATTCCTGCAAATAAAAATGCCGCTGCTATATAGGTGAATTGCTTTTTCATTGGTAAAATTATTTTTTCTCAGGAACGTAGTTGATAATGATTCTTTGGTTAGAATTTAGATACTTTTTAGCTGCATTTTGAAGATCTTGTCTTGAAATAGATCTGTAAATGTCGATTTCCTTATTGATAAGGTTGGTATTTCCCATCAATACGTGGTTGGTAGCCAAAGAAGCCGCAATTCCCTGAATGCTTGAATTCTGGTTCACAAACTGATTTTCAAACTGGTTTTGAAGTTTTTGATAATCTTCTTCAGAAATTAAAGTCGTCTGAAGCTTTTTGATCTCCGCATCAATGTCAGCTTGTAATGTTTGTTTGGTCGTTTGTCCCATCGGGATTGCAAAAAAGGCGAAAATACTGTAATCTTCAAGCCCCTGGTTGAAAGCTGCTACCTGAAGTGCTTTTTTCTCCTGATCTACTAATTTTTTATATAAAACAGATGATTTACCATTACTTAAATAAGAAGACAGCATATCTAAAACATAAGCGTCTTTTTCTTTATTAGCAGGTGTTCTGTAAGCAAAAATATAAGCCGGAAGCTGGATGTTAGGATCCGTTGCTGTTACCTCTTTCTCCTGAGTAATCGGAGCATCTTTTGGGAAATCCTTTGGATAGATCGTTCCTTTTGGAATTCCTCCGTAATATTCCTCAACCCATTTTTTAGTTTGTTCAGGTTTAATATCACCTGCAATGACCAAAGTTGCGTTATTAGGAACATAATATTTTTTATAAAATGCCTGGAACTCTTCAAGCTTTGCTGAATTCAGATCTTCCATAGAACCGATTGTAGGCCAGTTGTACGGGTGATTCGTGAACAGATTTTTTTGAATAGTCGGGAAAAGATTTCCGTAAGGCTGATTATCCATTCTCAATCTCTTCTCTTCTTTTACAACTTCTCTTTGTGTATCTACACCCACCTGGTTGATAACCGCGTGACGCATTCTTTCAGATTCCATCCAAAGTCCAAGTTGCTCGTTATTCGATGGGAAAGTTTCGTAATAATATGTTCTGTCGTTGGTGGTATTTGCATTGTTTTGTCCTCCATTTGAAGAAACAATCTTGAACCAATCACCTCTTTTAATATTAGGTGTTCCTTCAAAAAGAAGGTGTTCAAAGAAGTGTGCAAAACCTGTTCTGCCTTTTACTTCATCTTTCGCTCCTACGTGGTACATTACCCCTGTGGTAACTACCGGCGCTGAATTATCCTGATGAAGAATTACGTGAAGACCGTTGGGAAGGTCATACTCTTCGAATTTGATTTGCTGTGCATTCAGCATGAGCCCGAAGAAAGCTACGGCAGCAGCAGAAAGAAATCGCTTTTTCATAAACTTAGAAATTGTTTTGTCAATTAGTAGAATCTATAGGTAAGATGTTACAATATTGTACATCTCTCTTGGGTGACAGGAAATATGTTACTGTTCTTCTTTCTTATTTTTCCAGAAAGAAAGTTGCTTGCGAAGCTCTTTATTTAGTTCTTTTAGCTCTTTGATACGGGCTTCGTATTGCTCGACCAATTTTTCAGAGGTATTGTAGTTATTAGTCTGATTCTGAATCATATTATTACTGGAATTTTCATTAGCTGAATTTTTCTTATTTATCTGTGTATAAGCTTCTTCTGGCTTTAAAAGTTCATAAATATCTATTTCATAAAACTCAGAGATTTTCAGAAGATTATCTATTCCAGGTTTTGTCTGGTCGTTTTCTCATTTTCCGTATGCAGTTTGTGAAACATCAAGTTCAACGGCAATCTGTGTTTGTGATAGTTTTTTTTCGTTTCTCAGCTCACGAAGTTTAGTTCCTAAGACATAATGGATGTATTTTTTTTGCTAATTTACTGTTTTTTAGATTTTAAAATTAAAACAAATGTTGTGGATTTTAAAACAAAAGTTGTTGTATACATTGAGATTTAATTTTAGTTTTGTTTAATTTCACATCAGAGTGAATTTGAAAAACAATTATATTTAACAACTTAAAAAACATTCAAATGCCTATGAAAAACAAAATTATTTTCAAGTTTCTATTGCTGGCAGTCTTTACGATTTCTCTATATTCATGTATGCATGATGAAATTTATGCTTCTCCTGACCTGACTTCTAACGAATATACGAACAAAAGTCTCTGGAAAGAAGATGAAAAATATATTGGGAATGTGAAAAAAGTATTTGAAAAGTATGCTGATAAGAATTATTTTACTACCAACTTTGGAACTGTAAACTGGGATTACGCGCTCACAATGGGAAATTTTGATGAAAGTTTCTTAGAAGCTCCTGTTATTAAAGATGGTAAAGTAAGCTTTGTTCTTGTCGCATATAGAGAAGGTGACAGAGTTTTTTTTAAAAGAAAGGAAGGTAGAGATTCAAACGAATTTTTTGATGTTCTGGTCTTTAAAGAAAGAAAACAATTAAAGGGAAGAATAGTAAATGATAGAGCTTCTTCAAAAGGACAATTGTGTTACACCGTAGAGGTCACATGGACATGGACAAATGATGACGGAAGTGCGGGAGAAACCTTTTCCTATAATAAGACAACATGCAAAGGCTCGGGTCCTTATTTACCCTGTCAAAGCGTTGAAGTAAATAATAACTGCGGGGGGGCTACAGCAGGAGGCCCCCCCGGAAGTGGTTCTGGAGGTAGCGGAGGTTATCCTTATACTCCTGAATTTAAAGAATTTATAGATAATTGTGCAAAAGTAAAGACTTTGAGAAATAACGCAACATTTAAAAGTAATGTTACTAATTTAGAAGGAAAAACAGGAATGAAAGGAGAAACCGGCTATATCCAGAGAGCTGATGGAAGTTATATATATCAAGATACTTCCGGACAAACTGAAACCTCAAATACCCTATCTCTTCCAAGACCTGACCTGCCCGAGAATAAAAATATAATGGCTTATCTTCATACACATATTAATGATTATACTTATACAAACGCTGATGGAGATGAAGAAACAAGAACAGGAATAAAAATGTTTTCTCCGGCCGATGTTTGGTATTTAATGGATATGCTGAGAAATGCCCAGGAACAGGGAAGACCTTTATCCGATGTATATGCAGTAATGGTTACAAGTAAAGGGAATTATCAGATCCGATTTATAGGAAATCAGTATCAGATTAAAAGCTTCACAAAACAACAGATTGAAGATTTTACAAAATCATATAAAGGACTTATGGGTGAAGAATCTACAGATTTAGAATTGTCTTTTTTAAATTTTATTAGCGAAACAATGAATGTTAAAGCTGTTAATCTCTATAAAATGGATTCTAATGGCACCAATTATGAGATAAAACTAAATGATGATAAAAAAGGTAAAATTACAACTGGATGCCCGGGCTAACTAGAAAAATAAAAATTATGAAAAATATATTAAGTATTATCTGTTTTACAGTTTTTACAGCTTGTACAGCACAAACCCTTTCTCTTGAAACAATAGCGCAATGCAGCTTTAATGACCAGACATGTCCCCCTGTTACCTATGTAAAAGATATCAATAATTCTTTAAATAAATATGTCGGAACATGGAAAGGAACTCTTAATGGCAAAATTTATGAGTTTAATTTTATTAAAAAAGAAAATGTTGGAGAAACTCGAAAATGGGATAGATTAATTGGACGACTAAAAATTACAAATGCCAATGGTCTTGTAGAGTTTGATAGTTTTAATAAAACAGATATTGAGTTACAAAAAGATTTTAGAGGTTTTAATTTTCAAAAAGATTTAAAGGCATATTTGATGAGTTTTTTTGGTGGAAGATTAGGCTGTATAGATTATGGATATACATATTTAAGAATAAAACCGGAAACACCAAATCTAATGTCCATTAATTTCCATCCTGATAACGATATTGTTACCCAAGACTGTAGTAATTTTAAAACTACATTGCCAGACAATCAGATTATACATTTAACAAAACAATAATTTCAAATTATCCTTAAATAACAAAATGATTGGCTCTACCACAGACAGGTAAGGCTAATCATTGTTATTTAAAACCTACAATGAATAAATCTAGAGATCTAGAACTTACATTCTTAAACTTTATCAGCGAAACAATGAATGTAAAAGCTGTTAATCTCTATAAAATGGATTCTAATGGCACCAATTATGAGATAAAACTAAATGATGATAAAAAAAGTAAAATCCGGGTTAACTAGAAAAATATAAATTATGAAAAGAAATATAATACTCTTATTACTTATAAACATAGGATTAATTTCGTTCAAATCTCAAATTATTAGCCTAGAACAAGCTGCAGCTTATCCCACGCAGTCTGACGGTAGAAGCCTGCCAGAAGGGATAATTTATTAATGGGAGCATCCTTTATTTTTTTTTTTTTTTTTTTTTTTTTTGAGTTATTATGTGTATGAAAATCAAATAATTACAAGCTTTAAAAAGAGAACTAATTCATGACCCCATTAATATATCAATATTGTAACCAGATAATGACAGAGGCTTTAATTGAAAACTACAGTGAACTTGCTGATTATAAAAACATTTAAAAATGATAAGAAAGAATATTAAAATCAACGATCCCTGTCCTGAAAAATGGGAGAATATGCAAGACTCTCAGGAAGGAAAGTTTTGCAAAAAATGTTCTAAATACATAGTAGATTTTGCAGAGAAAACGGACGAACAGATTCAGAATGTTTTCGATACTGCTAATGGTAAGGAAATTTGTGGGAGGATACCTTCAATTTCCATTCCTAAAATTGCAGCCGGTATTATTTTAATCACAAATTTTACTTTTGTTCAAGCTCAGATCGAAAACAACTTTAAGGCAGCTACAGAGCAAAAGGCAGTAGATGTTACCAGATTATCAGGGAGACTTATTTTCAAAGAGACCAAAAAAATAATTCCCAACACCGAAGTATTATTGATCACCAAAAGTAAATTGATAAAAACCACTACCAATGAAAATGGATATTTTTTATTGAAGATTCCTAATGATCTTATTGAGGATGAAAATGTATTGTACTTTAATTTTGACAAACTTAATGAAGCAAAAAGGAAAGGAAATAAAGTAGGAGATACTATAAGTGGCTATAGTTATGGGAATCAGGCAGTAATTTTCAAGGGAAATGAAAAAATTGAAAATAAGGAATTTCAAATCGGTTATGGAGGATTTACGATTGGGGCTGTTGTTATTGTAAATGATCCACAGCCAGATTATTACTGCTTCAATGGCAAAAGTATGAGCCGGGAAAAATTTTTAAAGCTGAGAAAGAAAAATCCTCACTATCCCTATTTTTCCTTTGAAGGTAAGGAAGCAAAGGTGGTTTCTAAGATTGATTATTTAGATACTTTACATTTACTGTATTCAGATTAAAAGTAAACCATCCTCTAGCTTGCTGCCTCCAATGTCTTTTCTCATAGTCTTCAATCTCTAATTTCCAACTTCTCCAATGAAAGTTTGAATTCTCCTCTGAATACATTAATTTTGTGTTCCCAAAAATTTTTTTGCTGTATGGACTATTTGAAAGGACTCAATGAATCACAATATGAAGCCGTTACCTCTTTACAAGGACCTTTGATGGTGCTTGCAGGAGCAGGTTCCGGAAAAACACGTGTATTGACTATGCGTATTGCCCATTTAATACACAATGGAATAGATCCTTTCAATATCCTGGCTCTGACATTTACCAATAAAGCAGCCCGGGAAATGAAAGACCGTATTGCAAAAGTAGTAGGTGACAGCAATGCAAGAAGCCTTTGGATGGGTACTTTTCACTCTGTTTTTGCCAGAATTTTAAGAATCGAAGCGCATGTTCTGGGATATCCTTCCAACTTTACCATCTATGATCAGCAGGATGCTTTGAATGTGATTAAGAAAGTGTTGAAAGACATGAATATTGATGCTGACCTTTACAAACCCAAAAAAGTTCAGGCAAGAATTTCCACCTACAAAAACAACCTGATTACGGTAAAAGCCTATTTCAATAATCCAGAATTGATGGAAGCTGATGAAAAGGCCAATATGAAATTTATCGGGCAGATTTATCAAAGGTATGTAGACGCATGTTTCAGAAACGGTTCCATGGATTTTGATGATTTGTTATTGAAAACCAACGAATTATTGACCCGTTTTCCGGAAGTACTGGCCAAATATCAGGATCGATTCAGGTATATCATGGTAGATGAGTACCAGGATACCAACCATTCTCAGTATCTTATTGTAAAAGCACTGGCTTCAAAATTCGAGAATATCTGTGTGGTGGGAGATGATGCTCAGTCTATTTACTCTTTCCGTGGGGCCAATATTTATAATATCTTAAACTTTAAAAAAGATTATCCTGATGCAGTAACGGTATCTCTGGAACAGAACTATCGCTCCACTCAGAATATTGTTAATGCCGCTAATGTTGTTATTGCTAAAAACTTACAGCAGTTCAAGAAAAATGTGTTCAGTGATAACGAAGAAGGAGATAAAATCAAGATATATCGTTCCCTTTCCGATGCCGATGAAGCGAACTTCGTAGCCGGAAATATCTGGGAACTCCGCAACCGTGACCAGAGAAAATATAGTGATTTCGCTATTTTATATAGAACAAACTCTCAGACCAGAGCATTTGAAGATGCCTTGAGACGTAAAAATATCCCATATAAGGTATATGGTGGCCTTTCTTTCTATCAAAGGAAGGAGGTGAAAGATTTAATAGGATACCTACGCCTTCTGATCAATGAAAACGATTCTGAGGCGTTGATGAGAATTATCAACTATCCAACAAGAGGAATTGGCGAAACAACTCAGAATAAGCTGATTGTTTTTGCTGATGCACAAAATGTTTCCATTTCAAAAATTTTGGATAACCTTCCGATGTATGCTCCTCAATTGGGACTGAACAATGGCGTTCTCAATAAATTGAATGACTTCTGGTCGATGATCAAGGCTTTTCAGGTATTGCTGAAAACAGAAACGGCTTATAGTGTGGCTATGGAAGTAGCAAAACGAAGCGGATTAATCAAATTTTTGAAGGATGATCAGACTCCGGAGGGAATTTCGAGAGTAGAAAACGTTCAGGAATTGATGAACTCAATGCAGGGATTCATTGAAGAACAGATGCAGTTGGAAGACGGAGATCCGAGTCTTTCTAATTTCCTTGAGAATATTGCACTTTCTGCCGATACTCAAGATAAAAACCTTGAAGACGATATGGTTTCTCTGATGACCATTCACCTTTCAAAAGGATTGGAGTTCCCGGTTGTACATCTTGTGGGACTTGAAGAAAATCTCTTTCCGAGTTTTATGAGTTCTGCAACCAGAGAAGATCTGGAAGAGGAGAGAAGACTGTTCTATGTGGCTTTAACAAGAGCCGAGAAACAAGCATTTTTCTCGTACGCTGTTTCCCGTTTTCAATGGGGGAAAATTACTGATGCAGAGCCTTCAAGATTCTTAAGTGAAATTGATGATCAATATATTGAATTCTTAAATCCTGCACTGGAAAAAAGATTTATCAATAACTCCGGGGTGAAATCTAATATTTTTGACGAACATCCTTCCGAAGTGAAAGGGTTCAAAAAAGTTGAGAAAAAGACAATTGAAAAAGGAGATAACTCAAAGCCTGCTCCGGAAGCAAGAAAACTTAAACCGGTAAGCACTGCAAAAATTATTAATCCAAGCGGAGCATCCTCTCAGGATATTGAAGTGGGAGATAAAGTAAGACATGATCGTTTTGGAATTGGTGAAGTTTCCTTTTTAGACGGAACCGATCCTCAGAATATCAAAGCAAAAGTAATTTTCATCCATGAAGGAGAGAAAAACCTGATTCTTAAATATGCAAAACTGACCAAGATTTAAAATAAGAAGCTTCTACAATTACTTCCGACAAAGGAGG
Source organism: Chryseobacterium lactis (assembly GCF_003815875.1). NCBI lineage: Bacteria > Pseudomonadati > Bacteroidota > Flavobacteriia > Flavobacteriales > Weeksellaceae > Chryseobacterium > Chryseobacterium lactis. The sequence continues at coordinate 2,629,683 of NZ_CP033924.1, forward strand.
AATCTCAGATAGCTCAGATTTTTTAATTCAATTCAGAACTGCTTTAGTCTGTATTCAGAATATCAATAAAAAACGGATTCAATATTGGATCCGTTTTTTATTGTCTTAAAAACCGTATCTTTAATAAGGGATAGAAAGAAACGATAATTATTTTTTATAAAATAAAGTCTATTGATTTTGTAGACTAATGAATAAGTTTTAGATTTGCACCTTGTAAAAAACATAAATGTTCAATCAAATTCTAAACTATATGAGAAATAAAAAAACTATTTTTTCGGCCTCTGTTCTGTTTTTTCTTGGCGTATACACGTACGGTCAGGAAAAAGGTAATATACAATCAAAAAAAGACACCGTAAAAACCAATAGTGTAGAAGAAGTTGTGATTTTAGGATCCAGAGCCGGTGCAAGATCAAAAATGGACAGCCCGGTTCCTGTAGATGTTTTCAATCTGAAAGAATCTTCGATAATACTACCACAAACCAGCATAGGTCAAATATTGAACGCTGTAGCGCCCTCTTTTACTTCCACTATTCAGACCAATTCAGACGGAACAGATCATTTAGATCCTGCACAATTAAGAGGATTGGGACCTGATCAGGTTTTGGTTTTGGTAAACGGGAAAAGAAGACATACTTCCGCTTTGGTAAATGTGAACGGAACACCCGGAAGAGGTACGGTGGGAACGGATTTGAATGCGATTCCTTCATTTGCTTTAAACAGGATTGAAGTATTAAGGGATGGAGCAGCCGCACAATACGGATCAGATGCCATCGCCGGCGTGATGAACCTTGAACTTAAAAGAGATACAGGAAAACTGACAGGTCAGATCAGCTACGGTGGAAATTTAACGCCCGCAGCCAATGATCACACTGGAAACTTCGACGGACAGAACATTCAGCTGGATTTGAACTACGGGAATAAAATCGGAACAAAAGGAGGTTTTTTCAATATTACCTGGTCTTCACAGTTCAGAAATCCTACCTATAGAGCAGGAACAGAAAACGCACCTATCTACAATGCCTATAATGCCATCGAGCGACGTGCATTAAATGACGGAGTGAACCTTTCTTCGCTTTTCAATGATATCGGGAATACTCCCAATTCTCAGCAGCTGGTCAATTACATTCATCAGTATGCACAGAATGTCAGTTACTTTTCCCAAACTTTACAGAATGATATTCAGGGCGCCAACACCATTGCTGCGTTACAAAATGTGTTGAAATCCGGAAGTTTTACAAGAGATCAGCTAAACTACTTCACGGATCAGGAGCTGGCCTACAGAGGTCAGACAAGAAAGGATTTTAATATGCAGGTAGGACAGTCTAAACTCAATAATCATCAGTTTTTTATCAATGCTGAGGTGCCGATCAGTGATGACTGGAAAGTATATTCTTTCGGTGGATATAGCCTGAGACACGGTACTTCAGGAGGGTTTTACAGAAGGCCGAGTGAAAGCAGAACTTTTACAGGATTATACCCGGATGGATATCTTCCACAGATCAGCACAGATATTCAGGATATCTCCCTGGCGGCGGGAATCAAAGGAAAATGGGATGGCTGGCATATTGATTTTAGCAATACTTTCGGACAAAATTCATTTACCTATAATATTGGAAATACCGGAAATACCTCTTTACGCTTTGCTTCTCCCAATGAATTTAATGCAGGCGGTTTAAGATTTACTCAAAATACAATCAATTTAGATTTTTCTAAAAAATATGATGTTTGGGAAGGACTAAATATCGCTTTTGGAGGAGAGCATCGTTTTGAAAACTTTAAGATGACCGCTGGAGAAGAGGCTTCTTACGCAACATATGATGTTTTCGGAAATGTGTGGAACGGAAACACCAAAAGACCTACTGATTTCTTCGGAGCTGCTTTGCCTGGAGGTTCACAGGTATTTAGTGGATTCAGACCTGAAAATGCTGTGAATAAAAACAGACAGTCGGTAGCAGCTTATGCAGATGTCGAATTTAACTTTACCAAATGGCTTTTGGTAGACGCTGCGGCGAGATATGAAAATTATTCAGATTTCGGTTCTACTTTTAACTATAAACTGGCTTCAAGAATCAAGGTTGCTCCAAATTTTAATGTAAGATTTGCTGGGTCTACTGGCTTCAGAGCGCCTTCCATTCATCAGATTTATTACAATGTGACTTCCACGTTGTTTGTCACTTCTCCTCAGCTTCCGAATGGCCAGCTTTTGGAGGTAGGAACTTTCAGTAATGATTCACAAGTGGCCGGATTATTGGAAATGCCGAAGCTGAAGCAGGAAACTTCAAAATCTGCAAGCGTAGGATTTACTTATAAAATTCCATCTGTTAATTTGACATTTACTGCTGATGGCTATTTTACAAGGATAGATAACAGAATTCTTCTTACTGATCAGTTTTTAAAGGCAAGTGTACCTGATGATGCCAAAAAGATTTACGAACAGTTGAACATCAATGCAGCGCAGTTCTTTACCAATGCCATTGATACAGAAACGAAAGGACTTGATGTTGTAATTTCTCATAACGCAAGATTTTCAGGGATAAAACTGGATAATAACTTCGCCATTAATCTTAATCAAACCAAACAGGTTGGTGACATCCACTCTTCAGGATTGTTGCAAGCTCCTGAATTGGAAAAAGTATACTTCTCCGAAAAATCAAGAGTATATCTGGAAGAAGCTGTACCAAGAGTAAAAGCGAGCCTTTCTCATACGCTGACCTGGAAGAATGCAAGTTTCTATCTTAGAAATACCTATTTTGGAAAAGTAACGGGAGCCGATGTTCTTGATGCGAACGGAGATGGTATCATAGGTTTTAATGAACACCAGAAAATAGGAGATAAAATCATTACAGATATTTCAATAGCCTATCAGTTTACCAAAAATATAGGCCTGACATTAGGAGTGAATAATTTATTTGATATTTATCCTACTAAAAATCTTCCTGCATCAACGAATAACGATCAGTTTATCTATTCCCGTTCTACGTCTCAGTTTGGGCAGAACGGAAGATATGTTTTCTCGAGACTTAATTTTAATTTTTAATAGTTGATGCTTAAAAAAACGGATCTTTAATTTGAGATCCGTTTTTTTTATACTTGATAAAGAATTATTTTTTCTGTGAAACAATGAAATCTACAGTCTGGTCTGTGATCTTGTCAAGCCCCGCCTTATCTGTTGTGGAAAAACTATGTACTCCATTGTCAATGATGACTAAAGAGTTCTGTACTTTTGCTCTGTTTAATTTTCGGTGGAGCTTTTTAGCCTGACTTAGCGGAACAATCTTGTCTTTATTTCCCTGTACAATTAAAGTAGGAACGCCATCAGCAGCATAGGTAACGGGAGAGATAGTTTTTAAATAATCTATTGCTCTATCCTGATCTTTTTGGATATCATACCCTGAAAGTCCCTTCACCAGTCCTTGCTGTAAACTGACAATCTTTTTTGAAACCATACCAATGAGTGCGACCGGAATTGTACCTAATCTGGTGTGAAAAAGCTTATTCATATCGGCAGGACCGTAATGATCTACTACATAATTTACCTTTGCCGAATAAGTTGAAAGCTCAGGGCTCCCTATAAAAGTATTATCCGGAGTGTAGGCCGCAAGAAGAGACAGATGGGCTCCGGCTGAAGCTCCAAACAGCCCGATATTATTGGTGTCGAAATTATATTTTTCAGCATTCTTTCTTACCCATCTTATCGCATCTTTGGTATCTTCCAGTGGTAATGGAAAATGAGTGCTGTCATTCAGAAGAGTGTAATTGATACTGATAACCGCGTATTGCTTTGCCATCAGTTTTACAATCGTGCTTTCCAGGTAATCATCGGCATGTACTGTTTTATCACCTTCTATCCATCCACCACCATGAACGTAGATGAGTACAGGTAATTTTTCGGCTGTAGCAGCTTTTGGAATATAGAGATCCAAAGCCAGAGATTTTCCTTTTTTATTGATTTTATACTCAATATTCTCGGAAACCGTCGCAATTTCAGGGAGTAGCGTGCTTTTTACGCGTTCTGTCTTGACCGGTGACTGTGAAAATGATTGGGAAAAAAGTAAATGAGAAGTACTTAAAAATAAAACAAAAAACAGGTTTGTAAGAAACCTGTTCATTGATATGTTGTTGATTTTTGTCATCGTAAATTTTTTTGAGGGAATCTTATTTTACTAACTCCTCAAAAAGTTTACCAAAAGTAATATTCAAGTCTTTAGATTTTCCCGGATGAGGTCTGGATGTTTGAATCACAGCACTTCTTAAAGCCGTCAGCCAACGGAAACGTTCAGGAATATCAAATTGGGCAATTGGCCCGCCGTCTTTATCTCCATCAGCAATTTTTTGAAAGCTTTCCAGGTTTTGAATGATGTCATCATAATCCAGTTTGCTATGCATCAGCTTGAATTTATCAGGGCACAAATAAAATTCTACCTTAATGAATTTTTCTTTTTTAGAAAACATCACCAATCCGATATTGAAAAATTCTTCTCTTTCAACCTTAGGTACCAGGCGTATTACCGCGTATTCATATATTTTATCCTCTTGCATTTTTCGCTTCGTTTACAAAGATTTGAGAATTTTCTAATCGGGTTTTCATGAACTGAAAATAAATCTCACGAATTTCATCCGGAGTTTCATCAGCATCATTCCAGTGAAGCCAGTCTTCAGGAATCAGATTGACAATTTCCCTGAAAATTGTGTCATTCAATACTTCATGGGCAAACTGATCTGCTTCATCCAGCATTTTAGCTTTGGGCAGCAGTACATGATCTTTCACATATTTGAAAGGTGTCTTCGCCGCAGCATCAAAATTCTGCCATGAATGGTGGAAATAGAACGATGCGCCATTATCGATGATCCAGAGTTCTTTATGCCACATGAGCATATTCGTATTTTTAAAAGTACGGTCGATATTGGTAATAAAAGCATCCAGCCAAACCACTTTTGAAGCCAGAAGCGGGTCAACACTTACTCCGGGATCATAGGTAATAGAACCGGAAAGATAGTGCAGTCCCAGGTTTAAACCTTCTGAAAACTTCAGCAGATCCTGAATTTCTTCATCGGCCTCCGTTCTTCCAAAGTCTGCATCAAGATTTACAAAAGCCAGTTCAGGAATTTTCAATCCTAAAGCTTCGGCAATCTTTCCTCCCAAAAGTTCAGAGATCAGCATCTTCACTCCATGGCCTGCGCCACGGAATTTTAATACATATTTGAAATCATCATCAGCTTCTGCCAGAGCGGGAAGTGAGCCTCCTTCTCTTAGTGGCAGAATGTAACGCATCACGGTTACAGTTCTTAAATTCTGCATGAAGCAAAAATAAGGTTATTTTTTGAGAGTTTTTTTCATTAATTTCGATTTAGATTAATTGTATTGGCTTTATGAATTTGATTATTAAAAAGAATATACATCTGGAAAACCCGGATACTAGAAGTTTTCTGGCAGACAGCTTTCACACGGATACTCATGAAAAATTACCACTGGTTATCTTTGTTCATGGCTATAAAGGGTATAAAGATTGGGGAGCATGGAATATAATGGCTGAAAAATTTGCAGAAGCGGGCTTTTTCTTCGTGAAATTTAATTACTCCCATAATGGAACAACCGTAGAAGATCCTGTGAATTTTCCGGATCTGGAAGCATTTGGAAATAATAATTATTCTAAAGAGCTTTCTGATCTTGGTGTGGTGATCGATTATTTTACTGAAGATCCTCATGTGGATGCTCAAAGAATTGTTCTGATCGGGCATAGCAGAGGAGGTGGGATTTCTATTATTAAAACATTTGAAGACGAAAGAATCAATGGGTTGATTACGCTGGCAAGCGTTGATACTTTAGATCGTTTTCCAACTGGTGAAGCACTTGAAAAATGGAAAGAGAATGGAGTATATTATGCTTTGAACGGGCGCACCAAACAAGAAATGCCTCATTATTATCAGTTTTATGAAAATTACCAGCAAAATATTCATCGGTTCGATGTGGAGATGGCTGCTGAAATGGCCAAAGCACATATGCTGATTATTCACGGAACAGAAGATGAGGCGGTAGAAGTAAAACAGGCGGAACATCTGCATATTCTTCATCCTAATTCTGAACTTTTTCTTATTGAAAATGGCAATCATACTTTTGGAGCCAAAGAACCGTGGATAGAAAAAGATTTACCTGAAGATTTGAATATTGTGGTAAAAAAGTGTATCGATTTTATCAAAATAAAGATGATCTGAGAAATTTTTCTTAAAATAAAGCTATTTAAAAAACGTTATAATATTTAATCACCATATAAATTAATTATGAAAAAAGTAATTGCCGGCGCATTGGCGTTATCATTATGTGCAACAGTTGTTTCATGTAAAAAAGAAACTAAAATTGAAACTTCTGCCACAACAGACTCTTTAAACACTAAAATGCCTACAGATTCGGTTGCAACACCGAAGAAGGATTCAACTTCTACTACTGCACCTACTGCTACAACAGGCAAAGACAATATTATCACTAAAAATGCTGGAAAGTACCCTCATGATATTAAACTATTTGAAGATAAAAGCTTAACAGACAGATTGAAAAAGATGGTAGGGAAGGACTATGATGAAATGGTAAAAAGCTTCAACGTAGAAAGTCCTATTGTTTCTGAGGATGGAATTTATAAAATACACGGATGCAAACAGCATGATTGCCCCGGATATGCTACCTCCATTTACTATGATTCTAAAAATGACAACCTGAATGTTTCCATTGATAAAAACGGTAAAATAACTGATTTTGCAGAAAAAGGAAAGATTAATGTTTCAGAATCGCTGAAAGCTAAGTAATAGAAAACCCGGTTTGTATAATACCTTCATGTAATTCTGATTACGTTACTTTACAGACTTTTAAATAGAGAAGGAGTGAAATTTTCACTCCTTTTTTTATTGAATATTTTCGGTTTTTACCGCATTCTTTTTGACCGATTTTAACAGACTTCTGAAGTTTTTCATAGTCATCATTTCGGTTGTCGGAGTGAAGATGGTTGCCTTTTGATCTTTGTCCACCGAAACATCTGAATAGGCTTTGAATGAATATATTTTTTTCATGGTTGCAATATCATAAACATCCATCATTGCAAAAGTTTCATTTTTTTTATATTCATATTGCTGGCCAATTGAATTGTCTAAACTGTTTCTAACTTTTAATGTATAAATATTTACCAGAAAACTAAAATCAGTATTGTTTTTTAACATCTCAAAGTCTTCAATTTCAGGCTCAAAAGGAATGCTGTTTTGGATTATATTTTCTGCCTTTGCCGTGTTTAGATCAGAAGCTTTACCATTGCTTAGATCCCGAAACACCTGTAGCGCTTCTTTACTCATCATTTCTCTGTGGTGCGAATCAACACCTGTTTTGATATTGTTAATCAGCCACTTTTTGTCTTTTGAAAAGACTAAAGATTTGCTGTAGATCCCGTAATCTTTTTTTACAGGATAATAGCACGACTGTAAAGAGATGAATAAAATGAATAAGAAAATATATTTTTTCATGGTTACATTTGGATTATTTAAGTAAAATATTCCATGCTTCTTCGATTCTGCTTTCCAGAAGTAATTTCTGGGCATTCTGATGGACGATTTCATCTGAATGATATTCTCCTGAAGGTAATATCTCAACATTTGCCAACATTCCTAAATCATTACCTGTAAAGGTTTTGCTGTATTTAATAGCATCCGGTAACAGATCAAAACCAATTCCTTTCGTTACCAAAGGTTTCGGAACTTCAAAAAGACTGTTTTCATTGCTCCTGGAATACCAGTTGCCTCCTAAACGTGCTACCATATCCAATTTTTTCTGATCCAGGTTTCCCGCTTCATTCAGGTATTCTTCTCTGATATGAATTTTCTGAACCTCACAAATGACCAGATTTCCTGCACCTCCCTGATCTCCCAAGGATTTTACTTCTAAAACTTTACATTCGAAGTTAACCGGGCATTCTTCAATCAGTTTCGGTTTCACCAGATCAGCGTCTTTCATCGTAAGGCCGGATTTGATAAACTCATTCACTCCGGTTTCGTATTCCGTAGACGCTAACGAAATTTGCTGTACAATAGGAAAATTGACAGTTCCAATAACCACTTCAGGAACTTCGTGAACATTTTCCAGGGTGTGTTTTGTCGTGTTGTCACGGACTCTCCTTGATGGTGAAAATATCAAAATCGGAGGAACCGTACTAAACATATTAAAAAAGCTGAACGGAGATAAATTAATAGTTCCGTTTTTATCCACCGTAGAAGCCAAAGCGATCGGGCGTGGCGAAACAGCAGTCTGCATGATCATTTGTAATTGTACGGAAGTTATTTCGGAAGGAATTACTGTTTTCATATTGTTATTTAACCACTTAATTAAACTAAGTATTCAAATTATGTTAAAAAATATGCTTCGGCTACGCTCAGCATGACACTTCTAATACCAACTGTTTTGCAGTATATTTTCAGTGATGTCATGCTGAGCGAAGTCGAAGCATCTAACGGTTAATTTTTTATATTAAAGTGTAGGAATAATTTTACCGGAAACTTCACCGAAACCAACTCTCACACCATCCTTTTCAGCCCAGGCTTTCATCGTAACGGTGTCGTTATCTTCAATGAATTTTCTTTCTTCGCCATTGCTTAGTGATAAAGGATTTTGTCCTCTCCATGTTAATTCAAGCATAGAACCGAAAGATTTTGGATTGCTTCCTGAAATTGTTCCGCTGGCGTACATATCACCCACTTCTACATTACATCCGTTTACTGTATGGTGAGCCAGTTGCTGGGTCATATTCCAGTACATGTGCTTGTAGTTGCTTTCAGAGATCAGGTTTTGGTCTCCGTTTTCAGGCTGGATATATACTTCAAGGTTGATATCGTAATTTTTATCTCCTTCAAATTTCAGATAATCTAAAACTTCAGGATCCTGTGTAGGAGAAGCAGTTTTGAATGGCTCAAGTGCTTCAAGGGTAACAACCCATGGCGAAATAGATGAACCAAAATTCTTAGCAAGGAATGGTCCTAGCGGAACATATTCCCATGATTGGATATCTCTTGCAGACCAGTCATTGAAAACGACCATTCCGAAAATGGAATCTTCAGCATCTTTTGTAGAAATGCTTTCGCCCATCTCGGTATTTTTGTTGATGATGAAAGCCATTTCCAGTTCGAAATCCAATTGTTGGCAAGGTCCGAATACCGGTTTATCTGCATCGGCAGGTTTCATCTGACCTTTCGGACGGTTAATTTCGGTTCCAGAAACAACGATAGACGAAGCTCTTCCGTGGTATCCTACCGGTAAGTGCTTCCAGTTCGGTAACAAAGCATTAGCGGGATCACGGAACATTTTTCCAACGTTGGTTGCATGTTCGATGCTGCTGTAGAAATCCGTATAATTCGGGATGTGAACAGGCATCATCATTTTTACTTTATCCAGATCGTAAAAAGCTTCTTCGATCGTTTTCTGATCTTTAGACAACGTTGAATCTTCCTGCAATAAAGCCTGAATTTTTGTACGAATAGCATTGGTAACCGGTTTACCCAGTTCAATGAATTCGTTGATGGTATACGCTTCAAAAACATTGTCGTCTAATCCTTCAATATCTTCAAAATAGCCAAGATCATACAAGGTGGCAAGATCAATAACCTGATCGCCGATTCTTGTACAGCATCCGATATATTCTTTGTTAAAAACTGCAACTCCGAAAGGAATATTGTGTATAGAAAAATCCGAATTTGAGGAATAGTCTACAAATGATTTCATAAGTTTAGATTTTAGTTAGATGAAAATATCATCCCGAGAAGTCAATTCCTCAAGATGTTTATTTTGCCTTTTTGGGTTTTGAATAAGATTGCTCATCAATCCATCTGTCTTTGGTATTGACATCAATAAGGTAAAGGATATTGTCCTGCTGGGTCAACAATAAAGTTTTAGTAACAGGTAGGGGAACTTTCTTACCTTCAAGCATATCTGCTCTTAAAGAAACAATATTCTTTTTCCTGATAATATCTCCGGTAAATACATTCGAACTGCTTTCTCCGGTTGCTTTATCATCAAAAACTTCCACGTAGGTGGCATTGTTTCCTTTAATGATAATGAAATCCCTTTCCGTATGATCTGCCTCATCCTTAATGAAAACAAACTTTTTGTTATCAATATTTACATTTTCAAGATGTTGATTGATGCCTTTTCTCGCTTCAAGTCTGTCTAGAATTGCATTCAATGATCCATATTGTGCTTTTACGCCTAAGGTACCAAAGAATAGAATTCCAATCAAAAATTTTTTCATATGCTGTGTTTTATAAAAAAGTTTTGTCAAGACTTTGCATCCTGACAAAACTTACTATTTTTAAATGTAAAATTAAAGATTACCTCTTCTTTCCTGTTCTCTTTCCAGTGCTTCGAATAAAGCTTTGAAGTTTCCGGCACCGAAACTCTGTGCGCCGTGTCTTTCAATAATTTCGAAGAATAGAGTAGGGCGGTCTTCTACAGGCTTGGTAAAGATCTGCAAAAGATATCCTTCTTCATCATGATCAATAAGTATACCTAAGTCCTGTAATTTTTTTAGATCTTCATCGATATGCCCCACTCTTTCAGGAACCATATCATAGTAAGCCTCTGGTGGAGCGGAAAGAAACTCTACACCACGTTTTTTTAATTCGGTTACGGTGTGGATAATATCTCTTGTTGCTACCGCAATATGTTGTACCCCTTCGCCTTCATAGAAATCAAGATATTCTTCTACCTGAGATTTCTTTTTGCCTTCTGCCGGCTCATTGATAGGAAATTTTGCATATCCGTTTCCGTTTGACATTACTTTAGACATCAATGCTGAATATTCTGTGTTGATCTGCTTGTCATCAAAAGAAAGGATGTTTACAAATCCCATTACTTTCTCGTACCATTCTACTGTTGGGATCATTCTGTTCCAGTCTACATTACCTACGCAGTGGTCTACATACAATAAACCGGTTTCTTCAGGTTTGTAATTACTTTCCCATTTCTCATATCCAGGCATGAAAGGTCCGTTATAATTCTTCCTTTCCACAAACATGTGAATGGTTTCTCCGTATGTATAGATTCCGGACATTCTTACTTCACCATGCTCGTCAGTAAGAGTTACAGGCTCCAAATAAGGTTTTCCACCTCTTTGAGTCGTTTCTTCGAAAGCTTTGTAAGCATCATCTACCCATAGTGCCAAAACTTTTACTCCGTCACCATGTTTTTTTACGTGTTCGTTGATAGGAGAATCAGAATTAAGTCCTGTTGTTAGTACCAATCTGATTTTTCCCTGTTGAAGCACATAAGATGCACGGTCTCTTACTCCTGTTTCAGGACCAGCATATGCTACAGACTGAAAACCGAAAGCGGTTTTATAGTAATGGGCAGCCTGTTTTGCATTTCCTACATAAAACTCAATATAATCTGTACCGTTAATCGGTAAAAAATTCTCTGCTTGAGCAATTTTTTCGGCAAATGTAAGTGTTGACATATTTTCTCTTTTACTTTTATTTTATTGGTATGCAAATTACAAAAATCTTAGATATAGCGAAAGTATTCATGGAATTTCCTTGAATATATTTAACATAAAGTTAAAGAAGTGTTCACTTAAGTATATTTAAGTTTCTTACGTTTGAAATAGGGTGCCTACATTTGTAATACAAAAGACAAGTGAAAAAAAATGTTTTCGAACATGAAAGCCGCAGAGATGATCTGCGGCTTTCTTATGTTAAACGGATTCAATCATTTTATTTAATCTTCCGGCATCGGGATTATAATTATCCCATATTTTCCAGGTATTATCAATTTTCTTAAAGAAATAAATCTGGGTACTCAGTTGATTGACAAAATGTTCCTCACCGGTTTCACCTACTTTGAATAACAGATTCCAGAATTCCTGAGACTCCAGAATTTTTTTATCCGGTTCATCAGTAACGATATGAATATCAAAAACTTCATAGTTCGAACGGTTGTTTTTGGTGACCAGTTGAAATTCTTTTTCACACAATTCTTTACTGAACTGTGAAACTCTTTCTAAAAAAGGTGAATCATCGAATACCAGATCTTTGAAAAGTACGGTATTATGGTTGGGAAACTGTCTGCAGAATTCAAAAGCTGTAGCACAGTAATTATACACTAATTGAGTCAGAAATGACTGATCATCTGTCTCTTGTATGTTGTTTTTTTGATGTCTGACAAAAAGAATATAGTCATTGAGGTCTTTGTATCCCAGGAAGATACAGATTTTGTCCAATGTTTTTAAAAACCTCAGATCACTGTGGGTTTTATCCTGATAGTCATTTTCAAAAAATCGTTGCAGGGTGACATGCGAAATAGTAGTTCCTATTTCGAATTTTTTTCCTCCTTTTAATTCCTCTGCTTCAGATAGTTCTTCTTTAATAATTTCGGAAAGAATAATATAATGGCTTCTCTTCCATTCATTCACATTCCCCAAAACAGAATTCCTTACTTTAGAATGCTTTACAACTTCTTCTCGTATCGAATTATATATAGTCTTCAATTTCCTTGTTTTAGAAAGAGTTTTATCAAAAATACTGCCAAAAAGTTAAGGCTTTTTTATGAATTATTTGTTTGGTTTGAAAAATTGGTTTAAATTTTAAGAGAAAATAGTTGTTAAAATATGTTATTGTTTGATAATCAGTGTTTAAACCTTTCGAAGGCTGCTCTTTCCAGCATTTCTCTGTCATCAGGATGGGCAATGCTGATCAGTTCCTGTGCCCGCTGACGGAGATTTTTTCCATACAGATAAGCAGTCCCGTATTCTGTAATGACGTAGTGGATGTGACCTCTTGTTGTAACAACACCTGCTCCCTGTTTCAGGTAGGGAACAATTCGTGAAATCCCTTTTTTAGTCCTTGCAGTAATGGCAATGATAGGCTTTCCGTCATCACTTAATGCTGCACCACGCATAAAGTCCATCTGGCCACCGATGCCACTATATTGCAGTGTTCCGATGGAGTCTGCACAGACTTGTCCTGTAAGGTCTATTTCAATGGCTGAATTAATGGCTACCATTTTCTTATTTCTCATGATATTGATCGGGAAATTGACTTCACTTACATCCCTGAAGGCAAAAACAGTATTGTCATCCACATAATCATAGAGCTTCCTGGTTCCAAAACAGAAGCTTGTGATGGTTTTATTATCATTATACCCTTTATACTTGTTATTGATAACATCATTCTGAATCAGATCAATAACGCCGTCACTCAGCATCTCTGTATGAATTCCCAGATCTTTGTGATTGGTTAAACATTTTAAAACAGCATCGGGAATAGTACCGATTCCCATCTGAAGGGTAGATCTGTCTTCAATAAGTTCAGCGACATTTTTTCCCACAAGCATTTCTTCTTCACCTACTTTTGAGCCGTAATCCACCGTAGGAAGTTCTTCTTCGTGCCAGACCAGTTTGTTAATTCTGCTGATGTGAATCATTCCGTCTCCATGGGTTCTCGGCATTCTCGGATTAACAATTGCAACAATGATTTTCGCTGTATCTACTGCTGCTCTTGCGATGTCGACAGAAGTTCCCAATGTACAAAAACCATGTCTGTCCGGTGGAGAAACTGTTATCAATGCTACATCCAATGGCAGAATGCCTTTCCTGAACAAGATCGGAATTTCACTTAAAAATACAGGAACAAAATCACCTCTGTCGGAGTTTACCGCATCCCGTACCGGTGTTGATACAAATAGTGAATTAATAAAGAAATTATCTTTATATTCCGGCTTTGCAATTTCTATATTTCCCTGTTGGGTAATGGAAACCATTTCAACATTTTCGAGCCGGTGAGATTGCCTTGCCAGCTCATCAATCAGATAATTGGGCGTACAGGCGCTTCCATGAAAAAATACGCGGTTACCGCTTTTTATTGTATATATTGCTTCTTCTGCGCTGATGTAATTATGCATATTTTATTGTTTTTTAATAATATTCATGACTGAGGTTCATATTATTTTTTAGTGTATAAAATACCTGTCTTCTTTCAAAGATAGCCTTTATTATTCTTATTTATTGTAAATATTTTATAGAAATCAGGAGACTTTTATCATATTTGTTACTTAAATAAATCCGTAAAAAAGAAAGGATCAAATGCATAACATCTGATCCTTTTATATGTGATTGTAAAATTCTTAATTCGGAGCCTCGACTGCTGTTGTCTGCTTCATACTTCCTGTTTCAGAAAAACGCAAATGCCAGCTGAATGCTTCTTCCAGTAAATGCGGTGTGTGCCCGCCTCTTTCACATGCCCGGTCAAAATAAGACTGCAGTTCTTCTCTATAATCCGGGTGAACACAGTTGTCGATGATTTTCTGAGCTCTTTCTCTAGGTGCTAACCCTCTTAAATCAGCTAATCCTACATCTGTTACCAGAATATCAACATCATGCTCCGTGTGGTCTGTATGAGAAACCATTGGAAGGACGTGTGAAATATTATTTCCTTTAGAAGCTGCCTGAGTTACAAAAATACTTAAGTAAGCATTTCTTGCAAAGTCTCCGGAGCCTCCGATTCCGTTCATTATTTTTGTTCCTCCGATATGAGTAGAGTTTACATTTCCATAGATATCAAATTCAATAGCGGTATTGATCGCGATAACTCCTAATCTTCTGATCAGTCCCGGCGTATTGGAAATATTCTGTGGTCTTAAAACAAATTTTTCTTTGTATTTGGAAAGGTTTCCTAAAACTCTTTCATAACAATCCTTGGAAACGGTAATAGACGATGCGGATGCAAAGCTTAATTTACCGGAATCAATCAGATCAAAAGTACTGTCCTGAAGCACTTCAGAAAACATAGTAAGGTCGTAAAAATTACTGTCTTTAAAACCTGTAAGAACGGCATTGGCTACTTTCCCGATACCTGCCTGAAGAGGAAGCAATCTGTCGGTAAGACGTCCTAACTGTACTTCATTTTCAAAGAAACGGAGAAGATGTTTAGCAATCGCTGTTGTCTTTTCATCCGGTTCCGCAATATCTGCAGGGCTGTCTTTAAGATTGGTAAAGACAATTGCTTCAATTTTATTGGGATCTACCGGAATACTTTTTCTCCCGATCTTGTTCCATGGAGCAACAATGGGAATCACGTTCCTGTAAGGATAATCTTCGGCCTGATAGATATCGTGAATTCCATATACTTCTTCAGGAACTTCAGTATTGATCTCGATGATTACTTTTTTCGCTAATGCGGCAAAGGTCACAGAATTCCCAACAGAAGTGGTAGGAACAATGCTTCCGTCTCTTTCAATATAAGCAGCTTCAATGACAGCCACATCAATACTCTGAAGATTTTTGGTGTGAAGAAGTTCGGCACTTTCGCTTAAATGCTGGTCGATGAAAAGGATTTCACCATTATTGATCTTGTTTCTTAAAATAGGATCTACCTGAAACGGCATCCTTTTCCTGAGTACATTAGCTTCTGCTAACTTTCCGTCGGTACCGTGCCCCAGTGAAGCTCCGGTCATTAACGTGACCTTAAGGTCTTCTGTTTTTCCTCTTTCTGCAAGGGCCGGCAAAATTGCTTTGCTGTCACCTGCTTTCGTAAAGCCGCTGGACCCAATGGTCATCCCGTCTTTAATCATTTTCACAGCGTTTTCAGCTGTTGTTACCTTTTGGCGTAGACTTTCTAATCTGATTCTTTCTAACATGTAATCTTGATTTTGGTTTAAACCACCATTACTTAGGATGCGTTATGAAAAATAATGATGGTTGTACTATTAACCATGCCTCACAAATTTACGAAAAAAGACGCTTTAAATAAAGGATTTAAAGCGTCTTTTGTATGTATTCAGTAATACTTTTTTAATTAAAAGAAAGTATTGCTATTGTTTTATTCCAGCCATGAAGTTTTGTATGATGGATCTTCCACTTTTAAAGCTTCTTCAGTAATTTTTAAAGGACGGAACGGGTCTACCATTACGGCATATTCTTCAGTGAATTTTTTACCGATACTTCTTTCCATCGCACCAGGATGAGGTCCATGTACAATCCCTCCCGGGTGAAGCGTGAAATCCATCAGGTCGATATGATTACGACTCATGAAGTCTCCTTCTGTATAAAACAATACCTCATCAGAATCAATATTAGAATGATTATAAGGGGCAGGAATAGCCAGTGGATGGTAATCGTACATTCTTGCACAGAACGAACAAACGACAAAGTTATGTCCTTCAAAATTCTGGTGAACCGGTGGCGGTTGGTGAATTCTTCCGGTAATCGGTTCGAAATTTTTGATATTGAATTTATAAGGATAAAAATAGCCATCCCAGCCAACTACGTCAAACGGATGTGTGGCATAGATGAAGTCTGTAATCTGGTTTTCTTTTTTTACTTTAATTAAAAATTCTCCTTTCTCATCTTTAGGTTCTTTGAAGGTAGGAGCAATCATATCTCTTTCACAAAACGGAGAGTGCTCTAAAAGCTGTCCGAATTCATTTCTGTATCTCTTGGGAGTATAAATAGGGGAGTGGCTTTCCAGTACGAAGAATACGGTGTCATCTGATTTCAGTTCCACCTGATAAATCGTTCCTCTCGGAATAATAAGATAATCGCCCGTTACAAATTCAAGATCTCCGATGAATGTTTTTAAAATTCCGTTTCCCTGATGAACATATAAAAGCTCATCACACTCAGCATTTTTATAGAAATAATCCATTGATTTTCTTGGCTTTGCCAATCCCATTTTCAGGTCATTGTTCATCAGAAGGATCTTGCGGCTGTCCATAAAATCATCTTCAGGAGTGACATTCATTCCCTTAAACATTCTTGGCGCTATATTTTTTTCTACCGCGATTTTAGGAGTGACGTCTTTTGGCTCGCCGATAGACTTGATCTGTGTTGGGCGGTGAGTGTGATACAACAGAGAAGAGATACCGTGAAAGCCTTCGGTTCCGAAAAGCTGTTCATAGTAAAATTTATCTTCTGGAGACTTAAAGACTGTATGTCTTTTTTGTGGGATATTTCCCGCTTGATGATATCTCATTTTACTTTCATATGTAGTTTCTCAAATTTAATCATTTTTCATGAATTGAAAATATCAATATTCATTCAAGTGTTTTGTGTTTCGAAAATAATTGTTAGTTTTGTCTAACAATTTTAATTTCATGAAGCGAATATTATTTTCTATTACTTTTTTATCCTCATATTGCTATGCTCAGGAGACAGATAGTTTACATTTAAATCAAAATAAAAGCCTGGATTCTGCAAGGGTTATCAAAAAAGAAATCAAAACGAGTACGATAGAGGATGTGGTGGTTACCGGTACAATAAAACCGATGAGTAGATCAAAAAGCCCCGTGGCGGTAGAAATTTATAGCCAGAAATTCTTTCAGAAAAATCCGACCCCGAGTATTTTTGAAGCGATTGCTATGGTTAATGGAGTAAAGCCCCAGCTGAATTGCTCGGTTTGTAACACGGGAGATATTCACATTAACGGTCTGGAAGGTCCTTACACTATGATTCTGATAGACGGAATGCCCATCGTAAGCTCTCTTTCCACGGTATATGGGTTGAGTGGAATTCCTAATAGTCTGGTAGACAGGATTGAAGTGGTAAAGGGACCGGCTTCTTCTATCTACGGTTCTGAAGCTATGGGTGGAGTGATTAATATTATTACCAAAAATGCACTGACAGCTCCTAAGCTAAGTGTTGATCTGATGACCAGTACATGGGCTGAGAATAATCTGGATCTTTCTACCAAGTTCAATGTAGGAAAGAATGCTGCGTCTTTATTAAGTTTAAATTACTTCAGCTTTCAGGAAAAAATAGATCAGAATAAAGATAATTTTACAGATACCACTTTACAAAGCAGAATTTCCGTTTTTAATAAGTGGAATTTTAAACGAAATGAAAACCGCCAGGCGAGTTTTGCCATGAGATATTTGTATGAAGACCGTTTTGGAGGGGAAATGCAATGGAATAAGTCTTTCCGTGGAAGTAATGAGGTGTACGGTGAAAGTATTTATACCAACAGAGCCGAAGTGTTCGGGTTGTATGAATGGCCGATGAAAGAACATATTGTGACTCAGCTCTCTTATAATTACCACGACCAGAATTCTTTTTATGGAGCGAAGCCTTTTAATGCAACTCAAAAAGTAGCTTTTGTACAAACCTATTGGGACAGAAGTTTTGGAAAGCATGATATCACCGCGGGACTTACTTTTAAAAGAACTTTTTACGATGACAATACACCGGGAACTCTGGCGTCGGACGGAGTGACTAATGCGCCGATGAGGTCCCCGATCTGGGGAGCGTTTATTCAGGATCAATGGGAAATCAATGATAAGAATACTTTGTTGCTGGGATACCGCTATGATTATGATAAAGTACATCATTCCGTGCATTCACCAAGGTTGGCGTGGAAATTTTCACCGAATCCTTACCATACTTTGAGGTTCAATTTTGGAACAGGATTCAGGGTGGTGAATCTTTTCACAGAAGATCACGCAGCACTGACAGGATCACGGGAAGTTGTGGTGAAATCTGATCTTCAGCCGGAAAAATCAGTCAATGGTAATTTAAACTATATCTGGAAAATTCCTGTAGGAAACCGTATGCTGAATTTGGACGCTTCTGCATTTTACACCTATTTCAGTAATAAAATTGTTGGTGATTTTGATTCTGATCCCAATAAAATTATTTATGACAATCTCCACGGATATGGAATTTCCAGAGGAGCTTCTCTGAACGTGGATTTCACTTTCCAATTTCCTTTGAGTGTGAATCTGGGAGTAACTTATCTGGATGTCTACCAGAAATTTGATAATGAAAATCAGAAAACACAACAATTGCATGCTCCAAAGTGGAGTGGAACTTACAATCTGACGTATAAATTTCCAAACAATCTGACGATAGATTTTACCGGTCAGTTTTATGGTCCTATGAGACTTCCTGTTTTGCCAAATGATTACCGTCCGGAATATTCACCTTTCTATTCTTTGGCTAATATTCAGGTTTCAAAGAGTTTCAAATCCGGATTTGAAGTGTATTGCGGTATTAAAAACTTATTCAATTTTACTCCAAAAGATCCTCTGATGAGGCCTTTTGATCCGTTAGACAAGCATGTTGATGATCCTGTCAATAATCCTAACCATTATACTTTTGATACAGCATATGGATATTCACCTATGCAGCGTATCAGAGGTTTTCTTGGAGTGAAATATACTTTGAAATGAAAACTTTTATTTTATTTTTAATGTTAGTGCCTTGTTTTTATCTGTCTCAGATGAAGACAGGCACTTTTTCTAAAATAGAGGCATTGCAAAAGGAAGTTCGGAAGCCTGTGGTTATTCACCTTTATACAGGTTGGTGTGCTATCTGTAAAATTGAATATTTTCAATTGAATAAAGATAAACAACTGGTTCAAATGATGAATGACGACTTTTACTTCATCAATTTTGAAGCTGAAAAGACAAAAGAAAAAATCTATTTTCAGGGTCAGGAGTTTGAATATTTATCCAATGGTAATTCCGGAATTCATGAATTAGCTCTGGCATTGTCAAAAAATAAAAACCAACCAGTTTATCCGTTGTGGGTATTTCTGGATAAGAGCCAAAATTTAGTGTATTATCAGGAAGGGAGATTAACTCCCGAAAAAATGAAGCAGAAGCTGTTGGAGATTTCGGCTTTGTGATGTTGTCATTTGTTGGAATCGCAAAAGCGCAAAGTTTTTTCTTTTGATAGATTTTAAGGCGCAAGGATTTTATCTCACGCAAATTTTGCAGATTACGCAGATGAATAAAAATCTGTGTAATCTGCGAGAAAACTTAATTAGTATGCAGTTTTATTTTTACTGAAAATCGTTGATATTCTTGCGTCTTAAAAACTGGATAATATTGTTAATCCTTTGCGACTTAGCGCTTTTCCAACAAATGAGATAAAGTTTATTAAGATAATGCAATTCATTTTTTAAGTTTTGGCTAAAGCCAATGGATGGGTTTATTAAAGAAAGCGGACTAAAGTCCGCACCTATTGAATTTTGCTAATTTATTTTATCTCACGCAAATTTTGCAGATTACGCAGATGAATAAAAATCTGTGTAATCTGCGTAATCTGCGAGAAAACTTAATCGATTGTAGTACCATTTTGCTGAAAACCCCTTATTTTCTTTCACCTTAAAGACAGTGCAATATTTTAAATTCTTTGAGCCTTAGAGTTTTTCCAACAAAAAGATAAGGTTTATTTAAATATTACAATTAAGATTAATTTTTAAGTTTTGGCTAAAGCCAATGGATGGGTTTATTAAAGAAAGCGGACTAAAGTCCGCTCCTATTCAATTTTGTTACCGTGTTTTATCTCACGCTGATTTCTTGTCCATCTGCTTAATCTGCCTGATCTGCGAGAAACTTTAATCAGTATGCATTTCCATCTTGCTGAAAATCTTGATTTTCTTGCGCCTTAAGAACAGAATAATGTTGTTAATCCTTTGCGACTTAGCGTTTACCAACAAATGAGATAAAGTTTATTGAGATAGTGCAATTCATTTTTTAAGCTTTGGCTAAAGCCAATGGATGGGCTTATTAAAAGAAAGCGGACTAACGTCCGCTCCTATTGAATTTAAACGAGTAGGGTATTTTGATCTTTCCATCCTAGCTTTCTGCATCAATCAGGACTGCCAGTTGTATACATGGTTCATCAGATCTGTTGCTCCATGCATGATTGGTTCCTCTCTGGATCACAATATCTCCGGGTCTAAGCAGGGTTTCTCCTTCTTCCATAATCAGGTACAA
The DNA here is from genome assembly GCF_003815875.1 of Chryseobacterium lactis. Classification (NCBI taxonomy): domain Bacteria; kingdom Pseudomonadati; phylum Bacteroidota; class Flavobacteriia; order Flavobacteriales; family Weeksellaceae; genus Chryseobacterium; species Chryseobacterium lactis. The sequence continues at coordinate 2,650,414 of NZ_CP033924.1, forward strand.
TTCTCCTGAAAGAATAATAATATAATCAAGTGTTGAGGTTTGATGCATCATCGGATGAGGTTTTCCGGGCTTGAAGTCAATGCCCAGGTCTTTGTCAGGTGGAACAACTACATACCTGAAATAGGTTCCGTTTTTAGGTGTTTGTGGAAATCCGGTATTGGGAATCCTTGTTTCAATAGCTAAACTTGCCGGTGTCTTTTGTGTATTCCAAACATCTGAAATAATCAAACCTGGGAAATGTTCCACAGCATTTTCTACCTGCCGGTCTTCTACAATGGTGGATTTTCCATCTTTAATCCCTGTTAAGATGCGTCTTGGTATTGTCTTCATAGATTAATGTTTCATGATCAATTTATGACCTTGGGTCTGATTGTTTTTTAAAATAGAATGTGCTTGTAGGACAGTTTTTAAAGATAGTTCACCAATGACCTTGTATTGAGGAGGTATAATGACTCCTGTTTCGATAAGATTTTTAATCTCGATCAGACTGTTTTGGTAATAATTGTACTTTTTAATCATGCTGTAGGTGTAATTTGAAATATTCATGATAAGATTTCCTTTATTGAAGAGTATTTCATGAGCTTCTTTAGTAACAAGAGCGGTTACGTCTACATAGATTCCATTGATTTTTAAAGCCTGAGCAGTGATTTCAGCCATCTTATTTCCTACCAGGTCAATTCCTATATCAAAAAGTTGATTATTATTGGCTTTTAAAATATTTTCAATAAGATTTTCTTCTTTATAATTGATGATCTGGTGATTTTTCAAGCCCATTTTTAATAGAATCTGTCTGTTTTCTTCACTCCCTACAGTTGTTGTGATTTGTCGGATATTATTAGCCAATAATAGTTTGATTAAAAATGAACCGACTCCTCCGGTAGCTCCTGTAACAAGGATTGTATTTTCTGGATTTAATTGTAAACGATTAAAGATTTGTAAAGAAGTCAGTCCAACTGAAGGAATGGCTGCCGCCTGTTCAAAAGAAATATTTTTTGGTTTAAGCGAAACTATTGCTTCAGGGACAGAGATGTATTCTGCATAGGTACCATTGCTTCCCATGGAACCGCTTCCGCAAAATACTTCATCGCCAATATTGAATTCGGAAACCTCTAAGCCTTTGTCTACAATGATTCCTGATAATTCACGTCCTAAAATGGGTGAGCTGATGAGTTTTCGTTCCAGTTCATTTTCCAGCATCTGGTAGTCGATGGGGTTGAAACCACTGGCTTTGATTTGGATGAGAACCTCTTTGTTTTTGGGTTGGGGGTTTTCCACAACGGCATCTTCAAGTGTTCCGTTTTTATTTAAAATAACTGCCTTCATAGGTAGATCTTTAGATTGTTAATTGGATACACAAATGTAAAACGGGAATAGTTTATATTTGCTACTAGTTAACAAATGGTAACTAGTTACCTTCATGAAACTATTATGGCAAAAATCACAGAAAACGGAAAAGAAAGAGAGGCTACCTGCACGGAAGAATTGTTCGCAATGCGCGACAGCCTGGATGTTCTTGGGGGGAAGTGGAAGCTAATGATCCTACGATATCTCACCAACAGACCTGATCAAAAGATTCATTTTAAAAAACTGGAACGTGGCATTGAAGGGATTTCTGCTAAAATGCTGAGTAAGGAACTGAAAGAGTTGGAAACAAATCTCCTGATTACCAGAACAATTCAGGATACAAAACCGATTACTGTAATTTATGCGGTAACTGAATACGGAAAATCAGTATTTCCGGTAACGGAAACTTTGGTAAACTGGGGAATACTTCATAGAGAAAAAATCAAGGAATCAATGGGGTAGTTATGAGATATTGGAAAACGCAAAGACGCAATAATTTTCCTTTAAACATGCCTTAAGGCGCAAGGATTTTATCTGCGATAAAATTGAATACTGTTTATTTATTTTACAAAGCCCTTGCTGAAAATCTTTGATTTTCTTGCGCCTTGCAGCATTATATTATTAAACTTCCTTGCGCCTTTGCGATTACTAACACATATTGCTTCATAGGGAAAAGATCAAGGAATCAATGGGATAGTTATGAGATATTGGAAAACGCAAAGACGCAATAATTTTCCTTTAAACATGCCTTAAGACGCAAGGGAATGCTGTTTATTTATTTTACAAAACCTTTGCTGAAAATCTTTGATTTTCTTGCGCCTTGCAGCATTATATTATTAAACTTCCTTGCGCCTTTGCGATTACTAACACATATTGCTTCATAGAGAAAATATCAAAGAATCTATGAGTTCTTCTGAATCATAGAGGTATCAATAAAAAATCCTCAGACTCATGTAGAGTTGAGGATTTTAAGTAATACCAAATTGTATCGTTATATTAATTTTTATCTAACCATAATTTTATCAGTTCAGAATGTTCTTCCACCCATTGTTGAGCGGTGGCTTCTTTATTTTTACTTTGTTCCATTTTGATTAAAAGGTCAGCCATTGTTTGATCATCAAAATGTACTTTAGAAAAGAACTTTGCCAATTCCGGATGATCTTTCCCAAAGCTTTTTCTTGCATACGTTTTTATCTTTTCTGCTTCGCCAAAAACCTTTTTGGGGTCGTCAAGAAACTTAAGTTTCATTTTACCAAACATCCAGTGAGGTTGCCATCCTGCGACAACAATCCATTGTTTTTGTTGCATGGCATTCTGTAATTCAGTGATCATGGCAATGGTAGAAGAGTTGATCTGTTTATAATCCAGTTTATAATCCACAATCGCTTTATCTGTTCCGGAGGTCAAACCGGCACCTTTTTCAATTCCGATAATTCTGTGGTTAAATTGCTCTTTATGCTGATTGAGTTCTTCAATCGAATTTATTGTCACATATTCAGGAACCACCAATCCTATACGACCATTGTCATAATTTGTTCCAAGATGAACTAAGTCTGAAAATTTAGCCAGCTTTTTAGCATGGGTGTAAGGAAGCCAGACTCCCATGAAAAGGTCTGTATCTTCATTATTCATCGAAGCAAGAATCATATCGGTAGATGCTTTTTGAATAATAACATGATATCCTTGCTGGTCTAAAATAGCTTTGGTAACATGCGTCATGGCAACATCTTCTGCCCAGCCATCAACCATTCCGATGGTTATGTATTTAGAGTTTTTTATATTTCCACATGAATTTAGTGCAGCGAATACCACAATTAAAATGGGAAAAAATAGGTATTTTAATGGTTTCATTTTATTGTTTTTTCTTTACAAATCCCTGGGTAATCCTGTCTAGGATAATGGCTAAAATCACGACGGATAGTCCGCTTTCAAATCCTAATCCGATATCCAGGTTATTAATTCCTTCCAGTACTTTTTCACCTAAACCACCAGCGGCAATCATTCCTGCAATAACTACCATGGATAATGATAATAGTATGGTTTGATTAATCCCCGTTAATATTGTTTTCATGGCTAAAGGAAGTTCCACTTTAAACAGAATCTGACGGTTGGTTGCTCCGAAAGCTCTGGCTGCTTCAACAATGTCCTTAGGAACAGCTTCAATCCCCAGTGTTGTTAATCGTACGGCAGGCGGCATTGCAAAAATAATGGTTGCAAAAGCACCTGGTACTTTACCGATACTGAAGAATAATACTGCAGGAATCAGATAGACAAACGCAGGCATTGTTTGCATTAAATCCAATAAAGGACGAATGATTTTTTCAGCGATCTTGCTTTTCGCTGCAAAAATTCCCAGAGGGATAGAAATGACAAGTGCAGTAATCGTTGCTACAAAGATCAATGCCAGCGTTTCCATGGTTTCTTTCCATAATCCCATTAAAAATATCAGACTTAATCCTGCTGCAGTCACGACGGCAATACCTTTTCCGGCTTTCCATAATGCCAGTAGTGTAAAGAAGAGGATGATAACATAAAAGGGTGTGTTTATCAAAACCCATTCAATCCCCATAATAGAGGAGTTTCCTACGTGTTTTATGATATCAAATACAGGTTTTCCATTTTGTGTGAGCCAATTGATTGCAGTTTCTACATATTGACCTATATCTATAGTTTTATTCATCTTATTGATTGTTTGCGATTTCTTTTAATTCAATGATCTCTTCTTCGTTAAACTTTGTAGCTTCTATGATGAGAGATAATTGGGTGATAAGACCTAAAAATTTATTATTTTCATCTACCACAGCGATGGCGGATTTGCTGCCGGAAATTAACGGTAACATTTCTTCTACAGTGACTTCCGGATATACGGAAGGAACATTACTATTGATAATTGATTCTACTGTAGGTTCTTTCTTTTTGGCAATCCGGACCACATCATTCAATGTTACAAAACCAAGAAATTTATTTTGAAAATCGACAACGGGTAAATTTTCAAGCCCTGTTGTTCTCATTTTTCTTAAAGCTCCTTCAGGGCCGTCTTTTCTGAAACGTACCACGGTAGCTTTGTCGAACATCAGAGATCTGGCGGTAATAATTGTTTTACGATCCACTTTTTCTACAAAGGCCTTTACATAGTCACTTGCAGGATTGGTTAAAATATCTTCGGCTGTTCCTATTTGTTCTATGACGCCGTCTTTCATAATGACGATACGATCACCGATTTTAATGGCTTCGTCCAGGTCATGTGTAATGAAGACAATAGTTTTTTGCAATGTATTTTGCAATTCAAGCATCTGATCCTGCATTTCAGATTTTATCAAAGGATCCAGTGCTGAGAAAGCCTCATCCATAAGCAGTACTTCTGGATCATTAGCTAACGCTCTTGCTAATCCTACTCTCTGCTGCATTCCTCCTGAAAGTTGGGATGGATATTGGTTTTCGAAGCCATTTAATCCTACAATATCCAGAGCTTTTTGTGCTTTTTCATCACGGGAAGCTTTGTCTTCGCCTCTGATTTCCAGTCCGAAACCTGCATTGTCTAAAACCGTATGATGGGGCAGTAATCCAAATTTTTGAAATACCATACTCATTTCGGTTCTTCTTACCTCCAGAAGTTCTTTATTGTTTTTACCGGTAATGTCATCATCATTGATATATACTTTTCCTGAAGTAGGCTCATTCAGCCTGTTCAGACAACGCAGTAAAGTAGATTTTCCACTTCCTGATAATCCCATGATGACAAAAAATTCGCCTTCATAGATTTCAAAACTGGCTTTGTTGATCCCTACCGTGCAACCTGTTTTTTCAAGAATTTCCTTTTTGGAAAAACCTTTGTCTAAAAGTTCCTGTGCTTTTTCTTTGTTTTTGCCAAAAATAATAGTCAGGTCTTCAACTTTAAGTTTTACTTTTCTACTGTTTTCATTTTTTTCCATATTCAGAATTTTTTCAATTAATAAATGATTATAAAAAATTGTACATCAATTCATTATAATACCTTTGGTTTTGTTGTTCTGCTGATGACGATAGTGCAAAATAATCTGTAAAGCTTATAATGATAAAAGCTTTTTAACAAAAAAAATAAGTACATAGAGCCCTAGGGGACCTTGTATTTATTTTAAATATTTCAATAGATTATACTCTAGAAAAAGAGTGTCTCATGTAAAAACGAGTTAATTTTTTACATAGATTCTACAATTAAATTACTGATGAAGTAATTAAAGATATGTGTACTGAACAACTAGAATTCCTACATTGCATCAAAATGCAGGCCAGCATAAAAAAGCTGTGTATCAATTTTTTATGACGGTGCAAATTTACGAATTTTATATTAAATGGATTTTTTGAGACTCAAAAAGCTGGTTTTAAGCCTGATGCCGGAATGAAATACTCATGAGCATTTTACCCTCATTATTAAGGATAAGAGGGTAATTAGAATGTAAATATTTTTAAGAGGATCTTTAAAAATAGAAACGATAAAATTATTTCAGTAAAACAGCAATAATGGCCAGAATAGCAGGCAGCGCCTGAACGAAAAATATTTTTTTTGTGGCTGAGACAGCGCCATAAATTCCTGCTATTGCTACACATCCCAGAAAGAATAAGGCTACATTGGTCTGCCATTCCGGATCTTTAATCAAAAAAGACCAGATGAGTCCTGCTGCCAGAAAACCATTATATAATCCCTGGTTAGCTGCCAATCCCTTGGTAGGTTTAAACATTTCCGGAGGAAGAGCCGCTTTGAAAACTTCTTTTCCTTTAGTTTCCCAGGCAAACATTTCCATCCAGAGAATATAAAGATGTTCCAGTGCAACGACTGCGATCAGAATTTTAGAAACAAGTTCCATGATTTAGTATTTTGTCATTGTAAAACTAAAAAAATAAAGTTAAGTTTGAGTATTAATTCTCAAGATGGATTCTTTCAAAGCACATTTAAATAAGTTTATTACAGTAACCGACGAAGAATATTCTTCTATTGTCACTTTTTTTAAGGTATTGGATGTAAAGAAAAAACAAGATCTGATGCTTGAAGGTGAGGTATGCAGAAATATCTATTTTGTGGTTAAAGGTTGCCTTAGAAAGTTTTTTATTAATGAAAAAGGGGTGGAGCATACGACTCAATTTGCAATTGAAAACTGGTGGATTACGGATACATTTGCCTATGAAAGAGAAGTGCAGACAGATTTTAATATTCAGGCTGTAGAACATTCTACCGTTTTGGTAATTGATTTAAAAACTCAGGAACTGTTATTAGAGAAGCATCCCAAGATGGAACGGTATTTCAGAATCGTTTATCAAAGGGCTTATGCTGCTTCGGAAAGAAAGATCCGCTATTTATATGAATATTCAAGAGAGGAGTTGTATGTTCATTTCAGTACACTATATCCATGGTTTATTCAGAGGATTCCTCAATATCTTATCGCTTCATTTTTAGGTTTTACTCCGGAATATCTCAGTGAAATTAAAGCAAAATTACGTTCTTAAACCAGTTTAAGTTTTTTACGATTTATAAACCGGAAATTTGTCATGTTATTAAAAGCGAATGCAATGACAGATACAAAAAATCAATTTCCGCAACTATTTTTAAGACTAGCTATTGCTGTAACGATGCTTTCTGCGGTGGCAGACCGGTTCGGATGGTGGAGCAAAGAAAACTCAGCGTGGGGGAATATGGCCAGTTTTGAGAAATATACCAGGCAGCTTACCTCTTTTCTTCCGGAAACCCTAAGTACTTTTTCAGCTTATGCAGCTACATGTCTGGAAATAATTTTTCCTCTGATGCTGATTTTGGGATTTAAAACCAAGCTAGCCGCCTATGGAAGCAGTATCTTGCTATTGATTTTTGCGATATCCATGACAATGGCATTGGGAGTGAAGGCTCCATTTGATTACTCAGTATGGGTGGGAAGTGCCGCAGCCTTTTTACTGGCTGTTCAGTCACAGTATTCTTTTAGTATAGATCATTTAACCAAAAAATAATATAATAATGAGCGCAAGATTAAATATTGCAACAGTAGATTCAGCAGCTTATAAAGCTATGATGGGATTGGAAGGATACTTACAAACGATCTCTTTAAACCACATTCAGAAAGAATTAATTAAAATCAGAGCTTCACAAATCAATAAATGTGCTTTTTGCCTGGATATGCACACCAAAGATGCTATCAAATATGGTGAAACCACTCAGAGAATTTTTATCCTTGATGGATGGAGAGAAGCAAAAGAGTTTTTTACAGAAGAAGAACAGGCACTTTTGGCGATGACTGAAGAAATTACACTGATAAGCGACAAAGGTTTAACTGAAGAAACGTATCAGAAAGCGAAGTCATTTTTTGATGATAACCAGATTGCACAGATCATTATGGCTATCGTGACAATCAATGCATGGAACAGAATTGCAGTGAGTACGCATCTTCCGGTTGCAAAATAGGAAAGCAATAAAAGGCTGGAAGCGGAAGGTGGAAGTTCTTGAAGTGAGGTCAATATCTTACATTCTGAGTATTGAGTTCTATTCCTTTTTAACTTCTAATAGGTAAAGAAGACTATATTTATTTAATTTGAATTAAAAGAAATACACTGATATTACTTCCAGCCTCCAGCTTTATCCTAAATCTCGTTCAAGGCAGAGTTGATAAAGTTCAATTCTTCCTGAGAGATATTGATGTCCATTGTTTTTGCATTTTCAATCGCTTGTTGAGCATTTCTAGCTCCTGCTAATACAACGGTTATTGCAGGTTGAAGGGTTGTCCATCGAAGGACCAGTTGAGATAAGCTGGCTCCTTTTTCCTGAGCGATAGGCTCAATTTTTTCCAAGAAAGTTTTTACTTTATTCAAATCAAACTGGGAGAAATAGCCATTTCTGTGGTCATTATCCTTTAATTGGGTTTCTTTGAAATATTTACCTGTTAAAAGACCTCTTTCCATCGGGCTGTACACAATGATTCCTGAATTATTTTCTAAAGAATAAGGGACAAGATCATTTTCTATGGCACGGTTCAGCATACTGTAAGAAACCTGATTGCTGGCTAATTGCAGCGTTTTACTTGCCTCCTCCATTTGAGTTACGCTGTAGTTGCTTACTCCTGCAGCACGGATTTTTCCCTGCTGGATTAATAGCTCCATGGCTTCCATAGTCTCGCTGATGAGTGTTGTACTGTCCGGCCAGTGAAGTTGTAGCAGGTCAATATAATCAGTACCCAATCTTTTTAAGCTTTCTTCAACTTCTTTGATGATATTTTCCTTAGAAGCGAATTTATAAACCGGAATAGCTTTTCCTTCGTCTTCAGCATCAAAGAAAAATTCTCCTTTTCCATTGTTGCTTCCATCCCAGACCAACCCGAATTTAGTTAATAACTGAATTTTTGATCGATCTTTTCCTTTGATTGCTTCCCCGATCATTTCTTCACTCAGTCCGAAACCATAAAATGGTGCGGTATCAATAGATGTTACTCCATAATCTAATGAAGCGTGGATAGAGTCGATGGAATCTTTTTTCTCATTTCCACCCCACATATTCCCGCCGATAGCAAAGGCGCCGTGGGTAATAACGGATAGTTCAAGATCGGTGTTTCCTAATGTTCTGTATTCCATTTTGTTTTAAAATTTATGATGTGTTAAACCACGAAAGACATGAAAAATACTGTAGATATTTTGTAAACCACCCCGTCAAAAATTCTTTGAATTTTCGCCACCCCTCCGGAGAAGGGGAATTCTCCTCGTTTCAATGGTGAGATTTGTAAGGGGCTTTTTGAGTTGTAAGGAACTTTAGTATTCTTCTACACAGTCTTTATTATAACTTTTCTGTACTTAAAGTATCTGAAAATTTGTGGTTAAAAAATTTATTCGTTATTTAATTCTTTTAAAATTGCTTCACCAGCGCTCTTAGCGGATTGCGGCCTGTAATCACTCAATGATATGCGTCGTATAAATTTGTGGTTTTTCCTGAAGTTTTTCATCTACCAAAGCTCCAAAAGCCTGGATGTAGGGTTGCTGATTGTGCTGAGCCAATCCTTGTTCGTTTTTCCAGATTTCGTAGAAAACAAATTGATTTTTGTTCTCAATTCCCTGATGAAGATTATAGAGCTCACACGCTTCTTCTTTTCTCGTTTCTTTTACCATATTCTGAAGAACTTCAAAGACTTCTGCCTGATGTTCCTGTTTAGCTTTAATAATTGCTGTAAGGTGAATTTTCATACTTAAATAATCTATTAAATAAATGTTTCAATGGAGTCATATTGAGGGTTCCATCCCAGTTCTTCTTTTGCTTTGCTAGCGCTGCACAAACTGTTTGAGGCAAAACCAAAATACCCGCCTGCAGGCCCGAATCTGTTTACCGCTTCCTGTACATTTAATGAACGGGCGGGTTGCAAGTCATATTTCTTACTCATATTTTCTGCAATATTTTTTAAGGTAGAGGAGCCATTTTCCGCATAATAAAGTGAGCCTGCCTGTGCTTTTTCTAAAGCCAGAACATACAGATCCGCCAGATCTTCAATATGTACATTCGACCAGATGTTTTCGCCCTTTCCAAAAAATACACCGTGCCCTTTTTCTTTTGAAAAATTGAGCAGGGCAGGAATCTGGATGCTGTCTTTTTTCAGTCCTAAACCTTCTCCATATACCATCGTAGGTACAATCACAATACTTCTGATATTCTTTTGGGAAGACTGAAGAATATACTCATTAATCAAAACTCTGGAAGCCATTTCCAGTCTTGGATTGAGGGGGATGTCCTCTGTAAAAACAAAATTGTTGCCTTCTCCGTTTTCTTTCCCTCCAAAAATGGCAGATCCTGAAGTGAAGATCAGTGTTTTGCCGGTATTTTGTAATATATTCACAAAACTGTCTGCTGCATAGGCATCATCCGCTGAATCGGCATTGTGCATCACCGCATCAACATCTGCAACAGCTTCTTTTAAAAATATTTCATCATGAATACTTCCTACAATGGGTTCGATTCCTAATAGTTTCAATGCTTCTGCCTGGTTTTCGTTGCGGATCAAACCTTTTACACTATAATTCTTTTTAAGTAATTTCTGGGCAATGGTACCTCCGATATACCCGGTAACTCCTGTGATTAATATTTTTTTCATGATACAAATTCTGGTTTAAATTCCTTTTCGAATACGTTTCTTACGTGATCTCTGTAAAGTTTCATGTCACGTTCTATATTGGCATTTTTTTCCACATCATGGAAATGAAAACTTTTCATTTTTTCTAAAGAAACGAAGGCGTTCATTCTATGGAATCCAAATAATGGTCCATCATCTACACTTTTTTCATTGAAGAACTCTCCGGGTAAAGTGAAGGCCGTTGCAGGAGCGTTCCAGCTTGTTGTCAACATATATTTTCTTCCTCCAAGCATTCCTCCTGTACCATAATTAATTTCAGGATTTGCAGCGTTTCTTCCGTCACTCATATAAATTCCTTTTGCATGTCCGGCTGTGAAAACTTCGTCAATATATTTCTTTAACCCATTGGGAAGCTGGAACCACCAGATCGGAGTATGGTAAATAATATAATCTGCCCAGACAAATTTCTGAACCTCTTCATTTTTATCGTAATGTTCGCTCACATTCGTGATCTTTACTTCTACGTTTTCAAATTCTTTAAGAACATTTATCGTATTTTCTGTAATAGTCTCATTATATTTTCCTCCTGAATGTCCAAAATTTTGTCCACCGTTGATGATAAGTACTTTTTTCATTTTTTATGATTGTTTAAATTTTACTCTGCAAAGTTAGGAGGGATCTTTGTATAATAAAAATAGTATAAATTATAGTAAACTATCAGAATAATTATAGTTATAAATTCAAATTTTGAGGTTAATATTTACTGACATTGTCTTAACTCTCCATTTAAATATGTACTAAAAATTCCCTTTTTATGGTTAAATATCATATTCCCGGTCAATTTATTTTGACTTCTGTCATGTACATTTGTTTAACAAATTGAAGGACAATGATTCAGATAGCGATTTTTAGTGATGTACATGGTAATCTTCCTGCATTGGATTCTGTGTTGAAGGATATAGAGAAAAGAGGAATTAGTCAGAGGTTCTGCCTGGGTGATCTGGTTGATTTTGCACCATGGGGCAATGAGGTAATAGAGAAAATCAGAGATTTAAATATTCCCTGTTTACTGGGAAACCATGATGAAAGAATTGCTTTCGATATTCCTGTTGTTCCTTTGTCCAAGCATTCTAAGGAAGAAACTCAGGCAAGATTTCTTGCCATAGGCCATTCTAAAAAACATATTACCGGGGAGAATAAAAAATTTCTTTCCGGGTTACCATTTCATCTGAGGTTGAATTACAAAATTGGTGGTAAACACTGGAATATTCAGTTGGTTCATTCCAGTCTGGATAGTAATGACACCTATCTGTACGAATCGGAAAATAATGAGGTTTTTAATGCTATGCTGGAAGATTCAAAGTCTGATGTAATTGTCATGGGGCATACTCATCTTTCATTTAAAAAACAATTTGAAAATGAGAAATGGGCCATCAATTGTGGTTCCGTGGGACGTTCAAAAGAAGAAAATCGTCTGGCCTCTTATCTTATTTTGAAGTTAGATGAAAATAAGATCACTCCTGAAATTGTACAATTAAATTATCCGCTCGAAGAAACTGCCTGCCAGATTGAGAAAAGTGGAATTCCAGATTATTATGCTTCTTTTTTAAGAAATGAAATAATATCAGTATTGTAATTATTTTGTAATTTTGTATTATAATATTAATACTTAAATTATGGTTAATTTAGAATGGTACCGTACTTTTAAAGCCATATATAAAACAGGAACCCTTACCGGAGCTGCAGATTCTTTATTTATATCGCAGCCTGGGGTAAGTCTTCATTTAAGTTCGCTGGAAGCTTATGTAGGATATAAACTGTTTGACAGAACGGGAAGAAAAATGATTCCGACAGAAAGAGGAAAAGTATTATTTAATGCTGTGGCGGAGCCTCTTACCAAACTGGAAGATGTGGAAAAGAATTTTCAGAAGTCAACGGAGAAACATACTCCGACGATTAGCGTTGGGATGTGTTTTGAAACCTTTCAGACTACTTTGGAGCAATATGTTTCAACATTACCTTTCAACCTGATTATCAGTTTTGGAGAATATCCGGAAATGCTGGATCAATTGGACAAGGGAATTCTGGATCTGATCATTACACCTAAAAAAGGCTCTTCACCCAATATACAACATGAAGCATTTTCTTCAGAGCAGATTATTCTGGTAGGTGGAAAGGACGTTGATAAAGCCGCTTTCAATAAAATTTTAAAAACAAAAGACACAGAGCAAATAGAAGAATGGCTAAAGAATGAAAAATGGTATGGAACAACAGGAGATATGGAGCATCTTTTTCAGTTCTGGATATTGAATTTTGGGCATAAACCCAATTTTCGTCCCAATTATATTGTTCCGAACATGAATTCAATCATCCGCTGCCTGAAAGGTGGGACAGGATTGGCTGTTGTTCCTGATTTTCTATGCAAAAGTGACATAGAAGGTGGTGATGTTAAACTGATTTGGGAAGGGAAGAAAAAGCTGGAAAATACACTTTATTTCGGATGTAGAAAAAATACGAATTATCAAACGGAAATAGAACATATTAAAGGGTTATTTCGCAAGGTGATGGGTAAACATTAAATCATTATTATGAAGAAAATATTAGAAACTGACCGGCTCTTATTGAGAGAGTTAACTATTGAAGATGCTTATCATTTTTATGAACTTAATACAAACCCCAATGTAATACAATATACAGGTGATTTACCTTTTGGGAATGTGGAAGAAGCACTGATTTTTCTGCAAAACTATAAAGATTATAGGGAGAATGGATATGGAAGATGGGCTGTTATTGATAAATCAAACACTGAGTTTCTGGGATGGTGTGGATTAAAATATGATACATCTAAGGATGAAACAGATATTGGGTTCAGATTTTTTGAAAGAAACTGGGGCAGAGGGTTGGCAACAGAAAGTGCTGCAGCCTGTCTGAAATACGGATTTGATCAGCTACATCTTAAAAAGATCGTTGGAAGAGCAATGTCTGAAAATATAGCTTCCATAAAGGTATTACAAAAGCTAGGTCTTATTTTCGATAAAGAATTTGATTTTGACGGACAAAAAGGAGTAATTTATAGCATTGAAAAATCAAAACAAAGTATATTCTAAAATAATCATATCCCGCATCTGCAACCCGTTTTCATAAATCGGAGATGGGTAATTTTCTACAAAGAAATTTTTACGTATCCCTTTTTTAATGAAACCGTTTTTCTCATAAAACCTGATTTGCTGAAATCCGGTATCTGAAGTTCCGACAGTCATTGTTTTATAATGATTTTCTTTCGCAATTTCCTTTGCTTTTTGAATTAAAATACTTCCGATTCCCTTACTACGATAGGCTTCAATAACAGCGATATTTTTGATTTCCAGTTCAATATCGCTATTTTTATATAAAGCCATGACTGCAACTTTTTGCTTACCATCAACCAAAAGATAAATATCAGAATTAAAGATATATTGGTCAATAGCTTCAGCAGTTTCATCCGCCAACAGAAGTAATTCATAAGGTATTTCTGAACCGGAATCTATTTTTTTGAAGGTCAATTCTTCCATTTTACAAACTCATGTGAATAAGTGGATAGTCTTTCCCGGAGCCGTCTTTTTCAGATCTTCCTACTTTTGTGAAACCCATTTTTTCGTAGAATCCGATCGCTTGTGGGTTTTGCTCGTTGACATCTACTTTGGTAAGACCTGTTTGTTCTTTCATAAATAGGTAAAGTTCCTTTCCATAACCTTTTCCACGCATGTCGTTGTGGATAAAGAGCATTTCCAGGTTGCCTTCAGCTACTGAAGCAAATCCCTTAGCATCATTATTTTCGGTAATCAGATAAACCTCCAGATTGGGCAGATAATCTCTTGGGATAGCTTCTTTAAAGTAATTAAAATCCTCTTCAGCAAGGAAATCGTGAGTAGCTTGGACTGCAGATTCCCAAATTTCCATAATCCTTGGGTAATCTTCGGCGGTGGCAAGTCTGATCTGGTGTGGCATGATTTAAAATTTTAAGCAAAAATAGAAAATTAGAAGTAGGAAAAAAAGTTTGTAATGCGTTGTCAGAACGCAAGGAGATAAAGATGTAACGATATGCTTAAGTTTTCTCGCAGATCAAGCAGATTACGCAGATTTTTTATCTATCAGCGTAATCTGCAACATCAGCGTGAGATAAAAAACGGTAACAAAATTCAATAGGAGCGGACTTTAGTCCGCTTTCTTTAATAAACCTATCCATTGTCTTTAGCCAAAACTTAAAAAATGAATTGCACTATTTCAATAAACTTTATCTCATTTGTTGGTAAACGCTAAGTCGCAAAGAATTAAAAACATTATTCTGTTCTTAAGGCGCAAGAAAATCAAGATTTTCAGCAAAGATGGAAATAGATACTGATTAAAATTTCTCGCAGATTACGCAGATTTTTTATCTATCAGCGTAATCTGTAAAATCAGCGTGAGATAAAACACGGTAACAAAATTGAATAGGAGCGGACTTTAGTCCGCTTTCTTTAATAGCCCCATCCATTGGCTTTAGCCAAAACTTAAAAAATGAATTGCACTATCCCAATGAACTTTATCACATTTGTTGGTAAACGCTAAGTCGCAAAGGATTAACAACATTATCCAGTTTTTAAGGCGCAAGAAAATCAAGATTTTCAGCACGATGGAAATGCATACTGATTAAAGTTTCTCGCAGATCAGGCAGATTAAGCAGATAAATAAAAAAATCAGCGTAATCTGCAAAATCAGCGTGAGATGAAATAATTAACAAAATTCAATTTTATCGCAGATAAAATCCTAGCGCCTTAAAAAGAGTTGAACGGAAAAAGAACTTGCGTCTCAGCATTTTTCCAATACTTTATAATCTCAAAAAATCAATACTTCAAAAGGCCTGTTAAATAACATTTTTTTAACAGAATCAGTAAAATTGCTAGGCGAAAATTCCGAATTTTTGTTGCAAATTTGTTTGAATATTATATAATAATCATAAAATAAAGAGGTATGCAAAAGAAAATCTATGCAGGGCAGCCTGTAGTTACTTTAAATAATGGAATAGATATTCCGGCTTTGGGATTTGGTGTCTGGCAGATGGAAAACCTGAAAGAATGTGAGGAAGCAGTTGTTAAAGCAATTCAGACGGGGTACAGAATGATTGATACTGCGGCGATTTATCAGAATGAAACTGCTGTGGGGGCTGCTGTGAAGAATAGTGGAGTAGACCGAGATGAGTTGTTTATTACTTCTAAGGTTTGGGTTCAGGATCACGGATATGAAAAAACAAAAAGTGCATTTCAAAGAACACTGGACAGATTACAGATGGATTATCTTGATATGTACCTTGTTCATTGGCCTTACGGTGACTTTTTAGGAACATGGAAGGCTTTAGAAGAATTGAATCAGGAAGGGAAAATAAAAGCGATAGGGGTTTGTAACTTTACCATTGAGAAATTGGAGGAGCTAAAAGCGAATTCAAAGGTTTTACCAGTGATCAACCAGATTGAGCTGCATCCTGTATTTCAACAGAAGGAGCTTCAGGTATATGACAGAGAAAACAATATCGTAACACAGCCATGGAGTCCGCTTGGGAATGGAAATGCCAACCTTTTGGCTAATGATTCATTAAAGGCGATTGCTGAAAAATATGGTAAAACGGTTGCTCAGGTGATTTTAAGATGGCATCTGCAGGAAGGTTTTGTGGTAATCCCAAAATCAGTAACACCGTCCAGAATTGAAGAAAACTTTAATGTATTTGATTTTGAGCTGACAGAAGATGAGATGAATGCGGTACGTTCTTTAGATACAGGAAAAAGATTATTCTTTGATCCGAAAGACCCGGAATGGGAACAGAAAATGCTTAATTCCGTAGCAGATATTTAAATCTAAGCCAATGATATATCTCCCGCAGATTTCACAAATGACAGATTTTTGGTCTGTAAAACTTGTGTAATCTGCGGGATTTTCATTATAAATACTCTTTGTGAGCAATATCATGCTGATGAGAGAATAGTATTATCCGTTTATTCGTAACTTTTTAATTAAAATAATTCTTATGTTTTGGCCGGATACAATCAGTAAAAAATTAGGAATACGATATCCCTTAATTCAGGCTCCGATGTTTGGAGTGAGTACGCCACAGATGGTCGCAGCAGCGGCAAAAGCAGACTGTCTGGGATCTTTGGCTTTAGCTGATCTTTCAGCGGATGAATGTATTAAATTAATCAGAGAAACTAAGAAACTAACGAATCAACCTTTTGCAATCAATATTTTTGCCCATGAGATTCCTGTTGTAACATCAGCTTTAAAAGAGAAATTTGTAAAGGTCAGGACATTTTTAGAACAGTTGGCCAGAGAAAATAATATTGAGGTCAGCCTTCCTTATTTTGAAGATATAAAAGTAAACGGTTATCATGAGCTGATTGATGCAATTATCCGGGAAAATGGTAAGATTGTAAGCTTCACCTTTGGAAATCTTGATGGAAAAAGTATACAGAAGCTGAAAGAAAATGGAGTTACGCTGATAGGAACGTGTACTTCTGTAAAAGAGGCTTTAATCCTTGAAGAATCAGGAATTGATATGATTTGTGTTCAGGGAACAGAGGCCGGTGGACATAGGGGAACTTTTGATCCAAATCATGTTCTGCAAATCGGAGGTCTTTCATTATTATCACAGGTTTACGAGCAGGTAGCAGTTCCGTTGATTTATGCGGGAGGAATTTACAATGCAAAGACTTTGCAGGCCGTAAAAGATTTGGGTGCCCAGGGATTCCAGGTGGGCAATCTTCTTTTAGCTTCTGAGGAAAGTGCTTTAGAACCTTTTGAAAAAGAGAGGCTTAAAAATGTAAACGAGGATGAAATTGTTTTAACAAAAAGCTTTTCCGGGCGATATGCAAGAGGAGTAAAGAATAAATTTATTGAAAAAGTTGAAAATTCGGAATATATTTTACCTTATCCGTATCAGAATAAGCTGACCAACGGATTACGTAAAGCTGCTAAATCTCAGCAGAATGTCGATTTTGTAGGATTGTGGGCAGGGCAGTCGATTCATCATTATAGTGAGCTTTCTACAGAGGAAATACTGAGGAATCTAATTAATCAGGCAGAAGAAAACTAAGATCGAAAGATTTATGCATGGGAATCAGACTGCTGAAACGAGTTTCATTTTCTTATACAAAACAATTAAAAACAAACACTCCCTTCAACCTGAAAGGAGTGTTTATTTTTATCTATAATCTGATATCAATTACTCTATTCTCAGATTTGAAATTACTTGGTCAGATCCAGTCCTCCAAAGTTTCCGGAACTCATCATTAAATAAACACCATTGGCTTTATCCAACGTATTCCAGTAGGCATGAAGATCTTCAGCATTGGTGAATACTTTTAAATTCTCGTTTTTGAATTTTTCTTTGATAAACTCAGGAGATATAGGTTCCATTCTTTTGATCTTCAATGCATCTTCAGAATAGAAAACTATTGCTTCATCTAAACCATCCATCGCATGGTCATACTGCTCTAAAAAGACAGGATTTAAGCTGGAATAGGTATGAAGCTCGAGGAAACCGTATTTTTTTTCGTTTTTAAATTGTTCAACGAATGCCTTTACTGCTGCTTTTACTTTGCTGGGAGCATGAGCAAAATCTTTATAAAGTGTTCCTTTATCTTCTCTTTCTACCTTTTCAAGACGTTTGGAAGCTCCTTTGAAACTCATAATAGCTTCATAGAAATCTTCGTCCATAATCCCCAATTGTCGGCAGATATGTCTTGCTCCTTCCAGATTTAACAGGTTATGCGCCCCAAAAACGGAAAGAGGTACGTCACCCATTTCAGTTTTTAAATAGACTTTTCCGTTGTTAATTTCATATTCAGGAGTTTTGTAAGGGATCTTTCTGAAATAATTTTCAGCATTTTCCACTACCTTCACCACTTCAGGATCTTCTTCGTTATAGACCAAAACACCACCTGCAGTAATGCTTGCAACAAATTTTCTGAACTGTTCAATATAATCGTCGAATGTTTTGAAAACATTAATGTGATCCCAGGCAATACCACTCATTAAAGCGATATTCGGTTGGTACAACAAGAATTTTGAACGAAGGTCAATAGGCGAAGACAGATATTCGTCTCCTTCCAATACCATAAAATCATTATCCTGAGTAAGTTTTACCATACAGTCGAAACCTTCTAGCTGTGCCCCTACCATGAAGTCCACATCTTTTTGATGGAAATTCAAGACATGCAGGATCATTGAGGTAATGGTTGTTTTACCATGAGAACCTGCGATCACTACCCGGGTTTTGTTTTTGGATTGCTCATACAAAAATTCAGGATAGGAATATATTTTCAATCCCAGTTCTTTTGCCTTTGCCAATTCCGGATTATCCTGGTGAGCATGCATTCCAAGAATAACAGCGTCAATATCCTGTGTGATTTTTTCCGGAAACCAGCCCATTTCCTGAGGTAGAATTCCTTTTTTCTCTAACCTTGATTTTGAAGGCTCAAAAATAGCATCATCTGAACCTGTAACCTGATATCCTTTATCTTTTAATGCAATCGCAAGATTATGCATGGCGCTTCCGCCAATGGCAATGAAGTGGGTTTTCAATTGTATTTACTGTTTTTTAACATTAGTATTAATGATCTGCTGGAAGGCTTCAAGAATATTGTTCCAATTGGTCTGATAATTTGCTGTCATCAGACTGGCATCACTCTTACTTCCTTCATTAGGACCTTTTTTGATGTTGATGGAAGTAGAAATATTATCATAAAGCTTTTTATGATCTTCCTGTATCCTTCTGAAATTATTCTGTGAAAGCGTCTGATCCAGCTTCTTTAAATCTTCATCAGAAACTTTGAAATCCTGTCTGTATTTTTTTCCTTGTCCTTCAAAGGAGTAGTGTGCATTGTTACCTTTAATCAAAAGATTTTCGTAAACAGGAGCGTAGCCTCCACTTTTCGAATAACTGATATCAAAATCCGAATATACTTTTTGGCTGTTGCATGAAACTAATACTATGATAGCGAATAAGATTCCTATTATTCTTTTCATAATTTTTAATTGTCTTTAATTATTTGAGTCCTTTTGTTCTAATTTTTTAGCTTTAAGTTCTTCATCATAATTGTGTAATACATTGAAATCTTCAGTCTGCTCAATGGCAGTCATGATTTTCAATAAAATTTCCGGTGCTTTTTCATTATCATAATCAATATCCAAAGGAGCCTTAAATTCCATGGTAGGTTTTACACCGGTTACCTTCACACGGAGTCCTTTTTTATCAAAAGCCCTTCTGAATCCGTTAATTTTGATCGGGATCACAATAGGACGTTGGTTTTTTACCAATTTGGCAGTACCTCGTCTTCCCTGAGCAAATGCTGACGTAGTTCCCTGAGGGAAAGTTGCTACCCAGCCATTATCCAATGCCTTCATGATATTATCCACCTCACTCATATCCACCATTCTGTTGACATTTTTACCTTCTGCTCTCCAGGTTCTTTTCACTGTTACAGCTCCTGCAATTTTGAAGATTTTAGGAAGAATACCTTTATTCATGGTTTCTTCTGCTGCGACATAGTAAAAATCGATTTTAGGGTTCAGCAGATAGATAGGATTTTTAATGGTATTTAAATACCCATTGTTTACGGCACAAAATGCGTGGTACATTGCTGCTACATCCGCAAAGTAGGTCTGATGATTAGAAACAAACAATACATTGGAATCCGGAAGATCCACAAGATGTTCTGTTCCGGTTATTTTTAGTTTATTAAAGCCATTGAACCTTCTGTACGATACTACTCCTAAAATGAAAATAATAAACCTTTTTAAAAAATAAGGTGTTCCGAATGCATCGGTGAAAATATTTTTCTTCGCCATTTCTTAATTAAACACGGTAGTGCAAAGTTACATTTTTTTCAGCAACTGGCTGAATTCACTTAATATCATTGCTGTGGCGCCCCAGATAATATATCCATTGAAATTGATAACAGGGACTTCTTTTCCTCCGGCACTCGGAAGTGCCATAATTTCCGGACTGTCTGATAAATTCAGGAAAGAAGTAATAGGAAATTCAATGACTTCCACAGCTTCACTTTGCTGAAGAACGAAAGTCGGATTCTTTGTAGTATACGAAATGTAAGGGTATACATAAAAATTGCTTGGCGGAACATAGATCGGAGATACCTCTCTGATAATTCTTAAATAATGTTTATCAATACCAATTTCTTCAGAGGTTTCGCGGATTGCCGTTTCAGCAAAATCCTGATCCATCTCTTCACGTTTTCCTCCAGGTAATGAAATTTGCCCGCTATGTCTGTCGTGCTCATTAATCGTTCTTTGAATTAAAGGAAAATACCACTCATTGTCTTTGATATATAATACAATATTGACAGCAGCAAACTTGGGATTTTTTTTCAGTACTTCTTCATAAGTAAAAACAGGTCGGTACGGAGGTGAAAATACTCCATGGGCATGTTCCCCGGGGAGTTCTACACTTTTTATTTTTCTTAATAAATCTTTTCCAAAATTTTCCATAGCTCAAATTTAACAATATATCTTGAAGAAATAAGGAGCTTAACATTAATTAACCTATGTGATGTGGTCGAAAGACACTAAGCTAATATTGATTTTGTCTGTTCAATGCATAGTGAATTACTGGCATGTGCTTAAGTGCCAAACGCCGCGGATTAACTATTCACCATTCACTGATAAATACCAACCTTCAACTTTATTCAGTAATAGAAAGGTAAACCTGTTTTGACTATTATTTCAGTACCGTATTTTCACGTAACTGAATGCCGTGATGTAACCGATACCATAAATGGTGACTTTCAGAACGGTAAACCATGATTTTTAAAATTTACACTGTGGTGGTGGTTTTTCACTTTATGGCAGCATCTACCTTTGTCTCACTATTAACCAATTAATTTTTACCAAAATGAAAAATTTATTTGCAGGTGTATTTACACTACTGGCCATGAGTTTCGGCTTTGCTCAATTCAATATTGATATGACAGCTCAGATCGGAAACTTAAATACTGCTACTGTAGATCAGACAGGTCTTTTGAATATCAACACTTTGTCACAGAATGGAAACCGTAATACGGCAGACATTGACCAGGTGGGTGTTTTAAACGTTAATACAGCAGAAAGTATAGGAAATAGAAACTCTATTGATGTAGATCAGATTGGGTTAGGGAACTCCAATAATGTAAGCCAACAAGGAAACAGAAACTCTGCTACTACCTGGCAACTTGGAGCATTCAACTCTACTGAACAAACTCAGATCGGAAGACGAAATACAGTTTCTTCAGTACAGCTTGGTATTGGTAACGCGGTTACTCAGTATCAGGACGGAAGAAGAAATGATGCTTCCGCAATTCAGCTAGGTAATGGTAATATCACTTATCAAAGCCAGTTCGGACGAAGAAATGATGCAAACGGACTTCAGGTAGGAAATGCTAACCTGTTGGTACAATATCAGGATGGTAATGACAACAGTGCAAGCAATGCTCAGGTAGGAGATAATAATATTGCAGGTGCCCTTCAGATAGGAAACGATAATACTTCTATGGGGTTACAGACAGGAAACAGCAATCAGTTGTATCAATTCCAGATTGGAAACTCCAATACAGCAATCGATGTTCAAATGGGTAATAATAACTTTACCTGGGTAACTCAAACCGGTGATTCTCATATTCACGTAGGAACACAAATGGGAAATGGAAATTCAATGGTAGTGACTCAATCCAACTAGTTTGATCTCATACTGTAAATCTTGAAATGAAAGGAGAAACGACAGGGTTTCTCCTTTTTTAACGACAAAGACTATTGCATCAGGAGTTTCAGATCCCACCTTTTGATGAATATATTTAAATAAAACCAATGTCATGGATTACTTAAAATGGGGAATTTTTATTCTTCTTATGGTAACAAAGCCTTTATATGCACAAGAGATTGATTGGGATAAGATCAATAGCAATACAATCTTCAATATGATGGGCAGGCAGATTACAGATCAGGATACTTATTCCAATGTGATTCAGATGGGTGATTATAATACAGCAGATCTTTCTTTGAATGCTAAAACAAATATTAATGTAAAGCAGTTGGGAGATTATAATGCACTGTATTTTAACAATTCATTTACTGATAAAGAGACGAAATCAAACATTACTGCGCAAGGAAATAACAATATCATCGATATTACGGGCAGTAACAGTATTTCAGAAGGATTACAGATCAATGTAAAAGGGGATAACAAAACAGTTTTCATGAGAAATTATTAAAGCACAAGTGATGAAATTATCATATCCCAAAGGCCTGTACACTTTTTTCATCTTCTTGTCTGTACTGGTTTACGGACAAGAAGAGAAGAAAGTAAATGCAAGAATAGAGAAAAGTATTCTTGAAAATCAAATAAAGCTAAAGGCTGTCATCGTGAATAATACTGCTGTTTATAAAGAATTAAATTATCTACTGATCGCCATAAAAAAAAGCAATGATGGAAATCTTTCCAATAACCGGCAAAGCGGAAAATTCTCAGTTAATCCCAGCGAAGTAAAAGTCTTGTCAGAGATTAATGTGAATCTTGGCTCAAAGGACGCTCTTAAGGCTTTTCTGTATATCAAGGACGAAGAAACCCAAAAGTTAATCGCAAAAGATAGCCTGGAATTGAATAACGATCTTTTTAAAAAGAAAGTAGCCAAAGTAGAAGAGGACGCTGTTTTTGAATTAAAAGGACTTACTATTGATGACACCAAAACCAAAGTAGGAAAAGATTTTTACGATCTGTTTTATATTCAATACAGTCAGCTTCCAGATAAAAGCAGCAGTGCTATTACGATTTCAGAACTTCCACTTCGCGGTACGAGCGGTCAGATAAACATTCAGATTGATGATAAAATCATCTACAGTTTTATGACCAATCCAAGTGACGATTACCTGCAGGAACAGCTGGCAGCCAGCTTAAAATATATCAAAGAATTTAATGCCAGGAAAAACCTTATTAAAAATGAATTTATCTATTAAAAAAATCAGCCATGAAAACATGTATCATCATTTTGAGCTTTATGGCAGGTATTTTCTTCGGAAAATCCCAGCAGCTGGTTTATAAACCTATCAACCCGGCATTCGGAGGAGATACTTTTAATTACCAATGGCTTTTAAGCTCAGCCAATGCACAAAATCAATTTGCTGAAAAAAAAGATTACAGCAGTCTTCTAAATAATATGAATTCGCTAGACAGTTTTACCCAAAGCCTCAACAGGCAGATATTGAGTGAGCTTTCCAGGAAATTGTTTGAAGACCAGTTTGGATCTGGCCAAAGTATAAAACCCGGAAATTATCTTTTCGGATCACTTTACCTTCAGATTACAACGACCAATCAGGGACTTTTGATAAATATTTTGGATACCAGCACAGGCGATCAGTCCGAGATCGTAATTCCAAAATAAAAATAACTAAAACCAAACTTATCATGAGAACTTACACTTACACCAGAATTTTTTTCTGTACTGTTCTGCTGAGTATTATGCAGGCGTGCAGTTCAATCTTTGGTCTCCCTTCCGATCCTGAAAAATCGACAATGGGAGAAACCACACCTTCTACCACGGAACTCAAAAATCTTCCGCTTCCCAAAGAAAAAATTGTCATAGGAGTCTACAAATTCAGAGATCAAACGGGACAATATAAACCTTCTGAGAACGGTAACAACTGGAGTACAGCTGTGCCGCAGGGAACCACCACCATTCTTATCAAGGCGCTGGAAGACAGCCGATGGTTTATTCCGATTGAAAGAGAAAATATTGCCAATCTCCTTAATGAAAGGCAAATCATCCGTTCCACAAGACAGGAATATAATAAAGACGCTGATAAAAATACCCAGTCGCTACCTCCACTTTTATACGCCGGAATTCTTCTTGAAGGCGGTGTCATTTCATATGACAGCAACATTATGACCGGAGGATTGGGAGCCCGATACTTCGGCATTGGAGCGTCTACCCAATACCGTCAGGATCGGATAACCATTTACCTTCGAGCCGTTTCTACTCTTAATGGCGAAATTCTAAAAACAGTTTATACCTCCAAAACAATCCTTTCTACAAGTGTAAACGGAAGCTTTTTCCGATACATCGACACAGAAAGACTGCTTGAAGCTGAAGTAGGCTTAACTCAAAATGAACCTGTACAACTGGCGGTAACCGAAGCGATTGAAAAAGCTGTAAAATCCTTAATTGTTGAAGGAGTAAGGGATAAGATTTGGGGAAAAGCAGCTGAAAATACAACCGATTATCAGACTTTAATCAATGAATATAATAAAGAACAGGATCAGAATAACGGAAGAGCCATTGGAAATAGATTTCCACAGAATTACAGACAGAAGTTTGCCGTCTTTGGTAACGTCGAAGCGCAAAAAGTTAAGGATGACTATGTGAACGCTAAAATGAATATCGGTGGAAAGTTGGGATTTAAATATTTTCTTAATCCTAATTTTAATGTTGAGGTTAACGGAAGTTATTTTACCCTTGAAAATGAGAATATTATAAAAAGGAACTATTTCGGACCTGAAGTCAATCTGGAATATCTGCTTCTTCCAAAATACCGGCTTACTCCTTATATCTATGGTGGAATAGGGGCGATGTATTCAAAATATACACCTCAGTATAAAGGTCAGTTTGGAGGCGGACTTGAGTATATGATTGACCATAACGTCTCATTAAGGGCGTCGGCACAATACGATCTTGGATTTAAAGATGACTGGGAAGGATTGGTGAACGGAAAAAGAAAAGATCAGGCTTTGCGGTTTGCGCTGGGAATCAACTTCTATCTTGGAAACAAATAAAATCATGAGCTATGAAAACTTTAATCAACCTAATCAGCATATTCATTCTTGCTTTTTGTCTGTTTTCATGTAATGAAGACCTTGTAGAGCAGGCTCAGACAGGAATATTAAAAGGGAAAGTCGTAAAAAGAGGAAGTAATGTTCCGATCCCTAATGTAAAAATCTTTACCACTCCTACCACACAGACTGTTTTTAGCGGTACGGATGGTTCATTTGAAATTGATGCAATGCCTGTGGGGAATTATTCTGTAAAAGCAGAACTTTCCGGATATTTAACCAATTTTCAGGCAGTCAATATACAAAATCAGAATCAGGTGGTAACCGTCGTGTTTGAAATGAATGATGACACTTCATTAAATTCTCCACCCATGACCCCGCAGTTGCTCAGTCCGATAGACAATGCGGTAAACCAGCCTTTAAGTGTAGAACTTACCTGGAGTGCCACAGATCCTGATACAACAGATGTTTTAAAATATAGTGTAGCAATTAAAAATAATCTTGACACTAACGTGATTCAGGTGAATGATTTGACGGCTAATCATTATACGCTTTCAAATCTTAAGTTTGGTGTAAGTTACTTCTGGCAGGTGTCTGTTTCGGACGGCATTCACCAGCCAGTTTTAAGTTCTACCGGTAAATTTACTACCAATACGGTTCCAGCCAACAGGTATCATTACGTACAGAAGCAGAACGGCAATTTAGTAATTATATCAAGTGATGCGCAGGGAAATAATTTCCAATTGACAAACTCATCTTACAACAGCTGGAGGCCAAGGAAAAATAACAATGCCGGGCTTATCGCATTTCTTCGTACAGAAGGAGGAAGTACGCATCTCTACACCGCCAATCCTGATGGTTCCAATCCTTTTAAAGTAACAACCGTGCCGGTTGCCGGTTTTAATAATTATGAAGTTGATTTTGCCTGGAGTACCAATGGACAGGAACTTCTGTATGCCAACTTCAACAAGCTGTATAGGATCAATAAGGATGGCAGTGGCCTGACGCAGGTCTATGCTACTCCTGACGGGAGTATGATTTCAGAATGCGACTGGAGCTATGATGGAAGTAAAATTGCATTGAAAACCAATGATTACAGTGGATACAACACCAAAATTTATGTTATCGATACCACTGGAAATGTTATTAAAACAATAGCATCAGGAAATTCCGGAGCGAGTGGAGGCTTAAACTTCTCTGTCGATGGTCAGCTCCTTCTGTTTACCCGGGATGTTTCAGGATATCAGGATGGAAGCGGAAATTATCGCCAGCTGGACTCCCATATTTTCGTTTACAATCTGACGACTAATGCCGTCTATGATATTTCTTCCGAAAGTCAAAAACCTTTGGGTACCAACGATTTGGATCCGAGATTCTCTCCAAACAATGCACAGGTGATCTTTATGAACACTTCAAATGATAATATTTCACAGAAAAATATAATGGTCATCGATCTTAACAGCAATATGACGGATCTTTCCCGAAACTCGTTATTTACCAACGGCGAAATGCCTGATTATGAATGATGAGGGAAACATAGATGATAGATGATAGATAATAGATAATAGATTCGTATAAGGTTTAAAAGTAAATAAGTTGTCACTCATCATTTATCACTTATCACTTATCACTTATCACTTATCATTTATTTTTTTAGTTCAGTCAAAAAAAATTCCAGACTATAAAGTTTGGAATTTTTTTGGTTAATAGTAATAAGTCAATTTAGTCAATAATATGGTTTTCAAGGGCGTATTTTACGATTCCAACGGAATTTTTCACATTTAATTTTAACAGGATTTTTTTGCGATGGGTCTCTACTGTATTGATGCTGATAAAGAGTTTGCCGGAAATATCCTTGCTGCTGAAACCGTCACAGATGAATCTGAGGATTTCCATTTCGCGGCGGGTCAGAGGTTCTTTAATATGAAGGTTTCGTTTGTCCTGTTCATTGCTTATAAAACTGATCATCCTTTCCTTGGCATGATCACAGATATAAATTTCATTCAATAAAACAGCATTAATCGACTTCAGGAATTCGTCATATCTGGAGTTTCTGTCGAGATAACTTTTTATTCCTTTGTTGAATAATTTACGGATATCAATGACATCATAGCTGTTGCCCAGGACAATGATTTTAATATTTCCATATCTGGTAATAATGTCTTCTATAGATTTGTAAAGTTCCGTAAGCATAAGCATATTAGAACTCATAACAAGAATTTCCGGAGGTTGGTCTTTTAAGTTTTGGGAAAGAGTTTCTAAAGAATTACAGATGCCAATGGTATTAAAAATTTTACTTTGCATCAGCAACTTTGAGAGCCCCTCAGTATACAGCATAGGCTCATCAAAAATAGTTAATCTTGGTTTCATCATGGTTTGGTTTTATTTATATAAAAGTATAAAAAAATATTCACATTTTTATATAAATTTAGAAATAATTTACAATATTATTGGTATTATTTATATTTATTTATTGTTTTTATTAATTATTTGATAATTAAATCACGTTTTGTTGAGTTTTGATGATCTATTGTAGAGTTATTACTGTTAAAACTCTTTATTTGTAGTAGATAGCTTAATTTGTTTTTAACGGAAAGTTATTTAACTAACACAATAGGGATATGTTGTACCGGAAAATTAACCGAATTCGCAATAAAACAATATTCATTGGCTTTATGATGAAGTTGTTCAGCTTTTTCAATCATAGATTCTTCGGTTACAGTAACGGTAGGATACAATGTGACTTCCGTAAAATGACCGCTTCCATTGGCCGTTTCAGCCATTATTCCTTTGGCTTCATCTTTATAATCCGTTACAATAATTCCTGCTTCAGAACAAAAATGAAGATACCAGAGCATATGGCAAGAAGAAAGAGATGACAGAAACATTTCTTCCGGATTATGCTTCGTTTTATCTCCACGGAAAGAAGGATCTGAAGAACCCTGTATATCTGTTTTGTTTTCTATCGAAACGATATGACTCCGGTCATAATCTCTATAACCGCTCGTTCCGGTTCCTTTGTTTCCTGTCCACTGAATCGTTGTTTTGTAATAATGGTTTTTCATAGGTAAAAAGATAAAAGATAAAAGATAAAAGATAAAAGATAAAAGATAAAAGATAAAAGATAAAAGATAAAAGATAAAAGATAAAAGATAAAAGATAAAAGATAAAAGATAAAAGATAAAAGATAAAAGATAAAAGATAAAAGATAAAAGATAAAAGATAAAAGATAAAAGATAAAAGATAAAAGATAAAAGATAAAAGATAAAAGATAAAAGATAAAAGATAAAAGATAAAAGATAAAAGATAAAAGATAAAAGATAAAAGATAAAAGATCTTGTCCTAAATCTCAAAATGTGCTTGGCTACATCAATAGGGCTTGGCTTTAGCCAAGCCAAAATGAAATAAACAAATGATTTAACCAAAACTTTAGTCTGGTTAATATAAAAAAACCTCCGGCTTTTTGCCGGAGGTCTAAATTTTGTCTTAATTAGAGAATTCTATCAATTCTTCTTTTTTGGAATTGTAGATTTTGTATTCTAAATATTTAAAAGAATCCCTTGGTACGATGGTTACCCATTTTTTATACTTGATAAACCATTTCATCTGGATACTTTTGATGCCTTTGGTAAGGTAGGCTTCCACAAATGGGTGTACATGCAGGTAGACTTTTCCTTTTTCTTTCTGCAAAATATTTCTTAAGGTTTCACCCATTTTTTCCACGATAACAATTGGAGCTACAATTTCTCCGTCTTTGTTCGGGTTTTCTTCTTTGGTTTCGATCTGTTTTTCCGGACGATTTCTTTGTCTGGTGATCTGGATCAAACCAAATTTACTTGGAGGAAGGATTTTGTGGCGAGCTTTGTCGCGCTTCATTTCCTCTTTAAGATGCTCATAGAGATCTCTTCTGTGTTCAGAGTTTGGCATGTCGATAAAATCGATCACGATGATACCTCCCATGTCGCGGAGGCGTAGCTGTCTAGCGATCTCTGTAGCTGCCATTTTGTTCACTTTCAATGCGTGTTCTTTATTGACAGCGGCCCCGGTAGTAATATTATTTCCGGAGTTGACATCGACAACGTGAAGTGCTTCTGTGTGTTCAATAACAAGATAAGCTCCTTTAGAACTTGGAATGTTTACGTGTTTTCCGAAGCTCTGTTTAAGTTGTTTTTCAACATTATAATATTCCAGAAGTGGAATATGGGAATCGTAAAACTGGACAATATTTTTTTTCTCAGGAGCAATTACTTCAATGTAATTTTTCATCTCGCTCACCATCTGTTCATCATCACACATGATATTGACGAAATCCTGATTAAAATTGTCTCTTAAAATAGCTGAAGCTTTGTCTTCTTCGCTTAAAACTTTAGACGGAACTTTATTTCTCTGGATATTTTTAAAAGTGCTTTCCCACTTCTGAACCAGCTGGTTCATATCGTTGTGAAGGTCGGCTACCTTTTTTCCTTCGGCTACGGTTCTGATAATAACTCCGAAACCTTCAGGTTTTATACTGTCTATCAGCGTTCTGAGTCTTTCTTTTTCTTCAAAACTTCTAATCTTTTTAGAAATAGAAACTTTGTTGTCGAATGGGATCAGAACTAGAAAACGTCCTGTTAAAGAAACCTGGGTAGAAATCCTGGGTCCTTTGGTAGAAATAGGTTCTTTGGTAATCTGCAGCAAAACAAGGTCGTCTTTTGCAATTACTTTATCTACCGTTCCGTTTTTGTCTATTTCGGGTTGTATCTCGAAATTTTTTAAGCTTGAAGTGCTTTGTTTTTTAGAAATAGTATCTTTTAAAAACTTTCTGTATGTAAGATATTGTGGGCCTAAATCCTGATAATGCAGAAAAGCATCCTTATCATATCCGATATTCACGAATGCTGCATTCAGGTTAGGGGCCAGTTTTTTTACTTTTCCTATAAACAGATCTCCAACTATAAAATCGCTTTTGTCCTCTTGCTCATGAAGTTCACATAGTCTTCCGTCTTCCAGCAGTGCAATCTTTGTAAGATCATCTTCATGCGAAACTATTAGTTCTTTCTTCATTTTGTTATAAGATAAAATTGTTAAGATTATAGGAATTTGACGTTTTTTCTCGATTAATTCATTTATTAAATATAAGGATTTAGAATGAAAACCATTATATTTTTATTAAAATAATATTTGAAACCGTCCATTTTCCGTGGAATCTTATAGTTGCAAACAAAAATATAGTCGGTGAACTTTAAAAACTTAAATCCACCAACTATATTATTATATTGTAAATCTCGAGAAGAAGAGATTATTTTTTCTTATGTCTGTTTGCTCTTCTTCTTTTCTTTCTTTTGTGAGTCGCAACCTTGTGTCTTTTTCTTTTCTTTCCGCTTGGCATAATTTTAATTTTTTAGTAACTAGTTAATATTCAGTTAATGTTCTTATTTTACTGCAACTTTTGTTTTTACTTTCTCAACAAAAGATTTTGAAGGTTTGAAAGCAGGAATGTTATGAGCAGGAATCTCGATTGCAGTGTTCTTAGAAATATTTCTTCCTGTTTTAGCAGCTCTTGTTTTAATGATAAAAGATCCAAAACCTCTCAGATAAACGTTATCCCCATTATACATAGAAGTTCTGATCTCCTGCATAAAAGCTTCTACAACTTTCTGTGTTTCATTCTTTTCTGTTCCCAACTTATTTGAGATGGTGTTTACCAATTCTGCCTTTGTCATTTCCTTATTTTAATTTTAAATTTTAGGTGTGCAAATTTAGTTAAAAAAATTGAATACTAGCAAATTAGTGGCAAATTATTTTTATTCAACTCGTTGAGTTTTTCATATAAATGCTATGTTAACGTGGGTCTGAGAGAATTTAATGATTTAATAATATCGCTAAAAAATAGTCAGAAATAATCAATCATCAAACTCGTGAAAACAACCGGGTAGAAGGCTGTAACACGGTTTTTTGTATCCCGGATCAGTGGATGTATATTTTTTACATACTTGAATTGTAGTACCCGTTTTCAACACAAAAACGAATCAGGTGAAGTTTTGTTTTTAATCCCAGTTTTTCTGTAAGCCGGTTGATATAGGTATCAATAGTTCTGGTACTCAGATTAAGTTTTTCTGCAATTTCCTTATTACTGAAGCCTTCATAACAGAATCTCATCAGCTGTATTTCTGACGAAGAAAGCTCTTCCTGACCTTTTTTCTGCCTGTCCATGTATTCCTGTACAGCGAGTGGCTGCTGCTCCCATTCCTTGGAATAAGCATGGTAATCGAACTCCTCAGAGGCAATACTTCCTTTGATAATATCCTTGATAATATTACTTTTCTTCTGACAATAATAGATATTAGGAATTTTCGAAAGAATATCAGCCATATCTTCCTGGTAAGTCCCGGAATAGGTGATAATAGGAGTTTCTGTGTTGTTTTTTCTGATGTATTTGATGGCTTCAATTCCACTCAATACCGGCATAAACAGCTCAATAATGAATACATCTTCCTGTCTTCTGTAGATTCTGTTGACAAGTTCGTGCCCATTATTGCAATCGTTAAGAAGCATATAGAAAGGGTTTTCCATAAGCGTTTTGATCATTATTTTTTTAAAATAAAAATCGCTGTCAGCAATAGAAAAACGCACGGTATTAGATAATATTTTACTCACTTTTAATATCGATTTGGCTATTGATATTTAAAATTCTGAGGCCTAATTTATGAAAAACTTATTAAAGTGGAAATTAATATTAATTTAATTAGGGTTTTCACGAAAGAGCCATGGGGAAAATACGTATTGTGCATAAAATTTTTTTTTTATATTTTCACAGGCCAAACAAATCGCAAATTATGTCTTCAACCAGGGAAAAAAAATTAAACAAATCTGATGTCAGAATGGGCATCTGGAGGTTTATTCTGTCTTTTGTCGTTTTGTCGGCCGTTTCCTTTACGTGTTTGTTTCTCTTCTTTAAAAGCTATGATATGCAACGGGAAGGGATCAGCAGAGAAGCCGAAGCTTATAAGGAGCTGATGGGCCGAAGCGATGTGCTCAGAGAACACGTAGATAATATTTATGAGCGAATGACCCAACTCGACCTGAACAAGGTGGAGAATGACGTGTTTCTCAGAACCAATATTATGGATAACGTGAGCGATGCTAAGAATATTATGGGCAAAGACAGCACAGGAAACTTTAAGCATTATGCGATGCTTATGAAACAGATTGGTCCCATGATTAACCTGAAAACGAAAATCATCGGAGTAGAATACAGAAAAAAAACAGCTCGAAGAGATCTGGAGGAATGTATGGGTAAAGTAGATAGAGCAAATAACCAACTTCGAAAAGATCCTACCAGAAACTTTACCGGAGGTAGAAGAAGATAAAAAATAAAAAGATATGCAAGGACAAATCACATTATCCAAAAAAGAAAGGCATTATCAGTTTTTTTACTTAATACTGATGCTGGTGACTGCCATGATATTTCTGGGAGTTATCTTTTTAAAAGGATTTGAATCACCGTTTTCCGATGAAGATGTAAGAGGTATTCAAAACCTTGAACAAAAAGCAGAGTTTGAGCAACATCAAAAAATAGTTCTGCCCATTATGGACAGTACCTATACCATGATTACCAAGCTTACAGAGGAAACTCCGCAACCCTTTGTGGAGAATAATATTTTTACCAATATTAATGATCTGAACAATTACTTCAAAAATACCAATGTTGCCGATATCCGAAAAGATGCGTATCCACAGATCGCAAGATTCTATAAAATGTATTTCGAAGATAAAAAAGTAATTGCAACCACTACTGAGGATATCAAAAAATTTGAAAAACAGGTTGAAGAGTGCAGAATTGGCTTTAAAGACAAGCAAAATAAGCTTTATGAACGTGAAAGTGCATTAAAAGCGAGGACTCAGTAATCTACGAATGATAACAGGAACTATATATAAAACACATCACAATTATTAACTATGAATTATTTTCAAAAGAACAAAAAGAACATTATTATTGGTGTTATTGCGACGCTGCTCATAGCGGCGCTCGTTGCACTGTGGCTGCAGAAAAAGGTCATCCACTCTGCTGATGATATTGTTGGGGTGGTTTATCCGTCTTCATTGTCGGTAGGAGATACACTTTTATTTGAAGATAAAACCCAATTTGCCAAAACCAAAAGATGGAATTTTGGAGACGGAACAACTTCTGACAAAAACAGTGGTATCCACTTTTATAATAAACCGGGATATTATCAGGTAATTCTGATCGTTGACAACAAGTACACGAAGTCTTTCCCTGTCATGGTAAATGCCAGAAGTCTTCAGAAGAAAACAGACACTGCAACGATTAAGACAACCATTGAAGCGCCTGTGCAGGCGATGCAAAATGAGAACGTTCAGTTTCGTGCCGTTTCCGATGCAAAACAATTTGCATGGAAGTTCGGGGAAACCGGAAATACAGACTCTAAGGACAAAATGTATATCTATTCCTACAAGAAACCGGGAGATTATTTGGTAACATTGTATACTGAAGAAAGTCAGGATCCTATCTATCACCGTATCAAAATTCTTCCTGCCTATAATTCGTTGGAAGAGGAAGAAGTATCCGTAGAAGATTCCTATGCAAAAGTTGATAACGATTTTAAATATCACTTGCAGCAGATCGCCAACGGAAACAGTTTCAATATGCACTACAATTACCTGCTGAAAAAGTATCTGTGTAATAATGAAAATACGGTAGTAAAAGTAAATGACAGCAAAGTGAATAACTTCTACATGTATTGTGCAGGTCTTCAGTTTGATAAAAATACAGTTATTCAGACTGTAAAGGTGAATTTAGACGATACACAAAACTGTGTAACTAAAGTAGATATTAACCAAAGCAAATAATACCGTCCAGTTAGTTGGATGCGCCAATCATAAAAAGATAAAATAGGATGAAAAATAAATTTCCTCTAGCAGCATATTACATAGGATTATCAGTATTATTGACGAGTTGTCAGGTAAAACTGCCGTCAAAAAAAACGCCGGAGCCATCTCAATATGGCCAGGTAGATAATTCGCCGGTTGTCAACGGCTTTCCTAAAAAGTCGGTTCCATGGATCGTTGTTTCAGACAGATCGAGAAATACTGCATTTTTAGATAAAAGTGATGAAAAATCTTACAAAGAAGTTAAGTTTTTAGAACCTTTGATGGTTTTAAAGCATAGAGACGGAATGGTAAAAGTAGCGGAATACGTTCCGGATGCTTTAATGAAAAAGGTTTCTTCAAAATCGATCAAGACATATGGATGGATTCCAGAATCTGACCTGCTTCTGTGGAGCAATTCTTTAAAAAGTGAAAAAACAGGATATCCTGTAAGAGCTGCAGTCGTACCAAGTAATAGTGAGGTCATCAGAAGTGCTGAAAGGTATTATAAAAATGACTCAATCATGGTGTTTAATTCACCAAGCCTTATTGAAGAAGCTAAAGTAAAGATTCCTAACGGGCAGATGGTGTATGTATACAAACAAGCTGAAAATAACAAGCGATTTTTAGTAGGTAAAAAACCTTCCGTTGATATAGATAGCATCGGGAAAAGCCTTTACGGATGGGTAAGCTCCAACGTAATTTCCACGTGGGGAGAGCGTTCCGCAATAAAACTTAAAAATACAACAGGAATCAACGAGAGTGAATTAGGAATTCATGAAGGATACCCTGGTGGAACATCATCTGATGCGGTAAATAAAACAGCTGTTCTTCTTACCGATGTTAACAAAAGAACTTCACTGGAGAATATCTATCCGGTAAATCTATCATTAATTGAAACTCCGGCTCCGGATACCAAAACAAAATATTTTACCAATATTTTAGATTACAGCAAAAACTATGTATTCAATGTATTAGGGGAAGAAATTTATTTTGACCGTTACAGAGAAATTACGGATAGAGATAAGAATATCAATATCGTTTTTGCGTTGGATATCAGTGCTCAGAATGCACCTTATGCACCTATCGTAAAATCATTACTACAGGATTTACAGCTTAGATTTGAAAAACCGTCTTATTTCAGTAGTGTGAAATACGGTGTTGTTTTATATAAAAATAACCCATGTGGAAACAATGTTTCCGTTTCAAATTTAAGTACGGATTATAGCAAGATTACTACATTTATTGATCAGAAGTCCAATGAAATGAACTGTGCCAGCAATAATGGCTATCAGCCGGTAGGAGAAGCTCTTACTTCAGCTGGAAATCTTCTTTCAAACGTTCCTGATGAAACCAATATTGTGGTAACTGTAGGAACCTCTGCCAGCCAGAGCGGGAATATGTATAGCGTGATAAGCTCTTTAACGCAGGCACAGGCCAGATTAATCATGTTCCAGACCAATGCAAGATCATCAGATAATTACAACGATTTTGTATTGATGGCGGAAAATGTAGTAACCAATACTGCAAAAAATATTGCCGAGCTTAAAAAACAAAAGATCATCAACCAATATGATGTTCTTACAAAAAATAACTTTAGCCTTGTAGAAGGTGATGAAGGATTCTTCTCATTAGCCTATCCTAAGCAGAGCATGTCTCAGGGATTTGTTATTTTCCCTAAAAAAGGAGATGTAGCGACTCCGGGATTCCTGAAAAAGTCTGTAGACAGCTTGATAGCTCAGGTTACATTAGATAATGAGAATATTGATAAATCACTTAATAAATATTTCCACTCTTCTGTAGGAGCAGGAAAAACAGATGTAGATTTAAAATACAAATACCTGTATCCGGGACTTACAAATCCTGTTTCTGCAGGAATTGCCGCTCAGCTGATCAACTACGGAAGCCCGTTCCTTGTAAAAGGATATATTCCTAAAGATTTAAAACTATTTACCCCGGCAATAGAAAAAGGAATCCTGATTTCTGAAACAGAATATGATAACCTTAAAGCCTTCTATACCGAAGTATATAGAAATACTGATGCTGACAAAGCAGATTTCAACCAGTCAAGAGCCGTTAAAGAATACGTTAAGCTTTTGAAGAAATATAATCCTACCATCAAGTTCCTTGATAAAGGTGAGCTTTATGAGCAGCCAATGGCTTACGCGATTGGAATGAGTACAGGATTTGACCTTTCTGAGGAAGAGTTGATGAATAAATACAAGCTTAAAGGTTGGAGAAAATCTAAGATCGTACCGAACGAAACGGTACGAAATTATTTCCGTCACTATAAAGATTTAGCAGACAGAATGCTTGCCAACAGAAACAACCCTGCTGTGAAGATTCAGCAGAATGGACAAACATTCTACTGGCTTAATGAATACTTTACACCAACAAGAATTCCAACAGAACAACCGGAGTATACAAAACATTAAACCACCGGTTTTATAATATTAAAAGCAGAAGCCACACAACTTCTGCTTTTTTTGTGTTGATGGGACAAGTTTGAAATTAAAAGATTCAGGTTGAATATTAAAGCCTGGATTTTGACTCTGGAGCAATTCTATTTCTCTTTCCCGTGTAAAATTTTCATTTTTGTTTACTATTTTTAACGATTTAAATTCCTTTATTAAAAGATGTTATAAATAGGTCATTAAATCTATTGTCGTAGAATTACGACAAGAAATCGTAGAACTACTACAATTTCTCAGATTTATATTTAAAAGTTTTTTTTAGACAATAAGACGTTCTATATTTGCTACATAATCACTGAATCACAAAATATTACTAACGATTAAAATTTACTAATCATGGCAGAAAGAAATTCGAGAGGAATCTTAAAATTCAACAACGGAGAAGGGCAAAAGCTATTAAAACTTAATTATAGCGTATCAAGATCTACAGACGTTTCAGGACGTGTAGCATCAGACCCTTCCAATGCATTAATCAAGGTTACGGTAGAAGCTACTGAAAAATCCGACATTCTTGAAAGCTTATTGAATGGGAAATATAAGCCTACTGTAGGTGAAATTACATTCAACAAATCTCACGAAGAAGGAACATTAATCACTTTGAACTGGCAAAACGGATACGTAATCCAACACCAGGTTGATTTTGATGCGATTGACAGCAACAGTATGCTGATCAGCTTCGTTATTAGCGCTGAAACTATTGACTACGGTACTTCTCAGTATGCTGGTCTTTGGCCATCAAGCTAAAATTGATACACATTATCAACATTCATAAAAAAAGACTGTCATTAGTAGACAGTCTTTTTTGCCTGATAAAAACAACAACAGCCCAGGATTTTTTTCTATAAATTGGTATCTGATAAAGAGAAACTTTGTTATTAAGTTTTTTTCTATATTGCTAAAAAAACAAAACCATAAAACCAATCAAACAAAGAGTATTAATGAATACCATCACTACCCATTTAAAATATTTCTCAAAACTGTCCGCAGCATTTATTTTCAGTGTATTAAAAATTTACGGAATAGGAGTTCTTTCTACAATTATAACCCTGGTATCTGGAATTTATATCTTATCAGATCGGTTAGGGCCTTCATTAGGGCATACAAGTGCCATTGGATTTATAATAACAACTATCCAGGCTAAGCCGGTATCTGCGGGTATTTTCTATTTGCTGATGATCATTGCTCCATTTTTCACAATCGTTTTTGCCTCAAAATATGCAATGTCTGTGGTGATTAATAAGCTGTTGCAGGATCATTCGAAGACCATCGTAGTTCCTTTTGTTGATAAAGTAATCGGAATATTCAAAACCAGGCAACCCACCATCATCCGAACCAGTGGGGACTTTGCCATTGCAAAGATGAAGCTTCTTAATGAATTCAGAAATAGTTCAGAAAATAAACTTCTGAAACGTATTGTAGGGTACGCTTTGAATAAAATAAAATTTGATGAATTAAATCTGGGGGCCGACAATGCTGATTTTTCTGATATTATTAAAACTCAGCTGCTGGAAAAGTTGAATGAGCTAGCAGAACCTTCAGCCCTGTTGTTCTATATCTATATCGGTTTGCAATGGATAAGTTTAGCTTTGTTATACTTCCTGAACAGGTAAGCTGATTCATAGAAAAATGCAGATAGTGATAATAATTGGTCATCATTTCCCGAGTAAAAAATAAGTGGGAAATATAAAAAAAGACGGTTGTTACTTCTCTAATTGAAGAATTAACTATCTTTATCTCATTTAGAATAAAATATTTAATTTTAGGAACATAAAAAAAGAAGTACTTCAATTCCTTCCCATAAGGATAAAAAGTACAGACACATCAAATAATCTGAAAAGGATATTACAAATCAGAACGCAAATTATATTAATATAAGAAAAATTATAAATGGGAGTACTAGTAACCAACGAAACAGTAAAACAGCTATTTCACATTGCTCAGTCAATAGCAAAGGAAAACTATAATGCTACTTACGGAGGTCCGCATATTCTGCAGGCTTTAATGCATAAAGATATCGGCCTTAACGAATTTTTAAAAAGCATAGAAAAAGATCCCGGCTATTTCTACGAATGGGCAGATGTTCGTATTGAAGAATACCCAAAAACGGCTCATCTTCCTGATGAAGTAGGTCAGGATGACGCAATAGATACTCTTATCGAAGAAGCGGACGATATCCGTCTAAAATTAGGACTGGATGAGATCACTCCGATCTGTATTCTAACCGCTATTGTAAAACCACAGGTTGTATTTTCGCTCCAGCAGTTAAAATCACTTCCGCTGAGAGAACACGAAATTTTCAATTTATACAGAAAAGATACTCCATTCACCGTTTCAGAAGATGGTGACTTCTCGTCATTATTTTCCAATGGATCAGATTTTACAGATTCTTCCTTTCCGTCCATTAAAAGCTATTGTGTAGATCGCACAGCTCAGGCCAGAAAAGGAGATTTAGAAAATATCATCGGTAGAGATAAAGAACTCAGAATGTTGGTGGAGATCCTTTGCCGCAGAAGCAAACCGAATGTAATCATTATTGGAGAACCGGGAGTAGGGAAGACTGCTTTGGTAGAAGGGTTTGCTACTGAAATTATCAAAGGAAATGTTCCTGAAATGCTTAAAAATGGTACCCTTTTAGAACTGGATACCGGAGCTCTATTGGCAGGAACTTCTTATAAAGGTGAAATTGAAGACCGTTTGAAAAAAGTAATCAATGAATGCAAGAAAATTGAAAAAGCAATCCTTTTCATTGATGAAATTCATACCCTTTTAGATTCAAAAGGAAGCATTGGAAACGTTGCCAACCTTTTAAAACCGGAGTTAGCAAGAGGGGAAATTACCGTTATCGGGGCAACCACTCAAGAAGAATACAGAAAAATTATAGAACCTGAACAGGCTTTCAACCGTCGCTTTGAAGTGTTAACCGTGAATGAACCGGACGAAAAAACCTGTGTTAAAATGATCGACGTACTTCTTGAAGGCTACAAAAAACACCACGGCATTGAAGTGGAAAAAACAGCCCTTCCGGAATGTGTACGTCTGGCAAAAAGATATGCAAAAGGTAAAAAATTGCCGGATGCTGCTATTGACCTTTTAGACAGAACCATGGCTGCTATCAAAATGCTGGACGAGCTTTCCGAAAAAGAACTCGATAGCTGGAAAGAAAGTTATGATGCTATTTTAACAGAAGAATTTGCCGATAACAAGGATAAGGCAGACGAATTAATCTGGACGTATAACCTGTTAAGAGATAAGATCAGTCCTATCTTGTGGGGTTCATTAAGTGAACAGCCTGCGATTGACAATTCTATGCCTGTAGATCAGATTCAGAAGATTATCGAAGATACTTATGCTGAACTTTTACAGCATGCTGCCAAGAAAAGAGAAAAAGTAGACCGCCTGGAGCTGGCCGCTGTAATGGCTGCAAAAACCAATATCCCAATCGGGAAAATTCAGGCTCAGGAAAAAGAAAAACTCCTGAATATGGAATCCCTTTTAATGAACAGAGTGGTAGGGCAGGATCATGCCTTAAAAATCCTTTCTGATGCTATTGTTGAAAACCGAAGCGGATTGAATAAACCGGGACAGCCAATTGGATCATTCTTCCTTTTAGGACCCACAGGAACCGGTAAAACAGAGCTCGCAAAATCAATGGCGGAACTACTTTTCAACGATGAAAAAGCGATGGTTCGTTTTGATATGTCGGAATTTAAAGAAGAACATTCAGCCGCATTATTATATGGAGCGCCTCCTGGATATGTTGGGTACGAAGAAGGAGGTATGTTGGTTAACAAAATCAGACAGCAACCTTATACCGTTGTTTTATTTGATGAGATCGAAAAAGCCCACCATTCCGTTTTTGATGTCTTCCTTCAGATTATGGACGAAGGAAAGGTACATGATAAGCTTGGAAAAGAAGGGGATTTCAGCAATGCTTTGATTTTATTTACTTCCAATATCGGAAGCGAAGAAATTGTAAAGCAGTTTGAAGAAGGAAAAGTACCGGAATCATCTTCATTAATGCAGATCATGTCGAATTCAGGAAGATTCAGACCGGAATTTTTAGCAAGAATTACAGAGATCATACCGTTTGCACCTATCACAGAATCTATTGCAGAAAGAATCTTCAACATCCAGTTGAAATCACTGCATACTTCATTGACAAGGCTGGGAATAGCCCTTAAAATCAGTGATGATGCAGTTAGAAATCTGGCATTAGGTGGTTTCAGCAGTAAATATGGAGCCAGACAGATCTCAGGAGTAATCCGAGCACAGCTGGCACGACCTATCTCTAAAATGATTGTTAGAGAAGAAGTGAAATCCGGCCAGACCATCCATGTAGATTGGAATAATGATGAAGAAAAGATAAGCTGGAAAGTAGATTAACTTAGACGACGAAAAAGCAAAAAGGGGAAAAGGCAAATGTAAGAATGAGCCTTTTCGCCTTATAAATATAATAAGAATGAAAACAATTATCAGAAATATCTTTACAAGTGTAATGCTGTTGGGAACTGTTGTTCTGGTGAACGGACAGTTTCTTGCCGCTTCTGATACCTCAGAAAGTAGTGTGAGAAAATATCAGGGGATTATCAATGCGAATAAAGACCTTGTTGAATTTATCGAGCAATTGCTGCTTCAGAAGGGCCTTCCAAAACATTTAAGAAACCTTGCCCTGATAGAGTCTCATTTCAACAGGAATATTACTTCAGGAGCCGGAGCTGTTGGAGTATGGCAGCTTATGACCGCTCATGCCAATCAATATGGGCTTACGGAACAGAATCGTACCGACGTTTATAAGAGTACGAAAACCGCAGTAATTTCCCTTGCCAATCTGTACAAAAAGTATAATAACTGGGTAACGGTAGTTGCTGCCTATAACTGTGGGGAGGGAAATGTTGCAAAAGCAATGCAGGTTGCAGGTTCATCGCAGTATCATGAGTTTTCAAAATATCTTCCGGCAGAAACTATTAATCATGTCAAAAAATATTTGAACGCCTGCTATGCAACCGGAGAGCTTCAAAGTGTTTTAAGCAATTACAATTCTTCAAGGATTAATAAGGTTTTCTTTGAAGACGAAAACAGAAAGATGACTGCTGCTACATTGTCAGAAACAGAAATTAATGCAGGGTTTAATCTGAAAGTTGTTGCGGACGAGCTAAATGTAAATATGGACGAGATCCTGGCTTGGAATCCTGGCATTGTAGAAGAACTTCAGCAAAAAGGAGAAAGTACTTTTTATCTTCCTACCGACCTGATGCCTGATTTCCTTTTAAGAAAAAACAAAATACTAACGCGTTCTATAAAAGAAAGCGCCAACTTACAACAGTAAAATCATTGAGATAATCAGAATGAAAATCAGAGCCCACTCATACAAAGGAGTGGGCTCTTTTATTTTTAAGTGAAAAAACTGAGTAGCGATCGAAAAATAATCTGTTAAAAGTATCCTAAACTTTACTAATAAAATCCCAATATTTCTCACTGATGTGGAAAATGTCTGTTTTTAAAGATATTTTTTAATATCAAAAAATCCTTTGTTAATGCAGTTTAGAAGGTGCTTTGTAAATCTAAAGTCGTAGAATTACTACAAGAAATCGTAGAACTACTACAATTTTCCAGATTTACCATTAAAAGTTTTTTTTACCAGAAAAGAGCCTCTATATTTGTTACACAATCACTGAATCACAAAATATTACTAACGATTAAAATTTACAAATCATGGCAGAAAGAAATTCGAGAGGAATCTTAAAATTTAACGGAGGAGAAGGACAAAAGCTGTTAAAAATGAAATACAGCGTAGCAAGATCTACAGACGTTTCAGGACGTGTAGCATCAGATCCTTCCAATGCATTAATCAAAGTTACAGTAGAGGCTACTGAAAAATCTGATATCCTTGAAAGCTTA
Organism: Chryseobacterium lactis; assembly: GCF_003815875.1. Taxonomy (NCBI): domain Bacteria; kingdom Pseudomonadati; phylum Bacteroidota; class Flavobacteriia; order Flavobacteriales; family Weeksellaceae; genus Chryseobacterium; species Chryseobacterium lactis. The sequence goes on from NZ_CP033924.1 coordinate 2,692,887, forward strand.
TTAAACGGTAAATATAAGCCTACTTCAGGAGAGGTTGTTTTTAACAAATCTCACGAAGAAGGTACATTGATTACTTTAAACTGGCAGAACGGATACGTGATCCAACACGAAGTAGACTTTGATGCTATCGATAGCAATAGTATGCTAATTAGTTTTGTTATTAGTGCTGAAACTATTGACTACGGTACATCTCAATACGCTGGACTGTGGCCTTCATCAGGTAAATAAGCCTATTCATCATCTTAGTAAAAATAAAATTGGTACAGAAAAGTGCACTCAAACGAGTATGCTGTTCTGTTTTTTCCATTTTAGATAATCAGACATTTTTTCAGGAAACATTTCACAAGGAAGTAAACCTGTATGTTATTGATTTTTAATCGTATATTTTTGATTGAGCACAACTGTAGAGTTCTGCAGTTTTATTAAATATTTAACTTAAACACATTACGCTATGTTTCAGGATGATAAAACAATTAAGGTAGACGGCTCAGAAAATGAGACAAAAACTGGTAAAGAGCTAAAAAATAATACGGCCAAGAAAGCGGAAGGGAAATTGAGTAAAGCAGGCGAAAAAGTGAAGAAAGTAGCAAAAACCGGACAGCAAAGCTTAAGCGCAGCGCAGGGAGGGGATATGTTTATGAATCAAACATTCGTTCCTAATAATCCTTCTATCGTTGAAAATAAGGTATGGGCGAAACAGCCCACTTCAAAAATACATAATGCAGAGGCTATTCCTGATAGTTTTATTGCCGGAATCAACCGTGTCGTAAAGCTGGATGTCATTATTGAAGGGAAAATTATCAAGCATTTTAAACACTTTAGACTGACACAAAGTGCCGCTAAACATCATGAATTTAGCCTGACGCTGGCTCATGATACCTTAGGAAATGCAGAAAACCATAACCTGCAAGAAGCCCAGGGATTTCTTGGAAAAAGAATTACGATAGTTTTTAAATATAAAGACATTGAAAAAGGCGCTGAACGTAACTTCGTGGGAGTCATTACAGAAGTAGGTTTCAGCCAGGAAAAAGGAAGCCTTGGAAATATTGTTCTCAAGGGATATAGTCCTACTGTGCTTTTAGATGCCGCTCCTCATATCCAGAGTTTTGGAGGCAGCCAGCCGGTGAGCCTTAACAGTATCGCAGATCTGGTAATCAGGCAGGGGCTGGGACAAAATAAATTTGATTTCAGAATTGATGCCCAGCATGGAAATGTTTCATACAGTTCGCAGTACGAAGAAACCCACTATAACTACCTGGCAAGAATGGCTGAGGCATATGGTGAGCAGTTTTATTACGATGGCGAAGTATTACATTTTGGAAAGCTTCCACCACAGGAAAAACCTGTTAAACTTACCTACGGAAGCAGTGTGAGTGATATTGCGATCAAAATGAAAGCACAGCATGTTAACCCTACATTTTATGGATATAACAGCAGTAAAAATGAAAAACTGACGACAGGAAGTTCGAAGATCAGCCACGCTTCAGATATTGCAAGACGTGCTTACGAAATATCAGAAAAAACATTTACAACGCCTTCTTTGAGAGTCGCACCGATAAAAGCAACTTCTTTTATGGATATTGATGCTTCCCAGAAGGGTACAGCAGGAAGTAAAGCCTCAGAAGTTTTCATTACTTCTGGTACTACTACCGTTCCTTTTCTATATCCGGGATGTACCGCAGATATTGAAATGCGTAAATCTTCAAGCAACGAAACTTCCTATTTTACCAAGCTTATGATCATTGAAGTAACTCATGAAGTAGATGCAAGAGGATATTATGATGGTAGATTTGAAGCTATAGCAGCTGATACAGGTTTCATTCCACGTCCGGAATTTGAAACACCAAGAGCAGAAGCTCAATTTGCAAAAGTTACTTCCAATACCGATCCTTTGAATCAGGGAAGGGTTCAGGTGCAATTTGATTGGCAAAACGGCCCGGATATTTCAGAATTTATCCGTGTGATGTCTCCTGATGCAGGAAGTAGTGATAAAGTCAATAAAAACCGTGGTTTTATGTCTGTTCCCGAAGTAGGAGATCAGGTCATCGTGAATTTTGTACACCAACATCCGGATCGTCCGTTTGTGATGGGAGGTATGTTCCATGGAGCAATTGGCAGTGGCGGCGGAACTGGAAATAATGTGATGAGTTTTAGCGGAAGAAGCGGTGCCGAATTGAAATATGATAATGGTGCAGGATCCATGAATCTTAAAGATCAGGGAGGTGCCAATATGTTTTTTGACGGTTCAGGAAATGCGGAGACCAATGCAAACAATAATAAATTGGTAAACGTAGGAAATGATAATACCAAGAACGTTAACAATAATAATACGACCAATGTAGGCTGTAAGCACACCACTGATGTAGGAAAAGGGCAGAGTATACTGACGATGGGGAGTGATGGTGTAATAGATCTCAATGGAGCTGCAAAAGTTACTTTAAAAGTAGGAACCAGCAGCATTGAGATTACAAAAGATACCATAACCGTGAAAGCTGATACCGTAAAAATAGAAGGAAAAAGCCTTACCAATATTGGAAGAGAAAATGGAACCCCGGGAATGGTAATTGATGATAATGTTACCATCAAAGGAGGTCAGGTAGATATAAATTAACCCATATAAATATAACTTCCGGACGCAACGGTGAGCTGGAATATTATTTATATCTTTTAATTGTAAAATAATCAGAAATCCATTTATGGAATATAGTAAACATCAGGTAAAAAGAGGAGACACATTAGAATCGATAGCAGAAAAATATAAAATGACAGGGAAGGAGCTGCTGGCTTTTCACAACTCACATTCACCTGTTACCCAACAGTTCTTTGGAGATTACCTGCCGATTCATATCAATGAAGTGATCATACCTCTTCAAAAAAATAAAGAAGAGAAAAAGAATATTGATTATAAAACATTTGATCAAAAAAACAAATACAGAACCGAACAGCTGAATATAACCCGAATTGAGGATGATATAAAGACCTACTCGCAACTTAAAAAAGAATATGATGTAAAATTCAATTTATCTCAGCATTGGGTAGAGGTTAAGCTTTGCGATTATTTTTATGAATTTAATCCACCGGGACTTTCGAAGGTTTTTGATTTTGTATCTGAAGTTGATTATATAAGAAATGACTGTACGGTTGAAATTAACCAGCTCGGAAGATTTTCAAAAATTGTTGATAAAAATAAACTAAAGGTAAACTGGGAGCAGTTTAAAAAGAACAAGCTCAACGAAATTGAATTTGTAAAAGTTATCAGACAGACCAAACCGGAGGAGTATGAGAACCTTTTGAAAGAAGGAGATTTTCAGTTTTCCGATCTATATAATGACGAAAAAGATTACAACAGAGATATTTTTTACCTGGCATTATTAGACAAATATCTTTACAATGATGAAGATAATCTGGGAAGAGAAGACTATACCTATCAGTCGCAACTTTTTCCTGATGTACAGGTGCCTATGAAGATGAGGTATGATATTCTGAAAAAAGAAGGAGATCTTATTACCGTCAGAAAGGTATGGGAAACAGTAGAATCTGAGGAGCTGCTGGAAAAAGTAAGCCAGGGGTATGAAAGGTATCATCAGCCTCTGATAAAATATAAGTTTTCCGAATATAAACTGGATATGAGAAATCTTTTCACCTACAATGTGAAGACAAAAATTTTAGAAAAAGCAGAGCTAACTATTATTGAGAACATAGAAAACAATATAAAATCTGAATGCATATTTAACCTAAAAAGATTGAATAATGACGGTTAATAAATTCATATTTCGGGCGTACCCTGATTTTTTTAAAAGGATAATCATCTTGGTTATATCCGTTCTTTTTTGTGGACTTATTTCATACATAATCCCGGGATGGGACTATCTGAATACTCATCTGGATGCTCTTGAAGATCACTTTGGGAAGTATATTCCTTTGGGGATATTGCTGGTTTTTTATATATCCCTTTTCTGTATTTTATATATTTTGTTATTCAATAGATTGTGCAAAGACTTTTATATCAGTACCACAGATAATGATCAATTTACCGTCAGTGCCAAAAATCAAAACGAAATGTCAATTAAAAAAGATGATTTCCAGTTTGTTGGTGATAAAAGTTTTAAAATAAAAGGTATTTTAGATACAACATTAAGGAAGCATCCAAAAGGGATATCTGTCCGATCTTTTGAACAATATCTTACTACAGCAAATAAACAGCAGTCTGCGGAAAACTCCTTTTCCGGTTCTATATTGCCACTATCCGTTTTATATATATCCTTAGCTCTAGGTTTTGTGTTTTATATAGCCTTTGCAATAGGCATTTACAAAATATTGTTTCCTCATATGGAAGCGTTGCAGGTACTCTTCAGAGCCAGGAGTCCTTTATTGATGATCATGATATCCGTACCTTTTATGGCAGTTTTCTTTTTGGTAATGTATTATTTATACCAACAGACCATATTGAGAAAACAACTGATAAAGGTAAATTGGTCACAAAACCAGCTCATAGCTTCCTTAGGCAACAAAAAATATGTGTTTGAAAAAAATGAGGTTAAAGAATCTATTTTCTTTATAAACAGACTTACTCATTTATCCAAATGGCTTATTATAGAACGGAAGAACGGTACAAGATATATGATTTTATGTGAAAATGAAGACAATCTGGCCTATCAGGAATTTATCAATTCATACGTGAAAAATTTTGACATTGATATTGAAAAGGCCAGCACTACAATTGGATCCGAAAGCAGTTCGTTAATGAAAAAAAAATACACTCATGAGTAAATATCTTCCACAAGAAACATTTATTGTTTGCTCGCATCAGGTAAACACCTCGCCGGGTAATATTTTGGCAAATCCGGATTTATGGAATCTTTCTGTAGTTTATAAATCTGAAAAGAAGCCGTTACTAACTGAAGCCGATTTACTTCTTAAAGATGACTTTGAATGCAAATCCAACTGGGGACAAGCCGTAGGATGGGGATTCTTTTGGGGTGGATTAATCACAGGACTTGCGATTGGACTAGCAGTAGCATTTTCTGTTTTAACCTTTGGAGTAGGAGCCATAATTATCGGAGTAGTAGCAACTGCAGTAATTGGCGCGGGGCTTACATTTGCCCTGAAATCAAATGCTACAAAATGTAATCCCAATCTTGTCGAATGGAAAAACCCGCACCCTTCCGTAGCATTTGAAGGAAATAAAGCAGTTAATTTATCTTCGTTTATGACCTGTTCAGTAGGGCCGGGAATTTTAACACCGTTCATAGATGAAGAAGAAGCGAAATCAGCAGCGAAAAATGTTGCCTTTCGAAATATGGGAGAATTGGGACTTACCGCTGTTATTTCCGGACTGTTCGGTTTTGGAGTAGGTCTTGCCGCAGGATCTACAGGAGGCCTTGGAAGTGGATTATTGGCAGGTGGAGCCGAAGTTGGTGTGGGATTCGTAGGAGCCTATTTGGTATATCAACCCCTTGCCTATCTGGAGGGCGAGGGAATGCAATATTTGTACAGCAGTGATGACGGAAGTACTCCGTATGATAAGATGTTGGAATCCCGTCAGGAAATGTCAAGTCCTTTTACGGTAGATACGCCGGACGATCCCTATATTGGAACAGCTCAGACCGGAGCCAGTGAGAAGCTTTTGTATCATTCCTATGATAAGTACAGACAAAATCAGAATGAAAAGTATATCAAGGAAATCATGAATCTGAAGGGTACCCGTGCAGAACGTGAGGCCAGAACCGCAGAAATAGTTGCTGAAATGAAGAAAACACGATCCGGAGCTCAGGCAGTAGAAGCAATGAAGCGAAAGGGTAGTGGCAAAATCCTTCCAAGAGTAAAAACAAGCAATAAAGGAAATAAAGTAATTAATGAACATAGAGCTGAAACCAACAAAGGAATGAAAAGTGAAGCTTCCAAAGGCTTTGGAGGAATGGCAGCAGTAGGTCTTGTACTTCCTTTACTGGTAACTCCTCTCAGCGAATGGACTTTCAAAGTATTGGCAGATTCTTATGCCAACCAATCCGGAGGTGGATTTACAATTGCGGCCAAGCAAAATTAATGTAAGAAGGGATTTTTATAAAGTCTTATTTCTCTTTATAGTGTATTAAGTGATATTTTACTGCGTAATTAAGAATATTGTTAAAATGTTTACTTTTAATAGGTTGTGTGGTTTCTTAAGTCCATTGTCGTAGAATTACGACAAGAAATCGTAGAACTACTACAATTTTTCAGATTTCCATTCAAAAGCTTTTTTTTCAAAATCAATGACTTTATCTTTGTTATATAATTATTGAATTACAATTTATTACTAACGATTAAAATTTACAATCATGGCAGAAAGAAATTCAAGAGGAATTTTAAAATTCAACGGAGGAGAAGGACAGAAACTGTTAAAAATGAACTACAGTGTATCTAGATCTACAGACGTTTCAGGACGTGTAGCATCAGATCCTTCTAACGCATTAATCAAGGTGACAGTAGAAGCTACTGAAAAATCAGACATCCTTGAAAGCTTACTAAACGGTAAATACAAGCCTACAAAAGGTGAAATTACATTCAACAAATCTCACGAAGAAGGAACATTGATCACTTTGAACTGGGAAAACGGATATGTAATTCAACACGAAGTAGACTTTGACGCAGTAGATAGCAACAGTATGTTGATCAGCTTCGTTATTAGTGCTGAAACTATTGACTACGGTACTTCTCAGTACGCTGGACTTTGGCCTTCATCAGGTAAATAAGCCGGATAAAATTAAAAAAATAGAGCAGTATATCCAACCGGGTATACTGCTTTTTTATGTTGAAATGATAAGATAAAACTCTATTGTACCTCAGTTTTTATTTTATTCGGATCTATTAAAAAATGATAAATCCCGCTGATGAACCATTCGCATTCAAAGATCTTCACTCCCAAACTTTCTCACACTCAAACTCTCAAACTCCACTCCCGAACTGCTCAATTTTATTCCTATTTTATTATCTTTGTTCATTATAGAAAATATGGACGCAACACAAGATAAAAGGCTCTTTCTCATCGATGCTTATGCGATGATCTTCAGAGGATATTACGCATTGATCAGAAACCCGAGACTTACCAGCAAAGGATTGGACACTTCTGCTATTTTTGGGTTTACCAACTCTTTGATTGAATTAATCAGAAGAGAAAAACCTACTCATTTAGCGGTTGTTTTTGATGTTGGACAGGCAAGCGTAAGAACTGATGATTATTCAGAATATAAAGCCAACAGAAGTGAAACCCCTGAAGCTATCAAAATTGCTGTTCCATACATTCACAAAATTTTGCAGGCGATGCATATTCCGATTTTAGGAGTGGAAGGTTATGAAGCAGATGACGTGATAGGAACTATAGCCTGCAAGGCAGAAAAGGAAGGCTACACCACATTTATGGTAACTCCCGATAAAGACTTTGCACAGCTGGTTACCGACAAAATCAAAATCTATAAACCAGGCTTAAAAGGTGGGGATATAGAAATCTTGGGGGTAGATGAGGTTAAAGCAAAATATGAAATCGAAGATCCTAAACAGGTTATTGATTTCCTTGCAATGATGGGAGATGCAGTGGATAATATTCCCGGACTGGAAGGTGTAGGAGAGAAAACGGCGATGAAGTTCCTTAAAGAATTCGGTAATATTGAAACCTTACTGGCCAACACAGATAAACTGAAAGGGAAACTGAAAGAGAAAGTGGAAGCTTCAGCGGAACGTGGAATTTTGTCCAAAAAATTGGCAACCATTATTTGTGATGTTCCCGTAGAATTCCATCAGGAACAATATGATCTTGAAACTCCCGATTTTGAAAAAGTAAAAGAAGTCTTTGATGAAATTGAATTCAGAAGATTGTATGAAAACCTGTACAGAGCTTTTGCACCTGCACCAACGGAAACCCTTGTGGTAAGTGAGGTGGAGGTAAAACAAACTCCAACAGGTACTGAAGTGAAAGGACAGGTGATGCAGCTTGATCTTTTTGCCAATTTCGAAGAACTGGATCAGGCGACTTCAACAAAATCTTCAATTGACCATAATGATCACCTATACCAGTTTATCAACAACCCGAAAGCTCAGAAAAAGCTGGTTGATAACCTGCTGCAACAAAAAGTAGTTTGTTTTGATACAGAAACGACTTCATTAAACGAGTTGGAAGCAGAACTGGTGGGAATGAGTTTTTCTTATAAAAAAGGACTTGCCTACTACATCCCATTGTCGGAAGACAGGGGCGAAGTCTTGCAAACGCTTGAAATTTTCAGACCCTTTTTCGAGAAAGAAGAGGTTTTGAAAGTAGCTCATAACTTAAAATTCGATTATAAAATTTTAAAACAATATGACATCACTGTAAAAGGTGCAATGTTTGACACGATGATTGCCCATTACCTGTTGAATCCGGACGGAAGACACGGTATGGATTATCTTTCAGAAGTATATTTGAATTACAAACCGGTTTCCATTGAAACAATCATTGGAAAAAAAGGAAAAAATCAGGGAACTTTCAGAGATGCTGATCTTAGAACGCAGACAGATTACGCTGCAGAGGATGCAGATGTTACTTTCCAGTTGTATGAATTATTTGCTCCCCAGTTGAAAAAAGAAAATCTGGAGGAACTTTTCTACAATATCGAAATGCCTCTGATGGAAGTATTGGCAAAAATGGAACTGGCAGGAATTTCCCTTGACGAAAAATGGCTGGCACAGGAGAGTGTAGACCTGGAAAATGATCTCAGACAATTGGAATCCAAGATTTTTGAACTATCAGGTGAAGAATTCAATATGAACTCTCCAAAGCAATTGGGAGAAATTTTGTTTGAAAAAATGCAGCTTGATCCCAAAGCAAAAAAGACAAAAACCGGGCAATATGCAACCTCAGAAGATGTACTCCAGAAACTCTCTTCAAAACATGAGATTATCGCCCATATTCTAGAATACAGAACTTATCAGAAATTAAAATCAACCTATGTGGACGCTTTGCCTTCACAGATTGCTAAAGAAGATAACAGAGTACATACCAACTTCTCACAAACGACGGCGGCAACGGGTCGTTTGGCCAGTGTGAATCCTAACCTGCAGAACATTCCGATCAGAACATTAAGAGGACAGCAGATTCGTGGAGCCTTTGTTTCAGGAGAAGGAAAAAAGATTATCTCTGCCGATTACTCCCAGATTGAACTTCGTCTTATTGCAGAAATTTCAGGCGAGGACAATATGATAAAGGCTTTCCAGGATGGAGAAGATATTCACGCTTCTACCGCTGCGAAACTGTTTAAAATCCCGTTGGAGGAAGTTTCCAAAACACAGCGAAGCCAGGCTAAAACTGTAAACTTTGGAATTATCTACGGACAAGGTGCTTTTGCGTTAGCAGAGCAAACCGGGTTATCCCGTACGGAAGCCAAGCAGATGATCGAAGCCTATTTTGAAACCTATCCAAAATTAAAGGAATATATGGCTGAGCAGGTTAGCAAAGCCCGTCAGGTAGGATATGTGGAAACTATTTTAGGAAGAAAACGTCATTTAAAAGATATCAATTCCAATAACTTCGTAGTACGAGGTCATGCGGAAAGGAATGCGGTAAACGCTCCTGTACAGGGAAGTGCTGCTGATGTCGTGAAATTGGCGATGATTAAAATAAACCGTGAATTGGAAGAACAACAATTGAAAACAAAAATGTTACTTCAGGTACATGACGAATTGGTGTTTGAATCTCCTGCTGACGAAATTGAAGCGGCTTCAGCATTAATTAAAAAAGAAATGGAAAGTGCTTTAAAAACACAAGTTCCGTTACTGGTAGAGATTGGAGTTGGTGACAACTGGTTAGAAGCACATTAATTTTTATCGTATAATGATAAATTAAACAAAGGTGAGTCACTTAGACTCACCTTTGTTTTTTAGTTATATGAAGTAATAATTTGACTTTCATCAAAATAAAAGCATGATGCGTCATAATCATGCCAACAGGCCTGATAATTGGGACCATGTCCGTAATTTGAAGTATTTACATTATCGGGTTTACCTCTCATATAGACCAACATGTCGTAATGCATTCCTATCCATATTTTATGTTGAGAAATGCTAACACAATCTTCTTTTGACCATTCGGGATGTTTTTTATGAATTTTCCCTGCTTTGGTTTTTGAGAACTTTTCATCCTCAATTTTTTGTTGATTATCTATACTGTCAATTCGGGCTTTATTTTTAATGCTGTCTTCCTTTGATAATTGAGTCACCGAGTTTGTACTAAAATCAGACTCATCCTTTGTTTTAGAACAAGTTTTAATTAAAAATACCATGAAAAGTAAGCCTATAAATAACATCACAATGCCACATCCGTTATTTTGTTTTTTGGGAGTTTGAGGAGAGGGAATCGTTGAGGTTTGCTTTGTTGAATGATCTTTGAGTAAATAATCACACTCGGCACAAAAAATATCAGTAGAATTTACCTGATTCTGACATTGGGGACATTTAGTTAATGACATAATTATAATTTTTTTATGTGCAAAAATATTTTTAACATAAAAAAATTACTTACGGTTTACCATAATCTGATCATTAATTTTTATTTTTTTGAAATACGTTTCTATAATTCAACAGTAAAATACAGACAGATCCAAGAAGAATAACCGGGAAAAGCGACAGAGTAATCGTATAGTACATTTCTGAACGAAGGTCATAAGTGCTCCAGGAAGATTCTCTATCCACGAAAATAGAGTAGTTCCAGAAAAACCAAAGGATAACAAGCAGTAAGAACTCAATAATAGCCTTTATAAAAAACTTTTTGACCTTATATAATAATGCAAAGACAACAGACAGAAATATTCCTGTAAAAAACGCCATCATTAAGGCATCTTCCAAAAAGCTACAGGTCATACAACCACTTGAAATCTGGTTGGAAAGCGCTCCCATAGACCAGTAGATTTCTACCAAGGTGATCATGAAGATAATGAGTATGCTGATGGAGATCCTCTTTAAAAAGGAAATTAGTTTAGGATATTTTGATTCTGTGCTATTCAAGGTATTGCTTCTAAGGATTGATATGGTAATCTTAGATTTGTAGAAGTATTCATAAAGAAAAATACCTTGTTTTAATTGAAATATTGAAACAAGGTATTTTAAAACCTATATTTTTTGATGATGATTATACTGCAAACTCAATCTCACCAACATAATACAGCTTGTTTTCCTCTCCATCCACAGAAACAGGATTTGGGATCACAAATCTGCTGGCGAAAATAATAGCATTTACAGGGGTATCAAGACTCATTTCATTAAGCTTTTGTTCCAGAATAGGAAGCCATTCATCCGCATACGAATATTCTGAAAATTTTTCATAAAGCCCCAGTCTTTCGTCTTCAAAACCGTATTCTATAAAATCATCATCAAACCATTTAATGTTTTGTGATTCGGCAAATTTTGAAACATATTGATCATCTGTTTCCTCTTCCATATAATAACTTTCATCCTCTTCTACAAAGTCATAAAAGTCCTCTTCATTTTTAAAATACCCTAACCAGAAGTGGGAAATTTCTTTATCCATGGGAAAATATATTGATTGTTTTAATTTTTTATGTATTGGTTTTCTATGCCAATACCTATTGAAAGTGTAATATTACGAAAGTTTTTTAGGCAAATAAAATCTTCAGGGCAGAAACAAAGTGTAACAATCGAAATGAATGGTAAATTTTTTATTGTAATTTTATTCTAAGCTTAAATTTTAAAAAAATGGAATTTCTTCAGGATCACTATACCGTTAAAAATGAACTGGTATTGATATTTATTTCTGTTATTCTCGGGCTGCTTATTGGTGCAGAACGGGAGTATCGCAATAAATCGGCAGGTCTTCGGACTTTTATCTTAGTTTGTTTTGGTTCGTGCCTGTTTACCATTCTGTCTATCAAAATTGGTGTGGCCAACCCGGATCGTCTCGCTGCCAATATCATTACCGGAATAGGATTTCTTGGAGCAGGAGTAATTTTTAAAGGAGAAAATAAAATTGAAGGAATTACCACTGCCACCACCATCTGGGCTACCGCATCTATCGGAATGGCCATAGGTTCCGGATACGTCTATTTTTCGTTGTTGGGAACTGCTCTGGTTCTTATTGTATTGAGTGCTCTTACCTATCTTCAGAGTTTTATAGACAATTACCATAAAATCAGAGAATATAGAATTACCGTCATTGCTGCGGTAGATGTGAAGCACTGCGAGGACATTTTTAAAAAATACCACTTACAATACATGAAGATCAAGCAGCAGTATACGCAGGGGAATTTAACCGTTACCTGGAGGCTTACCGGAAATAATACCCATCATGAAGAGTTGATGAAAAATCTTGTAGACGATCCTAAAATTATCGCTTACCAATTTTAAAATAATGCAAAAAAATAAGGACCGAAGCCCTTATTTTTATTTTTTCTTAAATATATATAAGTCCTTGTTGGGACCTGTAATTTCTTTTCCTTCCATATCCAGCTGGTAAAGGGCGTTTTCACCTACTTTATATTTGTAGTTGGCTGTTTTCCCTTTTAAAGTAATAATACTTCCTGTAGCATCCCATGTAAAAGATCCTTTATCCTGGTTCTTCGAATTTCGGTCGATATACTCTTCACTGATGCTGAATGTCTTATCATTATTCAATGTTAAAGACGTTTTTATTCCCGGGCAGTCTGCACAAGGAACTACCGCTTCGTAGGTACCATTCCAGTCTACTGCATTTTCAGAAGTATCACCGATAACACTGGTTACAGGATGGGCTGCACTGTCTGTAGTTGCAGGCTGCACTGAAGTCGTTGTAGAATCTGTTGCAGCACCCGTCGTTTCAGTAGTTTTTTCTTTTTTGGAACACGAGGCAAGTAATAAAGCCGCTCCCATTCCTGCTATAAACATTTTGTTTTTCATCGTAATAAATTTAAGTATGTTTTTTAATTTGAATGACTAGCTAGGAACAAAAACCGAGCCATGCAGCGAATAGAAAATGCCAATGTGAGATTTTAAGATCTATAATTTGAAACTTGAAATCCGTGGCAGGCAAATTTATAGCAATTAACAACTCTATTCTTGTTTTAAATTTTCAACCCTTTTTATAAAGTCTATTCTTATTTTTCTTCGTAAATTCGGGCAAAATTTTGATTATGACAAAAAAGATACTTTTATCCGTATTTCTTTTGCCGGCAGCAATGGCATTTGCACAACAATATGGAGGAATGTGGATTCCTACAGAGCTGAATGAAAAGGAAATGAAGGATTTGGGAATGAAGATTTCTGCCAAAGACATTTTCAACACTCAGAAACCGAGCATAAAAGATGCAGTAGTACAATTTAATGGTGGATGTACCGCAGAGATTATTTCACCAAAAGGTCTGCTATTAACGAATCACCACTGTGGTTTTGGCCAGATTCAGGCACACTCTACAGTGCAAAATGACCTTCTTTCAAATGGATTCTGGGCGAAGAATATCAATGGAGAACTTCCTAATCCGGGTGTAAAAGTAGACTTTATTGTAGATATAAAAGAAGTTACCAATCAGGTACTGGAAGGTACAGACAACCTTACAGAACCTGAGTTGACGAAAAAGATCAACAACAATATCGAGGTATACAAAAACTCTCAGAAAATTGAATCTTACCAATCGATCCTCGTAAAGCCGATGTATTATGGAAACAAGTATTATGCATACACGATCGAGACTTATAAAGATATCCGTTTGGTAGGGGCTCCGCCTCAAAGTATCGGTAAATTCGGTAGTGATACAGACAACTGGGTTTGGCCAAGACATACAGGAGATTTCTCGATGTTCAGAATCTATGCAGGGAAAGACAATAAACCGGCAGAATATTCAAAAGACAACGTGCCTTACGTTCCAAAACATTACTTACCGGTTTCCATAAAAGATAAAAATGAAAATGATTTCACTTTTGTATTCGGATTCCCGGGAAGAACTACAGAATATCTTCCTGCTGTAGCGGTGGATAAAATCATGAAAGAGATAGATCCTGCAAGAATTGCTGTACGTGATGTAGCGTTAAAAACATTGGACGAAAAAATGCGTGCAGACAATGAAACACGTATCAAATATGCTTCTAAATACGCTTCAGTAGCCAATTACTGGAAAAAATGGATCGGTGAAGTAGAAGGGTTGAAAAAATCCAATGCCGTTGAAAAGAAAATAATGTACGAAGGTTCTTTGGTAGCTAAAAACTCGCAGATTAAGACGACTTTAGATCAGTTGAACAAATTGTACAACGATCAGGCTCCTTTTGCTTTAAATAATGCCTATTACACTGAGGTCATCAGAAATGCTGAAACATTAAAGTTAGCAGGTGATTATTATGATTTTGTAACTTCTGTAGAAGCAGGCAGAATGGATGAGAAGGAACTTTCAAAATTGAAAACGAAATTAACTTCTTTCTACAAAGATTACAGTGCAGAATTGGATGCTAAAGTAACAGCAAAATTATTGGCTCTCTATGTCAATAAAACAGCTCCACAGTTTTTACCGGCAGGTTTCAACAAATATAAAGATGAAAATGCAAATATTCCTGTAGTAGAGGATATGTCTAAAAATTCCATCATTACCGGAAGAACCGCTGTAAACAGTGCTGCATTAACTACCGATATTGATAAAGCATTTTCTAATCAGGATAAACTGATTAAAACACTGAAGAAAGATCCTATCTATCAATTATATGTTACCATGAGAGAAACATATATGAAAACTGCGGATCCTCAATACTCTTCACTTCAGGCAAAAATTGATGCCCTGCAGAAGAAATTTATGGCTCAGCAGATGGAAACGGATAAAGACAGAAAATTCTTCCCGGATGCCAACTCAACGCTTCGTGTAACCTATGGAAAAGTGAAAGGTTCTGAACCAAGAGATGCCGTTTCTTACGGATATCAGACGCACCTTGCAGGAGTAATGGAAAAATATGTCCCTGGAGACTATGAATTTGATGTTCCAAAAAAACTGATTGATCTTTACAACAAAAAAGATTTTGGAAATTATAAAGATAAAACCGGTGATGTTCCTGTAGGATTTACTGCAACCAACCACACAACAGGAGGAAACTCCGGAAGTCCGGCACTTGATGCGAACGGAAATCTGGTAGGCCTGAACTTCGACAGACAGTGGGAGGGAACGATGAGTGATATCAATTATGACCCTCGCTTCAGCAGAAACATTATGGTAGATACCAAATATATCCTTTTCATCATTGATAAATTTGCTGATTCAAAGTGGATTGTTGATGAGATGAAGATTGTAAAATAAACTTTAAAAGTTATACCTTTAAGAATCTATTTAAATTTATTTTGAATAGATTCTTTTTATTTTAACAGGATGAAAGACAGAATCATCAATTTGCTGGCAGCCTTTGAAACAGATCATATCGGGAAATCATTTCCGCTAGATTACTGCCTGCCGCTTTATCATAGTGTTTCTGATAAAGATCTTCCACACATCAAACATGTAATTGATTATAAAAGTACAAAGCAGTTTGAAGAAGACCTGGACTGTTTTTCAAAACATTTTCAATTTGTAAACTGGGAAGAGTTCAAAGATTTTACTTCCGGGAATTTTAAACCAAAGAAAAAGATTGCCCTTCTTACTTTTGATGATGGGTTTGGCGAATTTTACCACACAATAGCTCCTATTTTAGAACGTAAGGGAATTTATGCCTGTAACTTTGTAAATCCTGCATTCATAGACAATAAAGATATGATGTTCCGGTGTAAGGAAAGCCTTCTTGTGGACGCCATTCAGAAAGTCAAGACCATCAATCCGGAAGTATATCGGTTATTATCTCTTGAAAATACGGTAACAAATGAAACTTTACAAAAACATATTTTAAAAATAAAGTATCAGGAAAAAGAGATTCTGGAACAGCTTGCTGAAAAGCTTATGGTTGATTTTAAAGCATACTCAAAAGAGCATAGTCCGTATTTAAGCACGGAAGAATTAAAAAAACTGACCGATAAAGGTTTCGGGATATCCTCTCACAGCTGGGATCATCCAAAATATAAAGATTTATCTTTGAAACAGCAGATGGAAACCACGGACAAAACTTTTACCTATTTAAAAGAAAATAATTTTCTATATGAAAGCTTTGCGTTTCCTTTCACGGATTTTGGGGTTAAAAGAGACTTTTTTAATGAGCTTTTTAAAAATGAAGAAATATACTGTAGTTTTGGATGTGCTGGGGTGAAACTCGATAGCGTTAAAAGAAATTTTCAACGAATTCCAATGGAAATGGGTGAAAGTGCAGAAACAATATTGAAAAAAGAAATTGCCTATTTTAAACTGAAAAAACTGATCCATAAAAATACCATTGAACGGGAATGACAGAGCTGAAGACATTCAATAAAAAAGAACTGGAAGAATTCATATCATCCGGTAGTTTTGAGCAGTACGATTTTCTACCTATTACAAGGCATCGGGCGATTTCTCAGATTAATAATCCCAAAGCTTCAGATGAACAGACTCTTCTGATTCTTGCTTTTGATGAAGAAAAACTGATTGGCTACGTCGGTTGCTTTCCCGACTATTTTATCGTTGATGGCGAGAAGATCCGCTATGCGTGGCTCAGCACACTGTATGCAAATCCCGAATTTCGAAAAAAAAGACCGGCAAAAGCATTGTTGAAAAAAGTCTTTGAAGAATATCAGGACCGAATTGTAATCACAGAGTTTACCAGAGAAGCCGAGGCGCTTTATAATATTATGGGCGTTTTTGAATATGTTTTTCCCAAAGAAGGAAAACGATATTACTTCAGAGCTGATGCAGCAGCGATCATTCCGGAGAAAAAACCTAAGACAAAAAAGCTGAAGCCTTTATTTCAAACCCTGGACGTTGTTGCCAATTCATTCATTTCAGTAAAGAATATGATGGTGAGAAAACCGGACTTTCATTATGAGATTCTTAACCATATCGATAAGGAAAGTTCAGATTTTATCAGTGAATTCTCATCCAATCGTACGCCGGAAGAAATCAATACTTTTATAGAACATCCGTGGGTATTGGAAGGGGAGAAGAATGAAAAGTATCTCTTTTCAAGCTATGCAAACGTTTTTAAATACTTCTGGATTAAAATTTTCGACGAAAACAATCAGCTTACCGCATGTGTACTACTGCAGCTTCGGAATGGATATCTTAAAATACCTTATCTCTTTACCCAAACAGGTTTTGAAAGGGTCATTCAATTTTTAAATTATTTTATTACTAAAAATAAGGTGAAAGGTTTCACCTGTTATCAGACTTCGCTTAATGAGGCAATCGGCCATTCGAAGACATTTCCTAAAATTCATGAGCGTGATTTTAAAAGAGAATATCTTTTCCACAAACAGCTATTGAAAGATCTTCCTGAAAATTTTGATCCGCATTACCAGGATGGAGACGGAGATTGTATGATGACCTGATATAATTTTTAGTTGATATTGATACCATAAAAAACCGCTCAACAGTTTCGTTGAGCGGTTTTATTTTTAATGTCCAAAAATATCTTTTAAACTTACTTCTGTAAATGTTCCCATTTTATTCACAGCTTCCATATTCAGGTTTTCTTTTTTACCGATAATGGCAGTATTAAAGTGAACCGGTTTTATTTCCGTTTGATAAAACTGTTTTATATCTTCAAATGACAGACTTTGAATCTGCTCATAGATGTCCTTTCGGAAATCATGATGAATATTGAGTTTCTTTAACCTTAAAGTATTGAAAAATACATTATTTCGGGTAACTCTTGTTGAAGCAATCTGCTTTAAAGCTGCATTTTTTGCATTTTCAAACTGAGTAGGTACTTCCGGAAGTTCTGCCATCAGCTCATTCATGGTATCCACAGCAATCATCAGTTTATCAGGTTGCGTTCCGATGTATGTTGTAATATAATCAGGATGATTCAACTCAGAATTGGCAGCATAGGAAACATAAGCTGAATAGGCAAGACTTTTACTTTCACGAATTTCCTGGAAAACAATAGACGACAATCCTCTTCCAAAATATTCATTAAAAACATTAACCTTTCCAAAATGAAGCGGATTCACCAGATGCCCTTTTCCGATTTTACTCATTTCCATCTGAACCATATCGTAATTGATAAAATACACATTTCCTCCCGTATCCGGTTCAGTATATTTCTTCGGCTCAGGAATCACCAGGCTTTCGGGTTCAGTATACTGACCAATATATTCTTTGAAACCTTCAAAATCTTTTCCGTAAAAGAAGATCTGATAAGGATATTTGAAAAGTTGTTGTATGCGGTCTGTAAAAACTTCAGGTTTAGAATTTTCAAGCTCTTCCTTATAGATCACGTTGGTGAAACGAGAATCTTTTCCCAATTTAGTATAATTGGTCAGAGCCGTCATAATGCGGTTTTTATCTTTCTTAACAGCCTGACGGTTTTCCAGTACAGTACCTACAAACTCGTCGTAAATTTTCTGGTCGGGGATTACATGATACATCCAATGCTGCAAAAGTGAAATTCCCTTTTCAATATTTTCTTCCAGGCCGCTTAATGAGATCAGCAATTGATCGTGGGTAGTTTTAAAATCATTGCTTACGCCAATTTTAAAGAACTCCTTTTTTAAATCTTCGGGAGAAAGATCTTCAGTTCCCAGATATTGAAGCAGTTGAGTTGAAATACCCAAATCTCTGTCATGATCACTTCCAAAAGGAAAAATAAAATATACCTGGGCAAGATCATTGTATTTATTTTTAACAAAGCTTACTCTTTTCCCTTTCACATCATCCGTAGCGATCTCTTTTTGGTAATTGATAAACTCAGGTTGTATATCTTCAGTTTTCTCCAGTATTATTTCACTTAGAAACTCAGACTGGGCTTCACGGTTAATTTTAATAGGGGTAATACCAGGATTTTCAACACGGATCAATCGGTCATTTACTCCTTTTTCTTTATTCACAACCACATAATTTTCTTTAAAGAAAGCATTGGCAAAATCTACCACATCTTCTTTGGTAAAGCTGGCATACTCGTCCATCTCATTCAGTTCCTGTTCCCAGGTTCTTCCTTTTATATAAGTGTCGTAAAGAGTAGTCGCCAGTCCTTCGGCTGTTTCAAGACCTTTCATTCGCTGAAGCTTAAAATCATTGATGATCGCCTGAAGCATCCAGTCCGGAAAATCACCTTTTTTAATAAGCTCAATTTCTCCAAGAATCATTTCTGTAGCTTCCTCCAAAGTCTGTGTTTCCTTAGGAACACCAACGATAGAGAAGTATCCATACTGTTTTAAGCCTACAGAGAATGCCTGTGCCCAAAGCATTTTTTGAGTTTGATTAATGTGAAGATCCAGCAAACCGGCCTCACCTCTGTTACTCAGAATATTAGCAACTACATCAGCAAGCATGGCCTCGCGGGTTCCATAGCTGTCAGTTCTCCAAGCCAGTTGAACTCTCGGTGTCGTCGGGCTTTTTACAGTTCTTTGCACTACTTTAGTAATAGGCTCTTCAATAACCGGTGTCTTTTTAGGAAGCTCTTTATAAGGTAGAGAACCAAAATACTGATCAATCAACTTGATTGTTTCCTCAAAATTAAGATCACCAACCAATACCATTGCATAATTATTAGGAACATAATATTCGTCAAAATACTTATGAATAGCTTTCATCGATGGGTTTTTCAAATGCTCCGGTTTACCTAATGTTGTTTGCTGTCCGTTAGGGTGGGTCGGGAAAAGAGCATCCATTAATTCATAATTAACCAGCCTTGTATCATTATCCTGTGCTCTGTTGAACTCTTCATATACAGATTCCAACTCAGTATGGAAAAGTCGAAGTACAATCTCTGAAAATCTTTCCTTTTCTACTTTGAGCCATTTTTCCAGCTCATTGTTGGGAATATTGTTTTTATAAACCGTCTCATCAAACCAGGTATGCGCATTCGTTCCGCTGGCTCCCAGTGACGAGATTGCTTTATCATATTCATTAGCGATAGCATACTGACTGGCTTCCTGAGAAATCTGGTCTATCTTTTTATAGATTTCTCTCTTTTTTTCAGGATCCTGCTCAGCTTTGTGATCCTCATATAATGCAGAAATCTGCTCAATAAGTTTACTTTCCTTTTCCCAGTTTTGAGTTCCTATCCTGGAAGTTCCCTTAAACATCATGTGCTCAAGATAATGAGCCAGTCCCGTATTATCTGCCGGGTCATTGTTACTTCCTGTTCTTACAGGAATAAAAGTCTGTATTCTGGGAGCATCAAAATTCTGGGCAAGAAAAACCTTTAAGCCATTTTTTAAGGTATAGATTCTTACTTTATTTTCATCGTGATTTACCGTGGTATATTCGTAGTGGTTTAGATCTGTATGAACTGTTTCTTTATATTTTATGTCTATCATATATAAACTCATTTCATTCCTTAGAATCCGGAATGCTGTACAAATGTAAGCAATCAAAAAAAAACCGATCCGTTTTTTATCACTATTACATCTATTATTATAGTTGAAAAGTTGAATCGTCAGAAATAATCACCTCTTTACAAAAGAATAGGGAAGGAGCAATCATTTCATTCATACTCGCGGCTCTCATAATTTTATTTTCAAATCCACAAACCCTTAAACTCTCCAACTCTCTCACTCTCGAACTCACTCTCAAACCCATTCAGGAGCTTCATCCCGCTATCCACTCATACTCCTCGCGCCCGCGCTCTGTCATCCTGAGCGTAGCCGAAGGATCCATCGCTTGCTGCGGGGTACCCGTTGCTATCGGGGCTAGGGGTATAAGTAATGAGTAATAAGTGATAAGTAATAAGTAATGCTGCATTCCCTAATACTACTTGGTTGCTTTATTTTCTTTCAACTCTCTACTTTCCATTCTCCATTTTCAATAATACAAGTTATGATAAGATTAGGGCGACTTCAATTTGTTATCCTCATTATTACTTCCCGATATACACTCTCTTGTGTTATCTCGCAGGGATCCAGACAGCGTTATCTACAATTCTGTCATCTTAATTATGAATGTAGACCTCCATCATCATCAATAGTAACGGGCTTTAGCCCGTTGTACTTTATTTCCAGAACCTGGATCCTTCCAGGATGACAACTATTGGGTTAGATCAAAACAATAGTGACAACAATGAATATAATGCCATATAAACATAAAATAATATTAATAAAGCGTTCCATCATCAATAGGAGTGGGCTTTAGCCCACTCAAATAAATAAATCATATTCCCCTGGCTTTAGCCCAAACGTATTTCAAAATGATTTTTGAAAACTGCACCACATTATATATATGGCATATCTTCCATTACCCATTACCCATTACCCATTACTCATAATAGAAAACTCCCCAGACCCTCATTTTCCCTCCCACTCTCCAACGCTCTGACACTTCCATCTGATCCTTCAAACATTTGTTTAAAATTTTTCTTCTTGCCTACCAGTACTTTACCTTTAAATATTACGAAAAAGTAAATTTTATGTTAAATAAAGTTGCGTGGTATAGATGAAGTTTCTATCTTTGCCCCACTGAAAAACGAAAGATATTCAGTAAGCGCAGAAGGGCTTTTAGATAAGCAGAAACATTAAGATCTACGAAAGAAACGAGACGAAAAAAAACTTTTACTTTTTAATAAAAAAGGTTGCGAGTTAAAATAAAGTTAGTATCTTTGCAGTCCCAATTAAGGGAGCGCAGGAGTAGATAGATTGAGGGTTAGAGAGGAATTAAGGTTACAAAATAAACTTTAAAATTTTCTTCAAAAACATTTGGTCATTAAGAAATAAAGTTTTACTTTTGCACTCGCAAATACGGAGCGCCACTGACAGAAGAGAGTGCTTCGTTGAAAAGCGAAAGACAAGAAGTTCATTGAAATATAATATAACAACCAAGTAAGGAAAAACTAAAGCGTTAAAAAACTTTGAGTGAGTCAGACAAACATACAATGGAGAGTTTGATCCTGGCTCAGGATGAACGCTAGCGGGAGGCCTAACACATGCAAGCCGAGCGGTAGAGATTCTTCGGAATCTTGAGAGCGGCGTACGGGTGCGGAACACGTGTGCAACCTGCCTTTATCTGGGGGATAGCCTTTCGAAAGGAAGATTAATACCCCATAATATATTGAATGGCATCATTTGATATTGAAAACTCCGGTGGATAGAGATGGGCACGCGCAAGATTAGATAGTTGGTGAGGTAACGGCTCACCAAGTCTACGATCTTTAGGGGGCCTGAGAGGGTGATCCCCCACACTGGTACTGAGACACGGACCAGACTCCTACGGGAGGCAGCAGTGAGGAATATTGGACAATGGGTGAGAGCCTGATCCAGCCATCCCGCGTGAAGGACGACGGCCCTATGGGTTGTAAACTTCTTTTGTATAGGGATAAACCTACTCTCGTGAGAGTAGCTGAAGGTACTATACGAATAAGCACCGGCTAACTCCGTGCCAGCAGCCGCGGTAATACGGAGGGTGCAAGCGTTATCCGGATTTATTGGGTTTAAAGGGTCCGTAGGCGGATCTGTAAGTCAGTGGTGAAATCTCACAGCTTAACTGTGAAACTGCCATTGATACTGCAGGTCTTGAGTGTTGTTGAAGTAGCTGGAATAAGTAGTGTAGCGGTGAAATGCATAGATATTACTTAGAACACCAATTGCGAAGGCAGGTTACTAAGCAACAACTGACGCTGATGGACGAAAGCGTGGGGAGCGAACAGGATTAGATACCCTGGTAGTCCACGCCGTAAACGATGCTAACTCGTTTTTGGGCTTTCGGGTTCAGAGACTAAGCGAAAGTGATAAGTTAGCCACCTGGGGAGTACGTTCGCAAGAATGAAACTCAAAGGAATTGACGGGGGCCCGCACAAGCGGTGGATTATGTGGTTTAATTCGATGATACGCGAGGAACCTTACCAAGGCTTAAATGGGAAATGACAGGTTTAGAAATAGACTTTTCTTCGGACATTTTTCAAGGTGCTGCATGGTTGTCGTCAGCTCGTGCCGTGAGGTGTTAGGTTAAGTCCTGCAACGAGCGCAACCCCTGTCACTAGTTGCCATCATTAAGTTGGGGACTCTAGTGAGACTGCCTACGCAAGTAGAGAGGAAGGTGGGGATGACGTCAAATCATCACGGCCCTTACGCCTTGGGCCACACACGTAATACAATGGCCAGTACAGAGGGCAGCTACACAGCGATGTGATGCAAATCTCGAAAGCTGGTCTCAGTTCGGATTGGAGTCTGCAACTCGACTCTATGAAGCTGGAATCGCTAGTAATCGCGCATCAGCCATGGCGCGGTGAATACGTTCCCGGGCCTTGTACACACCGCCCGTCAAGCCATGGAAGTCTGGGGTACCTGAAGTCGGTGACCGTAATAGGAGCTGCCTAGGGTAAAACAGGTAACTAGGGCTAAGTCGTAACAAGGTAGCCGTACCGGAAGGTGCGGCTGGAACATCTCATTTTAGAGCGTCTTTTAGACGATAAACAAAATTAGTATCTTAGGATACAAGTACTTACTTAAAGTAAAGCTTTAGTTTTTTGTTTGGTTGATTATATAAAAAAATACAACACCCACTAGAAATTAGTATTAGGGAAAGAGATTGAGCAATGCAGAGGAAGAAGGAATTACTTATTACTCATCATTCATTACTCATAACAAAGTCTCGTAGCTCAGCTGGTTAGAGCGCTACACTGATAATGTAGAGGTCGGCAGTTCGAGCCTGCCCGAGACTACTAATTTTGAGTACAAGAGTTTTAGAGTATACGAGAATATGAGTTTAATGCTCAAAGGCTCAAACCCTACTACTCCTACACTCGACTAGAGGGGAATTAGCTCAGCTGGCTAGAGCGCCTGCCTTGCACGCAGGAGGTCAAGGGTTCGACTCCCTTATTCTCCACATAGTTACAGTAATGTAACAAGAATAGAAGATATTTATAAAATAAAACACAGGATTTTAGCCGATAGGGGCTAGAGCGTCCCGATTCATCGGGAAGGTCAAGGGTTCGACTCCCTTATTCTCCACAGTTTTGAAAGCTTAATTTAAAAGTTACGGATAGAGCCAAAAACAATATCTGTTCATTAAGCTGACAAGAAGACATTAAGATCATTGACATTAACGGTAAAGACATCACAAAGAGATAACCGAGCACTTTCGAGTGCCGAGTTTATAAAAATATCGATAAATTAAATTTTATCAAAAAATACTGAACTAATTTAATATTAGGAAAGAAATCGTTAAGGGCGTATGGCGGATGCCTAGGCTTTCAGAGGCGACGAAGGACGTGGTAAGCTGCGAAAAGCTGCGGGGATTGGCACACACGAATTGATCCGCAGATGTCCGAATGGGGCAACCCGGCATGTTGAAGACATGTCACTCTAAATTTATTTAGAGAGCAAACCCGGAGAACTGAAACATCTAAGTACCCGGAGGAAAAGAAATCGAAGAGATTCCGTAAGTAGTGGCGAGCGAAAGCGGATTAGCCCAAAAGCTGATATATGTTTAATAGAATGTTCTGGAAAGAACGGCCGTAGAGGGTGATAGCCCCGTATATGAAAGGCATATTTGAGTGATAAATGAGTAGGGCGGGACACGTGAAATCCTGTCTGAATATGGGGGGACCATCCTCCAAGGCTAAATACTCCTGAAAGACCGATAGTGAACAAGTACTGTGAAGGAAAGGTGAAAAGCACTTCGAATAGAAGGGTGAAATAGAACCTGAAACCGTACGCCTACAAGCGGTCGGAGCACCTATATGGTGTGACGGCGTGCCTTTTGCATAATGAGCCTACGAGTTAATTTTACTAGCGAGGTTAAGGTATTAAGTACCGGAGCCGGAGCGAAAGCGAGTCTGAATAGGGCGTATAGTTAGTAGGATTAGACGCGAAACCTTGTGATCTACCCATGGGCAGGTTGAAGCTCTGGTAACACAGAGTGGAGGACCGAACCGGTTGACGTTGAAAAGTCTTCGGATGACCTGTGGGTAGGGGTGAAAGGCCAATCAAACTGGGAGATAGCTCGTACTCTCCGAAATGCATTTAGGTGCAGCGTCGTATATAAGTTTATTAGAGGTAGAGCTACTGATTGGATGCGGGGGAGTCAAATCCTACCAATTCCTGACAAACTCCGAATGCTAATAAATGTTCTACGGCAGTGAGGGCATGGGTGCTAAGGTCCATGTCCGAGAGGGAAAGAACCCAGACCAACAGCTAAGGTCCCCAAATATATGTTAAGTTGAAGCAACGCGGTTGGACTGCATTGACAGCTAGGATGTTGGCTTGGAAGCAGCCATTCATTTAAAGAGTGCGTAACAGCTCACTAGTCGAGCGGTCCGGCATGGATAATAATCGGGCATAAACATATTACCGAAGCTATGGATTTGTATCTTAGGGATACATCTGGTAGGAGAGCATTCTATTTGCGCCGAAGCAGTACTGTGAGGTATTGTGGAGCGGATAGAAAAGAAAATGTAGGCATAAGTAACGATAAAGGGGGCGAGAAACCCCCTCACCGAAAGACTAAGGTTTCCTCAGCCATGCTAATCAGCTGAGGGTTAGTCGGGACCTAACGCGAACCCGAAAGGGGTAGTGGATGGACAATGGGTTAATATTCCCATACTTGCTCACACTAAAAAGGGGACGGAGTGCCGTACTTACTGGAGACTGACGGAATAGTCAAGGCCTAGCCTTCGGGCGAAGCTGCTGTAGGGAAAGTGCTTCCAAGAAAAGCCGAAGTGAAGCAACCCGTACCAAAACCGACACAGGTAGTCGAGGAGAGAATCCTAAGGTGCTAGAGTGAATCATGGTTAAGGAACTAGGCAAAATAGTCTCGTAACTTCGGGAGAAGAGACGCCATCAGCAATGGTGGCCGCAGTAAAGAGGCCCAGGCGACTGTTTATCAAAAACACAGGACTCTGCAAAATCGAAAGATGCAGTATAGGGTCTGACACCTGCCCGGTGCTGGAAGGTTAAGGAAGGTGCTTAGGGTTAAACCGAAGGCATTAACTGAAGCCCCAGTAAACGGCGGCCGTAACTATAACGGTCCTAAGGTAGCGAAATTCCTTGTCGGGTAAGTTCCGACCTGCACGAATGGTGTAACGATCTGGGCACTGTCTCAACCATGAGCTCTGTGAAATTGTAGTCTCGGTGAAGATGCCGAGTACCCGCAATGGGACGAAAAGACCCTGTGAACCTTTACTATAACTTCGTATTGACTTTGAGTAAGTAATGTGTAGGATAGGTGGGAGGCTGTGAAGCGGGCACGCTAGTGTTTGTGGAGCCAACGTTGAAATACCACCCTTTACTTACTTGGAGCCTAACTTCCTTTGGGAAGGACATTGCGTGGTGGGTAGTTTGACTGGGGTGGTCGCCTCCAAAAGAGTAACGGAGGCTTTCAAAGGTACCCTCAGCACGCTTGGTAACCGTGCGTAGAGTGTAATGGCATAAGGGTGCTTGACTGTGAGACCTACAAGTCGATCAGGTGCGAAAGCAGGACATAGTGATCCGGTGGTTCCGTATGGAAGGGCCATCGCTCATAGGATAAAAGGTACTCCGGGGATAACAGGCTAGTCTCCCCCAAGAGCTCACATCGACGGGGAGGTTCGGCACCTCGATGTCGGCTCGTCACATCCTGGGGCTGGAGAAGGTCCCAAGGGTTGGGCTGTTCGCCCATTAAAGTGGCACGCGAGCTGGGTTCAGAACGTCGTGAGACAGTTCGGTCTCTATCTATTGCGGGCGTTAGATGTTTGAGAGGGCTTGATTCTAGTACGAGAGGACCGAATTGAACAAACCTCTGGTGTATCAGTTGTACCGCCAGGTGCACTGCTGAGTAGCTACGTTTGGAAGAGATAAGCACTGAAGGCATATAAGTGCGAAACTCGCCTCAAGATGAGACATCTTTTAAGGGTCGTGGGAGATGACCACGTTGATAGGCTATAGGTGTAAAGACAGTAATGTCATAGCCGAGTAGTACTAATTACCCGTAGATTTATAGCCTGATATGGTACTGCGAAAGTGCAGCAAGGTTAGCTCTTTGTGAAAGTTTTTATCGATTAAAATGCAAAAGGCAAACAGCAAAAAGTGATTGGCAAACAAGCCAAGAGCCCTATGCAATAAGCCAGATGCTATATACAACCTTTAGGGTGGTTTTAGCGGTGGGGCTCACCTGTTCCCATTCCGAACACAGAAGTTAAGCCCACCAGCGCCGATGGTACTGCGAAAGCGGGAGAGTAGGCCGCCGCCAGTTTTTATTTTATTTTAAAAGTCTCATACAGTCATGTATGAGACTTTTTTTTGGTATATACCCCTAGGAATAGGTAATGAGCAATGAGTAATGAGTGATAAGTAATGTTGAATTACCATATACCACTGGGTTACTTTATTTTCAATCTTTCAATCCCCAACCTTTTTTCTACTCCCTTCAACTTTCAATTCTTCATTTTCAATAATATAAGTTATGATAAGATTAGGGTGACTTCAATAATTTGTTATCCTCATTATTATTCCCTGATATGCACCTGTTTTGTCATCCTGAAAGGATCTGGACGGTTGAAAAGAGATATGCAGCATTATATTCTAATTAAATAATTGAATAATGCTGCTTGGATCTCTGCGAGATGACAAAGATTGCGGATATGCGTGTAGATAAGGTTTCTAGGTTTTGGCTAAAGCCGATGGAAGGATTGATTATTTGTACAACGGGCTAAACCCGTCGCTATTGATGATGATAACTTATACAGAACCGCAGAATTATGGTAATGCTATTCAGATCTCTACGAGATGGCAAAGATTGTATACGTACCTGTTGATTGTTGAGCCATGATTGCTCATTACTTATTACCCATTACTCATCAAATAGCCCTGATAGCAACGGATACCCCGCAGCAAGCGTTGGATCCGTGGACCAGGTTCAGGATGGCAGCGATAGCGCGAGGAGTATGAGTGGATAGCAGGATCAAGCTCCTGAAAAGAAATGTGTATGAAATTAATTTCCCCTATAAGTGGGTTTTACTGGAATAAAATTGATAAGTTTGTATAAGTTTTCCAAATATAATTACAATGTCAGGAAACATTCTGATCATCGATGATGAGATCAAACTCCTTAAATTATTAGGAATGATCCTTTCCCAAGAAAATTTTAATGTCAAAGAAGCTTCTACAGCACGTTCAGCGATGACGATGTTGGAGCAGTATGATTTCGATGTCGTATTAAGCGATGTCCGACTGCCTGATGCTTTTGGAGTTGAGTTGGTGAAATCTATTAAAACAAAATATCCTCATCTTGAAATCATTCTGATGACAGCATTTGGTAATATTACGGATGCAGTTCAGGCAATGAAGAATGGAGCTTACGATTACCTTGTAAAGGGCGATGATAATGAGAAAATTATTCCTCTGGTATATAAAGCACTGGAAAAGGTAAAAGATAACAGATCCAGGACAGTTACGCAAACTAAATTAAAAGGTTTTGGTGGGATTATTGGGAATTCACCGGCTATCTTACAGTCAAAGAAACTTGCTGAAAAGGTAGCATTAACGGATGCTGCTGTGCTTTTAACGGGTGAGACGGGTACTGGAAAAGAAGTGTTTGCGAGTGCTATTCATGAAGGAAGTGACAGGAAGAAAAATAATTTTGTTGCCATCAATTGTTCTGCATTCAGTAAGGAAATTTTGGAGAGTGAACTTTTTGGACATAAGCAGGGTGCTTTTACCGGTGCTATTAAAGATAAAAAAGGTTTGATTGAGGAAGCTAGCGGAGGAACTTTATTCCTTGATGAAATCGGGGAAATGCCCATAGAACTTCAGGCTAAATTGCTTCGTGTTCTGGAAACCAGGGAGTTTATAAAAATGGGGGAAACCAAAGTTTCTAAATCTGATTTTAGATTGATTGCTGCAACAAACAGAAATCTGGAAGAAGAGATTAAGCAAGGAAACTTCAGGGAAGACCTTTATTTTAGGTTGAATGTATTTGAAATTGCTCTTCCTGCTTTGAGGGAAAGAAAAGAGGATTTGAAAATTCTGGCCAAAAATTTTATTGATTTATTTTCCGATAAATTACATTTGTCATCCATTCAGGTTAATCCGGACTATTACAAAGCACTGGAAAAGAATGACTGGAAGGGAAATATCCGGGAGTTAAGGAATGCTGTTGAAAGAAGTTTGATTCTCATGGAAAATGAAATTCTTGATGCTGAGAGCCTCCCTCATTATTCTGAAAAAGCAGTAGTTGAAAGTGATTCTTTGAGTATTAGATCTCTGGAAAAAATCCATATACAAAAAGTACTGCAGTATACTAAAGGTAACAAAGCTGAAGCAGCCCGGTTATTGGAGATCGGAATAGCCACATTGTACCGTAAACTCGATGAATACGAATTAAAGTAAAACATTTTATCATTTTAATAAAGAGCCTATCATTTTGATAGGCTTTTCTGTTTTTAAGGAGCTTTGTGTCTTGTGTTAATTAATTGTTATTCAATGTGTTGTTGCATTTTTTTCAAGAATGGAATTTCTTTTGGCATATAGTCTTTGAATAAAATATTTAAAAATGACAATTTCAAGAAAAACGTTTAAAAAACGGGAGCATTCAACTTTTAGTCTGCTGATTGTATCGTATGTATTATTAACTATTCTAACCTTATTTGTAAAGATATGATGCTTATAAGTTTGATACTGCTATTTGCAGTGTTGTTTTGGCTTTTATATAAATCAGTTGAATTTTTTGATAGAATATAAGATTATGTGGAGTTTATTTTTCCTTTCAATCCTTGCCTTTGTGTACATCTGTTATGTTTTAATAAAACCTGAAAAATTTTAAATAATCATGAATACAGAGATTTTAGGCATTATAGCCATGTTTGCTATTACATTAGTTATCGGAATATTTTTAGGTAAATATATTGCTAATGTCTATGGATATAAAAAGACTTTTCTGGATCCGGTTTTTCGGCCTATTGAAAAGTTAATCTATACAATATCGGGAATTAATCCCATGCGCCAAATGAATTGGAAGCAGAATATGTATGCCATGCTGGCGATTAATCTGGTCTGGTTCATTATTGGGTTTGTACTTTTGCTTACGCAGGCCTGGCTTCCTTTAAATCCTGACGGAAATCCTAATATGTCGCCCGATCTTGCTTTTAATACAACCATCTCATTTTTGGTGAATTGTAATTTGCAGCATTATTCGGGAGAAACGGGAGTTAGTTATTTAAGCCAGCTTTACCTGATGTTTTTGCAATTCGTGACTGCGGCAACCGGAATGGCTGCAATGGCAGTTCTTTTTAAAGCTTTTAAAGAGAAAACAACTACAGAGCTGGGGAACTTCTATGATTATTTTATAAAATCGATGATCAGAATTCTAGTTCCAATCAGTGTGGTTGTGGCTTTCATCCTTTCTGTAAACGGAACTCCGATGACTTTTGAAGGAAAAGATCATATCACGACTCTTGAAGGACAAAAGATTGATGTTTCGAGAGGACCGGTGGCTGGCTTTGTTGCTATTAAACATTTAGGAACGAACGGAGGTGGTTTCTTCGGTGCCAACTCTGCCCACCCGCTTGAAAATCCCAATTACATAACGAATATGACAGAAATGATTACCCAGATGATCATTCCGTTTGCATTGGTTTTTGCATTAGGTTTTTATTTGAATAAAAGAAAACTTTCGTGGGTGATTTTTACGGTAATGACCGTCGGCTTCCTTGCACTCACAGTTCCCAATATCATCAATGAAACGGGAGGCAATCCTTTGATTACCAAAATGGGAGCAGACAGCAGTCTGGGGGCTATGGAAGGTAAGGAAATTCGTTTTGGAAGTGCAGCATCAGGATATTGGAGTATTGCCACAACGGTGATTTCTACCGGTTCAGTGAACTCAATGCACGACAGTACAATGCCACTTTCCGGAATGAATGAGCTTCTGGCCATGATGATCAACTGTTTCTACGGAGGTTGTGGCGTTGGGATTCTGAATTATTTTATTTTCATCATTCTCGCTGTATTCATCAGTGGTCTCATGGTGGGAAGGACACCGGAATTTATGGGTAAAAAGATTGAAGCAAAAGAAATGAAGATCGCCATGATTGTGGCTTTGTTTCATCCTTTCTTAATACTTGTAGGAACTGCTTTAACGGCTTATCTGCCTGAGTTTGGAGCAAAAACGTTGAATAACCCGGGGTTTCACGGATTTAGTGAAATGTTGTACGAGTTTACTTCTTCTTCCGCCAACAACGGTTCCGGATTTGAAGGGTTGGGAGATAATACACCCTGGTGGAATATCTCAACAGGAATTGTACTTCTGCTATCAAGATTTATTCCAATTATAGGGCCTGTAGCGATTGCAGGACTATTGGCTCAGAAAAAATTCATACCGGAAAGTTCAGGAACCCTGAAAACAGATACGGGAACCTTTGGTTTCATGACATTAGCGGTCATCTTACTTATTGCGGCTCTATCTTTCTTTCCTGCCTTGACATTGGGGCCTATCCCAGAACAAATCCAGTATTTCTCAAAATAAATTGTAAACATTAAGAATTAAAATCAATATTCAACCATTAAGGAAACTGAAGTGTTTAAGGAAGTTAGCCTAAAACTTACTGAAACGTTCACTACATAATATTATCTACTTCTATTCCTTGATATTTAGTTTGCCTTGATGGTTACTATTGGTTTCAATATAAACTCTTTCAAAAAAATGAAAAATCAATCACAAACATTATTTCAGAGAGATTTGGTAAACGAAGCAATTAAACAGTCTTTCGTAAAACTGAATCCGAAAATTATGTTTAAAAATCCAGTGATGTTTCTGGTGGAGATCGGAACCGTCGTGATGTTTGTCGTAAGCATGTTTAGCTTAACAGGCGATACATCTCAAGGAAGTTTCTCTTATAATTTTTTAGTATTTATTATCTTATTTTTCACGGTTCTGTTTGCCAACTTTGCTGAAGCTATCGCGGAAGCCAGAGGAAAAGCACAAGCCGATACCCTTAGAAAAACGCGTGAAGAAACACCTGCCAAACTGGTGGTTGAAAATAAACCCGGATTTCAGATCGAAACGGTGTTGAAAATGTCTGCAGAAATGAAATTGGGAGATATTTTCCTTTGTGAAACCGGAGATCAGATCCCCATGGATGGAGAAATTATTGAAGGGCTGGCTACTATTGATGAATCGGCTATTACCGGAGAAAGTGCTCCCGTTATTCGTGAAGCAGGAGGAGACAAAAGCTCTGTAACAGGAGGTACGAAAGTGCTTTCAGACAGGATTAAGGTAAAAGTAACCACAAAACCCGGAGAATCCTTCCTGGATAAAATGATTGCCCTTGTAGAAGGCGCATCAAGACAAAAAACACCTAACGAAATCGCATTAACCATATTGCTGGCAGGATTTACCCTGACCTTTATCATTGTTACCCTCACTTTAAAGCCTTTTGCAGATTATGCGCAGACTCCCATTACTATTGCAGCATTTATTTCACTTTTCGTTTGTCTTATTCCGACAACGATCGGAGGTCTGCTCTCTGCAATCGGAATTGCAGGAATGGACAGAGCGTTACGAGCGAATGTAATTACTAAAAGTGGAAAAGCGGTAGAAACTGCTGGAGACATTGATGTCCTTTTACTTGATAAAACAGGTACAATTACCATAGGAAACCGTAAAGCAACACAGTTTCACCCTGCAGAGGGTATTTTGCTTGAAGATTTTATTAAAGCCTCGGCTCTGAGTTCTGTAGCCGATGAAACTCCTGAAGGAAAATCAATTATTGAATTGAGCAGCTTACAACCACAGGATTTACTTGTTCCCAATCCTACTTATATTGATTTCACTGCTGAAACCAGAACTTCAGGAATCGATTTTGAAGATACCAGAATCAGAAAAGGAGCTTACGACACTATTAAAAAACTGACTGAAAAAACCGGGAATATCTTCCCACAGGAAACACAAGATGCGGTTACCAAAATCGCTGAGAACGGCGGTACTCCTTTAGTTGTAGCTGTGAATGAAAAAGTTTGGGGGGTAATCGAACTTCAGGATATCATTAAAACCGGAATTCAGGAACGTTTTCAACGGTTGAGAAAGATGGGAGTTAAGACCGTGATGGTAACCGGAGATAACCCACTGACCGCAAAGTTCATTGCCGAAAAAGCCGGAGTAGACGATTTTATCGCGGAAGCAAAACCGGAAGATAAAATGAACTACATCAAAAAAGAACAGCAGGAAGGGAAGCTGGTAGCCATGATGGGAGATGGAACGAATGATGCTCCGGCGCTGGCTCAGGCCGATGTAGGAGTAGCGATGAACAGCGGAACTCAGGCGGCAAAAGAAGCCGGTAATATGGTTGACCTTGATAATGACCCGACCAAACTGATTGAAATTGTAGAAATCGGAAAACAATTGCTGATGACCAGAGGAACGTTGACGACATTTAGTATCGCCAATGATGTGGCCAAGTATTTTGCGATTATCCCGGCTCTGTTTATCACCTTCATTCCTTCGCTTCAGAAGTTGAATATTATGAATCTTCACAGCCCGGAAACAGCCATACTATCAGCTGTCATCTTCAATGCGGTGATTATTCCTTTCCTGATTCCACTGGCTTTGAAAGGGGTGGCATACAAACCGATCGGTGCGAGTGCCTTATTAAGAAGAAACCTATTAATCTATGGATTAGGCGGTGTAATTGTTCCGTTCATTGGGATCAAAATTATTGATCTGGTAATCAGCTTATTCTATTAAAATTTAAAGAAATGAAAAATCATATTGTTTCAGCATTCAGACTGACTTTGGTAATGCTGGTTGTTGTAGGAATTTATTTGGGTATTGTATACGGAGGCTCAAAAGTGCTACCTACTCAGGGAAATGCAGAAATCATTAATTATAAAGAGCAAAAATTTTACGCCAATATCGGGCAGGAATTTAAATCAGAAAAGTATTTCCATGGTCGCCCTTCGACAGTAAATTATAATGCAGCAGGAAGTGGTGGAAGTAATAAAGGACCAAGTAATGATGAATATCTGGAAACTGTACAAAAAAGAATCGATACTTTAAAGATGCAAAATCCTGAAATGGGAAATACCAAAGTACCTGTAGAATTGGCTACGGCAAGTGGAAGCGGCCTGGATCCGGATATTTCTAAGGAAGGAGCTTTATATCAGGCAAAAAGAATTGCTAAAGTGAGAAATCTTTCAGAAGAGAAAATCAAAAATCTAATTAATACACAAACCGAAAAACCGCTCTTAGGCCTTTTCGGACCGTCAAAACTCAATGTACTGAAGCTTAATATCGCTTTGGATCAATTAAAATAACTAACCCTGTCAGGGTTTTAAACCTTGACAGTGTTAACATCCCCTAAATTAACGTGAAAAAATATCTAATTATAGGTGCAGTATTGGGAACATTTCTTTCCAAAGCACAGTCATCAGATTCATTAAAAGTAGGAAACAAAGTAACCTTTTCAGCATATGCGGAACTTTTTTATACCTATGATTTTAATAATCCAAACAACCATCTTCGTCAAAATTTTTTATACTCATACAACAGACATAATGAAGTTAATCTTAATCTGGGTTTGGTGAAGGCAGCGTATCAAACTGATAATCTTCGTGCTAATCTTGCTTTAATGGCCGGAGCTTATGCACAGGATAATATGGCCGCAGAGCAAGATGGATTAAGATATGTGAATGAGGCCAATATAGGGCTTAAAATATCAAAAAATAAAAACCTGTGGATTGATGCAGGGATCATGCCATCTCACATTGGTTGGGAGAGTGCGATCGGAAGAGATAATATCAATCTTACGAGAAGTTTTGCTGCTGAAAACTCTCCATATTTTGAGACCGGTGCAAAAATTTCTTACACATCAGATAGTGGAAAATGGTTTTTAAGCGGATTGGTGCTGAACGGATGGCAGCGTATTGCAAAACCGGAAGGCAATCAGGGTATTTCTTTCGGCCACCAGGTTACCTATAAACCAACTGATAAAATTACAGTAAACAGCAGCTCGTTTATTGGAAATGATAAAGTTAAAACAGATAAAAGGATGCGTTATTTTCACGATCTTTATGGGAGTTTCCAGTTGACAGATCAATTTTCTGCCTTATTGGGATTTGATATCGGGGCAGAACAGAAAGCGAAAGGCAGTGAACAATATAATATTTGGTACAGTCCAAATGTTCAGATGAAATATCAGTTTGATAATAAATGGGCGTTGGCAGGAAGACTGGAATATTACAATGATAAGCATGGTGTAATCATTAATACAGGAACTCCTAACGGTTTTCAAACATTTGGATATTCACTGAATGTAGATTATGCAGTGCTGAAAAATGTAGTATTCCGTACTGAAGCCAGAGGTTTCACGTCCAAAGATGCCATTTTTGCAAAGAATGATGAGTTCAGAAAAGGAAACTTCTTTATTACAACAAGTTTAGCGGTTTGGTTTTAATCTAAAACCACAAAAGTCACAAAAGGTTTTATTTAAAACACTTTAGAACACTTAAGTAAGCTGATAATGTTATTGATAAAAGTACACATAAGGTGAAAATCGAAGATTTTCAATAACTTAAGTGATCTCATATAAAACAGTTAGTGGTAACTTATAATAACTTAAGTGTTTAAAAAAATAATCTGTTATAATATTGAGCCTTTGGATTGAAAGTGAAAACTTTTCCTAGAAAAATTGCTAATCGAAGGTTAACAGAATGTTTAAAATAAAATTAAAAAGAATAAAATCAATGTCATCAGCGAAACATTTTTTAGAACTAATCCAGAAATCCCGGAAAGGGAAATTTAAGATTTATATCGGGATGAGCGCGGGCGTAGGAAAGACATTTCGTATGCTTCAGGAAGCGCATTCCCTTTTAAGAAACGGCATTGATGTGAAAATTGGGTATATAGAGACCCACGACAGGGAAGAAACGGTGGCTCTTGCCGAAGGAATTCCTGAAATTGCACGAAAATCGGTCTTTTATAAAGGTAAAAATCTGGAAGAAATGGATCTTCAGGCTATCATTAATGAACACCCTGAAGTGGTTCTTGTGGATGAGCTGGCTCATACCAATGTGGAAGGCTCCAAAAATAAAAAAAGATGGCAGGATGTTCTGGAGATTCTTGATAACGGGATCAACGTGATCAGTGCCATGAATATTCAGCATATTGAAAGTCTGAATGAAGAAGTCAAAAAAATCACCGGAGTAGAAGTTACTGAACGCGTTCCGGATAAAATCCTGGCTCTTGCTGATGAAGTGGTAAATATTGATCTTACTGCTGATGAATTGCTTACCCGATTGAAAGAAGGGAAAATCTATAAAAAAGAGAAAATACAGACAGCACTTAGCAATTTTTTTCAGAGCGGACATATTCTGCAATTGAGAGAACTTGCATTAAAGGAAGTAGCCACCCATGTCGAGCGAAAAGTGGAAACTGAAATCAAGACAGAAAATTTTAAACCCATAAAATTCCTGGCCTGTATCAGCAGTAATGAAAAGATTGCCAAAACAATTATCAGGAAAACAGCCCGACTGGCGAGTTATTATAACAGCCCATGGACAGTTCTTTATATTCAAAAGCCCTCGGAAAATCCTGAAAAAATAGCACTGGATAAACAACGGTATTTGATTAATAATTTTAATTTAGCACAGGAATTGGGTGCAAAGGTAATACGGGTGAAAGAAAACAGCGTCCATAAAGGAATTCTGGACTATGTAGTTGACCATAATATTACCACGGTTTGCATTGGAAAACCCCATGCGAAATTTTGGCAACGTCTGCTTGGATATAGTTGGATTTATACCCTCATGAACAGACTGAATGAACGACAGGTAGATATTATTATTTTATCTTAAAAAGTAATGAAATCGCAATGATTGGGAAACACAAACACCGATAAAGATGACGCGATTGCATATGTCTTTTAAAAGTATCTTCATATGAAACTTAAAACAAAACTCACCTTAGGCGTTGGCCTTCTATTTCTGCTGATTGTGCTGCTTTCAGTGATAGGTTCTGTATATATCAATAAATTAAAATCAGATACTGAAAAGATCCTTACCGCCAATTACAATAGTCTGGAGTTTTCAAAAAATATGCTCCTTGCTTTGGATAATATAAGTACGGATAGCGCTATTGCCATAACAGATTTTCAGAAAAATAACCGGTTACAGGAAAAAAATCTTACTGAATTCGGTGAAAAAGAAGCCACTCAGAACCTTAATCTTCATTTTAACAGTTATCTGAAAGAACCTGCACCCAGTAAAGAGAAACTCATACGGGAAGATCTGGCCAAGATTATGTCCCTGAATATGAAAGGAATTGAACGGAAAAGTGATATCGCCATTATTACCGCTACTAATGCTACTTTTTGGATTGTAAGTTTGGGAACTGTATGCTTTCTGATAGCTTTTGTTCTGCTTTTTAATTTGCCACAGACTATTGCCGAACCGATCAACCAGCTAACCTTCAGTATCAGACAGATTGCCAATAAAAATTATAATGAAAGGGTTCATTTTAAAGGAAGCGAAGAGTTTAACAGTCTTGCGGAATCATTTAATGTGATGGCGGAAAAGCTTCAGGAATATGAAAGCAGCAGCCTTTCAAAGCAGTTGATGGAGAAAAAGCGAATTGAAACATTGGTGAATAATATGCACGACGCGGTGATTGGGCTGGATGAAAACCATTTTATCTACATGATCAACGATGAAGCACTAAAGATTACCAATCTCCGTAAAGAGGAAATTATAGGAAAAACTGCTCATGAAGTTGCGATCAACAATGATCTGATGCGGGAACTGTTGAAAAATATTGATCATCCGGTAAAAGATCCGATTAAGATTGTTCGGGACAATAAGGAGAATTATTTTGAACAGGATATTATTCCCATCAATATTGCAAGAACGGGAGAGAAGGAAAAGAAATATATCGGGAAGGTAATTTTGTTGCGAAATATTACTCCTTTCAAAGAACTTGATTTTGCTAAAACAAATTTTATCGCCACCATTTCTCATGAATTAAAAACACCGATATCAGCCATTAAGATGGGCGTTCAGTTGCTTGGAAACCAGAAATTCGGAGAGTTGAATGAGCAGCAGCAGGAACTTTTAAAGAGTATCAACGAAGATGGACAGCGATTGCTGGATATTACCGGAGAGCTGCTTAATCTTTCACAAGTAGAATCGGGGAATATCCGATTGACTGTTGATCGATGTTCTCCCAAGGAAATTGTACAGACCGCAGTGAAAAATGTTGAAAAACTGGCTGAACAAAAAAATATAGCCATCAATACCGAATATCTGCTGGAAGACACCGATTTTGTAGCAGCTGATTTTGATAAAACGGTGTGGGTGATGAATAATTTTCTTACCAATGCAGTAAAGCATTCTTTTCAGGATGAAAGCATTCAGATTGTAGTGGAAAAACGGGATTCTTTTATTCAGTTTAAAATTATAGATACGGGAAGCGGTATTGATGAAAAATACCACCGTCAGATTTTTGACCGCTATTTTCAGGTTCCCGGTGAGCATCAGAATGGCACAGGCCTCGGGCTGGCGATTTCCAAGAATTTTATTGAAAAACAAAACGGAGAGATCGGAGTGAGAAGTTCTTTGAATAATGGGAGTACGTTTTATTTCAGATTGCCGGTTTCTTGATGTTTTGTTGTTGGTTTCCAGAGTCAAATAATTTTTTTAAATTTGATTTAAATTGACACACGATGAGCACCTCAGATTTAAAACTTGATTTGATTAACAGAATTACCCAATTAAAAGAAGTCCGAATTGTTGAAGAAATTCAGAAGCTTTTGGATTTTGAATTAGATCAGAACGAATCTATTCTTGACGATTCTCAAAAGGAAAAAGTTGCTAAAGCGAGAGAGGAATATAAATAGAAGTCCTATCTCACCGAAGAGAAAGCAAATCAGGATATCGAAGAATGGCTAAAAGAAAGGTCATTGAAATAAATTAATACTAATAATAAAAAACAAAAGGCTGCAAAATTATTTTGCAGCCTTTTTTAAACAGACATTCGTTTAATCCTTAATAAACTTTTGGGTCATTGTTTTATTTTTCGTGGAAACTTTAATCATATAGTTTCCTTTAGAAAGTTCAGAAACATTTACTGAATTTCCTTTTACCTGGGTTGAGTTGATAATTCTTCCCGCCCCATCGTAGATTTCAGCTTTGATTACTTCATCCTTAGACTTAATATTCAGAACATCTTTCACTGGATTTGGATAGATCGTAAATTGAGTATTATCCTTACTTCTCTCCGTTGTCGCTAAAATGCTTTCAACAGATGTTGTCGCAGTATTGGTAATGATAGGATGGTTATAGTCGAAGTAAATTTTCGCGGTATTACTGAAACTATCTCCAGCATTTAAAGTCGATTTTGTTTTGATTTTAAATGAAACATATCCGTCATTATGGACATCATCGAAAGGAAGCTGGATGTTTTCAAAAATAAATTCAACCACGTTCGGACCTGTAATTTTGGTAACGAAGTCGTGACTTCCATTGAAGGCTACAAGAGAAGCCAAATCGAATTTCGTCGTGTCAATTTCATCTTTTATCACAACACTTCTGGCATTGGCCGTTCCTGTATTTTCAAATCTGATTAAATAATGTACATAATCTCCGACTTTAGCCTGAGCAATGGAAGCTCCTTCCAAACAGGTTTTATCATTAGGATCAAAAGAGTTGACTACCGTTCGGTTGAGTGTAAAGCTATTATCCACAGGCGTTTCATCTGTTGCTGCTCCGTTGATTTGGGCTGTATAATGCAGAATATCACCTGCGCTCAAAGGCGGAGTCTGTGTTGGGGTATTTAATTTAATAGTTACCGTAATTTCTTTGCTTTCAAAAGGAAGAAGATTGGTGAAATTCCAGTTTAAAACTCCCGGAGACTGTGAGTTCGGAGTAAGTGTAGAAGCTTGATAATCTGAGATACTGTCATTGTAATTGAATGCTAAAGTTCCCGATTGTACAGTATTTCCTTTATTTTTATACACAAGCTTATATTGCGTTTGGAAGCCCGGAGTTGCAGCAGTAATCGGAAGAATTACCATTTCCAGGTCATTATGGGTTCCGTTAGGTGTCATACAGAAATTTTGAATCAAAGGACTGGCCTGTGCAGGGAAATCTGCGGTAATACTTGTTGGAGAAATAGTAAAATAAGCCGGATTTTCAAGCACCGGTGTAATGACATTTGCTCCTGCCTGAACTGCCAATGAATAATTTCCTGAATTGTTGGCAATATAAGTCCCTGAGTTGGTTCCATCGGTAATAGTGAATTTTTGGAAGGCTTTACCCGGATCTGTACTGTCACAACCATTATTGTCAACGTCTACCTTTGTATTTCCCTGAACGGTATAGACTGTTCCTCCAGGAACAAAAGAACAATAGCTGTTGATTTCCACATTATTGTGCCCGTAGTTCGCTAACATAGTAGAAAACGTCTGTATTTTTTTAGTATCACAGCATACATAGGCTAAATTGGGACTGAATGATTTCGGTCCGGCAGAATAGTCCAGAGTAGGTTTCCCATTTTTGACATTAACATGAGTAAGAGCATTCCCTACCGCGCTTATTGATGCCAATTTCGGATTTTGGCTCGCATCAATACTGGTAAGAAAATCCTCACCCAAGGATAAAAATACGAGATTAGTAGCAGGGGAAACATCTAACGAAGTTATTTTGTTATCTCCTAATGACAAGTTAAACATAGCAGTTAATCCTGTCAGATTCAACGAAGATATACTTGTTCCGCCTACAGTTAATCCTAATAAATTAGGGTTGTTTTGAACACTTAGAGAAGTAAGCAACGGAGATGTTGAGATGGTGATGTATTTCAGATTACTATTATTCTGAATATTAAGTGTGCTCAATAATGAGTTTTTGTCTATATCAAGATTAGCAAGCAATGGCGAATTGGTGAAGTCCAGTGAGGTTATTTTTGTTTTTTGGATATTCACGTATTCAAGATTGCTTAATGTATTGAATGTAAGTGAGGTAAGGTTGGGTTTGATGATGTATAATTTCTTCAGATTGATATTGTTGGACAGATCTAAACTTGTAAAATTAACGTTACTGCTTTCTCCAAAATAAATATCTTCCAATGTTGTAAGGTTCGAAATGTCAGCACTTCCCAAATGTGCGTTTGCCGAAATTGAAATCTTCTTTAGAGAAAGATTTTGTAAAAAGCTTAGATTGGAAATAGTACCGCTGTTATTAGAGAAAAAGAAAGTCTCAAGCTGGTTACAACCTTGTACATTCAATATATTAAGGGCATTGCTGTAAGAATATAACTCCTTTAGCTGCGTCATGTTGCTTAAATCGACAGAGTTAAGTACTGCATTTCCCGTTAGGTTAAAATATACAAGATTGGTAAAACTCTTGATTCCTGTTATGTCATTAATTTGGGTACTGCCTAATGTTAACTTTGAAATATTTTGCGCCTCACTTACCTGGATTTCCCCGTCATTATTGGTGTCTATTATGGTTGGATTACCATTGAGGTCATAAGAAAAAGGATTATTTCCCGTATTTGCTGTGAGTAATTTTGCTTTGAATTTTGGATCCGGAATGGTAACAATTTGTGCATGAATTGCAAAATGTGCTAAAAATAGCACAAAAAGATAAATGTTTTTCATGATTAGGTGATATTTAGTTTGATGTAAATATATGAAAATTGTTTACATTTTTGTTTTTATGTTTAATATTTTTAATTTTTATTCTGTTTTAATTGTAAATTTTACTTTTATTAATGTTTTTGTTATTGTTTTTAATAATTGAATATACTTCAAATATTGGGTCTGGTATTGACATTATAGGTAAAATAATATAGTTTTTACGAGCGTTATTGCTAGGGACAAAAAAAGCTGTGATTTTCACAGCTTTATCTATTTTTCGAATACTAATTTTTAGTCTTTGATAAATTTTAAATGAGAAATTGCATTCTTCGTCATTATTTTAATCATATAATTTCCTTTTGGAAGAGCAGAAACGTCAACAGACTTCTGTGATACTCCCGTTGAAAGGACAATTCTTCCGGCAGCATCATAGATCTCAACCTTCTTTACTTCATTCTTAGACTGAATATTCAGAACATCTTTTACCGGATTAGGATAAATGGTCAGTTGATCTTTATTGCTTTGTACTTCTGTGGTTGCTAATGTATTTTCTACCGTTGTCGTTGCAGTATTAGTAATAATCGGGTGATTATAATCGAAATAAATTTTCGCCGTATTACTGAAACTGTCTCCGGCTGTTAAAGTTGATTTTGTTTTAATCTTAAATGAAATATATCCGTCATTATTCGCATCATCAAAAGGAAGCTGAATGTTTTCAAAGATAAATTCTACCGCATTAGGATTTATTATTTTTGTTACAAAATTGTGGCTGCCATTTAATGCGACTAATGAAGACACGTCAAACTTTGAAGTGTCAATTTCATCTGTTACCACAATGTTTCTGGCATTGGCAGTTCCTGTATTTTCAAATCTGATTACATAATGTACATAATCCCCAACTTTAGACTGTGCAATTGAAGCTCCTTCAAGACACGTTTTATCATTAGGGTCAAAAGAGTTAACGACTTTTTGATTTAATCCAAAATAATTATCAGCAGGAACCTCATCAGTAGCTCCGTTGATTTTGGCGGTATAAGATAAAATATCTCCACTATTCAGTGCAGGAATCTGCGTAGGAGTATTTAATTGAACTTTTACTGTAATCTCTCTTGTTTCAAAAGGAAGAAGATTCGTAAAGTTCCAATTTAAAGTTCCGGCAGATTGAGTATCAGGAGAAGTTGTTGCAGTCAGGTAATTCATTACACTATTATTATAACTGAAGGCAATATTTCCGGATTGGGCCGCAGTACCTTTGTTTTTGTAAACGATTTTATATTTCGATTCAAAGCCTGGTGTAGCTATTGTAACAGGAATTATAACAATCTCCAGATCATTATGATTTCCATTGGCTGTAAGACAAAAGTCTTGTGTTGCAGGACTTGGCTGGGTTGGGAAATTAACATTTACAGTAGCCGGAGTAATGGTAAAATAGGCTGGGTTTTCCAAAATAGGTGTTATGACAGTGGTTCCAAAAGGAAGAAAGAATGAGTGAGCACCACTGATGTTGGATATTGAAGTACCTTGGCCTTGTGCCGAAGTATAACTAAAAACATTAAATTTTTGAAATGGTTTTATGGGATCATTACTGTCACAGCCATTCCCATTCATGTCATATCTTGTACTTCCTTGCACGGTGTAATAAGTGCCTCCGGGAGTAAATGAGCAGTAGGAATTGACAACAACGTTCGGCTGGTTATATTGTTGGGTTAACAAGGCATTTGCTCCGCCTATGGCCATAGGATCAATGCATAGATATTTGAGTTGTGGAGTATTCCCAAATGTTAAATTGAGTCCCAAACCGCTGTAGTTTGTTCTCCCGTTCTTTATTAACAACGTTTTCAAATCGGTGTTATTGGTAAAATCAAATCCTACAAGCTGTAAATTCTGTGTTAAATCAACATTTTTGAATGAATTATTTGTAGCAGCCAATGCTTTTAACCAAGGTGTTTGATTAAAAGAAGCTTCTTCTATTTGATTGTTGCGGATATCCAGATACTGTAAATTGGCATTATTATTAAATACTATAGAATGTAAAGCATTATCCATAACATTTACTTCGTAAACCATAGAACAGTTACTGAAATCCAGACTTTCAAGCTGATTGTTGACACCGAAAAAGCTTACCAAAGATGTATAAGGAGTTAAATTGAAGTTTTGAAATGTATTTCCAACAATATCAAGGTAGTTTACGATAGATGGGTTGGGTATTGTAAGGCTGTTTAACTGGTTATGGGCAACCACAATTTTCTTTAAACCGGTACTTCCGGAAAAATTGATATTTGATAATGAAGTATTATCAGTAATATTTACTTCTTGCAATAAAGGTAAGTTGCTGAGGTCCAATGATCCAATAGAAGATACGGATAATGAAAATTTATTAATATTCGGGCATGAAGTAATGTTGACTGCATTGATGGCCTGTAAATTAATTTCCTGTACCGATGTATTTTGTATACTAACTACATTCTCATGGGCACCAAGATATATAGAAAACAGGGAATTACAATTTTGAATTGTTACATCAGCGGTTACCCCTCCAAAGAATTTT
This sequence comes from Chryseobacterium lactis, assembly GCF_003815875.1. NCBI lineage: Bacteria > Pseudomonadati > Bacteroidota > Flavobacteriia > Flavobacteriales > Weeksellaceae > Chryseobacterium > Chryseobacterium lactis. Next base: position 2,736,985 of record NZ_CP033924.1, read on the forward strand.
AACCTTTGAAGATTAGGAAAATTATTGAAAATAAGATGAAATGTATTGATATCTGGATTGGTTAATTCTATTTCATACAAATTGGGAAATTCATTAAGCCCGGATAAACTGGTAATGGCATCCGTTAAATTATAAATATTAAATTTCCGTACTTGCGACGCTTCCGTTAATTGGATTTCACCATCATTATTAGCATCAAGATTGATGTAATTTCCACCTGCGTCAATTGCAGTACCATAAGTAAGTAATTTATTTTTGAGATAGGAATCAGGAATGTTAATAGCCTGTGCATGGCACATCGAAAGCATAATCACCAAAAGGATTAAGTAGAGTTTTTTCATGTATTAGTTTATTAAAGTTTATTTTTTATTTAAACAGCAGGCAAAAATAAACCATTAAGACGTTATCTTAATGGTTTATTTAATAATTGTTTAAAATATTTTAATGTTTCTCAATCAGATCCAGGAATTGTTGCTCATCCAGAATTTCAATAGTTCCAATATCCTGAGCCTTTTTCAGCTTGCTTCCTGCTTTTTCACCTACCACCAGATAGTTGAGGTTTTTGGAAACTGCAGAAATATTCTTTCCGCCATGTTTCTCCACCATCTCTTCTGCTGATTCTCTTGTGAACAGCGATAATTTTCCGGTAAAAAGGAATGCTTTTCCTTCCAGAACATTAGATAAAACCTCATTGGTACTCTCACCCTTTTCCAGCTGAACCCCGTAAGATTTTAAACGTTCGATCATCAGAATATTTTCTGAATTTTGGAAGAAATCAACGATGCTTACCGCGATTTTAGCTCCGATATCTTCTACCTGACAAAGCTCTTCAACAGTGGCATTTTTCAACTCGTCAACCGTAGGGAAGTTCTTTACCAGTTTCTTGGCAACGGTCTCGCCCACATGCTTGATTCCGATTCCATATAATACTTTTTCAAAAGGAATTTCTTTCGATTTTTCAATTCCCGAGATGATATTTTGAGCAGATTTCTCAGCCATCCTTTCCAACGGAAGAAGCTGTTCCTTCGTTAAAACATAGAAGTCGGCAGGATTCTCAATTAATCTTTCTCTGTAAAGCTGCTCAATCGTTTCACTTCCGAGGTTTTCAATATTCAAAGCCTTTCTGGAAACATAGTGAATCATTCTTCCCACAACCTGCGGCGGGCAGTGAAGTTCATTAGGGCAGAAATGGATCGCCTGGTCTTCAATTTTCACCAGTTCAGTTCCACATTCGGGGCAATGCTTGATGTATTCTATTTCTTTGCTTTCCTCCGTTCTTTTATCTGTATTTACTCCAACAATTTTCGGAATAATTTCACCCCCTTTTTCTACATACACAAAATCATGCTCATGCAGATCCAGTTTTTTGATGATATCTTCGTTGTGTAGAGATGCTCTTTTTACAATAGTTCCGGCCAGTAAAACAGGTCTTAAGTTGGCAACAGGTGTAATAGCTCCCGTTCTTCCCACCTGATATGAAACACTTTGAAGCTCAGTTTCTACTTTTTCAGCTTTAAATTTATAAGCCATTGCCCAACGTGGCGACTTTGCTGTATATCCAAGTTGTCTTTGCTGTTGCAGTGAATTTACTTTTAAAACAATCCCGTCAATTTCAAAAGGAAGATTGTGACGCTCTGTATCCCAGAACGTGATAAATTCTTTAACCTCATCCAGTGTTTTGCATAATTTCGCCTGCTGAGAGGTTTTGAATCCCCAGCTTTGAGCCTTCTGAAGCAGTTCCCAATGAGTTTCTGCAGGAATTTCTTCTGAAATAAACTGATACAATACAGAAGACAATCCACGTTTTCTTACCTCACCACTGTCCTGCATTTTCAAACTTCCGCTTGCCGTATTTCTTGGATTCATGAAGGGATCAAGGCCTTCTTCTTCGCGAAGTTTATTAAGTTTGTCAAAGTTTTTTCTCGTCAGATAGATCTCACCACGCATAAAAAACTGAGCAGGGAAATCACCCTTTAAAGTTAAAGGAATATCCGAAATCGTACGAACATTAGGAGTAATCTCATCTCCCTGGAAACCATCTCCACGCGTTACTGCCTGGGTCAGTTTTCCGTTTTCATAAAGAATTGAGATAGAAGCACCGTCATACTTCAGCTCGGCAACAAATTCTACAGGCTCGTCAATTGTTTTAATAATTCTTTTTTCCCAGTCTTCCAGATCATCAAAATCATATGAATTATCTAAAGAATACATTCTGAACCGATGCTGAATCGTTGGAAAAACTTTGGTGATACCGCCTCCTACACGCATTGTCGGTGAGTTTTCATCATGAAATTCAGGATGGCTGGCTTCAAGACCCTGAAGCTCTTCCAGTAACATATCAAAGTCATAATCAGATATGGTGGGAGTATCCAGAAGGTAATAATTTTCGTTATGCTGGTGAAGCTCTTTTCTGAGCTGTTCTATTTTTTGTTGAATGTTTTCAGACATTGCTTTCTATCTTTTAAGCAAAAATAACTAAACTAATGTGAATTCAGGACGAAAATTTTAAACTGAAAGGAATAATCAAAGAAGGCATATTATAATTTTTTGGCTGTAATACCATTTTATTGAATAATGTAAAGCATCAGTTCTTAGCTGAATGTTAACGCCTTTACGAACCTATTTGTGCTAAAAAAAATCAAGTATAAAATAGCCCAATTAGACCATACAGGGAAATTAAGAACCTGTAACATACTTCAATCGACTGGTTACACAGAGAATAAAACAGATGTTTATACTAATTTAACATATCGTTTCAGTTTAATTAAAAAAATGTTAAAACTCCCTTAAACAGATAGCTTCCAAACTCAAGATACCTTTGCACATCTAATTTGAATCAATGAGAAAAGTAAAGATTGTACTGGGGTTGTTGTTTTTAGGGCTTGGAACAATAGCTTATGCACAGACTACGCAGGCTTCAATTGTAGGAAAAGTAACCGGGCCGGGAACTGCGGCTCAGGAAAAAGTAAAAGTAACCATCGTGAATGAGTCCACAGGATTCAGAACCGAAACGGAAACCAATTCAAAAGGAGAGTATATCTTTAAAGAAATTCCTTTGGGTGGGCCTTACACGGTTATTGTTAATGATGATAAAAAAGAAGGTTACAATGTCAATTTCGGCGACCAGGTTACAGTTAATATGGATTTGGGAGGCGAAAAGCACATTGAAGAAGTAAAAATTACCGGTAACCTGAAAAACAAAATCGGAAACCTGGGTGCAGCTACCGCTATTTCTGCCAAGAACATCAGTATGCTTCCTGTCAACGGAAGAAACTTTACCAATCTTACCGAATTATCTCCTTTGAGCGGAAAAGGTGGAAATCTTTCCGGGCAGCTGGGTTCTTCCACCAACTTTACGATCGACGGGATGACTGCAAAAAATCCGACTTCTGCGGGATCTACAACCAGCCGAAGTGGTGCGCCATTCTCAATTTCAATTGAAGCGGTACGGGAATTTAAAATCACCACCAACCAATATGATGTAACATTAGGAAGAAGTGGCGGTGGTACTGTAAGTGCCGTTACCAAATCCGGAACCAATAAATTTTCCGGAAGTGCCTGGGAGTATTTGAGAACCAACTGGCTTTCCAGCCCGTATGATATCAAAGGAACCAAAAGACAGAACGATTTCTCTACTTCTCAGTTCGGGTTTTCATTAGGCGGTCCTATTATTAAAAATAAATTACATTTCTTCGTAGCGTGGGATCATCAGCTCGATTCAAGACCATTACTTATCGCCGATATCGGATCTAAAGAAGATGAGCTGAGGTTGAATACAACGACAGCCACTCTTAATAAATTTCTCGATATTGCAAGGGCTAAATATGGCGTAGGAAACACTCCGCAATTCGGAAGCTTTGATAAATTAAGAAACTCTGATGCTGCATTTTTACGTTTAGACTGGCAGATCAATGAGAAGCATTTATTAACTTTAAGAAATAACTTCACCTACGATCTTAACAAAAACGGATTGGGTGATAATACCAGCATCAACTTCTTTGAGTCTTACGGAAATGATAAAAACCTTGATAACAGTTTATTACTAACGTTAAGATCAAATCTGAAGCCTAATTTGACCAATGAGTTGAAAGCCCAGTATTTGTATACTTACCAGAATAGTTATCAGAACGATGAGTTGGGCAGACCGGTTCCAAGAGCTATTGTTGAAAATATCCTGTCTCCGGGAGTAGGGTCTACCAATATTCAGATCGGAGGTCACCGTTTTGCACAGGAAAGTTTTAAAAATAATGTATTTCAGATTGTAGATAACCTATATTATAACACTGATAAAGTAAAATATACTTTTGGAGCAGATTTGATGTATACCACTTCAAAATCGATATATGGAAGTGAGGTCAATGGAAGATTCCATTTTAAAGAAGATGGAGTAAAAAACTCAAGTAATCTTTACAATTTTGAAAACCTCAAACCTTATAGATTTTACAGAGAAGTACCTTTAGTAGCTGATCCTTCCGTAAGATCAAATATCTGGAATATCGGGGTGTACGGGCAATTCCAGACAAAAATCGCAAAAGGTCTTGATTTAATGGCCGGTTTAAGATTAGACTACGGAGGCTATCCGAAAGCTGAGTTCAATCAAAAGTTATATGACGAGATGGGAATCAGAACGGATAATAAAATCAAATCATTTGTGATCCAGCCAAGGTTCCAGTTTGATTGGAATATCAATGAACTGAGTAAGGATTTCTTAAAATTCGGAGCAGGGATATTCTCATCTGATATCAACAATTATATGATCATCAATAACCTTGTATTTGATGGGAAGCACTTGGCAACGGTAGATGTGACAGGTAAAGATGTTCCGGTCCCGGATTTCAACAGCTATAGAAATGATTACAGCACAGTTCCTACGCTGGCGGATAAACAGATTCCAACGATTAACTATACAGGTGAAAATGCTAAAATTCCAATCGTTTACAAAGCGAATATTTCCTATACCCACTTCTTCAATGAAAGATTCAGAGCAGGAATTGCAGGATATATGGCATTGGGAAGAAACAATTATTATTACTATGACAGAAATATGAAAGCCAACCCGGTTTTCACTCTGGGTAATGAAGGCGGCAGAGGAGTATTTGTTCCGGCAGAAACAATAACAGCTGATGGCAAAATAGACTGGAAGCAAGGAAGAATCAATAATAACTTCGGAAGAGTGCTGGAGCTGGTAAGCGACGGTAAAGTCAATCAGTTTTCATTTGTATTGGATACCAGCTACCGTTACTGGAAAGATGGAGAGATCACAGCAAGTTATACCTGGTCTGATATTAAGGACAATACTTCCTACAATGGTAACGTAGCCAACTCGGCAACATTATCCACAATGGTTCAGAGTGATCCGAGAGACTTAAGAATGACGTATTCTGACAACCAGTTCCGTAATAAAGTGGTTATTTATGGTAACTCACCAACTATTGCAGGATTTACTTTAGGAATCAGATATTCAGGAATCGGAGGAACACGTTTCTCAATGACTGCTGGAGGAAACGTTAATGGTGACTTTGTAGACAGCAATGACCTGGCGTATATCTTCCCGAATATTGCTCAATCTATTCTGGATGATCCGCAGGTAGGGCAGGCATTGAAAGATTATGTAAAAGACTACAATGGTAAAATTGCAGAACGTAATGGTGGTAAAAACGGATTCTACGGAGTTTGGGATGTTCGTATCGCTAAGAAAATTAAATTTGATAAAATTGGTGCATTTGAACTTTCTGTAGATATTTTCAACGTAGCCAACCTGCTGAACAAAAGCTGGGGAGTTAATGAATCATACGGAAATACCGCTTTATACAGAATAAAAGGATTCAATCAGGTAACCAAACAGTTTGAATACGATAAAAATATCAGCGGTAACGGTTTAGTCCCTCTTTCAGGGAATCCATATCAGATTCAGATTGGTGCGAAGTATAGCTTTTAAGCCAACCAATTTATAATCATAGAAATGTGAGGATTTAAAGTTGATTTCAACCTTAATTGAGCCTGAAAATCTTCTGTGTCTTTTGTTATTTACATTTTTTAATAACTACCTTTATCAAAAAGTTTAAAAACTTTGTTTTAATTATCTACATTATATTATGAAAAATTTTATCTTAGGTTTAGCAGTTTTAAGTACAGGATTGATGAAAGCACAAACCCAGATTATTGCCCACAGAGGGTATTTCCAGGCAGAGCCTCCTACGACTGAAAATTCGATTAAGTCGTTAGAGAATGCTCAGAAATTAAAAGTATACGGCTCCGAGTTTGATGTGAGAATGTCAAAAGACGGAGTTTTGGTCATCAACCACGATGAGCACCATGGAAAAATGGAAATCTCTGAAACTTCTTTTAAAGAACTGGAAGCTTTGAAATTATCAAACGGTGAAAAATACCCTACATTAAAAGATTATTTAAAACAAGGGAAAAAAGATCCGTCAGTAAAGCTGATTGTGGAAATCAAGCCTGCTAAAACTCCGGAACTGGAAAATGAGATTACCGCAAAGACGATCAAAATGATTAAAGATCTGAAGCTGGAATCACAAAGTGAGTTTATTTCTTTCAGCTTAAACATCTGTAAAGAGATTAAAAAACTGGCTCCATCTTTCAAAGTACAATATCTGAACGGAGAATTATCACCGGAACAAATCAAAAAAGAAGGATTGGACGGAATGGATTACCACTACAGTGTCTTCCAGAAAAATCCGACATGGATTGCTGAAGGTAAAGCATTAGGTCTTATTACCAACGCATGGACTGTCAATGACGTTGCAGTATATGATGAATTGAAAAAGCAGGGAATCGGATTTGTAACGACCAATATTCCTGAACAGCTAAAAAATAAATAGTCTTCAAAAATTTATCAGAAATCCCTTCCTCCATCAAGTGAAAATAGGAGATTTATTGAAACAATAAAAACAACAGTCTGTCTCTTACCAAGGGGCAGACTGTTATTTTTTGCATAGGAATTTGCTTTGTTGAAAAGTGATAACCTAAAGAGTATTTTGAATTGATTTTAATTGATTGAAAATCATTTAATTATGATTTTATTGTTATATTATCTCAGGGGAAGACAATAAAGATACGTCAATTAATCTGTAAAAAGGTATTAAAAATGCTTAATTGGTTAAAAGGTTATTAACCAGTTGTTTGTTTGATATTGTTAAGAAAAAATTAACATACCATTTAATAAATATTTAAGAAATGTTAAAATCATATTAAAACCGTAGTCATACTGTCGTTCTAATTTTGCGCAAACAAAAAGGAAATGCGTAAAGAGACACAAAAGCTATTGGTTTTGTCGCTGTTAGGATTAATCAGCGTCAATCTGACAGCTCAGCAGAAAGCTAAAAAAGATACGATTAAAGGACTCGATGAGGTGGTAGTAACTGCTTTGGGAATCAAAAGGCACGACAAGTCTTTAGGGTATTCTACCCAAACCGTTAAATCTGATGAAATTTTACAGACTCAGAACAACAACTGGGCACAATCTTTAGAAGGGAAAGTGGCCGGTTTGAAAATTCAGACCGCCGGAGCCGGACCTCTTGGAACCAGCCGTATCACCCTTCGTGGAGACATCTCAATGAATATGGGAAATAATGGGGCACTGATTGTTGTCGACGGCGTTCCTTTGAGTGATAAAAAAACAGGAACCGGTACCAGTGCGTACGGAGCAGGTTCGGGAGGAGATTTGCCAATTGACTATGGAGATAGTTTCAACAGTATTAATCCTGACGATATTGAATCTGTAAGTATCCTTAAAGGGCCTTCTGCATCTGCATTGTATGGTTCCAGAGGTTCCAGGGGAGCCATTATGATTACCACAAAATCAGGAAAAACTAAAAAGGGACAAATTCAGGTTACCCTAAACTCCTACTCAAGTTATGATACAGTCCTGAAATGGCCGGATTATCAGTATGAATACGGTCAGGGAACCCAACAGAAAGATAAGAACGGAAATTATTACTATTCCTACGGAGCTTCTCCGGATGGAGTAAATACCGGTTCTACCAGCAGCGCTTTCGGGCCGAAATTTGGCGGACAGTATTATTTTCAGTACGATCCAACCATTGAAGGACAAAGCCTGGAAAGACAGCTTTGGAGACCCTATAAAAATAATATTAAAGATTTCTGGCAAACAGGAGCGACCTATTCAAACAGCTTATCAATAGCACATTCTAATGAAACAACAGCGTTCAGAACATCACTTTCTTACCTGAAAAATGAATGGATGATGCCTAATACGGGCTTTAACAGGTTGAACGCAGCCATATCTTTAGATCATAAATTAAGTAATAAAATAAAAATCGGCACCAAAGTCAATTTCAGCCAGACTACCAGCGACAACCTTCCGGCAACAGGATATAATAACCAGTCGATCTCTTATTTCATGATTTTCCAGAACCCGAATGTGGACCTTGAATGGTATAAACCAATCTGGAGAAAAGGGCAGGATCAGGTCGATCAGATTCATCCTTTCAGCTCGTATATCGACAATCCTTACCTTATTGCTTATGAAAATGTAAATACTTCCAATAAAAAGATTCTTACAGGAAATCTAAATATCAGCTATCAGCTGGCAAAGAACTTTGAAATAGCCTATAAATCAGGATTAGAGTGGAGTAACGAAATGCGTACTCAAAGAAGACCATGGAGTTCTGCCAATTATCTGAAAGGATATTACAGAGAATCCTACATAAGATACCTGGATTTGAATAATGATCTCTTATTAACCTACAAAAATAAATTCGGAGATTTTGGGGTAACGGCTTCTGCCGGAGGAAGTATCAGGTACTATGAATCCACTTTGAGTGATTATCGCGCCATCGGGCTTAATAAGGCAGGGCTTTACCAGCTTTCCAATGCAACGTCATTAGACAACAGACTGCCAAAGCCTAATGATAATCAGGTAAACAGTATGTATGCTTTAGCCAACTTCAGTTATAAAGATATGATCTTCGTGGATGTAACGGCCAGAAATGACTGGAGCAGTACGCTTCCAAGTCATAACAGGTCTTATTTTTATCCATCCGTGTCTTCATCTTTTATTTTGTCGGATCTTTTTAAAGTAAAATCAGATAATTTCAACTTTTGGAAACTGAGGCTTTCATGGTCAAAAGTAGGGAATGATACTTACAACTATATGCTTGATAAGTATTATGAAAACAGTGTTTTTTCAGGTTCTGTAGAATCTCCTCTGCTCTATCCGAATCCGGACCTTAAACCGGAAATGATTACCAATATTGAGGGAGGAATGGATTTTACCCTTCTAAAAAACAGATTAACCTTAAACTTTACCGCTTACCAGATCAATTCTAAAAACCAGTCCATTGTAATTCCTGTTTTGTATGAAACTGGTTACAACAAAAGGATTATCAATTCAGGCGAACTGAGAAACAGAGGAATTGAACTGACTTTAAATGCATATCCGATCAAGAATAAAAACTTCTCATGGAGTGTGAATGCCAACTGGTCGATGAACAGAAATAAAATTATATCTCTTCCGGACGAATTCCAGGGACAACCTTATACCATGGCAAGTGTAGGAGGAGTAGTGTATTATAACGCCGTAGTAGGAGGTTCTCTAGGAGATATGTATGGTTACGGCCTGATGTATTCACCGGATGGCAAAGTGATTTACGGTAGTGATGGCTTGACAGCAAAGCCAACTGAAATGAAAAAAATAGGAAATGCCTATCCGAAATGGAGAGCCGGGCTGCAGAATGAATTTAAATATAAAAATTTCACCGTCAGTTTCTCATTCGATGGGCAGTATAAAGGAATGGCTTATTCACAATCCCATCATAAAATGTCTGAACAGGGTAAGCTTGTACATACTCTTGAGGGCAGAGATAACCCGGGTGGTTTGATCGTAGGTCAGGGTGTGGTTCAGAATCCTGACGGAACTTTTTCTCCGAATACAAAAGGAATTCCTGTTTCAACTTACTATGGAGATTATTACAGAAGAGCTAACGTGGAAACCAACTCATTTGATACCTCTTTTATCAAGTTAAGAGATGCAAGAATATCCTATTCATTCCCGAAATCAGTAACCGAATCTCTAAAAATGACCGATATCACACTGGCCTTATTTGGAAGAAACCTTTGGATGTGGACAAAGTTCCCATTATTTGATCCGGAAGCCGCTACCCTTGATGATTCTACCATTACACCAGGGGTGGAAATGGGGCAATTGCCTACCGCCAGAACAGTCGGAATTCAGTTAAATGTAAAATTTTAAAATCAGAAAAATGAAAAAGTTAATCTATATATGTTCATTCCTCGCACTTGTAAGTACAACTGTTTCGTGTGACAGAAGCCTTGATGAGATCAATAAAGATACGAGTAGAATTAATGAGCCTGTGGCCAGTTCATTACTGGTTCCAATACAGTATAATATGACATCGGTAGGCTACAACAGAGCCAATGACTTTACCTTTGATATCATGCAGGTTTCCTTAGACTTTCCCAATGAAGGAAATTCGTTAAGCCGCTATTACATCACAGAAAATACAGGCGCAGGTTTTTGGAATAATTCTTACCGCTGGCTGAAACAGGTCGATGATCTGAAAAAAGCTGCGATTGCTGAAGGTGATAAAAATTACCAGGCTATTTCGATGGTATTAAATGCATGGATCTATTCTAATCTTACCGATACCTACGGGGATGTCCCTTTTTCCGAAGCTTCCAGACTGGATGATGGTATTTTACAACCTAAATTTGATCAACAGAAACAGATTTATGTGAGTTTACTTAATGATTTAAAAACCGCAAATTCACTTTTTGTTACCAATAAAATGCTTTCCGGTGGAGACCTTTTTTACAAATCCGATAGTGATGTTAATGGAATTGCCAATTGGAAGAAATTCTGTAATTCTCTTTCTTTAAGACTTTTGACAAGGATTCTTAGTAAGGATGGAGAAGTGAACGTGAAAGAAAGAATCCAGGAAATTGTAAACAATCCGACGGTATTTCCTATTTTCCAAAGTAATGCAGATGCAACCAAGGTAGATATTTCAGGAGTCTCTCCGTTAATGCCTCCTATTGCAAGACCGCAGGATTTTACAACAGGAAGAGCGGCTTCAGATTTTTTTGTTCAGACTGTACAGGGAAATAATGATCCCCGTATGGCTATGTTTTTCACTCAGGCTAAGGATTTAAAAAATGTAAATATCGGTTACGTAGGAGCTCCTTCAGGATATCCTTTCGGAACAGTCTTCAATTACCAGCCATCAAATCTTAACCAGAATCTGGCAAAAGCCCCCTTAAAGATTTTTGTTTATCCTTACGCTGAGCTTCAATTGACCCTTTCAGAATTGGCTTTAAAAGGAATTATAACTGGAAGTGCAAAAACTTTCTATGAAAATGGGGTGAAAGCATCCATCGAGCAATGGGGAGCTGTGGTTCCGGCTAATTATTTCGACAATCCTAAGGTTGCGTACGATGCAGATATTAAGAAAATTATGCTTCAGAAATATATTGCACTCTTCTTTGTGGATCAGCAGCAATGGTTTGAAAAAAGAAGAACAGGCTTCCCGATATTACCAAACAACGGAGGATTGCTAAATAACGGCGATCTTCCTCAAAGGTTAATGTATCCACCGAATCCAAAGGTACTGAACACCACAAACTATCAGGCAGCTGTTCAGCAAATGGGTGGTGATAATATCAATGTAAAAATGTGGTGGAGTAAATAGTTTTTTTAGAATTAAAAATAAAAATAAAAGATAAAGATGAGTCCTAAAATAAAATTTTTGATGCCATGTCTGCTGATTTCTGCAATGGCATTCTCACAATCGTCTGTCTCAGGATATGTATACGAGGACAGCAATAAGAATCAAAAGAAAGAAAACCGCGAAAAAGGAATTGAAGGAGTTGCCGTTTCCAACGGAGTTCAGGTGGTTTTAACAGATAAAAACGGACGGTACAGTCTTCCGGTTCAGGAGGATCAAACCATTTTTGTCATCAAACCTTCAGGGTACCAAACTGCTTTGAATAACAACAATCTGCCCCAGTTTTACTATCATCATAAACCAAAAGGTTCGCCGGCAGATTTTAAATATAAAGGAGTGGCACCCACTGGAGAACTTCCCAAGGAACTGAATTTCCCGCTTTACCAACAGAATGAAAATAAAAATTTTGATATTCTGGTTTTTGGTGACCCACAGCCTTATACCGAAAAAGAACTTGATTACTTCAAAAGAGGAATCGTTAACGAGGTGAAAAATACCAAGAAAAATGCAGTACTGGGAATCAGTTTAGGAGACCTTGTAGGAGATAACTTAAGCCTGCAGAAACCCTATGCAGATGTTATGAAAGAAGTCGGACTGCCCTGGTACAACGTAATGGGAAATCACGATATGAATTACGATGCCAAAGAAGACCGTTTATCAGACGAAACTTTTGAATCCAATTTTGGTCCGGCTAACTATTCATTTAACTATGGAAATGTACACTTCATTATTTTGGATGATATTTTGTATCCAGATCCGAGAGATGGCAAAGGATACTGGGGTGGCTTTCGTGAAGATCAGCTTCAGTTCGTTGAAAACGATTTGAAACTCGTCGATAAAAATAAACTGATCGTTATATCATTCCACATTCCGTTGGAGCATAAAAATGAAGACAGTTTCAGAAATGCAGACCGTCAGAAATTATTTGATTTCCTGAATCCATTTCAAAATGTATTACTTTTATCTGCCCATACCCATATTCAGCAACAGATTTTTTATGGTAAAAAAGAAGGCTGGAAAGGGATGAAAGATCTTCATGAGTACAATGTGGGAACCACTTGTGGCGACTGGTATTCCGGTACCCCGGATGAAATCGGATTGCCAACTTCAACCATGAGAGATGGCACGGCCAAGGGATATTCGTTCATCAGCTTCACAGATAACCAATATAAAGTGAAGTATAAAACGGCCGGAAAACCTGAAGATTATCAGATCAGATTATATGTTCCGAAAGTCATTCCTTTCCCATCAAAAACATCGGCAAAAGTATTGGCTAATTTCTTCATGGGAAGTAAAAATGACAAAGTAGAATACAGGATAGACAACGGGAAATGGGAAGAAATGGAGTATGATGAAACGATAGATCCAAATTTTGCCCTTTCTGTCTTCAAATGGGATACAACGGAGAAAATTTTAACCGGTAGAAGACCTTCCAATCCTGAGATGTCAAAGCATATCTGGGAAGGAGATTTTCCTAAAAAATTAGCTTTGGGCAAACATAAAGTGGAGGTAAGAGCTATAGATAGGTATGGAAATGAGTTTTCAGCTTCAGAAGAATTTGAAGTACAGAATTCTATCCAGATTCCTTAAGACTTTTAATTTTTTACTATACTTTTTTTAGATTTTGGAACCGGCTCGTATTGAGCCGGTTTTGTTGTTACGGTCTATTTTTAATTTTAATTTAAAAGTCTCTCCGCAATCTGGGAATCCAGGTTTTGCTGTTAATGTATTATTTTCAGAATAAAATAAATGTTGAGACTTTGAATATAAAGTCAGAAATTGAAAAGGACTTTATAGAATAGTCATTAAAAAACTATTAAATATCTGTTCTCCCCACTCTGTAAAAATGTTCTTTCGTAACTTTGTAAGACGTAAAAGTATTAGATTATGAATATAAACGGAAAAAATGCCATCGTAACTGGTGGTGGAAGAGGTTTAGGAAAAGCTGTAGCAATAGCTTTAGCTCATGAAGGAGTGAATGTAGCCATCACAGGAAGAAACGAAGAAAATCTTAAAAATACAGTTGAAGAAATCCAAAAACTGGGAGTGAATTCAGCCTATGCCATATTCAGTATTGATGATGAAGCTGCTGTAAAAGCAGGTATTGAAACTTTAGCTGAAAAATTAGGCGGAGTGGATATCCTGGTTAATAATGCTGGAATCGGCGATTTCGGAACCATAGAAGATATGCCTTCTGAAACTTGGGAGCAGGTCATTAAAACCAATTTGTTCGGAGTATATTATGCTGCAAAAGCTGTTCATCCCTTCATGAAAGCCAAAGGAGAAGGTGATATCGTCAATGTAGCCTCTACAGCCGGATTGAAAGGAGGCCCGAATATGTCAGCATATGCAGCTTCCAAGGCAGCCGTGGTTTCTTTATCACAATCTATGATGGCAGAATGGAGAAAACAAAACATCCGTGTGATTACATTAACTCCAAGTACCATTGCTTCAGATATGTCTATCCAGGGAGGCCTTACAGACGGAAACCCTGATAAAGTACTTCAGCCAGAAGATTTTGCAGAATGGGTAAGAGATATTTTGAAAATGAACAGAAGAGCATTAATTGCCAATGGTTCTATTTTCTCTACAAATCCTTAATAAATTGAAAATTGATTTCAGTTGTAAGATACAATCAATGGGAGCGGGCTTTAGCCCGCTCTTCTTATTGAATCCCCTTCCATTGGCTTTAGCCAAAACTTAAAAATTCAAACGAATCATTCAATAAAAACACATAAGAATTCCCGGCTTTGGCCAAAACTTATCCTTTCCATTTTTGTAACAATAATAACATTAGTATTTTTGCAACAAATTATTCACATGCAAAATTATTTAGAATTCGATTTCAAAATTTCTCCGCTTCAACCATGGAACGAAATTTTAATGGCAGAGCTTATCGAAATAGGTTTTGACAGTTTCACAGAAGAGCTGGAAGGTATTTTAGGATATATTCAGAAAGATGTATTTAAAGAAGAGGACTTGAAAGCTTTACCGCTTTTTCAAAATGAAGACGTGAAAATAGAATACAGTTTCAAGGAAATGCCTAATATCAACTGGAACGAAGAATGGGAAAAGAATTTTGAACCCATCAATATCGATGATAAAGTATTGATCAGAGCAGAATTCCATGAGTCTGTACCGGGAATGCATGAAATTATTATCCAACCTAAAATGTCATTTGGGACAGGACATCATCCGACAACACACCTGATGATCCAGCAGATGATGGACATCGATTTCAACGGTAAAAAAGTGCTGGATATGGGATGTGGAACTTCTGTGCTGGCGATTTATGCAAAACAGCAGGGAGCAGGAGATACTAAAGCGATTGATATCGACGAATGGTCCGTAGAAAACTCAAAAGAAAATTCGGTTAGAAACGGTGTTGAGCTTGATATCGAGCAGGGAACTGCTGATAACCTAGGAAAAGAAAATTATGATATTATCTTAGCCAATATCAACAGGAACATCCTTATTTCTGATATCCCGACTTATGTTTCTGTACTGAATAAAGGTGGAAAATTATTGCTTTCAGGACTATGTTTCTTTGATGTAGATGATATTCTTGAAGTTTGTAAAGAAAACGGACTTGAATTGAAAAAACAGCTGCAACGTGAAGAGTGGGTAAGCCTTCTGCTTGAAAAATAATACAAAAACAAAATAACAAATATGAAAACTTTATGGACAGCTTTATTTGTAATGACGTTGCACTTTTTTGCAGCTCAGGAAAATGAAGTATATGCAGACGGAGTTTTTGGGTTTGAAGACAATAAAGCCCAGAAAATTTTTACAGATTGGACGAGAATCAGAAAGGAACCTGGTGTTAACGCTCAGATTTTAGATTCCTTATCTACCAACCAGCAGGTAATGATTCTTAAGAAAGAGGAGGCCGTTCCCGTTTTGCAATTGGGGGAAAGGAAAGCCAATTGGTATAAAATCTCCTACCAAAAGGGTGATGTTACTTCTGAAGGATATGTTTGGGGTGGCAATCTTTGTGTAGGCTATCGCAATAAAAATGGCTATGCTTTTCTTTTTGGACTTTCAAAAACCGTGGACCGGAAGAATAAAGAGTTTGCCGATATCATCGAAAAACAGAATATCGCAGGGGTAAAAGTGATGGAAGGAAATACGCTGCTGGATGAGGTTTATTTTAATACCGGAAGAGGAGAAGAGCTTAATACTGCTGCTTTTACTATTGAAAGCAATCACAAACTGGAAAATGTTGAATTTACCTTAAAAGCAATGGTTTCCGGCGAAGCTTGTGGTATTGCGACATATGATCAATATATCCTTTTTAAAGATAAAAAATTAATTGCACTTCCTCAATTAATGAATGTTGGTGATGCCGGAGTGTTCTATCATAGCGAAACCTATGTTTTTCCTAATGATAAAGGAGGTATTCCCAATGCATTTATCCTTAAAACAGAAGATGCTGAGACAGATGAAAAGAATAGCGAAACAAAAAAACGCTCTTCCAAAACCTATCTATGGAACGGAAATTTGTATAAACTTAAATAAGTTTTAAAATAAATAGACTTTAGACCACTGTATAATGCAGTGGTTTTTTTGTGCCTCAAAGTCTTTCTTGTAAAGGCTTGGGAAGTAAAATGTTAATTTGCAAATCAAGTGGAAAGATTTTATTTTTACATGAGATAAAAAACGAACAGATGAGCTTTATTGACGATTTGCTACCGATTATATTTTCCATTTTTGTAGGAGGTATCATTGGGATTGAAAGAGAATATCAGCTGAAGTCGGCTGGTTTGAGAACCATGATTTTGGTAACTTTGGGTTCCTGTATGTTTACGATGCTTTCTGCGAGTCTTGGCGCGGGATCCAGCCCGGATCGTATCGCTGCCAATATTATTACAGGAATTGGTTTTGTAGGAGCAGGAGTTATCTTTAAAGAAGAAAACAGGGTTTCGGGATTGACAACCGCTGTTACCATATGGATTTGTGCCTCCTTAGGAATGACGATAGGAGCCGGATATTATACTGAAGCTATTATTGGTTCTGTGGCAGTGTTTTTATTGCTTATTGTATTCAAGTACGTTCAGAATGTTATCGATAGGATAAGTACCCGCTATACCTACCAGGTGACCCTTCCTTATCATGAAGATGCCGTGGAGAAATATGAAAATATTTTTAAAGAACATCATTTACAGTCCAGAAGAGGAAAGCAGATGAGAAGCGGTGAAAAATTTACCATTGTATGGCTTGTTCAGGGAGCTGCTCAAAATCATGCAAGCTGTGCAAAAGTTTTGCTTAATGATAAGACGATTGAAGAATTTAAATTTTAAAGAATACTTTCGATATTTAGCAAAAAAAATAGGATTGGTATCAACCAACCCTACCAAACATGATTAAGTGTATAGTTTAGCCATTAGATGGCTATAAGGAATTTACAGTGCACAAAAAAGATTTTTATTGACCCTTAATCAATGTTTGATTAAATCAATTAAACTAACTTCTCTATTGATCTCTGTTTACAATGTAAATCTACTAGGAATTCTTAGCTGTGAAGGTGAAAGTTAAGCTGACACCGCAAAATTGGACAGTGAACCGGAATTTTCACTCCATGAAACGTATCGCAGAGTTTTGTGGATGACGATTTGATCTACTCAAAAATAAGGATGACAGTTCCTATGATGATCAGGACAGCTCCTATAGCTGTTTTTAAGGTTAAAGATTCGCCGAGAAAAATTACCGATAACACAATGGTTAAAGCAACACTCAATTTATCTACAGGAGCTACCTGTGTTACTTTACCTATTTGTAATGCTTTAAAATAAAATATCCAGGAAAGGCCTGTTGCAACACCGGAAATAACGATATAAATAAGATTATGGCGGGAAAGTGCCGGAATTCCTTTATATTCACTTCGGGCAAATACGATTCCCCATGCAACCAGTAAAATGATGATACTTCTGATAGCGGTAGCAAGGTTTGAGCTCACTCCTGTTATTCCGATTTTAGCGAAAATTGCTGTCAGTGAAGCGAAAAAAGCTGAAAGAATTGCGTATACCCACCACATATTTTTTAAGTTTTAAAAATTATTGATCTGTACCATTATTAGTCGTCCGAATAGTTGATTGGAACCATACTATTAGTTAATTAAAGTTAGGAATAAAAACTATAGATTTTATAAAATTAAAAGGGAATGATATATCTTCATTTGGAAAACAGAGATTCTGTTACAACCTCCCTTAATTGAGATACCTTCTTTGGTTTAATTCTTCTGAACTTTGTAATACCAAAAAATAATATGTTTAACCTTATTAAAAATAATATGCAAACAATATTAGGAGCCAACGGACAGATTGGTGAAGAGCTGGCAAGAGAATTAAAAAGAAATTTTACCTCTGCTATTCGCATTGTCAGCAGAGATGCAAAAAAAGTAAACGATACTGACGAATTGTTCCCGGCAGATTTATCCATCCGTGAAAAAGCCATTGAAGCACTTAAAGATACTGAGATCGCCTATTTTACATTAGGTCTTCCGATAAGTTCTGACCTTTGGGAGAAGCAGTTTCCTTTGATTGTGAAAAATGTGATAGAAGCCTGTAGAATTAACGGAACCAAACTTGTGTTCTTTGATAACACTTATATGTATCCTCAGGATGACAGAATTTTAACCGAAAATACCATTTTTGCTCCGGTTGGGAGAAAGGGAAGAGTAAGAAAACGAATGACAGAAATGGTCTTAAAAGCAATGCAATTGGGAGAGATTGAAGCGGTTATCTGTCGGGCACCCGAATTTTATGGCCCCGGTAAGACGCAAAGCATTACCAATACCTTGATTTTTAATAATATCAGAGACCGTAAAAAACTGAGGGTGCCATTAAGTATTACAAAAAAAAGAAGTTTAATATGGACTCCTGATGCCAGCCGCGCAACAGCACTGATAGGAAATACTCCAGATGCATTTGGGCAAACCTGGCATCTTCCTGTCGATAAAAGTCACCCAACTTATCAGGAATTTATCAGAATAGCATCCGGAATCTATGGAAAGGATCTGAAGTATTCGGTCATTCCTAAATTTGTCTTTAAAATGGGAGCTTTATTTAATGAAAAATTAAAAGAATTATTAGAATTGCTGCCCAGATATGAGCATGACAATATTTTTGATGATTCAAAATTCAGAAGCAGGTTCCCGGAATTTAAGGTGACAACCTATAAGGAGGGAATTAATCAGATTAAAAATGAGCAGCTTCAAGAAAAATAAAATCAGTAAATTAGTGATGAATACATCCGAAAGCCAACCTATGAAAACTCCGGAGAAAGTTTCATCGATTCATGCACTGCACACCTTTCTGGGATTGAAGAAGCCTTCAAATCCGTTGATCAGTGTATTCAGTTTCGATGAGGTGAAACTGGAGCAGGAAACAATTCTCAATACCATAACAACCGACTTTTATGTTGTTACCTTAAAAAAGGATTGTGCGGGAGGAAAGTGCAGATATGGGCAGCAGTATTACGATTTTGATGAAGGGATCATGTATTTTATTGCTCCTCATCAGGTATTGCAATTTGAAGATATTCTTCTGAATGATGTAAAGGGATTTGTTTTGATGGTGCATCCTGATTTTTTATACGGTCATTCTTTGGCAACAAAGATTAAAGAATACGGATACTTTTCTTATTCTTCCAATGAAGCGTTATACCTTTCAGAAAAAGAAGAACGATCCATCATGGATATTATTGGTAATGTAGAGCAGGAAATACATGCCAATATGGATTCCTTTACCCAGGACTTAATAGTGTCTAATCTGGATTTGCTGCTGAAATATTGTGATCGCTTTTATAACCGCCAGTTTTTAACCAGAAAAAAGGTTAATAGTGACCTGCTTTCAAAGCTGGAAGCTCTGTTGGATGATTATTTTAAGAATGATCAACTGATTCTTACCGGTATTCCGACTGTCCAATTTATAGCAGATCAATTGAACCTGAGCGCAAATTACCTCAGTGATATGCTTCGGGTACAAACAGGGCAAACCACGCAACAGCATATCCAGAACCGACTGATCGATAAAGCAAAAGAAATGCTGTCTGCGACGGAAATGTCGGTTTCAGAAATTGCTTATCAATTGGGATTTGAGCATCCACAATCTTTTCACAGGTTATTTAAAAACCGTACTTCTTTGTCTCCATTGGAATTTAGAGCAACATTTAATTGATTTGTTGATTTTCTATTGCTGTAAAAAAGATTTACAAAAGTTACGAGTGCTTTCATTGATCGCAGAAGGATTCGAACCTTTGACCGTCCCGATAATAAATTGGGATGCTCTATCTTACCTTTATTAGCAGTAAATTTTTAGATTTTAAAAAATGTACATAAAACAAAAAACCTCACCATAAAAATATGATGAGGTTTTTAGTGAGCGCGAAAGGATTCGAACCTTTGACCGTCCCGATTATAAATCGGGATGCTCTATCTTACCTTTATTAGCGATAAATTTATAGATTTTAAGAAATACATATAAAACAAAAAACCTCACCATAAAAATGATGAGGTTTTTAGTGAGCGCGAAAGGATTCGAACCTTTGACCGTCCCGATTATAAATCGGGATGCTCTATCTTACCTGTATTAGCAGTAAATTTTTAGATTTTAAGAAATGAATGTAAAACAAAAAACCTCACCATAAAAAATGATGAGGTTTTTAGTGATCGCGAAAGGATTCGAACCTTTGACCGTCCCGATTATAAATCGGGATGCTCTATCTCGCTTGTATTATCAATAAATTTTTAGATTTTAAGAAATGTACATAAAACAAAAAACCTCACTATAAAAATATGATGAGGTTTTTAGTGAGCGCGAAAGGATTCGAACCTTTGACCGTCCCGATTATAGATCGGGATGCTCTATCTCGCTTGTATTATCAATAAGTTTTAGGATTTTAGCTTTACTTTTCCATGATTTCACTTCTCGTTCTCTCTTGTATGCGTCTTTTTTTGAGCTAAATTCTTCTGTATAAATTATAATCCAGTCTTTAACTTTTGCAGTAAATCCTTTGTGATCTGACATATGCTTTCTTAACCTTTCTTGTAGGTCTTCACAAGAATGTCCGATATAATATTTATTTAAGGATTTTGAATAAAGGATATAACAGTAACACATTAGGCTAATGTAAAACAAAAAACCTCACCATAAAAAATGATGAGGTTTTTAGTGAGCGCGAAAGGATTCGAACCTTTGACCGTCTGCTTAGAAGGCAGATGCTCTATCCAGCTGAGCTACGCACCCATTTGTAATTTTGAGAAAATTACTAAAACAGTCGGGGCGGCAGGATTCGAACCTGCGACCTCCTGGTCCCAAACCAGGCGCGATGACCGGACTACGCTACGCCCCGAGGCAGTCATCATAACAATGATATTTTTACAACTGTAAAATACAATGTTTTTGAAACAAAAAAACCCACAAAAACTGTGAGCCTTTTGGTGAGCGCGAAAGGATTCGAACCTTTGACCGTCTGCTTAGAAGGCAGATGCTCTATCCAGCTGAGCTACGCACCCATTTGTAATTTTGAGAAAATTACTAAACAGTCGGGGCGGCAGGATTCGAACCTGCGACCTCCTGGTCCCAAACCAGGCGCGATGACCGGACTACGCTACGCCCCGAGATGGCCATCAATAACGAATTTTACTTCGTTTTTGCGGTTGCAAAGGTACAATACTTTTTGGAATAAAAAAATAAATTATAGGATAATTTTTAATTAATTTTTCGTGACGACTTTTTTATTAACTTTACCCAATTCATAACCATTGACTTATCTTATTTAAGAAAAGAAAAAAAAATTTTTAAGTATTGATCTCCACTTTAAAAAAACTTTATTTCAAAAACAATTTTCACCCTTGTATTGGAGCAGATACTTTTAAAATTAACCCTGTTAACGAAAAACTACTACTATGAATTACTTTGTATATGGACTCGAGCATATTTATAGAGATGAAACTCACACGGCTTTCAAGTTTTTAGGGTATTTTGATGATATGGAAATGCTCGAAAAATCAAAAATAATCGCTTTAGAGCTACCTGGATTTAGTACCTATCCTGATGGAATGGTTACTAGAAAGTATGAATTAAACAAAATTCACTGGCGAAATGGATTTGATGGTGTTGTAGGGGAAATCGGAAGAGACTATTTACATAAAGAAGATATAATAACTGAAAAAAGCAAGTCTATAAAAGAGTTGAACTTAGAATATATTTTTCAGGTTAGCCATGCTTGTACTATTGATACTTATTTAGATGATGAAAGAACCCTTGGAGTATTTTTAAATGAATATAAAGCTAATGATGTTGTCAATAATTGTAAAAAGATGATGGGATTTAAAGACTATCCTGATGATTTTATCATTGGTCGGTTTACTTTAAATAACTTACTATGGACTTCAGGTTTTTAAATTTATGATATTGAACTACCAGTTTTTAACTGCAATTTTAACTTGAGTTTTGAAAGGTTTATGGGTTATAAATCCTTAACAATTCAATAATAAATCCCAACCTTTCGTTCATAGAGAGGTTGGGATTTTGTTTACATACCTTTATCTTTGCCTCATGAAACGATTAATGCTTGTGTGTTTACTTTTTCCGCTACTTATGTTTTCTCAAACTACCGGAAAAGTAATTAAAATTTCAGATGGGGATACCATTACCATCCTCTTAAAAGGAAACCAACAGAAAAAACTCAGGCTGGCCGAAGTCGATTGTCCTGAAAGCGGGCAGCCATTCGGAAAAAGTGCCAAACAATTTACCTCTTCTCAGGTATTTGGAAAGATGATTAATTTTACTGAAACGAGTACAGACCGTTACGGACGTTCCATTGCCAAAGTATATTATGATAACGGAAAATACCTTTCTAAAGAGTTGATTAAGGCGGGTATGGGTTGGTGGTATTTTTCCTATTCTAAAGATACTTCATTAGGAAAACTGCAGGAGAATGCCCAACGTGAAAAGATTGGTCTATGGCAGGATGTACATGCCGTTGCTCCCTGGGAATACAGAAAAATGAAACGGGAATTGAGAAATAAGAAAAATGAATTGGCTAAAGATCAATTAAAAACTAAAGGAGCTGCTTAATTTTTGATGAAGGGATTTTATCCTAAAAAATCCGGAGGACAGACCCTCCGGTATCATGATGAAATAAATGTAATTAAACCTGGAACTTATGTATTAATCAAAACTTAAAAACGATTACATCCAGATTTTTACAAAAGTACTTTGATCTGTTGTTTTAAAGGTTGTCCCAATCATTCAATATGTTGCTTTTTTTATACCAATGATTGATGGAAATTACCATAAAATTGGAAAAAACAAACCGGAAAAGATCAATGTTCTTTCCCGGTTGTTTTCATTATTTGTGTGTCTGTGAATGAGGTTGGTATATTTGAACTTCGTGTTTTTATTGTGAGAAAGTCTAATTACCGGCCATCCAGTAAGACCATTTGTTTCCATTGAATACAGCTAACCTTTTAGCCCCGTTTTTACGAATGAAAATGATCATCCCGGGAGAAGGGTTGGGAATCTCATCAGTACTTTCTGCTGAAGGAAGCAAGAGGGCCTTTGTTTGAGATTCCAACACCAATACTCCGCTGGCTGTGGAATTGTTGGAACCGATAATCACCTTTGCATTCGATTCTTCCAAAATCTGAGCGTTTGTGGGTTGATCAGAAAGAACTGAAGTTAGATCAGCATCCTGTCCGCTCAGATCAATCCATGATCCGTTGTAATATTTTATCCTTGAAGAGGTATTGGTCGCCGCATCAAGAAGAAGGGTGCCTTCTGTTGGAGAAGAGGGCAGAGTGCGCGTGTAAGGAAGTATAATTCCTTTATTTTGTCCGTTCGGAAATTCAAGTAAAACAGATGTTTTATTGGATGCAGAGCCTGTAGTATCGCCAATGATTACCTGTGAAAATATGGTCTGTGATATCACCGCAGATATAATGATAAGTAGCTTTTTCATATATTAATACAAGATTTTAATTATGGACATGTTGGTTTTGAAAAGCAGCTCCATACTCCATCTGCAAATACTTTAAGACATTTATCAGTTAGGTCATACACTATCATTCCTTCCACAGGATTGGTGATATTACCTAAAGAAGCTTTTTCTATACGAGTGATTACAAATCCTTTATTATTGGACTCCAATACCATATGCGCCGAATTTCTTGTGGTAGGCCATGTATTATTTCCTGCTCTTTTTAATGTTGTTATTCCGAATTTAGAATTGATACCTGCTGAGACTGAGTTTTTGTCTTCGTAACAAACGGTTTGGACATTTGGTGTTGATGAGGAACTGTTATTCGAAGTGTCCGGATCGTTTATATCACCCGTAATATTTGCTGTGTTCGTATAATTTCCGGCGTAATTCACTTTTGTTGTGATATCTAAGGTGGTTGAACTTCCATCATTTAAATTTCCGATAGTCCATACCCCTGATGAATTATTGTAAGAACCGGTAGCGGTTGAAGCATTGATAAAAGTGTAACCGTCCGGTAACTGATCAGTAACTTTAACATTGGTGTTATTTGATGCTCCGCTATTTTGAGCCGTTAGTGTAAAAATGACATTAGTACCGCTTTTAGGAGTAGGGTTGTTTACTGATTTTGTTATTGAAAGATTACTTTCCAATAAAGAGATTCCCATCATCACCTGATCGCCGGTTCCGCTTTGCCAATTAGCCTGTTGCCCGGATCCACGCATCGTGAGCCTTAGAGTAAGACTTGTAATCCCTTTCCCGGTCACCAGCACTGAGCCTGATCCGGAATTGGCTCCTGAAGTAGAAGGCGTTGGGGCTGTATTGTGAATGGTAGTAGAGGTTACCATGAAATTATTTGAGTTTCCGGAAAGCCTTGAGAATGTTACAGGAATATTTGAAGATACGTATTCAAAACCTGCAGTAAGCCCCATAGAACCTTGTACACCACCCATGCCACCTATATGAAGAATAGGATTATCAACTGGTCGGTTGAATGTAATAACAAGATCAGCCATTTGATAAGTACCATTGGTAGATTGTCCGGACAGTACTGAAGAATTGACAAATAAGCCAATCCCTCTGTTAAACCCGGTATTTATACCCGTTCCTGTTGAGGCACCGGAAGAAGTGAAATTGTTATTGGCAGGGCTTCCTATTGAATTTAACAACGGAAAAATAGGTGCTGATGCATTGTTAATCGCAGATCCGATACTGGCCGCTGAGTTATACTGCATATTGGAAATAGTGAATGTTGCTTTTAACTGGGGAGCGTACAAAGAAAATGTATCTCCGCCGGGGTTATTCGTATTTTTATTAAAGCTAATGACAGTAGAAGTCACCGGCCCATTTCCGGTAGGATTTCCGTCACCTGATGCAGTTGCAAATTCCAGATTGGGAGCTGTTTGGCCAAATAAAGGGAATAAAGAACCTATTGATAACAAGAGAAGAATCGGTATTTTTCTATCCATAATTGGTAAATGAATTTAGTAGAGGAATCTATTGATGATTGTTTTAAAACGTGACAAAAGTATCGGATTGTTTTGTGGATACATGCTAGCAAATTATCCAGATTGTTATGGATTTTATACCATCTTTTAGGGCTGTTAATAGAAATTATAAAATATGCAACTATTTGAATAATAGGTATATGTGGAATTATTGTAGATTTGTTTTAAGAAAAAATGAAAATCCCGGTGTTCAGGATTTTCATCAGAGAAAAATATTGAGCGTTGTTAAGATATTTATGACTTACAGGTCTCGAATGACTTATATTAAAGTCCGCGATACAAAATGTTTTTCCCGATATCCTGAAGGCGGCATTCCTGTATGTTTTTTGAAAAAACTGGAAAATGTAGACATTTCATAGAAGCTATATTCTAAGGCGATTTCTTTAATGGGAATTCGCGTATTAGCCAGATATGATTTTATGCCCTGTATGACTTCTCCGTTGATGACTGCAGTAGCGGTGCTGGAGTAATACTTTCTACATAGAATAGTCAGATAATTGGAGGTGATACCAAGTTGTTCCGAATAAAACGTAACTGAACGGTTTTCTTTATGATGAAGAATAACCAGCTTTAGAAATTTTTTAAGAAGTAGGGGAGGCTGGCCGTCGTTCCCTGGCAGATGGTCATAAATTTCTCTGCTGATCATCATTGAAATAATATGTAGGCGGTATTTAATGATTTGCTGTATTCCTAGTTCCATACTAAGCTCATCCCGGATTCCGATGCATTCTTTTACGATTTTACTGAACACCTCAGGAGTCAGATTGATTACCGGATTTTTTTTATAATACGCAAAAGAATGTTTCAGATGTTGGCTTACTAATCTGAAAAGCTCATTAGAAATATGTATTTCGTGAACAATAGCATCCGGACTTAACTGATAGAATAATGTTTGTTCCGGAAAGTAAAGATGCATCTGAAAAGGATTGATTTTGTAAGATACCTCATCCATAACATTGAGACCGTTACCTTTTTCAAAAAGCATAAGAATAAAGTAATCGTAAGTGATAAAATCATAATACTGATGGGTATTTCCTATTGTTTTAAAATATAAAACCTCAGATGATGACTGTAGTGTTTCCTGAAGATATTTAAATGTCTGCATAGAATATTTTTTACATTTTTTTTCCGGAAAGTATCATTTGAATTGAATAATTCACTTTCAGTGCAATCGTTATAAGATAGCGCAGTTCAGGATCTACATAAGAATAATGCTATGATGTAAGCTGATAAAGAATTTTAATAATCAGGGGTTTCATAGGAATATGCAAAGCCGGGCTTTTCAAATGTTTACCTGTAGAACGTAGTGTCGGAAGATTTGGATTGTAAAAATAAATGATTAGTTTTTCGGGAATAGATATGGAATTATTTAATTACTTATAGAATTTATAGATAAATGGTTTTTGTAACTGGAGATAATCAAAAAAATAAAAGGCTGATGGTCTGGAATCGATTGTGATTCACCAATGAAATAGAAGACTTGATTGTAAATGTTTTTATAAAATCGTTAATTTTTATTATAAAAATGACAAACGATGTTATGATTTGAATAAATTGATGAATAATATATATAATAATCAAAGAACGATTGCTTGCTAATTTTGCAATATAAATCGATTGTCTATTTGAATTGACCTCAATGCAGAGATTCAAATAAATCAATCTGGTAAAATGAAATAGTATGCAAAATTTAATAAAAATAATACTGTCTCCACTGCTGCTCGTAATGTCGATGACTTTTAACAAAGTTCAGGTTGACATAGATGTGAAGACTCTTAATGCCACTTCAGAGATAACAGAAGATTCTCAGAAAACAGATGTAAATCTTATTGGTGATCAGCTAAAACCAAAGATAATCAGTGCAATGTCGCTCAGGATGGTGTAATTGCATACTCTCTCTCTGCGTCAATACAGATTCCAGAGAGCGAAGTGATTCATCTACGATTCTAAAAACACACAACGTACGATTTCAGCAGATGATATGATCTGTTTTGTTACCCCATTTTTCTTTTGAATATTTTTTTGTCTAATTATTTTATCAATCACTTTTTTATGGATGAAAAAATACATCATCAATCTGTCTCAGACAGCTTTCAGTATAATCTTAATGCCTATAATGGAGTATTGTATCAAGAATTAATTGATAATTGCCTGTTTGAGAAAGAAGTGAATACTGATTATTTTACCGTTATTTTATTCGAAAAAGCAGATGGCACGCACACCATTGATCTTGTTGAATTTCCACTGAAAGAATTCCAGATGCACCTCGTTTTTCCAGGGCAGATTCATCAGTGTAATTATGAAAACTGTATTAAAGCTTATCGGTTTGTTGTTTCCAGGCAAATACTTGATACTTTTGGTAACTATCTGATGTTTCCTTTTTCTTTCTATATGAAGCATCCCAGCTTTAAGCTTTCCTCCGAGATATTTTACAGGATTCTTTACGAATTTCAGAACATTTATCATGAGCTTCAGCACAATGAAAATATCTGGGAAATTGTACTGCCGAGGATAAGAATACTTACTTTAATGATTAGTAAAGAAGCCTGCAGGCTTTTCTTCATTGATGATGAAAATGCGGCCACTAAAAAGCTTGCAGAATTCTTTAAATTGGTCATACTGCATTTCAGAGCAGAAAAGAATGTGAAGTTTTATGCAGATAAAATGTCATTAAGTCCCAATTATCTTAACATTATCTGCAAACGATATTTTAATAAAACGGCTTCATCCATCATCAATAATGAATTGATACTTGAAATTAAAACATTACTGATTAATTCTAATAAATCCATTAAGGAGATTGCGTTTGATCTTGGATTTAAAGACCTGTCCGGATTTTCGGTTTTTTTTAGCAACAATACGGGAATGTCTCCCCGTGATTTTTTATTAAAATACCATAAGAGTAAGATCGGGTAAAAAATTATAACCGGGTTTTTAATATAACATGTTGACTATGTAAAGGCATTGGTCAATCGTATGGTCATAGCCTGTACAATCAAAATTTTTTAAAATGAAACAATTATTATCAGGAAAGGGTAGTGAAGCAAACGATATTATATATGTCGAGTGCAGCGATCAGGATATTCGTAAAATAGGAACGGTCCTGAAAGATGATTTTCTGTCTATTTTTTTGTTTAAAAAAGGGAAGGGGATTCACACCATTGGATCAGAAAAGCATCCTATACAAAAAAGGCATGTTCATATGGTATTTCCGGGACAAATGCATGGATTGACGTTTACGGAGCCTACTTATTTTCATCTCATTATTATATCTAAGCATAAATATGCAGAATTGATGGGAGGTGTACAGATTCCGGCCATTGTTTATCAGAAATTGCCTGTTATTAATATTTCCAAAGAGACATTTGCTTTACTTGAAAAAGAATGCAGAGATATCGCATTTGAAACTCTTGAGCATTCATGTGTGATGCAGTATATTATTTATGCAAAAACAAAAATTATCCTGCAAAGTCTCAGTAGGGAAATACGAAAAACCTCCGGGGATTTTCAGGTATATGATCAACATCCCGTATTATTTATGTTTATTGTTTTAATCAGGAAATATTTTAAAGAAGAAAGAACTGTAAATTTCTATGCGGGCCATCTGGGAATCACACCCAATTACTTGAATGTACTTTGTAAAAAACACCTGAAGAAAACAGCTTCTGTAGTGATCGATATGGTCGTTATTCCGGTTATCAAGAAAGAGATCATTACTTCTGATGATTTGCTTATCAATATTGCCTACGATTACAGCTTCCAAAACTATGTTCATTTCTCAAGATATTTTAAAAAATACGTAGGAGTATCTCCCACAGCTTATCGAAAACAGGTCTGAAATTAATTTTATATTGAAAATTAGCTGATTTTAAAATTATTCACACGCCGGATAGGCATAAAAATTGTTTTTCACAAAAAAATAAGGACTCCAAGGTGAATAAGATATACATAGAAAAAGATCTTGAGTGGGAAGATCAGATTACAGACCATATTACCTATATTCCTGTGGCAGGAGCAAGTGAAATGTCTAATTTTCGCTCTCCTGATTCCTATGTATTTATTTTTTTTGAAAAATGTAAAGGGGTGCACTCTGTTGACTTTTTAGAATATCACGAGTCAGATCATCAGATTCATATATCATTTCCCGGCCAGATCCATTCGTGGAAGACGGAAATTGCGGTTGGACATAAGCTTATTGTTTCAAGGAAATTTGTAGAAATGAATTTATTCGGGACAAAATTCTCTTCGCAACATCTTAATAATTTGCCTATTGTTACCCTTTCCGAGAGCCAATCCAATAAATTGCGCAATGAATTTATTTTGCTTAATCAGGAAATTCAGGATAAAACCATTCGTTCTAAAATAATCAGCCTGAGAACTCAATTGATTATTAATCTGATCAGTCATATGGTTAATGAAAATAGTATTGATGAGGTTGATCAAGTTAAAATTTCTCCCATCGTTTCTAATTTCTCCCGCTTAATTGAGGCTCATTTTCCGGAATCAAAATCCGTGAAGTTTTATGCAGACAAACTAGCGGTAACACCCAATTATCTTAATATTTTGGTGAAAGGTGAAACGGGGCAGACTGCCAAAGATATAATCGATTCAAGAGTAGTGCTGGAAGCGAAGAGAATGCTTTTAGGAACCAGTCAAACCATTAAGGAGATCTCGCTTGACCTGGGTTTTCACTCCATCCCTTTTTTTTCTGCTTATATCTATAGAAAAACAGGATTTTACCCGAAACGATTTCGCGAAACGGGAATGTAACTATATTTTTCTTTTTCAATTAAAGATCACTGGTAATCCGTTTTAATTTCCTTGTTGATATAAAATCCTAAAGTATTTGAATAATATCTGATATTCTAAAAACTGCCATTAAACTTATTTTTGAAAGAGCCGTAGTTAATAATGAATAAATCCGATATCGAATGAACTTTAAAGAGATCCACATTGGGAAATTAATCAAAATAAAAGTAGAAGAGCTGGAAATTAATGAAGACCGTATTTCTAATTTTTTTAAGTTACCGATAACGGAAATCAGACTCATGTATGATAGTCAGAATATCTCAACAGACCACTTACTCAGATGGTGCAAACTCCTTGAATATGATTTTTTCAGGCTGTATTCGCATCATCTCATTCTTTATGCACCGTTATCCGCAAAATCGAATTCAAAAGAAACGAAAAGCTCATCATCTTTACCTGTTTTCAGAAAGAATATCTATAGCCGGGAGTTGATAAGTTTTATCCTGGAGCAGATTGAAAGTGGAGAAATGACCAAAAATCAGGTGATCACAGAATACAGAATCCCCAAATCTACCTTAAATAAATGGAGCTTAAAATACTCTGAAAACCGGTCTTCTTCTGAATTGTGAAATATGTAATGAGTTAGAATGAAAAATATAAACGAACCCGATTATAAAAGAATTTATAACGATCTCATTAAAAAAAAGCTACCTCATAAGGAGAAGTAT
Organism: Chryseobacterium lactis; assembly: GCF_003815875.1. Lineage (NCBI taxonomy): Bacteria > Pseudomonadati > Bacteroidota > Flavobacteriia > Flavobacteriales > Weeksellaceae > Chryseobacterium > Chryseobacterium lactis. The sequence continues at coordinate 2,767,678 of NZ_CP033924.1, forward strand.
TGCAGTAAGATTTTGAGCAAAGATAAATTGGAAATCCTCGATGTGATCAACTTAAACTCCATATTATTTGGAGCTCATCCTGAAAATCAGAAATATAAGGCTTACAATAAAAAGGCTGTAAAAAAAATCCTTACCTATCAGAAAAAACATAACCTGAATAACCTTGAATTGGCAGGAGTTTTTTCCCTTAGCCGGAATACCATTACCAAATGGAAAAGATCGATAAAAGTGTAAGGAAATCATCTGTTTTTATACAAATGGTAAAACAATCTAAATGAATCCAAAACAAAAACCTCACTAAAAATAGTAAGGTTTTATTGATATGGTCCCTGAGGGATTCTTAAAATTATTAAGGAGTTGCTTTCACTGCATCATACATCATAGAATCTTTCTGTTGATCTGTATAATCGTATTTGTACTGATAAAATGAAGACTCCCAGTCTCCATAACCGGTATTTGGAATGATGATGAATTTTTTACCAAATTCATTAGCCGAATTTTTCACAGCTGCTGATCGTTCTGTCTCCGTTTTTTTGTCAAATATACTGGCGAAATCGGCTAGGTTATCACCTAATAACAAAACAATATTATAATTTTTAGCAACGTCGTTGCGTCGGTTTTCTTTGCTGCTTTCTTTTGAACGAAGAATAAGGTTGGCTTCATTTTGAAGAGGGAAATCGTATTTCTTCAAATTTTTCATGGTTCCTGCACGTTCCTGTTCTACGCGGTTGGTAATGTAAAAAACCTGAACTCCTTTTTTTGCGGCATACTGGTAGAATTCCTGTGCGCCGGTAAGAGGTGTTGCAATGCCTTTGGCAGTCCATTCTTCCCATGTTTTCTGATCATAATTCTTTCCCATTTTTGAACGCTCAACAGCATAATAAGAATTGTCTAAAAAAGTCTCATCAATATCCGAAACAATAGCCAAAGGCTTATCTGATTTTTGAGCTAAGGCCTCATCCAGACGGAGTTTGGCAATATTATAAGCCTGCAGACAAAGAGCTTTATACTCAGCTGCCCGTTGCTGATAAAAAGCCGAATATATTTTTCCGTTGTGTCCCAGGTTCTGGTAAGGAGCATTATTAGCAGAAGCCGTTGGAGCCGCTGTTTTGCATGATGTCATCAAAACAAAGAAACAGCTTGCGATAATGAAGTTAAAATTTTTCATTGAAATAAAATAAGAGCTACAAAATTATAACAATTTGATTTTTATAGCAAGTATTTCTCGACGCTATTTAAGTTTGATGATTGAAGTACCGTGTAATAAATGGAGCAGAATTAGAAATCTGGAAACTAAATGTTTTTAGTTGAGCGGGACGATTATAAGCGACAAACCTCACAATGAGAATTGCAAGGCTTGTTTATTTTTCAGTGTTAAAATTGAACTTCGATTGTTTAAGAGTTAATTGAGAAAGGACCGCATGAACATAGGCCGGTAGAATCACAAATACCTCCTTCTAAACCAAAAGATATACATTGATTATTACAATTCATTGGATTACATACGGGAGGTAAACCACCTGCTAAAATAATTTTCATTTCATTTCTCTTAAGAGTGTTGTGTTGCTTTTTGAATGCTTTCATGTTATTTGTTTTTTAGTTTTAGTGATTCAAATATAAAAAATCTTTGTTTATTTCATTATAAATGTGAATTTTTTTTGTTTTGTCTTGATTTGAGAATGATCAGATGTATCTTGCATGTATTCGCATTTTAAGAAATGAATAAAACAAAAAACCTCACCATAAAAAATGATGAGGTTTTTATTAAGCGCGAAAGTATGGTACATTCTTTTACTTATTGATTAGAATGGCACGCCATTGAACAGACTCCAAATTGGAATTAGTAAAAAGCCGGCTTATCGCCATAAACACCCGGCTTATTGACACCCACGCTTGATTTTATATCTTTTTCAGGATGCTCAATAATGCCAGTAATATAGGCTGCTACTGCCTTTCTTGCCACTTCCGTACCTTTGAATGGTTCGCCTTTTTGTGTGGTTTCATAATCTGTTTCATCAGCGTTGGTCAGCCAGGACGGACGAACAATCGTATAGTCCAAATCCGATTTTTCAATAATGTCAGCCGCTTTGCGGTAAGGAATTAAGTCAGAACCAATCATTCTTTCATTCCACTGACCGAACTTACCAGCCACTTCTTTATAAATGCCCAATGAGGTTACGAATATTAAACGCTTCACATGATGGGCATCCATTGCAGAAACAATTTCTTTTGCCATTTTATCTACTGCTCCCGCAAGGTTGGCATAAACAATATCCTGCCCTTTGATTGCTTCGTTCAAATCATTTGTGTTTAATACATCGCCTTCAATGATTGTTGCTGATGTTTCAAAATGTTTTATAGGGTCGGCATTTCTTGCAAACAAGGTTAATTCTATATTCTCCTTAGTGGCAAGAAATGTGATAACATGTTGTGCAATTGCTCCATTTGCACCTAATACCAATGCTTTCATTGTTTTCATTTTTATATTTTAGCCTTCGTTATATTCTTTATCCGTCACAGGCTCCATCCAGTTTACCAATCCCTTTTCGGCATTGATGCCAATAGCCGTATGTATCATTACTTCATCTGGAGATGCACCGTGCCAATGTTTAATGCCAGGCATGATGTTTACAAAATCCCCTGCTTTTATTTTTTGTACAGGCTTGCCCTCTTCCTGATAGTAGCAGATGCCTTCACGTACCAGTAAAATCTGATTGCTTCCGTGTGTATGCCAGTTATTGCGTGTGCCGGGTTCAAATAGCACCTCGCCTATGTAGGCATCAGTTTTATCATCCGGGAACACATAGTTTTTCAACCACGCTTTGCCTGTAAAATATTCCTGCTGCGCAGGGACAAACCCCATTGCTGCGATTTCTTTTTCTGTATACGTTGCCATTTTATTTTCAATTTTAAATGCCAATGCTTACCGAAACGGGGCATTGGCATTATATTTTAAAGATTTTCTTTGAAGAAGGGAATTGCTTTCTCCAATGCCTGTTTTACAGGTTCTGGCTGGTCATACAAATCATAGTGCGAAAAGCCTTTGACCACTACAAGATCCTTTTTTGTGGAAGCTGCACGACGTATAATTTCATATCCGTCCCTAAACGCCCCGAAACCTCCGGGCTTGTCACCGATTACCACAAGGATAGGTTGTGTCAGTAAAGTTTCAGACAGGTAGAACGCATCCCAACCCATTCCTATACTCATACGGGAATATACGGCACTAGTCGCTCCGCCTTTTGTTTGTCCCCGGGAAGTTTTATAATAATCGGTTGCTTCCAATATATCTATATCTTCTATACCTGCTTCTTTTCCTGCTGCTACGCTATCTGGAAGCATATTGATGGTCAGTAAATCCCCGCCTTTTGCTTCCGCAGAACGTTGGGCAGCTACATTGTTGAGCACTTCCATCGGGCTTCCGCCTGCAAAGCCGTCACGCAGCAAGCGACCGAAATTAACCCCTGTAATAGATACAACCGCTTTGATACGTCGTTCGGTCATTGCAATGTTCAGTGAATAGGCTCCACCACCACAAACACCCAGAATGCCGATTTTGTCAGCATCTACATAAGGCAGCGTTTCGAGATAATCAATAGCATAACGCACATCATCTGTGCGCTGATACGGGTTTTCAATGTATCTCGGTGTACCACCGCTTTCACCCTGAAAAGAAGCATCAAATGCAAGTACCACAAATCCTGCTTCTGCCAATGCCTTACCATACACATTACCTGCCGTTTGTTCTTTACAGCTTCCAATCGGGTGCATTGTTACCACTGCTGCATATTTTTTGTTTTTGTCAAAATCTGTCGGGAAGTGCAAAATTCCTGCATTGTCCCAGGCTATATTCTTGAATTTTATCGTTTTCGTACTCATTGTTCTATTGTTTAAGATTAAAAAAGCCGGAAGATGTTTGCCAAACACGTCCGGCTTTTCTTAAAAGGTTGTAGTAATTATGCAAGGTTTTTCTCGAAGAACGGAACCAATTGGCCAACCGCTTCATTCACTTCATTTTCGCCATCATACAAGGTCATATGATTGGCTCCCTCTACTACATATTTGGTTTTGTCAGTAGAAGCTGCACGAGAAACCAGGTCTTCACTCATCCATGCACTGCCTGCATTACTTCCCACAATTACCAATAAAGGTTGTGTAAAGAATGCTTCTGCTTTATTATACGCATCGTAAGTGATGATTTGCGTAAGGCTTCTCAGCGTTGTCCAGCCCGGTGCTGTAGGGTATTGACAACGGTTGGTGTGGTAGTATTCCCAAGCCTCTCTTAATTCTTCGTTCGGTGCATCTTCCTCTTTCATCGGAGCCAAAGGCATTGTTTGCTCTTCGCCTTTTGTTTCTGCTGTTCTTGCATTAGCCCCCGCCAATAAATAAGGCATTGCATCTGCATCTTTTATATTGTTTTCCCAGCCGTTACGGAACATTGAACCGATATTAACTGCACTTACCATTCCTACAGCTTTGATACGATGGTCATTGATAGCTGCATTGGCGGTATAGCCGGCACCAGCACAAATTCCCATTGCACCGATATTTTCCTGGTCAATGTAGGGTAATGTTGTTAAGTAATCTATTACCGCACTTACATCTTCTGTACGGATATACGGATTTTCCAACTGGCGTGGTTCTCCGGTGCTTTCTCCTTGATATGACGCATCATAAGCTATGCTTACAAAGCCTTGCTCTGCTAGTTTTTTTGCATATAGTCCTGATGCCTGCTCCTTAACACCACCACCGGGATGTGAAACCACAATGACAGGATATTTCTGGTTTTCGTTAAATCCTTCAGGGAAATTGATAACGGCTGACATTGTAATGTTTCCGTTGTTGCTGTTTTTGAAATTGATTTTTTGCTGTGACATACTATTGGTTTTTAAAATGTTGTTATTCATTTTGATATAACAAATTTACTCCAACCAGCACGTCGTAAACGAAAACATATCACTTTAAGAATGAAACATTTTACGGATTTGCAAAATAAAAAAGCAACCCTATAATTGGTTGCTTTGTATAGTAGGGATATTTATAGTTTATCATTGGTTTCTGAATACTTTTGGAGATATACCGGTTTTTTGACGAAAAAATCTTGCGAAGTAGGTTGGATAATCAAATCCCAGGCTATATGCAATTTCACTTATTGAAAGCTTAGTAGTTCGTAATTTGTTCTTTGCTAATTGTATAATTCCTTCATGGATATGGTCAATAGGCGAAGTACCTGTGAAATGTTTAATCAAATCTCCAAAATAATTAGTAGATAGGTTTGCCTTTTCTGCAAAGTAACTAACGGACGGGAGCTCTGACAATCCATTTGGATTATGTAAACACATATCTAATTGTTGGTAAAAATCGGCAACGACTTTATTGTATATTTTACTTCGGGCTTCAAATTGACGTTCATAGTAAATTTGTGTATATGAAATAATAAGTGAAGCATAAGAAATCAATACTTCTTTAGAAAAGTTTTCTTTTTGATACTCTTTGTAAGATTTTGAAAACAAATCATACAAAGTTTCCTTTTCTTCAGATGTCAGAAACAAGGCTTCATGTCTTTCATAGTTGGCAAATGAAATATCCTTAACCACCTTATTGAGGAGTTTTTCGCTGATAAAAATCGCATAACCGGAAAATGAATTTTTCAAATCCCATTCAATTTTATTACCGGGTTTATCAAGATAAAGATAACCATCGGACATACTCTCAACGGGTGACTGTACTTCGATTTTGTCTTTCAGTGCCAGTAAATAAAAGTCGATTTCAGAAGGAAGTGATTTCAGTAAAATATCGGGATGTTCATCATAATGAACAACCTGTATTGTATCACTGCTAGTGCCTTTAACATTGATGTATTTCAGGAAAGATGGTATGTTATATATTTTGTCCATTACAAAACTCAGTGATTGTTAAATGTACAAAATTAGAAAATAGGTGAATGGATTTAAAGAAACATTTTACTGCAAGAATGAAACATTTTACTGATAAGGTAATTTATGGGCAAAAAAAAGAGGCAAATACCAAATAGTCGTCTCCTTAAGTGAGCGAAAGGATTCGAACCTTTGATCGTCCCTATTATAGATCGGGATGTTCTATCTCGTTTGTATTAGCAATAAATTTTTAGATTTTAAGAAATGTATATAAAACAAAAAACCTCACCATAAAAAATGATGAGGTTTTTAGTGAGCGCGAAAGGATTCGAACCTTTGACCGTCTGCTTAGAAGGCAGATGCTCTATCCAGCTGAGCTACGCACCCATTTGTAATTTTGAGAAAATTACTAAAACAGTCGGGGCGGCAGGATTCGAACCTGCGACCTCCTGGTCCCAAACCAGGCGCGATGACCGGACTACGCTACGCCCCGAATATATAAGAGAGCGGAGGGTAAGGGATTCGAACCCTTGCGACACTTTCGCGTCGACAGTTTAGCAAACTGCTCCATTAACCACTCTGGCAACCCTCCTTTTTGTTTATTTTTTAATGATCGTTGTTCTGTTATTGCGAGTGCAAATATAGAATAGATTTCTTTATTTACCAAATAAATTTCAAGAAAAATTTGTGTATTTTTGAGGTAATAAATCATTCAAAAACCAAACTGATGCGTAAAACATTATATATCATCGGATTAAGCACAATCGTTTTTTCATGTACTTCCCAGCAAAATGTGAAAAAAAATACATACAAGCCGAAAACTCCCGTGGTACAGCCAAAAACAGCAGTTAAAACTCAAACTCCAGAGGCTCCAAAACCAAAAGTTGTATCGGATCATGGAGTAGACTTTTTTACTACCAATATAGCAGACCCAACAAAAAATGATAATACGGCCAGTTATGGTTCTATTGTATCCGCAAAACCCGGAGGTTATAAAGTAGTGAAAACCTATTTCCCTGCCGTTGCGCAAAATTTCAGACAACGCTATCTGATATTACATTATACAGCAATTCCGGATGATAAATCTATTACAGTTCTTACCCAGCAGGCTGTAAGTGCACATTATCTGGTTAATAATATGGGCGATAACGAAATTTATCAGCTTGTAGATGAAAATAAGCGGGCTTATCACGCTGGCGTAAGCTCTTGGAGAAGCGACAAAAATCTTAATGATACCTCTATCGGAATTGAAATCGTAAATGCTGGTTATACTACAGATGCTGCCGGTAAAAGGACTTTTGCGCCATTTAGCGACGAGCAGATAAGAAAAGTAGCAGCATTGGCAAAGGATATTGTTATAAGATATCAGATTCCTGCCACCAATGTTCTGGCACATGCTGATATTGCCCCAACAAGAAAGCAGGATCCGGGACCAATGTTCCCATGGAAAAAATTATACGATGAATATCAGATCGGTATGTGGTACGATGAAGCGGTTAAACAAAACTTTTTTGCGATTGCACAAGAAGATTTCACGACAAGATATAACGAGCCGTCTTTTGTTTTCCTTATCCAAACTGCGTTACAAAAATTCGGATATGGAGTAGAAGCTGGCGGAAAATGGGATGATGCAACCAAGAAAACAATTGAAGCATTCCAGTACCATTATCGTCCTCAGAATTATGACGGAATGATGGATGCCGAAACATGGGCAATACTGCAAGCTTTGAATCAAAAATATCCAACAAAATAATTCAAATTAAAGCGCATCGTTTAGATGCGTTTTTGCTATCTTTAAACGATCAAAAACAGTAAAATATCTGTAATGGAAAATTTCAGAAAAGAAAGCGATCTATTGGGAGAACTGAACGTTCCGGTAGATGCTTATTATGGGGTTCAGACGCAAAGAGCAATCAACAATTTCAAAATCTCGGGACAGCTTTTGTCTTCATATCCGGATTTTATTAAAGGCCTGGCTTTTGTAAAAAAAGCTGCCGCAAAAACCAATTATGAATTAGGACTTCTTGAAGAGAGTCTGTATTTCAAAATAGCAGAAGCTTGCGATGAAATTATTGGAGGAAAATATCATGAGCAATTCCCGGTAGATATGATCCAGGGTGGGGCAGGTACTTCCATCAATATGAATGCGAATGAAGTAATTGCTAATGTAGTATTGGAAAAGCTTGGTAAAAATAAAGGAGAATATGAATTCTGTTCACCGAATGACCATATCAACCTTTCACAATCTACAAACGATGCTTATCCTACGGCCATTAAAATGGGATTGTTGCAGATGAACATCGGTTTGGTAGAAAAACTTGAGAAACTTATCACAGCTTTCCGTGCAAAAGGACAGGAGTTCCAGGATGTTATTAAGATGGGACGTACGCAACTTCAGGATGCTGTTCCAATGACGTTGGGGCAGGAATTTGAAGCTTTTGCAGCGACACTGGAAGAAGATATTTCCAAACTGAATAACAATGCAAGCCTTTTCGTAGAAGTGAATATGGGCGCAACGGCAATCGGAACAGGATTGAATGCACCGATTGGATATGCCACTCTTTGTGCTAAAAACTTAGCGCAGATTACAGGCTTTCCGATTATTTCTGCACCGGATTTGGTAGAAGCAACACCTGATACAGGATCTTATGTAATTTATTCTTCCGCAATGAAGCGTCTTGCCGTGAAGCTTTCGAAAATCTGTAACGATTTAAGGTTACTTTCTTCAGGGCCAAGAGCCGGTCTTTTTGAAATCAATCTTCCTCCAATGCAGCCTGGATCATCGATTATGCCGGGGAAAGTAAATCCTGTAATTCCGGAAGTCGTGAATCAGGTTTGCTATAAAGTTATTGGAAATGATCTTACCGTAACCTTTGCCGCAGAAGCTGGACAATTGCAGCTTAACGTAATGGAGCCGGTACTTTCTCATGCTATCATGGAAAATATCAACTTCCTTTGCAACGCCATGAATACCCTTCATGATAAGTGCATCATCGGAATTACTGCCAATAAGGAAGTGTGCCTGAATATGGTAAAACACAGCATTGGTATTGTAACAGCATTGAACCCGTATATCGGATATAAACAATCTACCCTGATTGCTAAAGAAGCATTGGAAACGGGAAAAAGCGTTTACAACCTGGTTTTGGAGAAAGGAATTCTTTCTCAGGAGAAACTGGATGAAATTCTTGATCCTAAAAACATGCTGAAACCGCATAACAAGTAATAAAAAAACAGTAAGTGGTAAATGGCAGCTTTTTGTCATTTATCACTTATTATTCATCATTTATACCATAATTCGTGAGGTTTTTAATCATAATTCCTGCCCATAACGAAGAACAGAACCTATCATTCACTCTGGATTCTTTATTACAACAAACCCATAGTGATTTTAAAATAGTGGTTGTCAATGACGGTTCTAAAGATAAAACCCCTGAAGTGATCAGGAAATATACAGAACTTGATTTTCGTTTTGAAACCATTAATCTTCAAAAATCTGAACACCAGCCGGGATCCAAAGTTGTGCATGCTTTTAAGAATGGATTGCAGACACAGACATTGGATGAGTTTGATATCATCTGTAAATTTGATGCCGATATTATTCTTCCGGAAAACTATCTTGAAACCATAGACCATGCTTTTGTAAATCACCCAGAATATGGACTTGTCGGAGGATTGTTGTATGTTGAGAAAGACGGAAACTGGGTATATGAAGGAAATTCCAATAAACATCATGTAAGAGGTCCCATGAAAGCCTATCGTAAAGAATGCTTTCTTAAAATGGGCGGCTTAAGAGAAACATTGGGCTGGGATAATTTAGATGCCATTTTACTTGAAAATTTAGGTTGGAAAGAAGTTGTAATACCGGAACTTCATGTAAAGCTTATTAAAGTAAAAGGAGCCGATTATACCATAAAACCTGCAGATTATTATGGAAGATACTTCTATTTCCTGGGATTGAACAGATTTCTGGCTTATATTGCCTCTTCAAAGGAAGCAATGAAGAGCAAATCACCAGCATTTTTCTTTGATATCATTCAATCTTATGAAAGATGCAGATCAGAAAAACTGGAATTGAAAATTTCAAAAGAAGAACAAAAAGTAGTCAATGATCAACGTTGGAAAATGTTGAAGAAAAAATGGCTGAAGATGTAATTAAATCTGATAAACCATGAATAGCAACGGGCTATGATCCTGAGCATAAGCTGGAAGCTTACGAACGAAGTTCATGAAGGAAGCCCGTTAAATCAAAAATTAAAAATCAATTGGCTTTAGCCAAAATCTAAAAATCAATTCAATAAATCAGTGAAAAAAATAGCCTACATTGAAATAGACACACACGCAGAAATTGCACAGGCATTCATAGATGTTATGGGAGGATCTCACAATTTTCAGGTAGACTATTATTTTTCAAAAAAAATTAAAGATCAGATCCGTCACAATGATGAATCTGTATTTCTGTCAGACAGTTCTATGATTTTGGATCAGTTGAAAACCAAGCACTACGATCTGATTATTATTGGTACTGTTCATCGCTTTTTTAATACCTTTTTCGCCATTACCAAAAGATACAATACAGCAATTATTGCCCATAACCTTAATTTTATAAAAGCCTCAAAATCCGATCTGATGAAAAGTATTTTCAAAGGAGATATGATGTACAGGTTGAAGCTTTGGTGGAAAGAAGGATTGTTTTATTCTTCTCAAGTGTATCAGGGAGCCACTTCTCTGTTTGTTTTGGATGAAATGCTCCTTTCCGGAAAATATCAATTTCTTCCGCTCTTTTATACAAGAGATTTTAAAAAATCTGAAAATGATAAACTGGTAGTGGTTATTCCGGGTGGTGTTTCACAAAAAAGAAGAGATTACCAATATATTTTTAAAACCATTGAACAATTAAATTCTGATCAGAATTGTGATTTTGTATTTCTTGGAAAGGCAAAAGACAGTGAATTAAAAGCACTGGAAAATTTATCTGCAAAATTACCTTCAAATAGGTCTATTACTTATTTTTCTGAAAGAGTTTCCAATAAAGATTTTGAAAAATGGATGCAGAAAGCAGATGTTCTTTGGTGTCCGATCCAACAGGAAACAGAATTCTTTAGTATAAAAGAAACCTACGGAATAACCAAGATGACCGGTAACCTTGGTGATGCAATAGGGTACGGAAAACTAGCTGTTTTTCCTGGAAATTATCAGTCTGAACTTGATTTTATTGTTGCTGAAAAAGAAAATGTCTTTGAACAACTAACCGAACTTTCGATTCAAGGATATGATTTTCAAAAATATTATGGAAGAGATGAAGTGCAGAAAAAACTGGAAAAACTGTTGAGCAGCCTTATCTCTACTTAAAATAGCAGATTTGTTTTTGTCTTTTTATCGTCTTCTTATATCTTAAAATTTAAAAATACTCTTAATAAATCTCATATTCAAATAATCTTCCAGAGGAAATATCTTTGTGAAGTAATTTCCGATGTAGATCAGTATCAAAACGACCGAAGGCTTGTAGATCAGGTTGATTAAATTACTATCGAAATTTGGCAGTACAATCGCTACCGTTATTGCCAGAGTGCAGATAATGGAAACAAAGATCATTTCAATGCTCAAGGGAGAAACCTTGAAAACAATGTAATTGAAAATGATTTTGATAACATTGTAAATAGATAATGAAATTGCCGTGGATAAAGCAATTCCTATGAGTTTAAGCTGTGTGTTTTTAATAAAATAATAATTCAATCCAATCGTTAATCCTGCTAATAAAAGCATAACAAGGATGTTGAATCTGTAATATTTTGAAAGTGAAATGATATTACCATTGAAACCGGTTGCAAGGTCTATCAACACTGCAGATCCCCAGATCCAGACCACCGGCTCGTACTCTCTCAACATCGTTCCGTTTTTAGGCATAAATTGAGTAAGATAAGGGAATCCGACCATGATGCACGAGAACAATACAGCACCTAAAAAATATAAAGATAAAGACGTTTTTTTATGAAACCTGTCCAGCTCTTCCATATCTCCGTCTGCAAGGGTTTTGTTGATGATGGGAGCCGAAATATTAAATAATCCCAATTGTGGAATAGAAATTAACGAGATCAAAGCATAGAGAACGGAATAGATTCCAACCTCTTCCATACCCATGAATTCCCCGATCATAAAGCTGTTGATGGCCAGATAATTTCCAAAAGTTCCCAGGAATCCAAAGAAACTGTAGTTGAAAAATTCTTTCCAGAAATTATTTTTCCTGAAATAATCCGTATTAAAATCGAGGTGGATCTTTTCAAGTTTATTGGTATAGTAAATATATCCCAAAAGCATCAGTGCAAATATTGCGAAAAAGAAAGCAGCTGCAATTTTTTGTGATAAGGCAAAATAATAAAACAGACAAAATGCCCCAAGATTGGCTATTTTAGGAAACAGATTGTCAAAAATATTGGAAACGACAATTCTTTTATAATTGGAGGTGTATTTATTAAAAATCGCGCAGAACGAAAGGATTAAAATTAGAGGAAGAATCATCTCTTTCATCTTCCATGCTTCGGAATGCCTGAATTTCGGATAAAAGTAGGGGAGCACAAAAAATACAACTGTAAATATGAGAAAGTTGATGAAAACAGTGGCTAGTGACAACGATAACATATTCTGTTTTTTGCCGTCTTTCTCTACCTTATGAAAAAATTTCACATTCGAATAAGAAATTCCCAACACCACAAACGGAACCAACATTTCAGCAGTAGGAAGGATATAGCGGAGTTTTCCGTAAAATTCAAAATCATTCGGGAAAATGAAAATTGCAGAAACTGTGCCCAGCAAAAAACCAATATAACCGATAATGGAATATTTGAAGCCTTGTCTCGCTACTACACTCATAAAGTTGTTTTAAGGTTTTTTAGGTATAAAAATAATATTGTTGATGTACTGAGTTTTATTTTTTTCGTCGTTTGTATTTTGTGATATAATATCTTCGGTAAGACTTTCCAGGTTGAAGCTGTTTCTGTTAAGGTATTTCGCTTCATATCCCCAGCTTTTTACTTCAGAGATCTCATTCCAGATAGGTGTTTGGTGGTGTCTTTGCTCCATTTCAACCATTAAAGTTGGTAAGAACTGTTTGATGGTTTCCTGAGCACCGTAAAGGGTTTTTATTTCATTTCCTTCCACATCAATTTTGATAAAATCGAGTCTGCTGAAATGTTCTATCGCTGCCCAGTCGTCCAGTTTTATAACCTTTACCTGTTCAGTATAGCTTTTTTCTTCGCCCTTTTCTTTGTAATCAGTATTTAATGTTCCGCGGGATGCAACCGTTTTTCCGTTGATCACAGGAACTTTAAATTCCGCCATCGTATTCTCGTCAGAAAGTGCCAGAGGAAGTACCCGCATGGCAGGAAATAATCTCTTCAATCTTAGATATAGCTTTTTATTGGGTTCGAAAGCATAAATATGCTCATGATCCAGCTTGTTTTCCAATTGATAAAGAAAAGTTCCGACGTTTGCCCCAATGTCCAGTATTACAGCATTTTTGGGTAAATACTCTTTGATCCATACCAATTCCGGCTCTACATTGCGTTCCGAAAAATTATCTTTATTAAGATGGTTTAAGGTCTTAAAATATCTTTTTTTATAAAAACTCGGACTTATATATTGTAGTTTTTCTGCAATTTTCTGGTATAAAGACATCCTTAACTTTTTGACGAACAGCAAAGATAAACAAAAATGCAAAACTTATCTTAAAAAATGTTAAATATAATAAATTGAAAATCAATAGATAACGTTTTGAGGGTGTTTCCCGGAAAAATGAGTTGTAACAAGTTAAGGGTTTTTAGATCATATTATTTTACTCAGAAATAGTTTGTTTGTACTGCTTGCGAAAAATTAATTATTCACCTATTTTTTTGATGAGCAAGGAAATCAAAGAAAGGGAGTATTCAAAAAATCATTGAATGGTTTCATAAGCTTAAAGATTTTTGACAAATTTTTTATGGCATTTTTGTCCAAAACTTCTTCATCTTTCAGGTGATATAAAACAATGAAATTTTTAAGCTTCAGATATTCAGCCATGGGATCTTCTTTTTCAAAACCCTGAGGAACCTTTTTTAGTTTATCATCCTGGTCAAGTTCGGGGAAATGTTTCTTGAAATCTTTTTGGTTTAAAATGGTAAGAAAATCATTTCCATAAAGAGATATTTCTTTGCGTACTTGCTTTAATACAGCAGATTCAGGCATATAAATTCCGCCTGCCAGAAAAGATTTTCCGGGTTCCAAATGAAGATAATATCCTCCTTTCTGATTGCCTTTTCCCATCCCTAAAGAAGCTCCAAAGTTGGTTTTGTAAGGAATTTTATCCTTTGAAAATCTTGTGTCTCTGTAAATTCTGAATAGTGCTTTTTTACTGTCAATTTTTGCAAGTTCCTCATCAAACCCGGACATTTCTTTAATCAAATCATCCAAAAAGGCAATGACATTTCCCTGAGATTCAGTGTAGAGATTCTTATTTTCATTAAACCATTCCCGATTGTTGTTTTTATTCAACTTTTTTAAAAAATCAAATGTTTTGGAAGAAATGCTGGCTGACATATTGTTGTTTGGTATTTGTTAAGTTTCCCGGTTGCTGATTTCATTATTCCGAAATCCCGAACCTCTATCAAAATTACAAAAAACTATTCATATCTCAATGCCTCGATCGGGTCCAGTTTCGAAGCTTTCAGAGCAGGGTAGTACCCGAAAAAGACTCCTGTCACAGCACAAACGATGAATGAAATGATAATCGAAGACTCTGTTATAAATGTAGGCCAGGATAAGAAAAAAGTGACCAGTTCTGAAGACAGAATTCCGAGAGCGACTCCAATAATACCACCCGTGATACTGATCATGACGGCCTCAATCAGAAATTGATACAGAATATCTTTTCCTCTGGCTCCGATCGACATTCTGAGCCCGATTTCTTTTGTTCTTTCTGTTACGGAAACATACATAATATTCATAATCCCGATTCCGCCTACAATTAAAGAAATACCTGCTATGGCCGATAAAAGGACGGTTAAAAGCTGGCTGGTAGAACTCATGGTAGAAATAAGTTCAGCCTGAGTTCTTACACTGAAATCATCATTACTCCCGTCAACCGGAAGTTTGTGCTGCTTTCTTAAAATTTCAGAAACCTGATCTGTAGCCTGTTGAGAAGTGTTTTCATTTGTAGAGGCAGCATAAATTGTCTGCACATAAGTGATTCCTAAAAATCTTCTTTGAACCGTATTGAAGGGAGCGATAATCACATCATCCTGATCCTGCCCGAAAGCGTTGGAGCCTTTTGGAGACAGAATGCCAATCACTTTCATCGGAACTTTGTTAAACCTGATAATGCTTCCCACAGGATCTTCACCGTTGGGAAATAGATTGGTATACACCGTTTGCCCCAAAAGACAGACTTTATTTGAAGATGTTACATCCTTTTTAGTGAAAAGATTACCAGACGCAATACCCCAGTCTCTGATGCTGAAATAATCTTCATTTACGCCCTGTAGCTGAGTAGGCCAGTTATTGGGACCACTGATAGATTGTCCGTTGGTTTGTACGGCAGGCGATACATAAGAAACATCCGGCGCTCCTTTGGAAATAGCATCAGCATCTTGGGGTTTCAATGTTTGCAACCCTGAAGCTCCAATCCTTGCGCCACCTGAAACATTCACATTACTGGAAGGACGAATGGTAATCATATTGGATCCCATGGAAGAAAGCTGGTCGCTGATACTTTTTTTTGAACCTTCACCAATAGCAGTCATAGCAATGACGGACGCAACACCGATAATGATTCCGAGCATGGTAAGAAATGCACGCAGCTTGTTTCTTAAAAGGGCTTTCCAGGCGATTCTGAAGAGGTTTGAAAGGTTCATTGCAATTGTTTTTGTTTAATTAAAAACTATTTGTAATCATCATTAACCGGAAGGTTTTCCAATGCATCTATAGCAGACTTTATATTGTCATTCATAACGTCTTTAATTACCTTTCCATCACGTAAGGTGACCGTTCTGCTGCTGAAAGTAGCAATGTCGGGTTCATGGGTCACGAAAACGATTGTTCGCCCCTGTCGGTTTAAATCCTGCATGAGAGCCATGATTTCATAAGAAGTTCTTGTGTCCAGATTTCCTGTAGCTTCGTCTGCCAGAATCATTACGGGTTCATTCACCAGTGCACGGGCGATCGCAACCCTTTGTTGCTGCCCACCGGACATCTGATTGGGAAGGTGGTCAACTCTGCTTTCAAGTTTTACAGCAGCTAAAGCACGTAAAGCTCTTTCATGACGCTCTTCCGTAGAGACCTTCGCATTGTACAAAAGAGGAAGTTCTACATTTTCTTTTGCAGTTGTTCTCGGAAGAAGATTATACGCCTGAAATACAAAACCTATTTTCTGATTTCTCAGGACAGCCAGTTCGTCACGATCAAGATTTTTGATATTAACTCCATCAAGGATATAATCTCCACCTGAAGGTTTGTCCAGACAGCCTATAATATTGAGAAGGGTAGATTTTCCTGAGCCACTGCTTCCCATAATGGTTACAAACTCACCTTTTTCAACAGAAAAGGTTACTCCTTTCAGTGCATGGACAATTTCTTCGCCCATTCTGAATTCTCTTTTCAGATCTGTAATCTCCAGAATTTTTTCAGCCATAACCTTTAGTAATTAATTGAAAGTTGAAAATAAAAAGTGAATGATTCTTATTTCCAACAATATTCAAAAGGGTTGAAAATTATTTTTACCGTGGGCCACCGCCGCCGCCACTGTTTTTGTTGTTACCACCACCTCTTCTTTGAGGCATGAAAGGACTTTTCGCCTGTCCACCGGATGATTTTTTAGAAAGAAGCTTGTAACCGGTAATAATATTATCGTTTTTATCTAAACCGGAAATCACCTGAATTTCGGTATCGTTGTCCATTCCTGTTTTTATCTTTTTGCGGGAGATGGTGCTGTCCTTGGCAATAATCCATACGCCGGCTTCCTCTTTTTTATTTTGGGTATTTCTTTTGTTTTGTTTCTTCCATTGTCCTTTCTCATGTTTTTTGCCATTGGCAAAAGGGGAATTGACTTTATATTTTTGGACAACCAAGCTGTCTGGCCTGAAACTGGTCGCGGCAGCAGGAATTTTCATTACATTTTCTAAAACCTGAGTGAAGATGGTAATATTTGCCGTCATCCCGGGTTTTAATTTTAAACCTGAATTGTCTGCATTAATAATCGTCGTATAATTCACAACATTTGATGAAACCGTCGGGTGAAGACGAACTTCTGAAACTTCGCCATCAAATGTTTCGTCCGGAAATGCATCAACAGTAAAGGATACTTTCTGGCCTACTTTTACATTGCCGATGTCCGCTTCGTCTACGGAGGCCCGAACCCTCATTTTGGTAAGATCTTTTGCAATGCTGAAAAGGGTAGGTGTACTAAAGCTTGAAGCTACCGTTTGTCCTTCACTTACATTTCTGTTGAGGATGGTTCCGTCTATCGGAGAATAAATGTTGGTGAGCGACAGGTTTTTATTTGCCGTAGAAAGCTGAGCTGCTACAGAGCCTACCTGAGCTTTTGCTGCATTGTACTGGTTGGTGGCCAGGTCATAATCTGCCTTGCTGATAGCTCCTACCTTATAAAGCTGTGACTGCCGGTTGATATTAATCTCATTGTAAGCAAGATTGCTTTTGGCATTTTGTAAGTTAGCTTTGTACTGTTCCGACTGGAATGAAAGCAGATCCGGATCCAAAGTAGCCAAAAGCTGTCCTTTTTTAACAGTAGAATTAAAGTCCACATAAATACTTTTAATGATTCCTGAAACCTGTGTACCTACAGCAACAGTATCTACCGGCTGAATTGTTCCCGTAGCGGTAATGGAATTTGAAATTTCTCCCATTTCAGGCTTCACTGTTTCCAATTGGATTTTTATTTCTTTTTCTCTGATGAAGAAAAACCAGACTGCACCAAGCATAATGATGCCGCCCACAATCCAGTACAACCATTTTTTATTCTTTGCTTTCATAGCTTACTTTAGATTTATAGGGTTACCTGCATAAAATTCGTAGATCTGTTTATTGAGAACTGCAGTGTATTTGGCCTGCAGATAATTTTGAACCGACTGGATGTAGAGTAATCTCTGTTGTTGAAGCTGTACATAATCAATGCTGCCTATTTTCATTTGGGCATTTACGATGTCATAGCTTTGTTTGTTGAGATCCATTTGCTTTGATGCTGAATCATATTGTGACAAAGAGTTCTGGAGGCTGATATATGATTGTTCAACCTGTTGATTGAGAATTGTCCTGGTGTTTAGCAGATCCAGATTAGCCTGGTCAATGGCGATTTTCGATTTCTCAATTTGTGTTTTGTAGATTCTGTTATTATATATCGGGATTCCCAGACTCAAACCGATTGGCATATAAAAATTGTCACCCAACTGATTAAAGTAGCTTCCGTTTCCGTAAGAATAGTTGGTGGAGATATTGCCAGTAAGGTTAAGGGTCGGTTGTATAGAAGCTTTTGCGATTTTCAGAGCTGTGTTGGAGTTTTCTACATTCAATTCGCTATATTTTATTTCAGGACGTTGATTTTGTGCCTGGCTTTGTACTTCCTGCAGAGATTGCAGTTGGTCATTTACCAGGATGCTATCGGGAGGAGTAATTTGAAAATTGTAGTTGGAAGGAAGCTGTAACAATTGTTTTAAATTAACAGCATTGGTTCTTAAGGTATTTTGAGCAGATATTAAATTATATTCATCTTGTGCTACCTGCGCCTGAATCTGAAGAAAATTTAATTTTGAAATATTTCCGGCTTTATAAAACTGATCTCCCTGTTTCAATTGAGTTTGTGTAGTTTTCAGTACATTTTCCAAGGAGATGATGTTTTCCTGTGTCATCAGAATGCTCAAAAATGCCTGGGTGATGCTGAGGGTAATATTATTTTGAGCTTCCTGTACTGAAAGGTCTGCCATTTGAACCAACAGGTTTTTGGAAGCTTCATTGTTTTTAATATATCCGGCATGATAAAGGGTCATGGATGAATTGGCTCCGATATTTTGTGATTGCGCACTGTTGAGCTGAAGTCCGTTGCCTCCATTTAGCGCAACAAGTCCTTGGGAAACCGTTCCGTTAAGGTTTGGATATTTAGCATCTTTGGCCTGAAGAAGATCTTGTTCAGCCGAGTTTTTTGACAGCTTCAGAGAATTGATGGAAATATTATTCTCTTTTGCATATTCAATACAATTTTCCAGAGTCCATTGGGTTGGATAATTGGTTGTCTGTGCAAATGTTCCGAGCGTTATGAATGAGAAAATCAAAAAGAAAAATTTGCGTTTCATGGCTTTATTTTTGAAAATTCATAAATAATACAGAAAAAATCAATCCAATTTAATAAAAAAAAACAATGTTTAACAAGTTTTTAACCCAAAGCTTGTTTTTTTAGATTTAATTTTTTAAAAATTAAAAATATATTAAAAGATTCTGAATTTAAGTTTGTATATTTAAAACTTTATTCAAAAACAAGTCAAATATTTATTGTATCTTTGCAAAAATTTTAAAATAGTTAATGAATTTATTTACGGAAACCAATTTAAGTCCTGATATCCTTAAGGCAATTGGCGAACTGGGCTACGAAAGCCCAACAGAAATCCAAAAACAGACTATCCCTTTTATTCTTTCAGATATTCGCGACTTGATCGCACTTGCGCAGACAGGGACAGGCAAAACAGCAGCGTTTTCGCTTCCGATTTTGGATATGATTGACGATACGAGTCGCAAAATCCAATTATTGGTGCTTTGTCCGACACGGGAATTATGTCTTCAGATTTCGAAGGACATAAAGAATTACTCTAAGTACATGAAAGACATCAAAACTACTGCGGTTTATGGTGGAAGTAGTATTGTAGAGCAGATGAGATCTTTGAAGGATAAACCGCAAATTATTGTGGGAACTCCGGGAAGAGTAATTGATCTTATCAACAGAAAAGCACTTGACTTTTCTGCGATTCATTGGTTAGTATTAGACGAAGCTGATGAAATGCTTTCAATGGGATTCAAAGACGAATTGGAAACCATTCTAAGCGAAACTCCGGAAACAAAACAAACTTTCTTATTCTCGGCAACGATGAACAAGGAGGTGGAAAGAATTTCCAAAAATTACCTTACTAAGCCACATCGTATTTCAGTAGGTTCTATCAACGAAGTGAAGAAGAACATTACTCACGAATACTATGTAGTAGGGTATCGTCAGAAAAAAGAAGCATTGAAAAGATTAATCGATGCCAACCCTAACCAGTATTCCATTATTTTCTGTAGAACAAGAATGGAAACTCAGGAGGTTGCCGATTTCTTGATGCAGAACGGTTATGCCGCTGATGCACTTCACGGAGACCTTTCTCAGGCACAGAGAGATACGGTAATGAAGAAATTCAGATTGAAAAACATTGATATTCTTGTAGCGACAGACGTGGCAGCAAGAGGATTGGATGTAAACTCTCTGACTCACGTTATTCACTTCTCTTTACCTGATGATCCTGAAGTATTCGTACACAGAAGCGGAAGAACAGGTAGAGCTGGAAAAGACGGTATTTCTATGGCTTTAATCAAGCCTGAAGAAAGCAGAAAGCTGAAGCAGATTAAGTCTACGACAAAAATTGACATTATCGAAAAATTCATTCCTACAGGTGAAGATATTATCAAAGCTCAGGTAGGAGGTGTATTCGAAAAATTATTGACGGAGCACGAAGATCTTTTCGAATTTGATGATAGTTTAATTCCAGATCTAAGCAAATTTACCAAAGAAGAATTGGTGCACCAGTTGCTCCAGTTCCAATTGAAAGATCTTGCTCTTTATTACAAAGATAAAAATGATCTTGCTGAACAGAAACTGAGCAGCAGAGATGATGATTTCTCCAGAAGAGATCGTGGGCGTGATAGTAGAGACAGAGATCGCGGACGTGACAGAGACAGAGGAGATCGTGGAAGAGATAGAGATCGTGGTGGAAAGCCAAGAAGAAAAGATGAGAATATGGTAAGATTCTTCTTTAATCTTGGAAAGAAAGATCAATTGAAAAAGCTTGATGTTTTGGATATTATCAATAAGGCAACTGCTGTTGGAAAAGGCAAAAAAAGAGCTGAAATCGGTGATATTGAAATTCTAGAGAAATTCTCTTTCTTCGAAGTTGAAAAATCGTTTAAAGACAATGTCTTGAGCAGTATTCAATCGATGAAATTTAAAGGAAAAGATATGAGAGCTGAAGTAGCTAACTAATCTCTTCTTATACTATACAAAACCGGCATTAATGCCGGTTTTTTCATTTGATATTCAGTGGATAAGCGAATGTTAACAAAACTTAATGTCATATAGTTTCACGTACAATCCTTTTTTAGGAAATTTGCACACGAATTATAAATACTAAAAAATGGGAATTGGTAATATTTTCCACGCTTTTCAACCAAAAGATAAAATCTTCTTTGTACTTTTTGAAAAGGTAACTGAAAACCTAGTTGCAATGTCTGAGGAATTCAACACTGGAATCAAGGATTTCGATCTTAATGACGATTCAATGTTGAAGAAAATGAGTGATTTCGAACACAAAAATGATGAACTTACGCATGAGATCTTCATAGAACTGGGAAAAAACTTCATTACTCCTTTCGATCGTGAAGATATTCACACTCTGGCAACAGGATTGGATGATATCGCTGATTATATCTACGCTTCTACAAAATATATTTTCTTGTACAAATCTCCGGAGATGAAGGCTTATTCAGACTTCTCTTTATTGATCCACAAAGCATGTCTTGAAATTCAGAATGCAATGAAGAATCTTAAAGGATTCAAAAACATGGAGCAGGTAAAAGAAGCTTGTATTAAAGTAAACTCTATTGAGAATATTGCAGATGATTTGCTTTCCAACTCAATGGTAGAATTATTTGAAACGAATGATGCGATCAATATCATCAAAGTTTCTTCTGTATTGAACTATCTTGAAATTGTAACCGATAAAGCAGAAGATGTTGCCAACACGATTGAGAACATCATGATTAAATACGCCTAATACACAGCAAAAAATGGAATTTCCGATTTTACTTGTAGTTATTATTGTGTTGGCGTTGATTTTCGATTACATCAATGGTTTCCATGATGCTGCCAACTCAATTGCGACTATCGTTTCTACAAAAGTTTTAACTCCATTCCAGGCTGTACTATGGGCAGCGCTCTGGAACTTTGCAGCTTTCTTTATCGCTGCGTATATTATTGGAGAATTTAAAATTGGTAATACAATTGCCAAAACAGTTAATGAGAATTTTATCACTCTTGAAGTTATATTTTCCGGTCTTATAGCTGCTATTGCCTGGAACCTTCTGACATGGTGGTTCGGGATTCCTTCCTCATCATCACATACATTGATTGGAGGTTTCTTAGGGGCTGCTCTTATGCATGCTTTCATGATGGATTATCATGATGTGGCTGCAGCACAGCCGGAGCTTGGGATGTGGGAAACTATTAAAGAGGCTTTCACCCAGGTGACTCATCAGGGTGTGGTAAAGTTTGATAAAGTTATTCCTATCTTCCTGTTCATTTTCATGGCACCGATTATAGGGATGATTATCTCCATTATTATCACATTGATTATTGTACACCTTTATAAAAGATCAAACCCACACAAGGCAGACAAATCTTTCAAAAGATTGCAGCTGGTTTCTTCAGCTTTGTTCAGCTTAGGACATGGTTTGAATGATGCTCAGAAAGTAATGGGAATTATTGGAGCAGCGGTAATTTATTATCACGTTAATATGCTTCAGGATGCTCAGTATCTGAATATTCCTTCTGCAGGACGTTTTGATTATTTTGCTCAACACTATATCTGGGTTCCTTTAGTTTCATTTATTGCAATTGCTTTAGGTACAATGAGTGGTGGTTGGAAGATCATCAAAACAATGGGTACTAAGATTACAAAAGTAACTTCATTAGAAGGTGTAAGTGCAGAAACTGCAGGAGCAATCACATTATTTATCACAGACCACTTTGGTATCCCTGTATCTACAACACATACGATTACAGGTTCTATCATCGGAGTAGGATTAACGAAAAGGATTTCAGCAGTTAGATGGGGAATTACAGTAAGCTTACTTTGGGCTTGGGTATTAACAATTCCGATTTCAGCTATCGTAGCGGCAATCACTTATCTTGTGGTAACCTTTATTTTTTAAAAGAAAAAATTTAGAACTTATTATACAAACTTTGTCCATTTGGGCAAAGTTTTTTGTTTTATAAAGCCTTGAAAAATTGTATTTTTGTTCAAATTATAAGATTTTATGGAATTTTTAGACAGATACCAGCAACTTGTTGGGGACGGCATCAATAAGTACACCTTTAAAGATAAACCAACGGAACTATATGAGCCGATGAATTACATCATTTCCCACGGTGGAAAACGTCTTCGTCCTATTATGGTGCTGATGGCATGTGATCTGTTCGGAGGAGACCTTAAAGAGGCTATAAAACCCGCATTAGCTATAGAGTTTTTCCATAATTTCACCCTGATTCATGATGATATCATGGATGAGGCGCCTTTAAGAAGAAACAAACCTACCATCCATACTTTACATGGACTCAATGTAGGGATTCTTTCCGGAGACGGACTGATGCTTAAAGCTTATAAATTTTTTGAAGATCTTGAACCTGAAATTTTTAAAGCATGTATCAGAATTTTCACCCATACAGGCCTTCTATTATGTGAAGGACAGCAGTATGATATCAATTTTGAGACTCAGGAGAATGTGACCTTTGATGACTACATCAGAATGATTACGTATAAAACCGGAGTGTTGAGTGCTTCTTCTTTTGAAATCGGAGCCTTGATTGCAAGAGCTGATTTTAAAGACGCTAAAGCGATTTTCAACTTTGGAAAACATATCGGAATTGCTTTCCAGATTATGGATGATTATCTTGATGTATTCGGAGATCAGGCACAGTTCGGAAAAAAACATGCCGGCGATATCTACGAAAACAAGAAAACCGTTCTTTATTTATTGGCAAGAGAACATGCAACAGAAGAAGAGAGAAAAGAACTTGACTACTGGTATGCTAAAAAGACCGATAATATTGATAAAATCTACGGTGTTGAAAAGATCTTCAGAAGAACAAAAGTAGATGAAAAAGCACTCCGTTTAATTGAAAAGCATAACGAAATTGGTCAGAGCTACCTTCAGAAGATTAATATTCCGGAAGAAAAGAAAAGACCGTTTATCGAGCTGGCAAATTATTTGTTGAGAAGAGAAAGTTAAATAAGGTAATTAGGAAGTAGGGCTTGGGATGTGGAAATAGTCTAAGCCTTATGACCTGGATCCTAATCCTTCACCAATGAAATTCAGAACCGAAGTCAATATTCCCGCATCCGAAAAAAAGATTGAGATTGAAGATAAAGTATTTTCAATAGGATCATGTTTTGCTTCCGAAATGACGGATTTGTTACAACAGGGACAACTTCAGACTCTAAATAACCCTTTTGGAACGATTTTCAACCCTTTTTCGATCTATAATGAGGTGAAAATACTTCATGATTCGGCCTTTTATGAAGAAGAAGATTTAATTATCTATAACGAAGAATATATTTCACTGGATCACCATTCGAGTTTTGATACCCGGTATATTCATCAGACTTTAGATAAAATTAATGGAGCGATTGAAGAAGGAAATGCCTTTCTTCAGGAAGCAGACTGGATTATCGTCACCTACGGGAGCTCTTTTATTTATGAGTTTACCCCAAAGAAAAAGCTGGTCGCCAACTGCCATAAGATTCCGCAGAAGTTTTTTGAAAAAAGACTGCTTTCACATCAGGAACTTACAGAGTCCATTTATAATACTATTTTGGATCTTAAAGATATCTCTAAAGAAGGGGTGCAAATATTATTTACAGTTTCGCCGGTGCGCCATACCAAAGACGGGATGGTAGAAAATCAACTAAGTAAATCCAAATTAATAACGGCCATACACGAATCCATTTCAATGTTTGAAGATTGTCACTATCTGCCGGTCTATGAAATATTGATGGACGATCTGAGGGATTATCGTTTTTACAAAGAAGACATGATTCATCCAAGTACCCAGGCTGTCAATTATATTTTTGATAAGTTCGGAGATGCCTATTTTTCTGATGAAACCAAAGATTTTATCAAAGAAAATTTTAAAATCATTAAAGCCCTGGAGCATAAAACAAATGATAAGAAAGATCCTAAGTTTATCGAATTTAGAGAAAAGTTGGATCAGAGAATTGAAGCCCAGCGCGAAAAAGTAAAGCATAAAATATTTTAAATGATCGATTTTACTAAGATTGACTATTTGAAAAATGGTAATGAAAGACAAAAAAGAGCGTATGAAGTTCTTACAAAATATAAAGTTTTAGAAAAATTAGAACCTTATTCTCCGTTATTGGCCGGAACCATTCCAATAGAAATAGATATTGAAAGTAGTGATCTGGATATCATCTGCGAAGTAGATCTTAGATTTGAAGAAGATTTTTTAGATGATATTGCCTTCAGTAGATTAATACCATATGATCATGATACAGATGTGAAGGTGGAAAACATTATGGTAAACGGCGAGAAAAGCATTGTTTTGAACTTTTTACTGGATGAGTTTCCTGTTGAAATTTTTGGACAGAATAAACCTACAACACGGCAAAACGCATATCTTCATATGATTGCAGAGTACAAGATATTACAGGAAAAAGGAGAAGAATTTAAACAAAAAATAATAGAGCTTAAAAAGCAGGGAATTAAGACAGAGCCGGCATTCGGAATGTTGCTGGATCTTGAAAATCCTTACGAAGATCTATTGAAATTATAAGAAAATGATTGATACACATACCCATTTATACGCAGAAGAATTTGATGAAGACAGAAAGGAATCGATTCAGAGAGCTTTAGATAAAGGAATTACAGAATTTTACCTTCCTGCGATTGATTCCGAATCTCATGAGAAAATGTTACAACTGGAAACGGAGTATCCGGGACAGATTTTTTCGATGATGGGATTGCATCCTTGCTATGTAAAACCGGAATCATGGGAAAAAGAACTTGAAATTGTTAAAAACTATCTGGATCAAAGACATTTTCCGGCAATAGGAGAGATTGGTATTGATTTGTATTGGGATAAAACAACCTTAGACATACAGGTAAAAGCTTTTGAACAGCAGATTGACTGGGCGATAGAAAAAGATCTTCCAATCGTTATCCATACCAGAGAAAGCTTTGACGAAACATTTGAGGTGCTGGAAAAAAAGAAACATCCTAAGTTACGAGGAATTTTTCATTGTTTTTCAGGGAATCTTGAGCAGGCAAAGCATGCTATTGACCTTAATTTTATTTTAGGTATTGGTGGAGTAGTTACCTTTAAAAATGGAAAAATAGACCAGTTTCTTCAGGAAATTCCTTTAGATAAGATAGTCCTTGAAACAGACTCTCCTTATCTGGCTCCGGTTCCGCACCGGGGGAAAAGAAACGAAAGTTCTTATCTCGATTTGGTGGCCGGAAAACTGGTTAATATCTATGGGAAAGATTTTTCTGAAATAGACCGTATCACTACAGAAAATGCGAAAAATATTTTTAAATAGTTCGCCGCACAATTAATGATAAAATAAAACCCTTTTCAGCTATTGAAAAGGGTTTGTCTTTATTTTTTTCTTGTAAAATTCTTGTTCTTAGGCTTTTTAAATCCAACTGAAGGAGTTGCTCCAGATGGCTTTGTCTTATTATTTTGATTAGGCCTTGAATTGTTTGAGGATCTTGGCTTTTCCGAACCTGCACCCATAGGTTTATTATTAGAATCTCTTTTCTGTGCAACCAGATCATCAGTATGGAACGGGTGATCTTTCACAATAGGGATCTTCTTCCCGATAAGCTTTTCGGTATTTTTTAAATTAAGAAGATCAAGCCCGTCAACGAAAGAGATTGAAGAACCTTCGGAACCTGCTCTTCCCGTTCTTCCGATTCGGTGTACATAGGTTTCAGAAACATCAGATAATTCAAAGTTGATCACGAACTTTAATTCATCAATATCAATACCTCTTGCTGCAATATCGGTAGCTACCAATACTCTTGTTTTTCCTGATTTGAAATTATTCAAAGCATTCTGTCTTGCGTTCTGAGATTTATTTCCATGAATTGCTTCTGCAGAAATATTGTCTTTCTGAAGCTTTCTTGCAATTTTATCCGCACCATGCTTTGTTCTTGAGAACACCAATACTGAATCTGAGATATCGTTTTGAAGGATATGAGAAAGCAGGTTCAGTTTATTATCTTTTTCTACGAAATAAACCGATTGTTTGATGGTCTCTGCAGTAGAAGAAACAGGTGTCACTTCCACTTTTACAGGATTATTCAGAATGGAATTAGCCAGCTTCTGGATTTCCGCCGGCATTGTCGCCGAAAAGAATAAAGTCTGTCTTCTTTGTGGTAAAAGCTTAATAACTCTTTTAACATCATGTACAAAGCCCATATCAAGCATTCTGTCTGCTTCATCAAGGACAAATATTTCAAGATTCCTAAGACTGATAATTCCCTGAGCGATAAAGTCAAGAAGTCTTCCGGGAGTAGCGACTAGAATGTCAACTCCTTTTCTAAGGGCAGCTTCCTGGCTTCCTTGTTTTACTCCTCCAAAAATAACAAGTTGTTTTAGGGGAAGATATTTTCCGTATGCATTAATATTTTCTTCAATCTGAATAGCCAATTCTCTCGTTGGCGTAAGGATTAAAGCTTTTATATGCTTATTTGGAATTTTATTTTTAGATAAGTTCTGTAGAATAGGAATGGAAAAGGCTGCTGTTTTGCCGGTTCCGGTTTGGGCACAGCCTAAAAAGTCTCTGCCTTGTAAAATATCAGGAATAGATCTTTCCTGGATAGGGGTGGGATTAGTATATCCTTGTTCCTGGATTGCCTTAGCAATAGGTTCTATTAAGTTTAAGTCTGTAAAATTCAAATGAATTATTTTAAAATTTAAATAAAAATTCCTTCAGTCTGAAAGAATTACATTTTGCAAAGGTAATCTAAATATTTTTAAGAAATTGAAGTGGAGTTAATCTAGTTTAATGTACTTAAAAATAAATGGTTATGCTTTTTGTAGATTGTTTTCAATTTAGTCTCTTTATGAGCTAAAATAACCGGCATAGAAACTTTATAATTTTTTAATCTAATTAAATAAGGAATTATGGTAGGTAAGGCGTATATTTGAGGAACAACTAAAAAAATAACCATGAAAAAGATCGTCATTCTACTTGCTGCCATAACCGGTATGCACGCTAACGCTCAATGGAATCTTACCGGAAATGCAGGTACAACTCCCGGAACCAACTTTATTGGGACAACAGACAACCAGTCTTTGGTTTTTAAAACAAATAATACCGAAAAAATGAGAATCAATCCGGAAGGAAGATTCATTTTCCACAACATCGCATCAGCAGGGCAAGTGTGGGACAAAAATTTATATTTCGGTGGTGGAATGGATAATTCACCTACAAGTAACAATGCGGTATTCGGAATGGGAGCCCTTACCCAACTTACAGTCGGAGGTGGAAATTTAGCGTTAGGAAATAATGCCCTTTCTTTATTTAGTAATGGATCATTTAATGTAGCAGTAGGATTTAATTCTATGAGAAACAGCGTGTCCGGAAATTATAATACGGCTTTGGGAATGAATGCGCTAGAATATTTTCAAACAGGAAATAGCAATGTTGCAGTAGGAATTTCGGCAATGGGCTCTGGAAGCTTAAGTGGTGATTTTAATACTGCATTGGGTGCAAGTGCATTGAGATATATCAATAGTGGACACTATAATACCATAATAGGAGGAGACTCTTTCAGAGCTCTGGCAAACGGATCCGATAATATCAATGTAGGATATTCTAATGCGAAAGTCATTACTTCCGGAAGTGGTAATATTTTCATAGGAAATCTTATCACTCCATATAATACGACCTCTCCGGAAAAAGAACTGAATATAGGAAACTGGATTGTCGGAAATAATGGAACAATTGGTATTGGGCAATTTACTACTCAATTACCTACAAACGGGATTTCTACGGATGGGCAGAAATATAAATTATTCGTAAAAGACGGAATCAGGACCGAGAAAGTAAAAGTGGATATTGCTGCAAGTAACGGATGGGCAGATTATGTCTTTGAAAAAGATTATCAACTGATGCCATTAAATGATTTAGCGCAGTTCATTAATAAAAATGGACACTTGCCGGAAGTTCCTACGACGGAAGAAGCAATCAAAAACGGTATTGAATTAAAGGAAATGAATATTTTACTTTTAAAGAAAGTAGAGGAACTTACCTTGCATTTAATTGATCAGAATAAAGAGCTAAAAACTCAGAAAGAAGAAATTGAAGCATTGAAAAGTAAAGTCAATTCATTATAGTAATCCAATACTTTTAATATATGAAAACCAAAAATATTTTTTTATTCGTTCTAGCACTTATAGGTGGTGGTCTTCTTCAGGCTCAACACGAAAATGACAACTGGAGATTTGGGAGTAATAACTGGCGTTTTGATACGAATGTTGCGCCAAACGGATTCATTCAAACCACAGGACTAAATCCATATATAAGATATGCCAGCTCAGTAATCAGTGATAAAAATACAGGAAATTTACTTTTTTATTCTAATGGATATAATGTTTATAACAAAAACAATGGTATTATGGATGGCGGAGACCATTTGTTTGGGGCCATTTCTTATGAATACACTTCTATTGGAAATCCATCAGACCAATCTTCTGTGATTGTACCTTTGCCAGGCTCAAATTCAAAATATTATGTGTTTTATATTAATGGAGACAGAAATCTAAAGGACCAGACTACAGTTCCTACTCCGAACCCTGCAACCAATTATGGGCTTAGGTATGCTATTGTAGATATGTCTTTAAACGGCGGCTTAGGTAAAGTGATCTCAAAAAATAACATATTGTTTAGCAATTCCCTGACAAATGCTTTGACTTCTACATTTGGGAGTGATGGGAATTCTTATTGGATCGTAACTGCTAATAACGGTAATATATTATCCTATAAATTAGATGCCAGTGGATTGAATACCACTCCTGTAGTAAGTATTGGAAAGGAATATGGTACTTTTATTAAAATATCTCCTGATTCTAAAAAGCTTTTAACGAGAAAGTATAATGCGATGTGGCTGTCCGATTTTAATAATACAACAGGAAGTGTGACTAATTCAGTTAATATTGTAGCCAATAATAATTTTATAGGATCCTATAATGACGCAAGTGGTACTCCAAACAGTGCAGAATTTTCTCCGGATAGTAATATTGTATATTTTATCGGTGCTCAAGCTTGTTTATGTCTTTACCCTGCTGGCATTATTGGATGGTCTGGGCTATCTATGTATAACATTACTACTGGAAGCCTAGTGGGAGCTGCCAATACAAGTTCTCAATATATTTTCCCGCTTAACGGAACTACTGCGAGTATGCAAAGAGCAACAAACGGGAAAATTTATCTGATATATAATACTAAACAACAGGATGATGGATTTGGGTTTTATAAAGTATCTTTTGGGTCCGATTCCACCTTTCCACCAACTTCATATTCCTGGGGAGTTATTAATACTCCAAATGTCTGGAGTCCTACTGTAAACCCATTAAGCACAATCACTCCGCCGGCAGGAACAAGTAACGGATTTTCTTTTCCTCAATTGATCCCTTCATCAAGTGATGCTGTTAACCCTTGTCCAGATGTTTTAACTATTACGACACCGGTAACATCATCTCAAATCTACCAGGCAGGAAAATCTATTTTTGCCTCCTCGGCTATTAACGATAATCTGACTGTAGACTATAAAGCTGGTTTAAATGTTGATTTATTACCTGGATTCAGCGTTAATGCAGTTACGAATGGAGTATTTAAGGCTTATATCAGCCCATGTACTATTTCAGCTTTCCTTAAAGAAAGAACAGTAGGTGCTATGGAACCCAATTTTGCCAAAACAAATCTTAATACGACGTTCTCTGATGTGAAGATTTATCCAAATCCTGCTTCTACAATAGTTAAAATAGATTCAGGTAGAAATAAGGTTGCAGGTTGGATGCTTTATGATCTTTCAGGAAAAGTTGTTCTGGATGGAAAAGATACAACAATACCTGTAGAAAAATTACCAAAATCTTCTTATCTGTTGGTTATTAAGCTGGATAACGGAACAAGTACTTCTAAGAAAATTATTGTTCAATAACCAAAGGTGGATCAAATCAAAGATAAAGTCAGGTAAAAAGATGGGCTCTATCTTATCATTTTAAATTAAGATATTAAAAATTACCTTTATAAAACATGAAAAAAACTATCATCTTAATGGCCGCTATTTTTGGCCTTCAGGCAAATGCTCAATCATGGAATATTACTGGAAATGCAGGAACAAATCCAGCTTCCAATTTTATCGGAACTACTGATAATCAGCCCTTAGTTTTTAAAATTAACGGCGCTGAGAAAATGAAATTGTCACCTAATGGAAGACTTGTGTTTTTTGATGTTCACTCACAAACCTGGGCTTACAATTTATATATTGGAGGTGGGAATGAAGTTCCATCCAATAATGCAGGAGGGGTTAATTATGCTAACGTAGCGGTAGGATTAGGTTCGATGAGCTCTAATACAACGGGATCATCAAATACGGCGCTAGGTTATAATACAATGACGAAAAGTACGACCGGATCTTTGAATACTGCCTTGGGTATTAATTCTATGCAAAATTCAGTGGGTGCAAGCAATAACGTAGCCGTTGGTCATAACACCTTAGGCGGTATGATTGCAGGTGAATATAATACGGCGGTTGGATTTTCAGCAATGCGTACCTGGGGAAGTACTGCTTCAGTTCCTTTGGTAGGAAATACTGCAATAGGAAACAGTGCATTAATGGATATCAATAACGGGTCTTATAATACTATAATGGGACATAACTCATTTCTGAGAACCGTAAATGCCAATTATAATGTTGTAATAGGAGCCAATATTGCGCCACTAGTGAATAATGCTAACAGTAATATTTATATTGGAAATAATATTGCAGCGGTTGGAACAAGCCCTTCCAATGAACTGAACATCGGAAACTGGATTGTCGGAAACAACGGAACGATCGGTATCGGACAATTTACCAATCAGCTTCCGGCTGATGGAGTTGCAACAGATGGGCAAAAGTATAAATTATTCGTAAAAGACGGAATCAGAACCGAGAAAGTAAAAGTGGATATTGCTGCCAGCAATGGATGGGCAGATTATGTTTTTGCAAAAGATTATAAACTGATGCCATTAAACGACCTTGCTCAGTTTATTGATAAAAACGGACACCTACCGGAAGTTCCTACAACAGACGAAGCTATTAAAAATGGTATTGAGCTGAAAGAAATGAATATCCTTCTTCTTAAAAAAATTGAAGAACTTACACTTTATACCCTTGAGCAGCAAAAAAGAATAGAAGCTCTGGAAAAGAAAGTGAAATAACATACATAATCAATGGCTGTTTTCAAATGATCTCACAGGTAAAAAGATCTTTTGAACATTTGATATATATTATTTTAATTGTAAAGAGAATGGCTGTCCGGTATGGGCAGCCATTTATTTTTATTTAAAAGTTTTAAATTTTATTTAAACCTGTATCCTACACCTGCCTGTAAAAAGCCGATTTTTGTAGGTACAGCATTCTCTTTGTTAGCTTCAAAGAAATTGAAATTATATCGGGCATCTACAAAAAACTTTTCAGTAATTTTATATTCAGCACCAAGGAAAGGGAAAAGGTTCAATGTCTTTATCCCATCCGATTCTCCGCTCATCTCTCCAAAAATAGTGTCAGTTGTTATCTTACTGGAAATATTAAATCCGAAGTTCATCCCGACAGAAGCTGAGAAATTAGGGATAAAATAATATTTTGCTGAAATCGGAACCTGGATCTGATTAAGCTTATAATCAAATTTCATATCACCTACACTTACAATTTCATTACCAACCAATTGTACCCCGGGATACGAATCTTTACCACCTAATTGAGTATAAAGCACCTCTGCCTGTACGCTGAATTTAGATGATATAGGCTTTTCAGCAAGAATACCTGCATAGAAATAAGATTTTGAATCCAGTTTTTCTCCAAAATATTTCATGCTTGATAAAGTATATCCTCCCTTTACTCCAAAACTCATAGGAGTACTTTGGGCATTAATAAAAGTGGAAGCAGCTACCAGTAAAACGAAAAAAATGTTCTTCTTCATGTTTGTTTTTTGAATGGTTAATAATTTTTATAAAAAAATTCCTTCATTTGAAGGAATTATAGTTGTACAAAGATAATCTAAATATTTTGATAAGGCTTATTTCACCTTAGTCCACTGCTGGTTTTTTCTCAGGTCTTCAATAAAATGATACACTTCAGAGAGCTTTTCACTGCCTCGTTTTCCGTAATCTTCCACATTTTTGGAAGTACCGTCATTAAAATTAATTCTTAAATAAGAAGTAGAAAGGTCGGTGATGTTTCTTTTACCATACTTATCATTTAAACTTTTTACATCCAAACCATTTAAAAGGTTGATTAATTTATGATAATCCGCTTCCTTGATTGTTCCTGTAAAAGTTCCTTCACGAGGATTTGAAAACTCATCTTTCGAAGGTTTATGATTAAAATTAAAATGTTCTGCTTCGAAAATTGCAGTTCGGTCCGGATTGATAGTTATTTTAAATACAGGGCAGAACCCAAAACAGGGCGTTGTCTGATATTCAATTTTAGAATATTTTGAATCTGCTTTTTGAGAAGTGCATGAAAATAAGAATACAAATGCAAAAAGACTTAGTAAATATTTCATAGTTTACAATTTCGGAGATTCTCTCAATAATTGTTCCAAAAGGTTCCTTTTAATCGCCTTTTCCAATCTTTACTCGAGATTATTTTAATCAAAAAACCTCAGAATAAATCTGAGGTTGTCTATTTTTTTGATATTCTGTTTCTGATATATCTTTTATCCGTGCAATTGTTTCCAGATCGCATCTTTCAATTCCACAAGGCCTTCTCCGGTAACTCCTGAAAAGAATAAAGGCTGCTTGTTCTCAGGGAACTCAGCGGCAATCTCATTTTTCAATTCATCATCCAGAAGATCAGATTTGGAAACGGAAATAATGAAATCCTTATCCATAAGTTCCGGATTGTACTCCTTTAATTCATTTTCAAGAATTTTAAACTCCTGATAATGATCTTCAGAATCTGCCGGAATTAAGAATAAAAGGATAGAGTTTCTTTCAATATGTCTTAAGAATCTGTGTCCTAAACCTTTTCCTTCAGCAGCTCCTTCAATGATACCCGGAATATCAGCCATCACAAATGATTTGTAATTTCTGTAATCTACAATACCAAGATTGGGCGTTAAAGTAGTAAAGGCATAATTGGCAATCTTAGGTTTTGCCGCAGAAACAGATGCTAAAAGTGTAGATTTTCCAGCATTTGGAAACCCAACAAGTCCTACATCCGCCAAAATTTTAAGCTCGAAAACAATATAGCCTTCTTCACCGTCCATACCGGGTTGGGCATATCTTGGAGTCTGATTGGTAGAGGATTTGAAATGTTCGTTTCCTTTTCCACCTTTTCCACCTTGCATCAGAATAATTTCCTGCTTGTCTTCAAGGATTTCTCCGATAATTTCACCGTCTTCATTTTTAGCAATACTCCCGATGGGAACATCGATATAAATATCAGAACCGTCAGCTCCGGTCAGCTGGTTTTTCGCTCCGTTTTCACCACGTTCAGCTTTTATGTGACGGGTGTATCGAAGCGGAAGTAAAGTCCATTCCTGAGCATTTCCTCTCATAATGACGTGTCCGCCGCGACCTCCGTCACCTCCGTCCGGACCTCCTTTAGGAATATACTTTTCACGGCGAAGGTGTGCAGAACCTGCCCCTCCGTGCCCGCTTTTACAATGGATTTTTACGTAATCTACAAAGTTAGACATATAGTTTGTGTTGCGAGTTGCAAGCTATGGGATAAAATGTGAATTCCATAGTCCGAATCTCGATTATTTAATTTTCTCTACTTCAGCGAAAAGTTTTTGGGAAATTTCATTAATTTCACCTACACCGTTTACCTCTACATATTTCCCCTGTTGCTTATAAAGCTCGGCTACTTCTGCTGTTTTAGTATAATATTCTTTAATTCTGTTTTCGATGATCTCTACATTGCTGTCGTCTGATCTTCCGCTGGTTTCACCTCTTTTCAGAAGTCTTTCAACCAAAATTTTATCCTCCACGATCAAAGAAAGACAGATGTCTATCTCATCATTCAGTTCCTCTTTAACGATTTTTTCCAATGCTTCTGTCTGAGCAGTTGTTCTTGGATATCCGTCAAAAATAAACCCGTTGGTATCGGTAGGTTTTCTGATTTCGTCAATCAGCATATCTGTTGTTACCTGATCCGGAACCAATTCTCCCTTATCGATGTATGATTTAGCCAGTTTCCCAAGTTCAGTGTCATTTTTCATGTTGTATCTGAAAAGATCACCTGTTGAAACCTGTTTTAAATTGAATTTCTCGATTAGATTTTGAGCTTGTGTTCCTTTTCCACTTCCTGGAGGGCCGAACAGAACAATGTTTATCATAATGTTGATTCGCTTCCGGCATTTGGCATGCGCTTCCGGCACTTGGCTTTGGGCAACCTGCTTTCGCTTTTAGCTTTTTTTAGTTAATATTTTACTTTTTTAGATATTTATTTA
This sequence comes from Chryseobacterium lactis, assembly GCF_003815875.1. NCBI lineage: Bacteria > Pseudomonadati > Bacteroidota > Flavobacteriia > Flavobacteriales > Weeksellaceae > Chryseobacterium > Chryseobacterium lactis. The sequence continues at coordinate 2,803,297 of NZ_CP033924.1, forward strand.
AAAGCTAATAGCCAGAAGCTAGAAGCTAATAGCCGTTTTAGTGGTTGATTTGTCCGTCTTCCAATTGGTATAAATTAGGTAGGTTTCTTCCCAATTCATCATAATCCAATCCATAACCAAGAACAAACTTATTTGGAATTTCCTTTCCAATATAATCCAACTTGAAATCTTTTTGGTAAATCTCAGGTTTCAATAAGAAACTTGCCAGTTTTACAGATTTAGGACGTTGGGTTTCTTTGAAATATTTAAAAAGACTTTCCACCGTGTTTCCTGTATCAACGATATCCTCTACAAGAATAATGTGACGATCTTTTACCTCTTTAGTCAGTTCCATTTTCTGATATACAATCCCCGTAGATTCAGTTCCTACATAAGAACTCATTTGAATGAAAGCAATTTCGCATTCACCCGGGTAATATTTTAAAAGATCTGAGAAGAACATGATTACTCCATTCAAAACACCAATGAAAACAGGAACTTCATCCTTGTAATCTTCATAAATTCTTAACGCTGTCTCTTTTACAATTTCCTGAATTTCGGCATCCGTTAAATAAGGAACGAAATTTTTGTCGTGAACTCTAATGCTATCCATAAAATTTTTAGTAGGAGGCAAAGTTACGGATTTTTGATTTTTGAATAAAATCTTTTTGTGTTTAATCCCGGATTTGTACTATCTTTGTTCTTTCAAAACCCATAAATACAGACATGTAGGATATAATTTCTTTCAGATTCAATAGAACGGTAACCGACGAGTTACTGGTGTTTAACCATTATTAAGAAAGAAATCATGATTTTGCTACAAAATATATCCTTTGGGTTTCCGGGAGGAGATCTGCTATTTAATCATTACAATTTATCAATACAACCTCATACAAAATCCGCATTGGTAGGAAGCAACGGCGTGGGAAAATCTACGTTGCTGAAAATAATTGCTCATGAAATACAACCTTTAGAAGGCATTATCAATACGCAGGGCGAAATTTTCTATGTCCCTCAAATGTTCGGAAACTTTAATCATCTGACAATTGCAGAATGTCTGAGAATTGATCAGAAGCTTTTTGCACTGGAAAAAATAACCGATGGTGAAGTCGATGAAAAATATTTTGAAACCCTGAATGATGACTGGGATATTGAAGAACGATCTCAAAGTGTACTGCAATACTGGGGACTCGATAATTTTGAACTCATCCAAAAGCTGGATGGATTAAGCGGCGGCCAAAAGACAAAAGTTTTTCTGGCAGGTGTTCAGATTAATCAGCCTGATATTATTATTTTGGATGAACCGACCAATCATCTCGATTTGGAAGGACGAAAATTACTCTATGATCTTATTGAGAAAACGACATCCACAGTGATCGTGGTAAGTCACGACAGAGCTCTGTTGAATCTTATCGATACCATTTTTGAATTGAGTAACCAGGGAATCACTACCTATGGTGGTAATTATGATTTCTATGTGGAACAAAAAGAAGTAGAAGAGGAGGCGCTGCATAATGATATTCATGCTAAGGAAAGAGCTTTAAAGAAAGCCAAAGAAAAAGAACGGGACACGATAGAGCGTAAACAAAAGCTGGATGCACGAGGAAAACAGAAACAAGAGAAATCAGGCGTTGCCAGGATTATGATGAATACCCTTCGTAATAATGCAGAGAAAAATGCCTCAAAATTAAAAGGAGTTCATGCCGAGAAAATTAGTGGAATTTCAGGAGATCTTCGGGATTTACGTTCTTCATTAAGGAATTCAGATCAGATGAAAGTGAACTTTAATGATTCAAACTTACATTCAGGTAAGATTTTAATTAATGCGGAAGATCTCAATTTTAAATATCATAACGAAAACCTTTGGAAAAATAATCTGAATTTTGAGATTCTTAGCAGTGACCGAATTTCTATTAAAGGCTCAAACGGATCCGGAAAGACTACTTTAATAAAGCTATTGCTGGGAAGTTTGAACCCTTCTGAAGGTAAATTAAGCAAAGCAGAATTTAATTCTATTTATATCGATCAGGAATATTCTTTGATAGATCAGGATTCAACAGTGTATGATTTTGCTCAAACCTTTAACGATGCCGCATTGCTGGAATCAGAAGTCAAAACATTGTTGTCCAGATTTTTATTTGGTAAAGAAACCTGGGACAAAAAATGCAGTTTTCTAAGCGGAGGAGAACGTCTGAGATTACTTTTATGCAGCCTTTCTATCAGCAATAAGACCCCGGATATGATTATTCTCGATGAACCTACCAATAACCTTGATTTACAAAATGTAGAAATTCTGACAAATTCAATTAAAGATTATCATGGAACACTGCTGGTTATTTCCCATGATGAAACCTTTTTGGAAGAAATTGGAATTGACAGGGATTTAATTTTATCCTGAAATACTATGAATTCAGAATAGGAATTCAATAGGGGTGGGCTTTAGCCCGCCCTTTCCATTGGCTTTAGCCAAAACCTATAAACAATCCTGTTAAAGACTACGGGATTGTTTATATGTGGATTATTTTTTTGTTTTCTTGATCGCATCAAGGTAAATCTTCTTAATACTATTCTTTTCCTCTTTTTCACTGATGCTTTCAAGAGTAGGAAGAAGACTTGTATTATGTGCTGTTTTCATTTTTAAAATTTCACTCAAAGCAAAAGCTGCACTCCAGCGAACGACAGTTCCTTCATGTTCGGTATTTGCAACAAGGTGAGCGATTGCCTGATCCAGCTTTTTAGGAAATAAATGAGCTGTATTCCCTATTACCTTTGCGCTTTCCCATTTTATTCTCGGTGCTTTTTCAGTAAGAGTATGAGTTACAAAAGTGAATACCGTTTCATCTGCAAGATCAGGATTTTGTTTGGTGGCATATTCTAAAGCCTCAATACAGGTCGCTTTTACCGGATCTTTTGATTTTTCAGCAAACGCAATGAGTTCATCCACAGGTAACGAGGTGGCCATAATCCATTTGCTGATGATGTCAACCTTTTCTTTTGATTTGGTTGCTTTGTCTTTAATAAGTTCTTCTATCATCATGGTGTTAATTTTGATTTTTCCAACGTTCTAATTTAGAAATTCCTTTTGAAAAAATATAACACTCTTGAATCGTTGTTGGAAAAGCTGTCTCAAAGTACCTATTTACAATATTTTAGCATCCATTTGTAAATTTCACTAAGTACTTCCTCCCTTATTTCTTCATTCATAATCTCATGCCGCATACCGGAAAATAGACGAATATCCGTATCCTGAAAGCCATCAGCCTTTAAGTTGTCAACAGTAGAGGTTACACCTTTACCAAAATCTCCTATCGGATCATCTTGTCCACTTACAAATAAAAAAGGAAAAGATGGACGAATAGATGCAGACCAATTTCTTGACGTAGCTCTTTTATAAATAGTAAACAAAGTATAAAAAGCATTATTGGTAAACGGAATGCCACAAAGGTCATCTCGTTCAAAATCTCTTCTGTTTTTAGGATTAATACTGAGCCAGCTTGTATTGCTGAAATTTTTATCTTTTTTAAAACGCTTGTTATTAACTTTCGTGAAAACAGAATTCAAAAAAGTCCGGTGATGAGGAGCAAAGATATTAGCCAAAGATAAATAACCTTTTAATATACCAATGCCTGCTAGGGGCCCTCCGGTACCTGTAATAATTGCCCCTGCAAATTTATTATTTGATTTTTGAAGAAGACAACGCGTGATAAAAGATCCCATAGAGTGACCAAGAATAAAATGGGGAACATCCGGATGTTTTCCTGCTAGGTAATCTGCCATCATTTCAGCGTCGGCAATAAGTCGTTGATCAGGTTTATTAAGCTGGAAAAAACCGATGTCTCTGTTCTTTTTTACTGATCTTCCATGTCCCAGATGATCATATGTCAATACTGCGATTCCGTGATTGCAAAAATAATCTGCAATGTCTGCATATCTTCCGCTGTGTTCCTGCATTCCATGAACAATTAATAAAGTTGCTTTTACGGTTTCCGGGGAAAACAAAGTGAAGAAAAGCCTGGAATGAGTATTAACGTTGGAAGGTAGGTAGGCTGATTTTGGAGATGAAGTCATAGAAATTGTGGATTTTATATTATTTTATCTCAATGTCTGGGAGTTGATAATTTCCAACGGTTTCAATTAGTTTGGATGGGTTCTTTTTCAAATTATTCAAAAATTGATCCATATTTTCTTTGTATCCCCGTTCACTTACTGCAAAAAGCAGGATACCTTTATTATTATTTTTTGTGATGGCTTTATACCGGTAAACATTCCTCTCTGCAATCAAAATGTCTTTACCGTCTTGTGAGTTTTCACTAATCAGAAAATCTAAAATGTATTCTCCGTTGTTCTCAAGAACCTGATAATTAACAATCGGATTGATTTTTTTCATTTTTTCCAATTCACTTACTTTTTGATCAACAATGTCTGTAATGGTAAAATCCCCCTTTACAAAATCAATAAGAACCATACTGTTATACTTGTTGATATTTTCATCAGAGCTTACATATTCCTGTTTAAAGTAGTTCTCGTTGGGATGGGAGCTCCAGGCTAAATTATATGTTTTTTGTGCAAGTTGTAATGGGCCCGGAATATGCAAATAATCATTCACTTTACTCTGTGCCTGTAATGGAAATATCGGACCTATCAGAAATAAGATGAGTACTTTAAGTTTCATATTTATGGTTTTTGAAAGTAAATATAATTCATTTTGCACAAGTTTGGATATGAAATTTATCTTAAGAATTCTTCGAGTTTAATTTTTCGAAAATTATTAGTAGATATTTCTCCTTTGTGATTCTCTATTTTCCATATAGAAACTCTGTTTAGAAATTTTGTTTCAAACTGCATGTTTGATTTGATATGGTATTTATTTTTGAGGTGCTATGAAAGCTCAATAAAGTAACTCAGTGAAATTATGAAATAGGGAAGGAAAATTCTTTTTGCCTTTCTTTTATGGTAGTTAAATGTGAATAAAAAACTTTATAATCTCATGATTTTCATCCCAACTCAAAATAAATATCCCCTATAATTTGGTCGTCATTTTTTTTAAAAGTAATTTTGCACGAATCTAAAAACAAAAGTACAATATGTCAACTTATGTAGTTGTAGGTCTTCAGTACGGAGATGAAGGCAAAGGAAAAATAACGGATGTTTTATCAGCAAAATCGGACTATGTAGTGCGTTTCCAGGGAGGAGACAACGCTGGTCACACGGTGTATGTTGGTGAAGAAAAATTCGTTCTACACCTTCTTCCTTCAGGAGTTCTTCAATGCAAAGGGAAATGTATCATTGCAAACGGAGTAGTGGTAAACCCTAAGTCTTTCATTAGAGAAGTTGGTCAGATCGAGAGCAAAAACTTGAGAACAGACCACATTTTTATCAGCAGAAGAGCGCATGTGATTATGCCTTACCACATCCTTTTGGATACTTACCGTGAAGAGGAACACGGAGGAACTCAGATCGGAACAACCAAAAAAGGAATCGGACCTTGCTATGAAGATAAAATCGCAAGAGTAGGAATAAGAATGGTTGATCTGTTAAACCCTGAGATTTTAAGAGATAAAATTGAGAAAAACTTAAAAGTTAAGAATTCTCTTTTTGAAAAATATTACGGAAAACCAACTTTAGATGTTGAAGAGATCTATAACGAATATTTAGAAATCGGAAAACAACTTCAGGACAGAATTGTTGATACTGAATTAGAGCTAAACGAAGCCATCAGAGACGGTAAAAACGTTTTATTTGAAGGAGCTCAGGCGTTAATGCTTGATATTGATTTCGGTACTTATCCGTATGTAACTTCATCCTCTCCATCTACAGGTGGAGTTTGTTCA